>NZ_CKYA01000039.1 GCF_001113365.1 Streptococcus pneumoniae | reverse complement strand
GACCAAAGGTCAATACTTCTATGAAGTAGACTTAAATGGCAATACTGTTGGTAAACAAGGTCAAGATTTAATCGATCAACTTCGTGCTAATGGTACTCAAACTTATAAAGCTACTGTTAAAGTTTACGGAAATAAAGACGGTAAAGCTGACTTGACTAATCTAGTTGCTACTAAAAATGTAGACATCAACATCAATGGATTAGTTGCTAAAGAAACTGTCGAAAAAGCTGTTAAAGATAACGTTAAAGACAGTATTGATGTTCCTGCTGCTTATCTTGAAAAAGCTGAAGGAAAAGGTCCTTTCACTGCCGGTGTAAACCAAGTAATT
>NZ_CKYA01000038.1 GCF_001113365.1 Streptococcus pneumoniae | reverse complement strand
TGGAAAGATACAAGATGTGTTATTTCCTGCCTTGTTCTTAGCTTTCTTAGCCTTTATCGTCATTGTGGAAGTAGTGTACTTGACTGCTTACCTTTTCAAGCAAAAAATGCCTGTCCTCTTTCTTTCACTTATTGGGATTGTTGGCTTATTGTTTGGCATTCAAACAATTCAGCCTCTCCAAAAGATTGCACATCTGATTCCCTTTACTTACTTGCGTTCAGTGGATATTTTGTCTGGAAGATTACCTAAGCTGATTGATAATGTCAATCTGAATTGGAGCATGGGGATGGTCTTACTTCCTTGCCTGATTATCCTTTTGTTAGTGGGGATTCTATTTATCGAAAGATGGGGAAGT
>NZ_CKYA01000037.1 GCF_001113365.1 Streptococcus pneumoniae | reverse complement strand
AACCCCTTCAATCAATTGCGTTTTCAATTTAGAACTGAAAAAATATTGCCTAAAACGATTCCGTATGACATTCTGAAAAGTATTTTTTTATATTTAGAGCAGAGAGTAGCTCTATCTAAAACTGATTATCAAAAACAACACGCTGAAAGAAATCTACTAATTATTTCACTTTTACTTTCAACAGGCATCAGAATTTCTGAACTTTGCCATATTCATCTCAAAGATATTAATCTTTCCAATAAGACACTCCATATTATAGGAAAGGGTAAGAAAGAACGTATCCTATTTTTAGGAGATCAAAAAACATTCAATTTATTAGAAACATATATAAATAAAACAAGAAATGAATCAAATGATTTCT
>NZ_CKYA01000036.1 GCF_001113365.1 Streptococcus pneumoniae | reverse complement strand
GACAATTATTTTCATTAGTTCGCTTTCATAATCAAATTTGTTAATTTTATGATTTATTAGTGAATATAATTCTCGCTCACTATACTCATTAATAAAATATTGAGCAAGTTGAAAATAGTCTGTGATACTACTAATATCGAGTCCTAATTTTTCGGCACATGGGGTTAGAAGTTCTTTCCAAGTTGGAAAATGAGCATCTAAACTACTTCCTGCACCTAAAAATAATGATAATTCTCCATCATTAAAAGAGTCACTTATTTTTGTAATAAAACTTTTTCTATCCAAAATATATCTCTCCTACCGATAACTATTTATTATCGCTATACAAAGCACCCAAATAGGTTTATAATAGCATGATTATTGATAAAGGAGATTTTTATGGATTATAAACTTATTTCTACTTACTTAGATTATTGCAAAACTCATAAGCGTTTGAGTTCACACACAATTCGCGCTTATAAGAATGATCTTATGCAAT
>NZ_CKYA01000035.1 GCF_001113365.1 Streptococcus pneumoniae | reverse complement strand
TTTTTTTAATGCATTTTCAACTTTTTCATTGATTTCACTTTTTTTAACTCCATATAAAGAAGCAAAGAATTTGACATTCTGTGAGGCTGAGATATCTTCATAAATCGCTAATTCTTGAGGAACAATTCCAAGTTGTTTTTTTACATCCTTGATGGACAAATTTTCATTATTAAAATATATTATTTTACCTCCATCAGATTGCAATAAGGTAGATAAAATATTTATTGTCGTACTTTTTCCCGCTCCATTTGGTCCTAGGAAACCAAGAATCTCGCCTTTTGTAACATTAAAATTTAAATTATCTAATGCTTTTCTTCCGTTCTTATACGTTTTTGATAGTTTTTTGACTTCTAAAAGATTTTCCATTATTTCTTCCCTCATTCTTTAATAATTCCTTTGAGTGTCTCAAGGAAATATTTCT
>NZ_CKYA01000034.1 GCF_001113365.1 Streptococcus pneumoniae | reverse complement strand
TTGGAGAATTAGCGAAAAAAATTAAAGAAAAAAATATTATTCCTAATTTTAAAAATGGGACTTCAAAACTTGAAAATTCTTCCCCTCTTAACGATCCTAGTGAGGATGAATATGCAATTATTGGTATAGATTTAAATATTGGAAATAATCAAAACAAAGAGGAATTTTATAATTCTTTACTAGCTGGGGAAAAATTCATTAGCAGTCTGTCCCCTAAAAGGATTAAGATTGCTAATGAATTTGGGAACATCTATAATTTCACAGATTTGAGTTTTAGGAAAGGAAATTACCTACAAAATATTGATTTATTTGATTATAACTTCTTCAATATTCCAAGATCTGAAGCTATGTTGATGGATCCAAATTCAAGATTAATGTTAACATCCGCATACAAAGCAATATTGGACGCTGGATATACAAAAGATACAGTAGACAATAGAAAATGGGGAACTTTTATTTCATTTGGACAAGATTATCTTTTTAATTATGGTAGTCTAATCGCTTCTCTGGATAACAAGAAAATTG
>NZ_CKYA01000033.1 GCF_001113365.1 Streptococcus pneumoniae | reverse complement strand
GAGCAAAACGAAGCTTTCAGAACAAAATTTATAGAGGAAGCAGGACAAATTTTCCAAGTTATAAATCCATTTATGCAGAAAAATATTGAGGTTGAGCATGCTCCAATTGAAGAGTGGGAAAAAATAAAAGAGAATTTCATTAAGGTGTTTGATTTGAAAAACGGTCCCCTTTTTAGAATCAAGCTATTACAAAGTAGCTCTAATAATTCGATTTTGTTATTTGATGCACACCATATAATTTTTGATTTTCAATCAATGAAAGTATTTTTAAGTCAATTAATAACTCTATATAACAAACAAGAAGTTCCAGAATCTACTATTGATTATACAGATTACTCAGAATGGTACAACCAACAGATAAAAATAAATCATCAGTTGAAATTACAAGAATGGGTAAATGAATTAAAGGATGCACCAATTAATTTAGAGGTTTTACCAGCTACTATAAAAAGCAATACAGTAAGCTCAATCGGGCTTTTTATAGATTCAACATTGCTAGAAAAATTAGAAAAATATTCCGCAAAAGAAAACGTTAGTCTATTTTCGGTATTGTTAGCCGCTTATTTTAAAACAACTAGTGCGATTGAGAAAAATGATAAACAAGTTGTTGGGATACCGGTATCTGGCAGAGATTTTGGTAATGTCAATAATGTAATTGGTCTTTTTAGAAATTCCCTCCCTATTTATGTGGATTTATCTAAGGTTAGAAATGATAGCGAATTAGTTTTAAAAACACAATCTAGAATTTTGTCTGCTATGGAAAAACAGGAAATACAGACATATGAAATAGAAGAAGCAATGGGAGAAAATAATTTATTTAATAA
>NZ_CKYA01000032.1 GCF_001113365.1 Streptococcus pneumoniae | reverse complement strand
ACAGAAGTTAAGCCCTAGAACGCCGGAAGTAGTTGGGGGTTGCCCCCTGTGAGATATGGAAGTCGCTTAGCTCTAGGGAGTTTAGCTCAGCTGGGAGAGCATCTGCCTTACAAGCAGAGGGTCAGCGGTTCGATCCCGTTAACTCCCAAAGGTCCCGTAGTGTAGCGGTTATCACGTCGCCCTGTCACGGCGAAGATCGCGGGTTCGATTCCCGTCGGGACCGTTTAAGATAACGGAAGTTATTTTAGACTCGTTAGCTCAGTTGGTAGAGCAATTGACTTTTAATCAATGGGTCACTGGTTCGAGCCCAGTACGGGTCATATCTGCGGGTTTGGCGGAATTGGCAGACGCACCAGATTTAGGATCTGGCGCTTAACGGCGTGGGGGTTCAAGTCCCTTAACCCGCATTAAGATATAATAAATGAGCCGGCTTAGCTCAGTTGGTAGAGCATCTGATTTGTAATCAGAGGGTCGCGTGTTCAAGTCATGTAGCCGGCATTTTTAGATAGAAGAAAACAGTGCGAACGTAGTTCAGTGGTAGAACACCACCTTGCCAAGGTGGGGGTCGCGGGTTCGAATCCCGTCGTTCGCTTAGAGAGGCCGGGGTGGCGGAACTGGCAGACGCACAGGACTTAAAATCCTGCGATTGGTAACGATCGTACCGGTTCGATTCCGGTCCTCGGCATAATATGGAGCACCCTTAGCTCAACTGGATAGAGTACCTGACTACGAATCAGGCGGTTAGAGGTTCGACTCCTCTAGGGTGCATTTTTCTTTTTAACTCGGGAAGTAGCTCAGCTTGGTAGAGTACTTGGTTTGGGACCAAGGTGTCGCAGGTTCGAATCCTGTCTTCCCGATATATG
>NZ_CKYA01000031.1 GCF_001113365.1 Streptococcus pneumoniae | reverse complement strand
CGTGTCTGTCTCAAGGCTCTTCACAGATTGCCGGATATTTTCAGCAGTCACATTGAGTGAGCTGATATCCACTTTGGTTCTAAGGCCTTCAGTCAGACGGCTTACACCAGCTTCGAGTGAGTTGGCTCGTTGTTTAAAGGTCGATTCAACTGTTGAAATCTGACCTTCTATATCTTCAGGAGCTTCTTTTGAGCTTGTTGCCAAACTTCCGTCTTCCAGCTGGGGCGCAAGAACATCTAAATATTCTCCGACCTCAGCATTTACGAGATACACATAGCCAATTGATGCGACTCCAGCCCTATTTCTAGCGCTAGTAAACGATAGCTTTGTCCAATTTTCATCCTTTAATGTAAAGATGGGTGAAATACCCGAATTATCATGGACTTGCCAATAAGTTTGTAGCTTGACCTTTTGACCTCTTCTGCCTTTGACCCAACAAGACATCGTGTATGTGCCTTGCGATATATAAAATCCATCTTGAGCAATACCTATTTGGTCTCTAGCATTGCTTGAGGTCAATCGTATCGCTTTATCAAAGCCAGTTACTGGACTGTCTGATACATCAATCGTCTTTGCCGTCCCAGCGCCTGACGGTCTAAAAGTACCTGATGCCCACAATCCTCTGGCTAGCATCATGCGCTTTGTACCCCGGATATAATTCCTACCCCCGACCTGCACACTCGCTATCTTACTAGAGAGCTCCTCAGCTGTCTGCGTGAGTTCTGACTTGCTGGCTTTATTCTTGGTTGCGTTCAAGATTTCCTGACGGATAGAGCCAGCTCGCACCTCAAATTCAGCCTGACTCAACTTCTGATTTAGTTTGTTCTGCGTGTCTGTCTCAAGACTCTTCACAGATTGCCGGATATTTTCAGCAGTCACATTGAGTGAGCTGATATCGGCTTTGGTTCTAAGGCCTTCAGTCAGACGATTCACACCAGCTTCGAGCGAGTTGGCTCGTTGTTTGAAGGTCG
>NZ_CKYA01000030.1 GCF_001113365.1 Streptococcus pneumoniae | reverse complement strand
AGATGGAGATAGTTTTCGTTCTCAGCATCCACACTATTTAGAACTGCAGCAAGAATATGGCAAAGACAGTGTTGAATACACCAAATATTTTGCAGGTAAAATGGTAGAGTCTTTAGTAAGAGAATTGAGTCATTTGGGATACAATCTTTTGATAGAGGGAACTTTACGAACTATTGATGTTCCAAAGAAAACAGCACAACTCTTGAAAAGTAGGGGATATGAAATACAATTAGCCTTGATTGCGACAAAGCCTAAGCTGTCCTATCTGAGCACCCTTATCCGATACGAAGAACTGTACGCTATTAACCCAAATCAAGCACGCGCAACTCCAAAAGAACATCATGATTTCATTGTAAATCATCTAGTTGATAATACACGACAATTGGAAGAACTAGCTATCTTTGAAAGAATTCAAATTTACCAACGAGATAGAAGTTGTGTATATGATTCAAAAGAAAATACAACTTCAGCAGCAGAAGTGCTACAAGAATGCCTCTTCGGAAAATGGAGCAAGGTAGAGAAAGAGATGTTGAAGGTGGGGGAAAAGAGACTTAATGAATTACTTGAAAAATAAACAATTGATATTTTTAGGAGAGTAGAAGTGAGAGGATTTAATAACAAGATAAAGTTTGTTTATCAAGAACTAACAAATTCCAAAGAGAAATTCGGTAGCTTTCACAAGACTTTAATTCATTTGCATACACCTGCTTCTTATGATTACAAGCTATTTTCTAATTGGACTGCAACGAAATATAGAAAAATTACTGAAGATGAACTATATGATATATTTTTTGAAAATAAGAAAATAAAAGTTGATAAGACAATTTTTTTTAGTAATTTTGATAAGGTTGTTTTTTCTAGTTCAAAAGAATATATTAGTTTTCTTATGTTAGCAGAGGCAATCATAAAAAATGGAATAGAAATAGTTGTAGTAACTGATCATAATACTACCAAAGGTATTAAAAAGTTACAAATGGCAGTCTCAATCATAATGAAAAATTATCCGATTTATGATATACATCCTCATATT
>NZ_CKYA01000029.1 GCF_001113365.1 Streptococcus pneumoniae | reverse complement strand
ATATTGCTCATTTCAATAGTTATAACATTTTGAAAAAAGGTTCTCACTTATCAGGTGCATATAAACGAAAAATTTTTTCTAAAGAAAACACACGATTTATTGGTGTTAAAAATATAAATTCTGTTGAAGGTTCTAGAAAAAAACTATTAACAGATTTTAATTGTGAGCCCAATTTTCTATTAGATAATGATTCTCACGAAATTGATTCACTCGGGAAGAACAATCTGTGGTTGAAAGGTGGAAAAATTTCTTTCAAGATGTTTCAAGAAGCATTGTTTGATTATAATGTATCAGTTAGTTTATGTGAGCCAAGCTTTAAACAAAAGTCCTATATAAAAGGATTATATATAGAAAATCGTGGGGAAAATAGAAGTTTTCTTGCAGGTGATAAGTTAAAAAAAGATAAAGACTTCTTTTTAACATTTTCACCATCTATGAATTGTTTAATTGGAGGGAGAGGTACAGGTAAAAGCACATTAATTGATATGTTACAATTTGTACTTTCTCAAGATTGTGATAAGCAAAGCAAATTGGAATTTCTATGTAACCATGCAAATGCTTTTGTACTCTATGTTTTAGAAGAAACTGAATATATTATTGAAGTTAGTTTGCCAGATGTCAAACAAGAAAATAAGGATAATATTTTACAATATTATGGGCAAAATCGAGAGAATAGGTTTGGCTATTCTTATATATTTAATTCTGACTCTATTAAAGAATGGACACGGTCTCAGTACACAAAAGTTTATAAAGTTGAAGGTAACCATTTTAAATTAGTTGATAAAACTAGAATTTTAGAGAAAATGTTTGATAGGAGATATTCTGTTAATGAGTTAGTTAAAACAGCTGACGGTGAAAAAATTACAGAATTTATTTCTAATTTAATGATTAAAAATAAAAAATTACCGAGACCAGACTATGGGCTAAGAACTCAGACACTCGAATCGTTTGAAGCAAAATTAAAGGAACTTGATGAATATTTAAAACAGCGGAAGCAATTAATACTCGAAATTATTGAGGATTTTAATGAAACTCAGATTGGTAAGTTAAGAATTTGTTATGAGCAAATTGATAGATGGGAAGAACCGCATTTCGAAAATTATCTTTTC
>NZ_CKYA01000028.1 GCF_001113365.1 Streptococcus pneumoniae | reverse complement strand
ACTTAACTTTTGTCCGATAGATTCAGAAGAGAATGATATTGGTATTTTGGATAACTCAGAAAATTCCTCTGCATTTGATGATAAGGCAAATGGTACCTATACAGGAGAAGGTGTTGCGACAATCATAATAAAAAGCAAATCCAAAGCGATGGAGGATAATGATAGGATATATGCAACAATCTGTGGTATGGCAGTTAATCATGATGGAAAAACATCAGGTTTAACAGTTCCAAATCCTAATGCACAGACTAATGTTATTATGGATGCATGGAAAAATATAGAGGTGGAAGATTCTGATGAATTATATATTGAAACTCATGGAACAGCCACTAAATTAGGCGATCCAATAGAAATATCTGGAATCAATCATGCATTTAATTTTATGAGGGATAACAGTATTGGAATCGGATCTGTAAAAAATAATATAGGCCACTTATTTGAATTGTCGGGTCTGATTAGTATTATTAAGGCTGCGATGTCACTATATAATGAGAAAATTCCTAAAAATATTGGATTTATGTATCCAAATCAAAATATAAATTTCTCAAATTCTAAAGCATATATCAATGACCTAAATAAAGACATAGTGGGTAAAGAAACCTATATTGGTGTTAGTTCTTTTGGTTTTTCGGGAACAAATGCTCATATGGTTTTAAAAAAGGGACCCCTTAACAAGAAACAATTTTCTACTTTCAAAGTTGAAAAACTGGATTTAGCGGAAGAGGCGTGTTGGATATCTGATTATTTAAATCACACTGCTGAGTCTAGTTCTGACAAAACAATCAAAGACCAACTAAATGAAGTATTTACAGATATTTTTGGCAATCAAAAAGATTTTTCAAGAAATATTTATGAACTAGGAGGTGATTCTTTAACGGCTGCAGAGATAGCAGGACGATTAAATAAAATTTTCAATTTGAAATTAACAGTGGCTGATATATTAAGAAACAATTCAATTGATAGTTTATCTAATTTTTTATCAAATAATAATTTTAGTGAGAGCACTAAAGAGATAGTAAAATCTAAAGTAAAGAATAGATATCTT
>NZ_CKYA01000027.1 GCF_001113365.1 Streptococcus pneumoniae | reverse complement strand
GTTACAAATTGAACTTTTTGTTGATAATATTTTAAATAAATCTCTTCCATAAACTCTCTAAAAGTTAGAAAACTATTATTAATAGTAGAGTTCACAAATTCATGTTTTAAACGAAGTATCTCTTCATATGCTTCCTTAAAAGAATTGAACGGTAGTCCCTGTTGATTTTTCCTTCCTTTCTTTTGAATTCTTTTCCCAGTTATTGGATCAACTCCTAATTCAATTTGAAAATAAATTTTTCCTTTTGAATCTTTGTATACACCTTTATATTTCTTTGTCTTTGATATAACCATTTTTCTCACCTTCTATATCTGAAAAAGAAATACCAATTAAATTTTCTACAATATTTTTAGGAGCAATGCCTAACCTTTTATTATCGAAAGGTGAACATCCTAATTGTACCGCATTCTTATCATTTTTTCTAGCTTCTTCAAACTTTTTTACAGCAATCTTTTTTGCTTGTCTAATAATATTTCTCGATGTGTGCTCTGGAAAACCAATCGCAACTAAATCTTTATAGTTTACTGTTTCCATGATTTTACTACTTCCTTTCTTAGATTTTTTGCCTCCATGGCATGACTGATGAAGTCATCATAAGAATTTCACTTGCTGCTCTTTTACGGTGGCAGCCTGAACGGT
Source organism: Streptococcus pneumoniae (assembly GCF_001113365.1). GTDB lineage: Bacteria > Bacillota > Bacilli > Lactobacillales > Streptococcaceae > Streptococcus > Streptococcus pneumoniae_C. Next base: position 869 of record NZ_CKYA01000027.1, on the reverse strand, counting down.
CAGAAGTATCATTGTATATCATTTGTATCATGGCATATAAAGTATCGCTCTATTTTATTGATGGTTTTAAAATCGCTCTTATCATGGCGAGCCATTCAAATTTGCTCCACAAATGAGGAAAGTACCATTTTGGACTATTCAATTGTCAAAGAACAAATAAAAAATCTCCTCATTTTCACAGTCTATGAAATTGAGGAGATCATTTTCTAAAACGAATTTTATCAGGAAAATCTGTCAATCCCAATAAGTAGTCTGTACTGACATCGTAAAAGTTTGAGAGAGTTACCAATACATCTGCTGTTAACGTATGCTCACCCCGTTCAATTTTAGCATAAGCTGAGTTTGTAAACGAAAGTATTTTAGCTAATTGTTTTTAGGTCAAATCGTGATCTTCCCTCAAATCTCTCAAACGTCTGTACATCTAGCTTTCTCCTGAGAAAAGTATAATATATAAAACTAAGAAATCTTTCAAAGTGTCCAAATTGGACATTTTGAACTAAAATTAATTTATTAAACACTTCTCATAAGCATATCTATTAACCGTCTGAGAGCAAAGATTTTATCAACTATTTAAAATTACTGACATTTAAAAATTAGTCTTACTGTAAAATAAGGTGAAAGACAAAAGACATGTTTATAATTCATTCCTTTCGTTTCACTCAAGGCACAACACAGAATGAAAAAGTGTTGTGCTCTTTATTTTGTTTTATAATAATAGTGAGAAAGCCTATCACTACTACAAATCACGGGGAGGTGAATAAGTGAGTGGTACAGCCACTACCTCGCATTTTTATAGGTGTCATTCTTTCCATCAAGCACAAGAACTGTGACTAAAAGCACGTAAACTTATAATTGAATAAGCGATTCGT
>NZ_CKYA01000026.1 GCF_001113365.1 Streptococcus pneumoniae | reverse complement strand
CCTCCCCCCTCTAGCCCTCCAAAATGAGTTCGCAGACTTTGTAGCCCTGGTCGACAAATCACAATTGGCAATCCAAAAATCTCTGGAAGAGCTTGAAACTTTGAAGAAATCTCTGATGCAGGAGTATTTTGGCTGATATTCTGCCATTGTAATTACGGTAATGATTTGTTATAATACAACAAAGGAGGAAATCAGATGGTCGTAAAAACAAGAAAACAAGGAAATTCAATCACCATTACGATTCCAAGTGAATTTAATATTCCAAGTGGTGTAAAATACGAAGCTAAATTGTTACCAAGTGGTGAGATTATCTTTACTCCTGAAGAATTGGGGCAGCAGGTTTCTTATGTATCTGATGATGCCTTTGACTTAAATTTAGATAAAATATTTTACGAATACGACGATGTTTTCAAAGCTTTGGTGGAAAAATGACAATCTATCTGACAGAAAAGCAAATTGAAAAAATAAATGCTTTAGCAATTCAACGGTATTCTCCAAATGAGAAAATTCAAACAGTTAGTCCTTCTGCCTTAAATATGATTGTGAACTTACCAGAACAATTTGTCTTTGGGAAGCCTCTTTATCCAACAATTTTTGATAAAGCAACGATACTATTTGTCCAATTGATAAAGAAGCATGTTTTTGCTAATGCTAATAAAAGAACTGCTTTCTTCGTTTTGGTCAAATTTTTACAATTAAATGGCTATCGTTTTTCTGTAACGGTAGAAGAAGCAGTAAAAATGTGTGTAACCATCGCAGTAGAAGCTTTAACTGATGAAAAAATGATAAGCTACTCCAAATGGGTTTCTGAACATTCTGTTAGAGAAAAGGTCAAAAAGTAATCTAGTATGCTGGATTTGAATGAGAACAAGAAAATAAATGAACAGACAATATTAGAATTCTGTAATGCAGAAACTGATATTGTCTCTTTTTATTGATGAATAAGAAAGTGAGAAATGATGGAATCAAAAGTTACAATTATCATGCAAGAAATGTTACCTCTTTTAAATAATGAACAATTACTAGCATTGAGAGAGAGTTTAGAACATCATCTAGTAGACGGAAAAAAGCAGCAGAAGTATTCGAATAATAACCTGTTGCAACTATTTATTACCGCCAAGCAGGTAGAGGGCTGTAGCTCAAAAACAATTCGTTATTACCAGAGGACGATTGAAAACTTGTTTAATGGTATTAAGGAGTCTGTGACACAACTCACAACAGATGATTTAAGGAGTTATTTAGCAAATTACCAGTCTGAAAAGGATTGTAGTAAGGCGAATTTAGACAATATTAGGCGTATATTGTCTTCTTTTTTTGCTTGGCTTGAGCAAGAGGAATATATCATTAAAAATCCCATTCGACGGATAAAGAAAATTAAGACTGAGCAAAATGTGAAGGAAACTTATACTGATGAACATTTGGAAATTATGCGCGATAACTGTGAAAATTTGAGAGATTTGGCAATAATAGACCTACTAGCATCGACAGGTATGCGTGTAGGGGAGCTTGTACAGTTGAATCGTTCAGATATTGATTTTGAAAACAGAGAGTGTGTTGTCTTTGGTAAAGGAAAGAAGGAGAGACCAGTATATTTTGACGCTCGGACGAAAATTCATTTAAGAAACTATCTTAACGACAGAAACGATAGTCACCCTGCTCTTTTTGTAACGTTAGTTGGAAAAGTCCAGAGGCTTGGAATTGCTGGTGTAGAGATTCGCTTAAGAAAGTTAGGAGACAAACTCGGTATACAAAAGGTTCACCCACATAAGTTCAGAAGAACTTTAGCGACTAAGGCAATTGATAAAGGTATGCCTATCGAACAAGTCCAAAAACTGCTAGGTCATAGCAAGATTGACACAACCCTGGCCTATGCCATGGTCAATCAAAATAATGTCAAGCATTCACACCAAAAATTCATCTCTTAAAAGCAAATCCCGATTTAACGAGATGTTTATGCTAAGAAACTTTCCATTAAAAAGACTTGGAGAATTAGT
>NZ_CKYA01000025.1 GCF_001113365.1 Streptococcus pneumoniae | reverse complement strand
GTATTCTTTCAGAGCAGATAGTGATGCCCGTCCAATGGAATGTGGTTATTAATCAAATGAAAGAAAATAATATTACAAATATTATTGAATTTGGTACGCAACCTGTCTTGAAGAAGTTCTTTAATTCTAGTTACCCTAGTGTTTTTGATATTGTTAGTTCTTGTGATGAAGATTATGAAAATATTTATATAAAAAATTCATCAAATTTCTATTTGAAATTTTTAAAAAAAATTATATCAATTGCCGTCTGTAGTAAAAATAATTCTGATGATTTAAAAGTTTTCGAGGAATATAGAAACATATACCAAAATCTCTTGCAGAAATGTGATGATTTCATTTCGAATGATAGTTTAGTAGATGTTTCGACTTGTCAGTTATTCTACGATACACTTTTTTCTAAGTTACTTCTCTTAAAATCTGTTCCAGAAAGTGAGATTATTGGTAGGAAGAATGAATTAAAGGAAAACTTTCATATTGGAGGTCTAAAATGGGAATTTTAGATGATATTGTTCTAGATAGTTACCAAGATACATCGGGAAAAAATAATAAGTATGCAATTATCGGAATTTCTGGCTTATTTCCTGAGTCAGAATCAGTAGATGATTTTTTTAACAAATTGTTGAGAGGAAAAGATTTTATTAGAGATTTTCCTGAACAAAGAAAGAATGAAGTAAAAAAATTTGGAAATAAAATTTCTAAAGAGGATAAGTCATATAGACATGCAGCTTATTTGAATGATATTAGTAGTTTTGATAATGAACTTTTTCAATTAAGTGATGCAGAATCACGATTAATTGATCCTAAGCAACGATTGTTATTAATGACGGCTTATAGAGCTTTTGAAGATGCAGGCGTTTTGGAAGAACTTTCAAATTCCCATACAGGCGTTTTTATTGGGAATAGTAATATGCTTAACTACAAATACTTTGATATCGTAAAAACTATTCGGCCAGATTTAATTGATATTTCTAGTACAGGAAATATGGATTCAATGTTGTCCAGTAGAATTTCATATTATTTCAATTTAAAAGGACCAAGTGTAGTAATAGATACAGCATGCTCTTCTAGTTTGTTTGCGGTAAATCAAGCAATTAATTCTATTTCGTGTGGTGAATGTGATCTTGCTTTGGTTGGTGGTGCACATATTCTAATGTATCCTGAAAACGTTGATGTGAGTTTAGGGATTGAATCTAAGGATGAACGAACACGAACTTTTGATGATGAAGCAGATGGAACGGGAGTAGGGGAAGCTGTTGGAGCAGTAGTAATAAAAAGATTAGATGATGCAATTGAGGATAAAAATTATATTTATTGTGTTATAGATGGTGTGTTATCCAATCAAGATGGCGATTCAATAAGTATAACTGCCCCAGATAGACGTGCCCAGAGTGAACTTCAATTATCGCTTTGGGAGAAAAGTTCATTTAATCCAGAAAAAACAGTATACGTAGAAGCGCATGGAACCGCAACACATTTGGGTGATGATATTGAAATAAAAGCTTTAACTGATTCATTTAGAAATTACACCGACAAGAAGCAATTTTGTGGAATAGGTTCGGTAAAGACAAACATCGGTCATACAATAGATGCATCAGGCATATCTTCATTAATTAAATGTATTAAAATAATTGAGAACAAAATAATACCACCGACTATAAATTTTTCTTATCCTAATAGAAATATAGATTATGAAGATTCTCCATTTTACATAGTAGATAAAGCAAGAGAGATAGTTGAAGATGATTATAAAATATTAATTAACTCCTTTGGATTGAGTGGTACTAATACTCATATTATTTTAAGCCCGTTTCCTAATCAAAAAAGGAAAGCAATTAAACCTAGACAATTCCA
>NZ_CKYA01000024.1 GCF_001113365.1 Streptococcus pneumoniae | reverse complement strand
AATGCTGTACTGGAGGTTTTAATCAAGTTCAACCTAAACATTACTAATATTACAATGGTCAAGAAAAATTTAGAAGATGTTTTCTTGCTACTAACTGGGAAAAAATTAAGAGATTAATAGTGGGGTCTGTAATGTTAACAATAATGAAACAAGATACGATGAATCTTTTAAAGAATAAACCAATCATGATGTATCTACTAATTTATCCGGTTGTCCTGATATTAGTAACAGGGTTTGTATTTGGTTCGATTTTTAGTGACGATATTTTAACATCATATGATTATTATGGTGTTACGATGATGATTTATTTATCAATGGCAACTGTAATTATATTACCTGAATTACTATTTGGAAGTAACGTGAAGTATGCAAATTACAGGATTGTATATTCGCCGATTCCACGTTACAAGATTTATTTATCCAAATTAATCGTTTCTATTTCTATTTCGTATTTTATCCTAGCAATTTATATGCTTATTTTTAATAGTGTCGGGTTAGTAAACTATGGTAAGACTAATATTGCCTATAGTTTATTACTCGACTTAGCTTTAGTAACCTTTTCTATCACATTTGGAGGTGCTTTCTGTGTGTTACTAAAAAGCGAAGATATTGCAACAAAGATTTTAAATTTAGCTATTAATGTTTTAGCAATTTTATCTGGTTTATTTTTTCCGATGTATATATTTGGGAAAAAAGTTGCTAATTTGTCTACCTTATCTCCAATTTCCAAAGTGATGTCAACATTTTTTAGTATCATTTACGATACAAATTATAGTTCTTATTTTAATACGTTAGGAATTTTGTTACTATGTTCAGTGCTATTTTTATTTATCATTCACTTTAAATATCGGCCTGAAAATTTTGGAGGGTAAAATGAAATTTATAATCTTAAGAAATAACTTGCAACGTTTTTTGAAAGAAAAATCATATATTCTCATATCTTTTTTGCTAGTTTTTGTAACTATTGCAGCAACATCATTTGTTGTAACAATGAAAAGTCAAAAAGTAAAAATCGGTGTAACAAAAAATGCTATTGAACTATTAGAGATGAGCAATAGTAACATTTCTGTCAAAGAGGTAGGAAGCGATGAGGGGTATTATATTAATTTAATAACGGGTAAGTACGATGCATATATTAGTAAAGAGGATGGAAAATATAAAGTAACTACAGTAAGAAATTCAACTTTAGGTAAGGAATTAAGTCAGTATTTAAATAAAGGAAAATCTTTAACTGCTCCTATTTCTAACGGTCATGATCATTATAAAATTATTATTACTGTTATAGCTATGAGCTCTATGATACTATCATTAATACTGTATAGATTCTATTTTGATGATAGAAATGGTCTAGATAAACGAATCTATCTAAGCGGAGTATCAAACTTTTCTTATGTTCTACAGCAGGTAATGTTTAATTTTTTAATTTTGTCTATTACTAATTTATTAAGCAGCTTAATTTTATTCCCATTGTTTGATCTTGATATATCGTGGAACTTAATCCTATATATCCTCTTAATTGAGGTATTTTCAGCAAACTTTGGAATGATTTTATCCACCTTGACTAAAAAAAATCAAGGAGCGCTATTAATAGGAACAATGGTATCTGTTCTGACTATGCTTCTTTCAGGTGCATTATTTTCTGTAAAAAAAGGTTCTATACAAGATAAGATACATTATATTTTTCCTCAGTATTATATTTCAAATTTAGGAAAGAATATTGATGGTAACTCAACTAATTTGACTCAATCGATTACAGTCATTGTAGGATTTTCACTTTTGTTTTTCCTAATTGCAAATTATATACAAAAACAAAAAGTAGATGAATAATATATTTAAACTGATATTTAACTAATCGTTAGTAGAAAAATGTTTTATCATGATTTTAGCTACAGTATTTTTTAATCTTGGTATTATACGAGTCTGA
>NZ_CKYA01000023.1 GCF_001113365.1 Streptococcus pneumoniae | reverse complement strand
AAGAAAGGACTCACAAGCTACCATCGTAAACGTTTCTCAACTTTTACAAATGGGTTAGTACAGCTACGAGACTGGCTAGAATACTATTCTTGCTTTGATGTCTGTATGGAATCTACCGGTAAATATTGAATTCCTGTCTTCAATATCCTTGAAAAATCCTGCAAGATTTGCTTGGCTCACCCCAAGTATGTCAAGGCTATCAGAGGAAAGAAGACCGACAAGAAAGATGCGCAGTGGATAGCCTACCTCTTCAAGCATGATTTGGTTGCTTCTAGCTTTATCCCACCTCTTAAAATTAGACAACTCCGAGACCTTTTTCGCTATCGCATGAAATTAACACAACTGCAAGTCAGCGAGAAAAATCGTTACCAGAACTGTCTGACTTGATTTAATCTTCAGATTGCAAGTGTCGTTTCCGACGTGTTCGGAAAAAGTGCTCAGGCTATTATTCAGAGCATACTTGACAATCCAGAGGACAAGCCAAACATTGAACAGTTGGTTCACAAGAGAATGAAGAATAAGGTGCAGGACTTGGAAATCTCTATCGAGGGGGATGTGACACCTGAACAAGCTGAGAAAACAGAATCATCAAGGAACACTATGATGCTCTTGCCGTCTGTAAAGAAGATTTAGAAACCATGATTCGGAAGCTCGGTCAAGAATACTAAGAACAGGTCAAGTTGATTCAAACCGTTCCTGATTTTAAAGAGGAACTATCTACTCTCAGAATACTCTCTGAAATCGGAGCTGATATGACTGTTTTTAACACTGCAGGTAAACTCTGTTCTTGGGGCGGATAGTTCCTGCCAACAATGAAAGTGCAGGAAAGAAGTTCTCTACGCTTATTTCGAAAGGCGGTCACTATCTCAAATCTTTTCTTGTTCAAATAGCTAATGCTGTGGTTAAATCAGAGAAGCACCCTGAACTACGAAATAAATATCTCAAACTCAAGAAACGATGTGGTCATCGAAAAGCTATCATCTCTATCTGTCGCAGATTATTGGTCGCCATCTACCACGTACTCCTAAAACAGGAAAGTTATAATCCAAAATTACAAGGCCTTACAGAAATAAGAAATCCAGATAAGACAATGTCTGTCCAAGATGCCGTTCGTTTTGTACAGCAACATGGATTCAACGTCCTTTAATTTTAAAACTTAGGTATCAAAACCTCTTTTTAGTGTGCACAAAATTAGGATAAATAAGAAATCAACTAACTTTTATTTTTTTCAAACTTCAAACTCAGTTTTTGATAATAAGTTATTGGTATATAAGTGATGTAGCATAGATAGTTGTATACAATAATCTATAGTTCTTTGAGTCAATAATCTCCCCTCCTAAAATACTTTTTTATCCTCAATGGGTGTGATTAGTTAGATCACACATGAGCATTTCACCCACTGTCCTTTTACGCTGGCAGTCTGAACGGTCAGAAGTATCATTGTCCTTATTTGTGGTCATGGCAGATAGAGAACCACTCTATTTTATAGCTAATAATTATCGCTCCTATCACGGCGTATCTCACTAAATTGCTTGACAAATAAGAAAGTCCCACCTCGGTTTATTCAGTTGTCAATGAACAAATCAAGGAGAGACTATTTTATTTTTGATTAATTCTTTGGGGATAATCTGATAACCCTAGTATATAATCTGTATTAACGTTATATAGTTCAGAGAGCTTTATAAGTATTTCAGCTGTAAAAACTACTTCCCCTCTCTCAAATCCCTTATACGTTGGTACATATAGCTTTCTCCTAAGAAAAAGTATAGAGTACTTTGAGAAAAAGCTCGAAAATTGTCATGATATGACAACATTATTTTATTACAAACTAAAGACTAGTAAAATGATTCCGTAATCTATTTCAGACTACCACCCAAAAAATTTAAATGTAACAAAATAACAAGATTAAAGTTGCACTTATATTAGATTAGTACGGCAAACCTAGTTAAAAAGAAATAAAAGATAAAC
>NZ_CKYA01000022.1 GCF_001113365.1 Streptococcus pneumoniae | reverse complement strand
TTCCATGCTGTGAGCCGTGATTTTTTCATACTGCATTCTAGCTGGGACATTATTGACCTGACCATAATCTTGATGCCACTTGGCCAACAAATCGTTTACCGCTCCGCGAACACTTGAATTGCTGGGATCTTCTACTTGGAGAAAGCTATCACTACTTGCCAAACCAGGCAAATCAATACTATAAGTCATCGGAGCACGATCGACCGCAAGAAGAGTGGGATTATTCTCTAACAAGGTCTCATCCACTACGAGAAGTGCTCCAGGATAGAGGCGACTGTCGTTGGTAGCTGTTACAGAAATATCACTTGTGTTTGTCGACAAGCTCCGCTTCTTTCTTTCGATAACAACAAACTCATCGGGTAGCTGATTCCCCTCTTTGATGAAACGATTTTCAATACTCTCTCCCTGATGGGTCAAGAGTTTCTTTTTATCGTAATCCATAGCTAGTATAAAGTCATTTACTGCTTTATTTGTCATCTTCTACCTCCTAATAAGTTCCTGGATTGAGTTGCATAAACTCAGACTTGTTCAATGAAATCAGCCGTGGTTGGACTAAGTGATCCAAAATTTCCTCGTACAATTCTTCTGAGACATTGCGTCGCCGTCTGGCTAGATAAGAAGTCGGAATGACCGTATTATCCAACATAAATACCTTATCTAAGTCAATCAAGGTTGGTCTTGTAAAAGGATTACGAGCTAAATCCGGCTCTTCTATCATAAAGTTCTTGACCAAACGTCTGGTCAAGAGAGCTGGTTTGAAGGTCTGATTTTTAACTAACTCTTTGTTTTTAGTCATGCTGTTGTCAATACAAATATACATATGATTCTTCACAGCCAAATCGCTACTAATAGTCGGAAAAGGCAAATAAAGAGCTACAACATCTCCTCTCTTAATCAAGCAAGAGCACCCCCTTTTCTCCTAATGTAACATAGACAGGATTGACCAAGTCTTCTGATTGACTCAGAATTTCCAAAGTTTGAGTTTGGCGCCCTGTCAATTTAGTAGCATCTTGTCTCTTCAATACAAAATGCTTGTCACCAATTACCTTGACACTATAATCCTTCTCCAAAGCTGACTGGTAAATCCACATCAGATCTTGTCTGTCCTGAGAACTCAAGAGAGAAGGATGTTCAAGTCTCCCTACAGCCTGATAAAAATCAAAAGCAGGAGCTAACTCTTGCCAATCTGATTGGCTAGTTGTCAAGGCTAGAAAAAGGGCTTTGCGAGCTGATACTTCTTGATTAGCCTTGAGAGTCCCTTTTCCCTCCAAGTTTTTTAGAAAGTGGGAAACTCCAGAAAGCAAATCTTTCTCTAACTGCGAGAAATAAAAACCTTGCCTTCCCAGACACAAGTCTCTCAAGTCACTTTCTCTAGCAAATAAGAGTTCAAACAGTTGATAATAAAAGAAAAATATCTGGCACTGAGTCGCGCTCATCTTTTCCTTGTCGGCTTCTTTTTTCAACCAGAGCAAGGGCAATAGGTAGCTGGATTGAGACATTTCCTCCACCTCCTATTCTTTTTTCTCTGGAGCATCTGCACTAGCTGCCACTTCTTTTGACTGGATACTTTCCCACTGGTTGATTTCCTCTGAGATAAGACCTTCGCATGTCTTGACAAATAGGGCAAAAGCCTTGGTTTTTCCTGCATATTTCTCCGTTTGGCATTGATAGAGGAATTTTTCTCTCTCCAGGAGTTGCGCAGTCTTTTGGTAAGAAATCCAGTGTTCTTTGGCATTATACAAATTGAGAATACCCTCACACAGCAAGCCTAGACTGGACAAGGCAACCGAAATCAAACGGTAGCGATCACCTGGCATAGGAATAGCACAAAAAACAGCTATGAGGAAACCTGCCACGATTTCTGTTATTTTTAATACCTTATAGCGTCTACGATGTTGAACGCTTTTCTTTAAAAAATGAGCTATCTGTACGTCTAATCGATCTGTCAGGTACATTTCTTCTGGCGTCATGTTCGTAACCCCTTTTTATCTATTCATTCTATTCAAAAAACTAGGGTAACTGTCTAGTAGGCTTAGCAAATATTAATAATGTTGTCATGTTATTTTGGAAAGGAAATCTCATGTTTATATCTAGTGGCAAAATATCGCTTCTCCTACTAGCAAAGTTCACCTAGTTTAATTATTATATCATAATCGGGACAAAAAAACTTACTTACTTACTTACTTACTTACTTACTTACTTACTTACTTACTTACTTACTTACTTACTTACTTACTCATGGTAGCTGATTTTATCAATGATTGCAAGCTCTGTATCTTAAAATGTCAGAATTATTAATTTTTTATTACATGCTTGTTTTTGCTATTGTAAGAAGGAGTTGCTTGATTTTTTATAGCATAATAAAGTAGTAACTGAATAAAATTAGTTGAGAAATTCAAACTAATTTTTAACAATATTTTAGAAAACAAGGTCTACTATTCTAGCTTCAGTTTGCTATATCATTCTTATTATGATTATACCTCTGTTAAGTCAAAGTTAAAATTTCCTATTTAGATAGAGTGAGCTATCCTCTATCGGACAAAATCCATAAACTCCTCCAAGAACTGAAGACCAGCACTGAAAATCCAGAAC
>NZ_CKYA01000021.1 GCF_001113365.1 Streptococcus pneumoniae | reverse complement strand
GATAGAACTGACGAAGTCAGCTCAAAACACCGTTTTGAGGTTGTGGATAGAACTGACGAAGTCAGTAACATATACCTACGACAAGCCGACGCTGACGTGGTTTGAAGAGATTTTCGAAGAGTATTAGATATCATTTTTGAGATTAAGACCTGTCAAAAGAATAGTCAACAAGGAAAGACCAACAAATAGCATCCAAGTCAACTGTATATTCCATACGGCTACAAGTGAAAAACAGGCTGTTCCCACAGGTACGGATAAGGTAAATAATAAACCTAAAAAATTAATGGTACGAGCTAGAACCTCTGGAGCTAGATTTTTCAGGAGCATGGCACTAATCTTTGGTGAAACTTTACCAGACACATACAGAGTTAAAAAGAGAAATAGCAAACCAAGCACGACTTGATTGAATACGTTAGCCAGACCAATTAGAGTGAGCCCTACGGTCGCCCACATCATCAATCTAAGCAGGGACTGCTTCCCAAAATAATCATTGCCCGTAAGGCTACTGATGATGATTGCTAACAAAGCACAGAATTGACTGATAAATAATGCCTCTGTGTAAGAAAAGTCCAAAAGAGAATGGCTCAAAAAGAAGATATTATAAATTCCTCCCAAAGCGCCACCCAAGGCATTGATAAGCAAGACAGCAAAGAGCATAAAACCAAAGTTTTTCTGTCCACTTTTAAGAAAAACGAGACGTAAATTTCTGTAAATCGTTAGAAATTGGTCTTTGATAGATAGCTTCTCATTTTTTAGTGATTCACCATCAGCAGATGACATTGACAGGCTCAATTTGCTTCTTCCTAGAAAAAGAATAAAGGCTGATACTAGGAAAAAGCAGGCATTGATTCCCGCAACGAGGGAAAAATTGTTAACCGATAGACCTAAGAGCCAGACTCCAAAAGCTTGACCACCAATAGCTGAAATATAGGTGATGAATTGGGAAAAAGAATAAGCCTCCATCAGATCATCTTCAGCTACTTTTTCCTTAATGAGAGGCATGCGCAAACCACCAGCAAAATCACTAATGACATCACTGATGACATTGATCAAACACAGGCTAGAAAAAGCAAAGAGACTAGCTTGCTGAACAACTAGGGCTGCTAGAAAAAATAAAACCGCCTGAAACAAACCGCTATAGACCATCCATTTGACCTTGTCCCTCGTGTAATCTGCCCGAATCCCTACAAAAACTGCAAAGAGAGTCGGAAGAATCATGACAATATTCGCCATAGCAACCGCAAAAGAGGCTTGTGGCAAGGTCGATGCATAGACGATAAATACCAGGTTGAAAATCGAAGCACCAAAAGCATTGAAGAATCGTGACAAAGTTAAGATTCGATAAGCTTGATTTCTAAACAATAGTTTCATAGGTAATCTCCCTTCTTGTTCGAATACTCAATGAAAATCAAAGAGCAAACTAGGAAGCTAGCCGAAGGTTGCTCAAAGCACAGCTTTGAGGTTGGGGATAAAGCTGACGTGGTTTGAAGAGATTTTCGAAGAGTATAAGTTCTATATGAAGTATGACTATAGTATAGCACTTAGAAATTTGAGAGGAAAAATTTTTGAATATATGCAACACACAAAATGAGTAAAAAAACGATAGAACTTCTATGATGACCTGAGAGAAGACAAGAGTTCTATCGCTTCAAATTTTAAATTATTTTCTTAGTTTGCAGATATTCAACAATCGGTCGTTTTTCTATAGTATTCGGCAGATTTATTACAGCCAAGCATCTCAAAAATACGGACAGCATCTTCCATCTTTTTCTGACCTTCCTTGACTCTGCCTTGCTTGCTATCCAGGAGACCTTCCGCCCACAAATAGACAATTCGGAAATAGGTTTCATTTTCATTGTAGAAATGCTCTTCGATAACACGTTTAAAATAAGAGGCATTGGTAAATTCTTCATACTCAATGCTGGCTAAAAAGCCATTCAATAGTATCGTATGAAAAAGGTTTCGATTGCCAGACATTTCCATTAGAAAATCAGATTTTCGTACCATTTCTCGTACATATCTAGTAAAAAGAGAAACAGATAAAAAGGGTGAACTGACTGAAAATAAATTGAGTTCATAGATTCCCCAGATCTCGGTAGAAAACAGGTAATCATGAAGGACTTTCCCTTCCTCTGCCGTTAACTCTACCGTATCATACATGCTCTTCATATAAGACTTGATAATAATGGCATTTAGAATATGTTTCTGTTTGTTTTGAGAATGGGCATGCTTTTGATACTCCCTGCGATACAAGTCCTCAAGCGGAGCTATATTCTTTGGATCCAAGACATCTATGATTTCTTTTCTCAACTCAGAATCTGTATCATACTGAAAACCTCTCGCCAGAAAGAGGATTTCCTCCACACTGGCAGATATGTTTTCTAGGGCAAATAGAAACTTTTCCACCGAAAGCTCACTCTGACCTGTTTCAAATCGGGACAACATCGACGGCGAAAATTGTCCCCCAGTTGCTTGTCTCAGCGAGATATTTCTTGACTCTCGTAATTGTCTAAAGACTTTTCCAATCTGCTCCATAGGCTTCCCCTTGATTCAGTATTTTCTTCATTTTATCATATTTTTCAGAAAATTCATCAAAAACTTGCCAAATTGTCAGAATTATGAGAAAATAGAGGATATTTATCACGTGGAGGGACTGTAATGAGAGACGATATCAAAATCAATGACCGTGCTTTGGCCTTGCAAGACCAAATTATCGAAAAACTAGAGAAGGTTTTTGATACAGATGTGGAATTGGATGTTTACAATCTAGGGCTGATTTATGAAATCAATCTGGATGAAACTGGGCTCTGCAAGATTGTCATGACCTTCACCGACACCGCCTGTGATTGCGCCGAAAGCCTGCCTATCGAAATCGTCGCAGGTCTGAAACAAATCGAAGGTATCGAAGATGTCAAGGTTGAAGTCACCTGGTCACCCGCCTGGAAGATTACACGAATCAGTCGCTACGGCCGTATTGCCCTTGGACTACCACCTCGTTAATACTCTTCAAAAATCTCTTCAAACCACGTCAGCGTCGGCTTGTCGTAGGTATATGTTACTGACTTCGTCAGTTCTATC
>NZ_CKYA01000020.1 GCF_001113365.1 Streptococcus pneumoniae | reverse complement strand
CAAAATTTTGGACTTTTGATGAATTTAAGAAAGTAATAAACTCTTTTGATATTAGTGAGTATGAGGGCTTCCATAATTACATGACGATCTGGTTATATTTTATGACTGGTTTAAGAGTTAGTGAGGGTATTGCTCTTAAATGGGAAGATATTGATTTTGAACGTAAATGGGTTCATGTTCATTCAACGATTGAAAAAGATAAAAACGGTGTATGGTATGCTAAACAGCAAACAAAGACAGTAGCAGGGGATCGTAAAATTGATTTAGATGATTTTACGATTACAATACTAAAAAAATGGCGAGAAGTTCAAATCAAGAATGATGATAAAGATTATGTAATATCACGTTTTGGTACCCCCTTGTGTAAGTCTACAATTTCTAGGATAATAAAAAGGCACGCTAAGATTACTGGTGTACCAGAAATTACGGGGAAAGGATTAAGACATAGTCATGCATCTTACCTTATAAATGTGTTACATAAGGATACTTTATATGTTTCATATCGATTAGGACACGCTGATAAGTCAACCACGTTGAATACATATAGTCACTGGTATTATTCAGGTGATTCAACAATTTCAGAAGAGATTACAAACAGTTTAGATAATCTTGGATTATCAATTTACCTACCAAATTCCTGCCAAAGTTGAAAATGGAGGAATTAACCCACTAATACTGGGCGGAAATAAGATTAGCAAATTGTTACTCTTAAATAATTATCCATTCACAACCAATCTTTTTGTGATATAATGAAAATAGAGAAGGTTTATCAATCAAAAACAGGAGAGGAGTTACAAAAATGGCAGTAGTATCATTGGAAAATAATATTAAACTATATAGTTCAGAATTATTTCAAGCACTATTAAAAGCCTCCAATTATAAATTGGATGAGCGTATTGCTCAGACTGTTACAGAAGTCTATGCTCGTAATCTAGATTATTCTGATCCTGAACGGATGCATGTTGGTGTAACTTCTGTTGCTAACAATTTGCTTACAAAAATTAAACAAGAGTATTTTAATGTATAGTATTTTGAAAAGCCACCGAAAAAGGAATTACTCTTTAAGGTGGCTTTTATAGAAGTAAAGTTTAGGCTAGAAAAACAAGAAATAACGCACCATTTTTGGTGCGTTTTGCTTTTTTATGCTATAATGGATTTATAAAAATAAAGGAGTTTGCCATGATTGGAAAGAACATAAAATCCTTACGTAAAACACATGACTTAACACAACCCGAATTTGCCCAAATTATAGGAATTTCTCGCAATAGCTTGAGTCGTTATGAAAATGGAACTAGTCCAGTCTCTACGGAACTAATAGCTATCATTTGTCAGAAGTTTAATGTATCTTATGTTGATATCGTAGGAGAAGACAAAATGCTCAATCCTGTTGAAGATTATGAATTGACTTTAAAAATTGAAATTGTGAAAGAACGAGGTGCTAATCTATTATCTCGACTCTATCGTTATCAAGATAGTCAGGGAATTAGCATTGATGATGAATCTAATCCTTGGATTTTAATGAGTGATGATCTATCTGACTTGATTCATACGAATATCTATTTAGTAGAAACTTTTGATGAAATAGAGAGATATAGCGGCTATTTGGATGGAATTGAACGTATGTTAGAGATATCTGAAAAACGGATGGTAGCCTAGTGGAAATCCAAGATTATACTGACAGTGAATTCAAACATGCTCTAGCACGGAATCTTCGTTCACTGACAAGAGGAAAAAAGTCCAGTAAGCAACCTATAGCGATTTTGCTCGGAGGGCAAAGTGGTGCCGGTAAGACTACAATTCATCGTATTAAACAGAAAGAATTTCAAGGAAATATTGTTATCATAGATGGAGATAGTTTTCGTTCTCAGCATCCACACTATTTAGAACTGCAGCAAGAATATGGCAAAGANAATCCACCAGTAAGACAAACTTCTCAATGTTTAGAATTGTGATAACAAAATCAAGATGTTTTAGCTAATATTAGTATGAAGGAGGATCGTATATGACCATAATCGAACGCTTAGAAGAAAAGGTCACTAGGCAAGAGAGTAAGGTAGCAAGAGAAACAGAAAAACTAGCTGCTTACAAAGAGCAACTAGAGACAGCGATGTTTGCGACGTTCAAAAGGCGTCAAAGCATTAGTCACATGAGTTTTGAAGAAGCTCTTGACCATGCCTTTGGTAAAGAAAGACAATTCGATGATTCTGAATTTAGAAAGGATGAAATGAGTGAATGACAAAAGATTGGAATTTTAATCAACCATTAGAAAGTAAATCAGAAAATCAAGAAGATCCAGATAAAATTGCGGCCTTATTTGGAAATCATCAAGGAGGTAATGATGTAAATTATGAAGCAGCTTTTCAAAAGCGAAAACAAGCACCTGTGACGGAATCAAATCCTAGTTCTAAATCCAAAGTTACAGAGGTTAGAACAGGAAAAGAGACAGATATCACTACAAGTTATCAGCAACATCTTAAAAGACTGATTGCAGATAACAATAGCGATATTCAAAGTAGTCAAAAGAAAATTGAAGAGCTACATACGTTGATTGACACAAAGAATAAAGACAATAAGAAATTGCAGTCCATTTATGATGCGATTTCCGAATTACACTAAGCAGTCCTGATAGGCTGCTTTTTTTGAGAGGTTATAGATGTTTACAACATTTTTTAAGAAAAATCACGACAATAGTGATATATTTAAAAAGCTGATTCATAGACTATCTGATATGTCTTCCCAAGATCTTGAAAAAATAGACCGACTGCTAGATATCATTTTCACTCCAGATCAAGGATCAGAACAACTAAAAACAGAATCAACTTACAGAGAAGAAACTTTGGACGACACATTAAAGGAAGCTAAGAATCAACTTCATAAGGAACAATTGGAGAAGAATTTAGAGAGGTTTAGGAAAAACAGTCAATAACGCACCAATTTTGGTGCGTTATGCTTTTTTATGCTATAATTGAATTATAAAAATAAAGGAGTTTGCCATGATTGGAAAGAACATAAAATCCTTACGTAAAACACATGAATTAACACAACCCGAATTTGCCCGAATTATAGGAATTTCTCGAAATAGCTTGAGTCGTTATGAAAATGGAACGAGTTCAGTCTCTACCGAATTAATAGACATCATTTGTCAGAAGTTTAATGTATCTTATGTCGATATTGTAGGAGAAGATAAAATGCTCAATCCTGTTGAAGACTATGAATTGACTTTAAAAATTGAAATTGTGAAAGAAAGAGGTGCTAATCTTTTATCTCGACTCTATCGTTATCAAGATAGTCAGGGAATTAGCATTGATGATGAATCTAATCCTTGGATTTTAATGAGTGATGATCTATCTGACTTGATTCATACGAATATCTATTTAGTAGAAACTTTTGATGAAATAGAGAGATATAGCGGCTATTTGGATGGAATTGAACGTATGTTAGAGATATCTGAAAAACGGATGGTAGCCTAGTGGAAATCCAAGATTATACTGACAGTGAATTCAAACATGCTCTAGCACGGAATCTTCGTTCACTGACAAGAGGAAAAAAGTCCAGTAAGCAACCTATAGCGATTTTGCTCGGAGGGCAAAGTGGTGCCGGTAAGACTACAATTCATCGTATTAAACAGAAAGAATTTCAAGGAAATATTGTTATCATAGATGGAGATAGTTTTCGTTCTCAGCATCCACACTATTTAGAACTGCAGCAAGAATATGGCAAAGATAGTGTAGAATACACCAAAGATTTTGCAGGTAAAATGGTAGAGTCTTTAGTAACAGAATTGAGTCATTTGGGATACAATCTTTTGATAGAGGGAACTTTACGAACAGTTGATGTTCCAAAGAAAACAGCACAACTCTTGAAAAATAAGGGATATGAAGTACAATTAGCCTTGATTGCGACAAAACCTAAGCTGTCCTATCTGAGCACCCTTATCCGATACGAAGAACTATACGCTATCAATCCAAATCAAGCACGCGCAACTCCAAAAGAACATCATGATTTCATTGTAAATCATCTAGTTAATAATACACGACAATTGGAAGAACTAGCTATCTTTGAAAGAATTCAAATTTACCAACGAGATAGAAGTTGTGTATATGATTCAGGAGAAGATAAAACTTCAGCAGCAACCGTTCTTCATGATTTACTATTTGGAGAATGGAATCAAGTGGAGAAAGAGATGCTTAAATCTGGAGAAGAAAGATTGAAAGATTTAACTAATCGAAATGGTTGTTAGATCATGAGTTTTAAAATATAGTCTACTTATAACTTTTGTTAGTTGTTTAATTAAGGTGGGCGAAAATTTTTTAGAACCAAAAAACGCATAATCTCAGGTGTTGAAAAACTTGAAATTATGCGTTTTCTTGTGGGAAGATTTACTCCATTTTCTTCAGGAATTGAGATTTTGCCCATCTCTTTTTATTATATTTAAGGATATTTGAAAGATATATTTTAGAAAAACAATTATGGAGTTCTTAAATACAGAATATATTATAAATGCTGATTCAAAGTGAAGTTTTATATGTTTTTTGATTTTGTTGAGCATAAAATCTATTAACTAAATTCGAACTACAAAAATTAATTTTAGATGAACTAAACTGTAGGCTTTGGAAAGTTCTCTTATTCGATTTCAGAATGAATCGCTGATACAGGATTAAAAGAACTAAGTATTTCTTTTTGTTTTGAATGAGATACGTGAGTATAGATTTGTGTGATTGATATAGAACTGTGTCCAAGAATTTGTT
>NZ_CKYA01000019.1 GCF_001113365.1 Streptococcus pneumoniae | reverse complement strand
ACTTTTCACTTTCTTTTCCGAATAAATAGATAGAAGCATCAAATCTAGTAAATTAGATTAAAAAATGTGCTATAATGAAAGGAGAGAAAGAATGATTCTCAGACATCCGGGCATCAGCCCAACTAACGATTTGGTTGCTAAGAAAATCTTTAGTAATCCAGAAATCACTTGTCAATTTATTCGCGATATGCTGGATTTACCAGCAAAAAATGTGACCATTTTGGAGGGGAGCAACATTCATGTCTTGCCATCTCTGCCCTACTCGGCGCAGGATTTCTATACCAGTATAGACGTTTTGGCGGAGTTGGACAACGGCACTCAAGTTATCATTGAGATTCAGGTTCACCATCAGAATTTTTTCATCAATCGCCTGTGGGCTTATCTGTGCAGTCAGGTTAATCAAAATCTTGAAAAAATTCGCCAACGTGAAGGTGATACCCACCAGAGCTACAAACACATCGCACCAGTATACGCTATTGCTATCGTGGATAGTAACTACTTCTCAGATGACCTGGCTTTCCATAGTTTTAGTATGCGCGAGGACACGACAGGTGAAGTCTTAACCATCACAAATAACGGTCAGGAAAACCATCTGGTTAAGATGGCATTCTTGGAATTAAAAAAATACAGAGAAACCAGCAAAGACAAGGTTCGTAAACCATGGTTGGAGTTTTTTGGGAACAAACCCTTTACCCAGCAACCCGAGCGAGCCATCAGCCAGGCAGACCAACTGCTGGACTACAAGAGCTGGTCCGAGGAGGACAGGAAAATGTTTAGTCAATTACGTATGCGCGAAGAACAAGCATTGTTGGCGCAGGACTATGCCTTGGAACAAGCGGAGGAAAAGGGCTTAGAACGTGGTCGTGCAGAGGGTCGTGAACAAGGACGAGAAGAAGGCATTGAAGAGGGATTAAAAGTAGGTTTAGTAAATCTAGTACGTCAAGGTCTTCTAACACCTGAGGTTGCGAGTGAGCAATTAGGCATGACCGTCGCTGAGTTTGAAGCGTTGTTGGCAAGACATGAGTGAGAAATCTGTAAATATTATACGATATGAAAACAATTAAAAAGAATAGCTAAATTTCTTGATGGAAAAGAGATTAGCTATCTTTTTTGTTAGGAAAGTTTGAACTTTTCACTTTCTTTTCCGAATAAATAGATAGAAGCATCAAATCTAGTAAATTAGATTTAAAAATGTGCTATAATGAAAGGAGAGGAAATATGATTCTCAGACATCCGGGCATTAGCCCGACTAATGACTTGGTTGCTAAGAAAATCTTTAGCAATCCAGAAATCACTTGTCAATTTATTCGCGATATGTTGGACTTGCCAGCTAAAAATGTAACCATTTTGGAGGGGAGCAACATTCACGTCTTGCCTTCCCTGCCGTACTCAGCGCAGGATTTTTATACCAGTATAGATGTTTTGGCGGAGTTGGATAATGGTACGCAAGTTATCATCGAAATTCAGGTTCATCATCAGAATTTTTTCATCAATCGTTTGTGGGCTTACTTGTGCAGTCAGGTCAATCAAAATCTTGAAAAAATTCGCCAACGAGAAGGTGATACCCACCAGAGCTATAAACACATCGCACCAGTATACGCTATCGCAATTGTCGATAGTAATTACTTCTCAGATGACTTGGCTTTTCATAGTTTTAGTATGCGCGAGGACATGACAGGTGAGGTTTTAACCATCACCAATAATGGACAGGAACATCATCTAGTCAAGATGGCGTTCTTGGAATTAAGAAAATACAGAGAAACCAGCAAAGACGAGGTTCGCAAACCGTGGTTGGAGTTTTTCGGGAACAAACCCTTTACCCAACAACCTGAGCGAGCTATCAGTCAGGCGGACCAACTGCTAGACTACAAGAGCTGGTCCGAGGAGGACAGGAAAATGTTTAGTCAACTACGTATGCGAGAAGAACAAGCCTTGTTAGCACAGGACTATGCCTTGGAACAAGCAGAGGAAAAAGGTTTAGAGCGTGGTCTTGAACGCGGTCGTGCAGAGGGGATTGAACAAGGTTTAGAGCGTGGTCTTGAACGTGGTCGAGCTGAGGGTCTTGAACAGGGACTGGAGCGTGGGAAAGTCGAAGGAAGTTTGTCCATGCTACTAAATCTAGTCCGTCAAGGTCTTCTAACACCTGAGGTTGCAAGTGAGCAATTAGGCATGACCGTGGCTGAGTTTGAAGCGTTGTTGGCAAGACATGAGTGAGAAATCTGTAAATATTATACGATATGAAAACAATTAAAAAGAATAGCTAAATTTCTTGATGGAAAAGAGATTAGCTATCTTTTTTGTTAGGAAAGTTTGAACTTTTCACTTTCTTTTCCGAATAAATAGATAGAAGCATCAAATCTAGTAAATTAGATTAAAAAATGTGCTATAATGAAAGGAGAAGAAATATGACTGTACGTCATCCGGGCATTAGCCCAACTAACGATTTGGTTGCTAAGAAAATCTTTAGCAACCCAGAAATCACTTGTCAATTTATCCGCGATATGCTGGACTTGCCAGCCAAAAATGTAACCATTTTGGAGGGGAGCAATATTCATGTACTACCTTCCCTGCCTTATTCAGCCCAAGATTTCTATACCAGTATAGATGTTTTAGCTGAACTAGACAATGGCACTCAAGTTATCATTGAGATTCAGGTACATCATCAGAATTTTTTTATCAATCGCCTGTGGGCTTATCTGTGCAGTCAGGTCAATCAAAATCTTGAAAAAATTCGCCAACGAGAAGGTGATACCCACCAGAGCTATAAACACATCGCTCCTGTCTACGCCATTGCAATTGTGGATAGTAATTATTTCCAAGATGACTTAGCTTTCCATAGCTTTAGCATGCGAGAGGACACGACAGGTGAAGTCTTAACCATCACCAATAATGGTCAAGAAAACCATCTGGTCAAGATGGCATTCTTGGAACTAAAAAAATATAGAGAAACCAGCAAAGACGAGGTTCGCAAGCCCTGGTTAGAGTTTTTCGGGAACAAGCCCTTTACCCAGCAACCCGAGCGAGCCATCAGCCAAGCAGACCAACTGCTGGACTACAAGAGCTGGTCCGAGGAGGACAGGAAGATGTTTAGTCAACTACGTATGCGTGAAGAACAAGCATTGTTAGAGCAGGACTATGCCTTGGAACAAGCTGAGGAAAAAGGGTTGGAACGTGGTCGTGCAGAGGGTATTGAACAAGGTTTAGAACGTGGTCTTGAACGTGGTCGTGCAGAGGGGATTGAACAAGGCATCGAAAAAGGTTTAGCACAAGGACTTGAACGTGGACGAGCTGAAGGCATCGAACAGGGATTAAAAGTAGGTTTAGTAAATCTAGTACGTCAAGGTCTTCTAACACCTGAGGTTGCCAGCCGGCAGTTAGGCATGACCGTGGCTGAGTTTGAAGAATTATTGAAAGACGATCATAAATAAGACCTAAAAAATACAGAGAAACCAGCAAAGATAGTATTCGCAAACCATGGTTAGAGTTTTTCGGGAACAAACCCTTTACCCAACAACCAGAGCGAGCCATCAGCCAAGCAGACCAACTGCTGGACTACAAGAGCTGGTCCGAGGAGGACAGGAAGATGTTTAGTCAA
>NZ_CKYA01000018.1 GCF_001113365.1 Streptococcus pneumoniae | reverse complement strand
ATAGTCAATAATGGAGTACAAAATAGTCAATAATGGAGTACAAAATAGTCAATAATGGAGTACAAAATAGTCAATTATTTATCTGGCATCCCTTGTTAATACTGACTTTTTGAATCCCTTAAAGTAATATAAAGTAAGTTATAAAGTAAGTATGAAAGTATCTCCTTTAGAAAAAAAAGCCTTCATTTTTTTAATTTTTCAAAAAAAAAAAGACCCTATCGGGCCAAGCTCTTAAAAACGTATTCGGGGTCTTTACAGCTCGAAGCTGAAGGCAGTCCCACACCCGACACAAAATAGTGCCCTTTGAGCTATCCGTTTCCAGTTGCCCGACAATAAAGAGCTTCACGCCACCGACCGTATCGCTGAGGCGCCTCACTTCGAGTATATCACAAATATCTGTTTTTGACACATAAACTTCAACGTGTTATAATTATATAAACGCTATAGTTCGAGGAAACGAATAGCAAAACGCAAAAAAGGCAGTAGTTCCAGCTACTGCCTTTCTTTTTTGTCCTAAAAAGAACTCAGGCTATTTTTTGTCGCTTTTGTCTTTGATGTACTGAATTAGCCAATCAGCAACCACTTCTGCAGCAACGCCAACCGCAAAAGGAATCAAGACAAGTTCGAGGAAAGTCTTCAAAACGCTCACCTCCAATCTAAGTTCGCGTTACTTAGTGGAAGAACTAGCGACTCTGCTATTATATCATGTCCGCTTACTTTATTCCAATTTCCTTTTGACAACAAGTAACCAGTGACTACCGTCCTTTGTCCGTGTCCGTCCGAAACGCTAAAGCCTTTCGGCTCGGCACGTCCTAGCGTACTCTGTCACCGCTTATTGTCAAAAGTTTTCTCGGCATAAATCGCTCAAAGCTCTGGTCCTTGAAAATCTCTGTCTACTGAGAAAGTTTTGCTTGATTCTAAAGCTATTATTCGGTCATTCAGCAATTCTATTTCTTTTTCACTCAAAACATCTGAAAGTTTATCTAGGACATCCGCTTTTTCTTTGTAAGTCTTAAATTTGTCATCAAAGCCCTTGTTTTTAGCTTCTGCTAACTTCAAATCAAACTTTACTTTCCCTAGTTCCGTATCTTTCATCTCCAACTGCCTTCTCAAAAGGATATTTTGAGAAATTAGACCTTGAATTTTTTCATTGACCGAATGGATATAATTTTTTAACTGGCTCACAAAATCAAAATCGAAGGTTATTTTCCCTGTAATCGTCTTTTTAGCCTTTTCTAACACTTCAAAAAAATAGCTTCGTTCTTTTTCACTTGGCAATGGATTAAGAGCATATTCTCTTGATAAATCGTTCAAAAAACTCTTTTGTTGCTCTATTTTTTCGTCTAGTCGCACTAACTCGCCCGATTTGGCCTCTATTTTCGATTCTAAGCCCCTCTTTTCACTTTCTAGACCTTTTACCCTATCTTGTAAGTTAGAGAGCTCAGAGAGCGTTTTTTCGCCCTCTAAAGAGAGCTGAGCCGACTCCTCCCTTTTTTCCTGAATAGAATCTTTCAGTCTGCTCAGTGTTTCTCTATTGGCTTTAATTTCGTCTACTACTTCCAAAAGTTCATCTAAAGCCTGTTCTCTGTGCTTATGAACTTCCTCCGAGATCGCTTCTTTCTCTTTTTCAAGTTCTCTTACCAGTCGCTTGTATTCACGCATATCTTTGATGTCATTTGTTCCAACTAGTTTTCGTTCAATCCCTAATGACTTCATCTTCTCAGATAAAATTTTGACTTCTTGCTCTTTGAATACTCGTAGCTGATGGCGACCTTTTTCAAAATTCCCTTCGTTCTGGAGAGCTTTTTTGAAACTAGGTTGGATGCTCAAGCCCTTTTTGTATCCCTCTGCAACTGGAATGATGTTGAAATGAGCATGAGGATGTCCTTTTTCGTCCAGGTGAACTGCTGCATTGTAGATATACAAGTGAGGGTGTCTTTCCTGGAACTCCTCTACATACTCGGCTAATTTCTCCCCCACCCATCGCTTTGCTTCAGTACTGTTTTTAATTCTATCCCAGTCATACTTATCACCGATTCCGACAATAAATTCTCTCTGTAAGTCTAAGGTTTTACTCTTTTTGACATGCTGAAAGTAGTCCTCTATCCGTCTGTCCTTCCGAGTTTGTTTTGAATTATATTCTTCAAGGGCAGAACCGAAAATCTTTTCATAGGCCTCTTTGATGGGTTCTTGTTTGATGTAAATATTCTCGTGGATTTTATCTTGGTCAATATGTTGGTGTTGAGGCTGTTTAAATTCTTCTTCTGTCAAATCTCGATTGTTGTGTTTGATACTCGTCATCTTGGTACTTGTTTTAAAAGAAATGCTCAGTTGTACCATCCAAATTTCCTCCCCCCCTTGTCCTCCCAAAAAGGGAGGACGAGCAAGCCGACAAAGTCTATTGCTTGCTCAATTCTAGCTATAATAAAATTAAGCAACGCTTGGTTTTATTATAGCTTTTCTGTTACTCTTTTGTCAAAAGAGTAACGTTTATGCTGTTTTGACAAACCTAGCGGTTCGTCAAAACGCAAACGCTCCTCCGAGGGACTCTTGCAGAGAGCAAATTCGTGCGAATGAGCGCACGAAAAAAGAGAAAACTCGAACCCCAAGTTTTCTCTTTGTCGCTCGAATCCGAGCGAGACATTTTTTCAAAATGTCAGTCGGACGCTCACGCATTGTCCGACAAAAAACTGACCTGCGCTAATCAATCTAAAAAATCATAGATGTCTGTTTGATAACTATCTTCTTTGGCTTGTTGGATTACTTCTGCAGTTGTTGGTTGTCGATTGTCAACGATTTGCATTTCATAGCCAACAATCTTCCTGCCTTTTTTAATTGTCGTTAACGTTATTGCAACGTTTAGCTTATTCTCCAATTCTTCTGAAGCAACTAACAAAGCATTTCTCTTGAATAGACCAGCACTCCATTGCTTCTCTTCTCCTAAAAACCAATCTTGCCAATCTTCCAGACTTCCTTGAATCGTAGTAACAGCTTGATTGCCAAATCTTTTAGACTCCCAAAGTTTCATCAGAATCAATGCATATTTTGATTTTATCCTAGCCAATTCAGCAAGCTGGAATGAATAGTAATTCTTTTTCAGTTCAAAAACTAAAGGTCCAGCATCCTCAGAGAACTTAAACTCTACTAAGCCATCTTCAACAAACCTTATTCGACTAAAAAGTTGTGTCATTATGATTGACCTGCGACCATCAGGTAAAGTTTCAGGGATATACAAAGCAGTATTTTCGTTCAACTTAGAAAATGCTTCTGCTATTCGTTTGTAATTCTGCCCATTTCGAGTCAACCCAAAGTGTTTCATTATATCTAAACTATGAACTTGAAACGTATCGGAAACCTTGCTATCTTGCCTAACAGACGAAAAACAGAAGTCTAAAACTTTATGCTCAAAAGCTCTTAAATTACCAAATGCTTTTGCTAAGTCATTCGCTTGCACTACTAAATAACTTTGTCGTGAAGCTAATTCCTCATACACTTTGCTGGCTTTTCTATTCGATACCATGCGACACCCACCTTTGCACTTTTTCAAATTATGCAATAATATATCATTTTTTGTTTTCATAGTCAATAATGGAGTACAAAATAGTCAATAATGGAGTACAAAATAGTCAATAATGGAGTACAAAATAGTCAATAATGGAGTACAAAATAGTCAA
>NZ_CKYA01000017.1 GCF_001113365.1 Streptococcus pneumoniae | reverse complement strand
AACTCAGCGCCATCTGGTGTGTTACCAGGTTCCGCTCTTACACCAATAGTTCCCGAAATTATCGGCTGAGTCTCGGCTTTACCTTCTAACTCCTTATTAGTTGTCGTAATCCTCGCATCAGGTAAAGGTCTAGCAATAGTTAGTGTATTCTGATTTGTATTTCCTGAAGAATCTGTCGCAACAACCGTTACTCTGGTGTAACCATGCCTATCAACCGGCATTCTTCCTCGCAAATCTACATATCCCAATCCATTTGTAAGAGTTAATCCTGTCGCTGATAGTCCTGTGCCTTCCAGACCATTAACTGTAATACTCCTAACGGTCTTACCACTGAAAGATTTGACGGTTATTCGGAGGTTATTTCCAAAGGCTTCACCTGTACTTAGCGTTCGTAGAGTTTCTTCGCTATATTGTGGAACCTTAGTTGTACCCTTACCGAATCCTATTTTCAAGGAATTATCAACAGATCTCTCTTTCCTAGATTTAGGACTATCGCTGCTACCTTTTTCCACACCATTCTTTAATTGGGTTGCCTTTTTATATTCCTCAAGTGCAGCATTAAAGACCTCCTGATTGACAAGCCCATTTTCTGATTGTCCCAATGCTTCGTTGAGTTTATCATAGGCTTCCTTGAGTTTTTGGACTTGTTCTGGATTTTCAGTGCTGGTCTTCAGTTCTTGGAGGAGTTTATGGATTTTGTCCGATAGAGGATAGCTTCCCTGACCATTTGTGTAGTCTGTAACTTCATCCGCCGTTTCCTTGGCTTCTTGATTTTCTGCTGGTGCAGGCGTGGCAGGAGGAGTTAGTTGCCCCCTACGACCTCGCCCTCGTTTAGGAGTCGGACTTGGTTCACTCTGAGTCGCACCACTTCCTTCTCCAAGCTGAGCTGGGGATGTGAGTCCACCTGCCAAAGCCTTGTTGACCTCCTCAGTCAAGGTTTTCATGGCTTGAACTTGGGCATTGACCTCTTCTTGACTGGAGTTTGGATTTTCAAGAACAGCCTTAGCTTGTGCTAGACCTGCTTCTACACGAGCGTGAAGTTCTTTCATAGAATCCAGTGTCAGATTGGTAAACAGGGCTTGCAGGCTGGTTTGTGCAGACTCGGCAAGTGACTTATCTACAGTAGGACGACTTGCTTCTTCTGCTTGCTTTTCTCCCTTGCCTTCTTCGCTATCTTTTACTAGAGACTTGTTTTCATCTGATGCTTCTTGAGGCTTTTGATTACCTTGGCTAGATTGCTCAGACTGACTGGGATCTGTGTCAGAAGTTTTTTCACTTAGCTCTTCAGATACCCCCCCCGAGGAATCGCTTACAAGGTCGCTGGTTCTAGTCGTTCCACTCTCTGTCGCTGGAGAAATGTCAGGTGTTTGTGCCTGTACTGTCCCGTTGGCAAAAAACATCAGCGCAGCAACGGCAACGCTGGCAGCACCAAAGTGGTACTTCCTTATTGAGTAACGAAAAACCTTTTCCCCTTTGCGCTCTTCTTTACTTTTTAGTTTCATTCATTCTTCCTTCCTTTTTCTATTTGATTTCTTCTGTATAGTCTAGTGCGATCCAGCCCCTACCCGACTTCAACAAGCCCCAAGTATAGCCATCTGCTTCTTCTACCTGCATGATGGTAAAAGTCCCAAGAGGACAAAAACCTTGGTCAGGATAAGCCAGACCTGGGCCTGTTCGGATGTAGAGATCATCATCTACCACACGCACCAGATACTCTCTATTTCCATCTCGAGGTTGCTCCTCTTTCGATGCTTGGAAACAATCTCCAGCAAGAATCTCAGCCGCCATCTGGATGAGTCGACTTAGATCAATTCCACCAGGACAATCTGTAGCAGTAAATTCCTGGTGAGGATGGATAGTCTCACGATTGATTGGTAAATTATAACGATTACAAATATCTGCAATCAAACGTGCTGAGTTCCTGTAGGTTTCCTCTGCAATAGTCCAGTCAGGTTCCCCACGGTTATTTAAGTGTTCAATACCAATCGAACGCTGATTGACTTCATAGTTGCCAGCATGATATGCAACGCTCTCTTCACCAACACACCCCCATATCTTATCAGGAGTCACCTGATAGTGAGCAGATGTGCCATGACCTGTAGAGACATACCAAGTACTTCTAGCCCCCTCATCACTCAGCCCACCATTATGGTGGATGACAATAGTATCAATATCAAGGCGATTTTGATCGCTATTCATGATTTCCTCATCCACATCTGTGATAAGTCCTGAAAACAAATCGCCATTCACTCTTTTTGTCGCAAGCATTCTTCTCTCCTAGTCATTTTCTACCTTATCTTCTACCTGAGGATAAAGAGTCGTTCCCCAAATAGAAATCGTCCGCTTACGCACTAGTGGCAAATCAGTTTTTTCATAAACCGTACGCCACCATTCCCAGGCAAGTCCGGTACACTCCCTAATTTTGACAGAGAGATTGCGAACATTCCCTTTTAAAGGAATACTAGTGGTAAAATGAGCCGTCAAATCCTGCCCATTTCTGTCCCAAGCCTTAGGAGTCAAGACTTCCTTACCTTGATAATCATAGGATAATTCATCCCAAGTAATGTAATATTGAGCAACATAGGCACCACTATGATCCAGCAGTAAATCACCGTTTCTGTAGGCTGTCACCTTAGTCTCAACATAGTCTGTACTGTTTTGGAAGGTCGCAACTACATTGTCCCGTAAAAAAGAAGTTGTATAGGAAATCGGCAAACCTGGATGATCTGCTGTAAAGCGACTGCCTTCTTGAATCAAGTCCTCTACCATATCCACCTTGCCTGTTACAACTCGGGCACCCGAACTCGGGTCGCCCCCTAAAATAACTGCCTTCACTTCTGTATTGTCTAAAATCTGCTTCCACTCTGTCTGAGGAGCCACCTTGACTCCTTTTATCAAAGCTTCAAAAGCAGCCTCTACTTCATCACTCTTACTCGTGGTTTCCAACTTGAGATAGACCTGACGCCCATAAGCAACACTCGAAATATAGACCAAAGGACGCTCTGCAGAAATTCCTCTCTGCCTCAAATCCTCTACCGTTACAGTATCTTGAAACACATCTCCTGGATTTTTAACAGCATCTACGCTGACTGTATAATAAATCTGCTTAAAATTGACAATCTGAATCTGCTTTTCGCCCGAATGGACAGAGTTAAAATCAATATCAAGAGAATTCCCTGTCTTTTCAAAGTCAGAACCAAACTTGACCTTGAGTTGTTCCATGCTGTGAGCCGTGATTTTTTCATACTGCATTCTAGCTGGGACATTATTGACCTGACCATAGTCTTGATGCCACTTGGCCAACAAATCGTTTACCGCTCCGCGAACACTTGAATTGCTGGGGTCTTCTACTTGGAGAAAGCTATCACTACTTGCCAAACCAGGCAAATCAATACTATAAGTCATCGGAGCACGATCGACCGCAAGAAGAGTGGGATTATTCTCTAACAAGGTCTCATCCACTACGAGAAGTGCTCCAGGATAGAGGCGACTATCGTTGGTAGCCGTCACGGAAATATCACTTGTGTTTGTCGACAGGCTCCGCTTCTTTCTTTCGATAACAACAAACTCATCGGGTAGCTGATTCCCCTCTTTGATGAAACG
>NZ_CKYA01000016.1:5406-6505 GCF_001113365.1 Streptococcus pneumoniae | reverse complement strand
ATAGTAATGAAAAAATTGCATATATAATTTATACATCTGGTAGTACTGGAAAACCTAAAGGTGTTCAAATATCGAACAAAGGATTTAGTTATTTAAAAGAGTTGTTCAATGAACATTTGAAGTTGAGTAAAGAAGATAAAATTTTACAATTCGCTAGCATTTCTTTTGATGCTTCTATTTGGGAAATTTCAATGGCCTTAACGAACGGTCTTACATTAGCTATATTTTTAGACAGTGATAAAGATAAAAATTTATTTGAGACTTTCGTAAAAAATCATTCTGTGACTGTTGCCACCTTACCTCCATCTTATTCCGAATTGCTTAGTGAAGAAGTAATTTCTCAATTTGATTTACTGATTACTGCTGGTTCTGAACCCCATAAAAAATTGCTTGAAAAAATCAATTTAGAAGAAACTAGATATATAAATGCATATGGACCTACTGAATGTACAGTATGTGCTTGCTTGTGGGAAGCAAAAGACTTAAAAGAATTAGACTCTAATCAAATCCCTATTGGAAATATAAGCCAAGGTAATCTTCTGATTGATGAAAGTGGTGAACTATGTGTATCTGGAAAAGGTTTATCAGTTGGATATCTAAATCGAGATATTTTGAATCAAAAAAACTATTTTTATTTAAATGGATTACGATACTACAAAACGGGTGATTTGGTAAATACTGATAAGCATGGGAACCTATATTTTCGAGGACGTAGTGATAATCAAGTGAAGTTTAACGGTTATCGTATAGAACTCGAAGAGATTGAACGATCAATATTTGATTTAGCCCCATCAATTATTGATACAGCTGTAACAGTACTTAATGAGACTTTGGTATGTTTTTATATGGGGAATATCAATGTTTCTGAAGTGAAAAGAGAATTAGAAACTAAGCTACCTATTTATATGATTCCTTCTCTTTTCCAACATGTAGATTCTTTTATATATAATACTAGTGGGAAAATTGACAGAAGTAAATTAACGATTAAAACCAAAGAGCAGCATTTTCAGAATTCAGATAATCGACTTGATTCAAAATTAGAAGAAATTTTAAGTGAAATCTTGCCAGTTGAGGTAAGTAATCCTGATGAAAGTTTAAT
>NZ_CKYA01000016.1:0-4970 GCF_001113365.1 Streptococcus pneumoniae | reverse complement strand
AATACTAGTGGGAAAATTGACAGAAGTAAATTAACGATTAAAACCAAAGAGCAGCATTTTCAGAATTCAGATAATCGACTTGATTCAAAATTAGAAGAAATTTTAAGTGAAATCTTGCCAGTTGAGGTAAGTAATCCTGATGAAAGTTTAATGGAGTATGGCTTAAACTCATTAGGGCTCATTAATCTAGCTGCTAAAGTAAAAAACATTTATGGAATAGATATTTCTATTGAAGAAATTTCTAAAAATTGTACCTTTAACGGTTTATTGAATATTCTGTCGCATAAAAATGAGAATTTAGAACTTATCAAAAATGATAAAATCACGCATGATGTGGAAAATGAAAATGAGTGGTTTCCTCTGACAAATATTCAGGAATCTTATTTACTAGGAAGAAATAATTTTTCTGAAATGGGCGGTTATGGAACACATGGTTATTTTGAAATTAAAACTCAATTAGATCCTGTAAGATTATCAAATGCTCTAAATAAAGTTATTTCAAGTCAAGGTATGCTCAGGGCAATCTTTTCTGAAGACTTACAGCAAAAGATACTCCCTGATACATTAAAATATCAGATGAACATTTTAGACATGAGTAGTTCGACACAAGAAGAGATTGATAAAGAAATAGAAAGAAGAAGAGATAGGTTAAGTCATCAAGTTTTTGATTACACGAAATGGCCACTGTTCGATATTAGTGCTTTATGTGTTTCCGAAAAATACACTATTTTGTTTATTAGTATTGATGGTTTATTGGCAGATGCCAAGAGTATGAAGATTTTTGCCAGTCAATGGTTAGCGGCTTATAATGGTGCCGATACTAGCAAATTAAAACCTAGAATATCATTTAGGGATTATATTATACATACAAATGATGATAGTGAAAATAAAGAGAGAGCCAAAACATTTTGGTTGAATAAGCTAGGCAAGCTTCCTGAATCTCCCCATATTATTGATAAAGATGCAGAAGCTGCGGTAGAGAATACCTTTTCTAGAGAATCGCTATTTTTAAATAAACAATCTTGGGTTTTGATTAAAGAATTTTGCCACAATAACCATATTACACCTACGGCCTTCTTTATACAAATTTATTTTGATACTTTGAAAAGATGGAGTCAAAATAAAAAGTTCACAATTAATTTAAGTGTTTTTAATAGAAAAAATATACACGAAGATATTGATAATTTGATTGGTGATTTTACAAGTAACATTTTTTTAGATAATCGGAATCAAGATGTTGAGGATAGTTTCATTGAAAAAGTAACCTCCGTACAAGATGATCTGTTTTTAGCAATAGATAATATTTCATTTGATGGCATTGATTTTTTAAGGGCATATGCAAATAAGTATAAAAAAAATTTAATTGTTCCTTATGTAGTTACTAGTCTAATTTCAGAGGAGACAACAAAACAAGCAGCTGATTATTTAGGAGAATTGACGTACGGAATAAGCCAAACTCCTCAAGTTTATATTGATATGCAAATTTCAAATAGTCATGAAGGAGTATTAATAAATTGGGATTATTCAAATCAAAAATTTACTAAAGAGTTTATGCTTAAGATCATTGAAGTTTTTGAGAAAAATATTACTTCAGTTTTAAATGGTAAGAAAAATATCGATACAGAATTACCTAATAGTGATAAGTTAATAATCCAAGAATATAATACTACTACATTAGACTATGATTCTTGCAGGTTAGAACAACTATTCTTTAATACAGTAGAGAAATATCCAAATCAGATTGCTATTAAGGATAAAGACTGTAGTTATACATATTCTCAATTAGAAGAAAAAGTCAAACAAAGAGCTTCTGATATAAAACAAACAGTTGGAAAAAAAGGTCAAAAAATTGGTATTGTTGATGAACGTAATTGTCAGACTATTATTGATTTAATTAGTATTTTATATAGCGGTAATACTTATATTCCTATTGAAAAAGATTGTCCATCAGAGAGATTAACATATATAAAGAATGTTGCAGAAATAGAATATATGATTAATGATATTGATAGAATAGGACAATTAGAAAAAGTTGATGAAGAAAATGATGAAGAACAGGTAGCCTATGTGATTTTTACTTCTGGTAGTACAGGAAAGCCAAAAGGGGTAGCTGTGTCTCACAGAAGTGCAGTAAATACAATTATTGATATCAATAAAAAATTTAAACTGAATAGTAATGACCACTTTATACTTTTATCTTCATTAAGTTTTGATTTATCTGTTTTTGATATTTTTGGCTCTCTTGCTATTGGAGGAAGCCTTTATATTGTTGATGATAGGAGAGATCTAGAAGAAATTAATAATATTATTAAACAGGAGAATATAACTGTCTGGAATAGCGTTCCATCAACTATGAAGGCATATTTAAATTACAGTAATAATGTAACTGTTAATATAGGTAAAATTGATGATGAGTTAGAAAATCTGACAAGTTTAAACAGTCTTATTGATGAAAATATAGTATTTAACAAGGAAGCAAATGACAAGTATAAGATCGACTCTACGAGTCGGTTTGTCATTAGTAATTATAATAAAAAGATCAATCTTCCATCAAATAATAATTTTCCTGACTTTATTCTAAGTAGGAAGTCCACGAGAAGTTTTAGTGAAAAAGACATACTACCAATGAATAAATTCTTTAAGGTTATATCCTCGCTAGGAAAAATTAAAAGCAATGATACTTCTCATTATCTTTATCCATCTGCAGGTGGGCTTTATCCTATTGATGTATATATTTCTGTCGAAAATAATAAAATTGAAGGAATAAGTGGAGGTATTTATTACTATAACCCAATAGCTAATACTATCTATAAAATTTATAATAGTCCTCTTGAAAGCAATGTACATTATTATAGTAATCAGAAAATCTCGGAACGTTCAAGTTTTACTATTTTATTAGTATATAATTTGGAAGCAAATATTAGAAAATATGGTAGTGATGGCTATAAATATGCCTTAATTGATTCTGGATATTTAGGACAGCATATTACTACAGTTGCAAATATCAATGGAATTTCATCTTGTGTTATTGGGACAGCAGATAGTGAATTAATTGCAAAACGTCTCTCATTATCGGATAATCAAATGTTTCTAAATTGTATTATTTTTGGTAGTGAAACTAATCAGAAAGATTATGAATTGAATGAAATAAAAGTTCAAAATATCTCGGTCCCAGAAAATTCCTTAAATATAATTAGTGAAAAATTTAGTTCTTTAAGAGTTATTATGTTGAGTGGTGACTACATTCCCTTGGATCTACCCGATAAAATTTTTGATAGATTTGGAGAAGAGGTTGCTTTGTATAGTTTAGGTGGAGCAACTGAATGTAGTATATGGTCAATATATTATCCAATATCAAAAGTTGAAGCAAAATGGAAAACTATACCATACGGATACCCGCTGGGTAATCAAAAAATTTGGATCATGGATGAAGAATTAAATATTAGTCCAGTTGATGTATTAGGTGAAATTGTTATTGGCGGTGTTGGCGTAGGAGAAGAATATCTAAATAATCCTATAAAAACTTCTGAATCTTTTGTAAATCATTCGCATTTTGGAAAAGTGTATAGGACAGGAGATTTTGGTATTCTGAGAAAGAATGGCACTATTGAATTTATGGGAAGACTAGATAATCAAGTGAAGATTAATGGTTATCGTGTAGAACTTCCGGAAATTGAAAAAGTAATTAAAGATAATTGTGATGTTCAAGATGTAGTAGCGATTATTGATAGTACAGAAACTGGTAATAGTAAGCTTATTTGTTTCGTTCAGAGTGAAATTAATTCTAACTTGTATGAATATATTACAAGAAAAATAAAAAACAAACTTCCTGTATATATGATTCCTCAAGAAATTCATAAGGTTGAAAATATTCCGGTTACAGAAAATGGTAAAGTGGATAAGAAAAAATTATTAGCAGATGCCATAAGTTATAAAAAGAATGATTTAGAATCAGCTGATAATTTATTATCTGAGCAACAGTTAGATGAAACAGAAAAAAGGGATGACGAGTACTTACTATTAGAGATTCGACAAATTTTCTCTAGCATTCTTGATGTAAATGATTTTTCAAATGATAGTACTATTTTTGAGCTTGGAGGAGACTCTATAAATATTGTTAGTATTCAAAAACAGATTGAAAAAAGATATGGAGTCAGCTTAAAAATAATTGATGTTTTTGAGAATAATACAGTTAATAAGCTTGTAAACTTTTTAGAATTGAAAAATAAAGTAAAAGTTATTGGTGCTCGTTTTACTTCGTCATTTTTGACAAATAAATCTGGTGATGAAACGGTAGAAGAAACAGTCAAATTAGTTAAGAAAAGTGAATCTAGAATTGTTTTTGAAGCATTAGTACTTATATTACTAGATGTTATAACTAATACTAAATTTGATATTTCGTATGATTGTGACAACAATAATTCTGAGACAACAAAAATTATTAGATTCAGAAAAGAATATTTAAAACTTGATAGAGTAAATTTAGATACTACTTTTTCAGAATTAATTGAACAAGCAAAATTTGAAACGTCACTTAACTTAACTAGTGATGGAGGAATTATGATAAGTTATACCAATTTAGTAGAACGGTATAAACTTAGTACAGCTGGCTTAGTGTTTTACTTCAATGAAGAAAATTCTGAACTCAAAGCGAAATTTAATTCTTGCAAATTGCAAGATTCAAGCATTAAAGTCCTACTTGATAATGTAGCTAAGGTATCAGAGAGATTAAATTAAGATTTACGGGAGGAACGTATCGTATGATAAACAATGCAGCTATATTTCCTGGACAAGGAAATTTGTCGTTAGAGAAATTCAGAAAACTCATTGGAGAAAATCTTGAGGCTCAAAGAATTCTAAACAAAGCCATGAATACGATTGGGAAAAAAAGTGAAGACTTTTTTCAAGGTGATGTTCAAAACAGTACATATAATTCCCAAATTCTAACTTTTTTATCGTCGTATATATTT
>NZ_CKYA01000015.1 GCF_001113365.1 Streptococcus pneumoniae | reverse complement strand
TTTAAGTTTTTTTCAAAGAGAGTTAGTCACTAATACTTTTTTATTTATTGGTTATAGTTTTACTGATGATATCGTTCTAAAATCTATTCAAAAGCTACACAGTTACATAGGTAAGAATAATAAAGCATTCTATACAATTATG
The DNA here is from genome assembly GCF_001113365.1 of Streptococcus pneumoniae. Lineage (GTDB taxonomy): Bacteria > Bacillota > Bacilli > Lactobacillales > Streptococcaceae > Streptococcus > Streptococcus pneumoniae_C. The sequence goes on along the minus strand of NZ_CKYA01000015.1, from coordinate 14,433 downwards.
ATAGATAAGCCTGGGGATAAAAATTTTCAACTTTTTATAGATGATTTAGGAAAAAGGTACAACATAAAAGTTTTGTTGGTCCAAACTCCCGAAGACATTAAAGAAATTTTGAGGGAAATAAAAGAAAAAACAATTAGTAAAAATATTTATATCTCAGGTAGTTTAGATGATGCACTAGAGGAGACTAGAGCCTATAACCTTTCGAAATCTTTAGTTGAAAAACTAATTGACGGAGGATACAATATAGTTACTGGATTTGGAAAGAACATTGGCTATTACATTTCCGGTTCCAGCATACAAAAACTTTACTCAATTAATGAGGCTAATATTGAAAAACGTTTAATTATGCGACCATTCGCTCACGATATGAGTTTAGATGAGGATACGTCTTATAGACGAAATCTGATATCGGATACAAAGTTTACCATTGTTATGTATGGTCAGGCAATCAATAGTAAAGGTGACATTGTCACTTCTAGGGGTGTTTGGGAAGAAATTAAAATTTCGAAAGAACAAGGAAATTATATCATTCCAATTGCTAGCACTGGATTTGCTGCAGCAGAGTTAGGGGAGAAAATAAAATCAAGTATAACTGAATACCCTTATTTAGAAAATTATATTGAGAAATTATGTTCGGAAAATAGTCCAGACAAACTAGCGGAATTAGTATTACATATTATTGAAGAAATATCCTTCAATTTTATTGATTAATACCAGTATAATTGATTCCATACAAGCTATTTCTTTTAAAGTTGGCTGAATATTAAATTTAACTTTATTAAAAATGAAGCTACTACTATAATATGAAATATTATCATTAATATTGTATTTTTCTAAACAATATAAAATCAATGTATACAGCATTGTGATTCTAATGCTAAAACAATTTTTATCAATATAATTATATTTATCAACAATAGCATTGATAAATTTATCTGTTGTTATATTTTCTAAAGTCAGTAGATTTTTTATTTCTACTGACTTTAATTGTTCGTATAGTAAACGTTTTAGTATATCAATTGATAAATCATAGGTTCCGCTAGAAATATCAAGTTTCATTTCTCCATATATATACTTAGAAATCCAATTGTATTTCTTAGGAATTTGGCTACTGGTTATCTCGCAAAGAATGGGAATGATTACTATTTCTTGATATTTATCAATTTTGGTTTTAATTGCATCTAATTCTAACATTGCTCCTGTACTTTGAAATAATTGTGTTGAAATAAAAAGTAAAAATATCTTAGATTGTTCTACTCCCTCTTCAATATTGACATAGTCACCGTCATCTCCTAGATACAGTTTTTCATAATCGTACCACACTTCAATTCCTAAATTTTTTAAATGAAAATTTAGAGACTGAGCATAAACTAATCTATCTTTACCTGAAAAACAAAAAAATACCCTATCTTCCAAAATATATCTCTCCTACCGATAACTATTTATTATCACTAGTATACCATAAATTCATTTTTAGTTGTTTGATTTGTATAATGATTTTTTAGTTAAAATTAGATGATATTGGCCAACTATAAATTAAAACACTGTTTTGAAATTATATCGAATACTTTTGAGTCAATTACAAACTTACAACAACTAGAGAATTGTGTAGTTTGAAGGAAATAAGTACAAGTTTATTAGAAAAGTAGCATTTTATAGGATTATCACGAAAAATTCTAATTTTAGAATTATACTTTCTATTAATTTAGAACATGTTTTTTTATTTTTAAATGTTATAATAGTGTTATCAAGTAAAAGGAGCATACTATAATTGGTAACAATATAAAATTATACGAAAGACACATGGCCTGACAAAAACAGATTTGCTCGAATTGTATAAATTTTAGGCAATAGCCCTTAGCTGTTATAAAAACGGAACAAGTACCATTTCAACAGAATTCATAGACACTATTTGCCAGGAACAGTTATAAAAACTGAGTAAAGGAGTCGGAGAGTTGGTCAAGGAAGTGGAGAAAGAATTTCAAGTGGAAGTGAAAAGATTGAAGGAGTTTCATGGTAGTCACTAAGCATTTTGCGACACACGGAAAAAAATATCGTAGGCGTTTAATTAAGTATATCCTCAATCCTGATAAAGCGGACAATTTGAAATTAGTATCTGATTTTGGTATGAGCAATTACTTAGATTTTCCTAGCTATGAAGAGATGGTAGAAATGTACAATGTCAACTTTACCAATAACGACAAGTTGTACGAATACAGAAATGACCGACAAGAAAAACACCAATAAAATATTCCTGCCCACCATCTGATCCAATCATTTTCTCCTGATGATAATCTAACACCAGAAGAAATCAATCACATTGGATATGAGACTATGATGGAGTTGACAGGAGGACGTTTTCGTTTCATCGTAGCAACTTACACAGAAGTGTGAGTACTGAAATTGATACATTTTTTATGATTTTGTTTTTGAAATTACGAATAGTAAGTTGGATAGTTTTGATTGTTTTTTCAAAAATTTCATGCTAGAATATTCTTAGTAATTTAAAACCTTCTGGTATCGGGGAATAGGGGTTCGACTCCCCTCCCCATCATTTGCTGCTAACCGATGTTTCAGACTCCACTACCTTTATTCTATTGTGTGTAGAAGTAGCAATAGAAATCCTCATAGACTTAGTGAGTGATTGGCTATTCAATGTATTGAATGATATGGAGGGCAAGTTTATGGCTATAATAATTTCGTCAGGTTTTAAATTTATGTGTCTCGTTGCAGCGGTGGGGAGCTTCGGTAGCGTTTATGCAGGGCTAGCGAGACACTACAGAAGGGCATTATAAAAGGAATGCCTTTCTGTAGTGTCCCCAAGATTGGAGTTGTTATGACAGATTCTATTATTTCTAACGCAATAAAAACAAGTATAGATCGCCCTAAATATGAGGGTTTTGATGCATGTGCTGACATTACTTTTGAATTGTTAAATGGAGAAAAAAATAAACTGATTGAAAAGATATCTTCAGGTAGTTACCTCACTTCTGAGGAGCAGTATTTTTTAGTAAAACTTGAATCTATTATAAACACTCTCAACGATGAATATAACGGATTTTGCTTTTGATTTTAAAGTATCTTAGTATAAATCGGAAAAATTGCACCCCCTTTTCTATAATCGTTAAAAAGTGTATCCTATCATAGGCCACTCGAAAGGGTGGTTTTGTATTAGGTTCTTAATGTGAAAAAAATCACATTAAAATTTGTATAATGGTAAGGTAGGCTTTTAGAAAGGAGGTAAATCATGGCTAGAAGGAAAATAAGAATAATTACTCAGAAGCAAGAGACTTTCCGTCAGGCTTTTGAGAATGAACTATTTGTTGAAGACTAATGTAAATTATTTAGTAGTTTATTTAGCATGGAGGATTACTGATGAAGAGAAGAAGGTTCGCAGAAGTAAATTTCTATACTACAGATTGGCCAATAGATACTGATCAAGATATGAGTGATGGATTTTATTTTGCAAAAGATAATTGGGACGATTACGGATTTAAAACAACATATCAAGTAGTGGCTTGTTTTGAGGGGGAAAAGAACGACTTAGGGAATATTAACATCACAGTTTATCCATACTCTTCAAGTGATGTGATATCTTTTGACAAAATTAAAAAGAATTTACACTCTCAAAATATAATATCTTTAGGAAATTTAGAATATTATAGATTTCTCAATAATATTTTTGATGAAAAAGATAGAATAGAGTATTTAAAAATATTAGGAGACCTTGCATTTGATGATGAAAAATTAGAAGAATTATATAATAACCCTAATTTTCAGACGATATTCAGTTGGGCACATAAAAAGGACGTAATCAGAGATTCTTTTTTTAGAAATAATAATTATAATGAAGTTATTGATCAGTTCCATCGAGTTACTCTAGGTGGAAGTTATCAGGATAAATATGAAGTTAATCTGATTAATCTTAATGAAGAGGAAATTTTTAAATTCAATGTTGATCCTAATTCTAAAATCCCCACTTCAATGTATTCTATTATCGGAAATAATGGTAGTGGCAAAACTAATTTTTTGAAACAAATTATAAGTTTTTATCATTATCAAAAAAATGGAAGTTTACTAGATAATGCTGAAGAAAAATTATATTCTGATAGGTCGAATCTTAATCAATTTAATTCATTAGTTTGTTTTTCGTATAGTCCATTTGATTCGGGTTTTAAAAAAGAAGACTCAGATATTTATAAATTTATAGGAATAAATTTTTCGAATACTGAAGATCTAAGCGAAATTATTGCAAAAGATATTCATAAATTGTTCACTGAAGTAGGCAAAAGATACCGTACAAAGTTAGGAAATATTATAAAAAAATTTTCATTTGATCCATGGTTTTTACAAATTGAACACGCTATTGATATGGAAAATTTCAGTTTAGAAGATGTGAAGAAATTAAGCTCAGGACAAAAGATTATCCTTCTAAATTTATTAAATCTAATTATTTATGTTTCAGAAAAAACTTTTGTGATTATTGATGAACCCGAACTATTTCTACATCCACCATTATTAAAAGCTTATATACGGGCGATAGATGAAATTATAAGCGATGCCAATGGAGTTTGTTTATTAGCGACCCATTCTGCTATTGTGCTTCAAGAACTGGCTCACATCAATATTAGGAAGATAGTACGGAATTTTGATAACAATCAAAATCGAATTGAGTCAATTTCAATTAAAACTTTTGGAGAAAGCATTAGTTATATTAATAATGCGATTTTTGGTACAGATCTTAGGAACACTGGATTTTACAAATTTATAGTGGATTTAATTAAGGAAGATAAAACTGAACTAGATAAAATTGATTTTATCTTTGGAAGCGAAGCATTACTAGTAAAGAAATTTGAAGAGGTTAGTGATGAAGAAAATTAGTTCACCAAGCTTTTGTATAGCAAATGTAATTGATGAAATAGTTGGATACATGGAACAAAATCAAGGTAATAATAAATCTGGTATTATTAGGAAGCTTCATGAATCCAATTGTCTTTTACCATACTTCAATAAAATTGAAAGCGACTATCTTGAGGCTGGTGAAAATTTACAATCTTTGATTTCTAAATTAGAGCAATCAGATGAAGTTTTGGGAATTGAAAAATCAAAAATGAAAGAACTATACAAGACGTTTTACTCTTCAGAAAGTTCATTTAGGAGAGACTTGTACAAACTTACACCTAGATGTTGTCCAATTTGTGATGCCGAATGGGGTTATGCAACACATACTTTAGATCATATTTTACCAGAATCAATCTTTCCACAATTTGCTATCTTACCAATTAACTTAGTTTCAACGTGTTATAGGTGTAATCATTCAAAAAATTCGATTGTAGGCTATTCAGAAAATCAGGGAGTTTTAAATCCGTATTTTAATTCTGTAAATTTGTTACCATACTTGAAATGTTATACATATATCAAAGGTGACGATTTTATTACGCATATCCAATTAAAGAACGAGTCAGTTGTCGGACTTGATCCATTGAAATATCAAAGATTGAGATTCTTTTACGAGGAAGTTTATAAATTGAATGAAACTTATAGTGAAGTAGCACGTGTAAGTGTTTTGAATAGCCTCATTGATACGCTTTCAGAATTAGGGAATGTAACAAATGATTTTATTAAGGGGTATTTTCAATCTCTTATTATGGATGATAAAGAAGATTTAATTTTAAAGGGAGTTGTCACATTAGAATTCTTAAAAGTTTTAGTTTTAGAATCTCTTCAAGACTTGGAGGTTGAAGCGTATGATTTAATTAACAGAATGCTTCAAGAAAGACGACAAATGAGTGAAGTACAGGATATATTTTAAAATCGAGAGAGCGTTCAGCTCTCTTTTTCTTACTCCCATTTTCAATTTTTGTGATAACTTCCCCAAATTTCTTCTGCTATACTTTTCTCAACTTTAAAAATCCAGCTAAGATTTTTCACTGGGGGTTTGGGGGGCGAAGGCCACCAAGTTATCTTATCGTTGGCTGTCAAAACTAGGAGGTTTTGGTTGGTTGGCGATATGATTTTTGGGATATTGTGGACACAATATCTGAGCTCGCAAAGACCGAACAAGGAAGGAGTGAGGTCTTTCGAGGAGCGACTGACAATGTCAGGCTGCCTCACATTGTCAGTCAATACCTGATTTGAAAGGATGGATAGAATGAAACAGGATATTAGGCTCGTTAGAAAGCAGTTTAGAATGACGAGACATGAAGAAAGTATGATAAAAGAAATGATGAGGGACCAGCAGATAGGGAGTTTTTCAGAATTTCTTCGTCATAACCTCTTTAAAACTGACGGCGATTATAAAAGTATTGAGATGTGGTTTTCACTATGGCAATCACAAAAGTTAGAACAGATTAGCCGTGATTTATATGAGGTATTAGTCGTTGCCAAACAGAATCATGAAGTGACTCAAGAACATGTTTCAATCTTATTGACCTGTGTTCAAGAGCTGATTGTGGAGGTTAGTCAATCACATTCTCTAAGTCAGTCATTTCGTGACAAATATATGAGGTAAGGTAGTATGGAATACCGTTACAGAAACAATTTGAAAAAAGTCTTTTTAACAGATAGTGAATTAAAACAGTTGAATGACCGTATTGCAGAAAGTCGGAGTAAAAATTTTTCCGACTATGCTAGGAAAGTTTTGCTTAATCCAAGCATGACATTTTTAACGATTGACACTTCAAATTACAAGGAACTCATTTTTGAATTGAGACGGATAGGGAATAACATCAATCAGATTGCACGTGCCATTAACCAAAGTCATCTCATTTCTCAAGAACAACTAAAAAGTTTGAGTCAAGGAATAAATGAGTTGATTACTGAAGTTGAGAAAGAGTTTCATGTGAATGTCGAAAAACTAAAGGAGTTTCATGGTAATCACTAAACATTTTACGACTCATGGTAAAAAATATCGTAGACGTTTAATCAAGTATATTCTCAATCCTGAGAAGACCAATAATCTTGAACTCATTTCTGATTTTGGAATGAGTAATTACCTGGACTTTCCAACTTATGAAGAAATGGTCAAGATGTACAACATCAATTTCATCAATAATGATGAATTGTATGATTCAAGAAATGACCGATTGGAAAGAAAACACCAAAAAATTCATGCTCATCATGTGATACAATCTTTTTCGCCAGAGGATAACTTAACACCAGAAGAAATCAACCGTATTGGTTATGAGACTATGATGGAATTAACTGGTGGCCGTTTTCGTTTTATTGTAGCAACTCACGTTGATCAGTCGCATATCCATAATCATATTTTAATCAACTCTGTTGATAGGAACTCTGAAAAGAAATTGATTTGGGATTATCATTTGGAGCGAAATCTTCGGATGATTTCTGACCGTATTTCAAAAATAGCTGGTGCCAAAATTATTGAGAAGCATTATTCCTATCGTGATTATAAAAAATATAGGGAATCGAGCCATAAGTTTGAATTGAAACAACGTCTCTATTTTTTGATGCAGCAATCTAAATCGTTTGATGATTTTTTAGAGAAAGGAAAGCAGTTATATGTTCATATTGATTTTAGTCGAAAACATAGTTGTTTTATGATGACAGATAGAGCAATGACAAAACCAATTCGTGGTCGCCAACTTAGTAAACGAGACTTATATGATGAAGAGTTTTTTCGAACATATTTTGCCAAACAAGAGATTGAAAGTCGTTTAGAATTTTTATTAAAGCATGTTCATTCACTAGAGGAATTGCATGTAAAGGCAAAAGAGTTGAATTTAACGATAGAGCTTAAGCAAAAAAATGTGACCTTTATCCTAGAAGAATATGGTCAAAAGATTAGTCTAAGCCATAAAAAAATTAGTGATAAGAAATTGTACGATGTTCACTTTTTTAACCGTTACTTCGAAGATAAAGAGGTTAGAGATGTTCAGGTATTAGAAAATGTTCAGGAAGATTATCAGACTTTTAGAGAGGAGCAGCATAAGGAGAAAGACTCCGTAGAAGAAATCGAGGAAGCCTTCAAGAAATACAAGGAAAAACGAGGTGCTATCCATGAGTTTGAAGTTGAACTTACGGATAATCAGATTGAAAAATTAGTTGATGATGGTATCTATATCAAGGTTTCATTTGGTATCAAACAAAGTGGGCTCATCTTTATTCCCAACTATCAGTTGGATATCCTAGAAGAAGAAAATCAGAAAAAATATAACGTTTACATTCGAGAAACGTCCTCCTACTTTGTCTATAACCAAGTAAACTCAGATAAAAATTGTTTTATCAAAGGGAGAACTTTAATCAGGCAATTGACCAATGATAGCAAAAACCTCCCATACAGACGACCAACTTTAAAAAGTCTTCAAGAGAAGATTTCTGAAATTAATCTTATGATTGATCTGTCTAACATCAATAAACAATACCAAGAAATCAAAGATGAGTTTGTATTAGAAATTGCGAAGCTTGATATGAAGTTAGAAGAAACCCAAGAAAAAATCGCTACCTTAAACAAGATGGCGGAAGTCCTTATCAATTTGAAGAGTGACGATCATGAAAGTATGGAATTAGCTAAGTATGATTTTGTTAAAATGAATATGACGGAATCCATAACTTTAGATCAAGTTAATAAAGGCATTTTAAAATTACAACAGGAACTTGCTAATGACATTGACGAATATGAGAGACTAACTAGAAGATTAGAAACACTTGTGAAAATTCTCAGCATAAAAAAACATACCGACCTAAAATTTCAAGAAGATATTTCTCTAGAATAAACAAATTTTGACGAGTTTAAAAGTAGAGAAGTCTTCGCAATTAAATACATATATGAGATAGAATTTGAACATGATGAAACAAGTTATGTATTTTTGAATAAGCTAAACGTAGCTATATCAAGAAACTTTATCGTTCGCAAAATGGCTTACCGCTTAGTTTTTCTCGATAATAAATATTTTGACATGTTCGCGGATGCAGAGTATGTCAAAAAAATTATAGGCAGAGTAGTTGATAAAGTTCTTTCAGAAAATTTTATAGTATATGTAGAAGAATCCCGCTGTACAGTTCAGAGTATTAATGTACAATGGGATTTTGTTTTTTATAGAGATATTAGGTTTTCAACTTCAACATATCTAATTTCGTAGCTATCATCAGAACTAGCTACAACAGACATAGTATACTCTTCAGAGATAGAAAAATTTTTATACAAAATATCTTTAACGATTCTACCCTCATCGATTATTTTTTTCTTATCAAGGAAAAGTGAGAAAGAATCTAATTCTTTATATAGCCCTCTACCTAAAAATTTTACATAACTTTCTTTAACTGTCCAAATTTTGAAAAATTCTTTTATTAATAATTTCTGAAAAGGAATACTAGCTAGGTATTCCTTTTCAGAAATGCTAAAGAAAGATATAATTTCCTCAAACTTTTCGATATGTTTCTGGATATCTATTCCAACAATTTTATTTGAAATAGCACACGTAACATACTTTCCCGAATGAGAAATGTTATAGAAGATATCTTTCCTTTTTAAACTTGGTTTTCCAAATTCATTGTATACTAAATCCTCTCTAAATAAATCAATTCCAAATTCATTTAACCCAATTTTAAGTAATTTTAATGAATTAATTGATTTTTGAATATCGCTTTTATTTTTAGATTTTAATCTATACGATGGTATTTTATTTAAAAAATCATAATCAATGATTTTAGAATCCAACTTGGATATATCAGATATTAAAATTAACATTAGTTACACCCTCTAATTTATCACGTCTTTAATTATTTTTGATACTTGACTCAAATTTGAAGAAATAAAAAAGTGATCTCCCTCGACTGGGTAATAATTAATGTCGTTTGCACATAATAATTGCCACTTGTTTAATTCATCATACGGAATAGAGTCATTTGTGCCATAAAAAATAATTGTCTGGGTTTTTATCTGTTGATCATGGTCACGTAGTTCATAATCATTGTAGACTTTGAAATCGTTTAATATTATAGGTCTAAAAAAGCTAAAGATATCCTCATTGCTTAAAATTTCTTTAGGTGTAGCATTATACTCAATTAAGATATCTTTCAATTTTGTATCTGTTTCCAAATCATAATTTTTCTTACACATTGGTGGTTTGGTTGCTGAAATAAAAATTTTATCGGGATTATTAAACTCTGACTGTTCAATTTTTTTACAAATCTCATAAGCAAATAGACCACCTAGGCTATGTCCAAAGATACAATATTTTTCTGAATCAGAGATTTCGGAGATAATTTTATTGTAAAGAAACTCAAGATTTTTAGAAAATGTGTCCAATAGATTCATGTTTATGTTCATGCCGTGACCAGGTAAGTCTATTGGGATTATAGTGCAATTTCTAAATAAATTTTTCCAAGGTGAGTAAATTGATGATGAGCCACCAGCGTAAGGGAGACAAAAAATTTTCATGACGATACCTCAAGTTGTTAGTTCTATTAAATCATGAGTTTATTATAATATATAAGAACACTATTTTCAATGATTTTTGGTTCATATATATATAAAAATCATCAAATATATGAACCAAAGTTCATTTATCTCTTGAAAAAAGTACATAAATGAGATATAATTCATTTATAAAGTGTAAATTTAATTTGAGGTAACTATGGCAAAGGATGATAATAAACAAAAATTAATAAAAGCTACAGATGCTCTCTTAAAAGATAGAAGCATAACTTCTATTACAACAAAAGAGATTACAAAGACAGCAGGAGTCTCTGTGGGAGTCTTTTATAATTATTTTAGTAGTAAAGAAGATGTTTTTAAAGAATTAATCAAGATATTTTTTAACTATTCTTTAAAGCAAATGGAAGTCTTGCGAAAAGAAATTACAGGAAAAAATATTCGTTCAGAAATAAAATTCAAAGAATTTCTAATTAATGGAATAGATAATAATTGGGAAAATCATTTTTTAAATAGTGATATTCTATTACTTTCCAGAAAAGATGAAGAGTTTCAAAAATTAATGTTTTATTTTAATCAAGAGATGGTTGCCCTTGTTGTAGATATACTTATAGTTATTAATCCAGAACTACAAGAAAATCCACCTTTACTAGAAGCGAAAATGATTATAAATTTGATTCAAAATTCTTACCCTAGCTTTTCAAAATTTGATTGTGAGGATGAAAAAGAGAGGTATATTGAAAAATTTGTAAATATTATTTTTAGTATTAGTTTTAATGAATAGGGGAGTAAAATGGAATATTATAACTTAACAAATGCACAAAAACGAATTATATATACTGAAGAAATATATTGTGAACCAAGAATATCAAACGAAGGAGGTTTTTATAAAATTTCTACTCCTTTTCATTTGTATAAATTGATCGATGCAGTTGTTGCAGTTCTTAATTCCTCGAAAATCTTTAGAACAACCTTTCTATTGAAAAATGACGAAATCATTCAGAAATATCGTGATTGTAAATTTGATAGTTCTATAGTAAACATCTTTTTTGACAAAAACGAATTTGAAAGTTATAAAAGGGGCTGTTTAAATTCCAAATTTGATATTTACAATGATTTTTTATTTAAATTTGGAGTTTACCAAAATGAAGATGGTGGTCAACTATTTGTAATGTTTCATCATTCGATTGTAGATGCATATTCAATCGGATTAATTGCAGGAGCCATTTTTGATATTTATAATGGGCATGGATTTAATATTGGAATAGAGTATGTTGAATACTTACAAGAAGAACAAAGATATTTGGAAGATACTGAAAAATTTAATGAGGATAAAGTATATTGGGAAAATAGATTATATCACTGTAAAAATTCATTTGAAAACATTCCTGAAAATCCTTCGTCTGAGAAAATTTTAATTCGTTTAGATGATAACTATTTGGAAAGATGGGAATTGTTCCTAAGGAAAAATCACTTAAATGAAAATATCTTTTTGATAACGTTATTATGTATTTACAAATATAGAATTGCTGAAGAAAAAAATGGGATATTGGGAATCCCCTATTATAACAGGCGAAATAAACGTTTTTATAATAGTTTTGGAATGTTCACAAGTACAGTCCCGTTTTCATATTCTTTGTCTGGTGAAGAAAGCATTATCGACGCTTATAAAGGAATCAAGAGAAATTTTCTAAAAGATATTAAACATTCTGAATATCCTTATAATGAATTAATAAATAATCTTAAAGCAAATGGAAAAAATCTGTTTGAATGGAGTTTTAATTATTATGTTGATAATATGAATTACTTAGTTAAGGATTCTAAGGTAGTTGTAAAGGAAGAAACACCGAACTATTTACCGGTCCCGATAAGTATAATTTACAGAAGATTCAAAAATCAGAAAAATGAGTTAGAGCTTATTTATAATAAAAGAATATACACTAGAGAGAAGATCAATTCGTTAATCAAAAATTTCTTTAGCTTTACAACAAATATTATTCATTGTGAAACTGTGGAAAGGATATCAAAAATTCAGTTAGCAAAGCCTGAGTTTATAAGCAAAATAATTGAAAGAGAAAGCAAGTCATTAAAAAAATTTGACAAAAAAGCCAATTTATTATTAATGGATAGGGTTATGGGAATTTCTAAAAAATTTCCAAATAACATTGCTTTAAGGTTAGGTCATTCGACAATTACTTATGAAACTCTATATAAATTGATAAAAAATAGAGTTAGTTATTTAAATAACATTATTAAAGTAGGGGATAAAATTGGAGTAATTGGATATAAAGAATTCGATACATTTATTAATATTCTTTCATTAGTGCAAATGGGGATAACTTATGTGCCAATTGATCCAGAATTCCCTCAAAAAAGGCAGAAATTTATTTTAGAAGACTCAAATTGTAGTTATTATATAGATCATAACGAATTAAAAATTAATCCAAACTATAAGCCAAATAGTACTTCAAGCGATTCTTCTCCTCTTTATATTTTATATACTTCTGGAACTACAGGGACTCCGAAAGGAGTCATGATACCAGAAACTGGAATAGTAAGACTAATTAACGATAATAATTTAGCAGAATTGTCCGATGGATATGATACTTTCTTACAGCTAAATTCTTTAGGATTTGACATTTCTGAATTGGAGATATGGTTACCTTTAACTAGTGGAAAGACTTTAGAAATTATCCCTAAAAATTATATATTCGATATAGGAAAATTATCACAAATTTTAGCATCTGATCGTAAATTTGCTTCAATAATGTCATTTACCTTACTTCAGGAACTTTTTTCTTATGATAATGAATTATTTAATCATTTTAAATTCATAATAACCGGTGGCGAGATAGTCAAGAATAAGTTGATAGAAAATATTTATTATTCAAATGAAAATATAATAGTTGTTAATGGTTATGGTCCAACTGAAAATAGTGTATTATCCACAATTCAAATAATAGGTAGGAGCAATAAAGAATCAATACCTATTGGAAAAAGTATTTCTGGATCTAGTACATATATTTTAGACCAGTTTGGAAATGTTTGTGCCCCTATGCAAGTTGGAGAAATCATTGTAGGTGGTGAAGGGGTAGCGAATGGCTATATAAATCGTGAAGAACTAAATAAAAAGAACTTTTTCTATTTAAATTCGCTTAACGGGGAAAAGTTGTATCGTTCTGGTGATTTTGGATATTATAACTACAAGTCTGAGATTATAATCATTGGTAGGAAAGATTCTCAAGTGAAAATTAATGGACAGAGAATTGAAATTAGTGAAATTGAGGAAGTTATTCAAAGTATTTTAAATTCAAAAAACATACAAATTGTTGTTAGTGTTATTGATAATACATTGGTTTGTTTCCATACGAGTCCAGAAATAGATTACTCTAAACTAAGAAAAACTCTCTCAGAAGTGCTGACATCTGCCATGGTTCCTAAATATTTTATTAATATCTCAGAGTTACCTCTTACTGTAAATGGTAAATTAAATAATAAAATTCTTGCTGAAAAATTCAGAAAAGAAGTATCAAATATTTCTTCCAATAATGACAAAATTAATTTAGATAACATTGATTTGGATGTACAAAAAGAGATTGAGGATTTATTAATTAGAGAAATAAACTTTAGTCAAAGTTTTATCGAAAATGGAGGAGACTCGCTTTCAGCCATGAAATTGGTAAATTACATGAAGAAAAGGAATAAAAATATAAGAGTCTCAGAATTATTAAGTATGAAGCCTCTGGTAGAAGTGTTAAACAATAGTCATAAATCTGAGAATGATTTACAAATTTCCAAAGACAACAACTTATCTTCAGCGAAAGCTTCTGTAGTTCAAAAAAATATATTTTTCGATGAAAAATTCAATCATATAAAATATAAATATAATTCTCCATTAGTTTTTGAGCTCAGCGGAGTAACTCAAGTTAATGAAAATAAAATTTTGGATAAGATTTCAAAATTCATTTCGAGTCAACGCATACTACATAGTTGTTTACTAATAGCAAATGGAGAGATTATTTTTAAAATTAACAACC
>NZ_CKYA01000014.1 GCF_001113365.1 Streptococcus pneumoniae | reverse complement strand
TTTTCTTGGTTTGAATAGATATTCAATTTTGAGTAGGTATTACTCAGAGTTAAGTGATGATAGCCTAGGAGATACACCTGTACCCATGCCGAACACAGAAGTTAAGCCCTAGAACGCCGGAAGTAGTTGGGGGTTGCCCCCTGTGAGATATGGAAGTCGCTTAGCTTTATTCCGCCATAGCTCAGTTGGTAGTAGCGCATGACTGTTAATCATGATGTCGTAGGTTCGAGTCCTACTGGCGGAGTAGTTAATTAAAGGAGGTTTTGACCTCTTTTTTGTTATATAATTAATAATCTATCTCGCACCTAATGAAGCGAGATATTTTTCTTGACGATAGAAGTTTCAGACACCATCATTTTCGAGCACTGATAGCACTTAAAACGACGCTCTCTAAGTAGAATTCTGGTAGGCATACCAGTAGTTTCGAGGTAAGGAATCTTAGAATGTTTTTGAAAGTCATATTTCTTCATTTAACTTCCGCAATCAGGGCAAGATGGGGCGTCGTAGTCCAGTTTAGCGATAATTTCCTTATGTGTACCCCTATTGATAATATCCATAATTTAGAAATTAGGGTCTTTAATGTCTAGTAGTTTTGTGATAAAATGTAATTGTTCCATATGAATCTTTCTAATGATGGTTTGGTCGCTTTTCATTATAGATGATATGGGACTTTTTTTCTACAATAAAATAGGCTCCATAATATCCATAGGGGATTTACCCACTACAAATATTATAGAGCCAGAAAAGCTAATCTCGAGAAAGGGCAAATTTCGTCCTTTCTTTTTTTGATGTTTAGAGCGATGAAAATCCGTTTTTTTGAAGTTTTCAAAGTTCCGAAAACCAAAGGCGTTGCGCTTGATAAGTTTGATGAGATTAATTATTAGTGGCTTCTAGTTTGGCGTTAGAATAGGGTAGTTTAAGGGCATTGACAATTTTCTCGTTATCTTTGAGAAATGTTTTAAAGACAGTTTGAAAAATTTGATACTATGCGTTTTTCTTATTTTAAGATTTTTAGCTCAGTCTCTTTTAGTATTTAACGCAATCAATAAGGTTTTTATCAAAGTCTAATTTAGGTAGTAAATTTGTTCCTATTCTGTCAACTTTTCCTTTTTGTTATTTTGTTGAGGTTGGTATTTTAACAATTCAGGAATTGATAGTGAATGTGTAAAATTTTTTGTTAGAATAAGTTTATAAAAAAGAAAAGGAGTATATATTTATGCTACAAAGTATTTATGATCAGATGACTGATTTCTATGACAGTATCGAAGAAGAGTATGCTACTTTCTTTGGTAATAGTTGGGACTGGGAACATTTTCATTTTAAATTTTTGATTTATTATTTAGTTCGATATGGCATTGGGTGTCGTAGGGATTTTATCGTTTACCATTATCGTGTTACTTATCGTTTGTATCTTGAAAAGATGATAATGAATCGGGGTTTTATTTCTTGTTGAGGTAATTTTAGTAAATTTCCGAATAAACTTACTTTTTCATGACAATATAACAATAAATAGCTGGTAATTTTTTAAAATTATTTTTTAATAGTTGGAAATAGCAAATCTTTCTATTCTTTCTTCTTGATAAAAAGGCGATTTTTTCTTATAATAAATTGTAAGATATAATTGCGGGTGAGATTCCTGCCATGTATGTGAGAAAGGAAGAGCCTGAGGGCTCAGACAAGATTATGACTTCAGTTGTTGTTGTAGGTACCCAATGGGGTGATGAAGGTAAAGGGAAGATTACAGATTTCCTTTCAGCGAATGCAGAAGTGATTGCACGTTACCAAGGTGGTGATAATGCAGGTCACACGATTGTGATTGATGGTAAGAAATTTAAGTTGCACTTGATTCCCTCTGGGATTTTCTTCCCTGAAAAAATCTCTGTCATTGGGAATGGTATGGTTGTAAATCCTAAATCTCTTGTAAAAGAGTTGAGCTATCTTCATGAGGAGGGTGTGACAACTGATAACTTGCGTATTTCTGATCGCGCGCATGTTATTTTGCCTTATCATATCGAGTTAGACCGTTTGCAAGAAGAAGCTAAAGGTGACAATAAGATTGGTACTACAATTAAGGGAATTGGTCCAGCTTATATGGACAAGGCTGCTCGTGTGGGGATTCGTATCGCTGATCTTTTGGATAAAGATATTTTCCGTGAGCGTTTAGAACGTAACCTTGCTGAAAAAAATCGTCTTTTTGAAAAATTGTATGACAGTAAGGCGATTGATTTCGATGATATTTTTGAAGAATATTACGAATATGGTCAACAAATCAAGAAATATGTGACAGACACATCTGTCATTTTGAATGATGCGCTTGATAACGGTAAACGTGTGCTTTTTGAAGGTGCACAAGGAGTTATGCTAGATATCGACCAAGGTACTTATCCATTTGTTACGTCTTCAAACCCTGTGGCTGGTGGTGTGACCATTGGTTCTGGTGTTGGTCCAAGTAAGATTGACAAGGTTGTAGGTGTATGTAAAGCCTATACGAGTCGTGTAGGAGACGGTCCTTTCCCAACTGAGTTGTTTGATGAAGTGGGAGAACGTATCCGTGAAGTTGGTCATGAATATGGTACAACAACTGGTCGTCCACGTCGTGTGGGTTGGTTTGATTCGGTTGTCATGCGCCATAGTCGTCGTGTTTCTGGTATTACTAATCTTTCATTGAACTCTATCGATGTTTTGAGTGGTTTAGATACTGTGAAAATCTGTGTGGCCTATGATCTTGATGGTCAACGTATTGACTACTATCCAGCTAGTCTTGAGCAATTGAAACGTTGCAAGCCTATCTATGAAGAGTTGCCAGGTTGGTCAGAAGATATTACTGGAGTTCGTAATTTGGAAGATCTTCCTGAGAATGCGCGTAACTACGTTCGTCGTGTGAGTGAATTGGTTGGCGTTCGTATTTCTACTTTCTCAGTGGGTCCTGGTCGTGAACAAACAAATATTTTAGAAAGTGTTTGGTCCTAAGAGATTTTTAAGATTTGTTTAAGATAGGTCGGGTATACTATAGACAGTTACAAGAAGACCTCCTAACTTGTTGTAACAAATATCCTAAACTTTTCTTTTTCATAATAATCTCCCTTAACTCCACCCAATCAGGTGGAGTTTTTTAGCTTTATTTCAGGCTTTTGGGGACTATTCTAAAAATAATTTTTCGATATTTTTCGGTATTTTTCGGATTTTGGTCGGGGAATTGGCGGGGACTTTTTTAGCGAATATGACTAAGAAATAGGTCTGTTGTCGCTTCAGCAAGTTCGTCCTCTACTTGATTGTAACGATCCGTCATATAAACCTTTGTATGCCCCAGCGCCTGGCTTAATTGTTCAAGCGGAACCCCTGCAATAATGCTTTGAGTCGTGAAGAAGTGGCGCATCATGTGAGGTGTTACATGCAATCCTGTTGCTTCATTCACTAGATTGAAGTTTCTATTTAGCTGATTTGGATTGATGAGACCACCTTTCTCGTTGATAGTTATATAATCCTTGTGCTGTTCCTTGATAATTCCTAACTTTCGCTTAATCTTAGAAGCTTCAGCTATCAGATAATAGATCAGGTCTGTTCCGATATCATCAAGGCAGACATATCGCTCTGAATCCTTCGTTTTAAGCCCTCCTTTCCCTTTTAAGGTCTGGTTGCTTCGACTGTCTCTAAGATGCAGTATAGCCCGTCCGCTGTCGTTCTGAGTGATGTCCATTGGACGCAATCCAAAGACTTCTCCTCTTCTCAATCCAAAAATTGTCAGATAGGTCAGAGCGTAGAATTGTTTTGGCATAATCTCTTCTGCCTTTGCTATCCAAGTCTTGAACTCTTTGAGAGTCACTTTCTTGTTTGCAGCAGGGATATCACTCTGGCCGATGAAAACACCTTTCAAGCGATTTGAGAGCAGATTTCCATTTTTGACGGCATCATTCAGCAATGCCATGAAGCTGGAATTGAGGGTTTGAACAGTGTATCTGGTATGGTTCTGCAACTTTTCAGCGATAAAGAGTTCATACTCATTTCTATCCAAATTTTTAAGCAGGGTAGAACCAAACTTTGCCTTGATATGGTTCTTGTAGAGATTATCATTGAGGTAGTAGGAAGTGTCATTCCAGCGCCCTGTTGACAATCTCTTTTCAGAATAAATATCCCAATATTGATCAAGTGTCAGATTCGTATTGATACCTAATTCTTGTTCTTGGATTTGTTGCTCAAGCTCTACTAAGGCTGCACGAGCTTGTGGAAGGGTTGTGAGACCACTTTTACTTTTTTCTCTTTTTTTACCTCGGAAGAAAAAAGAACGTCTGACATAGTATCGCTTGCCTTTGGCAGTTTCATAGTAATAGATATTTGGGTATTTTGTTTTATTATATTTCATTGTATTCTCCTTGTTTATCAGCTTCTGGACAAGGTCTAAACATTGAGAATATTGACATCACCCCTTTCATGGTGTAAAATAGGGTATAGAAAAGAGGCCTTTTTAATGGCTGATTTTTTATAAGGGTGAGCTTCACAATCAAACTTTGGCGAGGGAGATTGTGGTTTTTTTTTATTTTTTAGCAAGACGCCATACTGTTAAATCTAAATAGTAAGTTAAGTCACTTTTACGAGAAACGACTCTCTCAGTTTCGATATTTAGGGTTTTATATGGTCCTCCTCTACCTGTAAGGATTGCATCATATCTGTAATTTGGATTAGAAATGTAGGATGAAACTTGTGTTGCAATCATAGCTGGTAAGTATCCGACAAAGATATTATTCACTAAAACTTTGACAGCATTTTTATCATGCGGATTTGAAGGTTCTGGTAATAGTTGAACGTCTACTGTTTTCAATTTATTGTATTTGTAAACAGGTTTATATGTTTCAAGCATATAAGATTTCAAACTCTTATTATCTTTCCCAAAATAATGGACACCCTTGGAAAGAAAATCAGCTGCAATCTCAGCTTCTTCTTGATGATAATTTGTTCCCATTAATAAGAAATCATCTCGGAAAACAATTGTATCAATCTGTGGACTGTAATTTTCAACTTTCTTCTTTTTCTCTCGCTTTGCAGTTAAACGACCAATAATGTAAGTTATAAAACCAGTAATAAACAAAAAGAAGCCGAGAGGTGGAAATAAAAATAGGAATATAGCACCTAAAAACATAAAGACAAGCCCAGCTTCTTTATATTCTTTTGGAGTGTGTTGCTTTTTGCCGTTCGAGGCAAGAATAGATTGCTGTTTGTTGTTGACTACTTTCTTTTTTCGCTTTTTAGATGATTTAAACAAATCCGAAAGTCCAAAGGTTGTCTTATGATAAACCTTGTTATACATAGCTTTCTTTGGATTTTTAACCCATCCCATCCCTTTCTTACCATAGCCAGGGATAATAGCTTTTTTAGCCTGTCTTTTCCATTTACTAGTAGTTCTAGCTTTTAAACTTCTGGTCAGACTTGGTTTTCTCATTCCTATTTTCATAACTTTCTCCTTTATCCAACTAGTGACTTATATTCTTCTTTTACCATGATTTCATTTGTCACGGTTTTTAGATTGTAATAGGACATGAATTTGAGGTAATCAAACTCTGTGGGGTCATCTAAGCTTTCTAGTGCGTCTTTTACGAGATGATGGATCATATTCCTATCAGCTTCGTTTTCACAGCGTAAGCGAGCGTTCTGGTACTCTGAGCGTGTGTGGTCTTTGTGTCCGAGTTCATGCAGTAGTACCTTAACTCTCTCTTTTTTACTGAGTTTATTAGACAAGAAAGCTGTGTTGGTTTCTTTTTCGTAAAACCCGAGTTCATCAGGTATTAGCTCACCGTCAAAATCGACAATGCGAACCTGAAAATGACTTATAATTTCTTTTTCGGTCACTAAGCAGTACCTCTAATCACCAGCTTCTTTGAGATAACCTTCAATGATAGACTGGATGATTTTCTTCTTTTCATCTGTTAATTCTCGGCCACCAAACATCATGACATTAGATGCCATTTCTTCAACATTCAGTGTCTTCCCTTGCCATGTGTACTCTTTTGAATTACCAGCGATAGCTGGATTATCTGTACGTCCGAGCAGGTAGTCTAAGGATACATTAAAGTAATCAGCGATTTCTTGCATTCTTTCTGTACTAGCTTTTTGTTTTTTTAGGGAATATAGTGTGTTTCTGCTATATCCAAGCTTTTCTTCCAAAGCATTTATAGAAAGTCCCTGTTTTTTTGCAAGTTCTTTGATTTTTTCGTATGTTGGAAACATTGATTTATCAACCTTTCTAAGCATTACGAAAAAATAATTAAATTATTTAATTAAAGTTGTTGACAAAATTAAATAAATAATTTAAAATTATATTCGTAAGCTAAAGAGTTAGCGAATAAGACAACTAAAAAATAAAGCCTAATGAAACTGATTGGCGTCCGTTTTTTCTAGGTAGAACCTTACTTTTAGTAGGTCTTTTCTCTATGGTTTGATTTTAAATCATTTATTTAAAAATGTCAAGAAATTCGCTAACTTTTTAGATAATTTTTTAAAAGGAGGTCAGGGATGAACGAAGAAGACCTGAAAGAATTATTGGAACTCTTAGCGACAGATTATGGGCGAGGGTATCTAGATGGAGTAGTTGGGGGACTTTCAATGCTTTTGAAAATTTCAAAAGAAGCAGAGAAATATAGAAAGGAAAAATATGAGTAAAGAACTAAAGATAATCAAGGCTAAAATCAAAACTCGTTTGATTGAGTTGGATATGACTCAAGCTGAATTGGCAAAACAAGTACCTGTAACATCATCAGTTATTTCAGAGTTGCTGAAGTATGGCAAAGGTAGTGAGTCTGTTAAGGAAAAAGTTGCAGATGTTTTGGGTATTGAAAACCCTTGGAGAAATCACTGAGAGGTCCATACATGCAAGCGAAAATAATACTGAATTGGCAGAAGAAAAATCACCAACTTAGTCAGATGATGATCGATAGTCTTGAGGGACTAGATGTTTGGGAAACTATTTTAACACTAGGAAAAGTAAGAAGAGGAATATTATGAACGAAATTTTTAATTTTCACGGGCAGGAAGTCCGTACTTTGACAATTGATGACGAGCCGTGGTTCGTTGGGAAAGATGTTGCAGATATCTTAGGATATGCTAAACCACTGGACGCAATTTCTCGGCACGTTGATGAAGATGACTCCGTGAAATACGGACTCACCGACAATTTAGGTCGAACACAAAACACTATCATCATCAACGAATCTGGTCTCTACTCTCTCATTCTTTCAAGTAAGCTTCCACAAGCGAAAGAATTTAAACGTTGGGTGACATCAGAGGTCTTGCCAGCTATTCGCAAGCAGGGCGGTTTCATTCGCGAGGACTTGGACGAGGATGCCTTTATTGCTCTATTCACTGGCCAGAAGAAATTGCGTGAGCAACAGGCGACTATGCTGGAAGATATCGACTACCTCAAGAGTGAGCAACCGATTCATCCAAGCTATGCTCAGTCGCTATTGAAGAAGCGCAAGGCTAGGGTCGTGGCTTGCTTAGGTGGTATTGATAGTCCAGCTTATGCGGATAAGACTTTCGCTCAGTCAGTCTTTAGACAAGCTGAGATTGATTTCAA
This sequence comes from Streptococcus pneumoniae, assembly GCF_001113365.1. Taxonomy (GTDB): domain Bacteria; phylum Bacillota; class Bacilli; order Lactobacillales; family Streptococcaceae; genus Streptococcus; species Streptococcus pneumoniae_C. Next base: position 24,132 of record NZ_CKYA01000014.1, on the reverse strand, counting down.
AGACCACTTCAACATTAGTCGCTATGATTTGCTACCCAAGAAGCATGCGGATGCCGCTCTAGCTTACTGGATGACTTGGGAGCCAAGCACCAATACTAAGATGAAAATCATGAAATTGAACTCATTTGACGAAGTGTAGGAGGGAAAAAGATGGACAATGTTCTACTTTCACTGTCTGAATGGATTAAATCTATTATCAAGGACACAATCACAAGGCTAGTCGAAATAGAGAAAGATAGTGATCACTATCCAGAGTTGATGGATGTGAACACTACCTGCGAATTTCTAGGAATTAAGTATGCCACCTTTTCAGATAATTATCGTTACTTAAAGGGATTTCCAAAGGAATTACCTGGTAAGAAATGGTCAAAAAGAGCCATCAAAGAATGGCTCTCTAATCAAATATAATAACTTTACTAAAAGGCTTCTGGACAAGGTCTTAGCAAAATTATTTGACTATATTATAGCACAAAAAGAGGATAAGGAGATAAAAATGTTTGAACCACCGATTTTAGACCAGCTGATGGGGGTTGGAGCCTTACTGCTTGGATTTGCAGGGGCTTGCCGTCATATCAAATTGCAGGAACAACGCAAGGAAGAAGAAAGACGAGAAGAGCAAGAATTTGCGTCTATGATTATCCAAGTGCGTAATCATGCATATGAACGTGGTAGAGAGGACAAATGGCAAGAAATTCGCAAGAATATTCGCAGAGAGTTCAAAGGATTCACATATGACAACGAACCGCCTGTAGGATTGCGCCCTGAGCTGTTAGCTTTGCCAGAACCTAAACAGTCTGCAATCAGATTTTTGTAATGAGGAGGTCAGGAAATGGAAGAATTGATTGAATCGCTGGATAACCTGATTATGATTGTTAAAGGACTGGAAGGAAGGGAATCAACTTCAAGACATTTTATTACGATATGGGAAAACGATTATAAAAATCTATTACTAGTCAAAGAATACCTAACAGACTATGAAAAACTAGCTAAGGACTATCGTGATGTGGAGCTTAAAAATAAGCTGCTAAAGATTGAAAAAATGGAGCTGGAAGGCAGGTACATCTATGAGGATATGCGGATGAAGTACCGCGCTAACCGTAGGAAGTGGGGGGGGAGATTATGGCGTTAAAAAACAAGCGGTATTTCTGGATCCAGCTTGCTCAGGACTTCTTTAAGTCAAAGGAGATGAAACTACTTCGTAAGATTGCTGGCGGAGATACACATACCATCATTTATCTCAAAATGATGTTAATTAGCTTGGAAGACGGAGGGCATATTTACTATGATGGACTTGCTGACAATCTAGCCGAAGAAATCGCTCTTGTCATTGACGAAAATGTTGAAGATATTAAAATTACATTGATTTTTTTAGAAAGCAAAGGATTGCTGACTAGAAACTCTGACCGTGATTATTTCTTAGAACAGGTTCCTGAGATGGTTGGGAGTGAAACAGCGAGTACTCGTAGAAGTCGTAAGCACAGAGAATTACAAAAGTTGCATTGCAACACTATCGCAACAACTTGCAACGGAGATATAGATATAGATAAAGAGATAGAGAAAGATAAAAATAATAAGGTGATGACTAGTTCCAGCCTCTCTGAAAATTTGAAACATAGTGGTATTCGAATCAACGATAAACAACATCAACAGTTGCTTGAATATGTAGGAATTGATGGAATGAATTTTGATATGTTAAACCGTGCAATTGAGATAACTTCGGAGATTCATCAACCTAGTTTTAAGTATCTAAGAGGCATTCTTGAGAATTGGAAAAAGAAAGGTTTTACATCGATTGAACAGGTAGATGAGAATGACCAAAAATATAAAGAGGGAAAGAATTACAGTCGTCCAGGACAACAAAACGATAAAACATCGGAACAGGAGGTAAGGGACGAATGGGGATTTTAGAACTAATTGAGCAATTCGAGATTGACTATTATCCGTTAAGCTACGAGAAGAAAACTCTTTTAGCCAACCAGCCAATTCATCAAGTGGTTGCTTGCTTGTCTGAAATGGCTAGCTGGCATGAATGCGGAGGTCGTCTGTCATGGTAGACAATGTGTTTGATGAAATTGCCTTATCTTATCACAGGAATACAGAACAACAGAAAGAGCTTTGCGACAAGCATAATATTCCTTTGATAAAAATATTGCGGACTGAGAGTGTTGTATGCCGCATGTGTGAATCTGAGCGGATTCATGAGGAAAATCAAGCAAGAGTGAATGAATTGGCCGACGCTGAGAATGAGCGAGAGAGGAAATACTATCTTGAGAAGTTTTCTCTTTATGATGAGGTTTTGAAAAATGCGACTTTGGACAATTTTGAAACACCAACTGAAAAAGAAGCAGAAAAGCTAGTTTTTGCAAAGAGGATTTGTCGTGAGTGGTTTGAGGGTGCTAGGAACAACATCGTGTTACAAGGAGAAGCTGGAACAGGTAAGAGCCATTTGGCCTTTGCGATGGTTAAGGCTCTATCTGAGTACACGAAAGAGATTGCTATCTTCATCAACGTGACGGACTTGTTGATGAAGATTAAAGCTGATTTTAGTCAGGAGGAGTTTCTGGTCAATAAAATTGCCAGTGCTAAGTTCTTGGTTTTGGATGATTTGGGAATGGAAAAGGATAGCGAATGGTCGTTTACTATTCTCTACAATATCCTGAATAAGCGTTCAAATACAATCATTACCACCAATTTGACTTCTGCTGATATTCAGAAAAGATATGGCAGACCCTTTATGTCCAGACTGATGAAGGGTGTGGATAAAGACCATTTAATGGTTTTCAACGACTTGACAAACAAGCGGAAGCAATATTTTTAGAATGGAGGTGGCTGATGTTTATTTTAAGACATGGGACAAGAGAGGATAAGCCGTTTCTGAGGTCCGTAGTTATTGGTGTGACTGGTTTGGACATTTCATGTTCAGAGGAGAAGAAAGCCATGCGGTTTGTTTCTCGTGGGGCAGCCGTACAGGTTGGTAAGGCTTTGAGGGGTTCCTTTGGGAATTTTTATCCCGTTGAGGTGGAGTGATGTTAGAGCTTTACTTCGTCTACAACGGGCACTGCAAGTTTTACCTTGGAACGTTTGACAATGTCGATGATCTCATTGAACAGATGGAAGATCATCAGTGGGTTTTCTCGGCTATCACTCATCCAAGATTTCAGAAGCACATTGGTCAGCGGACGACACGGTTTGACTACGGTTCGAAGGATTGTTACTATTTAGCGACTTTTTCAGGAGGAGAAAAAAATGATTGAACTTATTAAAGAATTTGGAATGGCTATTCTGTGGTTATTTCTCGGCTATTTAGTCGGGGAACGTGCAGCAAGAAAGGAAAAGAAAGATGATCAATAACGTTACATTTTTAGTGGGAGGTAAGAAATATGGTTGGAGTAACCTATCAGGAAATTCATCTCTTTGTTGAATTTTTGAAAGAGCAGTATGGACAAGGGCGTCCAGACTATATTGAAGCCCTGAACGACTTAGACGGTCTGGTGGAAGTCTCCTACAGAGAAGCTATTGAAAGATTTTTAGAAGATGAATTATGATAAACGAACAGTCATTGATGGACTGAAACGCACAATCGAGCAAAACGAAGAGAAGATAATCGAGTATTCGAAGCCGTGTGATGCACGCAAGAGACGGATTAGAGCGCTGGAGCGCGATTTGTTGAAGAAAAAGAATAAAGAATTAAGACGGAAAGCGGAGGAGTTGGAAGATGATGGAAGAGTTAAAGAAAAAAGTTAATGCAGTATACAACTGGACGGTAGAAGACGGGAAGCCGCAACCTCCCCAGCAAGATTTACCACAAGCAGTGAAAGACCGGGCGGACTATTTTGGGGAAATGGCAGAAGATGGTATGACGTTTATGGGAGCGATGGAATGCATCTTCGCTGATGAAAAGCCTACAGACTATGATTTGGGAGCTACTAAGGGTTGGTTGCCAAAATCTAAGGAGTTTGATGATTGGGTTGGCTATTCGCCAGGAATGTCTCAGGTAGTTATTGCAGTTTATTTGATTTATGGAGGAAACTAAGATGAATAAGCAGGAATTGATTGAGAAATATAAAAAACTTGAGGGTGTATGGAATGCTGAAGGAGCAGAACTAGCTCGTCAAATTTTTCTGCAAGACTTGGAACAACTAGATAAACCAAAACCAGTCAAAGTTCCGCAGTGTGTGGCGGAATATATAGAATTTAAAAAGAAAAACAATTTTCATGTTTACGGTGCAATGAGAGTAATTGAAGATCATTATGATAAGAAAGTTCCTGAGTGGTTTTACGAAAATAACATCGAAAAATTCTGTCTTGCTTGGCTTGACGGCTACGAGGTTGAAAAAGAGAAGCGGTATTTTGTTAAGATTAAAGGGAATATTAAAGAAAATATGTTGGGTTATGGAGAACTTTTGAAAAGGTATTTCTTTACAAAAAGCTTTAGTTTAGACGATGTTATATATTCCCACACCCGTAAAGAACTAGAAGACGCAAACTTCGGCTGGGTGTTTGATTGTCCAGGGATTGAGATTGAGGAGGTGGAGTGATGAGCCTTACGCTAAATAGCACAATTGGAGACTTAGTTTTGGCAATCGGAGAAATTATCGTTGGTTCTGATGGTAAAACCACTACAGCGATACTGGAGATACCTGATCAAAGCTTTTACTTAGAGATTGAGCTTAAATTGAAGGAGGAGGTCATAAATTGAAACGATTCATAGCTATCTGGATTCTGCTATCTGCTGGATTGAATATCTGGCAGATGGATAGGATTCGAGATTTGGAAGAGAAGAAGCCGATGGTTATCTACAAGGCTGATAACGTAGGTGCTGAGATATGAGGAGGATTTGGCATGATACCGAAATTTAGAGTGTGGCATTATGAATTAGGTAGACTGATGTCAGTCGAATGTATGTTTTTTCAGGATAGCGAGATTGAAGAATTTGAGTTAAACGATGCTTTAATGAATGATTACATTACAGCTTATCCTGACGAAATCGAACTCATGCAATCAACAGGACTCAAAGACAAGAACGGCAAGGAGGTATTCATCGGTGACATCGTTAAATGTACAAGAGGATGTCTCCATGAAGTATATTTAGAAAAAGAATACGGTGGCACATTCATAGGCGGAATGCCTTCCATATATCTAAAGGGATTGCTAAATGGGTATGCGTGGACTGAAGACGAGGAAATCATCGGAAACGTCTATGAAAATCCAGAGCTTTTGGAGGATAAATAATGAACCCAGAAATAATTGACAATATAAATAAACCAAGCCACTACCAGGGTGCAAACGGTCTTGAGGCTATCGATGTTGTGCATAACTTCGTTGGGAATCTTTTCGGAGCGTCTGCTTTCTTTTGGGGCAACGCAATCAAGTATATGTTACGGTTTCAAAAGAAAAACGGCCTTGAAGACCTGAAGAAAGCGCGCAAGAACCTTGATTGGCTGATTGAGGAGATGGAACATGAGTGAATACGCGTTATATCAAGGCGACGTGTTCATAACATTGGGAACTCTTGCGGAAATCAGTAAAGAAACAGGTATTGCTGAAAGGATGTTAAAGTATTACACTTTTGCATCCACGCAAAGAAGAAATCCAAATGGTAGAGCTGTCGTAAAGATCGAGGTGGATGATGAATGATAAATTAAATCCAAGACAAGCAAGTAGGTTTGCTTTCTTGCTAAAGCAAAAACGTAAGGAAAGGAAGCTGTCACAAGAAAAGTTAGCAGCTAAACTAGGCTATAGTCGCTACCTAATTGCTCAATGGGAGAAGGAGGAAAGTGTACCGGATATTTATAATGTAGAAGATATCTGTACTTACTTTGCTTTTCCTGCTGATATTATTCTCGGGAGTAGGGCATGAAAAAAAGCCAGCACACGGCTGACCTTCATGGTATGGTTTCGCATAACTATTATATCATGAGGAGGAGTTCGTGTGCAAATAGAGTTATTGGATATCATCGATGAAAAGAAAACCAGAAAGGAAGCTATCAAAGTACTAAAAAAATACAGTCGTCTGAGACGGATAGCTGGAGAAGAATACGCCCCCAAAATAACAATATCCTACTCACTTGAACCAAGGTCATCAAGTGGTCAGACAAGTAAGCAAGTAGAAAGCATGGTCGTGCGTAGAGTGTCAGCTCAGCAGGATTTAGAACTAATCGCTAAAGCAATCAACAATCTTTCTGATATGGAATACACACGTATCCTAATCGAACGATATTGCAGGAAGAAAAGGAGGGAAGACTACAGCATTTATTCAGAACTAGGCTACTCATCTAGTGAGTATTATCGGATATTGAACAAAGCTCTACTAGAGTTCGCGGAGTCTTATCAAGCGAGCAACCTTTTAGTTTATAAGTGATTTCTGGGAAAATCTTGGGAAAAATCTGGGAAAATCTTGGGAGAATTGGAGCGGAAAAAGGTGCTAAAATAGTATTATCCAATGATTGGGCAACGTACAGTCATGAGGACTCCTAAAAATATAGAGGCTTCAGCCTCTTAGACAGTAAGGACAGGTTAGCAGGTTGTTTGGGTCTCCGTGAAACTTTTACCAAACGTGCGTTTTACTGCTAGACCAGCTGGTTCAATTCCAGCTACTGTCATATTCAATGCCACGACCAGTGGCTTTTTATGTAGGAAAGGAGAGGTACATGAAGAAAGTAGAACCAATTCGTGATTTAGACGATATAGAACGAATCAAAGATTACTTGAAAAACAAAAGTGATAGAAACTATGTTTTATTCATGTTTGGAATCTACTCTGGTTTAAGAGTGAGCGACATAGTACCTCTTCAAGTCAAGCAAGTAATTGCTGATAGGATTGAACTAAAAGAGAAGAAGACTGGTAAGATAAGGTATTTTCCAATCAGCCCCCCTCTCAGAAAAGAAATCAATCGATACATTAAAGATAATCAGTTAGCAGAGTACGACTATCTCTTTCCAAGTAAAAAGAAAAAGAGAACAGATGGTGTTCGTATCACACACATTGGAAGAGTAGCAGTCTATCAAATACTTCAAGATGCAGCCAAATATGTAGGTTTGAATCATATAGGAACTCATTCGATGAGGAAGACATTTGGATATCATCATTACAAAAAGAATAGTAATGTAGCTATCCTACAAAAGATATTCAATCATTCCACACCAGACATCACACTAGGATATATCGGTTATAGTCAAGACGAACTTGACCAGAGTATACTATCATTTGATTACTAAATAGCCTATCTATTTTACATAATGAGAAAATGTAAATTAGTTTTTAGAAAAATATGGTAGAAGCCTTGATACTCTTGACTTTGAAGTTGTTTAATTTTATTTAACAGAATATAAGATATGTTAAATACAAGAGGGGGTGGGTGCACTAAAAACACCCCTACTTTGAAAGATACCGAGGGGTACATTTGAGAATACCAACCCCCTCCATTAAAAAGAAAGGACTCCCTCCCTAGATGAATACCAACCCCCTCCGAGCGGACCGTAGTGGACCCCATAGAGTAGCCTTTGAGAAGAATAAGAAGATTATCTTAAAGACAAGAAACACTTGTGGGATATGTGGCCAGCCTGTAGACAAAGACCTGAGATATCCTCATCCATTAAGTCCAGTCATTGACCACATCGTTCCAGTAAATAAGAACGGACATCCATCTGACATTGCTAACTTGCAGTTGGCGCATTGGCAATGCAATAGACAGAAGTCTGACAAGCTATATGCTGATGAGAAGACAAACGGAACAAAGGTCATTGGTAATAGGAACTTACCACAAAGTACAGATTGGTTTAAGTATAAGGGTTAAAAAAATAAACGTGATTAAAAAAAAAGGACGAGTGTTCCTGCCAAGGTGGGGGGATGACCCCCTCCCCCTCGGTGCTTCAGGGCTTCACACCGTCACTGTACATATTTTCTCGCGGGAAATGAAAGGTAGTTGTATAAAATGACATTGAAAGGTATGGGCTATCTCAGGAAGAAGCTAGCCAATTACAAAATGGGTGTAGACACTAGATACAATCAGTATGCTATGCAACACAATGAGATAGATGTTGGTATTACGATACCACCTCAAATCAGGCAACAATATCGGGCGGTCTTAGGTTGGGCTGCTAAGGGTGTTGACAGTCTAGCAGATCGTTTGGTCTTTCGTGAGTTTGCCAATGACGAATTTGGAGCGAATGAAATCTTTGCTCAGAACAATCCAGATGTATTCTTTGATAGCGCGATCCTTTCAGCATTGATTGGGTCGTGTTGTTTTGTCTACATCTCGCAAGGGGACGATGATGACGCTCCTCGGTTGCAGGTTATCGAGGCAAGCAATGCAACTGGTGTTCTGGATCCTATCACTGGCTTGCTGACAGAGGGCTATGCCGTTTTGAAAAGGGATGACAATGGTTATGCCGTGCTTGAGGCTTATTTTACTAGTGATGTGACTTGGTTCTATCCTAAAGATGGAAAGCCGTTTGCAATCGGAAATTCAACGGGTGTTCCTTTGTTGGTACCAGTCATTCATAGACCTGATGCGGTTCGTCCGTTTGGTCGGTCACGAATTACTCGGGCTGGGATGTACTATCAGAGATATGCTAAACGAACGCTTGAGCGTTCAGATGTGACTGCTGAGTTTTATTCATTCCCTCAAAAGTATGTGTTGGGATTGAGTCAAGACGCTGAGGCGATTGATATTTGGAAAGCAACTGTATCTAGCTTGCTGACTTTTACCAAAGATGATGAAGGGGACAAGCCGAATGTGGGGCAATTCACCACATCCAGCATGTCTCCTTTTACTGAGCAGTTACGGACTGCAGCCGCTGGTTTTGCTGGGGAGATGGGTTTGACCTTGGATGATCTTGGTTTTGTTTCTGACAATCCGTCATCTGTTGAAGCTATCAAGGCTAGTCATGAGAACTTGCGGTTAGCTGGTCGGAAGGCTCAGCGCTCTCTGGGCTCTGGTTTGCTGAATGTGGCCTATGTCGCTACTTGTTTACGAGATGAGTTTCCGTATTTGAGGAAACAGTTCAATAAAACGGTCGTGAAGTGGGAGCCTTTGTTTGAGGCAGACGCTAATATGTTGACCTTGATTGGTGATGGTGTTATCAAACTGAATCAAGCGGTGCCTGGCTATATGGATGCTGAAACCATCCGTGACTTGACTGGAATTAAAGGGTCAGACAAGCCTGCTCCAGTCGTGAAGGAGGGAACAGATGGTGGAGGATATCGTTCCGAGCCTGCTCAAGAAAATCAAGTCTGAGTTTGAAGGTGCTAGGCTAGACAGCGAGGTCTTGAAAGACTTGCTGTCTAAACTACAACATAGCAAGGCAAGTTATTTGGACGCTAATCAATATGCTATTGAAATTGGGGAGATACTTTCTAAGGCTCTGGGAGCCTCTCTAACGAACGAAACGCTACCAGACGGTAAAATGTATTACAATATCGCTCAACGTGTGCTGACGGACGTTCTGGGGCGAAATTACGAGCTTGTGAGTGATTATACTGAGCAAGTTCAGAAGAATTTGAACTCTGAGGCTAAAATTGGGTTAACTGCTCAGGTTCCTGAATTGAATCAAGACCGAATTGATGGTCTGGTTAATCGTTTAGCCAGTGAGGAAAGTTTTGATGATGTTCGTTGGCTATTAGAAGAACCTGTTGTGAATTTTACTCAATCAATAATTGATGATAGCATCCAGAAAAATGCGGAGTTTCAACATAAATCTGGATTGCAACCTGAGATTGTAAGAAAATCAGCTTATCACTGTTGTGAATGGTGTCAGGAGGTTCAAGGTACTTACAAATACCCAAGAGTTCCAAAGGATATTTATCGAAGACATCAACGTTGTAGATGCACTGTTGATTATGATCCTAAAAGTGGAAAGGTCCAAAATGTTTGGAGTAAGGCGTGGAGTAAAAGTGATAAAAGTGATAAAATAGAAGCAAGAAAGAACATCGGAATACAATCTGAAGTCAGTCAGGTTAGAAAGCTTGCTCTTCAAATAGGTATAACTTCAAACCCTATAACGAAAAGCCTTAAAAAATTAACCGAAGAAGAAATTATTCAAGCGATTAGTGGTGGAGATAAGACGAAAGGGTCTTGTTCATCCTTAGCATTTGCTTACATAGGAAATAAAGCGGGATATACAGTTCTAGATTTTAGAGGTGGAAAGAGTTGCGTTTTTTTTGGTAGTATTGATAAAATCAATATGATTGGAAGCCTTCCAGGTGTTAAGATGCATGTAGCCAAAAACACAAATGACTTCAAAGCGGTCAAAGAATTGTTGGAAAAGGCAGAAAATGGCAAAGAATACTATTTGGCAACAGGTAGACATGCTGCAATCATTAGGAAAAATGATAATCTAGTTGAATATTTGGAGCTTCAATCAAAATTTGTAAATGGGTTTAAGCCATTTGATGACACTGTTTTGAAAAAAAGATTTAAGGCTAAGAAATCTCATGCTGTAAGGGGACATAAATATGATGTAGATAGCTATCTTATTGATGCAAATTCATTAAAAGATAACCCTGAATTTCATAACATATTGAGTTTCCTTAACACAGCTGAATCTAAACAAATGAAAGGTATTACAGGACATGAAAAGTGATTACGAAGAAGTGAATTGGTCAGAGTATTGTTACAAGGAAAACGATGATGATAAAACTTGGTGGGTTGATACTTCATGGTATGCCAAAGGATTGATGCTTATCACATTTGATAGAAAGAAGTTCTATAACCTTTTTGAAGATTATCCTCAAAACATGACTTCTGAGGAGATTGAAATCTTTGATAAAGAAAATCCATTTTGGGAAGATTTCTTTTCAGATAGAAAATAATATGTTAGAGCACTCGCAAGGGTGCTTTTCTTATGCTTAGAAAGGAGTAACAATGGGAAACACGATTTATTTTTTAGAGAAAAAGTCTAGTCTGGAGCGCGGTGCTTCCGTGAAAGAAATTTTGGAGGAAAATCTTGAGGCTAGTCATGACTACACTTCGGTGTTGGTAGTTTCTTTGGATAAAGATGGTGAGATAAATCTTGGCTATAGCTGGGATAGTAGTTTGCAGGCATTGGGAATGCTAGATGTTGCTAAAAACTATATTTTAAACGTAATCAATTAAATCATCCCAGCGATAGGGTTATCATGCGGTACGATTGAAAGGAGCAGTGGATGGCTAGAAAGAAACTTGGCAATCAGAATCCTACTCAATCGGTAATTTTAAAGTACGTCAAGAAAAATTCTAAGGCGAAAGAAGCGGTAGAAATCTACGAGCGGACGGGTCTTTCTTGCTACGCTTGGCAAGTCAACTTGTTGACCTCTATCATGGCGGTTGACAAGAATGGTTTGTGGGTGCATCAAAAATTTGGCTACTCTATTCCTCGTCGTAATGGGAAGTCCGAACTCTTGTATCTTTTTGAACTTTGGGGCCTGCATAATGGACTAAACATCCTACACACGGCTCATAGAATATCCACCTCTCATTCCTCTTTTGAAAAGGTGAAACGTTACCTTGAAAAAATGGGATATGTGGACGGTGAGGACTTTAGCTCTATACGAGCCAAGGGACAAGAGCGGATTGAACTGTTTGACGGCGGTGGGATTGTACAATTTCGTACCAGAACATCCAATGGTGGTTTGGGGGAAGGTTTTGACCTTCTCGTTATCGATGAGGCTCAGGAATATACGACTGAGCAGGAATCGGCTTTGAAATATACGGTAACGGATAGTAGCAATCCAATCACAATCATGTGTGGGACACCACCTACACCTGTTTCAAATGGGACGGTATTCACAAATTACCGTAAGAATTGCCTATTTGGGAAAGGAAAATACTCAGGTTGGGCAGAATGGTCGGTTTCTGAGGAAAAAGAAATCGATGATGTCGATGCCTGGTATAATTCCAATCCCTCTATGGGTTACCATTTGAATGAGCGGAAGATAGAAGCTGAGCTTGGTGATGATAAGCTAGACCATAATGTTCAGCGTTTGGGTTATTGGCCTGAATACAACCAGAAATCTGCTATTTCGGAAACGGAATGGAATGAGTTGTGTGTTGACTCTATGCCTGATTTATCAGGTAAGTTGTTTGTCGGAGTCAAATATGGTCAAGATGGCGCAAACGTGGCATTAAGTATTGCTGTTCGTACTGTAGATGAACGGATTTTCGTTGAGACAATTGACTGTCAGTCAGTCCGTAACGGGAATGACTGGATCTTGGATTTTGTCAAGCGTGCCGATGTGGCTACTATCGTAGTCGATGGAGCAAGTGGTCAGAAAATCCTTGATGAAGAGTTGAAGAAGGAACGCATGAAGAGCGTGATATTGCCTACGGTCAAGGAAATCATCGTGGCTAACTCGATGTGGGAACAGGGGATTTATCAAAAGACCTTGTGCCATGCTGGTCAACCGTCTTTGAAGAAAATTACAACCAACTGTGAGAAGCGGAACATCGGTTCAAACGGTGGGTTTGGCTATCGCTCGCATTTTGCGGATATGGATATTTCTTTGATGGATAGCGCCTTGCTTGCGCATTGGGCTTGTATGACAACTAAGCCTAAGAAAAAGCAAAAAATCAGTTATTAAGAGGAGCGGTTGAGAGACTGCTTTTTTTGATGCCTAAAAATTACCGAACTGCCGGGAAAGCAGGAGAAAGGAGACATGAAGATGTCTGAATTTAAAACGATTGAAACACAGGAAGAGCTCGATAACATCGTGAAGGAACGTATCAGACGTGAGCGTGAAAAATTCAGTGATTATGATGAACTCAAGAAACGTGTTTCAGAACTAGAATCTGAAAACAGTGCTTTGAAGTCTACTGTTGAAGATGACAAGCAAACTAGAGCAGGATTAGATGCTCAAATCACTGAATTGCAGGGGCAAGTGAGCAATTATGAAACTGCTAACTTGCGGACTCGTATCGCTTTACAAAATGGCTTGCCTTATGACTTAGCTGACCGTCTTCAAGGTGTTGACGAAGAGGCATTGAGGGCTGACGCTGAGCGTCTAGCTGGCTTTATGCGTCCAGCTACACCTCAAGCACCGCTAAGAGATACGGAGCCTGCTATCGGTGATGACAAAACGATGCAAATGAAGCAGATGCTTCGTGAATTACAACCAAAAGGAGAATAGAAATTATGGCAGATAATGCAATGAAAACTGGAACACTTTTTAAACCAGAAGTAGTAAAGCAATTGATTAGTAAGGTGCAGGGGAAATCTGTACTGGCTAAATTGTCAGCACAAACCCCAATTCCATTCAATGGAGTGGAGCAATTTATCTTCAACCTTGAAGGAAATGCTCAAATCGTTGGTGAGGGCGAACAAAAATTTGGAAATAAAGCGAAATTGACTTCAAAAGTTATCAAACCGCTTAAATTTGTTTATCAGGCTCGTATCACAGATGAGTTCAAATATGCTTCAGAAGAAAAACAAATGAACTTCTTGTCAGCATATATGGACGGATTCGCTAAGAAGATTGCAGAAGCCTTTGACCTTGCTGCTCTTCATGGTTTGGAACCAAAATCCATGACAGATGCAACTTTCCGTGCAACCAACTCATTTGATGGTGTGATTAGTGGAAGTGTCGTGACGTATGATGAAACTAAAATCGATGAAAATATTGAAGATGCAGTACAACAAGTTATTGCCCGTGGTTGCGAGGTAACAGGTATTGCCTTGTCGCCAACAGCAGGTCACGCATTAGGTAAACTAAAAGACGCTGATAAACGTGCCGTTTATCCTGAGTTCCGCTTTGGTCAAAATCCTGATTCATTCTACGGCATGAAATCAGATATCAACAAGAACCTTACTGTCACTGGTGGTACTGCTGAAACAGACCACGCTATTGTAGGGGATTTCCAAAACCGCTTCAAGTGGGGTTATGCTGAAAATATTCCAATGGAAATCATTGAATACGGTGATCCAGACGGTGCTGGTCGTGACCTTAAAGCCTACAATGAAATCTGTTTGCGTGCGGAAGCCTTTATTGGCTGGGGTATCCTTGATGAAGATGCCTTTGCGCGTGTGAAAGCGTAAGTTTTATGGCTTTATACCGTGATACAAAAACGGGCGTGATTATCTCTGCTGAGAGCATTCTTGGCGGAGATTGGGTGCCTGTGGAAGATACGGCACCAAGCGGAGCGGATTTGACCGTAGCGGAATTGAAGTCTAGTTTGGATGAATTAGGCATTGATTACGATAAGAGTTCAAAAAAATCCGATTTGGTAGCCTTGTACGAGGAAAACAAGGGTTAAGCTATGGGAAATTTTGCAAAGATTGAAGACTTGGAATTGTTGTGGCGCTCGTTGAAATTTGATGAGCGTGCAAGAGCTGAGGCTCTGTTGGAAGTTGTATCTAATTCTTTGCGAGTGGAGGCTGAAAAAGTCGGTAAAGACCTTGATGATATGGTAGCTGAGAGCGTGTCATTCGCTAGTGTTGCTAAGTCTGTCACGGTTGATATCGTAGCACGAACCCTCATGACCTCAACAGACCATGAACCGATGACTCAGGTTTCTGAAAGTGCCTTGGGTTATTCGTTTAGTGGTTCTTACCTTGTGCCTGGAGGGGGTCTCTTTATCAAAGATACCGAACTTAAAAGGCTTGGTTTGAAGAAAAAACAACGATATGGAGCGATTGAGATTTATGACCTACCTAAAAGGAATCCCTGTCATTTTAGTGGACAAGGTGGAAATTGGTAATGACGATTTCGGTCATCCAATTCATCGTGATGTTGAGATTGAGGTTCAAAATGTATTGGTTGCCCCAACTTCATCAGAGGACGTCATCAATCAAATGAACTTGACTGGGAAGAAGGCGGAATATACACTCGGTATTCCTAAAGGGGATACTAATAAGTGGGAGAACCGTGAGGTCAAGTTTTTTGGTCGTAAATGGCGGACGATTGGCATCCCTCAAGAGGGGATTGAGTCAATGATTCCATTATCTTGGAATAGAAAGGTCATGGTTGAAGTTTATGAGTAATATGAAATTTCAATTGAACTCGGCTGGGGTGTCTGCCTTGCTACGTTCTTCCGAAATGCAGGGTATTTTGAGGGAGAAAGGGCAAGGGATTGCTGAAAGAGCTGGTGAGGGGTTTGAATTGACTGTATCGCCAGGGCAAAAGCGTGCCAATGCAAAGATTAGTACGACTGATATCAAGAGCATGGCTAGAAATAAAAAACATAATATTTTACTGAAGGCTATGAGATGATCGAATTAGTTATAAAGAAATTTTTGGACGGACAGTTAGATGTACCGTCTTTTTTTGAACATAAACCGAATATGCCTGAGAGTTATGTCATTTTAGAAAAGACTGGAAGTGGTGGAAGCGACTACGTTCATTCCGCTACATTCGCTTTTCAAAGTTATGCACCATCACTTCAAAAGGCTGCTGAGCTGAATGAGAAAGTCAAGAAAGTAGTTGAGGATCTCATCACGGTCAACGAAGTCAGCGGTGTGCATCACAATAGTGACTACAACTTTACAGACACGGAAACGAAGCAATATCGCTATCAAGCGGTATATGACATTAATTATTTTTAAAAAGGAGGTGTAGTTTTGACGACAGAAGCAAGAAGACAAAATACAGAATCAACAGGAGGAAAGAATATGACGACTGCATCAGCATCAAATGTAACGGCTGCTAAGCCGAAAATTGGAGGGGCAGTTTCTACTGCTCCAGCTGGAACAACTCTTCCAACGAATGCCAAAACAGATTTGGATGCAGCATTTGAAACGCTAGGGTACATTTCAGATGATGGATTGACCAATGCGAACTCGCCAGAAAGCAAAGCAATCAAAGCGTGGGGTGGACAAACAGTCTTGTCTTCTCAAACTGAAAAGAAAGATACCTTCAAATACAAATTAATTGAAGGTCTGAACATTGAAGTCTTGAAAGAAGTCTATGGACCAGATAACGTCTCAGGAACGCTTGAAACAGGTATCACTGTAAAAGCCAACGGTAAAGAGTTGCCAGAACATTGCTTGGTTATTGATACTTTGCTGAAAAATGGCTATGTGAAACGCGTTGTCATTCCTCGTGGTAAGGTTAGCGAAATTGGCGAAATCAGCTATAAAGACGGCGAACCTATCGGCTATGAATTGACGATCACTGCATTACCAGACAACAGTGAAAACACTCACTACGAATACATTCAAGGAGCGTAAAATAAATGGAAGCAATCTTAAAAGGAAAAACAGAGTCAGGGTTTGAGTACAAAATCCCTAAAAAACGATTGAGAAACTTTTATCTCATGCGCGAAGCGTCCAAAATGGAGAAGGGGGATTTTGAAGCTGCTGAAAAATTGCTGAATCTTCTCTTTGGTAAAAAACAAGCGGAAGAGTTTTTATCTCATTTAGATGATGGAGACGACTTCATCGATACTGAGGTACTGTTCGCAGATATCAAGAGTATCTTTGAGTCCAACAAAGACCTAAAAAAATCTTAGTCCTTGCTCAGATGATTGCCTTAGACGAGGATGCTCTTATCTGTGATTTAGCGGAAACCTACCAAATATACGACTATAAACAGCTACCTTTAAATCAGGTGGCTGTTTTTGCGTATGGGTTGCGTGATGATTCGCGGATAAAGCAGATGATGTCTGACCAAATCGTCCCTCTTGAAACGACGTTACTTGCAAGTATCGTAGACAGACTGTCTCTTTCTTTGTGGTTGAAAACAAAAGATGGGCAAAAGGGTGTTAATCGTCCTGCATCAATTGCTGAATTACTTACAAAGAATAACAAAGAAGAGGGAGATAAAAGGGATTATCTCGTCTTTGAATCTGGTGAGGACTTTGAAAACTATCGCAAGGCTTTGCTTGCAAAAACAGGAGGTGAGGATTAGTGGCGACCGAATTAGGAAAAGCCTATGTACAAATCATTCCATCTGCTAAAGGCATTAGTGGCATGATTCAAAAGGAAATGGGTGGTGAAGTTGCCTCAGCTGGCGTTAGCGCAGGCGAATCCCTCGGATCTAAAATGATGGGGGCTGTTTCAGGAGTTATTGCTGCAGCTGGAATTGGTAAAGCAATCGGAGCATCGATAAACGAAGGGGCAGCACTTCAACAATCTCTTGGAGGGGTTGAAACCTTATTTAAAGACTCAGCTGATAAGGTCAAAGGATTTGCGAACGAGGCTTACAAGACAACAGGTCTCTCAGCCAATGCCTATATGGAAAATGTTACAGGTTTCTCAGCAAGCTTGCTACAATCTCTTGGTGGAGATACAGATAAAGCAGCAGAAACAGCTAACATGGCCATGATTGATATGTCGGATAATGCCAATAAGATGGGGACATCTATGGAAAGTATTCAACTGGCTTATCAAGGTTTTGCCAAGCAAAATTATACGATGCTAGACAACCTTAAATTGGGTTATGGTGGTACGAAGCAAGAAATGCAACGACTTTTGGCGGATGCTGAAAAATTGACAGGTGTTAAATATGACATCAATAATCTATCAGACGTTTATAGCGCCATTCACACTATACAAGAGAATTTGGACATCACTGGTACGACAGCTAGAGAGGCAGCAACTACATTTACAGGTTCATTTGAATCGATGAAATCAGCTGCTCAGAATGTGCTTGGAAAGTTGTCTTTAGGTGAAGATATTCAACCTGCACTACAAGCTTTGATGGAAACGACATCAACATTTCTTTTCGGAAACCTAATTCCAATGATTGGAAATATTCTGAAACAAATTCCTATCCTTATTTTGGGAGGGATAAAGGGTGTTTTCAGTGGAATCTTTGGTGAAGGTCTAGGAAGTATCATGGGTAGTATCGTTACCGCTCTTGGTTCTGCATTTTTAGCGTTTAAAGCATTTTCGACAGTCTCGGGATTGCTATCTGGAATACCTGCTGTCTTAACGACAATTAAAACAGCAGTCACGGGTCTATTTACTGTAATGAGTGCCAATCCTATTGGAATTGCCATCGCAGCGATTGCAGGACTAACTGCAGGTTTGGTTTATTTCTTCACTCAAACTGAAACAGGTAGACAAATCTGGTCATCTTTTGTAGCTTGGATCAAACAGGCTTGGCAGGGGATTGCTGATTTCTTTGTAAACCTTTGGTCTGGCATCTCTGAAGGTGCTAGCACATTGTGGGATGGAGTTGTTACAGCCTGGAATGCTGTTGTAACATTCTTTTCTGACTTGTGGGTAAGGATTCAAGAAGCTGCATCTGTGGCATGGACAGCTATCACAACAGCAGTGATGGCTATTGTTCAACCGTTCATTGATGGATTCATGAATATTTGGAACAATATTTCAGATGGTCTTACCCAAATTTGGGAAGGGATTAAGATGATTTTCCAAGGCGTTTGGGAATTCATCAAGTCTATTTTCTTGGGTGCTATTCTCATCATCATCAACCTTGTGATAGGGAACTTTAACCAGCTGGGGGCTGATCTTTCTCTAATCTGGAAAGGGATTAAAAATAGTATCTCTATGATTTGGGAAGGGATTAAAACATACTTCTCTGGAGTCGTGGATGTTATCATAGGTTATGGTATTGCTATTTTTGAAAACTTTTCTACCACTCTTAGTACAATTTGGAAAGGGTTGTCTGCTGCAGGTAAAGCTATCTTTGATAGTTTTGCTCAGATATTATCTAACATCTGGAATACAATCAAATCTGTAGCAAGCAGTGCTTGGGAAGGGTTGAAATCAACCGTCTTAGGTCTGATTGACGGACTTGTCCAAGGAGCTAAAAATGCATGGGAAAGCATGAAACAAGGTGTTCGTGACCTTGTAAGTAATGTTACGAGTATCTTTGATGGCATTCGAAACATTGACCTATGGTCAGCAGGTAAGGCTATCCTTGATGGATTCCTAGGCGGTTTGAAGTCTGCTTGGGGAGCAGTAACTGACTTCGTTGGTGGTATTGCTAGCTGGATTCGTGACCACAAAGGTCCGATTGAGTATGACCGCAAGCTCTTGATTCCTGCTGGTAATGCGATTATGCAAGGTTTGGATAGAGGGTTGCAGGACCGTTTCAAAGATGTTAAGAAATCTGTCAGTGGAATGGCTGGCGAAATTTCAAACGCATTTTCAAACGATGATTTTGGCTTGAGTGGAACACCGACTATTGCCAAAAATATTGAAGCAAGTTTGGCCATGCCAAGCGCTCAAATCGAGGCGAAAGACAGTCAAACCGTGTCTGAGATAGCGATTCTGAGAGCAAGTATGGAGAAAATCCTTACTGCTATCCTTGAAAAGCCGTCAGATACTTACCTAGACGCTGATAAAATTTCAATGAGCGTCTACCAACGTCAAGGTGCGATTTATGCTAGGGAGGGAATGTAATGTTTTATATGATTATCAATGGGTTTAATACATCAACTATCCCTCACTGCGTGGTGACGGATTTTGGTCAGGTGGAGGCAGCTAAACCTAGGGTGGTTGAAGATGCTAACCTCTACGGAGCCAACGGAAGTTATCGAGTGCTGGATGGTGGCTATGAGAGTTATGAACGGACTTTTTCGTTCTATATTCCTAAGTTACTGGATGTTTCTACTATCGTGGAGAAATTTCAGCCTAAGGACAATGTGCTAGAGTTTAGCTACCAGTTGGGGTCTGTATTTTATGCGGATTTTATTGGTGCAACCTATAGCCCTCATGGGATGCATGCCTGGAAACTAGAAATCAAGTTGAACATGCAACCGTTCCGTTATCAGAAAAATGTTGCTCCTCTTATCTTTACCGCAAGTGGAAATATCAACAATCCAGGCTCTGTCTATAGCGAGCCTGTGATTGAGATTGAGGGAGACGGTGATATTTCTTTGACTATCGGAAGGACAACTATGCACTTGACCGTTAGACGAAAAGTGACCATTGATTGTAGGCATAAGAAACAGAATATCTATAATGCAGATGGCGCGGTTCAAAATACTTTACGTAAACGTGGAGGCTTCTTTGAGTTGGCAGTTGGTAATAACAGTCTGGTCTTTACTGGTTCGGTTCGCAAGGTCACGGTTCGGCCGAATTGGAGGTATATCTTATGATTTATCTTACTGAAGGCAATACACCTTTAAATGAGGCCTACAATGATGAAATTGTCCATTTGGGGAACAATACCTATCAACTGACCTTTCGTTTTCCTACATCGGATCCCAAGTGGGAATTACTGAAAGAGGAAACTTTTCTGACTGCAGATGACCTGCATGGTGAGCAGGATTTTTATATTTTTGAGGTTGAAAAGCAACAAGGATATATTCAAGTCTATGCCAATCAGGTTATCAGCCTGTTAAATAACTACATCGTCAGCTCTATCGAGGTTGACCGTGTCAGTGGGACAAGGGTGTTGAGTGCTTTTGCTGGTAGTATTACCAGAGCCAATCCTTTTTCTTTCTTCTCTGATATTGATGATAGGCATACGCTCAATATCAAGGATAAGAATGCCATGGAGGTCTTGGCCAAAGGCAAGCATTCTATCCTTGGTCAGTGGGGCGGAGATATGGTGCGAAACGGCTACAATTTACGCTTGTTGAAGAATGGCGGTTCTGAAAATGAATCGCTTTTTATGTACAAGAAAAACTTGTCCAGCTACCAGCATAAGACCTCAACGAAGTCTTTAAAAACTCGGATAACCTTTAAAACGACTGTTAAGGGCGAGGGAGAAAATGCGGTTGACCATGATTATATGGTGGTGATTGACAGCCCCTTACTTGGGAACTACAGCCAAATCTACGAAGATGTGGTGGAAGTCAATGACCAAGACGTGACAGATGAGGCTAGCTTGATTGAATACGGTAAGCAGTATTTTCGGACAAGTATGTGCGACATGCTAGAAGATAACCTTGAAATCTCGGTTGTCGGTCAGAGTGATGTTGCGGTGCAGATGTTTGATGTGGTCAGTTTCTACCATGAGTGGTACGGTCTTGATGTTCGTAAGAAAATCACCAAATATACCTATTCGCCAATGGCAAAACTCCTAAAATCAATAGGTTTTGGAACCTTCCAGTCCAGTCTTGCAAATGCGATCGGTGGGATTGTAAATGATGCCGTTTTGAATGAAAGCCGAAATCTGCATCAGATTTTTGAAGAACGTTTGAAAAAGGAAATCGCCAACGCTGACCGTGCCTTTGACGCTGAATTTTCCAAGCGTGAGAAAACCATCACGGATGCCATCGAACTTGCCAAGGCCAAAGCGGAAGAAGTCAAGCAAGAACTGTCTGACACTATCAATCAGCGCTTTAATAGCTTTGACAACGGGCCATTGAAAGAAGCTAAGCGCAAGGCTGAGGAAGCTTTGCGAAATGCTGGCGCAAGTAGTTCTCTTGCTCAGGAATCCAAGCGGATTGGGCTGGATTCTGTTGCTAGACTTGAAGCGTTTAAGTCGCAGACTACGAGCGCACAAACGGCTCTGTCGGGTGACTTGGACGCTCTGAAACGGACTATCGCGAATGATATTCGACCGAAGCAAGCACAGGCTGAAGCTGAGATTGCCAAGCAAGTTGAAGCACTTAGCCGGACTAAAAATGAACTGGATGGCGCAAGTACCCTGCTTGCACAGGAAGCTAAGCGGATTGAGCTGGATTCTGTTGCTAGACTTGAAGCGTTTAAGTCGCAGACTACGAGCGCACAAACGGCTCTGTCGGGTGACTTGGACGCTCTGAAACGGACTATCGCGAATGATATTCGACCGAAGCAAGCACAGGCTGAAACTGAGATTGCCAAGCAAGTTGAAGCACTTAGCCGGACTAAAAATGAACTGGCTGGCGTGAAGTCAGCGCAAGCGACGTATGAGGAGACGACGACTCGTAGACTGTCAGAACTGACCAACTTGGCCAATGGTAAAGCCAGCAAGTCAGAACTCACGCAGACAGCTGAGGAGCTGGCTAGTCGGATAGCGAGTGTGCAGGCAGGTAGTTCACGGAATTACTTCAGGAATTCACGTTCAAGAACGTTCACAACAGGAGGTCAAGCGGTATACGACTATCGAACATTCATAGTTCCTGATTTCTGGAAGAACAGTGACAGGTTCAAGCGTGATTATGTTCGCATATCTTTTGATGTGACTTTCCCTGTCGCCCTAGTAAATGACATGCCTGCTATGGTGCATTTTAGTGCTCATCCATGGTATGCCTACAGAAACTTAATTTTTAAAGGTGGCACTGTCGAACGCCAACATTTTGAGTTTACGATTGACTTGTCTAGTTCTTCTGAGGACTATCAGACTAATAATGTGTTCATTCGTTTTGGTACTAATTATGGATTTCCTGCTGGTCTGCAGGTCGTCATTGAGAACGCTATGTTATCGGTTGGTAATTATTTTCCAGCCTATCAACCAGCGTATGAAGACCAAGAAGACCGTGTCTCAGTAGTCGAATCCAACTTTAAGCAGCGTGCTGATTCACTCGACGCTGGTGTAAGCCGTCTGACTGAAGGGCTTAGAACTAAAGCCGATATCAGCTCACTCAATGTGACTGCTGAAAATATCCGGCAATCTGTGAAGAGCCTTGAGACAGACACGCAGAACAAGCTAAATCAGAAGTTGAGTCAGGCTGAATTTGAGGTGCGAGCCGGCTCTATCCGTCAGGAAATCCTGAACGCAACCAAGGATAAAGCCAACAAGTCAGAACTCACGCAGACAGCTGAGGAGCTGGCTAGTAAGATAGCGAGTGTGCAGGCATCCGGTCGAAATCTATTCTTGAACTCACTATTCAAGCAGGATATTCCAAAAACAGGAATTTGGACAACGAGTACATATACGGCTACTATCGATAGCGAAAGTAAGTATCTTGGACACAAGGCTCTTAAAATTATAGGTCTGAATCCATCTGGCCGTGATGGAGGTAATCCCAAGGTTACTTATCCAGCTCTGGGTCAATTCGGGAAAGTAATTCCCGGAAGTACGACTAATCAAGATGTAACCATTAGTTTTTATGCTAAGGCAAATAAAAATGGAATAATGCTGAGATCTCGATTAGGGAATATCGGATATAAAACTGGAAATGTGACATTGTCGACAGAAATTAAGCGATATGTTGTCCATATTCCAAAAGGTTGGACAAACGAATCCAAGCAGACCACAAATGAATGGTTGTTCAATTTCAACCAGGAAGGAACCGTTTGGATTTGGATGCCGAAGTTTGAAATAAGCGATGTAGATACTTCTTATTCAGAAGCTCCTGAAGATATAGAAGGTCAGATTTCAACAGTTGAATCGACCTTCAAACAACGAGCCAACTCGCTCGAAGCTGGTGTGAATCGTCTGACTGAAGGCCTTAGAACCAAAGCCGATATCAGCTCACTCAATGTGACTGCTGAAAATATCCGGCAATCTGTGAAGAGTCTTGAGACAGACACGCAGAACAAGCTAAATCAGAAGTTGAGTCAGGCTGAATTTGAGGTGCGAGCTGGCTCTATCCGTCAGGAAATCCTGAACGCAACCAAGGATAAAGCCAGCAAGTCAGAACTCACGCAGACAGCTGAGGAACTCTCTAGTAAGATAGCGAGTGTGCACTTAGGGCGCAGAAATCTGCTGAAAGGCACAAAAGAGCTTGCGAGATACAAGCCGGTTAGTGAATATAATGGTTTTAAAGTTATCAGAACAGTCGCAGGAGCAACTAGATATCAGGATAGCTATGTGGAAAGAACCGTTATACCAACGGCTGGGACAGAGTATATAGCTATCTTTTATGCACGAGCCAGTGAAAATGACTATCCTGTGCGCTGTCATTTTTACAATCCTAACACGGTTGTATCATCAGAAAACAGCAGCGGATATAAGTCAAGGTCGTCAGATGGCTTGTCTATTATCCGTCTCTCGACAGACTGGCAGTTGTGCTGGGTTAAATGGAGCCAAACCGCAACAGATCAAGCCAAGACGGTCATCATTGGCCGCCATGGCCCTCAAGTAGGCGGTAAAGAGGGGGTATGGGTTGAAATCTGCGCCCCTGCCATTTTTGAGGGAAATCTTGCAGGTGACTGGTCACCAGCATACGAAGACCAAGACGAACGTGTCTCAGCGGTCGAATCCAACTTTAAACAGCGTGCTGATTCACTCGAAGCTGGTGTAAGCCGTCTGACTGAAGGCCTTAGAACCAAAGCCGATATCAGCTCACTCAATGTGACTGCTGAAAATATCCGGCAATCTGTGAAGAGTCTTGAGACAGACACGCAGAACAAGCTAAATCAGAAGTTGAGTCAG
>NZ_CKYA01000013.1 GCF_001113365.1 Streptococcus pneumoniae | reverse complement strand
CTTTTGTTAGTGGGGATTCTATTTATCGAAAGATGGGGAAGTTCACAGAAAAAAGAATTTTTTAATAGGTTTTAGCTTTCCTATAGGGAAAATAAGTAAAAACTAACATAGAGAGGGAATCAACTTGATTCTCTCTTTTTGATTAGGAAATCAAGACAAAATACAAACAGAAACTTTTCAAAAAAAATTATTGCATAACAAATAAAAAAATGATATAATTAAAGCGCTTTCGAAAGTAAATATATTAGTGAGGTGAAAACCATGAGAAAATCAGCAAAAGTTGTTTTATTAGCTAGTTTGTTATCTGTTGGTCTTTTTCAGTCCAGTGTATCTGCTGTGAGCGTTCTTAAAACTTATCGCTATGATTGGAATACCTTCTATAGGTCTAGTATGAATTACCACAAACATAGCTATATTAACGTTCCGGAATGGTCTCGTTATTACAGCTATTCTGAGTATAAAGTTGGTTCTGGCTGGAATTATGATCGTTATGAGGTACTAAACTACTACAGCGGAGGTTATTAATCCTTAAAGAGTGATAAAAAGGAGGGCTGGATATGTTACAGCTTACTCATGTGACCTTAAAAACGCGACAAGTCATCTTACAAGATGTAGATTTCACCTTTGAAAAGGGCAGTATTTATGGCGTTCTTGCTATCAATGGCTCTGGAAAGACGACCCTGTTCCGCACCATTAGCAACTTAATTCCCATAAGTAGTGGACATATCGCAGCTCCTCCTTCTTTATTTTATTATGAGAGCGTTGAATGGCTGGATGGAAACTTAAGTGGGATGGACTATCTTCGCCTGATCAAAAACATCTGGAAGTCAGATCTGAACTTGAGGGATGAAATTGCCTATTGGGAAATGTCTGACTATATCAGTCTTCCCATTCGCAAGAATTCCTTAGGCATGAAGCAACGCTTGGTGATTGCCATGTATTTCCTCAGTCAGGCCAAATGCTGGCTTATGGATGAGATTACAAATGGCTTAGATGAGTATTATCGTCAGAAGTTTTTTGATAGGCTAGCACAAATCGATAGACAAGAACAGCTGGTTCTTTTAAGTTCCCACTATAAGGAAGAGTTGGTTGATGTCTGCGATAGAGTAGTAACCATTCATCAGGGGCAGATAGAAGAGGTTTAGTTTATGAAAGATGTTAGTCTATTTCTATTAAAAAAAGTTTTCAAAAGTCGCTTAAACTGGATTATCTTAGCTTTATTTGTATCTGGACTCGGTGTTACCTTTTATTTCAATAGTCAGACTGCAAACTCACACAGCTTGGAGAGAGAGTTGGAAACTAGTCTTGTAGACCGTGAGAGAGTCATCAATGAATATGAAGAGAAACTCTCCCAAATATCTGACACCAGCTCGGAGGAATACCAGTTTGCTAAAAGTAATTTAGACTTGCAAAAAAATCTTTTGACGCGAAAGACAGAAATTCTGACTTTATTAAAAGAAGGGCGCTGGAAAGAGGCCTACTATCTGCAGTGGCAAGATGAAGAGAAGAATTATGAATTTGTATCAAATGACCCGACTGCTAGCCCTGACTTAAAAATGGGGGTTGACCGCCAACGGAAGATTTACCAAGCCCTATATCCCTTGAACATAAAAGCACATACTTTGGAGTTTCCGACCCACGGGATTGATCAGATTGTCTGGATTTTAGAGGCTATCATCCCAAGCTTGTTTGTGGTTGCTATTATTTTTATGCTAACGCAACTGTTTGCAGAAAGATATCAAAATCATCTGGATACAGCTCAGTTATATCCTTTTTCAAAAGTGGCATTTGCCATGTCCTCTCTTGGAGTTGGAGTGGGCTATGTAACTGTGCTGTTTATCGGAATCTGTGGATTTTCTTTTCTAGTGGGAAGTCTGATAAGTGGTTTTGGACAGTTAGATTATCCCTACCCAATTTATAGCTTAGTGAATCAAGAGGTAACTATTGGAAAGATACAAGATGTGTTATTTCCTGCCTTGTTCTTAGCTTTCTTAGCCTTTATCGTCATTGTAGAAGTCGTCTACTTGATTTCTTACTTTTTCAAGCAAAAAATGCCTGTCCTCTTTCTTTCACTCATTGGGATTGTTGGCTTATTGTTTGGTATCCAAACAATTCAGCCTCTTCAAAAGATTGCACATCTGATTCCCTTTACTTACTTGCGTTCAGTGGAGATTTTATCTGGAAGATTACCTAAGCTGATTGATAATGTCAATCTGAATTGGGGTATGGGGCTAGTCTTACTTCCTTGCCTGATTATCCTTTTGTTAGTGGGGATTCTATTTATCGAAAGATGGGGAAGTTCACAGAAAAAAGAATTTTTTAATAGATCCTAGCTTTCCTATAGGGAAAATAAGTAAAAACTAACATAGAGAGGGAATCAACTTGATTCTCTCTTTTTGATGTGGAAACCAAGCTAAAATACAAACAGAAACTTTTCAAAAAAATAACTTTTTATCTTGACAAGAGCTAGAAAACTTGGTATCATATAAAAGTTGAGAAAAGCAGAAGTGAGAGCTTCTCGCCTTGTGACATTAAGTTGCCTGGCCCTACGGATGAAAAGTTTCTAAGAAACGCTATCATAACGTGCGGGCTTGTATATTTACAAGTCCGCTATTGTTTTTCTCTAATAAAACAAAAGAGGTGAAAACCATAGCAAAGCAAGACTTATTCATCAATGATGAGATTCGTGTACGTGAAGTTCGCTTGATTGGTCTTGAAGGAGAACAGCTAGGCATCAAGCCACTCAGTGAAGCGCAAGCTTTGGCTGATAACGCTAATGTTGACCTAGTATTGATTCAACCCCAAGCCAAACCGCCTGTTGCAAAAATTATGGACTACGGTAAGTTCAAATTTGAGTACCAGAAGAAGCAAAAAGAACAACGTAAAAAACAAAGTGTTGTTACTGTGAAAGAAGTTCGTCTAAGTCCAACGATTGACAAGGGTGACTTTGATACAAAACTTCGCAATGCACGCAAATTCCTTGAAAAAGGAAATAAAGTTAAGGTATCTATTCGCTTTAAGGGTCGTATGATTACCCATAAAGAGATTGGTGCAAAAGTTTTAGCCGAGTTTGCTGAAGCAACTCAAGATATTGCCATCATCGAACAACGTGCTAAAATGGATGGACGTCAAATGTTCATGCAATTGGCGCCAGCGACTGACAAAAAATAATTGTCAGAAAGTTAAATAAAGGAGAAAAAATCATGCCAAAACAAAAAACACACCGCGCATCAGCTAAACGTTTCAAACGTACAGGTTCTGGTGGACTTAAACGTTTCCGTGCTTACACTTCTCACCGTTTCCACGGAAAAACTAAGAAACAACGTCGTCATCTTCGTAAAGCATCTATGGTGCATTCAGGAGACTACAAACGTATCAAAGCAATGCTTACTCGCTTGAAATAATAGCTTGACTGTAAGTAAACAATTCTAGGAAATATTTGGAGGAAATAAAACATGGCACGTGTTAAAGGTGGCGTTGTATCACGCAAACGTCGTAAACGTATTCTTAAATTAGCAAAAGGTTACTATGGAGCTAAACACATCTTGTTCCGTACTGCAAAAGAACAAGTAATGAACTCTTACTACTATGCATACCGTGACCGTCGTCAGAAAAAACGTGACTTCCGCAAATTGTGGATCACTCGTATCAATGCGGCAGCTCGTATGAACGGACTTTCATACTCACAATTGATGCATGGTTTGAAATTGGCTGAGATCGAAGTTAACCGTAAAATGCTTGCTGACTTGGCTGTTAACGATGCAGCAGCTTTCACAGCTCTTGCAGATGCAGCTAAAGCAAAACTTGGTAAATAATAACAGATAAGACTGGAACAGGATTGTCCCAGTCTTTTTAAAAATAAAGGAGAAAAATATGGCTTCAAAAATGCTACACACTTGCTTACGCGTAGAAAATCTTGAAAAATCAATCGCATTTTATCAAGATGCTTTTGGTTTTAAAGAATTGCGTCGCAGAGATTTTCCAGATCATGCCTTCACGATTGTCTATCTAGGTCTTGAGGGTGACGACTATGAGTTGGAATTGACTTATAACTACGATCACGGTCCGTATGTGGTTGGAGATGGATTTGCCCATATCGCCCTCAGTACACCTGATCTTGAGGCACTTCATCAAGAGCATAGTGCCAAAGGATATGAAGTGACTGAGCCAAATGGTCTACCAGGAACTGCACCTAACTATTACTTTGTCAAAGACCCTGATGGCTACAAGGTCGAAGTCATTCGTGAAAAATAATCTCGTGAGGTCAAGTAGAATGTTCGTTTTCTACTTGACTTTTTTTAGCTGAAAGAGTATACTAATAAAAATTTAACCTTTAAGGGGAGTCCAGAGAGACTCACAAGGTGTCAGATAAAAGAATAGTACAATTTTCTAGAGGAGACTTTTTAAGTGTGCTCTCTTCTGTTGTACGATTTTAACTGAGGCCTTGCACTAGCAAGGTCTTTTCTTTGTCTGGTCCCCTTAAAATTTAAGGAGGAAAAGTCATGAATCCCACATGTAAGAAACGTTTGGGTGCAATTCGTTTGGAAACCATGAAGGTGGTTGCACAGGAGGAAATCGCGCCAGCAATCTTTGAACTAGTCCTAGAAGGAGAAATGGTTGAAGCCATGCGAGCAGGCCAATTTCTTCATCTGCGTGTGCCTGATGATGCCCATCTTTTGCGTCGCCCTATTTCGATTTCGTCTATTGACAAGGTTAAGAAGCAGTGTCATCTCATTTATCGGCTTGAAGGGGCTGGGACAGCTATTTTCTCAACCTTAAGTCAGGGAGATACTCTTGATGTGATGGGGCCTCAGGGAAATGGTTTTGACTTGTCTGATCTAGATGAGCAGAGTCAGGTTCTCCTTGTTGGTGGGGGGATTGGTGTTCCGCCCTTGCTTGAAGTAGCCAAGGAATTGCATGCGCGTGGAGTAAAAGTAGTGACTGTTCTTGGTTTTGCGACTAATGATGCTGTTATTTTAGAGACGGAATTAGCTCAATATAGTCAGGTCTTTGTAACGACAGATGATGGTTCTTATGGCATCAAGGGAAATGTTTCCGTTGTTATCAAGGATTTAGACAATCAATTTGATGCTGTTTACTCATGTGGGGCGCCTGGAATGATGAAGTATATCAATCAAACCTTTTATGACCACCCTAGAGCCTATCTATCTCTGGAATCTCGTATGGCTTGTGGGATGGGGGCTTGCTATGCCTGCGTCCTAAAAGTGCCAGAAAGCGAGACGGTCAGCCAACGCGTCTGTGAAGATGGCCCTGTTTTCCGCACAGGAACAGTTGTATTATAAGGAGAAAATCATGACTAGAAATCGTTTACAAGTTTCTCTACCAGGCTTGGATTTGAAAAATCCGATTATTCCAGCATCAGGCTGTTTTGGTTTTGGTCAAGAGTATGCCAAGTACTATGATTTAGACCTTTTAGGTTCTATTATGATCAAGGCGACAACCCTTGAACCACGCTTTGGCAATCCAACTCCAAGAGTGGCAGAGACGCCTGCTGGTATGCTCAATGCAATTGGCTTGCAAAATCCTGGTTTGGAAGTTGTTTTGGCTGAAAAGTTACCTTGGCTGGAAAGAGAATATCCAAATCTTCCTATTATTGCCAATGTAGCTGGTTTTTCAAAACAAGAGTATGCAGCTGTTTCTCATGGTATTTCCAAGGCAGCCAATGTAAAGGCTATTGAACTCAATATTTCTTGCCCCAATGTTGACCACTGTAATCACGGACTTTTGATAGGTCAAGACCCAGATTTGGCTTATGATGTGGTGAAAGCAGCTGTGGAAGCCTCCGAAGTGCCAGTTTATGTCAAACTAACCCCTAGTGTGACGGATATCGTCACTGTCGCAAAAGCTGCAGAAGATGCAGGGGCAAGTGGTTTAACCATGATCAATACTCTAGTTGGAATGCGCTTTGACCTCAAAACCAGAAAACCAATCTTGGCCAATGGAACAGGTGGAATGTCTGGTCCAGCAGTCTTTCCAGTAGCCCTCAAACTCATCCGCCAAGTAGCTCAAACAACAGACCTGCCTATCATTGGAATGGGGGGAGTGGATTCGGCAGAAGCTGCTCTAGAAATGTATCTGGCTGGAGCATCTGCTATTGGAGTTGGAACAGCCAACTTTACCAATCCATATGCCTGTCCTGATATCATCGAAAATTTACCAAAGGTTATGGATAAATATGGTATTAGCAGTCTAGAAAATCTCCGCAAGGAAGTAAAAGAGTCTCTGATGTAAACTGCAATCAATCTGTTCTTGATTTTTTATTAGTTTGTAATATGGATTATAGAGAATTTTGATATAATGAAATGAGTAAGAACAGAGGAAGTAAATTAATGAAGAAAGTAAGATTTATTTTTTTAGCCCTGCTATTTTTCTTAGTCAGACCAGAGAGTGCAATGGCTAGCGATGGTACTTGGCAAGGAAAACAATACCTGAAAGCAGATGGCAGTCAAGCAGCCAATGAGTGGGTTTTTGATGCTCACTATCAATCTTGGTTTTATATAAAAGAAGATGCAAACTATGCTGAAAATGAATGGCTGAAACAAGGTGACGACTATTATTATCTAAAATCTGGTGGCTATATGGCCAAGTCAGAATGGGTAGAAGACAAGGGAGCCTTCTATTATTTTGACCAAAATGGAAAGATGAAAAGAAATGCTTGGGTAGGAGCTTCCTATGTCGGTGCTACAGGTGCCAAGGTAATAGAAGACTGGGTCTATGATTCTCAATATGATGCTTGGTTTTATATCAAAGCAGATGGCCAGCACGCAGAGAAAGAATGGCTCCAAATTAAAGGGAAGGACTATTATTTTAAATCTGGTGGTTATCTACTGACAAGTCAGTGGATTGACCAGGCTTATGTGAATGCCAGTGGTGCCAAAGTACAGCAAGGTTGGCTTTTTGACAAACAATACCAATCTTGGTTTTATATCAAAGCAAATGGAAATCATGCTGAGAAAGAATGGATTTTCGAAAATGGTCACTATTATTATCTAAAATCTGGTGGCTATATGGCAGCCAATGAATGGATTTGGGATAAGGAGTCATGGTTTTACCTCAAATCTGATGGTAAAATGGCTGAGAAAGAATGGTTATACGATGCTAAAAGTCAAGCCTGGTACTACTTCAAATCTGGTGGCTACATGGCGAAAAATGAGACTGTAGATGGTTATCAGCTTGGAAGCGACGGTAAATGGCTTGGAGAAAAAGTCACAAATGAAAATGCTGCTTACTATCAAGTAGTGCCTGTCACAGCCAATGTTTATAATGCAGATGGTGAAAAGCTCTCCTATATATCACAAGGTAGTGTTGTTTGGCTAGATAAGGATAGAAAAAGTGATGACAAGCGCTTGGCTATTACTATTTCTGGTTTGTCAGGCTATATGAAAACAGAAGATTTACAAGCGCTAGATGCTAGTAAGGACTTTATCCCTTATTATGAGAGTGATGGCCACCGTTTTTATCACTATGTGGCTCAGAATGCTAGTATTCCAGTAGCTTCTCATATTTCTGATATGGAAGTAGGCAAGAAATATTATTCGGCAGATGGGTTGCATTTTGATGGTTTTAAGCTTGAAAATCCCTTCCTTTTCAAAGACTTGACAGAGGCTACAAACTATAGTGCTGAGGATTTGGATAAGGTATTTGATCTGCTAAACATTAACAATAGCCTCTTGGAAAACAAGGGAGCTACCTTTAAGGAAGCCGAAGAACATTACCATATCAATGCTCTCTATCTCCTTGCACATAGTGCCTTAGAAAGTGACTGGGGACGAAGTAAAATTGCCAAAGATAAGAATAATTTCTTTGGAATTACAGCCTATGATACGACTCCTTACCTTTCTGCCAAGACATTTGATGATGTGGATAAGGGAATTTTAGGTGCAACCAAGTGGATTAAGGAAAATTATATAGATAGGGGTAGAACTTTCCTTGGAAACAAGGCATCTGGTATGAATGTAGAATATGCCTCAGACCCTTATTGGGGTGAAAAAATTGCTAGTCTGATGATGAAAATCAATGAGAAACTAGGTGGCAAAGATTAGTCCTATTATTGGATATGATTTGAGTAAGTAGTAATACTCTTCAAAAATCTCTTCAAACCACGTCAGCTTCGGTTTGCCGTATATATGATTACTGACTTCGTCAGTTCTATCTGCAACCTCAAAACAGTGTTTTGAGCTGACTTCGTCAGTCTTATCTACAACCTCAAAGCAGTGCTTTGAGCAACCTGCGGCTAGTTTCCTAGTTTGCTCTTTGATTTTCATTGAGTGTAAGTTAAAAATCCTGATTTCAAGTAAAATCAGGATTTTTTCATGGATGCGATTTTTTCTGGGTCTGGTGTGACACGAAGGGTCTTTTGTCCTGTGTAGGTGACAAAGCCTGGTTTTCCTCCAGTTGGTTTGTTGAGTTTCTTGACTTCAATCATATCTACCTGCACCAGATTCGACAGGCGACCTTGAGAGAAGTAGGCGGCCAGTTCTGCTGCGTCTGTTTTGACTTCATCAGATGGGTCAAGATTTCCTGAGATGACAACATGGCTTCCAGGAATGTCCTTGGCATGGAACCAAAGTTCCTCCTTGCGGGCCATTTTAAAGGTTAGTTCCTCGTTTTGAAGATTGTTTCTACCGACATAGATGATGGTTTTGCCATCGCTTGCTAGATACTGTTCTGGTTTTTTGCGTTTCTGGATTTTCTCCCGCTGTCTTCTGCGGATAAAACCAGTTTGAATCAATTCTTCACGGATTTCAGCGATTTCTTCCAGTCCAGCTTGGTTGAGGACGGTTTCTACACTTTCCAGATAGAGAATGGTTGCCTTGGTTTCCTCAATCAGATCAGTCAAGTATTTGACAGCTTCTTTGAGTTTCTGGTAACGTTTAAAATAGCGTTGGGCATTCTGGTTGGGAGTCAGAGCCTTATCAAGCGCAATCGTGATAGGTTGGTTGGTGTAGTAGTTGTCTAGGATAACCTGGTCTTGGTCGTTTGGCACTTGATGGAGGAAGGTTGTCAGCAATTCTCCTTTTTGACGAAATTCTTCAGCATTGTCTGTCGCCAGTAACTCTTTTTCTTGTTTTTTCAGCTTATGACGATTTTTTTGAAGTTCATTTTCAACACGACGAATGAGTTCACTAGCTTGCTGTTTGACGCGGTCGCGCTCAGCCTTATCCTTATAGTAGGTGTCCAACAAATCAGAAAGACTGGCAAAAGGCTCTCCCACCTGATTTGCAAAAGGAACTGGGCTGAAGGAAGTCTCAGTCAAGCGTGGTTTGGTTTCTTGATTGAAAAAGTTTCGGAAAGTAGATAGTTTATCACTAATCAGTATCCTTTCCAATTCATTTGCCGTATCGCGTCCCAGACCTTGAAAGAGACTTTGAAGGTTTTTAGCTGTCGTTTCCTGTGTTTGTAGGATTTCAAAGAGCTTTTCATCCTTGATAGTAAAAGGATTGAGAGATTCCGTACTTGGCGGAGCGATATAGGTCGACCCAGGAAGCAAGGTGCGGTAGCTATTTTGTGAAAATCCGACGTGTTTAATGACTTCGAGGATTTTGTGGCTACTTTTATCAACCAGTAGAATATTACTGTGTTTCCCCATAATTTCGATAATCAAGGTAGCCTGGATATGGTCTCCAATCTCGTTTTTATTGGAAACTGTCATTTCCACAATACGGTCATTTTCCACTTGCTCAATAGACTCAATCAGGGCACCCTGCAAATACTTTCTCAAAACCATGATAAAGGTAGAAGGCTGGGCTGGGTTTTCAAAAGTTGTTTGGGTCAGCTGAATGCGTCCAAAAACTGGATGGGCAGAAAGGAGCAGGCGATGGCTTTGGCGATTGCTGCGGATTTGCAAGACCAATTCTTGTTCAAAAGGTTGATTGATTTTCTGAATGCGACCATTCACTAACTCTCTTCGCAATTCCTCAACCATGTGGTGTAAAAAAAATCCGTCAAATGACATCGTTCTCTCCTTGTGATTGTATTCCATAGTATTATATCAAAAAGGTAGAATAAAATCATGGAAATGTGGTATAATAAAGCCAAGTAAAGAGAAACGAGAAGCACATGTATATTGAAATGGTAGATGAAACTGGTCAAGTTTCAAAAGAAATGTTGCAACAAACCCAAGAAATTTTGGAATTTGCAGCCCAAAAATTAGGCAAAGAAGACAAGGAGATGGCAGTCACCTTTGTGACCAATGAACGTAGTCATGAACTCAATCTGGAGTACCGTGACACAGACCGTCCGACAGATGTCATCAGCCTTGAGTATAAACCAGAGTTGGAAATTGCCTTTGACGAAGAGGATTTACTTGAAAATCCAGAATTGGCAGAGATGATGTCTGAGTTTGATGCCTATATTGGGGAATTGTTCATCTCTATCGATAAGGCTCATGAGCAAGCTGAGGAATATGGTCATAGCTTTGAGCGTGAGATGGGCTTCTTGGCAGTACACGGCTTTTTACATATCAACGGCTATGATCACTATACTCCGGAAGAAGAAGCGGAGATGTTCGGTTTACAAGAAGAAATTTTGACAGCCTATGGACTCACAAGACAATAAACGAAAATGGAAAAATCGTGACCTGATATCCAGTTTAGAATTTGCCCTCACAGGAATTTTTACTGCAATCAAGGAAGAACGTAATATGCGAAAACATGCAGTAACGGCTCTTGTAGTCATTCTTGCAGGTTTTGTTTTTCAGGTCTCACGAATCGAATGGCTCTTTCTCCTATTGAGCATTTTCTTGGTAGTAGCTTTTGAAATTATCAATTCTGCTATTGAAAATGTAGTGGATTTGGCCAGTCACTATCACTTTTCCATGCTGGCTAAAAATGCCAAGGATATGGCGGCTGGCGCGGTATTAGTGGTCTCTCTTTTCGCGGCCTTAACAGGCGCATTGATTTTTCTCCCACGAATCTGGGATTTATTATTTTAAACAGTAAGAGGAAATTATGACTTTTAAATCAGGCTTTGTAGCCATTTTAGGACGTCCCAACGTTGGGAAGTCAACTTTTTTAAATCATGTTATGGGGCAAAAGATTGCCATCATGAGTGACAAGGCGCAGACAACGCGCAACAAAATCATGGGAATTTACACGACTGATAAGGAGCAAATCGTCTTTATCGACACACCAGGGATTCACAAACCTAAAACGGCCCTTGGAGATTTCATGGTCGAATCTGCCTATAGCACCCTTCGTGAAGTGGATACCGTTCTTTTTATGGTGCCTGCTGATGAAGCGCGTGGTAAGGGAGACGATATGATTATCGAGCGTCTCAAGGCTGCCAAGGTTCCTGTGATTTTGGTGGTGAACAAGATTGATAAGGTTCATCCAGACCAGCTCTTGTCTCAGATTGATGACTTCCGTAACCAAATGGACTTCAAGGAAATTGTTCCAATCTCAGCTCTTCAGGGAAATAACGTCTCTCGTCTAGTGGATATTTTGAGTGAAAATTTGGACGAAGGTTTCCAATATTTCCCGTCTGATCAAATCACAGATCATCCAGAACGATTCTTGGTTTCAGAAATGGTTCGCGAGAAAGTTTTGCACCTAACACGCGAAGAAATTCCTCACTCAGTTGCTGTGGTTGTTGACTCTATGAAACGAGATGAAGAGACAGACAAGGTTCACATCCGTGCAACCATCATGGTCGAGCGCGATAGCCAAAAAGGGATTATCATCGGAAAAGGTGGCGCTATGCTTAAGAAAATCGGTAGCATGGCCCGTCGTGATATCGAACTTATGCTAGGAGATAAGGTCTTCCTAGAAACATGGGTCAAGGTCAAGAAAAACTGGCGCGATAAAAAGCTAGATTTGGCTGACTTTGGCTATAATGAAAAAGAATACTAAGTAGAGGTGGGCTCATGCCTGCTTCTTGTTTTTACAGAAGGAGGACTTATGCCTGAATTACCTGAGGTTGAAACTGTTCGTCGTGGCCTAGAAAAATTGATTTTGGGAAAGAAGATTTCGAGTGTAGAAATTCGCTATCCCAAGATGATTAAGACGGATTTGGAAGAGTTTCAAAGGGAATTGCCTAGTCAGATTGTTGAGTCAATGGGACATCGTGGCAAATACTTGCTTTTCTACCTGACAGACAAGGTCTTGATTTCCCATCTGCGGATGGAGGGCAAGTATTTTTACTATCTGGACCAGGTTCCTGAACGCAAGCATGCCCATGTTTTCTTCCAGTTTGAAGATGGTGGCACGCTTGTTTATGAGGATGTTCGCAAGTTTGGTACTATGGAACTCTTGGCGCCTGACCTTTTGGAAGCCTACTTTCTTTCTAAAAAATTAGGTCCTGAACCAAGCGAACAAGACTTTGATGTGCAGGTCTTTCAAGCTGCTCTATCCAAGTCTAAAAAGCCTATCAAATCCCATCTTCTAGACCAAACCTTGGTAGCTGGACTTGGTAATATCTATGTGGATGAGGTTCTTTGGCGAGCTCAGGTTCATCCAGCAAGACCTTCTCAGACTTTGACAGCAGCAGAAGCGACAGCCATTCATGACCAGACCATTGCTGTTTTGGGACAGGCCGTTGAAAAAGGTGGCTCTACCATTCGGACTTATACCAATGCCTTTGGGGAAGATGGAACCATGCAAGATTTTCATCAGGTCTATGACAAGGCTGGTCAAGCATGTTCGCGCTGTGGGACAGTGATTGAGAAATTCCAGCTCGGTGGACGAGGCACCCATTTTTGTCCTCAGTGCCAAAGGAGGGGTTGATGGGAAAAATCATCGGAATCACTGGGGGAATTGCCTCTGGTAAGTCAACTGTGACAAATTTTCTAAGAAAGCAAGACTTTCAAGTGGTGGATGCCGACGCTCTTGTTCACCAACTACAGAAACCTGGTGGTCGTTTGTTTCAGGCTCTAGTCCAGCACTTTGGGCAAGAAATCATCCTTGAAAACGGAGAACTCAATCGCCCTCTCCTAGCTAGTCTTATCTTTTCAAATCCTGAAGAACGGGAATGGTCTAAGCAAATTCAAGGGGAGATTATCCGTGAGGAACTGGCTACTTTGAGAGACCAGTTGGCTCAGACAGAAGAGATTTTCTTCATGGATATTCCCCTACTTTTTGAGCAGGACTACGTCTCTTGGTTTGATGAGACTTGGTTGGTCTATGTGGACCGAGATGTCCAAGTAGAACGTCTAATGAAAAGGGACCAGCTGTCCAAGGATGAAGCCGAGTCTCGTCTGGCAGCCCAGTGGCCTTTAGAAAAAAAGAAAGATTTAGCCAGCCATATTCTTGACAACAATGGCAATCAGGACCAGCTTCTCACTCAGGTGCCTATCCTTCTTGAGGGAGGTAGCTAAGATGACAGAGATTAACTGGAAGGATAATCTGCGCATTGCCTGGTTTGGTAATTTTCTGACTGGAGCCAGTATTTCTTTGGTTGTGCCTTTTATGCCCATCTTTGTGGAAAATCTGGGTGTAAGAAGTGATCAAGCTGCTTTTTATGCAGGCTTAGCTATTTCTGTCTCTGCCATTTCTGCAGCACTTTTCTCTCCTATCTGGGGCATTCTTGCTGACAAATACGGTCGAAAACCCATGATGATTCGAGCTGGCCTGGCCATGACTATCACTATGGGAGGCTTGGCCTTTGTGCCAAATATTTATTGGTTAATCTTTCTTCGGTTATTAAACGGTGTATTTGCAGGATTTGTTCCTAATGCAACTGCTTTGATAGCCAGTCAAGTTCCCAAGGAGAAATCAGGCTCTGCCTTAGGTACTTTGTCTACAGGCGTAGTTGCAGGTACTCTAACTGGTCCCTTTATCGGGGGATTTATTGCAGAATTATTTGGCATTCGTACTGTTTTCTTACTGGTTGGTAGTTTTCTATTCTTAGCTGCTGTTTTGACTATTTGCTTTATCAAGGAAGATTTTCAACCAGTAGCCAAGGAAAAGGTCATCCCAACCAAGGAATTATTTACATCAGTTAAATATCCCTATCTTTTGGTCAACCTCTTTCTGACCAGTTTTGTCATCCAATTTTCAGCTCAATCGATTGGCCCTATTTTGGCTCTTTATGTACGCGACTTAGGGCAGACAGAGAATCTTCTTTTTGTCTCTGGTTTGATTGTATCCAGTATGGGCTTTTCCAGTATGATGAGTGCAGGAGTCATGGGCAAGCTAGGTGACAAGGTGGGCAACCATCGCCTCTTAGTTGTCGCCCAGTTTTATTCAGTCATCATCTATCTCCTCTGTGCCAATGCCTCTAGCCCTCTTCAACTAGGACTTTATCGTTTCCTCTTTGGATTGGGAACCGGTGCCTTGATTCCCGGAGTCAATGCCCTTCTCAGCAAGATGACTCCCAAAGCCGGTATTTCAAGGGTCTTTGCCTTCAATCAGGTATTCTTTTATCTGGGAGGTGTCGTTGGGCCTATGGCAGGTTCTGCAGTAGCAGGTCAATTTGGTTACCATGCTGTCTTTTATGCGACAAGCCTTTGTGTTGCCTTTAGTTGTCTCTTTAACCTGCTTCAATTTCGAACATTATTAAAAGTAAAGGAAATCTAGTGCGAGTAAAAATCAATCTCAAATGCTCCTCTTGTGGCAGTATCAATTACCTAACCAGTAAAAATTCAAAAACCCATCCAGACAAGATTGAGGTTTTAAAGTATTGTCCCAAGGAAAGAAAAGTAACCCTACATCTTGAATCTAAGTAGATTTTATGGTAAAATAATAGGGATTTTAAGGAGTTTGATATGTATAACCTATTATTAACCATTTTATTAGTATTATCTGTTGTGATTGTGATTGCGATTTTCATGCAACCAACCAAAAACCAATCCAGCAATGTATTTGATGCCAGCTCAGGTGATTTGTTTGAACGCAGTAAAGCACGCGGTTTTGAAGCTGTAATGCAGCGTTTGACAGGGATTTTAGTCTTTTTCTGGCTAGCCATTGCCTTAGCATTGACGGTATTATCAAGTAGATAAGAAAATAATGGGCAGGACTAGGTCTTTGCCTCTTTTTATTTTTAAAAGATATTTGAGAAGGTTTTACAGTAAAAGAAAATAGAAAATCTAGAAAGAAAATATGAAAGATAGAATAAAAGAATATTTACAAGACAAGGGAAAGGTAACTGTCAATGACTTGGCTCAGGCTTTGGGAAAAGACGGGTCCAAGGATTTTCGTGAGTTGATTAAAACCTTGTCCCTAATGGAAAGAAAGCATCAGATTCGCTTTGAAGAAGATGGAACTTTGACTTTGGAAGTCAAGAAAAAACACGAGATTACTCTCAAGGGGATTTTTCATGCCCATAAAAATGGATTTGGCTTTGTTAGTCTGGAAGGCGAGGAGGACGACCTTTTTGTAGGAAAAAACGATGTCAACTATGCTATTGATGGTGATACCGTTGAGGTCGTCATCAAAAAAGTCGCTGACCGCAACAAGGGAACAGCTGCCGAAGCCAAAATTATTGATATCCTAGAACACAGTCTGACAACTGTTGTCGGCCAAATCGTTCTAGATCAGGAAAAGCCTAAGTATGCTGGCTACATCCGTTCGAAAAATCAGAAAATCAGTCAACCGATCTATGTTAAGAAACCAGCCCTTAAACTGGAGGGAACCGAAGTTCTCAAGGTCTTTATCGATAAATACCCAAGCAAGAAACATGATTTCTTTGTGGCGAGTGTTCTCGATGTGGTGGGACACTCAACAGATGTCGGAATTGATGTCCTTGAGGTTTTGGAGTCTATGGACATTGTATCTGAGTTTCCAGAAGCTGTTGTCAAGGAAGCGGAAAGTGTGCCTGATGCTCCGTCTCAAAAAGATATGGAAGGTCGTCTAGATCTAAGAGATGAGATTATCTTTACCATTGATGGTGCTGACGCCAAGGATTTGGACGACGCAGTTCACATCAAGCCTATGAAAAATGGCAATCTGGAACTCGGAGTTCACATCGCAGATGTTTCCTACTATGTGACCGAGGGTTCTGCCCTTGATAAGGAAGCCCTTAACCGCGCGACTTCAGTCTATGTAACAGACCGAGTGGTGCCAATGCTTCCAGAACGATTGTCAAATGGCATCTGCTCTCTCAATCCCCAAGTTGACCGCCTGACCCAATCTGCTATTATGGAGATTGATAAACATGGTCGTGTGGTCAACTATACCATTACACAAACAGTTATCAAGACCAGTTTTCGTATGACCTATAGCGATGTCAATGATATCTTAGAGGGCGACGAGGAAAAGAGACAAGAGTATCAGAAAATTGTTCCAAGTATCGAACTTATGGCCAAGCTTCATGAAACTTTAGAAAATATGCGTGTGAAACGTGGAGCCCTCAATTTTGATACCAATGAAGCTAAGATTTTAGTGGATAAACAAGGTAAGCCTGTTGATATCGTTCTTCGGCAACGTGGTGTTGCCGAGCGCATGATTGAATCCTTTATGCTGATGGCCAATGAAACAGTTGCTGAGCATTTTAGCAAGCTGGACTTACCTTTTATCTATCGAATTCACGAGGAGCCTAAGGCTGAAAAAGTTCAGAAGTTTATTGATTATGCTTCGAGTTTCGGTATTCGAATTTATGGAACTGCTAGTGAAATGAGTCAAGAGGCACTTCAAGATATTATGCGAGTAGTTGAGGGGGAACCGTATGCGGATGTATTGTCCATGATGCTTCTTCGCTCTATGCAGCAGGCTCGTTATTCGGAGCACAATCACGGTCACTATGGACTTGCTGCTGACTATTACACTCACTTTACCAGCCCCATTCGCCGTTATCCAGACCTTCTTGTTCACCGTATGATTCGTGATTACGGCCGTTCTAAGGAAATAGCAGAGCATTTTGAGCAAGTGATTCCAGAGATTGCTACCCAGTCTTCCAACCGTGAGCGTCGTGCCATCGAGGCTGAGCGTGAAGTCGAAGCCATGAAAAAGGCTGAGTACATGGAAGAATACGTGGGCGAAGAGTACGATGCGGTTGTGTCTAGCATCGTTAAATTTGGTCTTTTTGTTGAATTGCCGAATACAGTTGAGGGCTTGATTCACATCACTAATTTACCCGAATTTTATCATTTCAATGAACGTGATTTGACTCTTCGTGGAGAGAAATCAGGAACAACTTTCCGTGTAGGTCAGCAAATCCGTATCCGAGTTGAAAGAGCGGATAAGATGACAGGTGAAATTGACTTTTCTTATATTCCAAGTGAGTTTGATGTGATTGAAAAAGGCTTGAAACAAGCTGGTCGCAAAGACAGAGGGCGTGGTTCAAGTCGTCGTTCAGATAAGAAGGAAGATAAGAGAAAATCAGGACACTCAAATGATAAGCGCAAGCATTCACAAAAAGACAAGAAGAAAAAAGGCAAGAAACCTTTTTACAAGGAAGTAGCTAAGAAAGGAGCCAAGCATGGCAAAGGGCGAGGGAAAGGTCGTCGCACAAAATAAAAAGGCGCGTCACGACTATACAATCGTAGATACGCTAGAGGCAGGGATGGTCCTGACTGGAACTGAAATCAAGAGTGTGAGAGCAGCTCGAATCAATCTCAAGGATGGCTTTGCTCAAGTGAAAAATGGGGAGGTCTGGTTGAGTAATGTTCATATCGCTCCTTACGAAGAGGGCAATATCTGGAACCAAGAACCAGAACGTCGTCGTAAACTCTTGCTCCATAAGAAACAAATCCAAAAATTAGAACAAGAGACTAAAGGAACAGGAATGACCCTGGTTCCCCTAAAAGTCTATATCAAAGATGGCTATGCCAAGCTCCTTTTAGGTCTAGCTAAAGGAAAGCATGACTATGACAAACGGGAGTCTATCAAACGACGTGAGCAGAA
The DNA here is from genome assembly GCF_001113365.1 of Streptococcus pneumoniae. Lineage (GTDB taxonomy): Bacteria > Bacillota > Bacilli > Lactobacillales > Streptococcaceae > Streptococcus > Streptococcus pneumoniae_C. The sequence goes on along the minus strand of NZ_CKYA01000013.1, from coordinate 16,504 downwards.
TCGTGATATTGCGCGCGTGATGAAAGCTGTTAATCAGCGATAAAAAGAGGAAATGGAAATGGAAAAATTAGTTGCCTATAAACGTATGCCCTTGTGGAATAAAGAAACCATGCCAGAGGCTGTTCAGCAGAAACACAATACCAAGGTTGGGACTTGGGGGAAAATTACTGTCTTGAAGGGAGCTCTCAAGTTTATTGAATTGACAGAAGATGGTGAGGTTTTAGCTGAGCACCTCTTTGAAGCAGGATCCGACAATCCCATGGCACAACCACAAGCTTGGCACCGAGTGGAGGCTGTAACAGACGATGTGGAATGGTATTTGGAGTTTTATTGTAAACCTGAGGATTATTTTCCTAAGAAATACAATACCAATCCGGTTCATTCAGAGGTCCTAGAGGCTATGCAGACAGTAAAACTAGGGAAAGCCTTGGATTTGGGCTGTGGTCAAGGTCGTAATTCTCTCTTTTTAGCCCAACAAGGTTTTGATGTGATAGCTGTAGATCAAAATGAACTGGCCCTTAAAATCTTGCAAAGTATTGTGGAGCAGGAAGATCTGGACATGCCAGTTGGTCTCTACGATATCAATTCAGCCAGCATTGGGCAAGCGTATGATTTCATCGTTTCGACAGTTGTTTTGATGTTTTTGCAAGCAGACCGCATTCCTGCAATTATCAAAAATATGCAGGAGCATACCACGGTCGGTGGTTATAATCTTATCGTTTGTGCTATGGATACGGAAGATTACCCTTGCTCTGTGAACTTCCCATTTACCTTTAAAGAAGGGGAATTGGCAGACTATTACAAGGACTGGGACTTGGTTAAGTACAATGAAAATCCAGGCCATTTGCACCGTCGTGACGAAAATGGCAATCGTATTCAACTACGCTTTGCGACCATGCTAGCTAAAAAAATCAAATAAACATGAATGAAGATTAGGAAATTTCCTGATCTTTTTTTTCTTTTTTTACGAATAGATAAGATAGAAGAATTGACAAAAATACGCATTATAAGTATAATTTTAGCTAGAAAGGTGACCATACATGCCAATCACAGGTAAGGAAATGGTAAAATTAGCTCTTGCAAATGGATGGATTGAAGTTCGTAAGAGAGGAAGTCATCATCATTTTAAGAAAGAAGGGGTTCCCTATCTTGTCACTATTCCAGTTCACGGTAATGATGATCTAGGAAAAGGTTTAGAGAGAAAAATATTAAAAGATTTGGGATTGTAGTTGATTTGGAAATTGTGGAGGTGTATTATGCTAAAATCTTATCCTGCTATTTTTCATAAAGAAGGTACTGGATACTGGGTTGAATTTCCGGAGTTTCGAGGCGGGACTGAAGGAGCAACGCTTGAACTTGCAATGAAAAATGCTCGGGAAATGCTTGAGAGTGTTTTAGCTTCTTATATTGATGAAGGATTGGCTCTACCTACTCCTAGTGACATTTCTATGTTGAAAGCTTCTGATGGATTTGTGACTTTGATTCAGGTCAATCCCTTGCCTTTCGTAAAGAATAATAAAGCGATTCGAAAAAATGTTACGGTTCCAGAGTGGCTAGTCAGACTTGCGGATCGTGAGAAAGTGAACTATTCTGAAGTGTTGACACAAGCTCTTGAAAGTCGCTTGCAACTCTAAAATTATAGAGTGATGAAGATTAGGAATTTTCCTGATCTTTTTTCTTTTTTACGAATAATATAGAAAAGGAGGGAAATCATGTTTGTTGCGAGAGATGCTAGGGGAGAATTGGTAAATGTGTTAGAGGATAAGCTTGAGAAGCAAGCCTACACCTGCCCAGCTTGTGGAGGTCAGCTCCGTTTGCGGCAAGGACCAAGTGTCCGAACCCATTTTGCCCATAAATCCTTAAAAGACTGTGGTTACTCCTTTGAAAATGAAAGCCCAGAACATTTGACAAATAAGGAAGTCCTCTATCACTGGTTGAAAACAGAGACTGAGGTGCAATTAGAATACCCTCTTCCAGAGCTTAAACAGATTGCGGATGTATTTGTAAATGGCAATCTAGCTTTAGAGGTTCAATGTAGTCCCTTGCCTCAAAAAGTTCTTAAAGAGCGTAGTGAGGGTTATCGTAGTGAGGGTTACCAAGTACTGTGGTTGCTGGGTCAAAAACTGTGGCTCAAGGAGCGGTTGACTCGTCTGCAACAAGGGTTTCTCTATTTCAGTCAAAACATGGGCTTTTATGTTTGGGAATTAGACAGTGAAAAACAAGTTTTAAGACTCAAATACCTGATTCACCAGGATCTCCGTGGCAAACTCCATTATCAAATCAAGGAATTTCCCTATGGTCAAAGTAGTCTACTGGAGATATTACGTCTTCCCTATAAGAAACAAAAAATATCTCGTTTTACAGTTTCTCAAGATAAGGACATCTGTCGCTATATCCGGCAACAACTGTATTATCAAAATCTCTTTTGGATGAAAGAACAAGCAGAAGCCTATAAAAAGGGAGAAAATCTCCTAACTTATGGGCTAAAAGAATGGTATCCCCAAATTCGACCATTAGTAGGTGAGTTTTGCCAGATTGAGAAGGAGTTGACCAGCTATTATCAGTATTTTCAAACCTATTATCAAGAAAATCCTCAAAATGATTGGCAAAAGCTTTATCCACCAGCCTTTTATCAGCAATATTTCTTGAAAAATATGGTAGAATAGAAAGGATGGAGGAATCTAATGGTATTACAAAGAAATGAAATAAATGAAAAAGATACATGGGATCTATCAACGATCTACCCAACTGACCAGGCTTGGGAAGAAGCCTTAAAAGATTTAACAGAACAATTGGAGACAGTAGTCCAGTATGAAGGCCATCTCTTGGATAGTGCGGATAGCCTACTCGAAATTACTGAATTTTCTCTTGAAATGGAACGCCAAATGGAGAAGCTTTACGTTTATGCTCATATGAAGAATGACCAAGACACACGTGAAGCCAAGTACCAAGAGTACTATGCCAAGGCCATGACTCTCTACAGTCAGCTAGATCAAGCTTTTTCATTCTATGAGCCTGAATTTATGGAAATCAGTGAAAAGCAGTATGCTGACTTTTTAGAGGCACAACCAAAGTTACAGGTTTATCAACACTATTTTGACAAGCTCTTGCAAAGCAAGGATCACGTTCTATCACAACGTGAAGAAGAATTATTGGCTGGAGCTGGAGAAATCTTTGGTTCGGCAAGTGAAACCTTCGCTATCTTGGATAATGCGGATATTGTGTTCCCTTATGTCCTCGACGATGATGGTAAGGAAGTTCAGCTATCTCATGGGACTTACACACGTTTGATGGAGTCTAAAAATCGTGAGGTGCGTCGTGGTGCTTATCAAGCTCTTTATGCGACTTATCAACAATTCCAACACACCTATGCTAAAACCTTGCAAACCAATGTTAAGGTCCAAAACTACCGTGCTAAAGTTCGTAACTACAAGAGTGCTCGTCATGCAGCCCTCGCAGCGAATTTTGTTCCAGAGAGTGTTTATGACAATTTGGTAGCAGCAGTTCGCAAGCACTTGCCACTCTTGCATCGCTATCTTGAGCTTCGTTCAAAAATATTGGGGATTTTAGACCTCAAGATGTACGATGTCTACACACCACTTTCTTCTGTTGAATATAGTTTTACCTACCAAGAAGCCTTGAAAAAAGCAGAAGATGCCTTGGCAGTATTGGGTGAGGATTACTTGAGCCGTGTTAAACGTGCCTTCAGTGAGCGTTGGATTGATGTTTATGAAAATCAAGGCAAGCGTTCAGGGGCTTACTCTGGTGGTTCTTACGATACAAATGCCTTTATGCTTCTTAACTGGCAGGACAATCTGGACAATCTCTTTACTCTTGTTCATGAAACAGGTCACAGTATGCATTCTAGCTATACTCGCGAGACTCAGCCTTATGTTTACGGAGATTATTCGATCTTCTTGGCTGAGATTGCCTCAACGACCAATGAAAATATTTTGACGGAGAAATTATTGGAAGAAGTGGAAGACGACGCAACGCGCTTTGCTATTCTCAATAACTTCTTAGACGGTTTCCGTGGAACAGTTTTCCGCCAAACTCAATTTGCTGAGTTTGAACACGCTATTCACCAAGCAGACCAAAATGGTGAAGTTTTGACAAGCGATTTCCTAAATAAACTCTACGCAGACTTGAACCAAGAGTATTATGGTTTGAGTAAGGAAGACAATCCTGAAATCCAATACGAGTGGGCTCGCATTCCACACTTCTACTATAACTACTATGTATATCAATATTCAACTGGTTTTGCAGCAGCTTCAGCCCTGGCTGAAAAGATTGTCCATGGTAGTCAAGAAGACCGTGACCGCTATATCGACTACCTCAAGGCAGGTAAATCTGACTATCCACTTAATGTCATGAGAAAAGCTGGTGTTGATATGGAGAAGGAAGATTATCTCAACGATGCCTTTGCAGTCTTTGAACGTCGTTTGAATGAGTTTGAAGTCCTTGTTGAAAAATTGGGATTGGCATAAGATGGTTGAATCGTATAGTAAAAATGCCAACCATAACATGCGTCGTCCTGTTGTTAAAGAAGAAATTGTTGACTTGATGCGCCAGCGGCAAAAGCAAGTCACAGGTTCCTTGAAAGAATTGGAAGATTTTGCCCGTAAAGAAAATATTCCTATTATTCCCCATGAAACGGTTGCTTATTTCCGTTTTCTCATGGAAACCATGCAACCTAAAAACATACTGGAAATTGGGACGGCTATCGGTTTTTCAGCCCTTTTGATGGCTGAACATGCGCCAAATTCCAAGATTACAACCATTGACCGCAATCCAGAGATGGTTGGTTTTGCCAAGGAAAATTTTGCTCAATTTGACAGTCGCAAGCAAATTACTCTCCTAGAAGGAGATGCGGTAGATGTCTTATCTACACTGACAGAGTCCTATGATTTCGTCTTTATGGATTCTGCCAAGTCTAAATACATCGTCTTTCTGCCAGAAATCCTCAAACACTTGGACGTTGGAGGTGTGGTTGTCTTGGATGATATTTTCCAAGGTGGTGATGTTGCCAAGGACATTATGGAAGTCCGTCGTGGCCAGCGAACTATTTACAGAGGACTTCAAAGACTATTTGATGCAACCTTAGACAATCCAGGACTCACCGCAACATTAGTACCTCTGGGGGATGGAATTCTCATGCTTCGTAAAAATGTAGCAGATGTTCAATTGCCTGACAGCGAATGATTTTCAGAAAAATTTAAGAAAATATAGTAAAATAGATAGAGTAACACTTATCTCAAAGGAGTAGACATGAAGAAAAAATTATTGGCAGGTGCCATTACACTATTATCAGTAGCAACTTTAGCAGCTTGTTCGAAAGGTTCAGAAGGGGCAGACCTTATCAGCATGAAAGGGGATGTCATCACAGAACATCAATTTTATGAGCAAGTGAAAAGCAATCCTTCAGCCCAACAAGTCTTGTTAAATATGACCATCCAAAAAGTTTTTGAAAAACAATATGGCTCAGAGCTTGATGATAAAGAGGTTGATGATACTATTGCCGAAGAAGAGAAACAATATGGTGAGAACTACCAACGTGTCTTGTCACAAGCAGGAATGACTCTTGAAACACGTAAATCTCAAATTCGTACAAGTAAATTGGTTGAGTTGGCAGTTAAGAAGGCAGCAGAAGCAGAATTGACAGATGATGCTTACAAGAAAGCCTTTGACGAATACACTCCAGATGTAACGGCTCAAATCATCCGTCTTGATAATGAAGATAAGGCCAAAGAAGTTCTCGAAAAAGCCAAGGCAGAAGGTACTGATTTTGCTCAATTAGCCAAAGATAATTCAACTGATGAAAAAACCAAAGCGAATGGTGGAGAAATTACCTTTGATTCTGCTTCAACGGAAGTACCTGAGCAAGTCAAGAAAGCCGCTTTCGCTTTAGATGTAAATGGCATTTCTGATGTGATTACAGCAACTGGCACACAAGCCTACAGTAGCCAATATTACATTGTAAAACTCATTAAGAAAACAGAAAAATCATCTAATATCGATGACTACAAAGAAAAATTAAAAACTGTTATCTTGACTCAAAAACAAAATGATTCAACATTTGTTCAAAGCATTATCGGAAAAGAATTGCAAGCAGCCAATATCAAGGTTAAGGACCAAGCCTTCCAAAATATCTTTACACAATATATCGGTGGTGGAGATTCAAGCTCAAGCAGTAGTACATCAAAAGAATAGTCCAAATCAATGAGTCAGGGAAAAAACTCGACTTCAGGAAAAAATGAAGTAAATCTTCCCACAATAAAACGCATAGTACAAGGTTTTCAATACCTGATATTATGCGTTTTTTGGTTTTAAAGACTTTTTGACCAGCCTCATTTTTTTTAACTTAATACTCAGTGAAAAGCAAAGATTAAACTAGGAAGCTAGCTGTAGGCTGCTTAAAGAACAGCTTTGAGGTTGCAGATAAAACTTATGAGGTCACCAACATATATAATGTGAAGCTGACATGGTTTGAATAGATTTTAGAAGAGTATGAGTCTGGAAGTTTTAATGGATAATGCAAGATTCCATAGAATGGGTAAGCTAGAGTTCTTATGTGAAGAGTTTGGGCATAAACTTTTACCTCTTCCTCCCTACTCATCTTATACTCAATGAAAATCAAATAGCAAACTAGGAAACTAGCCGCAGGTTGCTCAAAGCACTGCTTTGAGGTTGTAGATAGAACTGACGAAGTCAGCTCAAAACACTGTTTTGAGGTTGCAGATAGAACTGACGAAGTCAGTAACATATATACGGCAAGGCGACGTTGACGCGGTTTGAAGAGATTTTCGAAGAGTATTAGTATAGAAAAGTGAATCTGAACTAGTACATCACTGCTTCTAAAACATTCTTATAAATTGATTTAAATTCTCAAATCACATTATTCAGTTCTTATTTCATTTTGCTCTACAATCCTGTTGAGAAGACACGTGTTCATATCAAAAAGGTATTGGCAAGTTGCAATACCTTTTTACGAGGCTCTTTTGTCTTATTTTTGTTTCAACTGACTATATCTCCTATGGTTCTAGTTCAGAAGACTAGGCTATAATTATGATTGATAAGAAGTATCATTCCAAGTATCGAGAGTAAACGTTTCAAAATCATGGGTTTCTAGAATGGTCAGGCTGGCATTTGCTAGACCGCCATCTTTACGAAGAAGTGGTTCTTTATATCCTAGAAGAGTACGAAGACTGGTAGTAAGATTGGCGCCGTGTCCGACAATTAGAATACGCTCAGATGGACTATCTTTTAATGATTTGATAAATTGGATAGTTCGTTGTGTTGTGCTATAGAGGGATTCGGCTCCAAACATTTGAGTGTCAAATTGAGCAAGATTAGTACGGAAAGCCTGGATTTGTTGCGGGTAAATAGCTTCCAAGGTTGCAATTTTCAAACCTTCCAACTTCCCCAGCTGCCATTCACGGAGATTAGGAACGCTTTCTAAAGGACAGGGGGTCCTGAGTTGACTTTGGATAATCTCGGCAGATCTGACCGCTCGAGGTAAATCGCTTGAATAAATCTGATTAAAAGGAATTTCCTTGAGATATTGGCCAAGTTGTTTTAGGGTTTCAATGGATTCAGGAAGAAGGGGAGAATCTCCACTAGCGCCTTGAAAACGACCTTCTTGGTTCCAGACCGTACGACCGTGGCGGACAAAGTAGAGTTTCATTACTTGATGTCCTCCAAAATATCTACAAAGTCTGCCTTTACAAAGCTAGCCAAGTCTTGTGGCGCGACGATAATGCTGTGTCCGACTTCGCCTGCAGAGACAATCATTCGATCCAAATCTAGAGCAATTTTATCGATAAAAATGGGATAATTGTGTTTCTGACGAATTCCGACAGGATTATTGGCTCCATGAATGTAACCAGTTGTTTTTTCTAAGTCCTTTTGTGGAATCATGCTCACTTTTTTATTGCCAGAAATTTTAGCTAGTTTCTTTTCCGACAAGTGCTGAGTGATAGGGACAATTCCGATAATCGGTCCGGTCTTGTCTCCCAAAAGCGCCAAGGTTTTGAAAATCTGATCTCGTTCATAACCTTGAGGAAGCTCTCCTTCTAGGGCATTGATTTGAATCCCCTGATGAGGGATAGCTGCTTTAGATAGGATTTGTTCCACCAATGTTTTTTTGATTTTAACTTTTTTTGCCATTATTTATATTTATCCTCCAATTGACTCATCCAAATACCAAGCCAGATTCCCAGCGCAAAGAAGAAGGCGATGATGACATACCCAACAAGAGAAAGGCCAGTGTATTGGATACTTTCAGCGTTCCCTGCATTTGGAATTAAAATCAAAAGGGTACTTGATAGGACGATACCGATGATGAAATGATAGACGCGTGAGTGGTAGTTGTTTAAGGCATAATCCATCAATTTTGAAAAAACGATGAGAGTGGCACCTGCCCCGATTCCAATCGGGAAGAAGGTTCCCAAGAGATCAAAGGTTTTAAAACCAGTCAACATCGGAGCATAGAGCCCCAAAATCAAAAGTAGATTTGATGGACTGAGGCCAGGAACTAAGACGCCAAGAGCCAGCAGTGCACCTGCTAGGACCAAATTAAGAAAGCTGGCACTTAAGGTTCCAACAACAAAATTTAAGGCATAGAGACCTAGTCCAGAAATGATAAAGGTTGCCCAGAACCAAGCTAAATCAATCTTGTCTCGGTCAGATTCTCGAGTTGATTCCTTGAGGAGGCTAGGAACTGTACCGATAATAGCTCCCGCAAAGCTCCATAATACAAAAACCTGATAATTTTCAAGCAGGTATTCAATCGGATAAGAAAATAGGCCAATTCCCAGAAGCATACCGATGGCAACTGGAATAAAGTACAAAACATTTTCTTTAAAGTCTTTAAAAGGATGAGCCAGAAAGCCAATCATCCGTTCGTAAATGCCTAAGATTGCTGCTAGAACCCCTCCGGAAATTCCCGGTAGGATAAATCCAAGAGCAATCACAATCCCTTTAATAAGGCGTGCTAACCATGAGAGCATATAGTTCCTCCAACTATTTCTATTTCAAAAAATCCTTACTATATTGTATCACAATCAAACACAAAAAGAAAAAGCAAATGCTAAACAAATGCTTTTAAGGTTTTAAAAAGATTTTTCTAAAGGTTTCTTCTTTGTTTTTTAAGGGAGAGATGACGTTGATATCCAAATTGTGGTCAAAGCCGGCAATTTTTCCTTTAGATGTGTATTGGTGAATATCGTAATCTAAGTCAGTTTTAGGACTGCTCTCCAAAAATCCTGAGTTAGAGCCGTAGGACGGAATCCAAACAGAGGTAAACTTGCCTGTATCAATACTATGTTCTTCCATGAAATAGACCCCAACGTAGATTCCGATGTTTTTAGCACCTAGTGATGCTAATTTTGCTCGAAAGGCTTCAACACCCTCGTTCATATTGGACATGGTTTTGTCTTCTACGTCTAGCCAATAGTAACTAGGGCTGTAAGGAGAGGCAGCATTGTAGAAAACTTCGGCAGCCTTTTCCATTTCTTGGACACTTTTTCCAGCGACATAAGCGTAGACCCCAACTGGGACATTCCGTTTTTGAAGTTCAGTGATATGACTCTTATAGGCCTTGTCTATTCCATTGATAAAGGAAGCATCATTTTCTTTTGTCGTTTGAGCACCACTGTGAACACGAACAATAGCGCCTGAAATATTTTGTGAGAGGGCATCGTAGTTGATTTCCTCAGGACGCTGCCAGCCAGAGAGGTCAATAATCGGTTTGTCTAAGTGTTTCAAAGCCTGTGCTTCAATCTGCGCTATGTTGGATTTTGTTTTAAACGATTGGTTGTCATTAAGTGGGCGATTGATGATTAAAATGAAAATTATGATCCCAAAAAAACCAAATAAAATAAGTGGATGAATTTGTTTTCTCATATCTTATAATTCTACCCTAAAAATCAAAAAAAATCAAAAAAATGGGTTAAGGAAAGGACTTTGGAGCATTTTTTCATTCAAGGGCGCGGAATGATTTGAAATATGGTATAATAAAAGGGAATTTCTACAGAAAAGAGAAGATTATGTCAAATTTTGCCATTATTTTAGCAGCGGGTAAAGGGACTCGCATGAAATCTGATTTGCCAAAAGTGTTGCACAAGGTTGCGGGTATTTCTATGTTGGAACATGTTTTCCGTAGTGTGGGAGCTATCCAACCTGAAAAGACAGTAACAGTTGTCGGACACAAGGCAGAATTGGTTGAGGAGGTCTTGGCTGGACAGACAGAATTTGTGACTCAATCTGAACAGTTGGGTACTGGTCATGCGGTTATGATGACAGAGCCTATCTTAGAAGGTTTGTCAGGTCACACCTTGGTCATTGCAGGAGATACTCCTTTAATCACAGGTGAAAGCTTGAAAAACTTGATTGATTTCCACATCAATCATAAAAATGTGGCCACTATCTTGACTGCTGAAACGGATAATCCTTTTGGCTATGGACGAATTGTACGTAATGACAATGCTGAGGTTCTTCGCATCGTTGAGCAAAAGGATGCCACAGATTTTGAAAAACAAATCAAGGAAATCAACACTGGAACTTACGTCTTTGATAACGAGCGTTTGTTTGAGGCTTTGAAAAATGTCAATACCAATAATGCTCAAGGTGAATACTATATTACAGATGTCATTGGTATTTTCCGTGAGGCTGGTGAAAAAGTTGGCGCTTATACTTTGAAAGATTTTGATGAGAGTCTTGGTGTAAATGACCGTGTAGCTCTTGCGACAGCTGAGTCAGTCATGCGTCGTCGCATCAATCATAAACACATGGTCAATGGTGTTAGCTTTGTCAATCCAGAGGCAACTTATATTGATATTGATGTTGAGATTGCGCCTGAAGTTCAAATCGAAGCCAATGTTACCTTGAAGGGGCAAACGAAAATTGGTGCTGAGACTGTTTTGACAAATGGTACATATGTAGTGGACAGCACTATTGGAGCAGGAGCTGTCATTACCAACTCTATGATTGAAGAAAGTAGTGTTGCTGACGGAGTGACAGTCGGTCCTTACGCCCACATTCGTCCAGGTTCAAGTCTGGGTGCCCAAGTTCATATTGGAAACTTTGTTGAGGTCAAAGGCTCTTCTATCGGAGAAAATACAAAAGCTGGTCATTTGACTTATATCGGAAACTGTGAAGTGGGTAGCCACGTTAATTTCGGCGCAGGAACCATTACAGTCAACTATGACGGCAAAAACAAATACAAGACAGTCATTGGAAACAATGTCTTTGTTGGTTCAAATTCAACCATTATTGCCCCAGTTGAGTTAGGTGACAATTCACTCGTTGGTGCTGGTTCAACTATTACCAAAGACGTGCCAGCGGATGCGATTGCGATTGGTCGCGGTCGTCAGGTCAATAAAGACGAATATGCAACACGTCTTCCTCATCATCCTAAGAATCAGTAGGAGCCTATCATGGAATTTGAAGAAAAAACGCTTAGCCGAAAAGAAATCTATCAAGGACCAATATTTAAACTGGTCCAAGATCAGGTTGAATTACCAGAAGGCAAGGGAACTGCCCAACGGGATTTGATTTTCCACAATGGAGCTGTCTGTGTTTTAGCTGTAACGGATGAGCAAAAACTCATCTTGGTCAAGCAGTACCGTAAAGCCATTGAGGCAGTCTCTTACGAAATTCCAGCCGGAAAATTGGAAGTAGGAGAAAATACAGACCCTGTCGCTGCTGCCCTGCGTGAATTAGAGGAAGAAACAGCCTATACAGGGAAGTTAGAACTCTTGTACGATTTTTACTCAGCCATTGGCTTTTGTAATGAAAAGTTAAAACTATACCTAGCAAGCGATTTGACAAAAGTGGAAAATCCACGTCCGCAGGATGAGGATGAAACCTTGGAAGTCCTTGAAGTGAGCTTAGAAGAAGCCAAGGAATTAATCCAATCAGGTCATATCTGTGATGCCAAGACAATTATGGCTGTTCAATATTGGGAATTGCACAAAAAATAGAGGAGGTCAGTATGGGTAAACCTTTATTAACGGATGAAATGATTGAAAGAGCTAATAGAGGCGAAAAAATTTCAGGTCCTCCTTTGCTAGATGATAATGAGGAGACTAAGATTTTACCAACCTCTTCTTCCCGTTTTGGTTATGCCAATCCTAAGGGACATGGCTTTAGTCAGGAAACCTTGAAGATTCAGGTTGAACCATCTATTCATAAAAGCCGTCGCATTGAAAATACCAAGAGAAATGTCTTCAATTCTAAGTTGAATAAGATTTTATTTGCAGTCATCTTTCTCTTGATTTTGCTTGTCTTAGCAATGAAACTTTTGTAATAGAAAAGGAATTGAAATGAAAATAGGAATTATTGCGGCTATGCCAGAAGAACTGGCGTATCTGGTCCAGCATTTAGACAATGCCCAGGAGCAAGTTGTTTTAGGCAATACCTATCATACAGGCACCATTGCCTCTCATGAAGTCGTTCTTGTAGAAAGTGGAATTGGTAAGGTCATGTCTGCTATGAGTGTGGCGATTTTGGCTGATCATTTTCAAGTGGATGCTCTTATTAATACGGGTTCAGCTGGGGCAGTAGCAGAAGGGATCGCTGTTGGGGATGTCGTGATTGCTGACAAATTAGCCTATCATGATGTGGATGTCACAGCGTTTGGTTATGCTTATGGACAAATGGCGCAACAACCGCTTTATTTTGAATCAGACAAAACCTTTGTTGCCAAAATCCAAGAGAGTTTATCTCAATTGGATCAAAACTGGCATCTTGGTTTGATTGCTACAGGAGATAGTTTTGTCGCAGGAAATGATAAGATAGAAGCGATTAAGTCCCATTTCCCAGAAGTTTTGGCTGTTGAGATGGAGGGGGCAGCGATTGCTCAGGCAGCGCATGCCCTTAATCTTCCAGTTTTAGTCATCCGAGCTATGAGTGACAATGCCAACCATGAAGCAAACATCTCTTTTGATGAGTTTATTATCGAAGCTGGACGTCGCTCTGCCCAAGTCTTATTAGCCTTTTTGAAGGCTTTAGATTAAGTGGAAATTTGACAGTTTTTCTAGCTTATGATAAGATTTAAGTAAAGAAAAGCTAGAAAACGTTTCAGAGGATATTATGAGTATTGAAATGACCGTCAGTGAGATTGCAGAGGTCTTAGGATTATCTCGCCAAGCAATCAATAACCGTGTCAAAGAATTACCAGAAGAAGACACAGACAAAAATGACAAAGGGGTAACAGTCGTTACCAGAAGTGGCTTGATTAAGCTAGAAGAAATCTATAAAAAAACGATTTTTGAAGATGAGCCTGTCAGTGAAGATGTCAAGCAACGTGAACTGATGGAGATTCTAGTTGATGAGAAGAATGCAGAAATTCTCCGTCTTTATGAACAATTAAAAGCCAAGGATCGTCAGTTATCAGAAAAAGACGAGCAGATGCGTATCAAAGACCGTCAGATTGCTGAGAAGGACAAACAACTCGATCAGCAGCAACAATTGACCCTTCAAGCCATGAAGGATCAAGAAAATCTTAAGCTAGAGCTGGACCAAGCAAAAGAAGAAGTCCAATCCACTAAGAAAGGCTTTTTTGCTCGTTTATTTGGAGGATAATCAAGGAGCTGTTTAGGTTAAATGCTAACCTGATGGCTTCTTTTGTTTCTAAATAGTATAGTTGCTCAAGTAATACTCAATGAAAATCAAAGAGCGAACTAGGAAGCGAGCCGCAGGCTACTCAAAGCACTGCTTTGAGGTTGTAGATAAGACTGACGAAGTCAGTTACATATATCTATGGCAAGGCGAATCTGACGCGGTTTGAAGAGATTTTTGAAGAGTATAAAATAACAGTAGAAGAGAGGTATAGAATGGAACGATTAGAAGATTACATTGCTTTCGATTTAGAATTTAATCAGCATGAAGGACAAACATACTTGATTCAAGTATCGGCAGTGCGTTTTAAAGATGGTCAGGAAATTGATTCCTATGATTCCTATGTTCATACCAGTGTGCCTCTAAAGAGTTTTATCAATGGATTGACTGGGATTACAGCTGAGACCTTAAAAGATGCCCCCCCAGTGGAGGAAGTTATAAAAGAATTTCAAGAGTTTGTGGGTTCTTTGCCGATGGTTGGATACAATGCTGCTAAAAGTGATTTGCCTATTCTAGCAGAGCATGGTTTAGATTATAGCCAGCAGTATAAGGTGGATTTGTATGATGAAGCTTTTGAACGTCGTAGTTCGGATTTACATGGTATTGCCAATCTCAAGTTGCAAACTGTTGCCTCATTTCTTGGATTTCAAGGTCAGTCCCATAATAGCCTGGAGGATGCTCGTATGACGGCGCGTGTTTACGAATCCTTCTTAGAGTCAGATCAAGCTAGAGAATTGTTAGAGACGGAAAGTAGCTTATCAAACAATCCTTTTGGTGGCTTGGACTTGTCTCAATTATTTGACTAGGAGTGCCTATGAAACCTGAAAAACCTAAAAAATTGGGTTTTAAACAGATTTACCTCAATCTTGATAAAATCCTCTTTCTCTTTTTCTTAATTTTTATGATAGTGGAGTATTTGTGGGTCCCATTCAATTCATGGTTAGCTAGCTTCTTATTAGATCAGACAGGTTATCTTTTTATTTCCTATAACAATGTCTTAGCCATCCTCACTCATTCTCCATTGATTAGTCTAGCTTTTTTAGCCTTGATTATCATTAACCTGCTGGTTGCTTATTTTCAAATAGGACTCCTCTTTATTGGTGCTCGTCATCTTCTCTATCATGAAAAGCGAAGGCTAATTGAGTATATCCGCAAGGTTTTCCATGAAAGTTTTGGATTTATGAAAAAGCTAACTTGCGCTAAAGCTTTGTTTATCTTTTTCTATATAGCTATGCTTTTTCCTTTTATACGGAAAATGCTGAAGATTTATTATCTCAATAAAATCGTCATTCCAGAGTTTATCCAAGATTATTTAGAAGATAAATATTGGATGTGGTGGCTGAGCATCCTACTTCTATCTCTTATCTTTCTCTATGTCTCTGTCAGATTGATGTTTGCCCTTCCGAAGATTGTATATGATCAGCTGACTGTTCGAGAAGCAGTGATGTTTAGCTTGGAGAAAACCAAGAAAAGAGTTGCTTTTTATGCTTGGAATTTATTTTATATCTTGCTCAAGGCAAATTTATTATTTTATCTTCCTTTGATTCCTTTGTTATTGGTTCAAACTTTGGTAGATGACATCACTCAGAGAGAGTCTCTGATTCTTGGTATTTTGAATTTTGTTGTGATTAAAAATCTTTATTATATGGCTCTGACTTACTTTTTGGTTAAATTTGTTTCATTTTTGACAGGAAAGGAGCTGGATATGCTTCCTCGGAGAGAAAAAGATCACATCATGCGATGGGGAGTCATGACTTGTGCCAGTCTTTTCTTTGCCTTAGAAGGTTATATTTATCTGGAGGTTCCCATGGTTCATCTACCTCAGCTTATTTCTCACCGAGGGGTTTCCAATGCAAATGGGATTCAAAATACAGTAGAGTCCTTGGAAACTACAGCACAGCTCAAACCAGACTTGGTGGAGACGGACGTGCAGGAGACAAAAGATGGGCAGTTTGTCATGATGCATGATGCTAACTTGAAAAATCTAGCAGGTATCAATAAAAGTCCTCAAGACTTAAACTTGGAGGAGCTTAAAGGGATTGATATTTTTGAAAATGGCTACCAGACTAAAATTTCAAGCTTTGAAGATTATCTCAGTCGAGCCAACGAACTTGGTCAAAAATTACTAATTGAAATCAAAACTAGTAAAAAAGATAGTCCAGACATGATGGACCGCTTTTTAGCCCGTTATGCTGCAAAGCTCAAGATTTATGGACATCAAATCCAGTCTTTAGACTACCATGTTGTCGAAAAAGTAAGACAGTATGATGCCGAACTGCCAGTTTATTTCATCATGCCCTACAATTCTGTCTTTCCTAAAACAAAGGCGACAGGATATACTATGGAGTACTCGACCTTGGATGAATATTTTGTAAGCAAACTATGGACAACAGATCAGAAACTTTATGTCTGGACTGTCAATGATTCAGAAGCTATCAGCAAATCGCTTCACTTAGGAGTAGATGGAGTGATTACAGATGATTTGGAAAAAGTTCAGTGGGAAATAGAAGTAGCCCAAGAAGATCCAGAATATACGGATTTGCTCTTGAAAAAAGCTCTGGAATTCTTTGAATTTTAGTCATAAAAAATAGGAACCACTATTCCTTCCATGATAGGTAAGTATTCTTGTGAATACTTGCTTTTTTGTGGTTGCAATCCGTTTACGAGAATTGTTTGTATTGTTCTTGTTTCAATTGATTTTATGGTGCTTTGAAGTTGGAATGCTACACTATAACTTCTAAAATAGTACTAGAAATTGGAAAGCTTCCTTTATTCTATATATCCATTAGAAAGAATTGATTAAAAATTAGGAGACTTTTCACTTTCTTTTCCGAATAAATAGATAGAAGCATCAAATCTAGTAAATTAGATTAAAAAATGTGCT
>NZ_CKYA01000012.1 GCF_001113365.1 Streptococcus pneumoniae | reverse complement strand
AGCTCAGCTTGGTAGAGTACTTGGTTTGGGACCAAGGTGTCGCAGGTTCGAATCCTGTCTTCCCGATATATGGCGGTGTAGCTCAGCTGGCTAGAGCGTCCGGTTCATACCCGGGAGGTCGGGGGTTCGATCCCCTTCGCCGCTATAAAGATCTTGTTGGACCTTTAGCTCAGCTGGTTAGAGCTCTCGGCTCATAACCGAGTGGTCGTAGGTTCAAGTCCTACAAGGTCCATTTGAATATTGGAGGATTACCCAAGTCCGGCTGAAGGGAACGGTCTTGAAAACCGTCAGGCGTGTAAAAGCGTGCGTGGGTTCGAATCCCACATCCTCCTTTTNTATTAACGCGGGATGGAGCAGCTCGGTAGCTCGTCGGGCTCATAACCCGAAGGTCGTAGGTTCAAATCCTGCTCCCGCAATAAGGCTCGGTAGCTCAGTTGGTAGAGCAATGGATTGAAGCTCCATGTGTCGGCGGTTCGATTCCGTCTCGCGCCATTTATATATTTTGGAAGGGTAGCGAAGAGGCTAAACGCGGCGGACTGTAAATCCGCTCCTTCGGGTTCGGGGGTTCGAATCCCTCCCCTTCCATTTTACGGGCATAGTTTAAAGGTAGAACTAAGGTCTCCAAAACCTTCAGTGTGGGTTCAATTCCTACTGCCCGTGTTAATAGAATTATGGCGGGTGTGGTGAAGTGGTTAACACACCAGATTGTGGCTCTGGCATGCGTGGGTTCGATCCCCATCACTCGCCTATTTTATATTATTGGGGTATAGCCAAGCGGTAAGGCAAGGGACTTTGACTCCCTCATGCGTTGGTTCGAATCCAGCTACCCCAGTTACTATTTGCCGGCGTGGCGGAATTGGCAGACGCGCTGGACTCAAAATCCAGTGTCCGCAAGGACGTGCCGGTTCGACCCCGGCCGCCGGTATAGTATAGCGTTAGGAACGTGGTTAATCTTCGTTCCTTTTTTGTATTATTTTTGGTATAATAGTAGTTATTCAAATTTTATTTAGATTAAGAAAGAGTAGGATAGTATGTCTCGTTCTATCGATTTATTAAAACATCGGTATTTGAAAAATATTAAAGAAAATCCTGAATTGTTTGTCGGGATTGAGCTGGAATATCCTGTTGTAAACTTGGAAGGAGATGCTACAGATGTTGAAGTTATCAAGTACTTATTCCGATATTTAGTTTCTTCTTTTGATTTTACTGTCGAAAAGGTAGATGATTTTGGCAATCCGATCCAGTTAGTAGATCCGATAAGTCAGGATGCTATTTTATTTGAAGTTTCCTATACAACAATTGAGTTTGCATTTGGTAAGGCTGAAACGATACAAGAGGTTGAAGAACGTTTTAGTATTTATATGGAAGCAATCCAGAAGAAGTTAGCTGAATCAAATCATGCTATTGTTGGCTGTGGTATCCATCCCAACTGGGATAAAAATGAGAATTGTCCAGTGGCTTATCCACGCTATCAGATGTTGATGGATTATTTGAATTTGAGTAGAAATATTACTAAATCAGACTTACATCATTTCCCTGAATATGGTGCTTTTATCTGCGGGAGTCAGGTTCAGCTGGATGTTTCAAAATCTAACTACCTACGGGTGATTAATGCTTTTACTCAAATTGAAGCAGTTAAGGCATATTTATTTGCCAATTCTGAGTTTTCAGGTGCAGATTGGGATACGAAAATTTCAAGGGATATTTTCTGGGAAGAATCCATGCATGGTCTCTATCCAGAAAATGTCGGGGTCAATGCTAGACTCTTTAACGGTGAGGATGATTTTTTTGACTATCTAGATCATTCTGCAATTTTTACTGCGGAACGTGATGGGCAAACCTATTATTTTTATCCGATTCAGGCTAGGGACTATTTGGCTACATCTGAAATCCAAGCATATGCTCTTAATGGGGATGAGATTCTTATTTACCCTCAAGAGAAGGATTTTGAAACTCATCGTAGTTACCAGTACCAAGACTTAACGACTCGAGGAACAGTTGAGTTTCGTAGTGTGTGTACACAGCCACTTGATAGGACTTTTGCTTCTGCAGCCTTTCACTTGGGATTGTTGGTTAATTTAGATAAGTTAGTAGCTTACTTAGAAACAGCACCTTTCTTTAAGAAATTTGGTTGTGATTATAAGTTTTTAAGACGACAATTTTCTAAGAAGAAGCTTAGAGATGAGGAAGAAACTGCGATTATTGAATTTTCCAAAGACTTACTCCTGCTAGCTGAGGAAGGACTGGAGATGAGAAATAAGCAAGAAATGACCTATTTAGAGCCTTTGAAAGAAGAATTGGAACTATAATTTCTTTTATAAAGGGAGAATTTTCTGAAAAATCATGATATAATGGAAGAGACTATAGATAAAGGATAGAGAGTAATGACATTAGTTTATCAATCAACGCGTGATACCAACAATACAGTAACTGCCAGCCAAGCTATTTTGCAAGGTTTGGCGACGGACGGTGGTTTGTTTACACCGCTTACTTATCCAAAGGTAGATTTGGACTTTGACAAATTGAAAGATGCATCTTATCAGGAAGTTGCTAAGATTGTTTTGTCAGCATTTTTAGATGACTTTACAGCTGAAGAGTTGGACTACTGTATCAACAGTGCCTATGATAGCAAGTTTGATACTCCAGCTATCGCACCATTAGTGAAATTAGACGGGCAATATAACTTGGAACTCTTCCATGGTTCAACGATTGCCTTTAAGGATATGGCCTTGTCTATTTTGCCATACTTTATGACGACTGCTGCTAAGAAACATGGTTTGGAGAACAAAATCGTCATTTTGACAGCGACATCTGGTGATACTGGGAAAGCTGCTATGGCAGGGTTTGCGGATGTGCCTGGAACTGAGATTATCGTCTTTTATCCAAAGGATGGTGTCAGCAAGGTACAAGAGTTACAAATGACCACTCAAACTGGCGACAATACTCATGTTATTGCTATTGATGGTAACTTTGACGATGCGCAAACAAATGTGAAGCACATGTTTAACGACGTGGCTCTTCGTGAAAGATTAGCGGCCAACAAGTTGCAATTTTCATCTGCTAACTCTATGAACATTGGTCGTTTGGTGCCACAGATTGTCTACTATGTTTATGCTTACGCTCAGTTGGTCAAGACTGGTGAGATTGTGGCTGGTGATAAGGTTAACTTCACAGTGCCAACTGGAAACTTTGGAAATATCTTGGCTGCCTTTTATGCCAAACAAATTGGTCTACCAGTTGGTAAATTGCTCTGTGCTTCAAATGACAACAATGTTTTGACAGACTTCTTCAAGACACGTGTTTATGACAAGAAACGTGAGTTTAAGGTAACAACTAGCCCATCTATGGATATCTTGGTATCTTCAAACTTGGAGCGTTTGATTTTCCATCTTTTGGGTAATGATGCGGTTAAGACAGCTGAACTCATGAATGCTTTGAATAGCCAAGGTCAATATGAGTTGACTAATTTTGATACAGAGATTCTTGAACTCTTTGCAGCTGAATATGCGACTGAGGAAGAAACGGCAGCAGAAATCAAGCGTGTTTATGAGTCAGATTCTTATATCGAGGATCCACATACGGCGGTTGCTTCAGCAGTTTATAAGAAATACCAAGATGCTACTGGCGATGCGACTAAGACAGTGATTGCATCAACAGCTAGTCCATACAAGTTCCCAGTGGTTGCAGTAGAAGCTGTAACGGGGAAAGTTGGCTTAACTGACTTTGAAGCTTTGGCTCAATTACATGAAATCTCAGGCGTTGCAGTGCCACCAGCAGTTGATGGACTTGAAACAGCTCCTGTTCGTCACAAGACAACAGTGGCAGCTGCTGATATGCAAGCAGCGGTTGAGGATTATCTAGGACTTTAAGACAGAAGGAGTAAACTCGGTTGGGAAACCAACTGAGTTTCTTTTCATCAGGAGGAAGGATTGTTTAAGAAAAATAAAGACATTCTTAATATTGCCTTGCCAGCTATGGGCGAAAACTTTTTGCAGATGCTCATGGGGATGGTGGACAGTTACTTGGTAGCCCATTTGGGCTTGATAGCTATTTCAGGTGTTTCAGTGGCTGGCAATATTATCACGATTTATCAGGCGATTTTCATTGCTCTAGGGGCAGCTATTTCTAGTGTTATTTCAAAAAGTTTGGGGCAGAAGGATCAGTCCAAGCTAGCCTATCATGTGACTGAGGCCTTGAAAATTACTTTACTCTTAAGTTTCCTTTTGGGAGCTTTGTCCATCTTCGCTGGGCAAGAGATGATAGGACTTTTGGGGACGGAGAGAACTGTAGCTGAGAGTGGTGGACTCTACCTATCTTTAGTTGGTGGTTCGATTGTTCTTTTGGGATTCATGACCAGTCTGGGTGCCTTGATTCGTGCAACGCATAATCCACGTCTGCCTCTCTATGTTAGTCTCTTGTCAAATGCTTTGAATATTCTCTTTTCCAGTCTAGCTATTTTTGTTCTTGATATGGGGATAGCTGGTGTTGCTTGGGGGACAATTCTGTCTCGTTTGGTTGGTCTTGTGATTTTATGGTCCCAATTAAAGTTGCCTTTTGAGAAACCGACTTTTGGTTTAGATAAGGAACTATTGACTTTAGCTTTACCAGCAGCTGGAGAGCGGCTTATGATGCGAGCTGGTGATGTCGTCATCATTGCCTTGGTCGTTTCTTTTGGAACGGAGGCAGTTGCTGGGAATGCAGTCGGAGAAGTCTTGACCCAGTTTAACTACATGCCTGCCTTTGGCGTCGCTACGGCAACGGTCATGCTAGTGGCCCGAGCAGTTGGAGAGGATAATTGGAAAAGAGTCGCTAGTTTGAGCAAACAAACCTTTTGGCTTTCTCTGATTCTCATGTTGCCTTTGACCTTTAGTATCTATGTCTTGGGTGTACCATTAACTCATCTCTATACGACTGATTCTCTAGCTGTGGAGGCCAGTGTTCTAGTAACACTTTTTTCACTACTTGGTACTCCTATGACGATAGGGACAGTCATCTATACAGCAGTCTGGCAGGGGTTGGGCAATGCTCGGCTTCCCTTTTATGCGACAAGTATAGGAATGTGGTGTATCCGCATTGGAACAGGATATCTGATGGGGATTGTACTTGGGTGGGGTTTGCCTGGTATTTGGACCGGAACCCTTTTGGATAATGGTTTTCGTTGGTTATTTCTACGCTATCGTTACCAGCGTTATATGAACTTGAAAGGATAGAAAATGCAAAAAACAGCTTTTGTTTGGGATTTAGACGGGACATTATTGGACTCCTACGAAGCGATTTTATCAGGGATTGAGGAGACTTTTGGTCAGTTTGCTATTCCTTATGATAAGGAAAAGGTAAGAGAGTTTATTCTCAAGTATTCTGTTCAGGATTTGCTTGTGCGGGTGGCAGAAGAGCGAAATCTGGATGTGGAAGTGCTAAATCAGGTGCGTGCCCAGAGTTTGGCTGAGAAGAATGCTCAGGTAGTCTTAATGCCAGGTGCGCGTGAGGTGTTGAGTTGGGCAAACCAAGTAGGGATTCAGCAATTTGTCTATACTCATAAAGGAGATAATGCTTTTACCATTCTAAGAGACTTGGATTTGGGATCTTATTTTACAGAGATTCTAACCAGTCAGAGTGGCTTTGCGCGCAAGCCTAATCCGGAAGCTGCTACCTATCTGTTAGACAAGTATCAGTTGGATTCTGAGAAGACCTATTATATAGGGGATCGGACTCTGGATGTGGAATTTGCCCAGAATAGTAGAATTCAAAGTATCAACTTTTTAGAATCGTCTTATGAAGGCAATCACAGGATTCAAGCGTTAGCAGATATTTCCCGTATTTTTGAGGCTGAGTGATAAAAAGATTGTGTCAGTTTTGTGACAGAGACCTAACAAACTATTTCAAGTAACCGAGTTTGTTACAAGGAATAGACAGTTCTGTTAAATAGGCCCGAGAGGGCTTTTTTTCTACATTTTTTGTGTTATGATAGACAGGTACTCATTTGAAAGGAATTTGAAAGAATGAAGAAAAGAATATTATTAGCCTCAACAGCAGCCTTGTCCTTTGCACCAGTATTGGCAACCCAAGCAGAAGAAGTTACTTGGACTGCACGTAGTGTTGAGCAAATCCAAAACGATTTGACTAAAACGGACAACAAAACAAGTTATACAGTACAGTATGGTGATACCTTGAGCACCATTGCAGAAGCCTTGGGTGTAGATGTCACAGTTCTTGCGAATTTGAATAAAATCACTAATATGGACTTGATTTTCCCAGAAACTGTTTTGACAACGACTGTCAATGAAGCAGAAGAAGTAACGGAAGTTGAAATCCAAACTCCTCAAGCAGATTCTAGTGAGGAAGTGACAACTGCGACAGCAGATTTGACAACCAATCAAGTGACCGTAGATGATCAAACTGTTCAAGTTGCAGAGACAGTGACTGCTACAGAAGAAGCCACGCCTTCTACAGGAACTTCTGTTTCAGAGGAGCAAACAGCCGAAACAAGCAGTGCAGTTTCAGAAGCAGCTCCTCAGGCAACGACTCCAGCTGATAAAGATGAAACTCAAGCAAGTTCCCAAGCTGAATCAGCAGTGGAAGAAACTACAACGCCAGCAGAAGAAATAGCAATCGAAACAACTGCAACAAGTTCAGAAGAAGCAAAAGAAGTAGCATCATCAAGTGAAGCTACACCAACAGTTTCTACTTATCAACCAGAAGAGACGAAAATAATTTCAACAACTTACGCAGCTCCAGCTACGCCCGATTATGCTGGACTTGCGGTAGCGAAATCTGAAAATGCAGGCCTTCAACCACAAACAGCTGCCTTTAAAGAAGAAATTGCCAACTTGTTTGGCATCACATCCTTTAGTGGTTACCGTCCAGGGGACAGTGGAGATCACGGAAAAGGTTTGGCTATTGATTTTATGGTACCAGAAAGTTCAGAACTAGGGGATAAGGTTGCGGAATACGCTATTCAAAATATGGCCAGCCGAGGAATTAGTTACATCATCTGGAAACAACGTTTCTATGCTCCATTCGATAGCAAATATGGGCCAGCTAATACTTGGAACCCAATGCCAGACCGTGGTAACGTGACAGAAAACCACTATGACCACGTTCACGTTTCAATGAATGGATAAACCAGACTTTGTAATATCATTTTGACGGATGAGATCTAGCTTTCGTGATAGGAAGCGAGTCTCGTTCGTTCTTTTCTTTGTCATACTCTTCGAAAATCTCTTCAAACCACGTCAGTTTCGCCTTGCCGTACTCAAGTAGAGCATGCGGCTAGCTTCCTAGTTTGCTCTTTGATTTTCATTGAGTATCAATATGAATGGGAAATGGAAGTTAGCATTTTGTAATGATTGAAGCAACATTCTTGCAATTTATTTTACTTTGCATTATACTTGATTAGTCAATTATTGACGAATCAATAGAAAGGAGAAAGAAATGATAGAGATTCAAGATTTACTTTATCAACTCCGCTTGTCTGAGCAAGCGAGTACGCAATTGTTTGAAAAAAGACTTGGGATTAGTTTGACACGGTATCAAATTTTATTATTTTTGCTGAAGCATTCCCCTTGTAATCAAATAGCGGTTCAGGAGCGTTTGAAGATTGATCAGGCTGCTTTGACCCGACATTTCAAAATTCTGGAAAAGGAAGGTTTGGTGGAGCGTCATCGTAATCCTGAAAATCAGCGGGAAGTGTTGGTAGAGGCTACGAAGTACGCTAAGGAGCAGTTAGTGGTGAATCCACCTCTGCAGCATATCAAGGTTAAGCAAGAGATGGAAAGTATCTTAACAGAGTCTGAAAGAACAGAACTCAGCCGTTTATTAAATAAATTGGTTTTGGGTATTGAAAATATAGAAATTTAAGGAGAAATAGATGTCAATTATTACAATCATTTTAGCAACGATTGTTGCTTTGGAGCATTTTTACATTTTTTATTTGGAAAGTATTGCAACGCAATCAGATGCGACTAGTCGTGTCTTTAACATGGACAAGGAAGAACTGGCTCGTCCGTCAGTAAGTTCATTGTTTAAAAATCAAGGGATTTATAATGCTTTGCTAGGAGTCTTTCTCTTGTATGGTATTTATTTCTCACAGAATTTAGAAATTGTGACTATTTTTGTCTTATTTGTGATTGGGGCTGCGGCCTATGGCTCTCTAACAGCAGATAAGAAAATTATTTTGAAGCAAGGTGGACCAGCTATTTTGACCTTGATTAGCATTTTCCTCTTTAAATAAACTTGAAGGTCGATTCTAGTCTCACTAATCCTTTTCACTCCAGAATAAGGGAAATATGTTATACTTGTCTTTAAGAAAAGTGTTTCATGAAATCATTTGTAAGGAGATAGAAATGAAAGTATTAGTGACAGGTTTTGAGCCCTTTGGAGGGGAAAAGGTCAATCCAGCTTTGGAGGCCATTAAAGGTTTACCAGCTGAAATCCATGGTGCTGAGGTCCGTTGTCTAGAAGTGCCAACAGTCTTTCACAAATCGGCTCAAGTGTTGGAAGAAGAGATGAATCGTTATCAACCTGACTTTGTCCTTTGTATTGGGCAAGCTGGTGGAAGATCTAGCTTGACACCTGAACGAGTGGCCATTAATCAAGACGATGCACGCATTCCTGATAACGAAGGTAATCAACCGATTGACCTTCCCATTCGCTCAGACGGTGCTTCAGCCTACTTTAGCAGTTTGCCGATTAAAGCGATGGTTCAGGCTATAAAAAAAGAGGGATTACCGGCCTCTGTTTCCAATACGGCAGGGACTTTTGTCTGCAATCATTTGATGTATCAGGCCCTCTATTTGGTAGAAAAAAAATTTCCACATGTTAAGGCAGGTTTTATGCATATTCCTTATATGATGGAACAGGTGGTGAATCGGCCTACCACTCCAGCTATGAGTTTAGTGGATATTAGGCGAGGGCTAGAAGCGGCAATCGGCGCCATTATAGAACATGGAGATCAGGATCTCAAGTTGGTGGGCGGAGAAACTCATTGATAGAAAAAAGCTTGAGGGGTCACCTTCAAGCTTTTGGACGTTTTCGAGCCAGTACTGCTCTGTAGAAAATTATTTTATTGATTTGAATATAGGGTAGGAGTGAGAAACTAGCAATTCCAAAGGTAATCCAATTGAGGAAGTACCAAGGAAGGAGTTGTAAGTCTAGGACAAAGCGTTGAAATTTGTAGCCTTTCATCAGGAAACGGCTGGTTTTAAGGATTTGTCTTGGTTTGGTCTGTCCCAAGTCTAGGGTGTCACAGAGGAGAAATTCTACCTGTGAATAAGCATAGTATTGTGGAATATAGAGACTATTTCCTACAATCATCAAGAGGATACTTGCTAGAAAGTAGAGACCAAAGGTCATGAGGAAACGCTCGGTTTCAATTGACGTGAGATCCAGATTGGGAAACTCAGGGTGAAGGACAACGAATTTCTTTGCTAGAAAACTACTGTAAAAGAGGAAGTAAATTCCGAGTAAACTAGGAATGCTCCATAAGAAGAGATAGAAGCGTTTGAGAAGGAGAGTCAAAAAGGTTTGTGAAAAGTGCTCTTCGTTAAAGAGAGTGAGACTATTTTTGACTGATAGTTCTGTATCTGGATTCTTGATGAGTTTCAGCGTTGTATAAACTGAACTGGTTAGAAGAATAGTTCCGATAAAGGAGACTAATAGAGGAAAAAGGTAGGCCTGGAATACATGACCAAGCACGCTTAAAAAGGATTGCTCTAAAATAGACTCGTTGATGCGCTCTAAGGGATTGAGGAAGCCAGACAAGATGACCAGCATGCTCGGTAAGAGATAGACGAGAAAGAGGCGGGGATTTTCAGCTTGAAATTGCCTAGCCTGCAGACGAATGGTTTTTAAATCAATTTTTGGGTATTTCATTCTCTCATTATACCATAGTTCGTGACAGTTCCAGCTTTTTTTGATAAAATCATACAGTATGCCCTTGGGCGCAAAGTATGAACTGGGACTGTTTTTCCCAGCTTCGGAGGTAAAAAATGTCAGATTCACCAATCAAATATCGTTTGATTAAGAAAGAAAAACACACGGGAGCTCGTCTGGGAGAAATTATCACTCCCCACGGAACCTTCCCGACACCTATGTTTATGCCAGTTGGGACACAAGCTACTGTCAAAACTCAGTCGCCTGAAGAATTGAAGGAGATGGGTTCGGGAATTATCCTGTCAAACACCTATCATCTTTGGCTTCGCCCTGGAGATGAACTCATCGCACGCGCAGGTGGTCTCCACAAATTCATGAATTGGGACCAACCTATTTTGACGGACAGTGGTGGTTTCCAGGTTTATTCCTTAGCAGATAGCCGTAATATCACAGAAGAAGGAGTAACCTTTAAAAACCATCTCAATGGTTCTAAGATGTTCTTGTCTCCGGAGAAGGCCATCTCTATTCAGAACAATCTGGGTTCAGACATCATGATGTCCTTTGACGAATGTCCTCAGTTTTATCAACCTTATGACTACGTTAAGAAATCCATCGAGCGTACCAGCCGTTGGGCTGAGCGTGGTTTGAAGGCTCACCGTCGTCCACATGACCAAGGTTTGTTTGGAATTGTGCAGGGGGCAGGATTTGAGGACCTTCGTCGCCAATCGACTCATGATCTTGTCAGCATGGATTTCCCAGGCTACTCTATCGGTGGTTTGGCAGTGGGAGAAACCCACGAAGAGATGAATGCGGTCTTGGACTTTACAACTCAACTGCTGCCTGAAAACAAACCACGCTATCTGATGGGTGTGGGAGCACCAGATAGCTTGATTGATGGTGTGATTCGTGGGGTGGATATGTTTGACTGTGTCTTGCCGACTCGAATTGCTCGTAACGGAACTTGTATGACCAGTCAGGGACGTTTGGTTGTCAAAAATGCCCAGTTTGCTGAGGATTTTACGCCACTGGATCCTGAGTGTGATTGCTACACATGTAAGAACTATACACGCGCTTATCTTCGTCACCTGCTCAAGGCTGATGAAACCTTTGGTATCCGCTTGACTAGCTACCACAATCTTTACTTCTTGCTTAACCTGATGAAGCAAGTACGCCAAGCCATCATGGATGACAATCTCTTGGAATTCCGTGAGTATTTTGTGGAAAAATATGGCTACAATAAGTCAGGCCGTAATTTCTAAAATGGAATTGATATAAGCTAAAAATCCTAAGTTTTCTCTTAGGATTTTTCTTCTTTTTTTGATAGAATAAAGTGTACAATGAAAGGAAGAATAAACTCGTATGCGCATTAAATGGTTTTCCTTGATTAGGATTACAGGTTTACTACTGGTACTCTTGTATCATTTCTTTCAGACGATCTTTCCTGGAGGATTTTTCGGGGTAGATGTCTTTTTCACATTTTCAGGATTTCTGATTACAGCTCTACTCATCGAAGAATTTTCTAAAAATCATGAGATTGACTTGGTTGGATTTTTTAGGAGACGCTTTTATCGGATTGTGCCACCTGTGGTTTTGATGGTCTTGGTAACCATGCCCTTTACCTTCCTAGTTCGGCAAGATTATGTTGCTGGAATTGGGGGTCAGATTGCGGGTGTCTTAGGCTTTATGACCAACTTCTATGAACTCCTAACAGGTGGGAGTTATGAATCTCAGTTCATTCCTCATTTGTTTGTTCATAATTGGAGTTTGGCAGTTGAGGTTCACTACTATATTCTATGGGGATTAGCAGTTTGGTTTTTATCCAAACAGGCTAAATCAAATGGTCAGTTGAGAGGAATGGTCTTTCTCTTATCTGTTGCTGCCTTCTTGATTAGTTTCTTCTCCATGTTTATTGGTAGTTTTCTAGTAACCTCTTATTCCTCTGTTTACTTCTCCAGTTTAACTCATGTCTATCCATTCTTTTTGGGAAGTATCATAGCAACGATTGTAGGCGTTCGTCAGACGACTTCCCTCGTCAAGCAGTTGGATAGAATCTGGGATTTACGAAAGACCCTGTTGATTTTTGCAGGAGGTTTTGGCTTCTTACTCATTTTGACCTTCTTTGTCAAATTTACCTATCTCTTTGCCTATCTTATGGGCTTCTTGCTTGCCAGTCTTGCAGCCCTAGCTATGATTCTGGCGGCGCGTGTCTTACATGAAAAGACTCCTAATGTGCAAGAACCAAAGATTATCAGCTTTTTAGCAGATACTAGTTACGCTGTCTATCTCTTCCATTGGCCTTTCTATATCATTTTTTCACAATTGACATCAAATCTTCTTGCTGTGTTATTAACTTTGATTTTTTCTTATGGATTTGCCAGTCTTTCATTTTATGTATTGGAGCCGTGGATTGCAGGCAAGAACACACCTGTTTTACAAACTCTTCGTCCCCTGCCTTATGTTCACGCAATTCTTGAGACAAGTACAGGAATCTTGGCCTTCATTGTCCTCTTAGTGACTTTGTTGGCACCACAAGTGGGAGCGTTTGAGACAGACTTAACTGTCAATGGTTTGAAGCAAGCTGCAACAAATATTAGCCAAACCAAGGTGATGACAGAACGAGCAGAAGCTGATAGTTTAGGAATTGCTGATGGCACTATGTTAATTGGTGACTCGGTGGCTTTAAGGGCAAATACAGCCCTGCAGACAGCCCTTCCTGGAGCACAGATTAACGCACAAGTCAGCAGAACAACCAAGACCGCCAACGAAATCATGCTCAACAATAGCCAGAATAAATTTTTACCTAAGATGGTGGTCATTGCGACTGGGGTAAATAATCCTGAAAATTACAAGGAAGATTGGGATAGTATCGTGAAAAATCTTCCTAAGGGCCATCATATGATTTTGGTGACTCCTTATGAGGGGGATAAGACAAAAGAGACCTATGCCATTGTTGAGAAGGCTGCTGCCTATATGAGAGAATTGGCAGAGAAGACTCCTTACATCACGATAGCAGATTGGAATCAAGTTGCGAAAGAACATCCAGAAATTTGGGCAGGAACAGACCAAGTCCATTTCGGAAGTGACACTAGCACTATTGAAGCAGGAGCTAAATTGTATGCAGATACGATTGCCACAGCTTTGCAGACGGCTCAAGACAAGCCAGTCAAATCAAAATAACCTGTATTACAGAGAAAAGAGTTGGAGAAATTCAGCTCTTTTAAAATATCTTTAGAAAATAGGTCTATACCATTTACAAATAAAAAAGAAAGGTTTATAATGTAATTGACATAATAAATATCAAAAGTAATCTTTTAAGGAGGTCATTATTATGACTAATTACGTTAAAGCGGATCAGTTTTTCTATCCATTTGGCATTCGTCGCGGTGGGTACTTAGAACTTGTTGATGGCAAATTTGGGAAACATGTGGATCAAATTCCTGAAGGAGCAGAGGTTCTTGACTATACTGGTTATAGCATTGCACCAGGTCTTGTGGATACTCATATTCATGGATATGCAGGTGTAGATGTGATGGACAACAACATTGAAGGTACATTGCATACTATGAGTGAAGGACTTCTTAGTACCGGTGTTACCAGTTTCTTGCCCACAACTTTAACAGCCACTTATGAGCAATTGCTTGCAGTCACTGAAAATCTTGGAAACCATTATAAGGAAGCAACAGGTGCTAAGATTCGTGGGATTTATTATGAAGGTCCATATTTCACAGAAACTTTTAAGGGGGCACAAAATCCAACTTATATGAGAGACCCGGGTGTTGAGGAGTTTCATTCTTGGCAGGATGCTGCAAAAGGGATGCTAAATAAAATCGCTATTGCACCAGAACGTGATGGGGTGGAAGATTTTGTACGTACTATTACAGGTGAAGGTGTGACAGTTGCACTTGGACACTCAGATGCGACATTTGAACAAGCTAAGAAAGCAGTCGATGCTGGAGCGAGTGTTTGGGTACATGCCTACAATGGCATGCGTGGCTTGACTCACCGAGAACTCGGTATGGTAGGAGCTATGTATGAGCTCCCACATACTTACGCAGAATTGATTTGTGATGGTTATCACGTAGATCCAAAAGCTTGTGAGATTTTACTCAAACAAAAAGGAGCAGAAAACATCGCTCTTATCACCGACTGTATGACAGCTGGTGGCTTGGAAGACGGTGACTATATGTTGGGAGAATTCCCTGTTGTAGTAGCAAATGGAACTGCACGTCTCAAATCTACTGGTAACTTGGCAGGTTCTATCCTCAAACTCAAGGACGGTTTGAAGAATGTGGTCGAATGGGGTATTGCAAATCCACATGAAGCGGTCATGATGGCCAGCCTCAACCCAGCTAAATCTGTTCACATCGATGATGTTTGTGGTCAAATCCGTGAAGGCTACGACGCTGACTTCATCGTGCTAGATAAAGATTTGGAATTGGTAGCAACCTACCTAGACGGTGTGAAACGTTATCAAGCATAAGAGAGAAGGCAGAAGTTAGAGATTAGCTTCTGCTTTTTTATCTATATTACTTTACCAGTAAATAAAAAAGTTAAAAATATCACAAAAAATCTTGAACAAGCAAATGAAAAGGTTTACAATTATATTATAATAGTACAAATAAAAAAAGGAGGAGTGCTTTATGAAAGCCTATACTTATGTTAAACCAGGACTTGCTTCTTTTGTTGATGTAGACAAACCAGTTATTCGCAAGCCAACAGACGCTATTGTGCGTATCGTAAAAACCACTATTTGTGGAACAGACCTCCATATCATTAAAGGAGATGTTCCTGCTTGTCAAAGTGGTACCATTCTTGGCCACGAAGGAATTGGGATTGTTGAAGAAGTTGGAGAAGGAGTTTCGAACTTCAAAAAAGGCGACAAGGTCTTGATTTCTTGTGTCTGTGCCTGTGGTAAATGCTACTACTGTAAAAAAGGAATTTATGCCCACTGTGAAGACGAAGGGGGCTGGATTTTCGGTCACTTAATTGATGGTATGCAGGCTGAATATCTACGTGTTCCTCATGCAGATAATACTCTTTACCACACTCCAGAAGACTTGTCAGATGAAGCCTTGGTTATGCTATCAGACATTCTACCTACTGGATATGAAATTGGTGTCTTGAAAGGGAAAGTAGAACCTGGTTGCAGCGTAGCCATTATTGGTTCAGGTCCAGTTGGATTGGCTGCTCTTTTAACAGCTCAATTCTACTCACCAGCTAAATTGATTATGGTGGACTTAGACGATAACCGCTTGGAAACTGCTGTATCATTTGGTGCGACTCACAAGATTAATTCTTCAGACCCTGAAAAAGCCATTAAAGAAATTTATGATTTGACAGATGGTCGTGGTGTGGATGTCGCTATCGAAGCTGTTGGTATTCCTGCAACATTTGATTTCTGTCAAAAGATTATCGGTGTAGACGGAACAGTTGCCAACTGTGGTGTACATGGTAAACCAGTCGAATTCGATTTGGACAAACTTTGGATTCGCAACATCAATGTAACAACTGGTTTGGTATCTACAAATACAACTCCACAATTGTTGAAAGCACTTGAAAGTCATAAGATTGAACCAGAAAAATTGGTAACTCATTATTTCAAACTCAGTGAAATTGAAAAAGCCTATGAAGTCTTCAGTAAGGCAGCAGACCACCATGCCATTAAGGTCATCATCGAAAACGATATTTCTGAAGCCTAGGTAGTAAAAAGATTTTGGAACATAAGCAAATAGAAATTCAGTCATCATAGGATGGCTGGATTTTTTATCAAGAAATTAAGAAATGAGCATATTTCTTTCCTTGTCTGGCGGAATTGGTTATAATATACGGTACAAAGGAATGAATGAATATGTATCGTGTTATAGAAATGTACGGAGATTTTGAACCCTGGTGGTTCTTAGAAGGTTGGGAAGAAGATATTGTAGCTAGTAAGAAATTTGACCAGTATTATGATGCTCTCAAATACTACAAAACTTGCTGGTTTCGATTGGAGCAAGAATCTCCTCTTTATAAAAGTAGAAGTGATTTGATGACCATTTTTTGGGATCCAGAAGACCAACGCTGGTGTGATGAATGTGATGAATATTTACAACAATACCATTCTTTGGCTCTTTTACAGGATGAGCAGGTTATCCCAGATGAAAAACTACGCCCAGGCTATGAAAAACAAACAGGTAAGGAAAGGCACCGTTCTTGCCGTATGAAATTAAAATAGAGAAAAAGTAACTTTTTTGGAGTTGCTTTTTTTATTTTCCCAAATCTTTGCGAATAGTATAGGTGAGGAGGTAAGTATGGTTCAAGAAATTGCACAAGAAATCATTCGTTCAGCTCGGAAAAAAGGGGCGCAAGACATTTATTTTGTCCCCAAGCTAGACGCCTATGAGCTTCATATGAGGATAGGAGACGAGCGCTGTAGAATTGGTTGTTATGATTTTGAAAAGTTTGCGGCCGTCATCAGCCACTTCAAGTTTGTGGCGGGTATGAATGTGGGAGAAAAGCGACGTAGTCAACTGGGTTCCTGTGATTATGCCTATGACGATAAAATGGCGTCCCTACGTTTATCTACCGTAGGCGATTATAGAGGGCATGAGAGTTTGGTGATTCGTTTGTTGCATGATGAGAAGCAGGATTTGCATTTTTGGTTTCATAATATTGACGAATTGGGTAAGCAGTACAGGCAACGTGGTCTCTATCTCTTTGCTGGTCCAGTCGGAAGTGGCAAGACAACCTTGATGCATGAATTGGCTAAATCTCTCTTTAAGGGACAACAAGTCATGTCCATTGAAGATCCGGTTGAGATCAAGCAGGATGACATGCTCCAGTTGCAGTTGAACGAAGCAATCGGACTAAACTATGAAAATTTGATCAAGCTTTCCTTACGTCATCGGCCAGATCTCTTGATTATCGGAGAAATTCGAGACAGCGAAACGGCGCGTGCAGTAGTCAGAGCTAGTTTGACAGGTGCGACAGTCTTTTCAACCATTCATGCCAAGAGTATCCGAGGTGTTTATGAACGCCTGTTGGAGTTGGGTGTGAGTGAGGAGGAATTGGCAGTCGTTCTGCAAGGAGTCTGCTACCAGAGATTGATCGGGGGAGGAGGAATTGTTGACTTTGCAAACAAAGACTATCAAGAACACCAGCCAACTAGCTGGAATGAACAGATTGACCAGCTTCTTAAAGATGGACATATCACAAGTCTTCAGGCTGAAACGGAAAAAATTAGCTACAGCTAAGCAAAAAAATATCATCACCCTGTTTAACAATCTCTTTTCCAGCGGTTTTCATCTGGTGGAGACCATCTCCTTTTTAGATAGGAGTGCCTTGTTGGACAAGCAGTGTGTGATCCAGATGCGCACAGGCTTGTCTCAGGGGAAATCATTCTCAGAAATGATGAAAAGTTTGGGATTTTCAAGTGCCATTGTCACTCAGTTATCCCTAGCTGAAGTTCATGGGAATCTTCACCTGAGTTTAGGAAAGATAGAAGAATATCTGGACAATCTGGCCAAGGTCAAGAAAAAACTAATTGAAGTAGCGACCTATCCCTTGATTTTGCTGGGTTTTCTTCTCTTAATTATGCTGGGACTACGGAATTACCTGCTACCACAACTGGATAGTAGCAATATTGCTACCCAAATCATTGGCAATCTGCCACAAATTTTTCTAGGAATGGTAGGGTTTGTTTCCGTAGGTGTCCTTTTAGCACTCACTTTCTATAAAAGAAGTTCTAAGATGCGGGTCTTTTCTATCTTGGCACGTCTTCCCTTTCTTGGAATCTTTGTGCAGACTTATTTGACAGCCTATTATGCGCGTGAGTGGGGAAATATGATTTCGCAGGGAATGGAGTTGACGCAGA
This sequence comes from Streptococcus pneumoniae, assembly GCF_001113365.1. Lineage (GTDB taxonomy): Bacteria > Bacillota > Bacilli > Lactobacillales > Streptococcaceae > Streptococcus > Streptococcus pneumoniae_C. Next base: position 31,333 of record NZ_CKYA01000012.1, on the reverse strand, counting down.
TTTTTCAGATGATGCAGGAACAAGGTTCTCAGCTCTTTAAAGAAATCGGTCAAGATTTGGCTCATGCTCTCCAAAATGGTCGAGAATTTTCTCAAACTATAGGAACCTATCCTTTCTTTAGGAAGGAATTGAGTCTCATCATCGAGTATGGGGAAGTCAAGTCCAAGCTGGGTAGTGAGTTGGAAATCTATGCTGAAAAAACTTGGGAAGCCTTTTTTACCCGAGTCAACCGCACCATGAATTTGGTGCAGCCACTGGTCTTTATCTTTGTGGCTCTGATTATCGTTTTACTTTATGCGGCAATGCTCATGCCCATGTATCAAAATATGGAGGTAAATTTTTAACATGAAAAAAATGATGACATTCTTGAAAAAAGCGAAAGTAAAGGCTTTCACACTTGTGGAGATGTTGGTGGTCTTGCTCATCATCAGCGTACTTCTCTTGCTCTTTGTACCTAATCTGACCAAGCAAAAAGAAGCAGTCAATGATAAAGGAAAAGCTGCTGTTGTTAAGGTGGTGGAAAGCCAGGCAGAGCTTTATAGCTTAGATAAAAATGAAGATGCTAGCCTAAGTAAGTTACAAGCAGATGGGCGAATCACAGAAGAGCAAGCTAAAGCTTATAAAGAATATCATGCAAAACAAAATAAGACTCAAACGGTCGCGGATTAAGGCCTTTACCATGCTGGAAAGCCTCTTGGTTTTGGGTCTTGTGAGTATCCTTGCCTTGTGCTTGTCCGGCTCTGTCCAGTCCACTTTTGCGGCGGTAGAGGAGCAGATTTTCTTTATGGAGTTTGAAGAATTTTATCGGGAAACTCAAAAACGCAGTGTAGGCAGTCAGCAAAAGACTAGTCTAAACTTAGATGGGCAGACCATTAGCAATGGCAGTCAAAAGTTGACAGTTCCTAAAGGAATTCAGGCACCATCAGGCCAAAGTATTACATTTGACCGAGCTGGGGGCAATTCGTCTCTGGCTAAGGTTGAATTTCAGACCAGCAAAGGAGCGATTCGTTATCAATTATATCTAGGAAATGGAAAAATTAAACGCATTAAGGAAACAAAAAATTAGGGCAGTGATTTTACTGGAAGCAGTAGTTGCTCTAGCTATCTTTGCCAGCATCGCGACGCTCCTTTTGGGACAAATTCAGAAAAATAGGCAAGAAGAAGCAAAAATCTTGCAGAAAGAAGAAGTTGTGCGTGTAGCTAAGATGGCTCTGCAGACAGGTCAAAATCAGGTAAAGATAAATGGAGTTGAGATTCAGGTGTTTTCTAGTGAAAAGGGATTGGAGGTCTACCATGGTTCAGAACAGTTGTTGGCAATCAAAGAGCCATAAGGTCAAGGCTTTTACTTTGTTGGAATCCCTGATTGCTCTCATTGTCATCAGTGGAAGTTTACTCCTCTTTCAAGCCATGAGTCAGCTCCTTATTTCAGAAGTTCGCTACCAGCAACAAAGCGAGCAAAAGGAGTGGCTCTTGTTTGTGGACCAGCTGGAGGCAGAATTAGACCGTTCGCAGTTCGAAAAAGTGGAGGGCAACCGCCTCTATATGAAGCAGGATGGCAAGGAAATTGCGATAGGTAAGTCAAAATCAGATGATTTTCGGAAAACCGATGCCAGTGGACGAGGTTATCAACCTATGGTTTATGGTCTCAAATCTGCGCAGATTACAGAGGACAATCAAGTGGTTCGTTTTCATTTTCAGTTCCAAAAAGGCTTAGAAAGGGAGTTTATCTATCGTGTGGAAAAAGAAAAAAGTTAAGGCAGGTGTTCTCCTCTATGCGGTCACCATAGCAGCCATCTTTAGTCTTTTGTTACAATTTTACTTGAACCGACAAGTCGCCCACTATCAAGACTATGCTTTAAATAAAGAAAAGTTGATCGCTTTTGCCATGGCTAAACGAACCAAGGATAAAGCCGAGCAAGAAAGCGGGGAACAGGTCTTTAATCTGGGTCAGGTAAGTTATCAAAACAAGAAAACAAACTTGGTGACAAGGGTTCGTACGCCTAAGAGACAATATGAATTCATCTTTCCTTCAGTCAAAATCAAAGAAGAGAAAAAGGATAAAAAGGAAGAGGTAGCGACCGATTCAAGCGAAAAAGCGGAGAAGAAAAAATCAGAAGAGAAGCCTGAAAAGAAAGAGAATTCCTAGCTAATCAAGCTACTTTGTGCTAAACTAAAAATATGAAACATGATTTTAACCACAAAGCAGAAACTTTCGATTCCCCTAAAAATATCTTTCTTGCAAACTTGGTTTGTCAAGCAGTCGAGAAACAGATTGATCTTCTATCAGACAAAGAAATTTTGGATTTCGGTGGAGGGACGGGGCTATTAGCCTTGCCTCTGGTCAAACAAGCAAAGTCTGTAACATTGGTGGATATTTCAGAGAAAATGCTGGAGCAAGCTCGTTTGAAAGCGGAGCGACAAGACATCAAGAATATCCAGTTTTTGGAGCAAGATTTATTGAAAAATCCCTTGGAGCAAGAGTTTGATCTCATTGTTGTTTGTCGTGTTCTTCATCATATGCCTGATTTGGATGCGGCTCTCTCACTGTTTCATCAACATCTGAGAGAAAACGGACAACTCCTCATTGCTGATTTTACCAAGACAGAAGCTAACCATCATGGATTTGAATTGGTTGAACTGGAAAACAAGCTAGCCCAGTTTGGTTTTTCGAGCATTGATAGTCAGATTCTTTACAGTGCTGAAGACCTGTTTCAAGGAAATTACTCAGAACTCTTTTTAACAGTAGCCCAAAAATCACTCGCCTAGTCAGGGAGTGATTTTTCTATAAGGATGGAAAAAAGAAGGGAAATTTGATAAGATAGGAATATGGATTTTGAAAAAATTGAACAAGCTTATACCTATTTACTAGAGAATGTCCAAGTCATCCAAAGTGATTTGGCGACCAATTTTTATGATGCCTTGGTGGAGCAAAACAGCATCTATTTGGATGGTGAGACTGAGCTAGAGCAAGTCAAGGAGAACAATCAGGCCCTTAAGCGTTTAGCACTTCGCAAAGAAGAATGGCTCAAGACCTACCAGTTTCTCTTGATGAAGGCTGGGCAGACAGAGCCCTTGCAGGCCAATCACCAGTTTACACCAGATGCTATTGCTTTACTTTTGGTGTTTATTGTGGAAGAGTTGTTTAAAGAGGAGGAAATTACTATCCTCGAAATGGGTTCTGGGATGGGAATTTTAGGCGCTACTTTCTTGACCTCGCTTGATAAAAAGGTGGATTATTTGGGAATGGAAGTGGATGATTTGCTGATTGATTTGGCAGCAAGCATGGCAGATGTGATTGGTTTGCAGGCTGGCTTTGTCCAAGGAGATGCCGTTCGTCCACAAATGCTCAAAGAAAGCGATGTGGTCATCAGCGACTTGCCTGCCGGCTATTATCCTGATGACGCCGTTGCGTCGCGTCATCAAGTTGCTTCTAGTCAAGAACATACCTACGCCCATCACTTGCTCATGGAACAAGGACTTAAGTATCTCAAGTCAGACGGATACGCTATTTTTCTAGCTCCGAGTGATTTGTTGACCAGTCCTCAAAGTAATTTGTTGAAAGGGTGGCTGAAAGAAGAGGCAAGTCTGGCTGCTATGATTAGTCTGCCTGAAAATCTCTTTGCTAATTCCAAACAATCTAAGACTATTTTTATCTTACAGAAGAAAAGTGAAATAGCAGTAGAGCCTTTTATTTATCCACTTGCTAGCCTACAAAATGCAAGTGTTTTAATGAAATTTAAAGAAAATTTTCAAAAATGGACTCAAGGTACTGAAATATAAAATAGATTTTGTTATAATAGATGAAAACGCTTAAAAAGGGGTATCATGTTATGACAAAAACAATTGCAATCAATGCAGGAAGTTCAAGTTTGAAATGGCAATTATACTTAATGCCAGAAGAAAAAGTATTGGCGAAAGGTTTGATTGAACGTATCGGTTTGAAAGATTCAATTTCAACTGTAAAATTTGACGGCCGTTCTGAACAACAAATTTTAGATATTGAAAATCACACACAAGCTGTTAAAATCTTATTGGATGACTTGATTCGTTTCGACATTATCAAGGCTTATGACGAGATTACAGGTGTTGGTCACCGTGTCGTTGCTGGTGGAGAGTATTTCAAAGAATCAACAGTTGTTGAAGGAGATGTTTTAGAAAAAGTTGAAGAGTTAAGTTTGTTGGCTCCTCTCCACAATCCAGCCAATGCAGCAGGTGTTCGTGCCTTCAAGGAATTGTTGCCAGACATTACCAGTGTAGTTGTTTTTGATACTTCATTCCACACAAGTATGCCAGAGAAAGCTTATCGCTACCCTCTACCAACAAAATATTACACAGAAAACAAGGTTCGTAAATACGGTGCCCACGGGACAAGTCACCAGTTTGTAGCAGGAGAAGCAGCAAAACTCTTGGGACGTCCATTAGAAGACTTGAAGTTGATTACCTGTCATATTGGTAACGGAGGCTCAATTACAGCTGTGAAAGCTGGTAAGTCTGTCGACACTTCTATGGGCTTCACTCCTCTGGGTGGTATTATGATGGGAACTCGTACAGGGGACATTGATCCAGCTGTCATTCCTTACTTAATGCAATATACAGATGATTTTAACACACCAGAAGATATCAGTCGTGTTCTGAATCGTGAATCAGGTCTTTTGGGAGTTTCTGCTAATTCTAGCGATATGCGCGATATAGAAGCAGCTGTAGCAGAAGGGAATCACGACGCTAGCTTGGCTTATGAAATGTATGTTGACCGTATTCAAAAACATATCGGTCAGTACCTTGCAGTGCTAAATGGAGCAGATGCCATTGTTTTCACAGCAGGTGTTGGTGAAAATGCAGCAAATTTCCGTCGTGATGTAATCTCAGGAATTTCGTGGTTTGGCTGTGATGTTGATGATGAAAAGAATGTCTTTGGCGTTACAGGAGACATCTCAACAGATGCAGCGAAGATCCGTGTCTTGGTTATTCCAACAGATGAAGAATTAGTCATTGCCCGTGATGTTGAACGCTTGAAAAAATAAGTAAAACTAGAAAAAATATTTAGGACAAGGAGTTGGGAAAGAGATTTTCCGGCTCCTTTTTCTGATGAAATTGTCCAAAACCTTGCTATGATTGGCTTTTTTGAAAAATATGGTATAATAGTAGTAATTTAATAGATGGAGTTGAGTTTTGAAGAAAAACTTTCGTGTAAAAAGAGAGAAAGATTTTAAGGCGATTTTCAAGGAGGGGACAAGTTTTGCCAATCGCAAATTTGTTGTCTACCAATTAGAAAACCAGAAAAACCATTTTCGAGTAGGTCTATCAGTTAGCAAGAAACTGGGGAATGCCGTCACTAGAAATCAAATCAAGCGACGGATTCGGCATATTATCCAGAATGCAAAAGGGAGTCTGGTAGAAGATGTCGACTTTGTTGTCATTGCTCGGAAAGGGGTCGAAACCTTGGAATACGCAGAGATGGAGAAAAATCTACTCCACGTATTAAAATTATCAAAGATTTACCAGGAAGGAAATGGGAGTGAAAAAGAAACTACAGTTGACTAGTTTGCTAGGTCTGTCTCTATTGATCATGACAGCCTGTGCGACTAATGGGGCAACTAGTGATATTACAGCCGATTCGGCTGATTTTTGGAGTAAATTTGTTTACTTCTTTGCGGAAATCATTCGCTTTTTATCGTTTGATATCAGTATCGGAGTGGGGATTATTCTCTTTACGGTCTTGATTCGTACAGTGCTCTTGCCAGTCTTCCAAGTGCAAATGGTGGCTTCTAGGAAAATGCAGGAAGCTCAACCACGCATTAAGGCGCTTCGAGAACAATATCCAGGTCGAGATATGGAAAGCAGAACCAAACTAGAGCAGGAAATGCGTAAAGTCTTTAAAGAAATGGGTGTCAGACAGTCAGACTCTCTTTGGCCGATTTTGATTCAGATGCCAGTTATTTTGGCCTTGTTCCAAGCTCTATCAAGGGTTGACTTTTTAAAGACAGGTCATTTCTTATGGATTAACCTTGGTGGTGTAGATACAACCCTTGTTCTCCCGATTTTAGCAGCAGTATTCACCTTTTTAAGTACTTGGTTGTCCAATAAAGCCTTGTCTGAGCGTAACGGAGCTACAACTGCGATGATGTATGGGATTCCAGTCTTGATCTTTGTTTTTGGAGTCTATGCTCCGAGCGGAGTCGCTCTCTACTGGGCAGTGTCCAATGCTTACCAAGTCTTGCAAACCTATTTCTTGAACAATCCATTCAAGATTATCGCAGAGCGCGAGGCTCTAGTACAGGCACAGAAAGATTTGGAAAATAGAAAAAGAAAAGCCAAGAAAAAGGCTCAGAAAACGAAATAATAATAAGGAGGAATCTGGTAATGGTAGTATTTACAGGTTCAACTGTTGAAGAAGCAATCCAGAAAGGATTGAAAGAATTAGATATTCCAAGGAAGAAGGCACATATTAAAGTCATTTCTCGTGAGAAAAAAGGCTTTCTTGGCTTATTTGGTAAAAAACCAGCCCAAGTGGATATTGAAGCGATTAGTGAAACGACTGTTGTCAAAGCAAACCAACAAGCTGTAAAGGGAGTTCCAAAACAAATCAATGATTTGAATGAGCCTGTTAAAACAGTCAGTGAAGCAACTGTTGATTTGGGGCATGTTGTAGAAGCAATTAAAAAGATTGAAGAGGAAGGTCAAGGTATTTCTGATGAAGTCAAGGCTGAAATCTTAAAACATGAAAGACATGCCAGCACTATCTTAGAAGAAACTGGCCACATTGAGATTTTAAATGAACTTCAAATCGAGGAAGCGATGAGGGAAGAAGCGGGCGCTGATGACCTTGAAACTGAGCAAGACCAAACTGAAAATCAAGACTTGACAGAGATGGGCTTGAAAGTTGAACCGAGCTTTGATATTGCTCAGGTGGCTACGGATGTGACTGCCTATGTTCAAGCGATTGTGGATGACATGGATGTTGAGGCCACACTTTCAAATGATTATAACCGTCGTAGTATCAATTTGCAAATTGATACTAACGAACCAGGTCGTATTATCGGCTACCATGGTAAAGTCTTGAAGGCCTTGCAACTGTTGGCTCAAAATTATCTTTACAACCGCTATTCAAGAACTTTCTACATTACTATCAATGTCAATGATTATGTTGAACACCGTGCAGAAGTCTTGCAGACCTATGCGCAAAAATTGGCGACTCGTGTTTTAGAAGAAGGACGCAGTCATCAAACAGATCCAATGTCGAATAGTGAACGCAAGATTATCCACCGTATTATTTCACGTATGGATGGCGTGACCAGTTACTCTGAGGGTGATGAGCCAAATCGCTATGTCGTTGTAGATACAGAATAAGTAAAATCAGGGTTCTCCTGATTTTTTGCTAGCTAGAGGAGATGAAACGGATGTTGAATAAGATAAGAGACTATTTAGATTTTGCTGGTTTGCAGTACCGTAATCCTGATAAAGCGGGAGAAGAACGAGAGAAAATGCTGGCATTTCGCCACAAAGGTCAAAAGGCACGAAAGGCTTTTACAGAACTGGCTAAAGCCTTTCAAGCAAGCCATCCAGAATGGCAACTTCAACAGACTAGCCAGTGGATGAACCAAGCGCAGCGCTTGCGACCACACTTCTGGGCTTATATACAGCGTGAGGGAAAAGTGACCGAACCTATGATGGCTCTTCGTTTGTATGGAGTACCCTCTGATTTTGGTGTATCATTAGAAGTTAGTTTTATCGAGCGCAAGAAAGACGAACAGACCTTAGACAAGCAAGCCAAAGTTTTAGACATTCCAACCGTTAAAGGAATTTATTATCTAGCCTACTCAGATGGTCAAAGTCAAAGATGGGAGGCGAACGAAGAAAATCGTCGTACGTTGCGTGAGAAGGTAAGCAGTCAAGAAATCCGAAAAGTTTTGGTGAAGGTAGATGTTTCTGTGACAGATAATTCATCTGAAGAAGAAATCGTGGAAAATTTACTGAAATCTTATGATAAAATTCTTCCGTTTTATCTAGCTACGAGAAAATAAGATAATCATTAAAATATTATAAATCATACAGTCCAAGAGTGAACAGTCCGATGTGTAATTCTTGGTCTTTTTGTTTGCGCTTTCAAAATATATAATAAAACTACAAAAACAATTCAAAAGGAGAACAATTATGGAAGTCATTTCAAGTGTTCTAAATTGGTTTTCTAGCAATATTTTGCAGAATCCCGCATTTTTCGTAGGTTTATTGGTGTTGGTAGGATACGCACTTTTGAAAAAACCTGCCCATGACGTTTTCTCAGGGTTTGTTAAAGCAACAGTAGGGTATATGTTGCTCAACGTGGGTGCGGGTGGTTTGGTTACAACCTTCCGTCCGATCTTAGCAGCCCTTAACTACAAATTCCAAATTGGTGCAGCGGTTATCGACCCTTACTTTGGACTTGCTGCAGCAAACAACAAAATTGCAGCAGAGTTTCCAGATTTTGTTGGAACTGCAACTACAGCCCTATTGATTGGTTTCGGAATAAATATCTTGCTCGTAGCTCTTCGCAAGATTACGAAGGTAAGAACCCTCTTTATTACTGGTCACATCATGGTACAACAAGCTGCAACAGTATCTCTTATGGTTCTATTCTTAGTACCACAATTGCGCAATGCTTACGGTACAGCAGCGATTGGTATCATCTGTGGACTTTACTGGGCAGTTAGTTCAAATATGACTGTTGAGGCAACTCAACGCTTGACTGGTGGTGGCGGATTTGCGATTGGTCACCAACAGCAATTTGCAATCTGGTTTGTAGATAAAGTAGCAGGACGCTTTGGTAAGAAAGAAGAAAGTTTAGACAATCTTAAATTACCTAAGTTCCTCTCAATCTTCCACGATACAGTTGTTGCATCTGCTACCTTGATGCTCGTATTCTTCGGAGCCATTCTTTTAATCTTGGGTCCAGACATTATGTCTAATAAAGAAGTCATCACTTCAGGAAATCTATTCAATCCTGCTAAACAAGATTTCTTTATGTACATTATTCAAACAGCCTTTACCTTCTCAGTTTACTTGTTCGTTTTGATGCAAGGTGTCCGCATGTTCGTATCTGAGTTGACAAACGCCTTCCAAGGTATTTCAAACAGATTGTTGCCAGGCTCATTCCCAGCGGTTGACGTTGCAGCTTCTTATGGATTTGGTTCTCCAAACGCTGTCTTGTCAGGATTTGCCTTTGGTTTGATTGGTCAATTGATCACAATTGTCTTGCTCATCGTCTTTAAAAATCCGATTCTTATTATTACAGGATTTGTACCAGTGTTCTTTGACAATGCAGCCATTGCGGTCTACGCTGATAAACGCGGCGGATGGAAAGCGGCTGTTATCCTATCCTTCATCTCAGGTGTTCTCCAAGTTGCTTTAGGAGCTCTCTGTGTAGCTCTTCTTGATTTAGCATCTTATGGTGGTTACCATGGAAATATCGACTTTGAATTCCCATGGCTTGGATTTGGATATATCTTCAAATACCTTGGTATTGTTGGTTATGTACTTGTGTGTCTCTTCTTGCTTGTTATTCCTCAACTTCAATTTGCCAAAGCAAAAGATAAAGAGAAATATTACAACGGTGAAGTTCAAGAAGAAGCTTAGTATCTAGAAAAGGAGAAATAAAATGGTTAAAGTATTAGCAGCGTGCGGAAATGGAATGGGTTCATCAATGGTTATCAAGATGAAGGTTGAAAATGCTCTCCGTAAGCTTAATCAAACAGATTTTACAGTCAATTCATGCAGTGTCGGTGAAGCTAAAGGTTTAGCAGCAGGATATGACATCGTAATCGCTTCTCTTCATTTGATCCAAGAATTGGAAGGGCGAACTAATGGGAAGTTAATTGGGCTTGACAACTTGATGGATGATAAAGAAATCACTGAAAAACTCAGTCAAGCACTACAGTAAAAGGTTGGAGGGGGCTGGACAGAAACTGAGAGTTATCGTTTCTGTCCTTCTCCCTCTTTAAATAAAGGAGGCAGATATGAATTTAAAACAAGCTTTAATTGACAATGACTCGATCCGACTAGGTTTAGAGGCTCACGATTGGAAAGAAGCAGTCAAGGTAGCAGTAGATCCCTTGATTGAAAGTGGAGCAATTTTGCCAGAGTATTACGATGCTATTATCGAATCGACTGAAGAGTATGGCCCATACTATATCTTAATGCCAGGTATGGCTATGCCCCATGCTAGACCTGAAGCTGGAGTGCAAAGAGATGCCTTTTCATTGATCACCTTACAAAATCCTGTTGTATTTTCAGATGGGAAAGAAGTTTCAGTTTTGTTGGCACTAGCAGCAACAAGCTCAAAAATTCACACAAGTGTAGCCATTCCACAGATTATTGCCTTGTTTGAATTAGAAGATTCTATCGCACGTTTACAGGCTTGCCAGACTAAGGAAGATGTCTTGGCGATGATTGAAGAATCTAAGGATAGCCCTTATCTCGAGGGATTGGATTTGGAAAGTTAGAAAGAGGAATAAAGAGATGACAAAAAGAATACCTAATTTACAAGTTGCATTAGATCATTCAGACTTGCAAGGAGCGATTAAAGCAGCTGTTTCTGTTGGTCAGGAAGTAGATATTATCGAAGCTGGAACTGTTTGCTTATTACAAGTTGGAAGTGAACTGGTTGAAGTCTTGCGAAGCCTTTTTCCAGATAAGATTATTGTGGCAGACACAAAATGTGCCGATGCTGGTGGAACAGTTGCCAAAAATAATGCCGTTCGTGGTGCCGATTGGATGACTTGTATCTGTTGTGCAACTATCCCTACTATGGAAGCGGCTCTAAAGGCTATCACGGCTGAACGTGGAGACCGAGGCGAAATCCAGATTGAACTTTATGGCGATTGGACTTTTGAACAAGCTCAGCTTTGGCTAGATGCTGGTATCTCACAAGCTATTTATCACCAATCTCGTGATGCACTTCTTGCTGGTGAGACTTGGGGTGAAAAAGACCTTAATAAGGTTAAAAAACTCATCGACATGGGCTTCCGTGTGTCTGTAACAGGTGGTCTAGATGTAGATACTCTCAAACTATTTGAAGGCGTTGATGTCTTTACCTTCATCGCAGGTCGTGGAATTACAGAAGCTGCGGATCCAGCAGGAGCAGCGCGTGCCTTCAAGGATGAAATCAGACGAATTTGGGGGTAAACCATGGCACGTCCAATTGGAATTTATGAAAAGGCAACCCCGACACACTTTACTTGGCTAGAACGTTTAAATTTTGCCAAGGAGTTAGGCTTTGATTTTGTAGAGATGTCTATTGATGAACGTGACGAGCGTTTAGCAAGACTGGACTGGAGCAAGGACGAGCGTTTGGAAGTTGTCAAAGCAATCTATAAAACTGGTGTTCGTATTCCTTCTATCTGTTTTTCAGGCCATCGTCGCTACCCATTGGGATCAAATGATCCAGTTATAGAGGAAAAATCTCTAGAACTCATGAAAAAATGTATTGAATTAGCCCAAGACTTGGGAGTTCGTACTATTCAATTAGCTGGTTACGACGTTTATTATGAGGAAAAGTCACCCCAGACACGCCAACGTTTTATCAAAAATTTGAGAAAAGCTTGTGACTGGGCTGAAGAGGCTCAGGTGGTACTTGCTATTGAAATTATGGATGATCCTTTCATCAATAGCATCGAAAAATACTTGGCTGTAGAAAAAGAGATTGACTCTCCCTACCTCTTTGTATACCCAGATATTGGTAATGTATCTGCATGGCATAATGATGTCTACAGTGAATTTTATCTTGGGCATCATGCCATCGCAGCTCTCCATCTCAAGGATACTTATGCAGTGACAGAAAGTTCAAAGGGCCAGTTCCGAGATGTAACTTTTGGGCAAGGTTGTGTCAAATGGGAAGAAGCTTTCGATATTTTAAAACAAACCAATTATAATGGACCTTTCCTAATCGAAATGTGGTCTGAAAATTGTGAAACTGTAGAAGAAACACGTGAAGCTATTCAAGAGGCCCAAGCTTTTCTCTACCCACTAATTAAGAAAGCAGGTTTGATGTAAGATGAATCAAGTAATCAATGCTATGCGTAAACGAGTCTGTGATGCCAATCAATCATTGCCAAAACATGGACTTGTCAAATTTACCTGGGGGAATGTATCTGAAGTCGATCGCGAACTCGGTGTCATTGTTATCAAACCATCAGGCGTGGATTATGACGAATTGACACCTGAAAACATGGTAGTGACTGATCTAGATGGTAAGGTCCTAGAAGGGGATTTAAGGCCATCTTCTGATCTTCCAACTCATGTGCAGTTATATAAGGCTTGGTCAGAAATTGGTAGTGTGGTCCACACTCATTCGACAGAAGCTGTTGGTTGGGCTCAGGCAGGTCGTGATATTCCTTTCTATGGAACAACCCATGCGGATTATTTCTACGGTTCAATTCCTTGCGCCCGTAGTTTGACCAAGGATGAAGTAGAAGTAGCCTATGAAAAAGATACTGGTCTGGTCATCGTGGAAGAGTTTGAACGCCGTGGTCTAAACCCTGTTGAAGTACCAGGGATTGTCGTACGTAATCACGGTCCATTCACCTGGGGCAAAAATCCAGAGAATGCTGTCTATCACTCTGTTGTACTAGAGGAAGTGTCTAAGATGAATCGTTTCACAGAGCAAATCAATCCAAGAGTTGAACCTGCTCCCCAGTACATTCTAGAAAAGCACTACCAACGTAAACATGGACCAAATGCTTATTACGGTCAAAAGAAATAAGAAATTGAATTGAAAAGAGGCTAGGACCTTTCGATCCAAGCCTCGCTTTTGTAATTGTAAGTATTCGTTATTAAGAGACTACTGTTGATAATTGAAATGCGTTAGTGAATGTGATACTATTATAAAGTTGTTTTCAAGGCAGTTGATTGATAGAGGAGTATGAAATATGGTACTGGATAAGGCAAGTTGTGATTTACTTCAATATTTGATGGATCAAGAAACGTCCAAAACGATTATGGCGATTTCGAAAGATTTGAAAGAGTCAAGAAGGAAAATTTATTATCACATTGACAAAATCAATGCTGCTTTGGGTGACGAGGCGCTTCACATCATTAGTATTCCACGAATTGGTATTCACTTAACGGAAGAGCAGAGAGATGCTTGTTGTGAACTATTATCGGAAGTAGATTCGTACGATTATATCATGAGTGCGCATGAACGTATGATGATAATGTTACTATGGATAGGTATTTCTAAAGAACGTATTACGATTGAAAAATTGATGGAGTTAACAGAGGTGTCTAGGAATACTGTTCTCAATGATTTGAATAGTATTCGTTATCAACTAACTTTGGAACAATATCAGGTGACCTTGCAAGTGAGCAAGTCACAGGGATACCATCTTCATGCCCACCCTCTTAATAAAATTCAGTATCTTCAATCGCTTCTATATCATATTTTTATGGAAGAAAATGCCACTTTTGTATCTATTTTAGAAGATAAGATGAAAGAGAGGTTAGATGGTGAGTGTTTGCTTTCTGTTGAAATGAACCAATTTTTTAAGGAACATGTTCCTTTAGTTGAACAAGATTTAGGGAAGAAAATAAACCATCATGAAGTAACTTTTATGTTGCAGGTTCTACCTTATTTGCTGTTAAGCTGTCATAATGTTGAACAGTATCAAGAAAGACATCAGGATATAGAGAAAGAATTTTCTTTGATAAGAAAAAGAATAGAGTATCAGGTGTCTAAGAAATTAGGAGAACGGTTGTTTCAAAAGTTTGAAATTTCTTTGTCAGAACTTGAAGTTTCTCTTGTAGCTGTTCTTCTCCTCTCCTATCGTAAAGATTTGGATATTCATGCAGAAAGTGATGATTTTCGGCAATTAAAACTTGCTTTAGAAGAATTTATCTGGTATTTTGAATCACAAATCCGAATGGAGATTGAGAACAAGGATGATTTATTACGAAATTTGATGATCCACTGTAAAGCCTTGTTATTTAGAAAGACTTACGGTATTTTTTCTAAAAATCCTCTAACAAAACAAATTCGATCCAAGTATGGAGAATTATTTTTAGTCACTAGAAAATCTGCGGAAATTTTAGAAGGAGCATGGTTTATTCGGCTAACAGACGATGATATTGCCTATTTGACGATTCATATTGGAGGATTTTTAAAGTATACACCATCGTCTCAAAAAAATATGAAAAAAGTTTATCTCGTTTGTGATGAAGGTGTTGCGGTTTCGAGACTTTTGCTGAAACAATGCAAACTTTATTTTCCAAATGAGCAAATTGGCACTGTATTTACAACAGAACAATTTAAGAGTGTGGAAGATATTGCACAAGTTGATGTAGTGATTACTACTAATGATGATTTGGATAGCAGATTTCCGATTTTAAGGGTTAATCCTATCCTTGAAGCAGAAGATATTTTGAAAATGCTAGACTATCTTAAACACAATATATTTCGTAATGAGAGCAAAAGTTTCAGTGAAAATCTTTCTAGTCTTATTTCGTCTTATATTGTAGACAGCAAGTTGGCTAGTAAGTTCCAAGAAGAGGTTCAAACACTTATAAATCAAGAAATAGTAGTTCAAGCTTTTTTGGAAGATATTTGAAGGACAGTCCAATGATGAACACAAACCTGTGTTTTTCTTGGTCTTTTTTAGTATTTTGAAGGGTGGTATACTAATCTCAAAGATAACAATTATATCCAAAGGAGGCAACATATGCCAAACGTCAAAGAAATTACAAGAGAGTCATGGATTTTAGCTACTTTCCCAGAGTGGGGAACATGGTTGAACGAAGAAATCGAAGAAGAAGTCGTACCTGAAGGCAACTTTGCCATGTGGTGGCTAGGCAACTGTGGTACTTGGATTAAGACACCAGGTGGTGCTAACGTTGTCATGGACCTTTGGTCAAACCGTGGAAAATCAACCAAAAAAGTGAAAGATATGGTTCGTGGGCACCAAATGGCAAATATGGCAGGTGTTCGTAAGTTGCAACCAAACTTGCGTGTTCAGCCAATGGTTATCGATCCATTTGCTATCAACGAACTAGACTATTACTTAGTTTCACACTTCCATAGTGATCATATCGACCCATACACAGCTGCAGCAATTCTCAACAATCCTAAGTTAGAGCATGTTAAGTTTATCGGTCCTTACCACTGTGGACGAATCTGGGAAGGATGGGGTGTTCCAAAAGAACGTATCATCGTTGTTAAACCAGGTGACACTATCGAATTAAAAGATATGAAGATTCATGCAGTAGAATCATTTGACCGTACTTGCTTGGTAACTCTTCCAGTGAACGGTGCTGATGAGACAGGCGGTGAACTTGCTGGCTTAGCTGTTACAGATGAAGAAATGGCTCAAAAGGCTGTTAACTATATCTTTGAAACACCAGGTGGAACCATCTATCATGGTGCAGATTCTCACTTCTCAAACTATTTTGCAAAACATGGTAAAGACTTTAAAATTGATGTTGCTTTGAATAACTATGGTGAAAATCCGGTAGGTATCCAAGATAAAATGACATCTATCGACCTTCTTCGTATGGCAGAAAATCTGCGTACTAAAGTCATTATCCCAGTTCACTATGATATCTGGTCTAACTTCATGGCTTCTACTAATGAGATTCTAGAACTTTGGAAAATGAGAAAAGATCGCTTGCAATACGATTTCCATCCATTTATCTGGGAAGTTGGCGGTAAGTACACTTATCCTCAAGATCAACACTTAGTAGAATACCATCATCCACGTGGTTTTGATGATTGTTTTGAACAAGACTCTAACATTCAATTTAAAGCTTTGCTATAATATAAAAATATTCTTTGGAGGTTATCCGTATGTTGCATGATACGGATAATTTTCATATAATAGTAAAATAGAATGTGTGATACAATAATCACTTCAAATAGAAAGGAAATTCTATGTCAAATCTATCTGTTAATGCAATTCGTTTCCTAGGTATTGACGCTATCAACAAAGCCAACTCAGGTCACCCAGGTGTGGTTATGGGAGCGGCTCCGATGGCTTACAGCCTCTTTACAAAACAACTTCGCATCAATCCAGCTCAACCGAACTGGATTAACCGCGACCGCTTTATTCTTTCAGCAGGTCATGGTTCAATGCTTCTTTATGCCCTTCTTCACCTTTCTGGTTTTGAAGATGTCAGCATGGATGAGATTAAGAGCTTCCGTCAGTGGGGTTCAAAAACACCAGGTCACCCAGAATTTGGACATACAGCAGGGATTGATGCTACAACAGGTCCTCTAGGGCAAGGTATTTCAACTGCCACTGGTTTTGCCCAGGCAGAACGTTTCTTGGCAGCCAAATATAACCGCGAAGGCTACAATATCTTTGACCACTATACTTACGTTATCTGTGGAGACGGAGACTTGATGGAAGGTGTTTCAAGTGAGGCGGCTTCATACGCAGGTTTGCAAAAACTAGACAAGTTGGTTGTTCTTTATGATTCAAATGACATCAACTTGGATGGTGAGACAAAAGATTCCTTTACAGAAAGTGTTCGTGACCGTTACAATGCCTACGGTTGGCATACTGCCTTGGTTGAAGATGGAACAGACTTGGAAGCAATCCATGCAGCTATCGAAACAGCTAAAGCTTCAGGCAAACCATCTTTGATTGAAGTGAAGACTGTTATTGGATACGGTTCTCCAAACAAACAAGGAACGAATGCCGTACACGGTGCTCCTCTTGGAGCAGATGAAACTGCAGCAACTCGTCAAGCCCTTGGTTGGGACTACGAACCATTTGAAATCCCAGAACAAGTATATGCTGATTTCAAAGAAAATGTTGCAGATCGTGGCGCATCAGCTTATCAAGCTTGGACAAAATTAGTTGCTGATTATAAAGAAGCTCATCCAGAATTGGCTGCAGAAGTAGAAGCCATTATTGATGGACGTGATCCAGTTGAAGTGACCCCAGCAGACTTCCCAGCCTTAGAAAATGGCTTCTCTCAAGCAACTCGTAATTCAAGCCAAGATGCCTTGAATGTTGTGGCAGCTAAGTTACCAACTTTCTTGGGTGGTTCAGCTGACCTAGCTCACTCAAACATGACTTATATCAAGACTGACGGACTTCAAGACGATGCTCATCGCTTGAACCGTAACATTCAGTTTGGTGTTCGTGAATTTGCAATGGGAACGATCTTGAACGGGATGGCCCTTCATGGTGGACTTCGTGTATACGGTGGAACTTTCTTCGTCTTCTCTGACTATGTGAAGGCAGCTGTTCGCTTGTCAGCCTTACAAGGACTTCCTGTGACTTATGTCTTTACCCACGATTCAATCGCAGTTGGGGAAGACGGTCCAACTCACGAACCAGTTGAGCACTTGGCAGGTCTTCGTGCCATGCCAAATCTAAATGTTTTCCGTCCAGCAGATGCGCGTGAAACGCAAGCAGCTTGGTACCTTGCAGTGACAAGTGAGAAAACACCAACTGCCCTTGTCTTGACACGTCAAAACTTGACTGTTGAAGAGGGAACAGATTTCGACAAGGTTGCAAAAGGTGCCTATGTTGTCTATGAAAATGCAGCAGACTTTGATACAATCTTGATTGCGACAGGTTCAGAGGTCAATCTCGCTGTCGCAGCTGCCAAAGAATTAGCTAGTCAAGGTGCAAAAGTCCGTGTAGTCAGCATGCCATCAACAGATGTCTTTGACGCACAAGATGCAGCTTACAAGGAAGAAATTCTTCCAAATGCAGTTCGCCGTCGTGTTGCAGTCGAAATGGGTGCAACTCAAAACTGGTACAAATATGTTGGACTAGATGGTGCTGTTCTTGGTATTGATACCTTCGGAGCCTCTGCCCCAGCACCAAAAGTATTGGCAGAATATGGCTTTACTGTCGAAAATCTTGTAAAAGTCGTTCAAAACTTGAAATAATCCTAAAAATCAGGGCGAAAGCTCTGGTTTTTCTTACTAGAAAAGCAAGGTACAATCTTGTAAAAGTAGCTGAAATTTGATATAGTAGTCCTATGTAAAAGACAAAGGAGAATATAATGGAATCACAATATACATTTTTAATCATTCTTGTGGCTATGGTGGGCTTGATGTTCTTTACGCAACGCTCTCAAAAGAAACAAGCACAAAAACGTATGGAAAGCTTGAATAAATTACAAAAAGGCTATGAAGTTATTACAATCGGTGGACTTTATGGAACAGTCGATGAAGTAGATACAGAAAAGAAAACAATTGTTCTTGACGTAGATGGAGTTTACTTGACTTTTGAATTAGCTGCTATCAAGACAGTATTACCGCTGAAAGAAACAGCTTCACTAGAAGGCGCAATTGAAAAATAAGACGGGATTACGAACTCCCGTTTTTCTATAAAAGAAAGGAAATGGGATGAAAAAATTAGTCTTTGTCTGTCTAGGAAATATTTGCCGTAGTCCTATGGCCGAGTTTGTTATGAAATCAATGACAGATAATTACGAAATCCAAAGTCGAGCGACTTCCTCTTGGGAACATGGCAATCCGATTCATAAGGGAACTCAGGGAGTTTTTCAACAGTATCAGATTCCTTATGACAAGAATAAGACATCGCTTCAGATTAGTAAGAAAGATTTTGAAGCCTTTGATTATATTATCGGCATGGATGCTTCAAATGTTTCTGACTTACGTCAGATGTGTCCAGTAGACTGTCAAGATAAGATTTACTCATTTGCATCTGAAAGTGTACCAGATCCTTGGTATACAGGAGATTTTGAGGAAACTTATCGGCGTGTTCAAGAGGGGTGTCAAGCTTGGTTAGAACGTTTAGAAAAGGAGAGTGAAGGTGGAAAATCTTAAGAATTTTTACGAAAAGTATCGAGTGTATCTGACTCGTCCACGTTTAGAGCTTTTGGCAGTAGTTACGATTGTTTTTTGTGCTCTACTCGTCTTTTTTCTAAATATTCCCGGAAAAGGTGTCTTAAAACTCGATAATGGAACGATTGTTTACGACGGCAGTCTTGTACGTGGTAAAATGAATGGGCAAGGTACCATTACTTTCCAAAATGGAGACCAATATACAGGTGGTTTCAACAATGGAGCCTTCAACGGGAAAGGTACCTTTCAATCTAAAGAAGGCTGGATCTACGAAGGTGATTTTGTAAATGGTCAGGCTGAAGGAAAAGGGAAACTAACAACAGAACAAGAAGTCGTTTATGAAGGGACTTTTAAACAAGGCGTTTTTCAACAAAAATAAAGCCTCCTTATCAAAGGAGGTATTGTCAAAGCCAGACAAGTAAGCGCTTACCTGCAAATCCCTTTCTTTCCAAGATTCTCTTCCAAATGAGTTTGTGAAATAAAAAAATATTTGAAATAAATTTCACAAACTTTAAAGAAAAAGCTTGCTAAGAAAAGAAACTAGCAAACATTTCACAAGGTGCTAAAAATTCTTTGTGAAATGTTTATGAAACTGTTTACAAAGTTGAAATAATGCGTTATAATAAACTTGTGAAAAAATTAACAAAGGATATCGATCCTTGAAAGCTATGGAGGAAAATATGGCTGATAAAAAAACTGTGACACCAGAGGAAAAGAAACTCGCTGCTGAAAAGCATGTCGATGGATTGGTGCAAAAAGCTCTAGTTGCTCTTGAGGAAATGCGTAAACTCGACCAAGAACAGGTCGACTACATTGTAGCTAAAGCGTCAGTAGCGGCTTTGGATGCCCACGGAGAATTGGCTTTACATGCCTTTGAAGAAACAGGACGTGGTGTATTTGAAGATAAAGCAACGAAGAACTTGTTTGCTTGTGAACACGTAGTAAACAACATGCGCCACACTAAGACAGTTGGCGTTATCGAAGAAGACGATGTAACAGGTTTGACTCTTATCGCTGAACCAGTTGGCGTTGTTTGTGGTATCACTCCTACAACAAACCCAACATCAACAGCGATCTTCAAATCATTGATTTCATTGAAGACACGTAATCCAATCGTCTTTGCCTTCCACCCATCAGCACAAGAATCATCTGCTCATGCAGCTCGTATCGTCCGCGATGCAGCGATTAAAGCAGGAGCGCCTGAAAACTGTGTACAGTGGATTACTCAACCATCTATGGAAGCAACAAGTGCCCTTATGAACCACGAAGGTGTTGCAACAATCCTTGCAACAGGTGGTAATGCCATGGTTAAAGCAGCTTACTCATGTGGTAAACCAGCTCTTGGGGTAGGTGCCGGAAACGTTCCAGCTTATGTTGAAAAATCAGCTAATATCCGCCAAGCAGCACACGATATCGTCATGTCTAAATCATTTGATAATGGTATGGTCTGTGCATCTGAACAAGCGGTTATCATTGATAAAGAAATTTACGATGAATTTGTAGCAGAGTTCAAATCTTACCACACTTACTTTGTAAATAAAAAAGAAAAAGCGCTTCTTGAAGAATTCTGTTTCGGCGTGAAAGCAAACAGCAAAAACTGTGCTGGTGCAAAATTGAACGCTGACATCGTTGGTAAACCAGCAACTTGGATTGCAGAACAAGCAGGATTTACAGTTCCAGAAGGAACAAACATTCTTGCTGCAGAATGTAAAGAAGTCGGTGAAAATGAGCCATTGACTCGTGAAAAATTGTCACCAGTTATCGCAGTTTTGAAATCTGAAAGCCGTGAAGATGGTATTGCCAAAGCTCGTCAAATGGTTGAATTTAACGGGCTTGGGCACTCAGCAGCCATCCACACAGCTGATGAAGAATTGACTAAAGAATTTGGTAAAGCTGTTAAAGCTATTCGTGTTATCTGTAACTCACCTTCTACTTTCGGTGGTATCGGGGACGTTTACAATGCCTTCTTGCCATCATTGACACTTGGATGTGGTTCTTACGGACGCAACTCAGTTGGAGATAACGTTAGTGCCATTAACCTTTTGAATATCAAAAAAGTCGGAAGACGGAGAAATAACATGCAATGGATGAAACTTCCTTCAAAAACATACTTTGAACGTGATTCAATTCAATACCTTCAAAAATGTCGTGACGTTGAACGTGTCATGATCGTTACTGACCATGCCATGGTAGAGCTTGGTTTCCTTGATCGTATCATCGAACAACTTGACCTTCGTCGCAATAAGGTTGTTTACCAAATCTTTGCTGATGTGGAACCAGATCCAGATATCACAACAGTAAACCGTGGTACTGAGATTATGCGTGCCTTCAAACCAGATACAATCATCGCTCTCGGTGGTGGATCTCCAATGGATGCTGCTAAAGTAATGTGGCTCTTCTATGAACAACCAGAAGTGGACTTCCGTGATCTTGTTCAAAAATTCATGGATATCCGTAAACGTGCCTTCAAATTCCCATTGCTTGGTAAGAAGACTAAATTCATCGCAATCCCAACAACATCTGGTACAGGATCTGAAGTAACTCCATTTGCCGTTATCTCTGATAAAGCAAACAACCGCAAATACCCAATCGCTGACTACTCATTGACACCAACTGTGGCAATCGTAGACCCTGCCTTGGTATTGACAGTTCCTGGATTTGTTGCTGCTGATACTGGTATGGACGTATTGACTCACGCGACTGAAGCTTATGTATCACAAATGGCTAGCGACTACACTGACGGTCTTGCACTTCAAGCCATCAAACTTGTATTCGAAAACCTTGAAAGCTCAGTTAAGAACGCAGACTTCCATTCACGCGAGAAAATGCATAACGCTTCAACAATCGCTGGTATGGCCTTTGCCAATGCCTTCCTAGGTATTTCTCACTCAATGGCCCATAAGATTGGTGCGCAATTCCACACAATCCACGGTCGTACAAATGCAATCTTGCTTCCATACGTCATCCGCTACAACGGTACACGTCCAGCTAAGACAGCAACATGGCCTAAGTACAACTACTACCGTGCAGATGAAAAATACCAAGATATCGCACGTATGCTTGGCCTTCCAGCTTCTACTCCAGAAGAAGGTGTGGAATCTTACGCAAAAGCTGTCTACGAACTTGGTGAGCGCGTAGGTATCCAAATGAACTTCAAAGCACAAGGAATTGATGAAAAAGAATGGAAAGAACATTCACGTGAATTGGCCTTCCTTGCTTATGAAGATCAATGTTCACCAGCTAACCCACGTCTTCCAATGGTTGACCATATGCAAGAAATCATCGAAGATTCTTACTATGGTTACAAAGAAAGACCAGGACGCCGTAAATAATTGTTATCAGCCTAGAGGCAGGATTTTCCTGTCTCTTTTTTGTAATTCTATTTGAAAAATGGTATAATCATCGCATATATTTATTTGAAAATCAAATCTTTTATAATCATGCGAGGGGCAAATGAACAAGATAAATGAGTTAGGGGAGAAAGTGCGACTTTTAAGAGAAGAAAAAGGACTTAGTCGTCCAGTTTTTTGCGGGGATGAGTCTGAATTATCAGTCCGTCAGTTGGTGCGGATAGAAAAAGGAGAATTTCGTCCGACGATAAAAACACTAGAATATATTGCAGAACGATTAGAAATTCCGTCCTATGTCTTGATGCCAGATTATAAGGAATTACCCAAGCGTTACCAAGAATTAAAATACTTTCTTTTACATCATCCTGACTACGGAGACAAGGAGTTGCAGGAACAAAAGGAAGAATATTTCGATGAGATTTTTGAGTGTTTTTATGATGATTTGCCACGTGATGAGAAAGTGCTAGTGGATTGTCTTCAAGCTATAGATGCAGTGAGAATGACTAGTAATTCCTTATATGGAAGAAGTGTGATTGAGGACAGTCTTCAAGACTTACTATCCAGAGATGTATATAGGGCTGAGGAATTGTTGAAATTGAGACTGTATTTTCTTTGTCAGTTAATGGATGGTTTAAACGAGGGTGAGATAAAAAAGTCTGAGCATGAAACTATTCTTTATTTTCATGACAAATTAAGTTCTCAGGTTGATAAGATAGAGTTCGATTGTTTGGACTTGCTTAGAGATTCCTTGTTAGCTTCTTTAGCTTGTATAGAAATTATGGGGTTGTTTCATTATTTTAAGAGAGCAGTTGAGACCTTAAATAAAATAGGGCAGAAAACACGAGATTTTCAAAAGCAACCGATTGTCTTGATGGTAGAATGGAAATATTATATTCAGATGGATTATGATACAGCTAAACAAAAGTATGAAGAAGCAAAAATGATGGCAAGAATGTTTGGCAATGAGAAGTTAATCGTTAGTTTAGATAATGAATGGAGCGAAGACTTAGAAAGGTATTGTTAAATGCTTTATAGGAGTGACATTTCTGTCATTGAGAGAATGCCGCTTTTTTGTTACAATGAATTTTATACTCAATGAAAATCAAAGAGCAAACTAGGAAACTAGCCGCAGGCTGTACTTGAGTACGGCAAGGCGACGTTGACGTGGTTTGAATTTGATTTTCGAAGAGTATTACTTGATATACATCCAGAAGCAAACGAGGCAATAGAGAGAAAATTTTAAGTAGTAGGCCTATAGGGTCAATCAACTTGAAGGATTTTCTATCAGTACGATGTATGACGATAACGGTTTTAAATAAGGGGGAAAGAATGTCCATTTTATCCATTAAAAATATTTCAAAGTTTTACGCCTTGGACGGTAAACATCAAGAGCAGGCTTTAAAGAATATAAACCTGCAGATTGCAAAAGGTAAAATTACAGCGATTTACGGACCGTCAGGCTGTGGCAAAACCAGTCTACTCAATATCATCAGCGGTTTAGATAGACAATATGAAGGAGTTTTAGAATTTAAAGGGGAATCCCTCCGTGACTTATCAGAGATTGAACTAACTCAATTTCGTAAAAACAAGATTGGATTTGTGTTTCAAAACTTTAATCTCATTCCTCATCAATCTGTCTTGGACAATGTCAAGCTACCTCTCTATGTCAAAGATTTATCTGATAGGGAGATGACAATGATTGCAAAGGAGCAATTAAGTAACTTGGGCATGGAGCCTTTTATGGCTAAAAATGTTAAACAGCTTTCTGGCGGGCAAAAGCAACGCGTAGCAATCGCGCGTGCTTTGGTAAATCAGCCTGATATGATTGTAGCAGACGAGCCAACGGGTTCGCTGGACTCTCAATCCCAAGAAATGGTATTGGAAGTATTTAAAAAATTAGCCCAAACAGGGAAAACAGTATTGATCGTAACCCATAATCCAGAGGTTGCTGAATATGCAGATGTGATTATCAAAATGAAGGATGGTGAAGTCGTTGAAGAAGTCAAAAAATAAAGGATTATCATTGAAAAATAAATTCAAACTTTCTTTAAATAACTTTCTGGAAAGAAAGTGGCGTAACCTATTGATTGCGCTAGCAACCTCAATCGGTTTTGTAGGAGTCTTAATTTCTTTCGGCTTGGGAAATGCATTGATTTCGATGATTGATGAAAATACGAATGGAGGTCAAATCCCTTCTCAAGTTCAGATTGCTTTAAACACAAAAAATGTTGGACGAGGCTTTTTGAACCAAGATGATAAGAACTATATCACGGATACAGTTGGAAAAGAAGCTATTAAATATTTGGAGAGTCCTTTTGGGATGATCATGTCAAATATTACTATAGATGGTCAAGAAATGGATCTTAGCCAAACGATGCCTTCTTATGCTCAAGTAGTGAGTCTCTATGAGGATACAAGTATTTCTGTTAGTAGTAATGAGGCGGACAAAGTATTAGCTGGCTCCCTCTATACTGATGCAAATGAACAGGGATTGACGATTCCAAGCAGTTTACTAAAAAATTGGAATGAACAGACAGGAAACAATCTGACAGCTAATGATGTTATTGGCAAATCAGTCTTAGCCAGCATTGTAGAAAATGCTGCCGAAGCTAGTAAGATTGCTCAATTTCAAACGAAGATTGTACGTGTGATCAATGATGAAGATGACCTGGAGGACAGCAACAGTTTCATGCCGTCTCATCAAATGGAAACGATTTTGAAAGAAGCTGGATTTACAAAAGCTGTATCTTATTTTATCTTGGAACTCAAAGATCCATCACAAACAAAAGCGATAACAGAAGAATTGCAGAAAAACAAGAAGTATACTGTTCTTTCTCAACAGAAGGTTCTTGATATTGTGATTACTTTTATTCGTGTCATTCAGGGATTGTTGATTGTACTTTCATCACAAGCTATTGTGGTAGCAGCGGTCATGATTGGTATCATCATTTACATCAATATCATGCAACGTTCTAAGGAAATAGGTGTCATGAAGGCAGTTGGTTATCAAAATCGTGATGTCAAAGGAATTTTTATTTACGAGGCTATCTGGATTGTAGGAATCGCCTTGCTGCTGGCATTTTTGGTTGCACAAGGGGTGGGAAGTTTGGCGAATGCGATTGTAAGTCACTTTTACCCATCCATCACTAAGGTTTTTGAATTAAATCTTTTATCTGTTTTAGGAACTCTAGTTTTCGCTCTATTACTTGGTTATGTCTCAGCCTACTTCCCAGCGCGTAAAATTAGTAAAATGGATCCTGTAGAATCGCTACGATATGAATAGTAAGGAAGTTCTTGATTTATAGCCTTAAAAAGAAACTAACATAGAAAAACAATGCCCGTACTTGCAATTCAACTCAAATAGTTATATAATAGGTTTGTTGAAAGGTGATTTGTAGTGATTCAAGTTACTCTTTTCACAATAAAAATTTCATGATTTTCATAAGGAGGAAATCACTAATGGTAGTTAAAGTTGGTATTAACGGTTTCGGACGTATCGGTCGTCTTGCTTTCCGTCGTATCCAAAACGTAGAAGGTGTTGAAGTTACTCGTATCAACGACCTTACAGATCCAGTTATGCTTGCACACTTGTTGAAATACGACACAACTCAAGGTCGTTTCGACGGTACTGTTGAAGTTAAAGAAGGTGGATTTGAAGTTAACGGTAAATTCATCAAAGTTTCTGCTGAACGTGATCCAGAACAAATCGACTGGGCTAACGACGGTGTAGAAATCGTTCTTGAAGCTACTGGTTTCTTTGCTAAGAAAGCAGCTGCTGAAAAACACTTGCACGCTGGTGGAGCTAAAAAAGTTGTTATCACTGCTCCTGGTGGAAACGACGTTAAAACAGTTGTATTCAACACTAACCACGACGTTCTTGACGGTACTGAAACAGTTATCTCAGGTGCTTCATGTACTACAAACTGCTTGGCTCCAATGGCTAAAGCTCTTCAAGATAACTTTGGTGTTGTAGAAGGATTGATGACTACTATCCACGCTTACACTGGTGACCAAATGATCCTTGACGGACCACACCGTGGTGGTGACCTTCGCCGTGCTCGCGCTGGTGCTGCAAACATCGTTCCTAACTCAACTGGTGCTGCAAAAGCTATCGGTCTTGTAATTCCAGAATTGAACGGTAAACTTGACGGATCTGCACAACGCGTTCCAACTCCAACTGGATCAGTTACTGAATTGGTAGCTGTTCTTGAAAAGAACGTTACTGTTGATGAAGTGAACGCAGCTATGAAAGCAGCTTCAAACGAATCATACGGTTACACAGAAGATCCAATCGTATCTTCAGATATCGTAGGTATGTCTTACGGTTCATTGTTTGACGCAACTCAAACTAAAGTTCTTGACGTTGACGGTAAACAATTGGTTAAAGTTGTATCATGGTACGACAACGAAATGTCATACACTGCACAACTTGTTCGTACTCTTGAATACTTCGCAAAAATCGCTAAATAATTCATGAGTCGATAAAAAGCAAGGCCTCTTGGTCTTGCTTTTATTATATGGAAAAATGGATGACACAATCATCCATTCTTTTTTATTTCTCTTTCGAAAGTATCTGAAAGGGCAGTGAAGCTTAATTTTTCTAATGTAAGTGGATGGGTAAAGGAAAGTCGGAAGGCGTGGAGCATAAGGCGACTTGTCTTTGATTTGCTATTATAGAGGGGGTCACCTAGGATCGGGAAATTATGATGCGAAAGGTGCACACGGATTTGATGGGTTCGCCCTGTCTTTAGTTTGCAACGAACTAATGAAGTCTTGTTTGAGAATTGCTTTAATCTGCTTACATGCGTTTCAGCATATTGCCCATTTTTTGCATCAACTATTCTTTTTCTACGATCATGGCGATCACGTCCGATTTTGTCTTTGAAAACAAGTTCTTTGCTGTTGATATGGCCGTCGACCTGTGCCCAATATTCCCTAGAAATCTCTTTTTTCTCCAATAAGCGATTGAGAATGGGCAGGATAAAAGGATTTTTGGCAAAGAGAACCAAACCACTGGTTTCCATGTCCAGACGATGAACGACATAGCAGGTTTGGCCAACATAGGCACTGACATGGTTAAGAAGGGCGATTTCGTTTGGCTGATTACCATGCGTTTTCATCCCCTCAGATTTGTTGACAATAATCAAGTGTTGATCTTGATAAACCTCTTGAACGAGGTTTGGGTTGCCCCAAGGAATTTCCTTTTTGGGATAATCTTCCTCATCAAAAGTCAACTGGCAAACATCCCCAGGACTTACCATCTCGTTCCAGTGAACTTCTTCTTGGTTTATCAAAATATGTTTCTTGATTCTCAAAAAATGACGGATTTTTCTAGGGATGAGGAGTTGTTCCTCAAGTAATTGCTTTACCGTCATTGGAGGTAAAGAGGCGGGTAATGTAAATGTGAATTTCATACAGATATTGTAACAAAAAAAGCCCTATTTGGATAGGAAATAGCTAAATTCTTGTCTTCCTATGATGAAGATGATAAAATAAACGCATGAAATTAGATAAATTATTCGAGAAATTCCTTTCTCTTTTTAAAAAAGAAACAAGTGAACTAGAGGATTCTGATTCTACTAGCTTGCGTCGTTCTCGCAGTGATCGAAAAAAATTAGCCCAAGTGGGTCCGATTCGAAAATTCTGGCGTCGCTATCATCTAACAAAGATTATCCTTATACTAGGTTTGAGTGCAGGCTTGTTAGTTGGAACCTATTTGTTTGCTGTGGCCAAGTCAACCAATGTCAATGATTTGCAAAATGCCTTGAAAACTCGGACTATCATTTTTGACCGTGAAGAAAAAGAGGCTGGTGCCTTGTCTGGTCAAAAAGGAACTTATGTTGAACTGACTGACATCAGTAAAAACTTGCAGAATGCCGTTATTGCGACAGAAGACCGTTCCTTCTACAAAAATGACGGGATTAACTATGGCCGCTTCTTCTTGGCGATTGTCACTGCTGGACGTTCAGGTGGTGGCTCTACTATTACCCAACAGCTGGCTAAAAATGCCTATCTGTCGCAGGATCAAACTGTTGAGAGAAAAGCGAAAGAATTTTTCCTTGCCTTAGAATTAACAAAAAAATATAGTAAGGATCAGATCTTAACCATGTACCTTAACAACGCCTATTTTGGAAATGGTGTATGGGGTGTAGAAGATGCGAGTAAGAAATACTTTGGAGTTTCTGCATCAGAAGTGAGTCTCGATCAAGCTGCGACTCTGGCAGGGATGCTCAAAGGACCGGAATTGTATAATCCTTTGAATTCCGTACAAGATTCGACTAATCGTCGCGACACTGTCTTACAAAATATGGTTGCAGCAGGATATATTGATAAAAACCAAGAAACCGAAGCTGCAGAAGTTGATATGACTTCGCAATTGCACGATAAGTATGAAGGAAAGATTTCAGATTACCGTTACCCCTCTTATTTTGATGCTGTGGTTAATGAAGCTGTTTCCAAGTATAATCTAACAGAGGAAGAGATTGTCAATAATGGCTACCGCATTTACACAGAGCTGGACCAAAACTACCAAGCAAATATGCAGGTTGTCTATGAAAATACATCGCTATTTCCGAGGGCAGAAGATGGAACATTTGCACAATCAGGAAGTGTAGCTCTTGAACCGAAAACAGGGGGAGTTCGTGGAGTTGTCGGTCAAGTTGCAGACAATGATAAAACTGGATTCCGGAATTTCAACTATGCAACTCAATCAAAACGTAGTCCTGGTTCTGCAATTAAGCCTTTAGTTGTTTATACGCCAGCAGTTGAAGCAGGCTGGGCTTTGAATAAGCTCTTGGATAACCATACCATGCAGTACGACAGCTATAAGCTTGATAACTATGCAGGAATCAAAACGAGTCGAGAAGTTCCTATGTATCAAGCCTTGGCAGAGTCGCTTAATCTGCCTGCTGTTGCCACTGTTAATGATTTGGGCGTTGATAAGGCTTTTGAGGCGGGCGAAAAATTCGGACTCAACATGGAAAAAGTTGATCGTGTTCTTGGTGTCGCCTTGGGAAGCGGTGTTGAAACCAATCCTCTGCAAATGGCTCAAGCATATGCTGCCTTTGCAAATGAAGGTTTAATGCCTGAAGCTCATTTTATTAGTAGAATTGAAAATGCTAGTGGTCAGGTTATTGCGAGCCATAAAAATTCACAAAAACGGGTGATTGATAAGTCTGTAGCTGATAAGATGACCAGTATGATGTTGGGGACATTCACCAACGGTACCGGTATTAGTTCATCGCCTGCAGACTATGTCATGGCAGGGAAAACTGGAACAACTGAAGCAGTTTTCAATCCGGATTACACAAGTGACCAGTGGGTAATTGGTTATACTCCGGATGTGGTGATTAGTCATTGGCTTGGTTTTCCGACCACTGATGAAAATCACTATCTAGCTGGCTCTACTTCAAATGGTGCAGCCCATGTCTTTAGAAACATTGCCAATACCATTTTACCTTATACACCAGGAAGTACCTTTACGGTTGAAAATGCTTATAAGCAAAATGGAATTGCACCAGCTAACACAAAAAGACAAGTACAAACTAATGACAATAGCCAGACAGATGATAATTTGTCTGATATTCGAGGACGTGCGCAAAGTCTAGTAGATGAGGCTAGCCGGGCTATCTCAGATGCTAAGATTAAGGAAAAGGCTCAAACAATATGGGATTCGGTAGTCAATCTATTTCGCTAAGATGCTTGTCAAAGCCTAGCTTTCTTGTTATAATAGATAAGATGGAGGCGTTATGGCACTAAAAAAAGCAAGCCTAGCTTGTGCGGTTTGTGGTTCGAGAAACTATTCAATCAAGATCAGCGGAAACCCCAAGCCTACACGACTAGAAGTAAATAAATTTTGTAAGCATTGTGGCAAGTACACTACACACAGAGAAACGAGATAGGAGAGAGCGATGCGTTTTATTGGAGATATTTTTAGACTTCTTAAAGACACAACATGGCCAACTCGCAAGGAAAGCTGGAGAGATTTTCGTTCTATCATGGAATACACAGCTTTCTTTGTAGTAATTATTTACATTTTTGACCAGTTGATTGTTTCAGGTTTGATTCGATTTATTAACATTTTTTAGAAGAGTAGTGAAAGTACACTAAAAATCTTCTATTTATGAAAGGAAATATCATGGATAGTTTTGATAAAGGGTGGTTTGTTTTACAAACTTATTCTGGTTATGAAAATAAGGTAAAAGAAAATTTATTACAACGTGCACAAACCTACAATATGTTGGATAATATTTTACGCGTTGAAATTCCAACGCAAACAGTGCAAGTTGAAAAAAATGGAAAGAGAAAAGAAGTAGAAGAAAATCGATTTCCAGGTTATGTTCTTGTAGAAATGGTCATGACAGATGAAGCTTGGTTTGTTGTTCGAAACACACCAAATGTTACAGGATTTGTCGGATCACACGGAAATAGATCAAAACCAACTCCATTATTGGAACAAGAAATTCGTGACATTTTGGTATCTATGGGACAAACTGTTCAAGAATTTGATTTCGATGTTGAGGTTGGTCAAACTGTACGTATTATTGATGGTGCTTTTGCAGACTACACTGGTAAGATTACAGAGATTGATAACAATAAAGTGAAGATGATTATCTCTATGTTTGGTAATGACACAGTTGCAGAAGTAAACCTAAACCAAATCGCAGAATTATAACCCCAAGAGAGGCCTGTCCTCTCTTTTTTGTGCAGTTGAGACGGTGTAGAGAACAGAATGGATGAAATGTGCCAAAAGTGTATTTGAATCTGTTAGACTGTACACAGAAAGGGGAAGATTATGCTTAAAGAATTGTATGAAGAAGTCCAGGGGAGTGTATATAAGTGTAGAAATGAATATCACCTTCATTTGTGGGAGTTATCGGACTGGGATCAAGAGGGAATGATTTGCCTACATGAATTGATTAGTAGTGAAGAAGGGCTAGTAGACGATATTCCACGCTTACGTAAATATTTCAAAACAAAATTCCGGAATCGAATTCTAGATTATCTCCGTAAGCAAGAAAGCCACAAACGAAGATATGATAAAGAAACATATGAAGAAGTGGGTGAAATCAGTCATCGTATAAGTGAGGGAGGTCTCTGGCTAGACGATTATTATCTCTTTCATGAAACACTAAGAGATTATAGAAACAAACAAAGTAAAGAGAAACAAGAAGAACTAGAACGCGTCTTAAGA
>NZ_CKYA01000011.1 GCF_001113365.1 Streptococcus pneumoniae | reverse complement strand
AAAATCTCTTCAAACCACGTCAGCGTCGGCTTGTCGTAGGTATATGTTACTGACTTCGTCAGTTCTATCCACAACCTCAAAACATTGTTTTGAGCAACCTGCGGCTAACTTCCTAGTTTGCTTTTTGATTTTCATTGAGTATAAATCCTAATTTTTTTCTCACTGTTTTAATCCCTCTATTTATGGTAAAATAAGACTATTAAGTTTAAAGAGGATTCCCTATGAAATTACAAAAACCAAAAGGAACGCAGGATATTTTACCTGTTGAATCTGCCAAGTGGCAGTACGTTGAGGGTTTTGCCCGTGAGATTTTCAAGCGCTACAACTATGCAGAAGTGCGCACGCCTATTTTTGAGCACTACGAGGTTATCAGTCGCTCTGTCGGAGATACAACGGATATCGTAACTAAGGAAATGTACGATTTCTATGACAAGGGTGACCGTCATATCACCCTCCGTCCAGAAGGAACTGCACCCGTTGTCCGTTCCTATGTGGAAAATAAACTCTTCGCTCCAGAAGTGCAAAAGCCAAGCAAGTTCTACTACATGGGCCCTATGTTCCGCTATGAGCGTCCACAGGCAGGGCGTTTGCGCCAGTTCCATCAGATTGGTGTCGAGTGTTTTGGCTCTAGCAATCCAGCTACCGATGTGGAAACCATCGCTATGGCAGCTCATTTCTTGAAAGAAATCGGTATCCAAGGTGTCAAATTGCACCTTAACACTCTTGGAAATCCTGAGAGCCGTGCGGCTTACCGTCAAGCCTTAATTGACTATTTGACACCGCTTAAGGAGACCTTGTCTAAGGATAGCCAACGTCGCTTGGAGGAAAATCCTCTCCGTGTCTTGGACTCTAAGGAAAAAGAAGACAAGGTAGCAGTAGAGAATGCGCCTTCTATCTTGGATTTCCTTGATGAAGAAAGCCAAGCTCATTTTGATGCTGTGCGTCAGATGTTGGAGAATCTTGGAGTAGATTATATCATCGATACCAATATGGTGCGTGGTCTGGACTACTACAACCACACCATTTTCGAGTTCATAACTGAGATTGAGGGCAATGACCTGACCGTCTGTGCGGGTGGTCGTTACGATGGTTTGGTTTCTTACTTTGGAGGCCCTGAAACTGCTGGATTTGGTTTTGGACTTGGTGTAGAGCGCCTACTTCTCATCCTTGAAAAGCAAGGTGTGTCTCTCCCTATCGAAAACGCCCTAGATGTTTATATCGCAGTCTTGGGAGAAGGAGCAAATGTCAAGGCCTTGGAATTGGTGCAAGCCCTTCGCCAACAAGGTTTCAAAGCAGAGCGTGATTACCTCAACCGTAAACTCAAAGCTCAGTTCAAGTCAGCCGATGTCTTTGCGGCTAAGACCCTCATCACCCTAGGAGAGAGTGAAGTCGAAAGCGGACAAGTGACGGTCAAGAACAACCAAACCCGAGAAGAAGTGCAAGTGTCGCTTGAGGCTATCAGCCAAAACTTCTCAGAAATCTTTGAAAAATTAGGCTTTTAATAGTAGAAAAACTGGTCAGGAACCTACTCCTGACCTTTTTCTTTTGCAAAATGACAAAAATCCTAAACTTTTTGACAAATATGCTTGTCAAAAAGAAAAAGATGTGTTACAATATAAACAAGTTAAGAAATAGGAGGGAGCCACATGTGGGTATGGATTTTGTTTCCTTTTCTCGTCTTGATTTATATGAGTCAATCTAAGAAAATCAAGCGGATAGAGAAGAGGTTAAAGGTAATCGAAAGAAAAGAGAAAGGAAATATAGAAATGTCAAGATTATTGCAAGAAATGATTGGAAAGAAACCAACAATCATTGGAGAACTATTTGGAACAAATTTTTGGGAAGTTGTGGATGTTGATGAGGAATGGGTCAAGCTACGATACGTAGATAAGACGGGAAAAGAAAAAATCAAGTTGCAACGTATTGAGGATATCCAAGCCGTTGAATTTGACGGAGAGTAGGTGTGTGACATGCAACTAAAAAATCGTCTAAAAGAGCTGCGGGCTCGCGATGGCCTTAATCAAACCGAACTAGCCAAGCTAGCAGAGGTTTCCAGACAGACTATCAGCCTATTAGAACGGGACGAATACACCCCGTCCGTTGTGATTGCCTTAAAAATATCTCAGATTTTCAACGAAACAGTCGAATCGGTATTTCGCTTGGAGGAGGACGAGTGATGAACAAGTATAGAGTGATTTATTATATGAGTGTTCTTGCCCTTATTGTGAATGCTTTCGCTATGGTTGGAACATTACTGGGGTGGTTCTATTTTGTTGAAAGTAAGTATTTGTTTTGGGTTAACTTAGTCCTCTTATCCATTTTCAATCGGTTGGAGAAAAAGGAGAAAAATGATGAGCAAGTATAAAGTGATCTATTATGTAGTTGCCATAGCTCTATTAGTCAGCCTGTGTCTACTAATTGGAACAAATCTAGGATGGTTTGATCTCTATTACAGCGACCAATTTGTTTGGGCCTACTTTGCTCTCATCCCAGTAATTGAATGGATTGAAAAGAAATCCAAAAATCTAGCAAGTGAAAAAGGAGAATGAATATGAAAAAGAAAAAGAAACGTGGATTGTTGTTTTTAATGTGTGTTGTCTTGGGAGCTTTCTTGGGCATGTTTGTAGGGATGTTTAAGGCTGTTGCCGAATCCCACGGAATTATGTTAGATGTAAAACCCTTGATACCATGGCTATCAGCTATCAGCTTACTACTAGCCGTCATTATTCTTTTTTTGACTTTCAATTTCCTAAAGAAAAGCAGAAAATTTCATTCCTTGTATCAAGAGGAAATGGATGATAATCTGAATGAAACCTATTATGTGCAAATGTATCGGAATCTCGAGTTTGGAACCATTGCTTTTAATATTGCAAGCGTAGCAATTTCATTGTCTATTTTTCTCTCATTAAATGAAGTGGTTATATTGCATACAGGCCACCAAACATTTTCCCTCTCTTTCTTAGTCTTTGTGCTATCCTTAGTCGCTCAAAAATCTCTTTTTAAAACAATTGCGATTGTTCGTCAGTTTGATTTGGCATTTTTCTCTACACCAAAGGATGTCTTGGACTATATCAATTCTTATGATGAAGGGGAGCGCCAGGCTAATTTTGAACAGAGTTTTCGGATTTTATTCCAATTAAACCAATATGTCTTACCAGCCTTATATGTTTTTCTTATTATCATTTCTTTCTTGACAGGAGAGATTCAACTACTAGCCTTCTTGCTTGTAGGAGCCATCCATATTTATATCAATGTGATGCAGTTGCCTATGGTGAAACGTTATTTCAAATAAAGGAGTTTTTATGATTCGTGTTGAAAATGTAAGCAAAAGTTTTGGGAGCAAAAAAGCTCTTCATCAGATTTCTTTTGAGATTAAGGAAGGTGAAATCTTTGGTTTTCTTGGTCCCTCTGGCTCAGGTAAAACAACCATGATCAATGTCTTAACAGGACAGTTGGCTGCAGATCAAGGTAAAACAGTTTTGTTAGGCAAGCATTCTCAAGATTTAACCTCAAATGATTTGGAACAAATTGGTATTGTTAGTGATGGCAGTGGTTTTTATGAAAAGATGAGTCTTTACAAAAATCTTCTCATCTATGCTAAGTTATATGGTCTCAAGTCAGATAGAGTAAATCAGGTGCTCCAACAGGTTGGATTGGCAGATGCTAAAGACATCATCGCAGAAAAACTATCTACAGGAATGAAACAACGAATGTTCTTGGCTCGTGCCCTTCTGAATGCTCCTAAGATTCTCTTCCTAGATGAGCC
Source organism: Streptococcus pneumoniae (assembly GCF_001113365.1). GTDB lineage: Bacteria > Bacillota > Bacilli > Lactobacillales > Streptococcaceae > Streptococcus > Streptococcus pneumoniae_C. Next base: position 47,832 of record NZ_CKYA01000011.1, on the reverse strand, counting down.
AACCAGTGGCTTAGACCCTACAACATCCAAGATGATTCATACCCTACTTCAAGAATTAAAGCAGGCGGGGACAACTATCTTTCTGACCACGCATGATATGAATGAAGCAACTCTGCTTTGTGATCGCTTATCTCTTTTAAATAAGGGAAACTTAATAGAGTATGGAAGTCCGCAAGATATTATCCAGAAGTACCATGTGGATAAGAAAGTACGTGTGGTTTATAATGATGGACGAGAACAGATCGTTCCATTTGAAGAATTGCCACATTTAGACACGACAGATTTGATGGTGGTTCACTCTTGTGAGCCGACTTTAGAAGAAATCTTTATCAGATTAACAGGAGAAAAGTTAGATGTTTAGAAAATTAAATGCCCTACTATGGTTAAGAGTGCAAGTTCTTATTAGCAATTCAACTTTGTTGGCGACTTTATTGATGCCTTTTGGTATTGCTGTTGTATATAATGAATTTTTAAATAAGAATGGACAATTGAGCCTAATTTTACTATCTGCTAGCTTGACGATGGTCTTGAGCATGGGAAGTGGTTATATGGTATCGATTATGATGGCAGAAGATAAGGAAAAACGAAATCTTAAATCACTCATTCTAAGTGGTGTGACAGCAACAGAATATACTTTCAGTATGCTCGTTCTCCCTATTCTGATAATGTTGCTTGCTATGATTGCACTTCCCATCTATCTTAGAGTAGATGTATCTGGTTATTTAGTTGCCTACGTTATCTATTTGCTCCTAGCAACGATTAGTATTATTTTTCTCAACCTTCTAATCGGTGCGGTTTCAGATACTCAATCTAAAGCGCAAGTTTATAGTATCTTCCCTATGTTAATTGTCTCTTTTTTACCTATAATTGCTCTTCAAAATGATACGGTTCAAAAAGTGTTAGATTACTCGTTCGTCGGTCCTATTGTAAATCTTTTAAATCAAAAAGGTGGGGAAATATCTTTTTCTAATATTGGTATGTTACTTGCCTGGGTACTTGTGTTAGGAATAGCAAACCTCTTTGTATTGAAAAACAGCTATAAAGCAAGATAGGAGAACTTTATGAAACTACTTAAAAACCTTGGCTGGTTTCTTCTAGCCATTCTATCCTTTTTATTCATCTATGGCTTCATTCAGGTGCTCGCGACTACGTCGCTTGCCTTAGGCGCTTCACCCTATGCTGTGACCTTACTGTATGTGGCCTTGGCTGGAGTTTATGTGTACGGCATTTACAAATGGTATCAGAAAGGTCCTGTTCGTATTGAGAAGAGTGGCTTCAACCGATTTATTTGGCTTCCTGCCTTGGTTTGGTTCTTATCTCTGGTTGTCCAGTTTTTCTTGCCAAATGATCCTTCAGTAAATCAGCAAATAGCGATAGACTTGACCTTGTCTCAACCACTTTTCTCATTCTTTGCGGTCGTTATTTTTGCTCCTTTGACGGAAGAACTTATCTTTAGAGGGATGTTGGCACGCTATCTCTTTCCTAAGCAGGACAATAGTAAACAAACTCTGCTTTTCCTTCTGGTATCCAGTGTTTTGTTTGCCTTAGGTCATTTCCCAGGTGATGTGCAACAATTTTTTGTCTATTTTAGCCTTGGTTTTAGTTTGGGCTTGGCCTATATTAGCAGAAAAGGTCTAGTCTACAGTATTTCTCTTCACGCTTTGAATAATTTAGTCGGCTTTTTGATGATTCTCATGCTATAATAGAGTCAGGAGGTCACATGAAACGAGTAATTTTATTAGCAGTGATTCAAGCAGTTGTTCTATTTTTCATCATTGGGGGATTAGCTTATGCCTTCAAAGGCGATTTCTTTTATAGCCATCTAGCAGTTGTCTTTGCCCCTATTGCCGGTGTCTTGCGCTTTGGGACAGCTTACACAACAGAAATCGTCTTGCCTCGAAAGGCAGCTGAAATTGCTGAAAAGCGTAAAGCAGGCAACAATTCAAAATAAAAGAGTCCGGTGAAGTTCATCGGATTTTTGTATGGGCGTTAATTTTTAAAGACTGGCAAACTTTTCTGCTGATTTTCATGAAGAGCCTGCGCTTTTATGGTAAAATAGTAACAGAATAAAAGAGGAGAGAAACAATGAAACGTAGTATGTATGCTGGTCGTGTTCGTGAGGAACACATCGGACAAGAAATGACCTTGAAAGGATGGGTTGGCCGTCGTCGTGACCTTGGTGGTTTGATCTTTATCGATCTTCGTGACCGTGAAGGAATCATGCAGTTGGTTATCAACCCTGAAAAAGTCTCTGCAGAGGTCATGGCAACAGCTGAAAGCCTTCGTAGCGAATTTGTTATCGAGGTGACTGGTCAGGTCGCTGCGCGTGAGCAAGCCAATGATAAGTTGCCAACTGGTGCAGTTGAGTTAAACGTGACAGCTCTGACAGTGCTGAATACAGCTAAGACAACCCCATTTGAGATTAAGGATGGCATTGAGGCCAATGACGATACACGTTTGCGTTACCGTTACCTTGACCTTCGTCGTCCAGAAATGTTGGAAAATCTTAAACTTCGTGCTAAGGTGACCCACTCTATCCGCAACTACTTGGATGAGTTGGAGTTTATCGACGTGGAGACACCCTTCCTTTCTAAGTCAACGCCTGAAGGGGCGCGTGACTACTTGGTACCGTCTCGTGTTAATAAAGGGCATTTTTATGCTCTTCCTCAAAGTCCACAAATCACGAAACAGCTCTTGATGAATGCTGGTTTTGACCGTTACTATCAAATCGTTAAATGTTTCCGTGATGAGGACTTGCGTGGTGACCGTCAGCCTGAGTTCACTCAGGTCGACTTGGAAACGTCTTTCCTTACTGAGCAAGAAATCCAAGATATCACAGAAGGTTTGATTGCGCGTGTGATGAAGGAAACAAAAGGCATCGAAGTAACGCTACCATTCCCTCGTATGAAATACGATGATGCGATGGCTCTTTACGGTTCTGATAAACCTGATACGCGTTTTGACATGTTGCTTCAGGACTTGACAGAAGTGGTCAAAGGTGTAGACTTCAAAGTCTTTTCAGAAGCACCTGCTGTAAAAGCAATTGTAGTCAAAGGCGCTGCGGACAACTATTCACGTAAAGACATCGACAAGATGACGGAAGTAGCCAAGCAGTATGGTGCCAAAGGTCTTGCTTGGGTCAAGGTTGTTGATGGAGAATTAAACGGACCAGTTGCCAAGTTCTTGACAGGCATTCAAGCAGAATTGACAACAGCTCTTGCTCTTGAAGATAAGGACTTGGTTCTCTTTGTGGCGGATACGCTTGAAGTGGCCAATGCGACTCTTGGTGCTCTTCGTGGACGTATTGCCAAAGAGCTTGGTTTGATTGATAACGATAAATTCAACTTCCTTTGGGTGGTTGACTGGCCAATGTTTGAATGGTCTGAAGAAGAAGGTCGTTACATGAGCGCCCACCATCCATTCACACTTCCACAGGAAGAGACTGCTCACGAATTAGAAGGCGATTTAGCTAAGGTTCGTGCTATTGCTTACGATATCGTCTTGAACGGTTACGAACTTGGTGGAGGTAGCCTTCGTATCAACCAAAAAGACCTTCAAGAACGCATGTTCAAGGCTCTTGGTTTCTCATCTGAAGAAGCAAATGATCAGTTTGGCTTTCTTCTTGAAGCCATGGACTATGGTTTCCCACCACACGGTGGTTTGGCTATCGGGCTTGACCGTTTTGTCATGTTGCTTGCAGGAGAAGAAAATATTCGTGAAGTTATTGCCTTCCCTAAAAACAATAAAGCAACTGACCCAATGACACAAGCTCCTTCAACAGTAGCTCTAAAACAACTAGAGGAACTCAGCTTACAAGTAGAAGAAGATGAAACAAGCAAAACGAATTAAGCGGTGGCGCTATTATCTGCGCCGCTTTGCTCATCAGATAAAAATTTTACGTGTCTTACAAAGCATCTCTCGCGAAAAATATGATGAGAAGATTTCGGCCTCTCTGGTCTATGGTTTTTTATCAGCAGTAGCGGTCAATTTCTTTTTCCAACCAGGGCATGTGTATTCGAGTGGTGCGACAGGTCTGGCACAGATTATCTCTGCCTTGAGTAATCACTGGTTTGGTTTTCACATTCCGATTTCGCTGACCTTCTACGCCATTAACTTCCCTTTGATGGTCTTAGCTTGGTATCAGATTGGCCATAAGTTCACCGTCTTTACCTTTATCACAGTATCCATGAGTTCCTTCTTTATCCAGTTTGTCCCTGTGGCAACCTTGACGGAGGATCCCATTATCAATGCCCTTTTTGGGGGTGTTGTCATGGGCTTGGGGATTGGTTTTGCTCTTCGTAACAATATCTCCAGTGGTGGGACGGATATCGTCAGCCTGACTATTCGCAAGAAAACGGGTAAGAATGTCGGTAGTATTTCTTTCTTGGTAAATGGGACCATCATGCTGATAGCAGGTTTGACCTTTGGTTGGAAATATGCTCTCTACTCTATGATTACCATCTTTGTCTCTAGCCGTGTGACAGACGCTGTCTTTACCAAGCAAAAACGCATGCAGGCCATGATTGTGACCAATCATCCAGACAAGGTAATTGAAAAAATCCATAAAAAATTGCACCGTGGCGCAACCATGATCCACGATGCAGAAGGAACCTACAATCACGAGAGAAAGGCAGTTTTAATCACTGTCATTACACGTGCAGAGTTTAATGAATTTAAACAGATTATGACACAAGTGGATCCGGGCGCCTTTGTCTCTGTATCGGAGAATGTTCATATTCTAGGAAGATTTGTTGAGATAGATAACTAGTGACTAGTACTTAAAATGAGTCTTCCCATAATAAAACGCATAGTATCAAGGTTTTCAAGACCTGATAGTATGCGTTTTTTGCTTTTAAAGGCTTTTTGCCCAGCCTCTTATTTTTCAATAATTTTGTGGGCAATCAACTGGCGGTAGCAGATTTGTCTATTTTCTTTAGAATCATTGATGATGCAGAGAATAGTTTCTAAAGAAGTGCGTCCGAGTGCTAGGCTATTGATATCTATATAGGCTGCCAAATTGAGTTTGGGATTAACCGAGTCAAAGCTGAGAACAGGGACATCCAGCTGGTGTTTGGCAATATAGTCACAAACACCTTCGGCTAGGAGACTATCGGTTGTGATGATAGCATCAATTTGTGGATCGTGCTTGAATAATCGCTTGCTAAATTTATAGCCCTTTTCTTCCAGAAACTCGTCTGCAAAGTAGATGCGATTGTTGTCAGTGGTAAGTTTGTAATGTTTAAGCGCCTGTTCATAGCCTGTTAAACGGTCTTTGGTCACGAAGAGCTTTTTACTTCCTCCGATAAAGGCAATGCGTTTGCAGCCTTTTTTGATGAAATATTCAGTCGCATCAAAACCAGCTTGAACGTTGTCATTATCGACAAGTGGAATGAAAGGAGATAGAGATTTACCTAAGATAAGGAAGGGGAACTGTTCTTCTGCGACGAGTTTTACGAGAGGGTCTTCTTCTTGGGCATAGAGAAAGATTAGCCCATCTACACGCTTGCCGTAGACCATTTGTGAAATAGCGTTGAGGCGCTCCTTTTCATCTTTCCCTGTTGCTATCTGAATGGCATAGTGATTTTCAGATGCGACTTGAGAGATGCCGCGTAGAACCGATGGAAAGAAAGGATTCTGGTAGAAAGCGTCTGAGTCGTCAGGAAGAACCAGGCCAATAACTTGGGTATAACTGCTTACCAAGCTACGAGCGTTGAGGTTGGGGTGGTAGTTGAGTTCCTTCATAGCCTTGCGAACGCGTTTTTTTGTTTCGTCGCTAATGGTTGATTTATTTTGAATAACACGGGTTACGGTTGAAGGCGAAACACCAGCAGCCTTGGCCACGTCTTTAATCGTAACGGGCATAAAAATCTCCTATTTATGGTAATCTGGATCACGAAAATGTGTTTTATAAAAGATAGTGACCAGATAAAGGACAAAAAGAATGTTTTGTACAGTAATCAGAGTTGTCATATTTTGGCCAAAGAGTCCCAAAATAAGTGTAATCAGAGTCGGCAATCCTAAACAGTTCAAGATAAAATGGTAGCACTCTTTAAAGGTTTTAAATGAAAAGAGGCGTGATTTCTTAGTGATATAAAGGAGAAGACTAGCTCCTAGAGAGACGATAAAGAAATTCAAACCAAAGAGGAAGCTAGCACCGAGAACTAGGAAGAGACTGATATAGACACGATTTTGTTGGTACCAGTCTTTAGAAATCGCTTGGGTCAAGCTATCCTTGTTTTTGAAACTCTCAGTCTGAATGGCTCGGTAAGAGATGCGGGTCAATTCCTTATTTTCCTTGCTGATGACCAGCTCTTTTGTATAGAAATGCAGTTGCAAGTCCTTAGGGAACTCCTTACTTGGGCTTGGACCGATCACAATAGAAGGTGTTTGATTGGCAGTTCCTGTATAAGTTAGCTTACCATCAACAATTCTAGCATGTTCAGAGAGATCCTGGATAACCTCATCTGTCAGAGGTTCATAGACATTATCGATAAAGGTTTCTAGCGGATAGGTCTCCTGGGAGCTGTTTTGGATGGCAATGGGTACCATAGACAAGCTGATAAGGAAGATACTGGTAAAGAGAAGTTGAAACCAGTTGAGTCCGAAACGTTTGGACAGGGGCTTACGAAATCCCCAAATACTTGAAAAATAGGAAAATGGATATGGAAGCATAGGTATCTTTCTAAAAGGTGTTTTCTATATGAGTATTATTATATAGAGAAATGTGCTTTATTTCAAGTCTAGGAGAAAAATTGCTTGTTGTAAGGATATTACTTACAGTGACAATCGCTAATACTCAATGAAAATCAAAGTGCAAACTAGGAAGCTAGCTGCAGGTTGCTCAAAACACTGTTTTGAGGTTGCAGATAAAGCTGATGTGGTTTGAAGAGATTTCCGAAGAGTATAAAATGAAAAAGGGTGGCGGGGATATATTATCCCTTGTCGCCACCACTTGTAAGTCCTGAAACAAAGTTCTTTTGTAGGAAGAAGAAGAGAATACAGATTGGAAGGGCGATGAGGATAGCACCTGCTGAGAAGTAGGCAATCTTCAAGTTTTTCACATTGCTGACGAAGGTTTGGAGACCTACGGCAACAGTAAAGTATTCTTTCTCACGAAGCAAGAAACTAGAGAGGATGTAGTCCCCAAAAGGTCCCATGAAGGCCCAGAGAGCTTGTACGGCAACCATTGGGCGAACAAGTGGAAGAACAATTTGCCAGAAGCGGCGGAAGTGTCCTGCACCGTCTAGTTTTGCAGATTCGTCTAAAGACATTGGCACTGTATCGAAGTAGCCTTTCATGAGCCAAGCATTCATCGGGATACCACCACCAACGTAGAGGAAGATGAGGAACCAGCTGTGGTTAAGGGCGTTCAACATAAGCGCCATAACGAAGAAGGCTGTCAAAGCGGCCATGGTTGGCACCATTTGGATAATCAAGAAGAAAACCAAACTTTGTTTACGAGCCAAGAAGTTATAACGGCTGTAAGCATAACCAGCAAGTACGATGATACTTGTTTGAACAGCCATGGTAATCAAGGCGATAATCAAAGTGTTGAGGTACCAAGTGCCGTACAAGGTTTCAGTGAAGAGGCCTTTAAAGTTATCAAAATTGAGGTCGATATTAGTATCTAGTTTAAAGGCTGAGACGTTACCTGCTTTAAAGGCTGACATGATGGTAATCAAAAGTGGATAGATAATCACGATTGAAAGGCCAATCAGGTAAAGGTAAGTAAGGGTTTGAGTCAGTCTACGTTTGAGTTTAATTGAGTTATTCATCTTAGACGTCCTCCATATCAAATGCGTGTAGTTTCTTGAATGCGATCATAGAGATTGAGATGACAATGATAGAGATAATCAAGGTAACAGCTGCCGCCATTGAGTATTGAGGAGATGTACCTGTTGTCAAACGGTAGATCCATGAGATCAAGATATCGGTTGAACCAGCTCCACCTCCGACACTACCAGGTCCTCCACCATTGAAGAGGTACATGATAGAGAAGTTGTTAAAGTTGAAGGTGTATTGGCTAATCAAAGTAGGTGCTGCAACAGCCAAGATCATTGGGAAAGTGATGTTGCGGAATTTTTGCCAAGCATTAGCACCGTCAATATAAGCTGCCTCGTAAAGGTCGTTAGGAATAGATTGCAAGATACCCAAAGTCAAAACGTAGATGTATGGGAATCCGAGCCAACCTTGCATCATAATCAAGGCAATCTTAGTCCAAGTTGGGTCTGTTTTCCAAGGAATAAGAGCTCCATCAAGGAAAGGAAGGAATTTAGCCAAGATTGGCAATACTTGAGTGTTGATAGCACCGACACTATCGTTAAACATGTTTGAGAATGTCAAGATAGTGATGAAGGCTGGGACAGCCCAAGGAAGAAGGAAAATAACACCGAAGATACGTTTTCCTTTGATAAATGGTTGGTTAGCAATGATAGCTGTGAAGATACCAATTACGATTTGTAAAGTAGAAGCTGCCAAAGCCCAGATGATAGTCCAAGAAAGAACAGACCCAAAGGCTGAACGGAAGGTACTCAAGCTCCAGATATTACTAAAGTTTGTCAAGCCAACCCAGTCCAACAATTTGTTTGGTGGTAAGTGTTGGAAGTCATAGTTAGTAAAGGCGATCATCAAGGTTACGATAACTGGGAAGATAATCGCAAAAGTCATGGCAATATAAGATGGAATAATCAAGAGGTAAGGGAAGCCATTTTCATAGATTCCTTTGATCATTTCTTTGAGGGTACGTGGAACTGGAATTCCATTGTTAATGCGTTTTGCAATCGTATGTGCATCTTTAATATTTGAGAAATAAAAGAGTACATAAACGACTACAAAGATTAAATGGAAGGCACCACGAATCAGCATAAAGAGGGAATTGTCACGACCTGGCTTGTCACCAAGAGTGATGAGGTTGCTCAATTCAGGGGCTGCAAGTGCTAGGAAGTAAAGGACAAATACGATGGTTACACCAAGGAAGATAAAACCTTTGGCTTTTTGTTTATTGTAAATCTGTCCTAACCCAGGAATGATAGACAGCAGGGCTGCTTTACTAGGTTGTTGCTTTTCCATAATAACTCCTTTCATAGGATACCGCTTTTTTATACGAAAGCTAAATTATTTGTGTCTCTATTGATAAATTCAAAGGGGGATTTGATTTCCACCCCCCTTGAACAAATTTGTTATTCACCAAATTTTTGTTTGATTGTTTCTTTAATCAATGTTACAGCATCGTTAGCAGATGTTTTCGCATCTTTTTGACCACTTACAGCATCAAAGAGCATGTTTTTCGCTGGATCCCAAACTGCAGACATTTGAGAGATGTTTGGCAGTGGCTGAGTGCTCTTGAACTGTTTGATAACAGCTGTTGTCAACTCATCGTTTTTACCTTCAGCGTATGAACGAGCTTCAGTATTAGCCGGGATTTCATTAGTCTTATCGTATAAGGCTTTTTGTTGTTCAGTTGAAACAAGGAAGTCTACAAATTTTTGTGCGGCTTCAAGGTTCTTAACGGCTTGAGGGATGACCCAGGCTTTACCACCACCGAATGCAGCATATTCTTTTCCATTTGGAAGAGTTGGAATAGTTGCAACTCCGTAGTTTACTTTAGCATCTTTGAAAGCTTGAGCTTTCCAAGGTCCGTCGATGATAGCAGCTGTTTTACCTTCTTGGAAATGAGTTTGGATCAAGTTTCCAGCACCTTCTGTATCTTGCATACCTTTAGGCCATTTTTCATACCAAGATTTAGCGTAGTTGATACCTGCGATAGAACCGTCGTTGGCAAGACCGATGTCTTTAGGATCTTTACCATTTTGACCGAATACGTATCCGCCGTTACCAGCAAGAAGTCCGTATGCATAGTAGAAGTTTGTCCAGTCAGCTAGGAAGGCAGTAGTTTTGCCATCTTCTCCAGCGAAGGCATATTTGCTATCTTTAGCAAGGTTTTCCAAGTCAGCAAATGTTTTTGGAGCATCTTTTACCAAGTCTTTGTTGTAGTACATAACAAGTGACTCGATAACGGCAGGAGCACCGTAAACTTTACCATTAGCAGCGGTTACAAGAGATTTAGTTGTGTCGTCTGTTTTAGCACCATCGCTCAATTTCACTTCTGAAAGTTGTCCGTCAGAACCAAGGCTACCTACACGGTCGTATGGAGCCATCATAATATCAGGGACATTACCAGATTGGTTGTCAAGTGAAAGTTTATCAAGACCTCCTAGAGCATCACCAGTTTTAAGAGTAATTTTTACGCCAGCTTCTTTTTCATAAGCTTTAGCAATCTCTTCAATATAGCTCTTATATCCTTCGTCTACATATACAGTGAGTTCTTTGGCTTCAGATGAACCAGAATCAGCAGGCTTATCAGCAGTTTTGCTTCCGCAAGCTACCAAAAGCAAGCTAGCAAGTGTAACAGTTCCAAGCACAGCAGCGCTCTTCATGAATTTAGATGACATAGTGTATTCCTCCTAAAGAATAACAAGTTTTATTGACAAGAAAAACGCAAACGTTTTCCTTTATGAGCTTAGTATAGCACAAATAGAAAACGGTTGCAAGTGTTTTTGTTAAAAATTTTAAAAAAATTTTAAGCTTGATTTGATAGCATGATTTTGCTTTTTAATAGAAGAAAAGTGTGAAATAGATAAGAATACAGTATTTTTAATAAAAAATAGATGGAATCTATCTAAAGAGGGAAATCAGGAGGGGTTACTTCCCTGTTTCTAATTCCTATCTATTTTCTATAGACCTTTGTGCCTCCGTACATATAAATTCAAGTTTTCTAAGGGAGATTTGAACTTTGTAGACTGTTTCATGAGGCTCAAACTTTAGGATTAGATAGTTTTAATACTCTTCGAAAATCAAATTCAAACCGCGTCAACTTTATCTGCAACCTCAAAGCTGTGCTTTGAGCAGCCTGCGGCTAGTTTCCTAGTTTGCTCTTTGATTTTCATTGAGTATAAGTTATCTTTGCTAAAATGGGTTAGTCTCCTTAAAAATAATCAAAAAAGTTTTTTAAAAACGCTTGCAATTATGCTTGAAAAGGAGTATAATTATAAGTAACGCAAACGTTTGCGTCTGTTAAAATACGCAACGTTCCATTATTTTAACACATGAGGTGCTATTATGAAAAAACGTCAAAGTGGTGTGTTGATGCACATCTCTTCTCTTCCAGGAGCATACGGAATCGGATCATTTGGTCAAAGTGCTTACGACTTCGTTGATTTCTTGGTTCGTACAAAACAACGTTACTGGCAAATCCTTCCATTAGGAACAACTAGTTACGGAGATTCTCCTTACCAGTCTTTCTCAGCCTTCGCAGGAAACACTCATTTTATCGATTTGGATATCTTGGTGGAGCAAGGTTTGTTGGAAGCAAGTGACCTTGAAGGAGTTGACTTTGGTAGCGATGCGTCTGAAGTTGACTATGCTAAGATTTACTATGCACGTCGTCCTCTTTTAGAAAAAGCGGTGAAACGTTTCTTTGAAGTCGGAGATGTTAAAGATTTTGAGAAATTTGCTCAAGACAACCAATCATGGCTTGAGCTCTTTGCTGAGTATATGGCTATCAAAGAGCATTTTGAAAATCTTGCTTGGACTGAATGGCCAGATGCAGATGCTCGTGCTCGTAAAGCTTCAGCACTTGAAAGCTACCGTGAGCAATTGGCAGACAAGTTGGTTTACCACCGTGTGACTCAATACTTCTTCTTCCAACAATGGTTGAAATTGAAAGCTTACGCTAACGACAACCACATCGAAATCGTTGGGGACATGCCAATCTATGTAGCGGAAGATTCAAGCGATATGTGGGCAAATCCACATCTCTTCAAGACAGATGTCAACGGTAAGGCTACTTGCATCGCAGGATGCCCACCAGATGAGTTTTCTGCAACTGGTCAGCTTTGGGGTAACCCAATCTATGACTGGGAAGCAATGGATAAAGACGGCTACAAATGGTGGATTGAACGCTTGCGTGAAAGCTTCAAAATCTACGATATCGTTCGTATCGACCACTTCCGTGGTTTCGAATCTTACTGGGAAATCCCTGCTGGTTCCGATACAGCAGCACCTGGTGAGTGGGTGAAAGGTCCTGGCTACAAGCTCTTTGCAGCCGTTAAGGAAGAACTTGGTGAGTTAAACATCATCGCAGAAGACCTTGGTTTCATGACAGATGAAGTTATCGAGTTGCGTGAACGTACTGGCTTCCCAGGAATGAAGATTCTTCAATTTGCCTTCAACCCAGAAGACGAAAGCATCGATAGCCCACACTTGGCACCTGCTAACTCAGTTATGTACACAGGAACACACGATAACAACACGGTTCTTGGCTGGTACCGTAACGAGATCGATGATGCGACTCGTGAGTACATGGCTCGTTACACGAACCGTAAAGAGTATGAAACAGTTCCACACGCTATGCTTCGTACAGTCTTTTCATCAGTTAGCTTCATGGCAATTGCAACTATGCAAGATTTGCTAGAATTGGATGAGACAGCTCGTATGAACTTCCCATCTACCCTTGGTGGAAACTGGTCTTGGCGTATGACTGAAGATCAATTGACACCAGCTGTCGAGGAAGGTTTGCTTGACTTGACAACAATCTATCGCCGAATCAATGAAAATTTGGTAGAATTAAAGAAATAATACAATATCAGGAGACATCTTAAACATGTTATCACTACAAGAATTTGTACAAAATCGTTACAATAAAACCATTGCAGAATGTAGCAATGAAGAGCTTTACCTTGCTCTTCTTAACTACAGCAAGCTTGCAAGCAGCCAAAAACCAGTTAACACTGGTAAGAAAAAAGTTTACTACATCTCGGCTGAGTTCTTGATTGGTAAACTCTTGTCAAACAACTTGATCAACCTTGGACTTTACGACGATGTCAAAAAAGAACTTGCAGCTGCAGGTAAAGACTTGATCGAAGTTGAAGAAGTTGAATTGGAACCATCTCTTGGTAATGGTGGTTTGGGACGTTTGGCTGCCTGCTTTATCGACTCAATTGCGACTCTTGGTTTGAATGGTGACGGTGTTGGTCTTAACTACCACTTTGGTCTTTTCCAACAAGTTCTTAAAAACAACCAACAAGAAACAATTCCAAATGCATGGTTGACAGAGCAAAACTGGTTGGTTCGCTCAAGCCGTAGCTACCAAGTACCATTTGCAGACTTTACTTTGACATCAACTCTTTATGATATTGATGTTCCTGGTTACAAGACAGAAACGAAGAACCGCTTGCGTTTGTTTGACTTGGATTCAGTTGATTCTTCTATTATTAAAGACGGTATCAGCTTTGACAAGACAGATATCGCTCGCAACTTGACTCTCTTCCTTTACCCAGATGATAGTGATCGTCAAGGTGAATTGCTCCGTATCTTCCAACAATACTTCATGGTTTCAAACGGTGCGCAATTGATCATCGACGAAGCAATCGAAAAAGGAAGCAACTTGCATGACCTTGCTGACTACGCAGTTGTCCAAATCAACGATACTCACCCATCAATGGTGATTCCTGAATTGATCCGTCTTTTGACTGCACGTGGTATCGAGCTTGACGAAGCAATCTCAATCGTTCGTAGCATGACTGCCTACACTAACCACACAATCCTTGCTGAAGCCCTTGAAAAATGGCCTCTTGAATTCTTGCAAGAAGTGGTTCCTCACTTGGTACCAATCATCGAAGAATTGGACCGTCGCGTGAAAGCAGAATACAAAGATCCAGCTGTTCAAATTATCGATGAGAGCGAACGTGTTCACATGGCTCACATGGATATCCACTACGGATACAGCGTTAACGGGGTTGCAGCACTTCACACTGAAATCTTGAAGAACTCTGAGTTGAAAGCTTTCTACGACCTTTACCCAGAAAAATTCAACAACAAAACAAACGGTATTACTTTCCGTCGTTGGCTCATGCATGCTAACCCAAGCTTGTCTCACTACTTGGATGAGATTCTTGGAGACGGTTGGCACCATGAAGCAGATGAGCTTGAAAAACTCTTGTCTTATGAAGACAAAGCAGCTGTCAAAGAAAAATTGGAAAGCATCAAGGCTCACAACAAACGTAAATTGGCTCGTCACTTGAAAGAACACCAAGGTGTGGAAATCAATCCAAACTCTATCTTTGATATCCAAATCAAACGTCTTCACGAGTACAAACGCCAACAAATGAACGCTTTGTACGTGATCCACAAATACCTTGATATCAAAGCTGGTAACATCCCTGCTCGCCCAATCACAATCTTCTTTGGTGGTAAAGCAGCTCCAGCCTACACAATCGCTCAAGACATCATCCACTTGATTCTTTGCATGTCAGAAGTTATTGCTAACGATCCAGCAGTAGCTCCACACTTGCAAGTAGTTATGGTTGAAAACTACAACGTTACTGCAGCAAGCTTCCTTATCCCAGCATGTGACATCTCAGAACAAATCTCACTTGCTTCTAAAGAAGCTTCAGGTACTGGTAACATGAAATTCATGTTGAACGGAGCTTTGACTCTTGGTACTATGGACGGAGCTAACGTTGAAATCGCTGAGTTGGTTGGTGATGAAAACATCTACATCTTTGGTGAAGATTCAGAAACTGTTATCGACCTTTACGCAAAAGCAGCTTACAAATCAAGCGAATTCTACGCTCGTAAAACTATCAAACCATTGGTTGACTTCATCGTTAGCGATGCAGTTCTTGCAGCTGGAAACAAAGAGCGCTTGGAACGTCTTTACAATGAATTGATCAACAAAGACTGGTTCATGACCCTTCTTGACTTGGAAGACTATATCAAAGTCAAAGAGCAAATGCTTGCTGACTACGAAGACCGTGACGCATGGTTGGACAAAGTCATCGTTAACATTTCTAAAGCAGGATTCTTCTCATCTGACCGTACTATCGCTCAGTACAACGAAGATATCTGGCACTTGAACTAAGATACAAATTTATACGAATACATTTTGTAAAAAAGCGAGTTTCGATTGAAATTCGCTTTTTTAAATGCTGTGGATTTGGATCAATCTTGTCTAAAAATGGGGAAATCCTAGATATAGTGAAGGCTTTAAATGCTGGTTTTTACTGTCTTCAACCTTATGCTTCTTTGCAGTTGTTTACCTCATATTTCTTGTACCCGCTTACAAAAAGTATTATAATATGATTGTAGGAAAGAAGGTGTTTTTATGTGGAAAAAATATTTTTCAAAATATAAATGGACGGATTTATTTTGGATTTTATTTGTTATTTTGACATGCCTCTTGGCGGGTAATGATACTCTTTTCCCCCTTACCCATCAAGAAATCTCTTATCATGGGTGCTTATTTGGAATTACACTTGCCTTATTTCACTTGCTATTTATTGATAAGTTTGTTATCTCGAATCGAAAATAAAGATTAGAACTATGCTTGACTGCCTACTTTTATGATTGATTTTGGAGGAAGATTTTGTCTCTATTATTTATTATTTTAAATTTGTTTATCTTGTACAAGATCTATTCTTTGAGGCGAGAAAAATCGAAATACTTGATTTATACGGCCTATATCATATTTGGGGTAAATGTACTATATGGTATTCAATGGTTATTAAAAGAATTGGTTTCAAAGATTTCCACTTAATGTGTATAGAAACTCCAGTGATTTTTGCATAACAAAACGCATAAGATTAAGGTTTTTGAGTACCTGTTCTTATGCGTTTTCGTAATATTGAAGATTCTCAGTAAGTTTTCTACTTTTGCGAAGTCTAGTTTACAATGTTTTCCCAACCAAAATCTCTGCTTCGATGGTAATCTCTGTCAGTTGGCTCCAGTCAATTTTGGTCTGGTCAACGTGAAAGAGGAGAGGGGTCATGCTGAGTAGGGCTTGGAGTTGCTCTGTTGTGATAGTCTTAGTCAGAGAGGCCGTTTGGTTAGATAGGATGGTAAAGTGTTCTTGGAAATGATTTTTAATATCTCGGTTGGAATAGTCCTTGTTTGTCAGCTGGTCTTGTACCTTCTGACGGATTTCCTTGAGGTGATTTTCAGTTGGAATAACCTTTATTAAGATGCCATCTTTGGATAAAACGCGACGAAATTCTCCATAGTTGGCAGGTGAGAAGATATCAAGCAGAATATACATGCTGGCGTCTTTTATAGGAAGACGAGCCAAGTCGCCAACGAACCAATTGACTGCCCAGTTGGGTTCGCTCTTGGCAGCGATTTGGACGGAATCTTTGGAAATATCAAAGGCATAGAAGGTGTTGTCAGGATGACTTTCTTGGAGTTTGCGAGAGTAGAAACCTTCGCCACAACCAATATCTAAGACTGTGGTGCTAGTTTCTGAACTGGCTAGTAAGTCAGATACAGCTTCTAAGATAGCCTGATAAAAGCCGGCTTCTAGGATTTGTTGGCGGTTTTGAAAGTTTTCCTTGTCGTAGTTGGCAGATTGCTTGATTTGAGGGGCCAGATTGACATAGCCGAATTTAGCCAAGTCAAAAGAATGACGGTTGTAGCACTTGAAACTAGTCTCTAGCAGAGTCAGATTTTCTTGACAGATAGGGCAGGCAAAGGCAGTCGCAGAAGCAAAACGCTGGAGTTTGGGTTTGAGGTTTGTATTCATAGTTTAAGTGTATCAAAAGAGGCAAATGAAAGCAACTTTAGGATGATTTGTAATAAAATTAAATAGTAGTATAATTACTTTTCAAAGTACCAAAATTAAATTGCTTTTATATCCAAAATGCTATATAATAATGATAAGGAGGAAATAAGTATGTTAAAAGAAGTATTGACCGTCGCAAAAGTTGCGAAAAAATCATCACTCTTTTTGAGTGGTGTCGCATTTGGTACCCTTGGTTTGAAAATCTTGGCAAGTAAGGAAGCTAAAAAAGGTTATTCTAAAGCTTTGGCTAAGGCTTATAAGTTAAAAGACGAGCTAGATGCATCTGTTTCTGTTGTGAAACAACATGGAGATGATGTCTTGCAAGATGCCAAATATTTGTACGAGCAAGAGAAAAAAGAAGAGCAATTAGATAGCCTTATAGGAGAATAATATGTCTTTTAAAGTGCTACATAGAGGATACCAACATATCCGACTATCATCTTCTTTTTCACTTACCTTGGATATTCAAGACTATCTTCGTTCCTTGGCGAGAGATGAAAAGGGGATTGAGTCTATCCAGTTTTACATGGATCAACAGCACTTTACTCTACGCATAAAAGAAGGCTTTTCTGTATTAGATAATGCAGAAGCCTTTTTAAAAAGAATTGATAAAGGGAAAGTTTCTGAGTTGATGACTCTTCCCATTCGTAGAGAAGAGAGTGCTTATTCTATTGTTTCAGGTGCAGCGATTAAGCGTATGATTTTTCGTAGTTTTGTGCCGTATCCTATTCGCTATATATGGACTTGTTATCAGGCTTTTGGCTATATTAGAGAAGCCTATCAAACACTAGCGCGTAAGGAACTAACGATGGAAGTCTTGGACTGTTCGGCGATTTTATTGTCCTTGTTTATGAACCAATCCAAGACGGCAAGTAATATCATGTTTATGCTTGATTTGGGGAATCATTTAGATCAGTGGTCCTTGAAAAAAACTGCAACAGATTTAGAACAGAGTCTTCTTGCAAAAGAGAGCGATGTATTCTTAGTGCAGGGCGATACGGTCGTTAGTATCAAGAGTTCCGATGTTCAAATAGGAGATGTCTTGGTCCTATCTCAAGGAAATGAAATTCTGTTTGATGGACAAGTAGTTTCAGGTTTAGGTATGGTCAACGAAAGTTCCTTGACGGGAGAGAGTTTTCCAGTTGAAAAAAGAGAGTCTGATTTGGTTTGTGCAAATACAGTATTAGAAACTGGAGAGTTACGCATTCGTGTAACCGATAATCAGATGAACAGCCGGGTTTTACAACTGATTGAGTTGATGAAGAAATCTGAAGAAAACAAGAAAACGAAACAACGCTATTTCATCAAGATGGCGGACAAGGTCGTCAAATATAATTTCTTGGGGGCTGGGCTGACTTACCTATTAACAGGTTCTTTTTCTAAGGCTATCTCTTTCCTATTGGTCGATTTCTCTTGCGCTTTGAAAATCTCTACTCCTGTAGCTTATTTGACAGCTATCAAGGAGGGGTTGAACCGTGAAATGGTGATTAAGGATGGAGATGTTCTGGAGAAATATCTGGAAGTTGATACTTTCTTGTTTGATAAGACGGGAACAATCACAACTAGCTATCCGATAGTTGAGAAGGTGTTACCTTTTGGGGACTATAGTGAGGAAGATATTCTCAGAATCAGTGCCTGTCTTGAGGAGCACATCTATCATCCTATTGCTAATGCCATCGTCAAGCAAGCTGAGATAGAGGGAATTGAACATGAGGAAATGCATGGGAAACTCCAATATATCGCAAGCAAGGGGATCAAATCTCATATAGATGGCCAACCAGTTCTTATTGGAAATTATGTCTTGATGCAGGATGAGCAGATTCATATCAGTTTGGAACAAAATGCCTTAATTGAAGAGTACAAGAGTCACTACAATCTCTTATTCTTGGCTTATCAGAATGAATTGATTGGAATGTTCTGCATTCATACTCCTTTGAGAAAAGAAGCAAAAGCAGCCTTGGAGAAACTTAAGGCACAAGGGAAAAAATTGATTCTGGCAACAGGGGACACCTTGGTTAGAACAGAGGAATTAGTCAAAGATTTGCCCTTTGATCATGTCTATACAGACTTGAAACCTGATGGGAAATTTGAGTTAGTAGAGGAACTGCAGAAAGCAGGTCACACTATTTTGATGGTTGGAGATGGCTTGAATGACTCAGCGGCTCTAACCCTATCAGATATCGGTGTGGTGATGAATGAGAGTGCAGATATTTCTAAGCAGATGAGCGATATCTTATTGTTAGATAATCGCTTGGATTTCTTCCAAGAGTTGGATTGGCTATCATCATCTTTGCAAACACTCATCAAGAAGAATATTCAGGATACCGTTGTCGTAAATAGTAGTTTGATTGGCCTTGGCTTGTTTAATTGGCTCAGTCCTTCAAATCTCTCTATCTTACATAATCTAACAACCTTGCGCATTGTACTGCGTAGCCTGTCTATTAAGGGATAGGTGGGGGACTATTCACAGCAAAAAAGGAGTTACCTTTCTCGAGGGTGACTCCTTTTTTTATAGGTAAATGTTGAACAATTTAGTAAGTCAATACAAAGTATTTTTTCTTCCCACGACGGATAACAGTCAGTTCATTCTCTAACTTATCTGCGTCACTCAAGACATAGTCAAGGTCTTGGATACGGTCGCCGTTGACGTAGATAGCTCCGTTTTGGACATCTTCACGGGCTTGGCGTTTTGAGCTAACCACACCAGACGAAACGAGCAGTTCCACGATATTGTGGTTTTCGTCTGCTTGAACTTGGTAGTTTGGTACACCACGAAGTCCTTGTTTGAGTTCTTTAACAGAAAGGTTTTTGATGTTTCCTGCAAAGAGTTGCTCAGTGATGTTGAGGGCTTCTTTGTAGGCTTCTTCACCGTGAACAAGTGTAACGACTTCACGAGCCAAGACTTTTTGAGCCAAGCGTTCGTGTGGAGCCGCTTCAAATTGTTTGCGGATGTCTTCAATCTCATCAAGTGACAAGAAAGTAAAGATTTTCAAGAAGCGAACAGCGTCAGCGTCCATAACGTTCATCCAGAATTGGTACATTTCGTATGGAGAAGTCTTTTCAGGATTGAGCCAGACTGCGTTTCCTTCTGATTTACCAAATTTCTTACCAGTTGCATCTGTGATCAGTGGAACAGTGATAACGTGGCCTGTCTT
This sequence comes from Streptococcus pneumoniae, assembly GCF_001113365.1. Classification (GTDB taxonomy): domain Bacteria; phylum Bacillota; class Bacilli; order Lactobacillales; family Streptococcaceae; genus Streptococcus; species Streptococcus pneumoniae_C. Next base: position 28,065 of record NZ_CKYA01000011.1, on the reverse strand, counting down.
GTCAGCCTTACGACGAAGCAATTCAGTACCAGCTGTCATATTTCCCCACTGGTCAGAACCACCGATTTGAAGAGTGACATTGTGGTCTTGGTTAAGGACGAAGAAGTCGTACCCTTGCATGATTTGGTAAGCAAACTCAGTGTAAGAAATTCCAGTTTCAATCCGTTTTTTAACAGATTCCTTACTCATCATGTAGTTGACCGTGAAGTATTTTCCAATGTCACGGAGGAAGTCAATGAAGCTGATGCTGCCAAACCAGTCGTAGTTGTTGACCATGACAGCTTTATTTTCGCCATTTTCAAAGTCAAGAAAACGAGAAAGTTGTCCTTGGATAGACTTGACCCAGCCATTTACTGTGTCTTTTGTTTGGAGACTACGTTCAGCATCTTTGAAGGACGGATCTCCGATGAGACCTGTGGCACCGCCAACGAGCGCATAAGGTTTGTGACCTGCTAGTTGCAAGCGACGACTTGTCAAGATTGCGACAAGGTGGCCTAGGTGAAGGCTGTCAGCAGTTGGATCGTAGCCAGTATAATAAGAAACTTGACCTTCTTCTAGGGCTTTACGCAAAGCTTCTTCATCAGTCGTTTGAAATATCAAACCACGCTCTTTTAGCTCATCAAAAATGTGCATGTGTCTTTTCTCCTTTTTAAAATTATTGTTTCTACCTATTGTATCACAAACTTGGGCAATAGCCTAGCAGAATAGGGAAGAAAGTGGCTATTTTATTGAAAGTTTCCCTTTTGTGGTATAATAGATAGAGTGAGGAAATCCATGCAAAATCAATTAAATGAATTAAAACGAAAAATGCTGGAATTTTTCCAGCAAAAACAAAAAAATAAAAAATCAGCTAGACCTGGAAAGAAAGGTTCGAGTACCAAAAAATCTAAAACCTTAGATAAGTCAGCCATTTTTCCAGCTATTTTACTGAGTATAAAAGCTTTATTTAACTTGCTCTTTGTGCTCGGTTTTCTAGGAGGAATGTTGGGAGCTGGGATTGCTTTGGGGTACGGAGTGGCCTTATTTGACAAGGTTCGGGTGCCTCAGACAGAAGAATTGGTGAATCAGGTCAAGGACATCTCTTCTATTTCAGAGATTACCTATGCGGATGGGACGGTAATTGCTTCCATAGAGAGTGACTTGTTGCGCACTTCTATCTCATCTGAGCAAATTTCGGAAAATCTGAAGAAGGCTATCATTGCGACGGAAGATGAACACTTTAAAGAACATAAGGGTGTAGTGCCCAAGGCGGTGATTCGTGCGACCTTGGGGAAATTTGTAGGTTTGGGTTCCTCTAGTGGGGGGTCGACCTTGACCCAGCAACTAATTAAACAGCAGGTGGTTGGGGATGCGCCGACCTTGGCTCGTAAGGCGACAGAAATTGTGGATGCTCTTGCCTTGGAACGCGCCATGAATAAGGATGAGATTTTAACGACCTATCTCAATGTGGCTCCCTTTGGCCGAAATAATAAGGGACAGAATATTGCAGGGGCTCAGCAGGCAGCTGAGGGGATTTTCGGTGTAGATGCAAGCCAGTTGACGGTTCCTCAAGCAGCATTTTTAGCAGGACTTCCACAGAGTCCCATTACCTACTCTCCTTATGAAAATACTGGGGAGTTGAAGAATGATGAAGACCTAGAAATTGGCTTAAGACGGGCTAAGGCAGTTCTTTACAGTATGTATCGCACAGGTGCCTTAAGCAAGGACGAGTATTCTCAATACAAGGATTATGACCTTAAACAGGACTTTTTACCATCGGGCACGGTTGCAGGAATTTCACGAGACTATTTATACTTTACAACTTTGGCAGAAGCTCAAGAACGTATGTATGATTATCTAGCTCAGAGAGACAATGTCTCCGCTAAGGAGTTGAAAAATGAGGCAACTCAGAAGTTTTATCGTGATTTGGCAGCCAAGGAGATTGAAAATGGTGGTTATAAAATTACTACTACCATAGACCAGAAAATTCATTCTGCCATGCAAAATGCGGTTGCTGACTATGGCTATCTTTTAGACGATGGAACAGGTCGTGTAGAAGTAGGGAATGTCCTGATGGACAACCAAACAGGTGCTATTCTAGGCTTTGTAGGTGGTCGTAATTATCAAGAAAATCAAAATAATCATGCCTTTGATACCAAACGTTCGCCAGCTTCTACTACCAAGCCCTTGCTGGCCTACGGTATTGCTATTGACCAGGGCTTGATGGGAAGCGAAACGATTCTATCGAACTATCCAACAAACTTTGCTAATGGCAATCCGATTATGTATGCTAATAGCAAGGGAACAGGAATGATGACCTTGGGAGAAGCTCTGAACTATTCATGGAATATCCCGGCTTACTGGACCTATCGTATGCTCCGTGAAAAGGGTGTTGATGTCAAGGGTTATATGGAAAAGATGGGTTACGAGATTCCTGAGTACGGTATTGAGAGCCTACCAATGGGTGGTGGTATTGAAGTCACAGTTGCCCAGCATACCAATGGCTATCAGACCTTAGCTAATAACGGGGTTTATCATCAGAAACATGTGATTTCTAAAATTGAAGCAGCAGATGGTAGAGTGGTATATGAGTATCAGGATAAACCGGTTCAAGTCTATTCAAAAGCTACTGCGACAATTATGCAGGGATTGCTGCGAGAAGTTCTATCCTCTCGTGTGACAACAACCTTCAAGACGAATCTGACTGTTTTAAATCCTAGTCTGGCTAATGCAGATTGGATTGGGAAGACTGGTACAACCAACCAAGACGAAAATATGTGGCTCATGCTTTCGACACCTAGATTAACCCTAGGTGGCTGGATTGGGCATGATGATAATCATTCGTTGTCACGTAGAGCAGGTTATTCTAATAACTCTAATTACATGGCTCATTTGGTAAATGCGATTCAGCAAGCCTCCCCAAACATTTGGGGGAACGAGCGCTTCGCTTTAGATCCTAGTGTCGTAAAATCCGAAGTCTTGAAATCAACAGGTCAAAAACCAGGGAAGGTTTCTGTTGAAGGAAAAGAGGTAGATGTTACAGGTTCGACTGTTACCAGCTATTGGGCTAATAAGACAGGAGCGCCAACGACCAGTTATCGCTTTGCTATTGGTGGAAGTGATGCGGATTATCAGAATGCTTGGTCTAGCATTGTGGGGAGTCTACCAACTCCATCAAGCTCCAGCACTAGTTCAAGTAGCAGTTCTAGCGACAGTAGTAACTCAAGTACTACACGACCTTCTTCTTCAAGGGCGAGACGATAAGTTCTATAAACTGTGCTAAATGAAGTGGCTAATCAATGGATTGCCACTTTTTTCTTTTTCCCTTTCGTGTTACAATAAAAGTATGAATCAGTATCAGAAAAAGATTGTTAAAGGAACCATTTATTCTCTTCTATCCGGCTTAATCTGGGGAATCTGTGGAATTTTAGGAGAATATTTCTTTACTCATTATCAAGTGTCCTCTGGCTGGATTACCTCTATGCGTTTGACACTGGCAGGGAGTCTTGTGCTCGTTTGGTCTGCAATACAATTAAAATCGCAAGTGCTAGATATTTGGCGAGATAAGAAAAATTACCTTCCCTTTTTGGCCTATGCTATTTTGGGAATTTTCTCAGTCCAGTATTTTTTCTATCTCTGTGTAGAATTTTCTAATGCAGCGACAGCAACTATTTTACAGTTTATTAGCCCTGTCTTTATCCTCTTTTACAATCGCTTGGTTTATCAAAAACGAGCATCAAAAAGCGCTATTTTTTATGTTTTGGTTGCCATGTTGGGTGTTTGCCTGATGGCGACAAAGGGAGATCTCTCTCAGTTATCCATGACACCACTAGCCCTTATAACAGGTTTGCTGAGTGCCATGGGGGTCATGTTTAATGTTATCTTACCCCAGCCTTTTGCGAAGCGCTATGGTTTTGTTCCTACGGTTGGGTGGGGGATGATTTTGGCCGGTTTGTTTAGCAATGTCCTTTCGCCGGTTTATCAGCTTTCCTTTATTCTTGATATTTGGAGTATCTTGATTTGTCTCATTATCGCTTTCTTTGGAACGGCTTTTGCCTTTTTCATTTCCATGAAGGCGGTGTCCTTGGTTTCTCCCTTGGTGGTTTCCGTTATCAGTGCCAGTGAACCTCTCTCTTCTGCCCTTTTGAGTGTTTTATTTTTAGGCTTGGTAGTGGATTGGTCCCTCCTTCTAGCGATGGCCTTGATTATTTTGCCTATGATATTTTTGTCTATAGAAGAAGCGAAAGAAAGTAGATAAAAAGTCTTTTCTTAATTCTAAAAGTGTGCTATACTAGAATAGTCAATAAAACACGGGGAGATAGTTGTGAAGATTGTTTTTAGGTTGTATCGGTAGAGGCTTGCTTTTACCGACAGCACGTTTTATCTCACATCCCTAAAAAATCATACCTAAAAACAGACAAAAAGGCTTCAAATTTGAGGCCTTTTTTGGTAGAATAGGTATCATTAAAATGAACTAGGAGGCGCCTATGACTGCTACAAAAATGAACGCACAAGAAATTATCCAATTTATCGCTAATGCTGAAAAGAAAACCAGTGTTAAAGTAACCTTTGAAGGACAACTTGCAACTGCTGTACCAAGCTCTGTTGTCAAACTAGGCAATGTCCTATTTGGAGACTGGAAGGACGTAGCTCCGCTTCTTGATGGTTTGGTAGAAAATCAAGACTATGTTGTTGAGCAAGACGCTCGCAATTCTGCAGTTCCTTTGCTAGACAAACGTGACATCAACGCTCGTATTGAGCCAGGTGCTATTATCCGTGACCAGGTTGAAATTGGTGACAATGCTGTTATCATGATGGGAGCCGTTATCAATATCGGTGCTGAAATCGGTGCAGGGACCATGATTGATATGGGGGCTATCCTTGGTGGCCGTGCTATCGTTGGGAAAAACAGCCACGTTGGTGCAGGTGCAGTTTTAGCAGGTGTTATTGAGCCAGCTAGCGCTGAACCAGTCCGTGTCGGAGACAATGTTCTCATCGGTGCCAATGCCGTAGTTATCGAAGGAGTCCAAATCGGTAGTGGTTCAGTTGTCGCAGCAGGAGCTATTGTTACCCAAGATGTTCCAGAAAACGTGGTGGTAGCAGGTGTTCCAGCTCGTATCATCAAAGAGATTGATGCTCAAACCCAACAAAAAACAGCGCTAGAGGATGCGCTTCGTACCTTGTAATTGTAAAAGAAAAATAGAGGCGGAACCCTTTTCCAGCCTCTTTCTGCTATATAGGAGGATAGATAGATGTTAGATTTGATTCAGACTAGACGAGATTTGCACCAGATTCCAGAGATTGGCTTGGAGGAGTTCAAGACTCATGCTTATTTGCTGGATGTGATTGAGAAATTGACTGCGGGCAAGAATTTTGTCCAAGTTCGAACTTGGAGGACAGGGATTTTGGTCTATTTGCAGGGAAGTCAGCCAGAGCGTACTATTGGTTGGCGGACAGATATTGATGGTCTGCCTATCGTCGAACAAACAGGACTTCCTTTCGCTTCTCAACATCAAGGTCGCATGCATGCTTGTGGACATGATTTCCATATGACTATTGCCTTGGGCTGTCTTGAGCGAGCCCTTGAGGAGCAACCAAAGAACAATCTGCTCTTTCTGTTTCAACCTGCTGAAGAAAATGAAGCTGGTGGCATGCTCATGTATGAGGACGGTGCTTTTGGAGACTGGTTGCCAGACCAATTTTATGGTCTCCATGTCCGTCCAGATTTGAAGGTTGGTCAGATTGCGACTAATACTCATACACTCTTTGCAGGGACCTGTGAGGTGAAGATCCGTTTCAAAGGCAAAGGTGGCCACGCAGCTTTTCCTCATGAAGCCAATGACGCCTTGGTGGCTGCTAGTTACTTTGTGACCCAAGTGCAGTCAGTTGTTAGCCGCAATGTCAACCCAATCGAGGGAGCAGTAGTGACCTTTGGTCTTTTCCAAGCTGGAACAACAAACAATGTCATCACAGACACAGCCTTTTTGCATGGAACTATTCGAGCCTTGACACAGGACATGAGTCTCTTGGTGCAAAAGAGGGTCAAAACAGTTGCAGAAGGGGTTGCAACTGCCTTTGATATGGAAGTCGAAGTCGAACTCAAGCAAGGTGGTTATCTGCCTGTTGAGAACAATCCAGCCTTGGCGCGTGAACTAATGGACTTTTTTGAAGAGAAAGAGGGAATCGAGTTGATTGATATCGAGCCTGCTATGACAGGTGAAGACTTTGGTTATCTTCTTTCAAAGGTTGATGGTGTTATGTTTTGGCTAGGTATCGATAGTCCCTACGCTCTTCATCACCCTCAAATGAGTCCTAAGGAAGAGGCTTTAGCTATTGGGGTGGATGCGGTCTCTAGTTTCCTGAAAAAGAAGGTAGCAGAGTAGAGGAATTGGCTATGAAAGCAGAACTACGCAAGAAAATTTTGCAAGAAATGAAGGCTATCCCTCGAGAGCAAAAACAGGCTATGGATCAAGCTTTAACGGATCAATTTTTGAAACATCCCTTCTACCAAGAAGCCAAGGTCATTGCAACCTATCTCTCTTTTCCTCATGAGTTTCAAACTCAGGGATTGATTGAGCAGGCGCTGAAGGACGGCAAGAAGGTTCTGATACCCAAAACCTATCCCAAGAGGCGCATGGACTTTGTGGTCTATGATCCGCAACAACTGGTCAAAACTTCCTTTGGCTTACTGGAACCACAGGGAGATTTGGAAGTGGTAGATGCCTCTCAGATTGATTTGATTCATGTTCCAGGGCTGGCTTTTACGATGGAAGGCTATCGGATTGGATACGGTGGAGGTTATTATGACCGCTATCTGGAACAGTTTACTGGTCATACTTTGAGTACGATATATCCTTGTCAAATTCGGGACTTTATACCTGAAAATCATGATATTCCTGTTGAGGAGGTTCTGATTGATGAAAGAAATCTTTGATAGGCGTTACCCTGTGACGAGTTTCTTCCTATTAGTGACGGCCTTGGTATTTCTACTAATGTTGGTGACCGCAGGTGGAAACTTTGACAGGGCAGATACCCTATTTCGATTTGGAGCCATGTACGGGCCTGCCATTCGCCTCTTTCCCGAGCAAATTTGGCGTCTCTTCTCTGCCATTTTTGTTCATATTGGGTGGGAGCATTTCATTGTTAATATGCTTTCGCTCTATTATCTTGGTAGGCAAGTAGAGGAGATTTTTGGATCCAAGAAGTTTTTCTTTCTCTATATCTTATCAGGAATGATGGGCAATCTCTTTGTTTTTGAGTTCAGTCCCAAATCCTTAGCAGCGGGAGCTTCTACTTCTCTCTATGGGCTATTTGCTGCGATTATTGTTCTTCGCTATGCAACGCGTAATCCTTATATCCAACAGCTAGGGCAATCTTATCTGACACTTTTTGTGGTTAACATTATTGGAAGTGTTCTGATTCCTGGAATCAGTCTAGCAGGTCATATCGGAGGTGCAGTTGGTGGCGTATTTCTAGCAGTTATCTTTCCAGTTAGAGGTGAAAGACGGATGTATAGCGCTAGTCAGAGACTGGTAGCGTTAGTGTTGTTCGTAGGACTCGCAGTCTTACTTCTCTACAAGGGAATGGGATGAAAATTTGTGTAATGAAAAAAGATAAGGAATTTTTGAACCTTATCTTTTTATTTTATTCCTTCTCAGCCAATTCTTTTCCAAGTTGGATGAGGTAATCTTTCAAGTCATCTTTGACTTGTGGATGTTTGAGGGCGTAGTCAATAGATGTTTTCATAAATCCAAACTTATCCCCAACGTCGTAACGAGCTCCTGTAAATTCACGGGCAAAAACACGCTGTGTTTTATTGAGCGTATCAATAGCATCAGTAAGCTGTATTTCATTTCCAGCGCCAGGAGCTTGCTTTTCGAGAATATCAAAAATCTCAGGTGTCAGAAGATAGCGACCGATAATCGCTAAATCACTTGGTGCATCCTCGGGAGCTGGTTTTTCAACGAAAGTTTCAACGCTATAGAGTCCATTGATTCCTTCGCCTTGAGGAGCAATGACTCCATATGATGAAACGTCTTCATGTGGTACGGGCATGACAGCAATGGTTGATGCGTGTGTCTTTTCGTAATCATTCATCAATTGTTTTGTCAAAGGAACGGCATTCTCGTCTGTGATGTCCATAAGGTCATCACCCAGCATAACAACGAAGGGTTCATTCCCTACAAAAGCTTTGGCTTGTAGGACAGCGTCTCCAAGACCACGAGGGTGAGTTTGGCGAATGAAATGGAGGCGCATACCAGTTGCTTCATCTACTAATTTTAACAGATCTGTTTTACCTTTTTCTTTGAGGTTGTATTCAAGCTCAAAGTTTGAGTCAAAGTGGTCCTCAATAGAACGTTTTGACTTACCAGTGACAACCAGAATATCTTCAATACCTGATTTAAGAGCCTCTTCCACGATAAACTGGATAGTTGGTTTGTCTACAATTGGCAACATTTCTTTGGCAAGAGCCTTGGTTGCTGGTAAAAATCGAGTTCCAAGCCCAGCGGCAGGGATGACTGCCTTTCTAACTTTTGAAGTCATAAGTATCCTTTCTATAGAGGGTTAAGACCACTCATTTTCTGCTTTAAATTCATTGTTCATGATGTCATAAATGGCATCTTTGATATTGGTTCCGTGGTAGATAACTTGGTAAATGGCCTGTGTAATGGGCATATAGACTCCAAGTTCTTGCGCTAGTTCATAGGCTGCTCGAGTCGTTGAAATTCCTTCAATCACCATGCCCATATTGGCTTCGATATCAGCTAGGGATTCTCCACGACCAAGAGCATCTCCGGCTCTCCAGTTACGAGAGTGGATGGAGGTTCCCGTTACGATCAAGTCTCCTACACCAGACAAGCCACTATAGGTCAGTGGATTAGCCCCGAGTGCTACCCCTAGGCGGGTGATTTCTGCTAAACCTCGAGCGATGATGGCTGCCTTGGCATTGTCACCAAATCCCAGACCATGTAAAGCTCCGGCTCCAACAGCGATAATGTTTTTAAGAGCACCAGCAGTTTCAACTCCAATAACATCCGTATTGGTATAAAGTCGGAAGTAGTGATTACTAAAGAGCTCTTGAACGTATTGAGCTGTTTGTAAATCTTTAGAAGCAGCAGTTATTAAGGTCAGGTCACGCATAATGGTTTCTTCCGCATGACTAGGCCCTGACACAACGACAATCTCACTGCGGAGATGTTCAGGAATTTCTTCTTCAAGGATGGTTGATAATCGTTTATGGCTATCAGGTTCTAATCCCTTTGATGCGTGCATGATGATAGCCTTATGGTCTAAGGTTTGTGCAACTTGCTGGGCAACAAGTCGTGTCACTTTTGTTGGGACAACAAACAAAATCGCATCCACATCTTTCAATGTTTCTGCTAAGTCAGTGTAGGCAATGATACTTTCATCTAGAACGACATCTTTAAAGTAGTGCTTATTAGTATGGTGTGTATTAATTTCATTGATTTGCTCGGGAAGATTTCCCCAAATACGTACCTCGTGTCCATTGTCATTTAAGACTTGTGAAAGGGCAGTTCCCCAAGAACCAGGCCCCAAGACGGCGACGGTTTGTTTTTCCATGATTTCCTCCTTAATAGAGTTCTTTCTCTTATTCTATCATATTCTAGGGGATTTTGCACTTGCATTGCTGGGGAGTGGTGGCTTTGTGACTTCAAAAATACACAAAAACCGAGACTCAGTATCAAACTCATAGTCTTTAGTTAAAGTGAGAAGAAATCTGATAGATAGTTTGATTCAGTATATGCTATAATAGAGGTAAACAACTCAGGAGGTTCTTGTAGGTTGCGAGAGTTTGGCGAAAAAATTAAAAGATTACGTTTGGCTAAAAAAATCAGTCGTTCAGAATTTTGTGGTGATGAGTCTGAATTAAGTATCCGTCAATTAATTAGAATTGAAAATGGAGAATCCAGACCAACACTAACAAAGTTAAAATATATCGCTGAACGTTTGGGGGTTGAAGATTACAAGTTGATGCCAAGTTATATAGAGTTGGATAAGGAATACCTAGAATTGAAGTATTTCTTGATGAGGACTCCTACATACGAAGATGAAACTATCGCCCAAAAGAAAGAGAGTGTTTTTGATAAGATTTTTGAAGAGTATTATGATAGGCTACCTGAGGAAGAAAGGTTTATCGTAGATGTTTTACAAGCATATGATGACTTTGGTTGGTGGAATGATGATAGCAATTTAGGAATGATTTTACAAGAGTATTTCGATCACATTTTGTTGAAATCAAAATATGAAGTTAACGATATTTTAATCATAAAGCTATTTTTGGTAAGATTAGTACACCAAGATACGATAATAGATGAGATTGAAGTGAATACCTTCTTAGTAATAGCTGATAAAATTTTACAACAAGTTGAGATGTTTGATATTGAATATTCATTTCTAATCAGAGATTCATTACTTTTGTTGTTAGGAATATTTGAAAAAATTGCTAATTACAGTCAATTTGAAGATATTCTTTACAAATTAAATGAAATTACCTCAAAATCATACGACTATCAGAAAAAACCAATTATTCGACTATGGGAGTGGCGCTATGCATTATTTGTAAAAAAAGATTATCCAGTAGCTGAAAATTATTTTCAAGAAGCAAAAATATTTGCTAGAATGATTGATAATCGTCATTTGATAGAACAGCTAGAAAAACAATGGCAACATGACCTCCAAGATTTTTTTAAAAATAAACATTAGAAAATAAAAAAGTGACAAAAATGTCATTAGTTAAAAAGACCGAGAGAAAGTTTTCGAAATCATAAAAACGCATGATATCAGGTGTTTAAAAACTTGATATTATGCGTTTTATCGTTTAAAGAGTTATTATGTTTTTCCCTTAGATTGAGTTCGTATCTAGTTTCTTTTTATACTAATTGAGTACTCATTAGTATATAAGTTGTTGAAATTAGTGACATTTATGACCTTGGAGCATGTGTAACATAGAAGTATAATAATCCTGTAGAAAAAATAAGGAGAGAACATATGTTAGTGCTAGTTGTTGCCATTTTTTGGATTTATAAATAATAAAGATAGAATGGGAAGGTCTATGTTAGAACTAAAAAATATTAGTAAAAGTTACGGACAAGGGACGCTAAAAAATAATGTCTTAAGAGAAATAAATTTTAAGGTAGTTGAAGGAGAATTTGTATCGATAATGGGACCATCAGGTTCGGGCAAATCGACATTTATCAATATTTTGGGACTGATTGATTCTGAATTTGAAGGAGAATATATATTAGACGGAAAAAGTATTGAGAAGTTAAATGAAAATCAACAAGCAAGTTACCGTAATCGTGATATTGGATTTGTTTTTCAACAATTTCATCTTATTGATGAATATACTGTTAAAGAAAACATTTTATTATCATTCCTATATTCTGACCAACAGCCAGATATAGAATACATTGATAGTTTATTACAAGACTTAGGACTTATAGATAAGATGAATGAGTACCCAAGTCATTTATCAGGCGGACAGAAGCAACGAGTTGCTTTAATTAGAGCTCTTGCTCATAAACCTAGATTTCTTATAGCGGATGAACCTACAGGTGCATTAGATGAGAAAAATAGGAATGAGATATTGCAAATTCTACAAAATTTGAATCATTCTGGAACGACAATTATTGTAGTAACTCACGATGAGTCTGTTGCTAGTCATTGTAGAACAAGGTATCGAATGAAAAATGGGTATCTAACATCTGAGGGAGAAGGATTACATGAAGTTTAAAAAGCTGTTAATAGATACTCTAAAGCTGTTAAAGAGGAATAAAAGACAAAGTATTCTGACATCCTTAGCCATCACAGTGGCAACATTTGTTTTATTAGTAATACTATCAAGTTCTTCCTATACAACTTCTACATTAGGAAATGATTTAAAGATAGAAGAAGACACAGCAACAATGACTTATACTCCTCAAAATATGTTGGATATTAGAGGGTTTACACAGGAAGATAAACAATTGGTTGAGCAAACTATTGGAAAACATGCAAGACTTTCTTCCAGCTCTTATGCTTTGTATGCTGAAACGTATTTTAATGATTCTAAGCAGAATCTTAGTTTTCGAACATTGGGCGATTTGAATAAGAATGGTTTAGTTGTGCCTGCTTTATTAAAAGGAAGAGCCTTAGAGGAACTAGATGGCGGTGTAGCTATTAGCGATAAGGCTCTCATGTCATTGACTCGAAAGGAAAATATTGAAACTTTTTTAGGAGAGACTATCAATATATCTGGGAAAGAATATCCAATTCAGGCATTATATTATGGATCAGCTGTTAATGAAAGATTACCTTCTTTATTGGTTACCAATGAAATCAAAGAGTTACTTTTAGGAGGAAGGGAATATTTTGATGAATTAGTAGTAGAAACTAATCAGTTGGAGAATATTAATAAGGCTTTATCTGCTTTAGATACTTATGGAATATTCCGCAAGGAAGGAACTTATGGATATATAGATAATAGAAGGGTATATGAGGAAACAAAGGCCCAAGCTACTACAATATTAAATTTCATTGCACTGTTATCAAGCATTTCAATTTTTGTAGCTGGTTTTGGGGTTATGAATGCTATGTTGTCTTCTGTTAGCGAACGTAGCAAGGAGATAGCCATTCGTCGAGCTTTAGGGGCTAAAAAATCTGATATTTATCAATCGTATATGATGGAGGGGATTCTTTTATCGCTTCTGGGAGCTATAACTGGTATTGGAGTAGCGATATTATTTGTTGTTTTAATGAACATGAGTGGTTTTGTTACGACATTAACTCTGGATCATATTTTGATTACTCTATTCACAACGGGTGTATTTGGAATTGTATTTAGCATTATGCCTGCAATGGTTGCAGCAAATAAAAATGTTATTGAAGGTCTAAGGTAATGATGGATGTGAATTTAAAGGAGGTAGAATGAAATTTACAAAAATAGATGGAGTATTTTCTCTATTGCTAATTGTGGAATTTACAATATGTTTTTTTACACTAGATAATTTTAATCTTTTTCAATTTATGCTGTTTGTACAAATTATACCATCAATATTATTAGCTTTGTTATCGGGAAGTATTTCTTCTAGAAGTAAGCACAGTTGGGTGTTATTAATTATTTTTGGAATAATCTATGCTTTAATGATGTTTGGAATTTTCAGAGTTACTCCTATGACGCTTATAGAACAAAATACGATTCAATCTGAAACTTCTGTATTTACATTCAATAGAAATTTACAGTTAGGAACTTATTTTGGATTTTTCCTACAGGAATTTTTACTAGGAGCTTTTATTTGCACTATTTCAAAAATTTTTGGAAGAATTAAACAAGGGAAATTTTAATGAAGCCTGCATTAAAAAGAAGAATTGCTTCTGCAGTTATTTTTAGAAAATGATATTATTGAAATGGTGTAACATTTGGAGAAAATTATTTTTGAACGAAAAAGATTTGAGTATGTCGGTTCTAATAGAAAGCAAGTAAAGGACTTTATGATTCTAAAAAATTTCATGTCTAAGACAATTCAAGTTGAAATCAGAGTGGAGGACTACTTGTTAGACCTTCTTATTTTAAAAGAGATGAGTACAGAATTTTATAATTTAGATTTTCTTTCTTTGCCCTATGATGTCAATATAGATGTGAAAGAAGTTGTAGAGGATGTTGATTTAACAGTCTATAAGAATAGTAAATATAGGAAGTTTAATTTCTTTAAAAATATTTGTAAATGATATTTTTGAAAGTCTATCCATCCCTATATTAGAATTGCTACAACAAGTTTTCAACACTTGTTTCAATTGAACATACTAAAAACCGAGACTCAGTATTAAACTCATAGTCTCGGTTTTCATATTTCTTAAAGTATAGCTAGCTTTATTTCAATTGATCTGTAATGTCTTTTGACAGTAACATTCCTAGATGATAAGTTTTATTGATGTAAGCAATGACATCATTGATATTTTCAGTCGTTTGAATTTTCTCCTTGATGTCAGTCCTGAATGTTTCATCCTTTAAAAGTTGTTCTTGGTAGAGCCTTTGCAGTCTCTCCTTCTCGTACTTATTGAGCAGAAAAAGGAAAACCAAGCTAATTACAACGAGGATATAAGCATATTGGCTCATAGGATATCTCCCTGTATGATAAAGAAGTAGTAGTGAGTAGATTGAATTAGTGAAGCGTCTAAGCAAATACCTGATAGGATTTGGTGTTAGTTACTTAGACTACTTTACAATAAAGTGATTAAAAGATTACGACATGAGCCTAACCAAATCGATATTATTTGGCTAGGTGAATTAGTGAAGCGTTTAGGCAATTCGCCATATAGCGATTGCCGTCAAGAGACTAGGAACTTTAGTTCCAGTCTCTTGTAACGATTTACATCTTCTCTGGCGCTTCTACTCCAAGCAAGCGAAGGGCTTCTTTGAGAACGACTGCGGTTGCGTAGCTGAGGGCTAGACGGCTGTCGCGTTCTGGGCTTTCATCCAAGATACGTGTATGTGCATAGTATTTGTTAAAGGATTGAGCTAGGTTAATTGCAAATTTAGCAATGATAGAAGGTTCAAAGTTATCTGCCGCACGGTTGATAATACGTGGGAAGTCTTGAATGAGTTTAATGATTTCCCAGCTTTCAGTATCATTCAAGCTATAGTTGCCAGCTGTTTCTGGTTTGAAATCGGCTTTGCGTAAGATCGATTGGATACGAGCGTAGGCATATTGAACGTAAGGTCCAGTTTCACCCTCGAAGGATACCATAGCCTCTAAGTCGAAGTCGTATCCATTTGTACGGTCGGTTTTGAGGTCATAGAATTTAATGGCTCCAACCCCAACAGCATGCGCTACTTGGTCTTTATTTTCCAATTCAGGATTTTTAGCTTCGATTTGGGCTTTGGCACGGCTAACAGCCTCTGCAACAGTAGGTTCTAGCAGGATGACATTCCCTTTTCGAGTAGAGAGTTTCTTCCCTTCTTTTGTAACCAAACCAAAAGGAACATGGGTAATGTCGTCACTCCAATCGTAGCCCATCTCTTGCAAAACAGCTTTGAGCTGTTTAAAGTGGGCAGATTGCTCTTGACCAACGACATAGATAGATTTAGCAAATTGGTATTCGTTTTTACGGTAAAGGGCTGCAGCCAAGTCACGTGTGATATAGAGAGTTGCTCCATCAGATTTTTTGATAAGGGCTGGATGTTCAATTCCATATTTCTCAAGATTCACAACTTGGGCACCTTCTGACTCAACAAGAAGGCCTTTTTCAGAAAGAATGTCTACAACTGCATCCATCTTATCGTTGTAGAAGGCTTCTCCATTGTAGCTGTCAAATTCGACTTGCAATTCATTGTAAAGGCGGTTAAATTCCACCAAACTTTCATCACGGAACCATTGCCAAAGTGCGAGAGCTTCCTCGTCTCCATTTTCAAGTTTACGGAACCATTCGCGTGCTTCTTCATCCAAGCTAGGGTCATTTTCAGCTTCAGCGTTGATGCGGACATAGAGTTTAAGAAGTTCATCGATTGGATGAGCTTTTACAGCTTCTTCGTTGCCCCATTTTTTGTAGGCAACAATCAACATCCCAAACTGTTTACCCCAGTCTCCCAAATGGTTGACCTTGACTGTTTGATAACCGATTTTTTGGAAAATATGTGACAAGCTATCTCCGATAACAGTTGAGCGTAGGTGGCCAATAGAGAATGGCTTAGCGATATTGGGACTAGACATGTCGATCACAACATTTTCTTGTTTACCAATAGTTTGGTCAGCATAGTGTTCTTTTTCAGTGATAACAGCTTGCAATACTTGAGCAGAAATAGCAGATTTATCAAGGAAAAAATTGACGTAAGGTCCTGTTGCAACAACCTTTTCAAAGGCTTGGCTGTTAATTTTTTCAGCCAGTTCAGCCGCAATCATTTGAGGTGCTTTACGTTCGACTTTTGCAAGAGAAAAAGCAGGGAAAGCAATGTCTCCCATTTCTGAGTTTTTAGGGGTTTCCAGTAAATTTAAAATAGCCTCTTGGTCCAGGCTATCAATGATGCTAGCCAATTCGCTAGCAATCAATTCTTTTGTATTCATTAAGAGCTCCTTTTTGGACTTTTCTACTATTTTATCACAATTTTAAAGAAAGAAGAAAAAATTTTTGAAATCTCCTATTTTTTTGGTATAATATAGTTATAAAAATAGTTATAAATATTCACATAAGAGGATTTTATGAGAAAAAGAGATCGTCATCAGTTAATAAAAAAAATGATTACTGAGGAGAAATTAAGTACACAAAAAGAAATTCAAGATCGGTTGGAGGCGCACAATGTTTTTGTGACCCAGACAACCCTGTCTCGTGATTTGCGCGAAATCGGCTTGACCAAGGTCAAGAAAAATGATATGGTGTATTATGTACTAGCAAATGAGACAGAAAAGATTGATTTGGTGGAATTTTTGTCTCATCATTTAGAAGGTGTTGCGAGAGCAGAGTTTACCTTGGTGCTTCATACCAAACTGGGAGAAGCCTCTGTTTTGGCAAATATTGTAGATGCAAACAAGGATGAATGGATTTTAGGAACAGTTGCTGGTGCCAATACCTTATTGGTCATTTGTCGAGACCAGCACGTTGCCAAACTCATGGAAGATCGTTTGCTAGATTTGATGAAAGATAAGTAAGGTCTTGGGAGTTGCTCTCAAGACTTATTTTTGACAAGGAGAGACGGAAAATGGCGACAGAAAAGCTATCACCCGGCATGCAACAGTATGTGGATATTAAAAAGCAATATCCAGATGCTTTTTTGCTCTTTCGGATGGGTGATTTTTATGAATTATTTTATGAGGATGCGGTCAATGCTGCGCAGATTCTGGAAATTTCCTTAACGAGTCGCAACAAGAATGCCGACAATCCGATTCCTATGGCGGGTGTTCCCTATCATTCTGCCCAACAGTACATTGATGTCTTGATTGAGCAGGGTTATAAGGTGGCTATCGCAGAGCAGATGGAAGATCCTAAACAAGCAGTTGGGGTTGTGAAACGAGAGGTTGTTCAGGTCATTACGCCAGGGACAGTGGTCGATAGCAGTAAGCCGGACAGCCAGAATAATTTTTTGGTTGCCATAGATCGAGATGGCAATCAATTTGGCTTAGCTTATATGGACCTGGTGACGGGTGACTTTTATGTGACAGGTATTTTGGATTTCACGCTGGTTTGTGGGGAAATACGCAATCTCAAGGCACGCGAAGTAGTGTTGGATTATGACTTGTCTGAGGAGGAAGAACAAATCCTCAGTCGTCAGATGAATCTGGTGCTTTCCTATGAAAAAGAAGGCTTTGAGGACCTTCATTTACTGGATTCACGATTGGCAGCTGTGGAGCAAGCGGCATCTAGTAAATTGCTCCAGTATGTTCATCGGACTCAGATGAGGGAATTGAATCACCTCAAACCTGTTATTCGCTATGAAATCAAAGATTTCTTGCAGATGGATTATGCGACCAAGGCTAGTCTGGATTTGGTTGAGAATGCTCGTTCAGGCAAGAAACAAGGCAGTCTTTTCTGGCTTTTGGATGAAACCAAAACGGCTATGGGAATGCGTCTCTTGCGTTCTTGGATTCATCGTCCTTTGATTGATAAGGAACGAATCGTCCAACGTCAAGAAGTGGTGCAGGTCTTTCTCGACCATTTCTTTGAGCGTAGTGATTTGACAGACAGTCTCAAGGGTGTTTATGACATTGAGCGCTTGGCTAGTCGTGTTTCTTTTGGCAAGACCAATCCCAAGGATCTCTTGCAGTTGGCGACTACCTTGTCTAGTGTGCCACGGATTCGTGCGATTTTAGAAGGGATGGAGCAACCTGCTCTAGCCTATGTCATCACACAACTAGATGCCATTCCAGAGTTGGAGAGCTTGATTAGCGCAGCGATTGCTCCTGAGGCTCCTCATGTGATTACGGATGGGGGAATTATCCGTACTGGATTTGATGAGACCTTAGACAAGTACCGTCGCGTTCTCAGAGAAGGGACTGGCTGGATTGCTGAGATTGAGGCCAAGGAGAGAGAAAACTCTGGTATCAGCACGCTTAAGATTGACTACAATAAAAAGGATGGCTACTATTTCCATGTGACCAATTCACAACTGGGAAATGTGCCTGCTCACTTTTTCCGCAAGGCGACGCTGAAAAACTCAGAACGCTTCGGGACCGAGGAATTAGCTCGTATCGAAGGCGACATGTTGGAGGCACGTGAGAAGTCAGCCAATCTAGAGTACGAAATTTTTATGCGTATTCGTGAAGAGGTCAGCAAGTACATCCAACGTTTACAAGCTCTAGCCCAAGGAATTGCGACAGTTGATGTCCTGCAAAGTCTAGCAGTTGTGGCCGAAACCCAGCATTTGATTCGACCTGAATTCGGAGATGATTCGCGAATTGATATCCAGAAAGGGCGCCATGCTGTCGTTGAAAAGGTTATGGGGGCTCAGACCTATATTCCCAATACGATTCAGATGGCAGAAGATACCAGTATTCAACTGATTACAGGGCCCAACATGAGTGGGAAGTCAACCTACATGCGTCAGCTAGCTATGACGGCGGTTATGGCCCAGCTAGGCTCTTATGTGCCAGCAGAAAGTGCCCATTTACCGATTTTTGATGCGATTTTTACCCGTATCGGAGCAGCAGATGATTTGGTTTCGGGTCAGTCAACCTTCATGGTGGAGATGATGGAGGCAAACAATGCCATTTCGCATGCGACCAAAAATTCCTTGATTCTTTTTGATGAATTGGGACGGGGAACTGCAACTTATGACGGGATGGCTCTTGCCCAGTCCATCATCGAATACATCCATGAGCACATCGGAGCCAAGACCCTCTTTGCGACCCACTACCATGAGTTGACTAGTCTGGAGTCTAGTTTACAACACTTGGTCAATGTTCACGTGGCAACCTTGGAGCAGGATGGGCAGGTCACCTTTCTTCATAAGATTGAACCAGGGCCAGCTGACAAATCCTACGGTATTCATGTGGCAAAGATTGCTGGTTTGCCAGCAGACCTTCTAGCAAGGGCGGATAAGATATTGACGCAACTGGAGAGTCAAGGGCAAGAGAGTCCTGTCCCAATGAGGCAAACAAGTGCTGTCACTGAACAGATTTCACTATTTGATACGCCAGAAGAACATCCTATCCTAGCAGAATTAGCTAAACTGGATGTTTACAACATGACACCTATGCAGGCTATGAATGTCTTGGTTGAGTTAAAACAAAAATTATAAAGCCAAGAATGACTAGTTATTCTAGCTGTATCAAGGAGACTTCTTTGACAAGTTCCCACTTTTTTGCTAGAATAACATCACACAAACAGAATGAGAAGGAGCTGACGCATTGTCGCTCCCTTTTGTCTATTTTTTAAGGAGAAAGTATGCTGATTCAGAAAATAAAAACCTACAAGTGGCAGACCTTAGCTTCGCTCCTGATGACAGGCTTGATGGTTGCCAGTTCACTTTTGCAACCGCGTTATCTGCAGGAAGTGTTAGACGCCCTCCTTGCTGGAAAATATGAAGCTATTTATAGTATCGGGGCTTGGTTGATTGGTGTGGCCGTGGTCGGTCTAGTTGCTGGTGGGCTCAATGTTGTCCTTGCAGCCTATATTGCCCAAGGAGTTTCATCCGATCTTCGAGAGGATGCCTTCCGTAAAATCCAAACCTTTTCTTATGCTAATATTGAACAATTTAATGCGGGAAATCTAGTCGTTCGCATGACAAATGACATCAACCAGATTCAGAACGTCGTCATGATGACCTTCCAAATTCTTTTCAGACTTCCCCTCTTGTTCATCGGTTCCTTTATCCTGGCGGTTCAAACCTTACCTTCTCTGTGGTGGGTGATTGTTCTCATGGTAGTCTTGATTTTTGGTTTGACTGCTGTCATGATGGGTATGATGGGGCCTCGTTTTGCCAAGTTTCAAACCCTTCTTGAGCGCATCAATACCATTGCCAAGGAAAATCTGCGTGGCGTTCGCGTGGTCAAGTCCTTTGTCCAAGAAAAAGAGCAGTTTGCTAAGTTTACGGGGGTTTCAGACGAGCTACTCGGTCAAAATCTTTATATCGGTTATGCCTTTTCAGTAGTGGAACCTTTTATGATGTTGGTCGGTTATGGGGCGGTATTCCTCTCTATTTGGCTAGTTGCAGGGATGGTTCAGTCGGATCCGTCAGTTGTTGGTTCCATTGCTTCCTTTGTCAATTACCTAAGCCAGATTATCTTTACCATTGTTATGGTTGGATTTTTGGGAAATTCTGTCAGTCGTGCCATGATTTCTATGCGTCGTATTCGAGAAATTCTGGACTCAGAGCCAGCCATGACCTTCAAGGATGTACCAGATGAAGAGTTGGTCGGAAGTCTTAGCTTTGAAAATGTGACCTTTACCTATCCAATGGACAAGGAACCGATGCTGAAAGATGTGAGCTTTACTATTGAACCTGGTCAGATGGTTGGTGTCGTTGGAGCTACTGGTGCAGGAAAATCAACCTTGGCTCAATTGATTCCACGCCTCTTTGACCCACAGGAAGGGGCTATCAAAATCGGAGGTAAGAATATTCGCGAAGTGAGTGAAGGAACCCTGCGTAAAACAGTTTCTATCGTTCTCCAACGTGCCATTCTCTTCAGTGGAACGATTGCAGATAACTTGAGACAGGGCAAAGGAGATGCTACTCTATTTGAAATGGAACGCGCAGCTAATATTGCCCAGGCTAGTGAATTCATTCATCGTATGGAGAAAACCTTTGAAAGTCCGGTTGAGGAACGGGGAACCAATTTCTCTGGTGGGCAAAAACAACGGATGTCGATTGCGCGTGGGATTGTCAGCAATCCACATATTCTGATTTTTGACGATTCGACCTCGGCCTTGGATGCCAAGTCAGAGCGCCTAGTGCAAGAGGCCTTGAATAAGGACTTGAAAGGGACGACAACCATTATCATCGCTCAAAAGATTAGCTCGGTTGTTCATGCAGATAAAATCTTGGTTCTAGATCAAGGACGATTGATTGGTCAAGGTACGCATGCAGACTTGGTTGCCAACAATGCCGTTTACCGTGAAATCTACGAAACACAGAAAGGAAAGGAGGAGTAAAATGAAGACAGTTCAATTTTTTTGGAATTATTTTAGAGTCTATAAGCTATCATTTGTAGTCGTTATTCTGATGATTGTTCTGGCAACTCTTGCCCAAGCACTCTTTCCAGTCTTTTCTGGACAAGCGGTAACAGAGTTAGCCAATTTAGTTCAAGCTTATCAAGGTGGCAATCCAGCACTTGTTTGGCAAAGCCTATCAGGAATCATGGTCAATCTTGGTCTGCTGGTTTTGGTTTTATTTATTTCTAGTGTCATATACATGTGTCTCATGACGCGCGTGATTGCAGAATCGACCAACGAGATGCGCAAAGGCCTCTTTGCTAAGCTTGCTAGGTTGACGGTTTCTTTCTTTGACCGCCGAAAAGATGGCGATATCCTGTCTCGCTTTACCAGTGATTTGGATAATATCCTCCAAGCCTTTAATGAAAGTCTGGTTCAGGTCATGAGCAATATTGTTTTATACATTGGTCTGATTCTTGTCATGTTTTCGAGAAATGTGACGCTGGCCCTTATCACTATTGCCAGCACACCCGTGGCCTTCCTCATGCTGATTTTCATCGTGAAAATGGCACGCAAATACACCAACCTCCAGCAGAAAGAGGTAGGGAAGCTCAACGCCTATATGGATGAGAGTATCTCAGGCCAAAAAGCTGTCATTGTGCAAGGGATTCAAGAGGATATGATGGCAGGATTTCTTGAACAAAATGAGCGTGTGCGCAAGGCAACCTTTAAAGGAAGAATGTTCTCAGGAATTCTGTTCCCTGTCATGAATGGGATGAGTTTGGTTAACACAGCCATCGTCATCTTTGCGGGTTCAGCTGTTCTACTAAATGATAAGACTATTGAAACAAGTACAGCTTTAGGTTTGATTGTTATGTTTGCCCAATTTTCACAGCAGTACTACCAGCCTATTATCCAAGTTGCAGCTAGTTGGGGAAGCCTCCAGTTAGCCTTTACAGGTGCTGAACGGATTCAGGAAATGTTCGATGCAGAGGAAGAAATCCGACCTGAAAAGGCTTCAACCTTCACTAAGTTGCAAGAAGGTGTCGAAATCAGTCATATTGATTTCTCATATTTGCCTGACAAGCCGATTTTGAAAGATGTCAGCATTTCCGCTCCGAAAGGCCAGATGACAGCAGTTGTTGGTCCGACAGGTTCAGGGAAAACGACTATTATGAATCTTATCAATCGCTTTTATGATGTTGATGCTGGTGGTATTTATTTTGACGGCAAAGACATTAGGGACTATGATTTAGATAGTCTTAGAAGCAAGGTGGGAATTGTCTTGCAAGATTCGGTCTTGTTTAGCGGAACCATTCGAGACAATATCCGTTTTGGTGTGCCAGATGCCAGTCAGGAAATGGTTGAGGCAGCAGCCAAAGCAACCCATATTCATGACTATATCGAAAGCTTACCTGATAAATACGATACCCTTATCGATGATGACCAGAGCATCTTCTCGACAGGGCAAAAGCAATTAATTTCCATCGCTCGAACCCTGATGACAGATCCAGAAGTTCTCATTCTCGATGAAGCCACTTCAAACGTAGATACGGTGACAGAAAGCAAGATTCAGCATGCCATGGAGGCGGTTGTAGCAGGTAGAACCAGTTTCGTTATTGCTCACCGTTTGAAGACCATCCTCAATGCTGATCAGATTATTGTCCTCAAAGATGGAGAAGTCATTGAACGCGGTAGCCATCATGAACTCTTGAAACTAGGTGGATTCTACTCAGAACTCTATCACAATCAATTTGTCTTTGAATAAGAAAAAAGTTGTCCTATGTGGGCAGCTTTTTCTTGTCCATAAAAAATATTTATCACAGTCTTAAAAAAAACATATTAGACGAAAGTCATTTTGAGTGATATGATAGGACTATCGTTAATATTCGAAAGGAGAGACATCATGGCTAGAACGGTTGTAGGAGTTGCTGCAAATCTATGTCCCGTAGATGCAGAAGGCAAAAACATTCATTCATCTGTATCTTGTAGATTCGTAGAGAGCATTCGTCAAGTCGGTGGTCTCCCTTTAGTCATTCCTGTTGGTGATGAGTCAGTTGTACGCGATTATGTAGAAATGATTGATAAACTCATCTTGACAGGAGGCCAAAATGTCCATCCTCAGTTTTATGGAGAGAAAAAGACCATCGAGAGCGATGATTACAATCTAGTGCGTGATGAATTTGAATTGGCCCTCTTGAAAGAAGCGCTTCGTCAGAATAAACCAATTATGGCAATCTGTCGCGGTGTTCAACTTGTCAATGTTGCCTTTGGTGGAACGCTCAATCAAGAAATCGAAGGTCACTGGCAAGGCCTACCTTTCGGAACATCTCACTCTATTGAGACAGTAGAAGGAAGCGTGGTGGCCAAGCTGTTTGGGAAAGAAAGTCAGGTCAATTCCGTCCATCGCCAGAGTATTAAAGATTTGGCACCTAATTTCCGTGTAACTGCTATTGATCCAAGAGACCAAACCATCGAAGCGATTGAGTCTATCGACGAACATCGCATTATCGGTTTACAGTGGCATCCAGAGTTTTTAGTTAATGAAGAAGATGGCAATTTAGAATTATTTGAGTATTTATTGAATGAACTGTAACGACTGGAACATCTAGTCGTTCTTTCTTTTATTTTTTCAAAATTTTTGGAATGTGGGATTTTTACGCAAACGTTTGAATTCTGATAAAAATTGGAGAAATTAGACAAAAAAACTTGAAAAAAACGAAGGTAAGCGTTATGATAGAAAAGAAGAAATATTGGAGGAATAACATGTCACATATTAAATTTGATTATTCAAAAGTTTTAGACAAATTTGTTGCACCACATGAAGTGGAGTACATGCAATCACAAGTAACAGCAGCAGATGAATTGATCCGTAAAGGAACTGGTGCTGGTAGCGACTTCTTGGGATGGTTGGACCTTCCTGAAAACTACGACCGCGAAGAATTTGACCGCATCTTGAAAGCTGCTGAGCAAATCAAGTCAGACAGCGATGTTTTGGTTGTAATCGGTATCGGTGGATCTTACCTTGGTGCTAAAGCGGCAATCGACTTCTTGAACCACCACTTTGCAAACTTGCAAACAAAAGAAGAACGCAAGGCTCCACAAATCCTTTACGCAGGAAACTCAATCTCATCTACTTACCTTGCTGACTTAGTAGAGTATGTAGCTGACAAAGACTTCTCAGTAAACGTGATTTCTAAATCAGGTACAACAACTGAACCAGCGATTGCTTTCCGTGTCTTCAAAGAACTCTTGGTTAAGAAATACGGTCAAGAAGAAGCCAACAAACGTATCTATGCAACAACTGACCGCCAAAAAGGTGCCGTTAAGGTTGAGGCAGATGCTAACGGTTGGGAAACCTTTGTTGTTCCAGATGACATCGGTGGACGCTTCTCAGTATTGACAGCAGTTGGTTTGCTTCCAATTGCAGCATCAGGAGCTGACATTAAAGCCCTTATGGAAGGTGCTAACGCAGCTCGCAAAGACTACATTTCAGATAAAATCTCTGAAAACGAAGCTTACCAATATGCAGCTGTTCGTAACATTCTTTACCGTAAAGGCTATGCAACTGAAATCTTGGTAAACTATGAGCCATCACTTCAATACTTCTCAGAGTGGTGGAAACAATTGGCTGGTGAATCAGAAGGAAAAGACCAAAAAGGTATCTACCCAACTTCAGCCAACTTCTCAACTGACTTGCACTCATTGGGTCAATTTATCCAAGAAGGAACTCGTATCATGTTTGAAACAGTTGTCCGTGTTGACAAACCTCGTAAGAACGTGATTATCCCTAGCTTGGAAGAAGACCTTGATGGACTTGGTTACCTTCAAGGAAAAGACGTTGACTTTGTAAACAAAAAAGCAACTGATGGTGTTCTTCTTGCCCACACAGATGGTGATGTACCAAACATGTATGTGACTCTTCCAGAGCAAGATGCTTTCACTCTTGGTTACACTATTTACTTCTTCGAATTGGCTATCGCTCTTTCAGGTTACTTGAATGCTATCAACCCATTTGACCAACCAGGTGTTGAAGCTTACAAACGCAACATGTTTGCCCTTCTTGGAAAACCAGGATTTGAAGAATTAAGCAAAGAACTTAACGCACGTCTATAATAGAAGAAAAGAGTGGTTTGTCCACTCTTTTTACTCTCTTTATTCATAGAAATTGGACTCAGACAAGACTTGTGATATAATATAGAGAGCAAAAAGGCAGACGCCTAGAGACTTTATAGGAGAAACTATGTCAAAAGATATCCGCGTACGTTACGCACCAAGTCCAACAGGACTACTACACATCGGAAATGCTCGTACAGCATTATTCAACTACCTTTACGCCCGTCATCACGGTGGAACTTTTATCATTCGTATTGAAGATACTGACCGTAAACGACATGTCGAAGATGGTGAACGTTCACAGCTTGAAAACCTTCGTTGGTTGGGCATGAATTGGGATGAAAGTCCAGAAACACATGCAAATTACCGCCAGTCTGAGCGTTTGGACTTGTATCAAAAATACATCGACCAACTGTTAGCTGAAGGAAAAGCCTACAAATCTTACGTTACAGAAGAAGAGTTGGCAGCTGAACGCGAACGCCAAGAAGCAGCTGGTGAAACGCCTCGATATATCAACGAATACCTTGGTATGAGTGAAGAAAAAAAAGCGGCTTATATTGCAGAACGCGAAGCAGCAGGGATCATCCCAACGGTTCGTTTGGCTGTCAATGAGTCAGGTATCTACAAGTGGCATGACATGGTCAAAGGCGATATCGAATTTGAAGGTGGCAATATTGGTGGTGACTGGGTTATCCAAAAGAAAGACGGTTACCCAACTTACAACTTTGCCGTTGTTATCGATGACCACGATATGCAAATCTCTCACGTTATCCGTGGAGATGACCACATTGCTAATACACCAAAACAGCTCATGGTTTATGAAGCGCTTGGCTGGGAAGCTCCAGAGTTCGGTCACATGACCTTGATCATCAACTCTGAAACTGGGAAAAAATTGTCTAAACGTGACACAAACACCCTTCAGTTTATCGAAGACTACCGTAAAAAAGGTTACTTACCAGAAGCAGTCTTTAACTTTATTGCTCTTCTTGGTTGGAACCCAGGTGGAGAAGATGAAATCTTCTCTCGTGAAGAACTCATTAAACTTTTCGATGAAAACCGCCTCAGCAAGTCTCCAGCAGCCTTTGATCAGAAGAAACTCGACTGGATGAGCAATGATTATATCAAGAATGCAGATTTAGAAACCATCTTTGAAATGGCAAAACCATTCCTAGAAGAAGCAGGTCGATTGACTGACAAGGCTGAAAAATTAGTTGAGCTCTATAAACCACAAATGAAATCAGTAGATGAGATTATCCCATTGACAGATCTCTTCTTCTCAGATTTCCCAGAATTGACCGAAGCAGAGCGCGAAGTCATGGCGGGGAAAACAGTCCCAACAGTTCTTGAAGCCTTCAAAGCAAAACTTGAAGCGATGACAGACGATGAATTCGTGACAGAGAATATCTTCCCACAAATTAAAGCAGTCCAAAAAGAAACAGGTATTAAAGGGAAAAATCTTTTCATGCCTATTCGTATCGCTGTTTCAGGTGAAATGCATGGTCCAGAGTTGCCAGATACGATCTTCTTGTTAGGCCGTGAAAAATCAATCCAGCATATCGAAAATATGTTAAAGGAAATCTCTAAATAAGGAGGATGCAACAATGGACATCTGGGAAAAGATGTATGAAGAAGCACAGAAGCTATACAATCCACATGAAGTATCAGACTTTGTTTATGCTAATCATGTTGTAGCTGCAGTAGAAGCAGAAGATGGACAAATATTTACAGGATTCTGTATGGAGGGAACCTGTGGTGTGTTCCATCTCTGCGCAGAGCGGGCAGCACTCTTCAATATGTACCAATTTTCAGGACAAACTAAGGTTAAAAAAGTATTAGCCTTTCGAGACAAACCACCTTATGGTGGAAGTTCAGGAATGCCCTGTGGAGCTTGCAGAGAATTCCTTTTAGAGTTGAACGCTGAAAATAAAGATGCAGAAGTCATGATGGACTATGATACAAGAAAAACAGTTAAAGTCGCAGAACTAATCCCCTATTGGTGGGGAGAAGAACGTGCTTCTAAGTTTAATGAACAATAGAAGAGTCAGTATAATTCTGGCTCTTTTTACTATAATTTGAAAAAAAGGTAAATTCCCAAACTAAGTTCTACTGCTAATCCAAGTGGAAGTTAGTCTGATAAAAATCGTAAAAACCAGTGGAAATTCGTGTCAGGGTAAGTTCCACTGGTTTTAATCATGCTTGATTTCTTGACCGAACGCTTCCGATTATTTTCATGAGACTGTTGAGCATAGTCGGCAGAATAAACCGCTTTGAAGCGCCCTTTTCCAAGACATTGTCGGACTGTCCCACGCTTGATTTCAGTATGGATAGTTTGAGGAGCTTTTCCAAGTAGAGAAGCAATTTCTCTATTTGATTTTCCTTCTTTTTTCCATCGTTCAATTAAGCGACGGCTATCGATTGTCAAATGTTTGCCTTTTGTAGTATAATTGTCATTCATCTCTGTGCCTTTCTTGTGTTTGTGGTGGAACAACAGGTATAACACAGAGGTGTTTTCTTATGCCTAGACGAGCTTTCATTTGACAAAAGGAACCCTTGAAGCGGTTTTGTCAGCTAAACCAAGGCTAATCTTAGCCTTGGCTCGCCAGCCTAACAGCATCAAGCCTCTTTTCAAATGAAATCGAGGACTAGCTATCAGCTAGTTGAACCATCTAATTTTTAGGAGAGCTGGGTGGCTAACTTCATTATAGAACTTTCAGAGAAGTTACCGAATTGAAAAAATTTGTAAAAAGTTTAAAAAAAGTAGTTGACAAAGTTTGAAAAGCCTGTATAATAGTAAGAGTTGAAAATAACAACTCTGGTCCGTTGGTCAAGGGGTTAAGACACCGCCTTTTCACGGCGGTAACACGGGTTCGAA
Source organism: Streptococcus pneumoniae (assembly GCF_001113365.1). Classification (GTDB taxonomy): domain Bacteria; phylum Bacillota; class Bacilli; order Lactobacillales; family Streptococcaceae; genus Streptococcus; species Streptococcus pneumoniae_C. The sequence continues at coordinate 17 of NZ_CKYA01000011.1, read as the reverse complement.
TCCCGTACGGACTATGG
>NZ_CKYA01000010.1 GCF_001113365.1 Streptococcus pneumoniae | reverse complement strand
GAGGCAGAGAGGAATTTCTGCAGAGCGTCCTTTGGTCTATATTTCGAGTGTTGCTTATGGGCGCCAAGTCTATCTCAAGTTGGAAACCACGAGTAAGAGTGATGAAGTAGAGGCTGCTTTTGAAGCTTTGATAAAAGGAGTCAAGGTGGCTCCTCAGACAGAGTGGAAGCAGATTTTGGACAATACAGAAGTGAAGGCGGTTATTTTAGGGGGCGACCCAAGTTCGGGTGCCCGAGTTGTAACAGGCAAGGTGGATATGGTAGAGGACTTGATTCAAGAAGGCAGTCGCTTTACAGCAGATCACCCAGGCTTGCCGATTTCCTATACAACTTCTTTTTTACGGGACAATGTAGTTGCGACCTTTCAAAACAGTACAGACTATGTTGAGACTAAGGTGACAGCTTACAGAAACGGAGATTTACTCTTGGATCATAGTGGTGCCTATGTTGCCCAATATTACATTACTTGGGATGAATTATCCTATGATTATCAAGGCAAGGAAGTTTTGACTCCTAAGGCTTGGGACAGAAATGGGCAGGATTTGACGGCTCATTTTACCACTAGTATTCCTTTAAAAGGGAATGTTCGCAATCTCTCTATCAAAATTAGGGAGTGTACCGGACTTGCCTGGGAATGGTGGCGTACGGTTTATGAAAAAACCGATTTGCCACTAGTGCGTAAGCGGACGATTTCTATTTGGGGAACGACTCTTTATCCTCAGGTAGAGGATAAGGTAGAAAATGATTAGGAGAGAAGAATGTTTGCGACAAAAAGAGGCGATGATCTCTCTGCGAATATCTGAAAGTTTATCTCTTGCCTAGCGATTTTCCTTTGGACTAGGCTCGTGATGTTAAAATGAGTCTATCAAACAGTGGCTGTAAGAAAAAGTAAAAAGGGTAGTGAAACTCCTTGCTATACAGGGAATTAGCTACCTTTTACTTGTTTTAGAAGTGCCAGTGTACTAGTCTAACTTCAGTATCATGTGAAATCAAAAAGAGCATAAATTTCTGTTTCGGGAACATATAAATTATGGTTTTGTTTAGAAACTCTTCTATTGATTTCTTAGAATACAATAGTGCCTATAAGAACTGTTGAATTTCAAAGTATTTACTTGAACTATAATATGTCTGGAGTAGACTGTCAACAAAAGCTGCAGTATGATTGTTTTTGTCGCTTATATCTACAACCTCAAAACAGTAGCTTGAGCGGACTTTGTCAAACTTGGCTGAAACTTTCTATTTGCAGATAATGGTCTAGTTTGTTTTTTGAATGTTGATAAAGATAGAAAGGCAAGACCATCTTGGCAACAAAAGTGTCATCCTAGCTTGATTTACTGAATAAAATCTATTTCCTCTAGTGAAAATCAAAAAAACTTGTGTTATAATAAGAAAGATTAAAATGTGAAAAAAGGAGATTCCTAATGGGACGTAAATGGGCCAATATCGTAGCCAAGAAAACGGCTAAAGATGGAGCTAACTCTAAAGTATATGCAAAATTTGGTGTAGAAATCTATGTAGCAGCTAAAAAAGGTGATCCAGATCCAGAATCAAACTCAGCCTTGAAATTCGTTATCGACCGTGCTAAACAAGCCCAAGTGCCAAAACACGTTATCGATAAGGCTTTGGACAAGGCTAAAGGGAACACAGACGAAACCTTTACAGAAGGACGTTACGAAGGTTTTGGACCAAATGGTTCTATGCTGATTGTTGATACTTTGACTTCAAATGTCAACCGTACAGCGGCCAATGTCCGTGCAGCCTTTGGTAAAAACGGCGGAAACATGGGTGCTTCAGGTTCGGTTTCTTATCTTTTCGACAACAAGGGTGTTATTGTATTTGCAGGTGAAGATGCGGACGCAGTCTTTGAGCAATTGCTTGAAGCAGATGTTGATGTGGACGATGTGGAGGCAGAAGAAGGAACAATCACAGTTTACACAGCGCCAACTGACCTTCACAAGGCTATCGTTGCCCTTCGTGAGTCAGGTGTCGAAGAATTCCAAGTTACTGAATTGGAAATGATTCCTCAGTCAGAAGTGGAATTGTCAGGCGATGACCTTGAAACCTTTGAAAAACTTTACAGCGTCCTTGAGGACGACGAAGACGTACAAAAAATTTACACAAACGTAGACGGGTTCTAATTTAACCTAGAGAACATGATCCTAAGTGATAAGCTCACTTGGGATTTTTTTAATCAAGAAAATAGTTCTCATGGAAACTTCTTTCTTGACATCTTTTCTGAAAATGATAAAATAGTTCTCATGGAAACTTAATTGTTCTCCAGAGAACTATTTTTATTTAGAAGGAGGAGATTATGGACAAACCGATGTTAGTCTTTAAGCGTTTTGGTCATCAGATTCACCTCATGGTGCAAAAGGAAGCCAAACGTTGTGGTATTGAATTTATGGGTGGGCCTCAAGGTCAGGTTGTACGTTTTTTGGATAATCGTGAGAAAAACCAAGACTTGGTCTTGATTAAAGATATAGAGCAGGAACTCAATATTACCAAGTCTGTTGCTAGTAATTTGGTCAAGCGTATGGTGCAAAATGGTTTGGTGGAATTGGAGGCGAGTCCTAGCGATAAGCGGGCAAAATTTGTTCGTTTGACGAACAAAGCACGTTCTCAGATGCAACAGGTTAAGGCTTTTTTTGAACGAATAGACAAGCAGTTGATGGAAGATATTGATGAAGATGAATTACTGATTTTTGAGAAAGTTCTCGGTCAACTACAGGACAATATCAAGGGAATAGGAGGAGAGAATGAAGAAATTAGCCAAACGAATTAGTAGAAAAGAATGGGGGATGATTTTACTAGCCATTCTCTTTACCTGCTTTTCGGTTTATCTAGAGTTGGAAGTGCCGACCTATATCTCTAAAATCACTGATTTGCTAGAAACTCAGGGAACCAACTTGGATGAGTTATGGCAGCCAGCAAGCATGATGGTGGGAATGTCCTTTCTTGCCTTCTTGTCCGCAGTTGCAGTTGGATTTTTTTCGTCCAGAGTGGCTGCTTCATATACTAGTAGGTTGAGAAGTGATATTTTTAACCGAGTTTTAGACTACTCGCAGACAGAGATTAAGAAATTCTCTATTCCCAGTCTCCTAACTCGTACCACCAATGATATTACTCAGGTTCAGATGTTGATTACCATGGGCTTGCAAGTGGTTACGCGTGGTCCGATTATGGCTATCTGGGCTATCGGGAAGATTTTAGGTCATTCAGAATACTGGCTCTGGGCCGTACTTGTGGCAGTGATTGTCAACGTTTTAATGACGACTGTTTTGATGACGTTAGCCTTTCCAAAACAGTCCTTGATTCAGGGGTTGACAGATAAACTGAACAGTATCACTCGTGAGAGTTTAACAGGTATTCGTGTCGTTCGTGCCTACAATGCTGAAGAATACCAAAATGAAAAATTTGCAGCAGCAAATGATGAATTGACACGCTTGAATTTGTTTGTCAACCGTCTTATGGCTATTTTGAACCCTATCATGATGGGGATTTCAAGTGGTTTGAGTGTGGCGATTTACTGGATTGGGGCTTATGTGATTAACGACGCTGCTCCGATAGCACGTCTGCCTCTCTTTAGTGACATGATTGTTTTCATGTCTTATGCCATGCAGGTTGTCATGGGCTTCCTTCTCATGGGGGCGCTCTTCATTGTTCTTCCCCGAACCATGGTTTCTGCCAAGCGGATCAATCAAGTTCTAGATTTGCATTCGTCTATCCAAAATCCTGCTCAAGTGCAACTTGCTAATGAAAACCTCAAAGGTCAGGTCGAATTTAAGGATGTGACCTTCCGCTATGCGACAAATTCGGAGGCGGTTATTGAGCATGTTAGCTTTAGAGCAGAAGCTGGTCAAACAGTGGCCTTTATTGGGTCAACAGGTTCTGGTAAATCAACTCTGGTCAATCTGATTCCACGTTTCTACGACGTATCAGCAGGAGAAATTCTGGTGGACGGTGTCAATGTTCAAGACTATGCCTTAGAAGATTTGCGCAATAAGGTTGGTTATATTCCCCAGAAAGCGGTTCTCTTTTCAGGTGATGTTAAGGGCAATTTGGACTTTGGACAGAGTCAAGAAACACCGCTTAGTGAGCAAGCTATGTGGCAAGCCTTGGAATTGGCCCAGTCTAAGAACTTTATTGAAGACAAGGAAGCGGGTTTGGCCTCAGAAGTGGCCCAAGGAGGAACCAACTTCTCAGGTGGTCAAAGACAGCGTCTGGCAATTGCGCGTGCCTTAGCTCGGAAGCCAGAAATTCTCATCTTTGATGACTCCTTCTCAGCCTTGGACTACAAGACAGACCGAGTTCTTCGTCAAGAGCTAGCAGAGAAAACCAAGTCTATGACCAAGCTCATTGTTGCACAGCGTATTTCAACGATTATGGATGCAGATTTGATTTTGGTCTTGGATCAAGGAAAAGACGTGGGGCAAGGCACCCACAAGGAACTTCTAGCTAATAACGAAGTTTACCAAGAAATTGCCTATTCACAACTATCGAAGGAGGAATTGGAACATGGAAAATAAGAAAATGTCTCTTTGGAAACAGAGCAAACCCTATCTTGCAGGCCTCCAGTTTGCCCTTCTAATCGCCTTTCTAGCAACAATCTTATCCAATATCATTACTGTATATGGTCCAACTCGCATCAAGGAAATGACTAATATTATTGCCAGTGGTCTGGAAACAAGTGTGGATGTCGCGGCGGTTGCAGCTATTGGTGGTTTTTTGGCCGTCATCTATGTGATCGGACTTCTATCAAATTATTTACAGGCCTTTCTGTTTACAACAGCTATTCAACGTTTTTCAGAGCGTTTGAGAAGAGCCATTGCAGAGAAAATCAATCGCCTACCATTGGGATATTTTGATGGACACTCTCAGGGGGATACTTTGTCTCGTGTAACCAATGACGTTGACACTGCAGCCCAGTCCCTCAATCAAAGTCTGGGAACAGTTCTTTCATCTACTTTACTGGTCGTGGCAGTCTTGGTAACCATGTTTGGGATGAACTGGATTTTAGCCTTGGTAACGGTTGTTTCAACCCTTATTGGATTTGCATTTGTATCCGTCTTTATGGGCAAATCACAGGGATTTTTTAAGAATCAGCAACAAGATTTGGCAGCTGTCAATGGCTATGTGGAGGAAATGTACTCTGGTCATAATGTGGTGACTAGTTATAATGCCATCGAGAGTACGAAAGAAGAATTTGCGAAATTAAACCATCGTCTGTATGATAGTATCTGGAAATCTCAATTTATTTCAGGGATTATGATGCCGATTATGATGTTCATTGGGAACTTTAGCTATGCCTTGGTGATTATCGTTGGTGCAGCCTTGGCCTTAAATGGGCAGATTAGTATCGGGATTATCGTTGCCTTTATGGCTTACGTTCGTATCTTTTCTCAGCCTCTTTCACAAATTGCCCAAGGGATTACTAGTTTGCAGCAGGCTAGTGCAGCCATGGGACGTGTCTTCGAATTCCTAGCTGAAGAGGAGATGGAAGATGAATCCCATAAAGCAAGACAATTGAGCGATATGAAAGGTCAAGTGGTCTTTGATCGAGTTTCCTTTGGTTACACACCAGAGCAAACCATTATCCATGACTTTTCTGCGACAGCTCATGCAGGTCAAAAGGTTGCCATTGTCGGACCGACTGGGGCTGGTAAGACAACTATTGTCAATCTTTTGATGAAGTTCTATGAGATTGATAAGGGAAGTATCCGTATCGATGGTGTGGATACCAAGGATATGAAGCGTTCGGAAGTACATGATGCCTTTTCAATGGTCTTGCAGGACACCTGGCTCTTTGAAGGCACTATCCGAGACAATCTCATCTATAACCAAACAGGTATTAGTGATGAGCGCGTGATTGAAGCCAGCAAGGCTGTAGGGATTCACCACTTTATCATGACTCTACCAGATGGTTACGATACCGTCTTGGATGATACAGTGACCTTGTCTGTTGGACAAAAACAACTCTTGACCATTGCTCGTGCTTTGCTGAAAGATGCGCCGCTACTAATTCTGGATGAGGCTACCTCTTCGGTTGATACACGGACGGAGGAATTGATCCAGAAAGCTATGGACCGATTGATGGAAGGACGCACATCCTTTATCATCGCCCACCGCTTGTCAACCATCCGTAATGCTGATCTGATTCTGGTTATGAAGGATGGCAATATCATTGAGCAAGGCAATCATGATGAGCTGATGGCGCAAACTGGTTTCTACGCTGACCTCTACAACAGTCAATTTACAGAAGGCGAAGCAGAAGAATAAACCCAAAGAAGGCTTGACGGCCTTCTTTTTCTGCACTATACTAGAAGACATAGAAAGAGAGAAGTATGAGTCAGAAATTATACAATATGAAATTTGCTGATGTCTATCTAGCCTTGATTGCAAAGGTTGAGCGAAAGGGTGGAAGGGCAGAGTCAGTTCACCAAGTGACCAGTTGGTTGACAGGGTATGAAGTGGGTGACGTCCTCGCTTGTCTGGATAGCGATGTTAGCTATGGAGATTTTTTTCGACAAGCACCATATTATGTTCCTGAACGAATTACGATTACAGGGAAGATTTGCGGTGTCTGCATTGAGGAAATTGATGATCCTTTGTTGCAAGAAATACGTCGCTTGGACAAATTAGTAGATTGGCTTGCCAAGGGGAAAACATCTCAACAAGTTCTAGAAAAGTATGAGAAATCGAAATGAAAAATTATCAAGAATGGTATGACCATATTGCTGGTAAGATTGAAAATAAGTCTTTCCTTCGGAGCTTGTTAAGAGCTTTCAATCGGTTTATGACAATAGTTATGCCTATAGTTTATCTGACCTTGTTAGCAATTACCTATTTCCAAGAAGGACTTGGGAAACAGATTTGGCTCTATGTGTTTGTCCCTGCGTCAGGTTTTGTGATTTTATCCCTTCTTCGTAAGAAAATCAATGCCTCTAGGCCTTATGAGGAATGGGATATTAAACCCTTGCTTGACAGAGATAGTCCTGGTCAGTCTATGCCCAGTCGTCATGTCTTTTCAGCAACCATTATCTCCATGGCTTGCTTGCATGCTAGTTTATTTGTAGGGGTTATCTTGTTGGTCTTGTCAGCCCTCCTCGGTCTAGTAAGAGTACTAGGTGGCGTGCATTATCCCAAGGATGTAGTAGTTGGTTATATTTGTGCTCTTGTGTGGGGTGTGCTTTTCTTTCTATTTTGACCTGTAAGTTAAGTTGGTCCTAGAACCACTTACGTGCCTAAAGTAACCACTTGCTTTTTTGCTCTTGTTTTCTTATTTTAGCTTTGATATAGTAGAGTCAGAAAGGAGATGGAATGAAGTTACGAATCGAAATTGACAGCAATTTAGAGGAAACTGAAATTGTCATCAAGGCAGCGACTTTGACAGATGAGATTGCGGATTTACAGCGCCTCTTGCAAGAGTCCAAGTCTCCTCGGTTGATTTTTTACAAGGGAACAGGTGAATATTATCTGGACTTGTCGGAAATTCTCTTCTTTGAGACAGAAGGTAGCAAGATTTATGCCCATACCCAGAAAGATGCCTACGAAGTTCGGCTCAAACTCTATGAGTTAGAGTCTATCCTTCCTCGCTATTTTAGTCGGGTATCCAAGTCAACGATCGCTAATATTCGGCAAATCTATTCGGTGGACAAGTCCTTTTCAGGAACGGGCACCATTTCCTTTTATCAGACCCACAAGGAGGTTCACGTGTCGCGGTACTATCAATCCCTCCTAAAAGAAAATCTAAGAAACATGAGGTAAGAACATGAAAAAGAAAGCATTTGGTATTGTGTTGCTAGTATTGGCAGCATGGATTTTATTACAGGGACATTATGGTGTTCCATCTTTGGAGACTAAGTATTCTCCTTTTGTCTTTATCGCTTTTCTATTGTATAAGGCAATAGAATCTTCCCTTAGGCATCATTGGACAAGTGCCACTTTTTTAGCATTAACAGCATTAAATATAGTGAATCTTTTTTATGATTGGATTCAGCTATCTCCTATTTCGCTTATTTTAGCTAGTATTTTAATCGTAATGGGTGTCAGCGCACTCACTCATTCTAACAGAACTTGGAATGGAAAAAAATGGTGGTATGATGGTGAAAAAAACATTCTTACAGATAAGGAAGTTGCTTTTGGGACTGGGACTTTCTACAAGCAAAATCAAGAATTGGTAGAGGATCAAGTAGAAGTTGGTTTTGGCAATGCCAAGATATATTACGACAATGCAGAGATTTTAGGAGATACTGCAACCCTGAAAGTAGAAGTTGGTTTTGGAAAGGCAGTTATCTATGTTCCCCAACATTGGAGAGTTGATTTGAAGGTGGAAACTTTCTGTGGTGTAGCCAAGGCAGATACTTCTCTAGCCCCAACAAGTAAAACCTTGATTATCCGTGGAGATGTGGCTTTTGGGAAATTGGGGATTGTCTACGTTAAATAAAAAAATCTTCACTTCAATCATCAAAATAGGCGTACTAAGAGTAGGAAATTGATGCCTTGCTCTGATTTCAGTTCTATGGTTGTTAGACTTTAAAAAATGAAATGTTGCCTTTAAAAGTTGTATATTTTTCGATATTTTGGCTCTTACGTTTGATGTATCTATGTCCTACAGCGTGGATGATGTAGTGTCAAATGTTTTTAAAAAAATGAATGATATTGGACAGCTTTTTGAACCTTTAATTGCTCAGGAGCTATGAAAGTAAGCGCTTGGGTTTATGACAAGGGAGAATGGTATTATGTAAGTTCTTCTGGTGCCATGCAAGCGAATGATTGGATCAAAGACAATGGTAAGTGGTATTATCTGGCTTCATCAGGTAAGATGCTTCGCAATACCTACACACCTGATGGTTACTACGTTGGCAACTCAGGTGCCTGGCAATAAGAATAATACTCTTCGAAAATCTCTTCAAACCACGCCAGCGTCATCCACAACCTCAAAACGCTGTTTTGAGCAGCCTGCGACTAGCTTTCTAGCTTGCTCTAGTATAAGAAGTCCTTTTCCTTAAAGGAAGAGGCTTTTTACTTGCTTTTCTGCTGCTTCCTCATTTGTCCTAAAGCCTTTTTTGTGTTAAAATGAATGGTATGAAAGCTAAAAAAATGTGGATGGCAAGTCTGGCTCTGCTTGGTATTGGGAGCCTTGCCCTTGCTACGAAAAAAGTTGCAGATGACCGTAAGCTCATGAAGACTCAGGAGGAGTTGACAGCGATTGTGCGAGACCATTTTTCAGACATGGGAGAAATTGCGACCCTCTATGTTCAAGTTTATGAAAGCAGTCTAGAGAGCTTGGTTGGTGGCGTCATTTTTGAGGATGGCCGTCATTATACCTTTGTCTATGAAAATGAAGACCTAGTCTATGAGGAGGAAGTCTTATGATACAACCAGCAAGTTTAGAAGAATTAGCATCTTTAGTAGAAAAAGATGGGAAGAAAGTCTTTCTTTTTGTAGCAGACTGGTGTGGTGATTGCCGCTATATCTATCCTGCCTTGCCAGAGATTGAGAAAACTAATCCAGAGTTTACCTTTATTCGTGTGGACCGAGACCAGTATATGGATTTGGCCAAACTCTGGGATGTTTACGGAATTCCTAGCCTTGTTGTTCTAGAAAAGGACAAGGAAATTGGTCGTTTTGTTAATCGCGACCGTAAAAGTAAGCAACAAATTAACGACTTTTTAACAGGACTGAAATAGGAGAAAAAGGAAACAATGATTTTTACATATAATAAAGAACATGTCGGTGATGTCCTTATGGTCATCGTGAAAAATAGCGGAGATGCCAAACTGGATGTGGAGCGCAAAGGCAAGGTAGCTCGTGTTTTCCTCAAAGATAATGGGGAAACAGTGGCTTGGAATATTTTCGAAGTTTCAAGTTTGTTTGAAATTGCAGAGCGCGGTCAAGTCTTTTTATCAGATAAGCAAGTCGCTCGTTTGAACCAAGAATTACAGGCGGAAGGTTTTGCAGAGGAAATTGTTAATGACAAGGAACCTAAGTTTGTTGTTGGTGAGATTGTCGAGATGGTAGCTCATCCAGATAGCGACCACCTTAACATCTGCCAAGTTGCAGTTGCAAGTGACAAGACAGTGCAAATTGTTGCAGGGGCTCCTAATGCGCGTGTAGGTTTGAAAACCATTGTAGCTCTTCCTGGAGCTATGATGCCCAAAGGCAACCTCATTTTCCCAGGTGAACTTCGTGGTGAAAAGAGTTTTGGTATGATGTGCAGCCCTCGTGAACTTGCCTTGCCAAATGCTCCGCAAAAACGTGGTATTATTGAATTATCAGAAGACCAAGTTGTCGGAACACCATTCGACCCGGCTAAGCATTGGACTGCTTAGGAAGTTATCAGTATCTGGACCACTAGATAGAAGGAAATAAGATGGCAAAAAATGTAGTGATTACAGGAGCGACATCAGGAATTGGTGAAGCAATTGCGCGTGCTTATCTAGAGCAGGGTGAGAATGTCGTTCTAACTGGACGACGGATAGACAGACTAGAAACCCTCAAGTCGGAGTTTGCAGAAACTTTTCCAAATCAAACAGTTTGGACTTTTCCCCTAGATGTCACGGATATGACCATGGTAAAGACTGTATGCTCTGATATTCTAGAAACGATAGGTCAGATTGATATTCTGGTCAACAATGCCGGACTGGCTCTAGGTTTAGCACCTTATCAAGACTATGAAGAGTTGGATATGTTAACTATGTTGGATACCAATGTCAAAGGTTTGATGGCAGTCACTCGCTGTTTCTTGCCAACAATGGTAAAAGCCAATCAAGGACATATCATCAACATGGGGTCAACCGCAGGAATCTACGCCTATGCAGGTGCAGCAGTTTATTCAGCTACCAAGGCAGCAGTTAAGACCTTTTCAGATGGTCTGCGAATTGATACCATTGCAACGGATATCAAGGTGACGACCATTCAGCCTGGAATTGTCGAAACAGATTTTTCTACAGTGCGTTTTCATGGTGACAAAGAGCGGGCTGCGACGGTTTATCAGGGAATCGAAGCCTTGCAGGCATCGGACATCGCCGACACAGTAGTCTATGTGACCAGTCAACCTCGTCGTGTGCAGATTACAGATATGATCATTATGGCCAATCAACAGGCGACAGGTTTCATGGTTCATAAAAAGTAAAAAAATTCCTCGAAAAGTTACAAATTTCTGTAACTTTTTTTGATTTCCTACGAATAGATAAGTAGGAGGAAGAAAATATGTATAATAAAGTTATCTTGATTGGACGTTTAACGTCTACACCAGAATTGCACAAAACCAACAATGACAAGTCAGTAGCACGAGCAACTATCGCTGTGAACCGTCGTTACAAAGATCAAAACGGTGAACGTGAAGCCGATTTTGTAAATATGGTCCTATGGGGTAGACTAGCAGAAAGCTTGGCAAGCTACGCAACAAAAGGTAGTCTCATTTCAGTGGATGGGGAATTACGTACACGTCGTTTTGAGAAAAATGGTCAGATGAACTACGTGACCGAAGTCCTCGTCACAGGATTCCAACTCTTGGAAAGTCGTGCCCAACGTGCTATGCGAGAAAATAACGCTGGGCAGGATTTGGCAGATTTGGTTTTGGAAGAGGAAGAATTGCCATTTTAAACATTGAAAAGTCTGAGTTGCTCTCAGGCTTTTTTATAATGTCTAAATGTGTTACAATGAACTAGTTGAAACTTTTTGGAGGTTGGAATGAGTAGAGAATATACAAGAACAATCGTCAAAATTATATTTTGTACAGTAGTCGTATTTGTTTTTGCGATTTATACTCATGTGAGTCAGACAGATCCTATTCCGGGACAAATAAAAGTTGGAGCGACTTATATGACGATGAATAGTGAATTTTATAGACATTTACATAATGAGATTCAACGCTATTCTGATTCAGAAGGTCAGATATTGTATACTCGGGATGCAGAGATGAGTGAAGAAAAACAGAGTAAACAAATTGATGAGTTTATAGAGAAGCGAGTGAATGTTATTGTTATTAATCCGGTTAAGAGTGATAGCGAGCAAATTGTAGAAGCGTTAAGTAGGGCAAAGAATTTTGGAATTAGAGTTATAGCAGTAGATAGTCAGTTGAATAATATAAAAGTTGATACGAGTATAGTTTCTGATAATTATCATGCTGGGATATTAATTGCCAAGGATTTGATGAAACGTACCTCAAATGCTCATATTCTTTTGTTAACGCATAAAGATGCTTTATCAGCTAATCAGAGAATAACTGGTTTTTTGGATACAATAAAATCAGAAGAACATTATCAAATTATCTCAGAAAGAGAAACGGTTGGTCAAACAGAGTATGCTATGACTACTGTAGGTGATGCCTTATCTGAAGGTTTACAATTTGATGCTATAGTGGCTTTAAATGATAGAGCAGCTATAGGAGCTTTAGCAGCAATTAAAGAATTGAAAGTAACTTCAAAAAAACTTATTTACGGAATAGATGGTTCACCAGATATGAAGCATTTATTAGCTACAACAGATGAAGTTACGGGAACGGTTGCTCAATTTCCATCTCATATGGGTAGAAAAGTATCGGAAACAATAGATTTATTAGTAAAAAAAGAAGAAGTTGAAGAATTATATACTATACCTGTACAATTTGTTGATAAAAATAATATAATTCAGTTTGATATTAATGGGTGGCAGTAATGAAACAGGTAAAAGGTGTCCAGTACTCTATAATTTTGCTTTTATTAATTAATTTTCTAACCATTATATACAATGGAGCTTTGTATATACAAATTACAAACTATGTAATTTCAAAGGGACAGATGATACTCTTATTGGGAGAATTAAACAATATTTCAAAATCACCTGACCAGATTTTTTGGTATTCAATTATTTTTTTTGTCGGTATTATTTTTATATCTACCTATAAAATGTATTCAACTGAGAAAAAATGGCCAATTTTTTCAAAATGGAATTTGTTTGAAATAGTATTAATGATTGGTGTTATATGGTCACAAAATCTGTCATACAATGGAATAATATTATTAGTTTTTGCTGATATATTCTATAGTTCAAGAGAGTTTCAAGACTCTGATAGTAAACATTCTTGGATTATTTTTATTTTCTTGAGTTTTTTAATGTTACTTTTAACAGACTATGAAATCTTGTCACTATTTATAAAAGTTCCATCTCTTTCTACCTATATCCAATTTTACCCATCGTCCATACGAGGTGTAGTGTTATTTTTAGAAAATGCATTGACGTCATTAAACGTTATTATTTTCATCATCTCTTTATTGTCTTATATCCTATACGTAATTAAAGAGCACCATAATATTGAGGAAGAGCTTAAAATGTTATCTAGAGTCAACACTGAATTGAATCATTACATATCGTTATCAGAGAAAATCGCTGAAGATCGAGAAAGGAAAAGAATTGCTCGGGAAATTCATGATACTCTAGGTCATGCGTTGACAGGAATTTCAGCAGGGATTGATGCTGTTTCTGTACTAATTGATGTTCATCCTATCCGTGCTAAAGAACAGTTGAAAAATGTTTCAAATGCAGTTAGAGAGGGGATAAAAGATGTTAGGGGATCATTACATAGACTAAGACCAGGAGCTTTGCAAAATAATGGTTTAAAAGATGCTCTAATATTAATGATTAGTGAGTATGAGTCTCTATCAAAACTCTCTGTCGATCTAAAATATGAATGGGGGAATATTGATTTAGATGTTATGCAGGAAGATACTATTTTTAGGATTATACAAGAATCTATGACAAATTCTGTTCGTCACGGACATGCTAGTAAAATGAGCATTCGCTTTATGAGTGAGGATAACAACATAATAGTTTTGCACGATAATGGAATAGGTTTTGACGACTTACAAATTGGGTATGGCTTGAAACAAATGAGAGAGCGAGTTTCTATTTTAGGTGGTTCTATTCATTTTGAAAATAGGGAAGGATTTTACACTAAAATAGTTTTTCCAAAAATAGGAGGTGAAGTATATGATAAAGGTAATGATTGCAGATGATCAGGCGTTAATTAGAGAGTCTTTGCAGATCATTTTATCAGTATATGCTGATATTGATGTTGTATCCGTCGTTGGTGACGGTATCGAAGCTATGGATAACATTATGACTGTAAAACCGGATATAATTTTAATGGACATTAGAATGCCCAGAATGGACGGAGTATTGACTACAAAAGAAATCAAAAAACGTTTTCCAAATATAAAAATTATAATCTTAACAACATTTGATGACGACGAATTCATTTTTAGTGCTTTAAAATATGGTGCATCTGGCTATTTATTAAAAGGAGTTTCAACCGACGAGTTATATCAAGCCATTCAGACAGTGTATAAAGGTGGAGCTATGATTAATCCTAATATAGCTAGTAAGGTATTTCAATTGTTCTCGCAGATGGCACAGACCAATTTTTCTATTACTGTGAAGGAAGAGAATATTGAAAATATATCACTGACAGAATGGAAAATTATTCAGCAAGTGGCATTTGGAGAATCAAATAAGGAAATTGCCAGTAATCTTTTTTTATCCGAGGGAACAGTGCGCAATTACCTTTCTATCATTCTTTCAAAACTAAATTTGAGAGATAGGACACAGTTAGCCATATGGGCTGTACAAACAGGTGTGACACAAAAGAATTTTTCGAAGGAAATGGATAAATGAAAGTAAAGCAATTGTTTCTAGCGATACTGTTTGTGCTAAGTTGCTTGAGTTTATTTCTTATTTGGGAAAACAAGCAGATAAAGATTATTAGACTGGGTTTTTATTCTGATTCTAGTTGGGGAATTCCTACAGGGAATAACAGCTATGTACTAGATGAGGCTATTAAGAAATTTGAAGAGCTTCATCCAGGGGTTAAAATTGTATATGATTCAGGTATTCCTAAGGAGGAGTATTCTAATTGGATTTCAAGTCAAATTTTAAAAGGTTCTGAACCGGATGTATTTCTATTATCAAGCGACCAATTATCTTTATTTGCATCAAAAGGTATTTTAAAAAACCTAAATTCCTATCTGTCTCAAGAAGATGCCTCTAATTTCTATGATGTATCTTTGCAGGCAGCAAAATACGGAGATGATTTATACGGTTTTCCATATGAAAGCAATCCCATGTTGATGTGTGTAAATCAAGATTTACTTTTAAGAGAGGGCATTGAAATTCCTAAAGTAGGGTGGACACTGAAAGATCTATATGAGATTAGTAAAAAAATTACAAAAGATACCGATGGAGATGGAATCGTTGATCAATTTGGGATAACAGGATATAGTTGGAAAGAATCTCTAGCAGCCTTTGGTGTTACTATTTCTGAGAGTGGGATTCCTCGTATAGATTCGTCAGAAATGAAGGATGCTTTATCCTATATAAGGGGATTGAATCAATTAAACGGACGCTACAAAGTAACCTATAAAGATTTTGATGAAGGACATGTGGCCTTTTATCCAATGAGTTTGGCACAATATCGTACATATAAACCTTTTCCTTATCATGTGGCCAAATATACAAATTTTAACTGGACATGTATTTCGTTGCCAACGACTAAGGAAGACATTCGTTCGACTGTAACAGATACTTCCTTATACGTGGTTTCTTCGCGTTCTCGCAATTCAAACCTTGCCGTATCGTTTATAGAATTTTTAACAATTAATCGTGAAATTCAACAAAATTTATTTAATAAGGGTCAAGGAAGCTCAGTATTACCAGAGGTAGTAACTAGTTTGAAGAGTGAAGAGTTGATGAAGAAAGGAATGATTGGTCAAAATGCCTTAACGACTACTTCATTGGATTATATAATGAAAAATTCAATTACAACTATTTTAAAAGGAATAGATTCAAAATCATTGGTTGGAATAGAAGAAAGATTAGAAGCATTATCTATGGATGAAAATAACACGGATATTGAAGGTAGTCTTATTAAGTTACAAAAAGAACTAGATATAGGAACCCTTAAATAGATGTCGAGATTATTTTTTCTTAAATAATATGAACATGGCAGATGTCTTTATTGACATTTATCAATAAACTTTTGTGACATTTAACAATTATAAAGTGAAGATAAGGATGATAGAATGAAATCAATAAAAGGAGGGGAATATGAAGTATTTGATATTAGTCAGTCATGGAGGACTCGCAGAGGGATTGAAATCATCTCTTTCTATGTTTGCTTCGGATAAGGTAGATGATGTCATAGCAATTGGCTTAAAAGATGGGGAAAGTCTTGCAGATTTTTCTGTAGAGGTCAAGAATGTTATTGCGTCTCTGGATGAAAATGATTCTGTTCTTGTTTTAGCAGACATTGTTGGGGGAAGTCCTTTAACAACTGTTGCAACAGTATTAGAAGAATTTGGAAAATTAGAGAATGCAACTATTTTGGGAGGCATGAACTTAACAATGGCACTTACAGCAGTGGTGATGAAAGACATTCTGACTGGAAGTGAACTTGTTTCTACGATATTAAACGAATCATCCTCAGCTCTACAGGAATTTGAAGTCGGATCGGATGATAATCTTAATGAAGAAGACGATATTTAGTTATATAAGGAAAGGGATAAAAAATTATGGTAGTAACATTTGTACGAATTGACGATAGAATGATTCATGGACAAACAGTCACTAGATGGGCAAAAGAACATCCATGTGATGGCTTAATTGCAGTAAATGATGCTGCTGCATCTAATAAGGTTTTAATTCAGGCATATAAAGGTGCGTCAGATAAAAAAACATTTGTTTGGACAAAGGAAGCGTTTAAAGAAAAATCATCTAAAGTAACAGAATCGGATAGTAGATATTTTTTGATTACTAAGAATCCAATTGATATGAAAGAAATTTTAGTAGACCAGGGCTTTATTCCAGGAGATGTTAAAGAGATTATTGTAGGACCTGCTAACGATAGACCAGGTGCTATCAAGTTGGGAAATAATCAATCAATTACTCAAGAGGAAGCAGTTGCACTAGAAGCAATTGAAAAAGCAGGATATAAAGTTAGATTCCAATTATTACCAGATGTATCTATTGGCTATTGGAGTGATTTTAAATCAAAATTTGGATTTTAATAATGAAATAAGGAGACAAAATGATGGAAATTTCTTGGATTCAAGCAGCTCTTTTAGGATTGTTTGCAAGTTTAGCATCGATGCCAGGTATGGGGGGATCCAGTATTGGTAACTATACTTTGGGGCGTCCATTAGTTGGTGGTTTAATTGTAGGTTTAATATTAGGAGATATAACAACAGGGGTAATCGTTGGTGTGGCTTTACAGGTATTATATATTGCCTTAGTGACACCTGGTGGAACTGTATCTGCCGATGTACGGGCAATTTCTTATATCGGAATTCCGTTATCTGTCCTATTTGTTCATGCAAATAATATTTCAGGTGAAGTAGCGATTGCAGCAGCAGCAGCGCCAATTGGAGCCGCGGTTGGAACAATTGGAACTGTTTTATTCTATGGTACAGCTACTATGAACTTGCTTTGGCAACACATTGGATGGAAAGCTGTAGAGAAAGGTGATTTTAAGAAGTTATATGCTGTTGATTGGGTATATCCTTGGATTTCACATTTTATCTTTTCTTTCTTACCAACAATGATTATTACAAAATTTGGACCAGATATGGTTGATCTTATGAAAGTATATCTTCCGATGGATGGTTTTGTAATGAAGTCTCTATTTACTGTAGGAGCACTCCTTCCATGTGTGGGTATTGCAATACTTTTGAAACAAATTGTTACAAAAACAACAGACTTTATTCCTTTCTTTGTCGGGTTCACGTTAGCAAAATCTTTAGGCTTGAACTTAGTAGCAAGTGGTGTTGTGTCATTAATTTTTGCAGTAATTTATTATGAATTAGAAGTTATTAAATCTGCCCGTACGACAGCAGTTGTCAGTGATATGGGATTTGATGAAGAGGAGGATATTTAGAATGAGTCGAAAAAAAATATCAAGAAAAACATTGACAAAATCATTTCACCACTGGTTCTATGGACATCTGACATGTTTTTCTCAAGAACATATGCAAACTTTTGGATATTTAACTTCTATGCTTCCAATAGTGGAAGAAATGTATGATACTAAGGAAGAACAAAAAGAAGCTATGCAAACATACACAGCATTCTTTAATACTGAGCCGCAGCTGGGTTCTCTAGTAGTTGGGATAACAGCTGGTTTGGAAGAAGCGCGTGCAAATGGAGATGCCGTAGATAGTGAGACCATCAATGGAATGCGAGCCGGTCTAATGGGGCCTATTGCAGGTATTGGAGATTCACTTATTGTAGGAACATTAATTCCTGTTCTTTTGGGGATAGCTCTAGGTCTTTCTAAAGGAGGAAATATTTCTGGTGCAATATTCTATATTATTGCATGGAATCTATTAGTCTATCTTGGAATGCGTTTTGCCTATTTTAAAGGTTATGAACTTGGAGATAAGGCGGTAGAATTTTTAGTAGGTCCTAAAGGTCAGGCGCTAAGAAAATCAATTAGTGTTGTTGGTGGTATGGTCATAGGAGCTGTTGCAGCAACTTGGGTATCTGTCACTACGGCGCTAGAGCTGAAAAATGGAGATGGAGAAACATTTTTAAACTTACAAGAAAAGATTGATGGTGTTTATCCAGGTCTTTTAACAGCAGGTTTTATTGTTCTATGTTGGTGGCTAATGGCTAAAAAGAAAGTTTCTCCAAATTGGGTAATGCTACTATTGGTAGTTATTGCACTTGTAGGAGTCGCTTTAGGATTTTTCAATCCAGGATTGAAATATTAATAACATGTAAAAAGCAACGGTTTGTAATCGTTGTTTTTTATATATGCGTAATATAAGGATTTAGAATATCGGTGTTTTTTGTAAAATAATTAACGAAAATACTAATTCCATAAATCCTGTTCGTTCAAATTCTATGTTATTAAAGTGTAAAATTAGGATATAGAAATTTATCCATTCATCCTAAGAAAGTCAGACTTTTTTCTTGACTATTTCTGACCAAGTGATACAATAGAACTATGAATTAGCACTCGGGTACAAAGAGTGCTAATAATATGTAGTTTATTATGGAGGAAAACAGATGTTGAAACCATTAGGAGACCGTGTGGTCTTGAAAATCGAAGAAAAAGAACAAACTGTTGGAGGCTTTGTCCTTGCAGGCTCAGCCCAAGAAAAAACAAAAACAGCCCAAGTTGTAGCTACAGGACAAGGTGTTCGTACCTTGAACGGTGACTTGGTAGCTCCAAGCGTTAAGCCTGGAGACCGTGTCTTAGTTGAAGCCCACGCCGGTCTTGATGTCAAAGATGGCGATGAGAAGTACATCATCGTTGGTGAAGCTAACGTCTTGGCTATCATTGAAGAATAGAAGGAGAAAGTAAGTATGTCAAAAGAAATTAAATTTTCATCGGATGCTCGTTCAGCTATGGTCCGTGGTGTCGATATCCTTGCAGACACTGTTAAAGTAACCTTGGGACCAAAAGGTCGTAATGTCGTTCTTGAAAAATCATTCGGTTCACCTTTGATTACCAATGACGGTGTGACCATTGCCAAAGAAATCGAATTAGAAGACCATTTTGAAAATATGGGTGCCAAATTGGTATCAGAAGTAGCTTCAAAAACCAATGATATCGCAGGTGACGGAACGACAACTGCAACAGTCTTGACCCAAGCAATTGTCCGCGAAGGAATCAAAAACGTCACAGCAGGTGCCAATCCAATCGGAATTCGTCGTGGGATTGAAACAGCAGTTGCCACAGCAGTAGAAGCCTTGAAAAACAACGCCATCCCAGTTGCCAATAAAGAAGCTATTGCTCAGGTTGCAGCCGTATCTTCTCGTTCTGAAAAAGTAGGCGAGTACATCTCTGAAGCAATGGAAAAAGTTGGCAAAGACGGTGTCATCACTATCGAAGAGTCACGTGGTATGGAAACAGAACTTGAAGTTGTAGAAGGTATGCAGTTTGACCGTGGTTATCTTTCACAGTATATGGTGACAGATAGCGAAAAAATGGTGGCTGACCTTGAAAATCCATACATTTTGATTACAGACAAGAAAATTTCCAATATCCAAGAAATCTTGCCACTATTGGAAAGTATTCTCCAAAGCAATCGTCCCCTCTTGATTATTGCGGATGATGTGGATGGCGAAGCTCTTCCAACTCTTGTTTTGAACAAGATTCGTGGAACCTTCAACGTAGTAGCAGTTAAGGCACCTGGTTTTGGTGACCGTCGCAAAGCCATGCTAGAAGACATTGCCATCTTAACAGGCGGAACAGTTATCACAGAAGACCTTGGTCTTGAGTTGAAAGATGCGACAATTGAAGCTCTTGGTCAAGCAGCGAGAGTAACTGTGGACAAAGATAGCACTGTTATCGTAGAAGGTGCTGGAAATCCTGAAGCGATTTCTCACCGCGTTGCAGTTATCAAGTCTCAAATCGAAACCACAACTTCTGAGTTTGACCGTGAAAAATTACAAGAACGCTTGGCGAAATTGTCAGGTGGTGTAGCGGTTATTAAGGTCGGCGCTGCAACTGAAACTGAGTTGAAAGAAATGAAACTTCGCATTGAAGATGCTCTTAACGCTACTCGTGCAGCTGTTGAAGAAGGAATCGTTGCTGGTGGTGGGACAGCTCTTGTCAATGTCATTCCAGCCGTGGCTAATTTGGAATTGACAGGAGATGAAGCAACAGGACGCAATATCGTTCTCCGTGCTTTGGAAGAGCCTGTTCGTCAAATTGCCCACAATGCAGGATTTGAAGGTTCAATCGTTATCGATCGTTTGAAAAATGCTGAGCTTGGTACAGGCTTCAACGCAGCAACTGGCGAGTGGGTCAACATGATTGAAGAGGGAATCATCGACCCAGTTAAAGTGAGCCGTTCAGCCTTACAAAATGCAGCGTCTGTAGCCAGCTTGATTTTAACAACAGAAGCAGTCGTAGCTAATAAACCAGAACCAGCAGCTCCGGCTCCAGCCATGGATCCAAGCATGATGGGCGGGATGATGTAAGATTTCTATAGAAAACAACTTATAAAAAACACAAAAGGAGGGAATGACTACCCCTCTTTTTATGATATTCACTTCTAAATTGATTTGAGCTCTCCTAACTTATATGATAAAATAAGACTAGAAAAAGGAGAAGAACATGATCGATGTAGAAGAAATTCTGAGCAAGATGAACCCCAATCAGAAGATTAATTATGACCGTGTCATGCAGAAGATGGTACAAGTATGGGAGAAAAATGAGCAACGTCCAACCATTCTCATGCATGTTTGCTGCGCCCCTTGCAGTACTTATACACTAGAATATTTGACCAAGTATGCAGATGTGACTATCTATTTTGCCAATTCTAATATCCATCCCAAGGCAGAATACCATAAGCGGGCTTACGTCACCCAAAAATTTGTCAGTGATTTCAATGAGCGAACTGGCAATAACGTTCAATACCTAGAAGCTCCTTATGAACCTAACGAATATCGTAAACTGGTTCGAGGATTGGAGGAAGAGCCTGAAGGAGGCGATCGTTGCAAGGTTTGCTTTGACTACCGACTGGATAAGACAGCGCAAGTGGCTATGGACTTGGGTTTTGACTACTTTGGCTCAGCTTTGACCATCAGTCCTCATAAGAATTCTCAAACCATCAACAGCATTGGAATCGATGTGCAAAAAATTTATACAACCCACTATCTTCCCAGCGATTTCAAGAAAAATCAAGGCTACAAACGTTCGGTAGAGATGTGTGAAGAGTATGATATCTATCGTCAATGTTATTGTGGATGCGTCTATGCAGCCCAAGCTCAGAATATTGATCTGGTTCAGGTTAAGAAAGATGCCACAGCATTCATGCTTGATAAGGATGTTGAAAAAGACTATTCCCATATCAAATTTACTGTTACGAAATTAGATATATAAGGATAAGGCCAGCTGTAAAGCTGGGTTTTTCAAATAAAAAAAACCAGGGCTTTCACCCTAGTTTGACAACTTTACCGATTCTTTAGTTCTACATAGCGCTTGTACCAAATGTTTACATAGGCTTCTGAGAAAGGACCACGTCCATTGTTAATCCAATCAACAAGAATTTTGACATGTTCTTTTAAAATATAGTCCAAGTCATCAGAATAATTCATTTTGCGTTTGTGACGTTCGTACTCTTCAACGTCCAAGAGACGTTTTTCCCCATCTGTAAAAATTTTAACATCCAAATCGTAATCAATATACTTCAGTGCTTCTTCATCCAGATAGTAGGGGCTAGCCATATTGCAATAGTAAGAAGTTCCATTATCACGAATCATGGCAATGATATTAAACCAATATTTCTTGTGAAAGTAAACAATAGCCGGTTCTCGAGTGACCCAACGACGACCATCACTTTCGGTAACAAGTGTGTGATCGTTGACACCAATAATGGCGTTTTCTGTTGTTTTTAGTACCATGGTGTCCCGCCAAGTTCGGTGGAGACTCCCATCATGCTTATAACTTTGAATTGTAATAAAGTCGCCTTCTTTTGGAAGCTTCATAACTAACCAACTTTCTACAATTTATAAGTTTATCATTTACTATTGTATCATAAAATTATCTAAAATCTGTGAATTTCACTTGGAAATATTAAAGATATTCTCTAAGAGCGCTTGCTATATCCGAAAAATCGTAGCCCTTTCGTGCTAAAACTTGAGTTAAACGCTGCTTCAGTTCGTATCCTTCATACTTTCGAGCATACTTAGCATATTGCTTATCAAGTTCCTTGAAGATGAGTTCTTGAGTTGTTTCTTCGTCGACTTGGCTATCTAAGTAGTCAAAGGCAATTTTAGCATCAGAATAGGAAAAACCCTTATTGGTCATATTCTGGATAATTTTATCTTGTAAGGCACGAGCTGGAAGCTTTCCCTCATATTTTTTCAACAGTTTATTGGCTACACGTTGAGCAACTTCCGAAAAATCAAATTCTTTCAGTATCTCTTCTATAGTGGATTTTGAAATCCCTTTTTGTGTTAGTTTCTGAGTCAGTACATAAGGCCCCTTGTCTCCTGAAAGTTGATTAGCATTGATGCTAGCATAAGCGTATTGGCTATCATTGATCCACTTATCTTCTTTAAGATTAGCAATGACTTGAGAAACTATGTTTTCATCAATATCGTATTTTTTTAGATATTCTCTGACCTCTTTTTCAGTGCGTGCTTTAAAGGATAAATGGTAGAGGGCCAGATTCTTACCATAAGAAAATTGAGCAAAGTCCTGAATCTCCTTCAATTCCTCTTCGTTTATCACCTTATCTCTCGATAACATAAAACGAACAATTGTGTCTTCAGCGATATAGCATTTGTCACCATTATCAAGCTCCATCAGATAGAGTCTTTTTTTCTTTTCAAGTTTTGTGATTTTCATAGTTCTATTATAACTCAAAATGTGATAAGATAGGGGTATGAATCTGAAAGTGAAACAAAAAATACCATTAAAAATCAAGCGCATGGGAATTAATGGTGAGGGAATCGGCTTTTATCAAAAAACATTAGTCTTTGTGCCGGGTGCTCTCAAAGGTGAAGATATCTATTGTCAGATTACTTCTATTAAACGTAACTTTGTAGAGGCAAAATTACTGAAGGTCAACAAGAAGTCTAAATTCCGTGTTGTGCCAGCATGTACTATTTACAATGAGTGCGGAGGCTGCCAAATCATGCACCTGCATTATGATAAGCAGCTGGAGTTCAAGACGGACTTACTTCACCAAGCACTGAAAAAATTTGCCCCTGCAGGATATGAAAATTATGAAATCCGTCCAACTATTGGAATGCAGGAACCAAAGTACTACCGTGCTAAGTTACAATTTCAGACTCGAAAATTTAAGAATCAGGTCAAGGCGGGCTTATATGCACAAAACTCTCACTATTTAGTAGAGTTGAAAGACTGCCTGGTACAAGACAAGGAAACCCAAGTGATTGCTAATCGCCTAGCGGAATTACTTACTTTTCACCAAATTCCGATAACGGATGAGAGAAAAGTTCTAGGTGTTAGAACTATAATGGTCCGACGAGCAAGAAAGACTGGACAGGTTCAGATTATTATTGTTACAAATCGTCAGCTTAATTTAACACAACTAGTAAAAGACTTAGTTAAAGATTTCCCAGAAATTGTGACAGTAGCTGTGAATACAAATACAGCTAAAACCAGTGAGATTTATGGTGAAAAGACAGAGATTATCTGGGGACAAGAGAGTATTCAAGAAGGTGTACTCGATTATGAATTTTCACTATCCCCTCGAGCATTCTATCAACTAAATCCTGAACAAACAGAAGTCCTCTATAGTGAGGCGGTAAAAGCGCTGGATGTTGATAAAGAAGACCATTTGATTGACGCTTATTGTGGAGTTGGAACGATTGGATTTGCCTTCGCAAAGAAAGTTAAAACACTCAGAGGTATGGATATTATTCCAGAAGCCATTGAAGATGCCAAGAGAAATGCTAAAAGAATGGGATTTGACAATACTCATTATGAAGCTGGAACGGCAGAAGAGATTATTCCTCGTTGGTACAAGGAAGGCTACCGAGCAGATGCTCTGATTGTGGACCCACCACGTACAGGTCTGAATGATAAGTTATTAGATACTATTCTTACTTATGTACCAGAAAAAATGGTTTATATTTCTTGTAATGTTTCAACCTTGGCTCGTGATTTGGTACGCTTAGTAGAAGTCTACGATATCCATTATATTCAGTCGGTCGATATGTTCCCACACACCGCTCGGACGGAGTGCGTAGTTTCGCTACAACGGAAAAATACGTAGAAATCCTTTATTTCAAGCACTTTTTTAAGCATTTTGCTTTTGACCGAGATAGCAATGGAGAACTCAAAAAAGTGCAAAAAACAGATATAAATGTGTCAGTTGGAATTACGGTCGTATGTGGAGATACAAAAATATAATATTTAGAAGTAGTTAGTTTATCTAGCTACTTTTTTTACCCCATAGGGGAGAACATGTCAATGTTTTTATTTGATGAACCCCCAATTTTTGTGAATCCAATTTTGGCAAGAGATATTGGCTTGGATGAGGCTTTGGTCTTACAACAGTTAAATTACTGGACTGAGGTTAATCGTAAGACTGGAAAAAATTATCATGAAGGGAGGTATTGGATATATAACTCAATTAGAGGCTGGAAGGAGGAAAATTTTGACTATATGAGTTTGGATACTGTGAAACGTATATTTCCTCGGCTCGAAAAAGCAGGCTACTTACTAACTGGAAATTTTAATGAAGACACTAGAGATAAGACCAAATGGTATGCTACCAACGATGAACAATTAGAAGCATTATTTTGGCAACTATTTGAAGAGAAAAATCAAAGAAAAAGTAAAATCCGAGGATAGGGGAAGATGTCATAATTGTGTTATGGGCAAATAGTTTTTCAATTAAGGAGTATCCAATTTATCAAAATAAGGTTGATGTACTGTATAGAGTTACTAACGAGACTAGTAGTTGTGTCGTGGTTAAATTAAATAAAGGAAAGATTGAAGTAAAGGGGCTATCAATCCAAAGTTATACTGAGGACTTTGAACATGATTATATAAGCCTTACTGATATTGCAATATATAAGAATGTTCTAGAGACTAAAGATGTTGTAAAGAACTGGCTTAGAGTTCGAGATACCCTTGAATTTTTAGGATTATGGGAGACAATCAATAACCCAAACTTTAAAGGGGTCGAATTCGACTCCTTTAGCAAAGAGTCTGGTACTAATGCATTTACTTTGTCTCCGCAACGTTGGATTTCAAGTACGAATGCAATAGGTATTGTCTCAAAGTCAGGTAGAGGTGGCGGTACGTTTGCTCACCCTGATATAGCAATGGAATTCGCGTCTTGGATTTCAGCAGAATTTAAACTGTATTTGATTCAAGATTATAAGAGACTGAAAAAGGATGAGAATTCAAGGTTATCATTAAGTTGGAATTTGAATCGAGAGATTTCAAAGATAAACTACAAAATTCATACAAATGCAATTAAGGAACATCTTCTAAAAAATCTCACGAAAGAACAGTTGTCGTATAAGTACGCAAGTGAAGCGGACATGCTCAATGTCGCATTGTTTAATAAGCGAGCGAAGCAATGGCGTGAAGCAAACCCTGAATTAAAGGGGAATATGAGAGACTACGCAAGTTTGAATGAACTGTTGGTACTTGCGAATATGGAAAGTTACAATGCTATCTTAATCAGCAAAGGTGTGGAACAAGCTGAACGGATGATAGAGTTAAGACAACTAGCAAGAACTCAGTTGCTATCCCTCGAGTCATTAAACACTTCAGCTTTGGACAGATTAGAAGATAATCAGGAAAACAAGTAAAGGTTAGAGTATGAGATGGGTAATACGTATTATTTTATTTCCAGTTACCATAATTTTATCAATACTGATAGCATTTCTAGAATTCATTTCAAGCATTGGAATCCTGTTTTTAGGACTGTTATCTAGTTTTACTTTGATTGCAGCAATTGCATGTTTCATAAGACAGGAAATCAATACTGGAATTGAAGCACTGATTTTATCATTTATCTTTAGTCCTTTTGGATTACCAAGAATTGTTTTATGGTTACTTGCCATTTTAGAGTTCTTTAACTTTAAACTAAAAAATCTATAAATGAAACGAAGACGATGGATAATTCTTTATCGTCTTTTTGTTTACCTAAAATTAAATACGGAGGAATAAAATGAGTATGTATCTGTTTGATGAGCAGCCAATTCTAGCAAATAAGGCTCTAGCAAGAGAATTAGGATTGAACGAAGCACTTGTTATGCAACAAATTAACTATTGGATTGAAATTAATAAACGTTCAGGAAAGAATTATCATGATGGAAAGTATTGGACATATAATTCTATTCGAGCATGGCAAGAAAATGACTTTGATTATATGAGTGTTGATACTGTCAAAAGAACATTTACAAAGCTAGCAAAGGCAGGTTATCTATTAGTTGGAAACTATAATAAAGATCCGAGGGATAAAACTAAGTGGTATACAATCAATAACGATAAACTAGAAGAGTTATTTTTTGAAATGAATCAACGAAAGATGGATGAAGAAAGAAGAGTCAGGGAACAAAAGCTAGAGGAGTCAATGCCAAATGCATTAGGGCAAAATGCCCCAATGGATGATGGCAAAATGCCCCAACGCATGATAGCAGATTGCTCTAATGCATTTGATGATTTTCCACCAGTGCATGATGGCAGAATCCTCCAACCATTACCAGAGATTACTACAAAGAATACAACAGAGATTAGTCAGATAATTTCCTCATATCCTTCCATCAATCCATCACAAACAAAACAAAGTCTTACAGAAGAAGGACGGATAGAGGGTGTAAAGAAAGAAAAATCATATTCAGATAGTTTAGAAGAACTAAGAAATCAGACTGGCTATTATGAACATTTAAGTGTTGGTAATAATGAGATAGCAGAATTGTATGATCAAATCCTCAGAATACTTGCTGATGTGATGATTTTACAACCATCTAGTTTAGTTTCAATTAACCAAGTAAAATTACCTGCATCAATTGTGCAAGAAAGATTTAGACAACTGGACTGCTCTCACATGGATTACTTAACTCAACTTTTATCAGAAAATAAGAATCGAATTCATAATATACGTGCTTTTATCCTAACTGCCTCTTATAATGCTCCTAGTGAAATTGATGCTTATTATACAGCCCTTTCGAATTTTGATTTAAGAGAGGGAGGAGTGAAATGATTAACGAAGAGATTAGTAGTAAAAGTTTGAATCTTGAAATACAAGTCGCAAAAGCTAGCTCAAGAGAAATACTAAAAATTTTGAAGAAATTGATGAAAAAAGGTAAATTGTATGGTGGTTTCAAAAAGTTTATACAAGCTAAAGGAAGTAAAACAAAACTGAAAAATATGGTAAAGAAAGGACAATTGGAAGATATTGAAGTAAAGGATACTGAATTAAAAGAACTAAAGAAGGTGCTGAATAAATACGGCGTGAAATTTTCTATTATGAGAGATAAGAAAACGGGGATACATTCTGTATTTTTTCAAGCTAAGGATACACAGGTTATGAATAAAGCCTTCCAGCAAGTTTTAAAGACTATTGATAAGAAAGAAGAGAGAAAAGAATCGATTCGTAAACAACTCAGTCATTTCAAATCTGTTATAAAAGAAGTACTTTTTAAAGATAAGATAAAAAACAAACAGAAAGAGCAGAGTCTATGATGGATAAAATGTTAAAAGATATAAAAAACAGTCTCAAAATACAGAATAAGTCAATGTTTGTTAAACAGAATCTACCGTATCTTGTATTCTGGTATATAGGGAATATCTTGTCACACCATGTACAAAGTTATGTTGGTGGGGATGTGATTGATAAAATTTTTCAGGGAATACTAGAGATACAAAAACTTTCTTTCATACCTAGTGTGCATTTAGTTGATATTTTGGTAGGAGTATTTCTAGCATTTCTCATGAAGCTTATCGTAGTTTCAAAAGGGAAAAATTCGAAAAAATTTCGACAAGGAAAAGAATATGGTTCCGCTAGATGGGGGAAACTATCAGATATAGAACCTTATATTGATGAAGATTTTAAAAATAACATATTGCTAACCCAAACAGAACGCATAACGATGAATGGTCGCCCTAAAAATCCTAAATATGCTCGAAATAAGAATGTCTTAGTGATTGGTGGTTCTGGGAGTGGGAAAACACGATTTTATGTTAAACCAAATCTTATGCAAATGCATTCTTCTTATTGCGTTACTGATCCAAAGGGAACTATTGTTTTAGAATGTGGGAAAAT
The DNA here is from genome assembly GCF_001113365.1 of Streptococcus pneumoniae. Classification (GTDB taxonomy): domain Bacteria; phylum Bacillota; class Bacilli; order Lactobacillales; family Streptococcaceae; genus Streptococcus; species Streptococcus pneumoniae_C. The sequence goes on along the minus strand of NZ_CKYA01000010.1, from coordinate 42,416 downwards.
GCTGAAAGATAATGGCTATGAGATAAGAATTCTTAATACTATCAACTTCAAAAAGAGTATGAAGTATAATCCATTTGCTTATTTACATTCTGAAAAAGATATTTTAAAACTGGTTCAGACAATCATTGCTAATACGAAAGGAGATGGAGAAAAGTCAGGAGAAGATTTTTGGGTTAAAGCAGAAAAACTTTATTATACAGCGTTAATTGGTTATATTTGGTATGAAGCTCCGAAAGAAGAGAAGAATTTTGCGACCTTGCTTGATATGATTGATGCCTCAGAGGTCAGAGAAGAAGACGAAAGTTATATGAATCCAATAGACCGTTTATTTGAAGCATTGGAGAAGCGTAATCCAACTCATTTTGCAGTCAAGCAGTACAAGAAATATAAACTAGCTGCAGGAAAAACTGCTAAATCCATTCTAATTAGTTGTGGAGCAAGATTAGCTCCCTTTGATATACAAGAACTTAGAGATTTAATGATGGAAGATGAACTAGAGCTGGATAGACTTGGAGACCGTAAAACAGCCTTGTTCGTTATTATTTCTGATACAGATGATACGTTTAATTTTGTAGTGTCTATCATGTATTCTCAGCTGTTTAATTTATTATGTGATAAAGCTGATGATGTGTATGGTGGAAGATTACCTGTCCATGTGAGATGTCTTCTTGATGAATTTCCAAACATCGGTTTGATTCCAAAATTTGAAAAGTTAATTGCGACTATCCGTAGTAGAGAAATTTCTGCAAGCATTATCTTACAAGCTCAGTCACAACTTAAAGCTATTTATAAAGACAATGCGGATACTATTGTAGGAAATTGTGACAGTACTCTATTTCTTGGTGGAAAGGAAAAGACAACCTTAAAAGAATTATCTGAGACACTTGGTAAAGAAACGATTGATTTATATAACACATCTGAAACTAGATCCAACCAAAAGAGCTTTGGGCTGAATTATCAAAAAGTTGGGAAGGATCTCATGAGTCAAGATGAAATTACCGTTATGGATGGAGGAAAATGTATCTTTCAATTAAGAGGTGTTAGACCTTTTTTATCTGATAAGTTTGACATTACAAAACATAAGAATTATAAACTTTTAGAAGACTATGATAAGAGGAACATCTTTGATATTGAAGGCTATATCAAACAAAGGGGAAAGGTTGAGTTAAATGAAAATAGTATCATTACAAGATTACGATGATGCAAGATATAGATATTTATTAAAAGTGATATTTGATAATCTAAAAAAATAAGTTAGATTAAGATTTTTATGTCAAATAGAACCTAAAAAGACGATGGAAGATTGATATTCTGTCGTCCTTTTTATTTTTGAGGAGAATATGAATATATGATAAGAAATAAAAGCCCTACAAGATAATAGAAAAAATATATGAACGCAGCGATTGAAATAATTCTTCAATCGCATTTTTTATTGGAGGTATAACAGTGGATAAAGAAATGATAAATATTAATGCCAATCTGATAGAAGCACCAGTTAAGACTACTTTTATGAGAGATACAGAAGAAGTCAGTGTCGCAAATTTTACGCTCGTAAAAAGATACGGAAAAGGAAAAGAATACATTCATTGTGCAGTGTACGGGGATAAAGTTACTGAGGTAATGAAATTATCAAAGGATGATTTTGTTCATGTATTTGGGTATTTCAATCAGAGAGTGAAAGATGACAAAACTTATAGAAATTTTATTGTCAAATCATTTAATAAGATAGAATCAAAAGAAGAATCCGAGGAGGAATAGAAGATGGAGTTTTTCGCACAAGCAGTAAATGTCTTAAAAATATTGGTAATGGCAGTTGGTGCCGGACTTGGAGCATGGGGTGTCATTAACTTGATGGAAGGTTATGGGAACGATAACCCTGGCGCAAAATCACAAGGAATCAAACAACTGATGGCAGGAGGAGGTATTGTCTTGATTGGACTAAAACTAATTCCATTACTTGGAAATTTGTTGAAGTAAGGGGGAAATAGAATGTTTGGAATTTTCGATAAGATAAAAGAGTTCTTTCAGAAACTTCTCCTCGAAGGTATCCAAGCAAACCTTAATTCAATGTTTATTGATATCAATGACCAAGTTGGTAGTATTGCCAAAGATGTAGGGAAGACACCGATGGGTTGGAACTCAGATGTGTTTAGTTTCATAAAAAATATTAATGATAATGTGATTATTCCGATTGCAGGTCTTATTATAACTGCGGTGTTATGCATTGAACTTATAAATATGGTTATGCAAAGAAATAATATGCACGATACAGACACCTTTGAGTTTTTCAAATATATTATCAAAATGTGGGTAGCAGTTTGGTTAGCATCACATGCTTTTACTTTTTCTATGGCAGTTTTTGATGTCGCCCAGCATTTAGTGAATCAGGCGGCAGGGGTTATTAATACCTCTGCCACTGTTTCATCTGATCAGATAGTTAGTATGGTAGACGGACTAAAAAGTAAAGAACTTGGTGAACTAGTGATGATACTTTTAGAGACATCGTTGGTAAAAGTAGCAATACAAGTGATGTCTATCATCATTATGTTAGTAGTCTATGGAAGGATGTTTGAAATTTATGTCTACTGTTCTGTTTCAGCAATTCCATTTGCGACAATGGGAAACAAGGAATGGGGACAGATAGGGACGAATTATATCAAAGGTTTATTTGCAATTGGATTACAAGGTTTGTTTTTAATGATTTGCTTGGGAATCTATTCAGTATTGGTTAAAACAATTAAGATAACAGATATTCATGCAAGCATTTTTATGGTTTTAGGCTATGCAATTTTATTAGGTCTAATGATGTTAAAGAGTGGTACTTTGGCGAAAAGTATTTTAAATGCTCATTAAGGAGGAGAAGAAATGAGAGATAATAGAAGTATTTTTCCTATTTCTATTTTGTTAGTAGGAATTGGAGTTATTGGTTACTCAATTTATAACTGGTCGAAAAAGTGTAAGAAAAGTAGATTGGAGGGATGAAATGGGATATGTACCGATACCAAAGGATTTAAAAAAAGTAAAAACAAAGGTAGCATTTAACCTCACTAGACGACAGCTGATTGGTTTCACATGTGCTGGATTTGTAGGAGTTCCAATTTATCTATTTATCAGGAAATTTCTTCCAAATGATGTCGCTATTTTATTTCTCATCATTTCGACTTTACCTATCTTTTTTATTACTTTATTTGAAAAGGATGGTTTATATTTTGAGAAATACTTTAAATACATTTACCTTCATAAATTTTATCAACCACCTATCAGAGTGAGAAAGGAGGTATATCTTGAAAAACAAAAGAAAAACACAAGAATTACAACTACTAGAAAGTCAGAGAATCTTAAGAGAAAATAAACGTGAGTTAAGAAAGGAAAAAAGACTCTCTGCAACAGATAAAAATTCTGTAATTGATATGATTTTTAAGAAAGAACCGAAACGTTATACCGTGGAGGATACTATACCATATTTGAGAATGTTAAAAAGTGGTATTTGTCAGCTAGATAAAACTCATTTCAATAAATGTATTTCATTTCAAGATATCAATTATCAACTAGCATTAGAAGAAGATAAAGATTTGATTTTTAATCAATTTGCGAATGTACTCAATTCATTTGACCCTACTGTAACAATTGAATTTTCATATGTTAATCAGATTGGGAGAAATACTGAGTTAAAGGCTGCCATTCAAATACCAGATAAAAACGATGGTTACGATGATATTCGTTTAGAATTTCGAGATATGCTCAAAAATCAACTTGCAAAAGGAAACAACGGTTTAAAGAAATCAAAGTATATCACTTTTGGGATTGAAGCAACGAATGTTGAGCAAGCAAGAACTAGACTGGAAAGGATAGAAATTGATTTATTATCGAACCTTAAAAGCATGGGGGTAAGAGCAGAATCATTGACAGGGATTGAACGTTTGAAAGTTTTACATGATATTTTAAATCCTGATAAGTTTTTTTCTTTCTCTTACAAAGATTTAAAACCAAGAGAAAGTACGAAAAGCGTGATTGCGCCAGATTCTTTTAATTTTATTCCTAGTAGGTATTTTAAGTTTGGAACCTATATAGGTGCTGTGAGCCATATTCAAATTTTAGCTAGTGAATTATCAGACCGTATGCTTGCAGAGTTTTTGGATATTGACGATAATATCAATATTTCTTTTCATATTAAAGCAATTGAGCAGACGGAAGCTATTAAAATGGTGAAACGAAAAAATACTGATATTGATAGGATGAAAATTGAGGAGAATAAAAAAGCTGTCCGTAGTGGCTACGATATGGATATTTTGCCTAGTGACTTAATTACTTATGGAGATAATATTAAAATGTTGCTAAAAGATCTTCAAACTCGTGATGAGCGTATGTTTGTAGTGACGATTATCTTTATGAATTTTGCAAAAAGTTTACAAAAATTGGACGCTACTTTATCTCAAATATCATCAATTGCTAGTAAGCATAACTGTAAGATTAAACGATTAGATCATAGTCAGGAACAAGGATTTATCAGTGTCCTTCCATTGGGGGTAAATAAAATTGAAATCAATCGCTGCTTAACTTCTTCTTCAACTGCCGTGTTTTTACCCTTTACAACTGAAGAGTTATTTATTAATTCCGAAAATAGTCTTTATTATGGGTTAAATGCTTTAAGTCATAATCTTATCATGGCTGATAGAAAAATGTTAAAGAATCCGAATGGTCTTATTCTTGGGACTCCAGGATCTGGGAAATCTTTTTCAGCTAAGCGAGAGATGGCAAATGCTATTTTGACTACAGATGATGACATTATTATTTGTGATCCTGAAGGAGAATATGGGAATCTAGTAAAGCAATTTAAAGGAGAAGTGATTAAAGTTAGTGCGAAAAGTCAGGACTACCTGAATCCTTTAGATATCAATATGAACTATGGTGATGGCGATGCTCCACTTAAAGATAAAGCGAATTTCATCATGTCGATGTTGGAACTAGTTGTAGGAGGTAGTGGATTAACTGCGGAAGAAAAATCAGTTATTGATAGATGTTTACCCAAAATCTATGAAGAATATTTTAGTAATCCAATTCCTGAAAATATGCCAATCTTACAAGATTTATATGACATATTAAAAGGACAAGAAGAAAAAGTTGGGAAAAAACTAGCCACTGAAATGGAAATCTACGTCTCTGGATCACTCAATGTCTTTAACCATCAGTCAAATATTGACTTAAATAAACAACTTTTGTGCTTTGATATTAAAGAATTAGGAACCCAGCTAAAGAAAATTGGGATGCTTGTCATACAAGATCAAGTATGGAATAAGGTCTCTCAGAATCGAAATAGTGGAAAAAGTACACGCTATTATATTGATGAGTTTCATTTGTTATTAAAGGATGAACAGACTTCTCAATATTCTGTGGAAATATGGAAAAGATTTAGAAAGTGGGGAGGTATTCCAACAGGTATTACCCAAAATGTGAAAGATCTTCTTGCTAGTAAGGAAATTGAGAATATTTTTGATAATACCGATTTTATTCTTATGTTAAATCAAGCAACAGGAGATAGAGAATATCTAGTGAGTAAACTGAAGATTTCCAAAGATCAAGAAAAATTTGTAACCAATTCAAAGGCTGGAGAAGGATTAGTCTTTTTTGGAAATACTATTGTTCCCTTTGTGGATAATTTCCCGAAAGACACGATTCTTTATCAAAAGATGACTACGAAACCAGAAGAAATGAGGTTGTAACCTATGGTAAAAAAACGGAAACGTAGTCTAAATGAAAGGATAAAAGCTAAAGATGAACAGACATTAAGTAAGGATAGTACAACAAGTGAAGTTTTATCTTATAGGAGAAAAATTTCTGATGACTACAGTCAAAAAATTGCGAAGGTAGGTTATCGTTTTCAGGATAAGATCCATAATAAAAATCTTGCATGTAGGGTAGAACGTCCTTCTAGAAAGAATAGAAAACGGAATTATCTGATTAAAAAAGAATTAGAAGCACCAGATAAAGGTAAAGATGGGATAGACAAGGCGACAGCTCAAACTGAGGAAAATAGTGGAGAGCATAAGAAGAAAAGAATAGCTTCTTTAACAAATGCAGTATCGGAGCGTTCAAACCAAGATCATTCAAGTACCTATCATTCTTTAGGTGATTCAGTGCGTCATTGGAGTTATAGACAAACAATGCCACTCTCTAAAAGAAAGCAAAGTAAACAACACAAGAGATTCACTAAAATAAAAGAAACTGAGACAGGGTTGCCTTCTGTTGAATATTCAATTCATTCATCTAAGAGGAAAAGGAATAAGACCTATCATTCTGAAATAAGAAAACCTACTTCTCATTTTCAAGAAAAGATTTATAGACAAAATATAACAGGGAATTCTTATGTTCAAGGGAATGATCATTTTAAGAGGATTCGACGGCATCGAATCAACAGACAATTTTATCGGAAGAAACATAAAAATCAAACCCTGAATCGAGAATTTGAACCTATTAAGTCAGTTTCACTTCCTGAAGAGGAAATTAGAAACTTTCATAAAAGACCTCAAGTAGATAAAAAAGAAATTCGAAAGAGAAACATTCAAAAAGAAAAACAAAGGAACTTATCGAACAGAACCAATGAGATAAATAGTTTTAGTAAGAGAAATTCAAATAAAGAAACTATGGATGTTAAGACTAAAGTTGTTAAAACGCAAAAAACATCACCAGGGTTTCAGAATGTGTTTGAAAAATCAACTAAACAAGAGGCAGGCAAAAATAGAAAATCTCGTAAGCGTAAAAATCAAAAAAAGGCTATTGGGTTTCTCGGTGCTACACAAGTTGCTAGTGCTGGTGGGATGTATTTATCTTATGGTAGTGAAGAAAATCAGGGGGTAGAAGCTGCTGAAAAAACATTGAGAACAGCTTCCACATTTCTCAAAGGTGCTAAAAAGTATGCGACTAAACACAAAGAAAAACGATTTGAAAGTCTATCTAGTCTAGTAAGAGAAAAATCTAGAAGAAAAATCCCATTTACTATTCGTAATATTGTAGACAAGAGAAACAAGCTAATTGATTCTAAAAAAATTGCTAGAAGAAAGAAATTTCAAAAGAAGAAGCAGATGAAAGAAGCTATTAAAAATTCATTTAGCAACAGCTTAAAAGAAAGAATCAAAAAAAGTTTATTGGAGGGAATAAACTTTACAAAGCAATTTATTAGTAAACGAGCAAAAGGGATTGCGATTGCAACAGTAGTGATTTTTAGTTTTGGAATGATTCTGTTTCAATTTACTAGTGTTTCAATGAGTGGAGTAGCAAACTCTACCAGTGGTATTCTAGCGACCAGTTATTTGTCGAGCGAGCAGATTTTAAAAGGGATCAATCTAATATTTTCCAAGTTAGAAACTGATTTATATAATGAATTGGAAAATGTTCAAAGTCGTTATCCAGGTTATGATGAGTATATTGTCCACAAACATGGAGATATTGGTCATAATGTGCATGAGTTACTTTCGTATATTACTTCAAGATATGGCGAAATCAAGAATCTTTCTGATATTAAAGCACCATTGAAAGAGTTATTTGACACGATGTATAAAGTAAATTATCGAGTGGAAACTGAGACTCGCTATCGTACGGTTACAGACAGCCAAGGGAACGAAAGTAAAGAAGCATATCTGTATAAGAAGCTTATTGTGACACTAGATAAAACAGAGATGGATACCATTGTCCATAAAGTTTTCGCTAATTACCCTGATAATTTAAAACATTATCAATCTCTATTTTCAGCCCAAGGGAATATGGCTGCATTATTTAGTAATCAGTCTTTGCTTGGAGGAAGGGGAGGAGGTAGCGTTTCTGGAGCAGTAGGTGGAGGAAAAGAGTATGAGGCATCAGATGCCATTCAAAAAAGTATTGTAAATGCAGCTTATATTACACCTTCTCCAGGTCCAGGATGGTGTGCCATGTGGGTAACACAAGTATATCAAAACGCTGGTATTGGCTTTATAGGCGGAAATGCGAATGATATGTATCGTAACTTTACTTATACGAGTGATCGTTCAAAGTTAAAAGTTGGAATGATTGTAGCAGTTGAAAGTTGTAGTACTGGTGGAGAGTTAGGTCGAACTTATGGACATGTTGGTATCTATATTGGAGATGGTAAAGTAATGGATAATATCGGACAAATTAGAGTGACTAGCCTTGATAATTGGATTGCGACGTGTTGTCAGTCTTCTCCTGTCGGTTTTGGATTTCCACCAAATGTTCAAAGGTAAAGGAGGTTACATATGAATAAAGAATTACATCGTGTGAATCAAAAAATTAAAAAGTTATTAGAAAAGAAGGAACAAATTGATAAGGATTTAGAGATTTTATGTTCCAAGAAAGAAGAACTTCTAGATAAGGAATACGTCGTTATTTGTAGAAGAAATCATATTACGATTGAGGATTTAGTGAATATGTGTCAAGAAAAGAAAATAGAGGAGAAAACTGTAGATGAAATTTAAAAAATTTAATAAGAAAGTATGGCTAACACTAGCTATCAGTTCTGGTATTCTAGTTTCTGCAACAGGGTATTTACTGATGCAAAAACAAATTGTATTTGCGACTGACGGACTACTTCCTTCTTTGCGGACTCAATTAGAAACAAAAGAGAAAGTAAATGTCAGTATCAACTATCTTTGGGAAGATGGTACAGTCTATAAAGAACACAACATTTCCGCAAACAGAGGGCAAGAACTTGTAGAAAAAGATTTACCACCTATTTCAAAGGAGATGGAATTTGTAGAGGCATTCTCGTCTTATTTGGTAAAGGGTGATGGTCATGACAAAATAGAATTGAAGGTAAGAAAGAGTAAAACAACTAGTCAATATTCTACTGAAAAGGAGGAAAAAGAAGACAGTAGTCAAAGGGATTCACAAAAAAATGATATTGAAAAAATAAATCAGGAATCTAAAGAACTTAATAAAGCACTTGATACTCTAAAGGCAGAGTTAAAAGATAAATCTCAATTAAATGAGGAACAAAAGAAACGAATCAAAGAATTAGAGGAAAAAAATCAAGCTCTTCAGAAGAGAATGGAAAAGGCGGTTATTTCTGATGGAGACCAAGCTCTTAATGAGGAGATTGAGAAACTGAAGAAACAGATGCAGGAGCTTCAAGAAAAGAGCCAATCACTAACTGATAAAGCAGGTGAAGAAAAGGCAGTCTTGCCACAATTGATACAAGATGGGCAAGAAACGATTTCTAGTAATGAATCTCCTAGTTTACCATCCACTACAGTTGATGATTCAAATAAAGAAGAAACATCAAAAGCAAAAAAAGAAGAGATTCGTACACCTAATAAGGATAGCGATACGAGTCATTCTTCTAGTCAAGGAAGTAGAACAATCAGTGAAGGGAATACTAGTGAAAAAGTCTCAAAAGGAATACCATCTGCACCCTCAAAAGCACGAGGAACTATTACTGAAAATAAGGATAATGCAAATAAAGATTATCCGATTCACCATGGTGATGAAAGAGATAAGAAGGAAGCAACTGCTATTTCAGCTGACGCAAGACAATTTGTAACTTTTACTACTAAAAGCGGGAAAACATTCCATTTAATTATCAATCATGATAAAGAAAACGACAATGTACAATTGTTAACGGAAGTATCTGAGGATGATTTGTTAAATATGGTTCAAAAGAAAGAAGTTCCCAAACAAGAGATTATTAAAGAAGAGCCTAAAAAAGAGGAAGTGTCTCTTGTTAAAAAGGAAGAAGAAAGCAATATGGGAATGTATTTCATTGTCTTTCTTGTAGTGGTCGGTGCTTTAGGTGCAGGTTACTATTTCAAGGTTATAAAACAAAGAGAAAATAAAGAATTAGAACATTTAGAGGAAGATGAGAACGAGGATTTCTTTTCAGAAACTGATGACAATGAAGATGAGGAGGAAGAGGAAGACAAAGAACTAGCTGATGAAGAAGATGAAGTACTGTAATGAAGAATAGTTTAAAATACCTAACTAAGGACGGGAGATTATCTTTCGTCCTTTTTTCATATGAGGAGAAAAAAGAATGAAATTAGTTATTGCAGAAAAACCCAGTGTTGCGCAGACGATTGCTAAAGTCATAGGAGCGACTAAAAAGAAAGAGGGATATTATGAAGGAGGAGGGTATCGAGTCTCATGGTGTATAGGTCATCTGGTACAGATGTCGAACCCAGAAACCTATGATGAGCGATATAAACGATGGAATTTGGACGATTTACCAATTATTCCTAGTCACTACCGTTACGAAGTTTCAAAGAAAACAAAACAACATTTTCAACTTTTAAAAAAACTAATGAATAAAAAAGATACTAAAAGTTTAATCAATGCCTGCGATGCAGGACGAGAGGGAGAGAGTATTTTTCGATTAGTCTACAATCAGGCGCAATGTAAAAAGTTTGTCGAGAGGCTTTGGATCTCTTCAATGGAGGATAAAGCTATTGAGGTAGGATTTAAGAATTTAAAAGATAGTCAGTTTTACGATGGATTATTTGAATCTTCACAGGCACGAGCCATAGCAGACTGGTTGGTTGGAATGAATCTTAGCCGACTTTATTCATGTCTATATAGACAGCCTTATTCTGTTGGAAGAGTTCAAACACCTACTCTGGCTATGATTGTAAAACGAGATGACGAAATTTTACAGTTTAAAAAACAAAAGTACTATACAGTCGAAGTGATGGGTAAGAATTTGACTCTATCAACCGAGAGATTAGATGAGAAAATGATAGCTCAATTGATTATGGATTTAGTAGGTGAAAGCATTCAAATCACAGAAAGTCTGAGAGAAGAGGTGGTGACGAGACCAGAGCTACCATTTGATTTAACGAGTCTTCAAAGGGAATGTAATCATTATTTTGGTTATAGTGCGCAGAAAACATTAGATCTTGCTCAAAGCCTGTATGAGAAAAAGTATATTACTTATCCTAGAACAGACAGTCGATATCTTACGGAGGATATGCTTGATTCTATTGTTAATGGCATTATAGGAATGAATAATTTTGATGAAAGCCGTTTGAAGATAGTCTTTAATTCTAAGAAAGTTTCGGATCATCACGCTATAATTCCGACAGTTAGCTCTTTAACCAAAAATATATCTCGTCTGTCAGAGGAGGAAAGGCAAGTTTATTGTCTTATAGGGAATAAACTGCATGCTAGTGTAGGATATCCACTAGTTGAAGAGAAAAGAAAAATTATTGCAAAAATAGAAGATTTTACATTTGTTAAGTCATGGAAAGTCATTGTAGATGAGGGATTCACACGTTACTTGCGTTCATTTCAACATCTAATAAACGATCAGTCTTTTCCAGATTTGAATGTTGGTGATGTGATTTCCGTTCATAAAAAAGAAATTAAGGAAAAGTACACAAAACCTGTTCAACACTTTACAGAGGATAGCTTGTTAAAAGCTATGGAAATGGCTGGAAAAGAGGGGCTACAAAAAGGAATTGAAGTTGAGAGAAAGGGATTAGGGACACCCGCTACAAGAGCAGGTATTATTGAAAATCTAATCTCTAAAGGACTTGTTGAAAGAGATAGGAAGTATTTACTTGCGACTCACAAGGGAGTCGGTTTGATTACAGTCGTATCAGATACCTTTAAGTCAGTAACAACCACTTCAAAATGGGAAATGGAGCTAACAAGAATAGCTCAGGGGAAAGCAACAAAAGAAGAGTTTTTGAGGTCGTTAGAAGAAGAAATAAAAAGTACGATTCAACAGTATCAACAAGACAATGTAAAAGCGGATTAGAAGAGAATGTAATTCCTTTTGTGAGGAGGTGAGAACAATAGACGAATTGCAAGTGTTAGAATTATTTGGAGGGATTGGAGCTATTCGAAAAGCGTTAATTAGACAAGGTATTCCTCATCGTGTTGTAGATTATGTAGAGAAGGACAGAAATTGTGTGAAAGGATATAATGCTTTGTATCACGAAAACTTTCAACCGAGAGATATTGTGGAGTATCATCCGTCAACTGCTAAAGTAGATTTATTGATGCATGGGAGTCCATGTCAGGATTTTAGTCGTTCTGGCTTAAAACGAGGAGGAGAGCGAGGTTCAGGAACACGCTCAAGTCTTCTATATGAAACGATACGAATTATTCAAGAAATGAGAGAAAAACCTAAAATGATTCTATGGGAAAATGTGAAGGGTGTTTTAGATAAAAATTTTAGAGAAACTTTTTTTGACTATATTCACGAACTAGATAGACTAGGATACACGAGTCAGTATGCAATGCTGAATGCGATGGATTTTGGAATTCCTCAAAAAAGAGAACGGATTTTCGTGGTTAGTCTATTAGGGGAGAAAACTTTTGATTTTTCAATGTTATTAAGGAGTCCAACTAGAAATATTACTTCATTTCTAGAAAAGGATGTCCCAGACATTTATCAAGTAAGACAATCTTCAATATTAAGTTATCTGAATGGGAAACCTAGAAATCAGAATTTCGAAGGAAGAGTAAAGGTGATAGAGCAGTTTGCCTATACAATCTCAACCAAGCAGGTTCGAGTTCCGAATTCAGGTGTGGTAGACTTAAAAAATGGGACATATCGATATTTAACAGAAAGAGAGTGTTTTAAGCTAATGGGGTTTGAGGATGGAGACTTTAATACACTAAGGGCAATCTATCCACAAAGAAAGGGAAGAATGTCTTCTATCTTGTATCGTGAAGCAGGAAATAGTATTGTGGTTAATATTTTAGAAGCAATTCTTCAGAAATTGTTAGCGGAAGTGTTTTAAGCAGGAATTTATTTTATCAAATGTCATTCTTTTTACTTGGCATTTGAAGGATAATTTTGTATACTATTAGTAGAAAAAGTTGAATTTTCAACTTGTAATGAGTCGGAGTAGAGACGTTAAACCTGCTTCCAGTGGTCGGAATGGAGACTGAAAACCCATATCCAGTGCAGAAGGAAACTGTGAAAAACCAAAGGAGGTTGATTTTTCATCCTCCTTTTTTTGAGGTGAGGCGATGGTAGAACAATCATTTAAAGAAAGAGTACGATTAAAGTTGATGGACTGTGCAGTGTTATATTATGAATTGCTAGTTCAGAAAGATTACCTTATTTTCTCTAGAAATTTTAGATATCAGAAATATTATATCGTTTCTGCTTTTGAGGATAATTTTTTGCATTTGACAGGAGTTCAGACAAGTTTAGAAGCAAAAAATTTTTTTGAAAAATGTTATCAAAAGACTATAAAGGATACTGATTTTGAATTAGGTGGAAAGAGTCAGAAAGGTTCTATTCGTAGGAAAATCAGTGTTTTAGAGAATGCAATTAAAATATTTTCATCAGAAGATATTGTTGTGGAAGAGAGGTTTCACAAAAATAGGATTTCCTGTTCTTTTGCGGCGGCAGAGAGAGTGTGTACTATCGGTTTTACAAATACAGAGTTAACAAAGCCCCAAACGGTACTAAAAGGTTATCAGTTACAAAGTGAAATCGAAGTTGATTTTATTCTATCTAGGGATAAAGGAGAAAAAGATTTTCAAACAGTAGTGTATAATGCCTTGAATATAAAGTTAGAAGAATGTATGGAATTAATAAAAACAAAATGATATAAAAGTGACGAGACAGTAGGATGATTTCTATTGTCTCTTTTTTTAAAAAAGGAGGAAGAATATGAGAGTACATGACTTCAATAATCGAATCGAAGAGATTAAAAAAGATGTGTTAGAAAGTCCTCAAGAATATCTAAAACTTTTAGAGGTGATTGGTAATAATCAACGATATGATTTTATCAATCAGTTAAGTATCTATAGATCAAGTCCTACAGCTATAGCTTGTGCTACCTTTGATATGTGGAAAGAACGATTTCAACGTACAGTAACAAGAGGGCAAAAGGGAATCCCAATTTTAAGCAAACATCCGTCACAAGAAATTTTCTATGTTTTTGATATTAGTCAAACAATTTCAATTAATCGAAATGTAAATGAAGTAGAGTTGTGGTCATTTGAGCAAGAACAGCACCTACCAATTCTGAGAGATATGATAGAAAAACAGGGGTATGAATCTAGTGAAAATCTAGTTGAAAACCTTTATACTTTAACTAGACTAATAGCTGACGATGAGATTGATAATCTGTGTAATGAATTAAGTCTCCCTCTAAACGAAAGAGATACGTTTACACACTTTATGAGAAATTCTATTAGTTATGCGGTTGCTAATAGATTCCATATCCCTTACCCATTAACAATTGACGATGTTAATCAAAATAGAGATAACTTAGATTCTATTTCACTGATGAGTATTGGGAAGTGTCTATCATCTGCTTGTCATCAGATGATAGAAGGTACGATGAAGCGAAGTAGACAAATAATTGTTCCTAAGGGGCTGACAAAAGAGGATAGTGCAGAGTATAATAATGATAAGGAAAAGAATCACACACAAGGAGGGCTTGATCATGAGATTCGAACAAATACCCAATTTGATGATGGAGAAAAGCGAATTTTCAACAGTGGAGACAACAGAGGAAATTCTATCACTCATCAAGGAGAAAACATTGAATCAGTTGGAAACCAAGGAGGAGTTTCTAATGGAGTTCCCAAATCCGATTTACTCGGTCATGCGTCTCGATTATCTGGCAGAGAGTCCGAAAGAGATGGATTATCAGTTGCTCGTGGATTTATACAAGGAAAAGAAACTAGTGGAGCACTTGATGGAGACTCAAATTCGAGCTATTCAATTTCTGAGGGAAGAGAAACCCAAGATGATGAAAGCTTGGCAGATTTCAGACGAGAATCATCCACAATATCAAGCGATGATATCGGCATTAAAAGAGATTATCATCAAGGAAATCATCGAAGTGTAGAAACAAAAATAGCGGAAGCAGAAAATGCTTCCTTTTTTTATTCTCAAGAAAATCCGACCAATCTAATGACGGAAGCAATGTTGGAACAAGTGCCTTCTTTTTATGAACAAGAACATGTCAAGTTAGGCGAAAAAGAAGTGCATGCGGCTTATACAATTCCTTTTAAGAGCGGCTGGACCTGGTATTTAACGGAGTATGATAAAGAAACAAGGGATGCCTTTGGTTTGGTATTAGGCGATGAAGCTGAATGGGGATATTTTAATCTGCATGAACTGGAAACTCTCCACGCTGAGCGTTTGCTTTCAGAAGAGTTCCCTAAAACCTTTAGGGAGTTAACAGATACAGAACTCAGAAAGCGAATGAGTGAAGAAGAACTTTACTCGATATTTGATGGAGAACTTAGTTTTGAGAAAGAATTGGAAAGAAAGGAACCACTAGAAGGAGTTTTACCTGTTGGGGATGAGAAAGGTCTTGTACAAGAGAATAGGATGATTCAGGGAGACTTATTTGAATTTCAAAATCAGGAGGAAGTTAGTTCAGAAAAGGTTCCTGTAAATGAAAATCTAAGAGTAATAGAGAAAGATTCTAACTACATAGGGGCGAAAAATTATAAGAGTACAGAGAAGTTGTTTCCTGAAAAACTAAGTCCGAGTGAGCGATTAGCAGGAAACTTAGAGGCTATTTCAACACTTCACAGTATAGAAAATGGCGACAAAATCTTAGATCAAGACTCGCAAGAAATATTAGCAAAATATGTTGGCTGGGGAGGACTTTCCGAAGTATTTGATGAAAGTAAAGAAGGGCAATGGGAAAAAGCTCGAAGCTTCCTAAAAGATACTCTTTCAGAATCTGAATATGAAGCCGCAAAAGCTTCTACGTTAACAGCGTTTTACACACCTAAAGCTATTATCGACAGTATGTATCAAACCATATCTGATATGGGATTTCAAAGTGGTAATATTCTTGAACCATCAATGGGGATAGGAAATTTTATAGGCAATTTACCAGCTGAAATGGGTCACTCAAAGTTTTACGGAGTTGAATTGGACTCAATTAGTGGAAGAATTGCGAAAAAACTTTATCCTGAAAGCCATCTTCAAGTAAAAGGTTTTGAAGAGACAAATTTTTCCAATAATTTCTTTGATTTGGCTATTGGGAACATCCCTTTTGGGGATTTTAAGGTCAATGATAGAGAATATAATCGCCAGAATTTTCTTATTCATGATTATTTCTTTGCAAAAGCAATTGATAAAGTGAGAAATGGAGGGATTGTAGCCTTTATTACTTCTAGTGGAACATTGGATAAAAAAGATGAGAGTGTGAGAAGGTATCTAAATGCTCGAACAGAATTTTTAGGAGCTATCAGACTTCCTAATACGATTTTCAAAGGTGTAGCTGGTACTGAAGTAACTTCTGATATCATTTTTTTGAAGAAGCGAGAGAGCATTTTAGAGAGAGATGATGATTGGATTCATCTTGATCAAGATGAAAATGGTCTTTTTTATAATCGTTATTTTGTAAAGCACCCCGAAATGGTACTTGGTAATATGAAAAGTGTAAGTGGTAGATTTGGTGATACTCTCACTTGCGTACCAAAGGAAGAATCTCTTGAAATCTTATTAAACGAAGCGGGAAGAAAAATATCTCAAAATGCAAAGTATGAATATGTTGAACGAGATGACGATAGTTTAGAAACACTAGCAGCAACAAATGATGTCAAAAATTTTTCTTATACCCTAATCGATGGGGATGTCTATTACCGAGAAGATTCACTTTTTATCAAAAAAGAAGTCTCAGAAAAGATAAAGTCAAAGATTGAGGATTACTTGACTGTACAGAATGCTTTGAAAGTAGTGATTGAAAAACAAAAAGAAGATACCAGCGATGAAGAGATAAAAAAAGCGCAACAACAATTAAATGAAGCGTACGATAGTTTTTCAAAAAAACATGGTTTTATCAACACTCTCAGTAATACACGAGCATTGAGAGATGATAGTAACTTTCCCTTGGTATCTTCCATTGAGATACTAGATGAAGAACAGAATTTTAAAGCGAAAGGAGATATTTTTACTAAACGTACGATTACCAAGGCAAAAGCAGTGGAACATGTTGATACTTCAGTTGAAGCGTTGGTACTTTCAATTTCTCAAAAAGGAGTCGTTGATTTTGAATATATGTCTGCCTTAACCACAAAAGATAGGAATACCTTAATCAAGGAACTAAAAGGTGAAATATTTTTACAACTAGATAAAGAGAATTCTTATTTTCATCCAGAAGCATCATTTGATATAGAGGTAGGTGAGTTTCCTTTTACTAGTAGTTTAGATACAGATTCAACTCACTATACTTACATTCCAAAAGATGAATATTTGAGTGGCAACATTCGAGAAAAAATTCGGATTATCGATCGGTATATAGCTAGTTTGTTAACTGCAAAATCACAGCTTTCAGATTCTCAAATGAAGGAGCGTCAGTCATTAGAATATGAGCTAGAGCAATTGAATTACCAAAAGACAGAGCTGGAAAAAGTCATGCCGAAGGAATTAGAAGCTAGTGAGATTAATGTTCGACTGGGTGCTACTTGGCTACCAACAAAAGACATCGAACAGTTTATTTTTGAGACCTTAAAAACTCCGAGCTATTTGAGATGGGATATTAAAGCCAAATTTTCTCCAATGACAAGTGAGTGGAAGGTAGAAGGAAAGAGTAAAGATAGAGGAAATGACTTGGCAGAGTTAACTTATGGAACGAGTCGAGTGAGTGCTTATAAACTGATAGAAGATGCCCTCAACTTAAAGGAAACTAAAGTTTTTGATCAGGTTCTCAATCCAGATGGATCAAAGACAGCAGTTTTAAATAAAAAGGAGACGATGCTTGCAGGTCAAAAGCAAGAGCTATTAAAAGAAGAATTTAAAAATTGGATTTTCAAAGATATTGATAGAAGAAATCGACTTGTGAATATCTATAATGAACGGTTTAATTCTATACGAAATCGAGAGTATGATGGGTCTAATTTAACCTTTGATGGTATGAGTACGGATATCAGCCTTAGACCACATCAAAAAAATGCGATTGCTAGAGTTCTCTATGGAGGAAACACCTTGCTTGCTCATGTTGTGGGAGCAGGTAAAACCTTTGAAATGGTCGCGAGTGCTATGGAGTCTAAGAGGCTTGGTATGTGTAGCAAAACCTTATTTGTCGTTCCTAATCATTTAACTGGACAGATTGGGAGAGAGTTCATGCAGCTTTATCCTTCTGCCACCATCATGGTAGCAGATAAAAAGGATTTCGAGCCTAAAAATCGGAAACGATTTATCGGAAAGATTGCGACAGGCGAGTACGATGCAGTAATTATTGGGCATAGTCAGTTTGAAAAAATTCCAATGTCAAAGGAATATCAAGAAAAGCATATTCAAGATCAGATTGATAATATTATAGATTACATAAAAGAATACAAGTACGATAGCAGTCAACATTTTACAGTCAAGGAACTTCAAAAGACAAAGAAGAAATTAGAGCTTAAGTTAAAAAAGTTGAATGACGATTTCAAAAAAGATGATGTTGTCACGTTTGAAGAATTAGGAGTGGATAAGTTGATTGTGGATGAAGCTCATAATTATAAAAATCTATATCTATATACAAAAATGAGAAATGTGGCAGGAATTGGACAGTCTGAAGCTTTTAAGTCATCTGATATGTTTATGAAGTGTCGGTATATGGATGAAATGACGAATGGTAAAGGGATAGTATTTGCGACTGGAACACCGATTTCAAACTCAATGACAGAATTGTATACAATGCAACGCTATCTTCAGTATGATGAATTGAAGAAGAATGGCTTGGAACATTTTGATTCTTGGGCTTCGACTTTCGGTGAAACTCAATCTGCTTTTGAATTATCTCCTGAAGGGACTGGTTATCGAGTAAAAACACGCTTTTCTAAATTTTATAACTTGCCTGAATTGATGAGTCTTTTTAAGGAAGTATCAGATATTCAAACAGCGGATATGTTAAAACTACCTGTACCTGAAGCGCACTTTGACGTTATAAAGACAACTCCTAGTGAAGAACAAAAACAAATCCTACAAGGCTTGTCTGAAAGAGCAGAGAGGGTTCGTAACAAATTGGTAGAGCCAGAAGAAGATAATATGTTACGAATTACCAATGATGGGAAAAAGCTTGCCCTTGATCAACGGTTGATTAATCCTTTACTACCTGATGATGACAATTCAAAAGTGAATGTATGCGTGAAAAATGTGTTTGCGATTTGGGAAAAGACAAAAGAAACCCAATCTACACAACTATTATTTTCTGATATGTCTACACCGAAAGGAGATGGAAGTTTTAATATTTATGATGATATTCGAGATAAGCTTGTCAAATTGGGAATACCTAAAGAAGAGATTGCGTTTATACATGAGGCAAATTCAGACAAGCAAAAGGAGGAGTTATTTGCAAAAGTTCGAAAAGGAGAAATCCGTATTTTGATGGGTTCGACTCAAAAAATGGGGGCAGGAACAAATGTTCAAAAGAAATTAATTGCCATGCATGACTTAGATGTTCCTTGGCGACCAGCTGATTTGGAGCAACGCGCGGGTAGAATTATCAGGCAAGGTAATGAAAATAAAGAAGTTCATATCTATCGCTATATCACAGAAAATACATTCGATGCCTATCTATGGCAAACAATCGAGAATAAGCAAAAGTTTATCTCACAAATCATGACTAGTAAGACCCCAGTTCGTGTTGCAGAAGATGTAGATCAGAGTAGTTTGAATTACGCAGAAATTAAAGCTCTCGCAACAGGAGACCCTAAAATCAAGGAGAAAATGGATTTGGATAATGAAGTTACAAAACTAAAAATG
Organism: Streptococcus pneumoniae; assembly: GCF_001113365.1. Taxonomy (GTDB): domain Bacteria; phylum Bacillota; class Bacilli; order Lactobacillales; family Streptococcaceae; genus Streptococcus; species Streptococcus pneumoniae_C. The sequence goes on along the minus strand of NZ_CKYA01000010.1, from coordinate 22,747 downwards.
TTAGAGGCTAACTATAAATCTAACCGTTATCGATTAGAAGATAAAGTGACAACATATTATCCAGAGGAAATCAGACGCACTAAAGAATTGATTCAAGATATGAAAGAGGATTTGAATACTATTGAACCTCAAGGAGTTGGTGATAATAAGTTTACATCATTAACGATTCATGGTGAGAGAATAAAGGACAAAAAAATTGCTGGGGAAAGGTTGCTGGAGTCTATTAAAAATTTAAAAGTAAATGACTCCCCAATAATAGGACAATATCGAAATTTAGACTTAGAAGTTCATTTTGATGTATTTAGCAACGAATATCAATTTAGTTTAAATGGTCATGCAAAGCACTCTGGAGAGTTGGGAAGTAGTGCTGAAGGTAATTTAATAAGATTAGATCATGTCATAGATAAGATTCCTGAAAAACTTGAAAGATTGGAAGATAAACTCAGCAATACCAAAAATCAATTTCAACGTGCTAAAGCGGAATTAGAAAAGCCATTTGAAAAAGAAGAGGAGCTAAAAACGAAGGTATTAAGGCTCGCAGAGCTTAATCAACTCCTAGATATGGGTGAATTGGAAGAAAAAGAAAATCCTAATCCATTGTTAGAAGATCTTAAACGAGCAATTATTGACTTTTATAATAGAGAGTATGCAGAGAACTTTAGTTATGACAGTTTTAATGAGCTTTATCCCAATTTAAAACATGTAGATATCGCCTACACAAGCTCTAATGATGAAGAGCACGGAATTTTATTTGAATTAAACCTAGAGGACTACACAGCGACACAGTACGTAGATGAGACACCAATCAGTCATTATCAATACATGGAAGAAAATGGCACAGTAGAGCAAGCTCTTGAGGCTATGAAAATGGAAATTGAATACGGTGATTTTTCTGAGTTCGTATCGATTAATGATGACGAACTGAAAGCAGCAACAGGACTTGAAAGAGATGATGAGGGGAACATTTATGATCCACTCTCAAAAGATATGGATAATGATGGAATTGCAGATCGCTATGATGATGACTTTAGGGATAGTGATGCTTTTGAATCCACTTATGATGTGGAGGATAATCTGCATGAAAATGAAGAGAAAGTATCTATACTAGGTCAGATAAAAAATTACCAATCACAGGATAAAGTAACTAGTAATGATGAAAAAATAAATGTATTAGATGAACGATAAAAAGATACAAATGGAGGATAGAAAAATGGATTATAAAGATATGAAAGCACAACTAGAACAAATGGCAACAGACAACTATAAAGAGTTTACTAAAGCATTTATCAGCTTTGAAAAAGGAATTGATGACCAGTCAGCTCTTGATAAGCTGTATGATAACTATCAAAATAATGACTCAATGATGTTGTTAAATGATACCTTTGATGAGATGATTGAAGAGTTACGTGAAAATGGAGAATTGAGCCAACAATTAGACAGTCAGCAAAAAGAAGAAAACAACCTTGTCAATCTAGTTGGTAATATCGTTGGAGAAGTTGAAGTGGTTGAGAGAAAAACAAGAGGAAGAGAAGTATTTACAGCTGTTAATTTTTCAGTTGTATCAAAGGACGATGAGGGGAACAAACTCTACACTAACTGTTCGGCTTATGGAGATAAAGGAGAAATCCCCAAAAATTTTAATCAAGGTGATTTTGTCAAGATTTTTGGGAAAATTCGTACATCTATTGACGACCGAGATAAGATTCATAGTAATGTACGAGTTCTTGCTTCTAAGCTCTTAAAAGCAAGGGAGCAGTCACAAAAGCACTCAGAAAATAAAACATCTGTATTAGGAGCTATCAATAAATACAAAAAACAAGAGAAAGAAAAATCAAAGAATAAACTTCATGTTTCTAAATCAACGGAACTTTAAATGAACGGTGCAGCCTAGGGGCTGCATTTTTTATTTTCGATTATAGTTTTTTCTAGTTCTGAAAAAGAGAAATACTTCATAAGGGATACAAAATGAGTATGGGTAAAAGTAGGGAAATACAGTGCATAAGTTAAATGCATATTATGTGTAGAAAAGATGTTATATTCACAAAGAAAATACAAAGAAAATTTTTTTAACAAGAGATTGTGTAGTCATAGAAACTCAACGAGATGAATCAAATTTGGCAACAAAATTATCAGAGCAATTAAATTAGAAAAAATAGCGTAAGCATATATATTGTTTTTTTACAAGAATAGTGTAAAATAGAAGGTGGACTATGTTTTTAAAACAAGTGTGGTACCAAAAATTAAAAATCATATCCTTTTCCTTAAATTCCTAAAATATTTAAGGGGGGGGTATTTTTTAGTGCTCTAAAATAAAAATAAAAGAGAGGCGATTAAATGAGAAAATCATATCGTGAAGAGAACGGAGAAAAGGTATTCCGTTATTCTATTCGTAAGTGCCATTTTGGTGCTGCAAGTGTTGCAGTTGCAGCATTAATGTTTTTTGCAAATGGTGCGGTTAAGGCAGATACTTTACCAGTATCATCTGCTAGGGCTAATACTGAAAAGGTAAATGATGGCGTTACGGAACTGGCTGAAGGTTTATCTACTGGCTTGAAAGATAATATTGAACCAAAAGCAGCTATTGAACCAAAAGCTGACACTGAAGGTTTACCGACTGGCTTGAAAGATACTATTGAACCAAAAGCAGCTATTGAACCAAAAGCTGACACTGAAGGTTTACCGACTGGCTTGAAAGATACTATTGAACCAAAAGCTGCTACTGAACCAAAAGCTGTGACTGAAGGTGTATCGACTGGCTTGAAAGATAATATTGAACCAAAAGCTGCTACTGAACCAAAAGCTGCGACAGAAGGTGTATTGACTGGTTTGAAAGATAATGTAGAATCAAAAGTACAAACGACTGGATTACAAGAAAAAGTGAGTGCGTTACAATCAGAAGTGAATCGTATTCGTGCAAACGAAAAACATAAATCACAAATTGAACAAGCTGAAAAATTAATCGAGGAAGTAAAAGACTTACAAGCTTCAAAAACAGCTACTCAAAAAGAAGTAGACGCAAAAGTTAAAGAAATTAAATCACTAACTTTTATCTTAAAATCAATGAAAGCGGAAGAAACTGTAAAACCAAAGAAAAACCAAGACAGCCGTAATGGTAAAAAGATGGTAAAAGGGACTGGTTTCAGAATGGGCGAAGGAACGCCTGGATCAACACCTTCAACACCTCAACCAGAAGGTAACGTGATTGCTCATGGTGAAGACGGTGTGCCTTGGGAATTATATGAAAACGGGTATCTATTGTTTAAGCCAGAAGTTGGTAAGGATACGTTGACGAATACGAATAATACTGGTGAATCTACTTGGAAAGATAATTATGGTGAACAAATTAAGCATGTTGGTTTTGCGGGTAAGGTTTATGTGCCTGAAAATAGTAGGTTTATATTTTCTAGATATAGTTATGATAATATTAAATACACAGATAAAAAATTCAATCCGTTAACTTTTGATACTATGCATTTTGACACAAGTAAAGTAAGGAATATGAGTTATATATTCTATGGTTTGTCTAACTTAACTAACTTAGATGTGACGCATTTTGACACAAGTAATGCAACAAATATGGGTTCTATGTTCTATGGTTTGTCTAACTTAACTAACTTAGATGTGACGCATTTTGACACAAGTAAAGTAACGCATATGGGTTTTATGTTCGCTGGTATGTCTAACTTAACTAACTTAGATGTGACGCATTTTGACACAAGTAAAGTAGAGAATATGGGTGCTATGTTCTATAATATGCGTAACTTAACTAACTTAGATGTGACGCATTTTGACACAAGTAAAGTAACAAATATGGGTGCTATGTTCAATGGTATGTCTAAATTAACTAACTTAGATGTGACACATTTTGACACAAGTAAAGTAACAAATATGGGTTCTATGTTCGGTGGTATGTCTAACTTAACTAACTTAGATGTGAGGAATTTTGACACAAGTAAAGTAACAAGAATGGAATCTATGTTCGGTGGTACAGGCAAACTTAAAGAACTTAAACTCGGAGATAAATTTAAAGCTGATGGGATTAGAACGATACCGACAACTCACTCCTACGGCAACCAATACACCGATAAATGGCACAAGGTTGAGGATAAAGAACACTTGTATACGGTTTCAGATTGGGCGGATGCATACGCTGGTAACTCAACTGCAACTGCTGGAACGTGGGTGCGTGAAGTATCAAATGCAACTTTGACATTCCAAGATGAGAACTTTACTCCAGTTAAGGTGGCTCCAAGTGATACCGAATTACCAACATTATCAAGACCGAGTCAACCAAAACAAAATCATAAATTCCTAGGGTGGTCAAAAGATGGAACAAACCTATTGACGCGCGATGCTGTTCAACCAGGTGAAACGATTACTTTACAACCATTATGGCAACCAGTGAATAATACTACGACAAGAACTGAAGGAATACCTATAGCGACAATTTATCGTGCTGATGGGACAATTCCTTTTGAGTCTAGACAAGAAGTGGCTGGTCAAAAAGGTGTGAAAACTATCACAACTACTTATACTGTAGCTCCGTATACAGGTGAATTAACAGATCCTGTTGAGTCTGAAAGAGTTACAACTGAAATGCAACCAAAAGTGATTAAAGTAGGCAATAAGAAAGTTACCACAGAACCTATTCTAGTAACTAATAAATATGTTGGTAATGAAGAAAAAGATCGCGGTTATAGCAATCTGATAACTCAAGGTCAAGATGGTTTACGTACAATAACTACAACATACACTGTTAATGAGACGACTGGAAATCTTTCAGATCCGAGTACTTCAGAAACATCTACACCAATGACTCAGAATGTCTATGAAGTTGGTACAAAACCAAAAGTTACTTATAAAAAACAAGGTGATAATGTAGTTAAAACTACTACAGTTTATACTGTAAATCCTGAGAATGGTAACATCACTGAAGTTTCTACTGATGAAGTTACACAACCTAATGGTGCTAAAGACAAAGTAGTTACTGAAGAAATTGAACCAAAAGTTGTTTATGAAAAAGATGATTCAAGAGAAAAAGATTCAGAAAATATCACAACTCCTGGTCAAAAAGGTAGCAAGGTTACAACAACAACATATACTGTAAATGAAAATACAGGAGCAGTAGAAGAACATCCACAAGAACCTGTTATTACTCCAGCGACTAACACTGTTGTTAAAGTAGCTGCAAAAGATAAAGTTACTTATAAAAAACAAGGTGATAACGTTGTTAAAACTACTACAGTTTATACTGTAAATTCTGAGAATGGTAACATCACTGAAGTTTCTACTGATGAAGTTACACAACCTAATGGTGTTAAAGACAAAGTGGTTACTGAAGAAATTGAACCAAAAGTTGTTTATGAAAAAGATGATTCAAGAGAAAAAGATTCAGAAAATATCACAACTCCTGGTCAAAAAGGTAGCAAGGTTACAACAACAACATATACTGTAAATGAAAATACAGGAGCAGTAGAAGAACATCCACAAGAACCTGTTATTACTCCAGCGACTAATACTGTTGTTAAAGTAGCTGCAAAAGATAAAGTTACTTATAAAAAACAAGGTGATAATGTAGTTAAAACTACTACAGTTTATACTGTAAATCCTGAGAATGGTAACATTACTGAAGTTTCTACTGATGAAGTTACACAACCTAATGGTGCTAAAGACAAAGTAGTTACTGAAGATATTGAACCAAAAGTTGTTTATGAAAAAGATGATTCAAGAGAAAAAGATTCAGAAAATATCACAACTCCTGGTCAAAAAGGTAGCAAGGTTACAACAACAACATATACTGTAAATGAAAATACAGGAGCAGTAGAAGAACATCCACAAGAACCTGTTATTACTCCAGCGACTAACACTGTTGTTAAAGTAGCTGCAAAAGACAAAGTTACTTATAAAAAACAAGGTGATAACGTAGTTAAAACTACTACAGTTTATACTGTAAATCCTGAGAATGGTAACATCACTGAAGTTTCTACTGATGAAGTTACACAACCTAATGGAGCTAAAGATAACGCAGTTACACCAGCAGCAAAAACAAAAGTAGCGAACCTTGAGAAATTAACTGACGCTGAGAAGAAAGCAATCGAAGACAAAGTTAAAGCAGCAAATCCAGGTGCTGAAGTTGTAGTAGATGACAAAGGAAAAGCAGCAGTAGTTAAAGACGGTAATGTATCAGTTATCCCATCAACAGATTTAGTTAAAGTCCAAGACGATGCTAAGAAAGATAATGGTGGAAATGATGCAAACACACCAGCAGCTAAGACTGTAGTAGCAGATAAAGAAAGCTTAACTCCAGAAGAGAAAGCTGCTGTTAAGAAAGCTGTTGAAGCAGTCAACTCAGGTTCAACTGTAGTGGTAGACGACAAAGGAAACGCAACAGTAACGAAAGCTGACGGAACAGTTCTTAACATCCCATCAACAGACTTAGTAATCCCTGCTACCAATCTTGCTGACGAAGCAACAAATGCTAAAGTGAAAACACCAGTTACTCGTACATTAGTTGGAGCTAAAGAAAACTTAACAAAAGACGCAAAAGAAGCTGTTAAGAAAGCAATTGAAGCAGTCAACCCAGGAGCAACTGTAGTAGTAGACAACCAAGGAAACGCAACAGTAACATTACCAGACGGTTCTACAGCAACAATTTCTAAAGAACAACTAGTGAAAGATAAAGAAACTGTTTCTAAATCTAAACACGGTGGGGATAATCTTGATATCGACTTGAGTAAAGTAGAGGTAACAAATCTTGCGGCTATTACTCTAGAAGAAAAAGCGAAATTCCAATTCAAAGTTCTAGGTGCTATCACAAACGTTCCAGAATTCGATTTAGATGCTTACATTAAATCTACAGATGATAAAGGAAACACAGTTTACACATCTAAAAAAGATCCTAACGTGAAAATTACTATTGATGAAGATGGTAATGCAACAGCAACAGTCGAAAAAGATGGTAAGAAAGAAGTAGCTGTTAATATTGATAAAGCCGGAAATGTAACGATCGTTACAAAAGAAGGTCAAGTATTAGCTATTCCAAGAGATGACGCATTCAAACAACGTCCATATGTACCATCAAATGGTGGAGGTAATAACGGAGCTACTAACACTGCCGCAAAAGCAGATAAAGCTAAGTTAGAAGGTGCTATCCATCAATTAGATGAATTGATCATTAAAGAATCAGCTAAGCTTGATGCAGAAAAAGCAAAAGAAGCGAATGACTTATTAGCAGACGCTAAGAAAGTATTTGCTAATGCAGACGCAAGTCAAGCAGAAGTAGATGCAATGGTGAAACGTTTAGAAGAATTCAAGTTAAACCAAGCTTCAGTAGCAACTGATGATCAAGCAGCTAACAATGCAACAAATGCATCAAACGGAGAAACTTCAGAAGATGCAACAGATGCTAAATTAGCAGCGAACGTTTCAAAACGAAACAGTCAAAAAGAACTTCCAAATACAGGTACATCAATATCTGGAACAGTTCTACCAGCAATCGCAGCTCTATTATTAGGAGTAGGCGTATTTGCAACAAAGAAAAAAGAAGATGAATAATCAATAGACAAGAGATTATGGAAGCAAGAAGAGAGTTTGACATTTTCAAAATGAAAACTATATTCTCAGATTGTTACAACACCTTGTCGAAAAACAGCTCTCCGTATCATGTGGAGAGCTGTTTTTCAATATACTTGGTTATTGGACGCTTACGTTTCATCGTATTGTTTGTGTATGTTGAAAATATTCTTAAGTTAAGTCAAAATAGTTGAATGGTATGCAAGTTATTTCAAAATGTTATCTTTCAACTTCGTTCTCCATATACTTCTCATAATTTTTTCGAATCTTATATAACTCCGTCATATAAGATTTTGTTGAAGAATACTCTTGAAAAAGGGTATTCTTTTTTTCTTGTAAGAGGTCAAGTTGAGTGAGTATTTTTTTTGTGTTAGGGAGTTTTGCATAAGAGTTTTTAAGATTTTTTAGTGCATTCCGGTAAAGTGTGATTTCAGTTTGATTCTCTTTGAGGAAAGCTTTGTCAGTAGTATCTTCTTTGTAGACTTGGTATATGTGTAGATACTTTTTGATGGTATAAATGTTCTCCATAGTCATTGATAGCTGGTTTATTTCATGCTCAATTTCCTTTATTTTATCTTGCAATTCTTGTCTTTTTGTTGCACTTTCTTGAATAGCTTTATCAATTTGTGCAAATGATTTAATCCCTTTTTCTCGCATTAGGAGAACTATTTTTGAAGCACTTTTAAGGTTATGTTTTGTTGCCCAAAATTCATATTCTTTACTTGCTTGGACTTTAGAATTATTGACTAGATTAATGATATTTCCTACTGGTTCCTTAGCCAGTTTTCGTTTTCTCGACAGTGATTCTGTGATTCGTTCCTTGAGTCTTTTTTCTGAGTAATCTTCTCCAATTGTTTTTCCTCTGGTGAATCGTTCCTTATCCTTATGTCTGAAGGCAATATGTTTCCCATGCTTGATTTCATAGTCTATTTTTTCCATTTTAGACAGGAAATCATCCCAATTTTTTGATTGTCTAATTACTCTATCGATATCAAATTGAAGTTTACTTTTCCAAGATGTTCTTTGCTTTCGTTGATTATCTTCATACCATGATTTACCTTTTGTTTTGTATTTTTTCTTAAAAGTTTCGTAGTACTCATCTATAATAGATAGCCCTTTTTCCTTACAGATTAGATCGCTTTGATAGCGGATTTGATGATAGGTTTTCTTATTGGATTGATAACATTTTCCTGTCACCATATTGACGTTATTGAAGATGATATGATTATGGATATGCCCTTTATCAATATGAGTACTTAGTACAAATTCGTATTCATCTTTTAAGACTCTTTTACAGAGTTCCAGTCCAATTTCGTGAGCCAATTCTGGGGAGATTTCTCCAGGCAAAAAAGATTGTATGAGGTGTCTTGCTAGAACAGTTCCATGAACTTGTTCTTGTTCTCGTCTTTTTAAAAATTGAGTATGCGCTGTTGTAACGTGACACTTATGCGTGCTGATAAGAATTTCTTGGTCTGTCTTTTCGTTATTTGTGATGTAGTCGATAGCAAGATTTAACGTTGATTTGATAGGGTGAATCTTAGTGACTGCCATTTTGCTTCTCTCCTGCCTTATGTGTTCTTGAGAGTAAAAGAGAGTGTATTTGCCAGATTTCTTTTGAGAGGGAGTCTATTTTTTCCTTCATTGTTTGTATGTCATCTTTATAGATAAGAGCAGTGGTATTGACACGTTTTGCAATTTGATTGATGTTGTTAGTTGCATTATAGAGGAGTCCTTGTAAGTCTACGAAGGGTTGTAAGTCTACCACAAAAATATCTCCTTCCAAGACAGATTTACGTATAAAATGACTCATGGTTTTACATTTGGTAAGTTTCATTTTTTTCTCAAAAATTTGTTTTTCTTCTTCGTTAAGGCATATTTTGAGCTGAATATTTCTTGTTCTGTTTGCCATAGTTACTTTCTCCTTGCAGTGTATTTTGGGGTCTTAGGGGGTTCCCTAACAAGTTTAAATTGATAAAAAAGAAGCAGTTCCACAAGGGGCTGCTTCATCAATTTGTCGTAAGTGTGTACACACTTACTGTGCTTGCTACTAAACAGTAGATAGCGGTAAGCTAATTTATATTTATATTATAGATAATTAATTCACTATTTTATTGTAGTGCTCAATATAATTTTTATAGAATTTATCTTCACTTAAAATTTTAAGAACTTTTAAAGCATCTAGCATTTTATCTTTACCGTCTAAGTTACCTTCTTTATAAAGTAAATAGCCAGAAGCATAGATGAATACGGTTTTCTCATAAAAACTGGTTTCATTATTTAAAAGATATTCGACTTCTTTTAAAAGATACCTCGCATTTTTGAAGTGTCCCTTGTCAATACTAACAATTAGACAATTAATAGTAAGTTGAATAACCAATCTTTTATTACTTTCTGCTCGAATGTAGTATCTAATCTTGTTTAATAATTCCTTTGTTAATAAAAAGATAGTTTGATAAGTTAATTGTCTAAAACAGTTGCCAAATAGAGAAATTTCATAGTAGCCCCAATGTTCGACTTTAAATAGATAATCAACGAGCTCTTCTAATTCACTTTTGGAGGGATATATATCTTTAGAGTAATTATTAAGAATAGATTTTAAAAGAGTGATTTCAAAGTTTTTTAAAGTGCTTTTGTCTTTGTTTTGATAACTCTCTAAAATTTTTATTATATTCTGAATATCATTTGAAGCAGTAGAATCTCTTACTTCATTTATCATGATTTTAAAATCATAATCAGAAAAACCTCTATTAATAATTAAAAATTCATCGAAGGAAGTATTTAACTTATTTAAAAGATAATTCAACTTAGAACAAGATATTTCAGACTCACCTCTTTCAAATCTTGAAAGTTGTGATTTTGATATAACATCATCGGCTAATTTATTTATACTAACTTGCTTACTCGTTCTGATAAAGCGTAGTGTTTTCCCGAAATCGTCCATAAATCATCCCACTTTCACAACAAAAAATTGGTTTTTCTAATATTAGTTTACAATAAGTCTAAAATAAAGGAAAGGAAAAAGTTTATGAAAAGGTTCATGAAAATTTTACTGTTTATTATATGTGACATATTAATCATTGTAGGTGGTTAATCCTAAAAGCAATAAGGATGGATGAGTCCTTATGTACATAAGGGAGAGTAGATACTAATCTACTCTCCCACTCCTAAACGTACAGAAAAAATTACTGAAGGAAGGTTACTTATGAAAAAAATAGGAAGTATCTACAGACATTATGCAAATCGAAAACTCATTTCACTGACAGTTACTTTTACACTGATATATGCAATTTTACCAGTATCTAGTGTTATGTTTTTAAAGGGGTTTTTAAATTATATTGAAGGAGTAAGTAATCTTCAACTAACGATTGTAAGTTCTGTATTCTATCTCCTTCTGAGCTTCTTGGGTCCCCCACTATCACAAATTTTTGAAACAGAGTTAGCGGAATTTCGATTATCCTATTTGGTAACTTCTTATTTTGAAAAAACGATAGACCTACCAATTGAAAGTACAGTCTCAGAGAAAGATTTAATAACAATTAGGAATGGGGAACTATTTTCTGCTCAAAGTTGGAAAGGATATCAGCGATTGATGAAGTTAGTCCCATCCTCTCTCGCAATTATTTCTTCATTAGTTTTAATCGCAATCATGAACGATAATTTGACTAGAGTATTTATGATTATCATGACTTTACTAGCTTTGTTGGTTCACTATTTTAATGGTAAAATTCCTGAATTAAATCAAGCGATTGATGTATTAGCACAAAGTCAAAAGAATTATACAGGATTTTATTCCAGTGTTTTAACGGATAGCAAAATGCTACGTGAAGTTAAATCATCGAGCTATGAAAATTTTGTACAGAAAAAGTTGTCTGACAGACTTTTACAGTTTTATGAATTAAGTACGAATAAAATTAATCAGTATGGTTTGAATTTATTGTATATTAGTGTGTTATCTGCTCTTCCTTATCTAACAGGAATCATTTTGATTTTACTAGGTGTTCATAGTGGATATCTGAGAGTTACAGACGGAATCTTTTATCTATCAATGATTAAAGTGGTTCAGGATAATATAAGCAAACTATTGAAAAATGGAGAAAAAATAAAAACAGATATTCGTCTATATGACTTATATGAAGACCTTTTATGCTTGGCTACTACTTATCAAAATGAAGTTCAAAAAGTAAGTATTGGAGAAATTAACAAGGTAGAGTTTGTAGATGTTTCTTATAAATATCCCAATAGTGACCAGTATGTTTTGAAGGATATAAAATATTGTTTTGAATCTCCCAATCGAGTAGCAATTGTTGGCGAGAGTGGTTCTGGTAAAACAACTCTAATTAAATTATTATGTGGTTTTATAAGGCCAACGGTCGGACAGATTTTAGTGAATGGGATTGATTTAAACAAAATCGATTTGAAAAGTTATCACCAGCAACTTGCAACTGTTTTTCAAAAAACTGATTTTCTTGCCTTTACATTTCGAGAAAATGTATTACCGAAATTTGATTGCTCACAAATCAAACGATTAGATACCTTGATAAAAGAATTAGAAATACAGGATATGATTAGAAATCTACCACAAGGAATTGATAGTCACTATACCAAATATTTATCAGAAGAAGGAGTACAACTTTCTGGCGGACAGGTCCAAATGCTGTTATTACTTCGTTCTATGATGAAAGATTCAAGTTTATATATCTTAGATGAAGCCACTTCAGCCATGGATATTAATAATGAAGTAAAAACAATTAGGGAGTTTTTGAAAATAACTTCAGAAAAGATGTCTATTATAGTAACACATCGGTTGTTGGCTACTAAATTTTCTGATGATATTTTAGTATTAGATAATGGTGAACTTGTTGAAACAGGCAAGCATCAAGAGCTTTTAGAAAATAATGGATATTACGCTGACTTATACAAATTACAGAACAAGGGATATGGGGAGGAATAATCCATGGATTATATCAAAAGAAAATTCATGCCAGTATTTATTCTCTATGTGACTTTGTTAGTGATGACAAATACACTTTTTAACCTTTTTCCTACGGTATTAGTCTATCTCCTTACGGCCTACAGTGATCAATTTAATTTGTTTTTTATCTTAGTTATTATACTGTTCTATTTAATTTGTCGTTTAATATCAGATTTCGCAACTAAAAAGGCTGAAATGTTCTATCAGGTGTTATCTGAGTCAAAGAAGACTAAGATTGTATCAAAAATGTTGAGCCATACTTACTCAGAATTACAATCATCAGAGATTAGAACAAAGTTATCAAATACCTTATTTGCTATCGATAACCAGTCTCTTTTCATTCGATATTATGAAATTATTACTACACTAGTCTACACATTTGTAACATTGCTTTTTAGTGCTGCTATCCTTAGTAAGGTCAATCCTTTTGTGGCACTAACATGTGTAGCGATAGTTGGGCTGTCTATTGGCATAAACGAGTTAAAAAAGAAAATACTATTGATGAGAACAAATAAGTTATTAAACATCAATAAGGGACTTAACTATTTTGAACAATTAGCAAAGAATGGACTGTTTTTAAGTGATAATAAAGTTTATGATCTATCTATTTTAGTAAATTCACAATTTCATCAGTATATAGCGAAGACAAATAAGACACTCCGAAAAGGGATGTATAGAGTTGCCTTTTTTGATGGTGTCAGTTCATTTTTAGGTGTGGCTAGTCTAGTTATCGGTTCAATCATGTTAATCACTCTATCAAATAATCAAGCCTTTTCTGAACTTAGCCTCGCTATTACCGCACTATTTACTTTTGTTGGCATGATTGAAAACTCTTTTGCAGCTTACTTACAATTATTGACCGTCTGCACCCAACTTTCTTCTTATTATAGCTTAGATAAATTAAAATGTATACCAAGTAATTTTGATGACACCAGTGAGTACGCTATTGAGATGAATAATATTTCTTACGCCTATACAGGAAGTAATAAGGTCATTGATAACCTTACAATGAAGATTAAAAAAGGAGAAACAGTAGCTTTAGTAGGTGAAAATGGAAGTGGAAAAACAACCTTAATTGGTATTATTGCCGGGATTCTAGAACCACAAACTGGATCTGTTTCTAACGGAGTAAATCATAATTATGCGTTTGTTCAACAGGAGTCAATCCAATTTCCAGAAAGTATAATAGATAACATTATTATTGATAAGGAGAAGGAGAGAAGCAAAATTGAGTCCGTTATTCAATCAGTGAATTTAGAGGCAATATTGTTGCAGGATGAAAATTTTTTAGGGAAAAAACTAAATCCCACTGTGAATGCTGACGGTATTAGCTTATCTGGTGGTCAATTCCAACGCTTAACAATTGCACGAGGATTATATCAAGATTCTCAACTACTTATTTTAGATGAACCAACTGCTTCATTAGACATTGAAAATGAGCATACCATATTTGAAACAGTCTCCAAGTTGCATGATATTGAGACAAAGGTATTTATTTCTCATCGACTTGCTAATTGCCAGATTGCAGACACTATCTATTTTCTAAAAGGTGGCAAAATCATTGAGACTGGTAGTCATGATGAGTTAATGACTAAAAAAGGTGCTTATTATGAATTGTTTAGCAAGCAGAGCAAAATTTATGTGGAAAATGACATAAATATTTTAGAGACGCACATAACTTAATTGGAGGTGAAACAAACATGAAGAAAATTATAGTACTTTTTGGACATAAAGCAGTTGTAAAGGCTGCTAAAGAACAAGGATTTTATGTTATCAATATACTTCAATCCAATATGTTACACAGTACATTTATTAAAGCATGTAATTTTGCAGATGAAACTGTGATCATAAATAATTTATCAGAATTAGATGGGTTAATTGATAGAATTGTATCTACTAACATTGTAGCTGGTATTGTTTCGTTTACTGATACTAGGGACGGAGTCTTAAAATCAGCTGCCTATTCTGAAAAGCTTTTATCTGAAAATCGGTTTGTAACCAAAGAATCGGTAGATATACTCATAGATAAAAAGAAAATGAGAGATTTTTTAAAGTCAATCAATTTAAAACTAGTGCCTAATATCGTTCCCAAAACTGTTGACGACGTGAGACAATTTTTAAAGGTCAATGGAAAATCAATTATAAAACCAGTTGCAGGTCAAGGAAGTCAAGATATCCTTTTGATAGCACCTGAAGATAGACTCGAAGATATTTTTCCAAAACAACTTAATGAGTCGTTATCCAATGGATGGTTGATTATGGAAAAATTTATTGATGGTAAAGAAGTAAGCGTTGAGACATTAACTTATGATGGAGTTACACAGATATTTGGGATAACAGATAAGTATAAGATTCCGAAAGGGACACCTCACTCACAATTTGTTGAGAGTGGTCATGTCTTCTGTGCAAATTTAGAATCGTACCTTGTCAATGATATTTATAATAATGTTAGGCAAATCTTTAATCATCTTAACGTCAGTACTACATTGGGACACACAGAAATGATAATTGAGAAGGGAACTAATGAGGTATATGTCGTTGAGTCTCATCTAAGAGCTGGGGGAGATTGCATACCAGATTTAGTCGAAAATGTATCAGGTTATAATCCATACTATTTATTTTTTAAAGCGTTAGATGGTGAACAGCTGCCTTTAATAACAAATAAAGGGAGGTCTGGAATATTTTATTATATCCCTGAGGTTGGTAAAATATCATCTGTTACAAAGCATTCTCATACTTTTTCAGATGATATTTATGTAAAAGATAGGCTTGATTTTACAACAATAGATGTCAACCCTATACAAAATTCATTTGATAGAAAATGGGGGTATATTATGTTGTCGGGAACTAATATAGAAGAGGCAGCTAGAAAATATTTTAGTGAGATCTGTATTGAGTATGAAAGAGAGTAATAGTTAAATGGATAACATTATATACATGAAGTACGGTGTACATGCCGGTGAAACAGTTGATAGTATAGTGAGGCGTAAACAAGATGAGATAGCAAAAGTTGGATATACTTTTTGGGGGTATGGGGGAAACTTTTGTCACCCTTTAACTCAAGTTCAACCTTTTGCAGAGAATGTCTATAAAAAAGGAGAAAAGCTTTATCTAGTTATGTCTTTAACAGAATCGAAGTTGAATAATACTCCCGATAAGAGTCATCACTTCTCGATTGATAATGTAGATTGGTCTCCCATAGATGAAAAAATTAATGTATTGGGTTCAAAATTTGCTTTGTGCATCAAAAATTTAACAGTTTGCAATTTTGATTTATCTTTGGATACATATTCTGTTGGAATCGGAAATAAATGTGGAACGATTTTGAGTGATTATATCCGTTATCGAGTGGATAAAGCGTGTGCAGTTAAAACAGATAGTTACACCACTAATCATAAGACGGTAAAAATTACACTGCTTGCAGAAGTAATAGCCCCCTTCGCAGTTTTTACAAAATAAAAAATAAAATAGGAGAAATGTTTTGAAAAATTTATTTGCTAACTTAAATCCTTCAATTTCACAACAAATGGTTAACTTGGCAGACCAAGTAACATATAGAAGGCCATCAGCTAACAGAACCTTTGACCAGATTTTTATGCATGGTGGTGATATGATACAACAAACAATGCTAATGCATAGTTTTTTAAGTGATAAAGATGTGCTATTTCTTGGTGATGGTGATGGAATGAGCATGATGTTTGGGTTGTTTGCAACACAAGGACTTACCTCTAAACCTAAGAGCCTCACTGTTCTTGACTTTGATGAGAGAATGGTCAATAACATTGATAAATTTTCTAAAGATTTCGAGTTTTCAGTTCCAGTGAAAGCTTCCATTTATAATGTCATTGATAAAGTTGATCCAGATCTAAAACAAAAATTTGACTTTTTCTATATAAATCCACCTTATGGCTCTAAAAATAAAGGGTTAAGTACGATTGCTTGGTTACATAGATGTATGGAGTTATGTAAACAAGAGTCGTCTGGATGTTTGGTTATACCCTATGATGAGAATGTTTTATGGACTGTTGAAGCTATGAGAAATATTCAAGATTTTTTAATCAAAAGTGGTTTTGTAATTCGTGATATGGTTACGGGTATGCACAGTTATCACTTGCCTGAAGCACCAGGATTAACTTCAGCAACATTAATTGTGGATAGGGTTGAAAACACTTCATCTGAATTTGAAGGTCATATTCTTCCTAAAGAGTACGTAATAAATCTTTATGGTAAGGAGCGCGAAATTCCTAAAAATATAAGCGATGATGGAACGATTTATGGTTATCCAAATTATGATTGGATTTATGGAACAAAGTTTTGGTAATGTTAGAATTAGGAAGGAAACTTAATGAAAACATCAATATTTATTTTATTGGGTTTAAATAATTTTTTAGAT
Source organism: Streptococcus pneumoniae (assembly GCF_001113365.1). Classification (GTDB taxonomy): domain Bacteria; phylum Bacillota; class Bacilli; order Lactobacillales; family Streptococcaceae; genus Streptococcus; species Streptococcus pneumoniae_C. The sequence continues at coordinate 5,810 of NZ_CKYA01000010.1, read as the reverse complement.
TTTATCATAAAAGAAGCCCAGAATGTAGATCGAATACATATTATAACACCTGTAGAGAGTCTAGAATACACAGAGGACTACTTGGAAAATTTACTTACAGTTGAAACTGAAGTCACTATTTCAACCAATGTAAAAATAAAAAAACTAGAAGAATTAATCAGTTGTATCGGTTCAAAAGCCACTATTGAGCATATTTTTGCTTTCGAAGAATACTGCTTATTAAGTGCCGCATACTTACGGCAACATTTCAAAATTGATGGAAAAAAGCCAGAGGATGTTATCACTTTTAGAGATAAGAAGCTCATGATTGATGTGCTTGAAAATAGTGGTATAAACTCTGTTAAAATTCCATATACAGAGGACTATATAGATTATAGTCAGGTTGTGAGACTGCTAAAAAAATTTAAAAAAGTTATAGCGAAAAGAAAGGATGGTATGGGTTCCAAAGATATGGCAATTTTTACAAGTGATTTGTCTGATTTAGAGGTGAAAGAACTTGCAGAAAATATACGTAAAGATAAAAGCTATATAATTCAGGAATTTATAGAAGGTCAAGTGTTTCACTATGATACATTTGTTATTAATAAGACCCCAATAATTAATAACTTGATGATGTATCAAGAAAATCAATTTGAGTTTAAATCAAATAAATCTTTATCTGCAGTGTCAGTTAGTGATAGTCAACTTAGAGATAAACTTATAGATGCGGCTCATGAAGTTATAGCGTGCTATGGGATGGACAAAGTGACACTCCACTTAGAGCTTATAAATTCAGTCAATGGTATCTATTTTTGTGAGATTGGGGTGAGGCCGGGAGGGGCGGGAGTTGTCCCAGTCATTGAATCGTTATTTGGAACAAATCTTTTTGAAGTTGAGTATAACCTCCAATCAAATCATGAGGAATTAATTCCTAATGAAATAATTAGTCAAGTCAACCAGGGAGGATGGACTATAGTTTATCCTAAAAAGGGTAAAGTGACATTTGTGTCTGATGTTGATGAAATTTTAACATTGGATGGAGTAAAATCAGCTGATGTATATATTAAAGCTGGGGACTCTTTAGGGCTTGGGAAACACTGTGCCACTAAAGTATTTCAATCTGTATATACTGCAGAAAATATTGATGATGTCCTTTCTTTAAAAGATAAAATACTAAATGAATTTAAATTTGAAACAGAATAAGGGGATAATGATGGATGCTACGTATTTTCCACTTTTAGGAATGAACTATATTTTAAATGATACTACACAGATTGTTGACTTAAAGATGGATGGAGTTAATAAGGTCAATATACTTTTGTGTGCGCAACCAAATAGTTACCCTCATTTTGGTACTTTAATTAACTTTATATTTGGATTTGCATATGCAGATATTTTAAGAAAAAAATATGGGGTAGAAGTTGAAATAACATTGGATCTCTTAGAACATGCTAAAGGAGAAAAAGTAGTTCATGAGGAAAGTGTATATTTCAAGCCCTTAAACCATACGTATAGTAAGGATAGTAAGTTAAGTGATTATGAATTCTATCGTGTGTTTTTTGAAGAATTGTTGTCAGAATTAAGTGAACTCTCTGGTGTTGATTATAAAATCAGAACATTCAATGAGTTTCAAAAGGAACGTCATGCACGTCGGGCGCTGATTGATATGTATAATAATCATGATAGGATTGCCAAAATTATTACACCAAAAGAAAATAAACTTCGTACTAGACTAGCGTGTCCCCAGTGTGGTTTGTACAGCACAAATACTAAAGATACTAAAATCACAGTTTATAAGGATAAGTTAGAATTTAGCACAGAATGTCCAGAACATGGTTTCTGTGAATTGACATTTGATGAAACAAATGAAGTGGAAGTCAATCCCAATGTACCAATGAGAAATCTTATGAAAGGGATCTCTATCATTGAGAATGATGCCAAAAATAATACACTGAGTATTGTATTTGAAGGCGCTGATTGGGGTGGCGTATGGCCTCTGCGTGTCTATTATGAAGGATTGAAGGAAATGGGGTATAACCAGATTCCGACACTTATATATACACCACAAATTTTAGATCGTTCAGGTTCAAAACTTTCAAAACGTAAATATGTCGGAGGAGATTCAGCATATCGTGGTATGTATGATGAGTATATTGTTAATATCTCACTGATTAAAGATGAGCTAGGAGATGATGCGATTAAAAAGTTATGGAATGTCTTTTCACCTTGGGCAAGTGATCCAAAGTATTTCTTTAGAGATTACACTGTAAATTATTTGCTAGAGGTAATGAAGGAGGAGTTTTAATTGAAGAAAATTATTCTGAGTTTTAAACCGGAGTTCTTTAGAGCCTTATTAACCCAAAAGAAACATTTTGAATATCGTTCAAGAATTCCTGAACAACAAACGGTTGCTTACCTTTATTTATCTGCACCTGCTAAAATGATTGTAGGAAAAATGGTTATGGGGAAACGAAATGAGATTAAGTCATTCTTAAATGATTCTGATTTAAATAATGACTATTGTTTGAATTTAAACAATCATTATCGAGAAGGAGCCAAGTATTTTTCCGCTATTCATTCATTATCGCTTTTAGATAGCCCAGTTCTACTAGAGGAAGCTAAAAAGATGTCTCCTAATTTTTCTGCACCTCAGGGATATAGTTATATAAAAAATTATCAAGAACTTCATGAGTACCTTGAAAAAGCTGATTATTCATTGTTTGAAATAAACCCGAATGAGAGTCTGGAGTTTCTCGGTTTATTTACTAGAGATATAGTTAACAAATTCAGTCAAGAAATTGAAACTCCCAGTTTTTTAGAAAAATTTATATAGATTTAAAGAGACCGAAACAGACCTTGTCAGATACATACAGACTGGCAAGGTCTTTTAGGTTCGAATATTTTTAATAAATCAAATATGTGAAACTTTTTACCTTACTTACTTTGTTCACTCCCTATAAAAATTCACTAATACAGTGAAGGCTATTGAAGTCATTTTATTCGGAGCAACAAGATGGAAAAAGATTATTACATTTTGGTAAATAGTAAGAAAGTTGAAGTATCAGAGGAAGTCTATAAGGTTTATTGGCAGTTAACAAATCGTGAGAATTATTTGAAACGTTTAGATGCAAAATATAATGTATTGCCGTTTTCAAGTTTTGGAGATTATGAATATGACATCCTTGATAAACTAGCAGACAAGTCCATAGATATTGAGAAAATTGTTGAGACTAGGGAGCTGTTGAAACTTCTTGAATTAGCTTTGTCAAAGTTAAATGATGAAGAGTATACCCTAATTTCGGATTTATATTTTAAAGAACTATCCATTAGAGCGTTAGCAGAGAAAAAACATATTCCTCCAAGTAGTCTGGCCTACCTGAGAGACAAGATTTTGAAAAAACTTAGAAAATTTTTTGAACAGTAAGGCATATTTTTCACTTAAAGAGTAAGAGACAAAAATGTCTATTGTTCATTGAAAATTGAATAGACCACGGCGGGACTTTCCTAGTTTGCCGAGCAATCTCACAAGACGCCAAGACCGTAAGCGAGCGATAATTCTTGATGAGACAATAGACCGACACTCTATGCCAAGACACATTCTAGGGACAATGATACTTCTAAACGTTGTTGCTTCTCAATCGTTAATAGAGGAGAGATGAGATTTCTATGTTGTGCGTCAGCACACCTGCCAATGTCGTAAAACTATAGTTTGATTTTAACTAGGAGAAATTTTATGGAGGCAATAATTGATTATTGTTTATTTTGTAGTATGTTAAATAGACTTTTAAGTCTAAATTTGGTAACAAATGACGAATATCGTTTACTTTCAGAGATGTTACACAAAAAAATTAAAAATAGTACAAATGTTAGTACTAAACTAGCTGACAAATTGATATAAGAGCGGTAAAATCAACCTTGAGAGGAGGTTGTTTTTTTATGAAAGATATTCAACTTATAAAAGCAAATAAAACTATTAGTAGCCGTCGAGGTGTACTACAAGATGTGATAAGGGTTGCAGCCTACTGTAGGGTTAGTACAGATAGCGAAGACCAAATCAATAGTTATAACTCGCAGCTACAATACTATAAAGATTATATTAGTCAAAAACCAGAATGGAATTTCGCTGGGATATTTGCGGATGAAGCGATTACTGGTACTAAGGTTGATAAGCGTGATGGTTTTAGAAAAATGATTAGTCGGGCGTTAAATGGAGAAATTGATATGATTGTCACTAAATCCATTACACGTTTCGCAAGAAATACCGTTGATACACTTCAATATGTAAGGATGTTGAAGGAGAAATGCGTTGAGGTTTATTTTGAAGAAGAAAATATCCGAACTCTCTCTATGGATGGGGAACTATTATTAACCATATTGAGTTCAGTAGCTCAACAAGAAGTGGAAAATATTTCTGCCCATGTAAAAAAAGGATTAAAAATGAAAATGCATAGGGGAGAAATGATTGGTCTTCCAAGATGTTTGGGTTATAATTTTGATTTTGAAACGAATCAAATGACAGTGAATGATGAGGAGGCTAAAATTGTACGATATATCTTTGACAGATACTGTGAAGGTCTGGGGGGACAAGTCATAGCACGTGAGCTTTCCGAAATGGGTATCCCTTCTCCAAGAGGAAATTCTGAATGGAGAGATTCAACGATTTTGAAGATAATAAAAAATGAAAAATATGTTGGAGATGTTATCATGGGAAAAACCTTTACAGTTGATCCCATATCAAAACGTCGACTGGAAAATCTAGGGGAAGCTGATAAGTGTTATATCAAAGATAATCATGAACCTATTATAAGTCGAGAACAATTTGAAAAAGCAAGGGAGATTAGAGAGAAAAGGGCATCCTGTAAAAAGACAGTATTGAAAATAGGAGCTTCTAAAAGAACAATTTATTCTAGGAAATATGCTTTTAGTAGTTTACTTGAATGTGGATATTGTAGGGCGTATTGCAGTCGACGAAGTTGGCATGCTAGCTCAAAATATCAAAAAAGTGTTTGGCAATGTATGTCCGCAACAAAAAAGGGTAAAAAGCATTGCCCTCATTCCAAAGCTATCTCTGAAGAGCTTATCGAGGAGGTGTTCTTAGAAAGTCTTAGGCAGTTTAGTCATTCCAAATCAAATGCTATCAAGAAATTTTTAACATTAGTCAGCGAAGAATTGACTAAAGACTTGGCTCATAGTGATGCATCACAGACAAGGCATGAACTTGATAAACTCGAAAGGGAGGAGAGGCAAATTTTAGAACTTCATCTTGCTGAAAAAATATCTTATAATATATATATTCAAAAATATGATGAATTGCAAAGTAAGAAAATGAAACTGCAGGAGGACGTAGCTAGTTTTGAGCAGTATAAAGAAGAGCAAGTAAATCTTAAAGACAGAATAAAGTCGTTTGAGAGGGAGTTATCTAAACATGAAATAATTGATATCTTTGATAGAAAGATTTTCGAAGCAGTTATTGAAAAAATCATTGTAGGAGGTTATACTGAAGAAGGAGAAATCGATCCCTACCAATTGACTATTATTTACAAATCTGGTGAAGTCAAAGAAACACATGTAAAAAAATCAAAGAATAGAAACTTAAAATTGTCACCAACTTCCCTACACAATGATGAAGAATTGTATCCCAACTCACTACACAGCACGAACTGAAGCAGTTGTAAAATTAATTAAAAAATTTTAAAAAAGGTGTTGACAAAGTTTGAAAAGCCTGTATAATAGTAAGAGTTGAAAATGACAACTCTGGTCCGTTGGTCAAGGGGTTAAGACACCGCCTTTTCACGGCGGTAACACGGGTTCGAATCCCGTACGGACTATGG
>NZ_CKYA01000009.1 GCF_001113365.1 Streptococcus pneumoniae | reverse complement strand
AAATCTTTCAGTGGTAAGACCGTTAGGAGTATTACAGTTAATGGTCTGGAAGGCACAGGACTATCACAGACAGGATTAACTCTTACAAACGGATTGGGATATGTAGATTTGCGAGGAAGGATGCCTGCTGATAAACATGGTTACACCAGAGTAACGGTTGTTGCGACAGATTCTTCAGGAAATACAAATCAGACTACACTAACTATTGCTAGACCTTTACCTGATGCGAGGATTACGACAACTAATAAGGAGTTAGAAGGTAAAGCCGAGACTAAGCCGATAATTTCGGGAACTATTGGTGTAAGAGCGGAACCTGGTAACACACCAGATGGCGCTGAGTTGATGGCTTATTTAGTACGTGGTGGTTCAACTAATCCTTATAGCTATAACAATGAGGCTCAGGGCTACCATACTATAGCAAAGACACGTGTCACTGTTTCTGGAACTTTTAATTTTGTTCCACCTGAATACCGAGATTCAAAACTTGGCGAAGGAGATGTCAGAGTAGTGGTTGCCTACGTGAGGAAAGGAACAGATGAAACATTCAGTGAAGGAATGAAGTCTGGATTCTCGACAAATAGCGTTAGAGCTACAGCACCAATCGATAGAGAGGGGGCTAAGCGCGAACTACAGACAAAAGCTAACGAGAAGAAGGCTACGATTAATGGTATCCAACATCTTACGAAAGAGGAGAATGCTGTGAAAGCAGCCATAGAGTCCAAAGAATACGATGCAACACCTCAAATTGACCAAGCCAAGCCCAAAATAGTGTTGACACGGCTAAGAATAGCGCTGTTTCCGAGATTAATTGTTTAAAAGATGGTCAAGTGGGACGCGAGTTATCTAAGACAGCAAATGAATGAGCTAGAAGCTAGACAAAACTCAATTTTATACTCATTTATAGTAAATCGTAACCGCCCAATAACGAAGTATATTGAAAAATCTCCAGACTAGAGAACTCACTGACGGTTCCTAATCTGGAGATTTTTTATTTGTACTTTTCTTGTATAATAGATTGAAATAGGATACGAACACATTAATTTGACTTCCCCAATTGATTCGCCTAATTCCTATTTCATTTTGATGTAACTATTTTTATCGAGACTATAACTCACATACAAAATTTTTAATTTTCGTTTTTAAGAATTTCTTCTAATTTATGATAGTCTTGGACACTATCAATTTCATAGATGCTATTGCCTTCTAATTCTTCAACATAGACATCCAGCTCCTTGATATTATCCTTAACCATATTGTCCCAATAGAGATCAACAAATTCACCACTTGCATAGGCCTTATCGATAAAGCCGACAATCTTTTCTGCAGTTGGAGCGTCCCAGAAGGATACACCACTAAGGATACGACCAGCCTTACTATCAACAATAATGTCTTGAACCTTGTAGTCATCTCCATAGACCAAGAACCATTCGTTGGTACAATCTTCACGATAAACACTAAAATAAGTCGAACGTGTCAAATCATTGCGGAACATATTTTTGAAGAGATAGTTATCTGCATCAATAACATAGCTGTTAGCCAATTCTTCTTTTACAAGATAGAGAGAGTAAAAGTTATTGTAGTCAGCGTATTTATCATTGAAAACGAGTCGAACTCCGTATTTCTCTTTTAAATAATCGAATTGTTCTTTAAGATAACCAACAATGATGATGATATCATTGATTCCTTTTTCTTTGAGAAACTCAATTTGGTATTCAATCAAAGGTTTTTGATTAACCTGAACCAAGGCTTTAGGGGTATTTTCAGTCATAGGACGCAAGCGAGTTCCCAATCCCGCTGCTAAGATGATGGCTTTCACACGAATCTCCTTTATTCTTTAATAATAATATAAACTCCAGCAATAACGACAAGTGACGTAATAATTGTCAGCATATCTAGCGGTGCACCCAAGAAAACAACTGCAAACAAGACAGTCCAAACTACATAACTTACGTTCAAGCCTGTAGCCTTGGCTGGTTGCAAGCGATTGATAGCGATATAATAAGCCAAGTAGGAAATCATATCAAAGGCTGCAAAGACAATCATAAGACCTAGCAATTGTCCATTGGCCACTTCTGCAAATGACTGATGAGAGAAGAGCACAATCACAAGATAGGACAAGAATGAAGTTACTTGACGGATTAAGAGGGCTTCGATTTCACTCAATTCACTTTCCATGGCAAAAGAGCTAAGAACACTCTCACTTCCCCATGCAATGGCACAAACTAAAGCACAAAGAATGCCAATGTAGAAAGAATTAACCTGTTCAACCTTATAGGTCTGAGCAATAATCCCTCCAATAATCAAGACAATCCCAAACACAGTATTTCTCGAAATCTTGTGCTTCAAAAAGAAGAAAGCCAATAAAACCGAAATCGCAGGGTAAATAGCCGACACAGATGAAGCTAGGGAACTTCCGATATACTTAACCGCATAAAGATTGGCCTGCATACCAATAGGGCCTGCTAGTAAGGCTCCGATGATAACACTAACATTGCGAATATTTAAGAAAATTGAGAGACGAACTTTTCCTTCTTTCACCAAGAGAAAAGCTAGTAAGATAAAGATACTCAAGAAATCGTGAGCAGCGGCCACCACAAAGGGCGACAAATCTGTAAAAATCGAAAAGATATAAGCACTAATCGTTAGACCTAAACCCCAGAAAATACCTGAGAGTAGACCAAAAGAAACTCCATTTTTATTTTTCATCTGAACCTCCATAATATGACAAACCTTTAACAGCTCTTTGGTAACGACTCACACCATAGTCACCAAAATCTGCACCTTGCTCTTCTTTGTAGACTGTCCATAGACTCCAAATAGCATCTTGTAAAATTTTATAAATGGCAATTTTTTCACGAGAGACAGGTGTTTGCTCACTCTCATAGTGAGATAAGAAGGCTTCTTCCTCTTGATGAGTGAATTCAGACTCTAAAAAGAGGGCAGCCAAATCCCACATTGGATCATTCATTGATGAATATTCCCAGTCAATCAGATAAAGTCGTCCTTGTGGTGACTCGATAAAGTTTTCAGGCACCAAATCGATATGACAAGATTTTCTGTCAACACCTAAGTCAGCCAGTCTTTTCTCTAAGGAGAAGACTTCTTCTCTAACTGCTTCATAGTTGGCATAAGGGATTTTTTCCTCAATCAAAGATTCGTATTTTTTAATTTCTTCAAAAGGAGCAAATTCTCCCCTTAATTCCTTACCAGAAGCATGAATGGTTTGTAATATTGGAGCAATTTTATCAAATTTGGTCTTAATTGACCTTGAATCAAGCGTAATCGCAGATTCGATATACTCATTTACTTTGATACCAGCTTCAATATCAAAAAGATAATTTTTTACATCTAAGTCTAAATCCTTTAGTAGTTCAAGATTGTACTTTTCATCTTGACGATTGATAAGCTTTTCTGTCCCTTTACCAAAGAATTTAACAATGTATTGCTTATTTGTTGTTTTGACCAAATAGTTTTGATTGGTCATTCCCCCCAGTTGTTCAACACTGAGGACTTCCTCTTCTTGACTAAGTAAGGAAGAAATTTTCTCTTTAATGATTTTCTCCACAATTAACCTCCAGCACTTATACTTCCCACTTAAACACGGTTTTAAAGGCTGTGTTTAAATCGGTCGCAAAGACACGGTGAATATCTTTAATTTCTCTTACAGGTTCTTCTAGATAAAGGATATTTTTAAGACGATTGGCAAATTTCTTGACTTCCATCATTTGGATGGCATTTTCAAAATCAATGCGACCAGAACGAGAGGAACCAACCAAGAGCAAGCCTTTTTCTAAGGCATCGCGAGTATTGAGATTGACTTTATATTCGCTAACTCCCATCATGAGAATCGTTCCCTGAGGACGAATGTAGCGAATCAGGTCATTTATAGCCGATCCAGTACCATCACCACCACAACACTCAAAAGCATGGTCAAAGGCCAAATCTTCAGGAATATTATCAGTAATATAGCATTCTTTGGCAAAAGAGAAAAGTTCCAATTTTTCCCAATGACGACCAATAACCACAATCTCTGCTTCTGGCAAAGTATAATTGATAATATTGGCAACCACAAATGCTAGACTTCCATCTCCGATAACGGCGATTCGGTCCCGCTTGCTATGAGCAAGGGTCAATAAGCGATTCATGGCATGCATGCCAACACTGACAAACTCTGTAATGGCTGCAACCGTATCTTCAATAGCATCATAAGCCACCACACGATCTTTAGGAAGAGAAACAAACTCTCTCATAAAGCCATCAAATCCACTAGACAAGAAATGAGTCCCTGTCATGTAGTTCTCATAGAATTCTTCATCACTCTGCATAGGAGGATGATTGGGAATCATGACAACTTTTTGCCCAACCTCGTAGGTTCCTGTCGGGTCAGAAATAACGGTTCCACATGACTCGTGAATCATTGCCATTGGAAGTTTTTTATTCAAAATCTTTGGATCACGTTTTCCTTGGTAGTAACGCTGATCCGCATGACAGACCGCCATATAATTAGGGCGGATGAGGATATGATTCTCTTGGTCAATAGCCTCTTCCTGATATTTGACATTGATAAACTTAGGCTTAGTTAGTTGATAAATTTGATTAATCATTTTACTAGTCTTTCTCAATCATACTTTTTGCAATCTTCAAATCTGTTACGGTTGTAATCTTCAGATTTGAGTATTCACCCTTGGCCAAGGCTACATCTTTTCCTTTAATGACAAAGATTTTACATGCATCTGTCAAGATTTCTTTCTCTTCAGCAGAAAGAGAGCCATAAAGGTCCATGAAGTCCTTGCAACGGAATGTTTGAGGTGTTTGTCCTTGATAAAGGTGAGCACGATTTGGAATATCTGTAATGAATTGACCATTGGTACTTTCAACGATAGTATCAACCGCTTCTACCACTGTGTCCACTGCGTCATGATTGTGGGCAAGTTGGATATTGTCCTGAATCATGCGAAGCGTAATGAATGGACGAACAGAATCGTGGGTAACAACGATGTCCTCTGGAGTAAGCGGACGATAAGCATCGATAGCTTCAATGATTTTTTCAATACTTGTATTGCGGTCAGCACCACCCTTTGTAATGATGATACGTTCCTTATGAAGAGGCAGATATTTATCTACAAGATCTTCTGCATGAGAAACCCAGTCTCCATGAACCCCAACCACAATTTTTTCAATACTTGGTTCCAAGACAAATTTTTCAATTGTATGAATCAAAATAGGTCGATCACCTAGCTCTAAAAATTGTTTTGGCAAGTTACTGATTCCCATGCGTGTGCCAGTTCCACCAGCAAGAATTCCTGCATAAATCATCTATTTTCTCCTTTGTCTTACTAAAAAAACTTATTCTCTCTATTATACCACAATCTAGTTCTATCATAAAAGAAATACCGGCCCTCCCGTTCTAGAATAGAAGGATTAAGGAGTTCTATTATTCAAAGAAACTAGTCCACTTCTAGTAATGACTTGGAATTCTGTAGTCATTACCAATAAATGGCTGTGAAATTTTAGAGTTCTTCAGAATAATATACTTTCCTTAAAGAAAACTTAAAATTAAGATTTGAAACTTCAAAGTGATTACTTGACTTATACTCAATGAAAATCAAAAAGCAAACTAGGAAGCTAGCCGTAAGCTGTACTTGAGTACGGTAAGGCGACGCTGACGTGGTTTGAATTTGATTTTCGAAGAGTATTACTGCCCTTCATTTCTTATTAGCTGACTTTATGATATAATGAAAAACGAGGTAAATTGAATGAAAAGTATAAAATTAAATGCTCTATCTTACATGGGAATTCGTGTCTTAAATATTATTTTTCCCATCCTAACTGGAACCTATGTCGCGCGTGTCTTGGACCGAACTGGCTATGGTTACTTCAACTCTGTCGACACTATTTTGTCATTTTTCTTGCCCTTTGCGACTTATGGGGTCTATAACTACGGTTTACGGGCCATCAGTAATGTCAAGGATAACAAAAAAGATCTGAATAGAACCTTCTCCAGTCTTTTTTATTTGTGCATTGCTTGTACGATTTTGACTACCGCTGTCTATATCCTTGCCTATCCTCTCTTCTTTACAGATAATCCAATCGTCAAAAAAGTCTACCTTGTTATGGGGATTCAACTCATTGCCCAGATTTTTTCAATCGAATGGGTCAATGAAGCTCTAGAAAATTACAGTTTTCTCTTTTACAAAACTGCCTTCATCCGTATCCTGATGCTGGTCTCTATTTTCTTATTTGTTAAAAATGAACACGATATTGTTGTCTATACACTTGTGATGAGTTTATCGACACTAATTAACTATCTGATTAGTTATTTTTGGATTAAAAGAGACATTAAGCTTGTTAAGATTCACATCAGTGATTTTAAACCGCTCTTTCTCCCTCTGACAGCCATGTTGGTCTTTGCCAATGCCAATATGCTCTTCACATTTTTGGATCGCCTCTTCCTCGTTAAAACAGGGATTGATGTCAACGTTAGTTACTACACCATAGCTCAACGAATTGTGACCGTTATAGCTGGTGTTGTAACAGGAGCTATCGGAGTGAGTGTGCCTCGTCTCAGTTACTATTTGGGTAAAGGAGACAAAGAAGCCTATGTTGCTCTGGTTAATAGAGGTAGTCGAATCTTTAACTTCTTTATCATTCCACTCAGTTTTGGACTCATGGTTTTAGGACCAAATGCCATCCTACTTTACGGTAGTGAAAAATATATCGGAGGCGGTATCTTAACCTCTCTCTTCGCTTTTCGTACGATTATCCTGGCACTAGATACCATTCTTGGTTCCCAAATTCTCTTTACAAATGGCTATGAAAAACGTATCACAGTTTACACAGTCTTTGCTGGGCTACTCAATTTAGGCTTAAATAGTCTCCTCTTTTTCAACCATATCGTGGCTCCTGAATACTACTTACTGACAACTATGCTATCAGAGGCCTCTCTACTTGTTTTCTATATCATTTTCATCCATAGAAAACAGCTCATCCACTTGGGACATATCTTTAGCTATACTATTCGATACTCTCTCTTTTCACTTTCCTTTGTAGGAATTTATTTCCTGATCAATTTCGTGTATCCTGTGGATATGGTCATTAATTTGCCATTTTTGATTAATACTGGTTTGATTGTCTTGCTATCTGCTATCTCTTATATTAGTCTACTTTTCTTCACAAAAGATAGCATTTTCTATGAATTTTTAAACCATGTCCTAGCCTTAAAAAATAAATTCAAAAAATCATAGGAGTTTAAAATGAAACAACTAACCATTGAAGATGCCAAACAAATTGAATTAGAAATTTTGGATTATATTGATACTCTATGTAAAAAGCACAATATCAACTATATTATTAACTACGGTACTCTGATTGGGGCAGTTCGACATCAAGGCTTTATTCCTTGGGACGACGATATTGATTTATCCATGCCTCGAGAAGACTACCAACGATTTATTAACATCTTTCAAAAGGAAAAAAGTAAATACAAACTTTTATCCTTAGAAACTGATAAAAACTACTTTAATAACTTTATCAAAATAACCGACAGTACAACTAAAATAATCGATACTCGAAATACAAAAACCTATGAGTCAGGTGTTTTTATCGATATTTTCCCTATGGATCGCTTTGATGATCCTAAGGTCATTGATACTTGTTATAAACTGGAAAGCTTCAAACTACTGTCTTTCAGTAAACATAAAAATATTGTCTATAAAGATAGCCTTTTAAAAGATTGGATACGAACAGCCTTTTGGTTGCTCCTTCGACCGGTTTCTCCTCGTTATTTTGCACATAAAATCGAGAAAGAAATTCAAAAATATAGTCGTGAAAATGGGCAGTATATGGCTTTTATCCCTTCTAAATTTAAGGCAAAAGAAGTATTCCCAAGTGGTACCTTTGATAAAACAATTGATTTACCCTTTGAAAATTTAAGCCTTCCAGCACCTGAAAAATTTGATACTATTTTGACACAATTTTATGGAGATTATATGACCCTACCACCAGAAGAAAAACGCTTCTACAGTCATGAATTTCATGCCTACAAATTGGAGGATTAGAATGCAATATTTAGAAAAAGAAGAAATTAAAGAAATTCAACTAGCTCTGCTAGACTATATTGATGAGACTTGTAAGAAACATGATATTCCTTATTTTCTCAGTTATGGAACCATGCTTGGAGCCATCCGCCACAAAGGTATGATTCCTTGGGATGATGATATTGATATTTCCCTTTATCGTGAGGATTATGAGCGTTTACTGAAGATTATTGAAGAAGAAAATCACCCTCGCTACAAGGTTCTCTCCTACGACACTTCTTCTTGGTACTTCCATAATTTCGCATCGATTTTGGATACTTCTACTGTTATCGAAGACCATGTTAAGTACAAGCGTCATGACACCAGTCTCTTTATCGATGTCTTCCCAATTGATCGCTTTACAGACTTGAGCATTGTCGACAAGAGTTATAAGTATGTAGCTCTTCGTCAACTAGCTTATATCAAAAAATCACGCGCAGTTCACGGTGATAGCAAGTTAAAAGATTTTCTAAGATTATGTAGCTGGTACGCCCTCCGATTGGTCAATCCCCGTTACTTTTACAAGAAAATTGATCAGCTAGTCAAGAATGCTGCAACCAACGCTCCTCAATATGAAGGAGGAATTGGTATTGGTAAAGAAGGAATGAAAGAAGTCTTCCCAGTTGATACCTTTAAAGAACTCATCTTAACTGAGTTTGAAGGTCGTATGTTGCCTGTGCCAAAAAAATATGACCAATTTTTAACCCAGATGTATGGGGATTATATGACACCACCATCAAAGGAAATGCAAGAGTGGTATAGCCACAGTATTAAAGCTTATCGCAAAAGCTGATTAAGAAGTAGTTTACAAGAAAAAATATAACAAAAAAGAGAAGATTGTTACACCTTCTCTTTTTTCTATTTAAATTGCTTCTGTAACAAAACTACGGCTTTCCAATACTTTGAGCATGGCGTTAGCTGTATCTAGGGCTGTAAAGAGGGGCACTCCGTGTTCAATGGCTGAACGGCGGATTTGCTCACCATCTTCGTCAGCAGTTCGTTTGGTTCCTACTGTGTTAATGATAGCTTGAATTCTTCCTTTGCGAACAAAGCTTGGGATATCCTTATCGTCATCACCAATCTTTCCAACAGGCTGAGCATGTAATCCATGACTGGCAAAGAAGGCTGCTGTCCCTTCTGTCGCGAGGATTCCATAGCCAATATTTTGGAAACGACGAGCCAAGTCCAAGGCTTCTTCTTTAGCATCATCAGCGATGGTAAAGACAACATTTCCAAAAGTTGGCAAGTGTAAGTAAGAAGCTTCAAAGGCCTTATAGAGAGCTTTTTCCAAAGTAGCATCAGAACCCATAACTTCCCCTGTTGACTTCATTTCAGGACCAAGTAAGCTGTCTACCTTAGCTAGTTTGGTAAAGGAGAAGACAGGTGCCTTGATATGAACGCGGGTGCTTTCAGGGTAAAGTCCATCTTGGTAGCCAAGTTCTGATAAACTTTGACCAAGAATGAGCTTAGTCGCTACTTGAGCCATAGGAATATTGGTCACCTTAGAAAGGAATGGAACGGTACGGCTGGCACGTGGATTGACCTCAATAACATAGACTTTTTCATCCTTGATAACAAACTGGATGTTCATCATTCCAAGGCAGTTAAGACCGATTGCTAGGCGTTTCGTATAGTCTGCGATTGTTTCTTGCACCTTTTGCGACAAGGTTTGTGGTGGGTAAACTGCCATTGAATCACCTGAGTGGACACCGGCACGTTCGATATGCTCCATGATACCAGGAATGAGTACATTTTTACCATCTGAAATGGCATCAACTTCGCACTCTTGCCCAACGATATAAGAGTCGACAAGAACTGGGTGGTCTGGACTAGCCTTAACAGCAGTTCGCATGTAAGAACGAAGGTCTGCTTCGTTTTCAACGATTTCCATAGCACGTCCACCTAAGACATAAGATGGGCGAACGAGAACTGGGAAGCCAATCTTGCGAGCTGCAAGCACTGCTTCTTCTTCATTGGTTGCCGTTTGTCCTGGTGGCTGTGGAATATCCAATTCTTTGAGAGCTTGCTCGAAAAGGTCACGGTCTTCGGCACGGTCCAAGTCAGCTACTTGGGTACCAAGAATGGTCACACCTGCTTTTGCCAATGGCTCCGCAAGGTTGATAGCTGTTTGACCACCGAATTGAACGATAACCCCTTTTGGTTGCTCCAAGTCAATAACATTCATAACATCTTCGAATGTCAATGGCTCAAAGTAAAGCTTATCTGATACAGAGAAGTCTGTAGAAACAGTCTCTGGGTTTGAGTTCATGATGATAGCTTCATAGCCAGCAGCCTGGATAGCCTTAACCGAGTGAACAGTTGCATAGTCAAACTCGACCCCTTGACCGATACGGATTGGACCAGAACCTAGAACTAGAACGGATTCCTTATCAGACTTGATAGACTCGTTTTCCCAACCATAGGTTGAATAGAAATATGGTGTTTCTGAGTCAAATTCTGCCGCACAAGTATCGACCATCTTATAAACAGGAACAATCTTGTTTTCCAAACGAAGTTGGCGGACTTGGTCAGCTGTCGTTTCCCAGAGTTCAGCAATCTTACGGTCTGAGAAACCATTGAGTTTGGCAGTTTTCAAAACGTCTAAATCTTGTGGATGAGCGCCCAATTCTTGCTCAATTTCAAAGATATGTAGGAGTTTATCGAGATAAAAAATATCGATTTTTGTAAGCTCTGCAATTTCTTCTGGTGTGTAACCACGGCGAATAGCTTCTGACACATAGAAGAGACGATCATCTTGGGCCTTGACAACTTTTTCAATCAAGGCATCATCCGAAACAGATGCAAGTTCAGGCATTTCATTGTGGTTCACCCCAATTTCAAGGGAGCGACAAGCTTTAAGAAGTGACTCTTCTATGTTACGGCCAATCGCCATGACTTCTCCAGTCGCCTTCATCTGTGTCCCAAGACGGCGCTCACCCTTTTCAAACTTATCAAATGGGAAACGTGGAATCTTGGCAACCACGTAGTCAAGGGCAGGCTCAAACATGGCATAGGTTGAACCTGTAACTGGGTTGATGACCTCATCCAAGGTCAAACCGACGGCAATCTTGGCAGCCAACTTAGCAATCGGATATCCTGTCGCTTTAGAAGCAAGGGCTGACGAACGTGATACACGAGGGTTTACTTCGATAACATAATACTTGAAGCTGTTAGGATCAAGAGCTAGCTGAACATTACATCCACCTTCAATCTTGAGGGCACGAATAATGCTCAAGCTCGCATCACGAAGCATTTGGTTTTCATAGTCTGACATGGTTTGCGCAGGGGCAAATACAATGGAATCCCCCGTGTGAATCCCAACTGGGTCAAAGTTTTCCATGTTACAAACAACCAAGGCATTGTCAGCTGAGTCACGCATCACTTCGTATTCAATTTCCTTGAAACCGGCAATCGAACGCTCAATCAAACATTGGGTAACAGGTGACAATTTCAAACCATTTTCAGTGATTTCACGCAATTCTTTCTCGTTGGCACACATACCACCACCAGTACCACCAAGGGTAAAGGCTGGACGAACGATGACTGGGTAGCCAATTGTCGCTGCAAAGGCAACTGCTTCTTCTACTGTGTTAACAATTTCAGATTCTGGAATGGGTTGCTCAAGCTCTTCCATCAATTGTTTAAAGAGGTCACGGTCCTCCGCTTGGTCAATGGCAGACAATTTGGTACCCAGAAGTTCAACGCCAAGCTCATCTAAGATACCATTTTTAGACAATTCCATGGCCATGTTGAGACCTGTTTGACCACCGAGTGTTGGTAGCAAGGCATCTGGACGTTCCTTACGAAGAATACGTGTCACAAACTCAAGTGTAATCGGTTCAATGTAAACCTTGTCAGCAATTTCCTTGTCCGTCATGATGGTTGCAGGATTTGAGTTAACCAAAACAACCTCATAACCTTCCTCTTTCAACGACAAGCAAGCCTGGGTCCCAGCATAGTCAAACTCAGCAGCCTGACCAATAATAATCGGACCAGAACCAATCACCATAATTTTTTGAATATCAGTACGTTTAGGCATATATAAGATATTAAGGGCGTCAAGCGGACAAAGCTAAAATAGGAGTTATGACGAAGAACTGTCAGTTCTAGGAATAACTATCTTTTTAGCACCGTCCGTAGCCCGTATTCAGTTCAGCAAATACGGAGTACCCTTCTCCTTTCTATTCGTCGCCTCACAGAGCGACATTAAATAAATTCTCCGACGATTTTTTAGCGAAACGATATTTTTCGATAAAAAATCTAGTGCAGGGAGTTTTTAGTTCGCCCAATAGCGACTAAAAGAAACGACCTGCCTTTCTATTCGTCGCCTCTCAGGGCGACATTAAATAAATTCTCCGACGATTTTTTAGCGAAACGATACTTTTCGGTAAAAAATCTAGTGCAGGGAGTTTTTAGTTCGCCTGACAGCGACTAAAAGAAACGACCTGCCTTTCTATTCGGCAACTCTCGGGTTGCCATTAAATAAGATACAAAGGACGAATAGAAAGCGATTGAATTTTAGGAAACTAAAGAAGGATTAACAATCCAAGTTGGTTTCTCTAAATTCCGAGCTTTCCGTCCGTGTTCAGTTACATAAATTCTCCGACGAGCTTTTACTCGTTCTTAGTTTGATTGTTTAAAAGCTTCCATCATCTCGATAAACTCATCAAATAGGTAGCTAGCGTCGTGTGGACCAGGGGCTGCGTCTGGGTGGTATTGGACAGAGAAAGCAGGTTGGTATCTGTGACGCACACCTTCAACTGACTTGTCATTGATTTCTTCGTGGGTGATAATCAAA
Source organism: Streptococcus pneumoniae (assembly GCF_001113365.1). Classification (GTDB taxonomy): domain Bacteria; phylum Bacillota; class Bacilli; order Lactobacillales; family Streptococcaceae; genus Streptococcus; species Streptococcus pneumoniae_C. The sequence goes on along the minus strand of NZ_CKYA01000009.1, from coordinate 63,464 downwards.
TGCTCTGGCAAATCCTCACGGCTAACTGCATAACCATGGTTTTGACTTGTAAAATCCACACGTCCTGTAGCAATTTCACGTACCGCATGGTTGAATCCACGGTGACCAAACTTCATCTTGTAAGTCTTAGCACCATTTGCCATGGCGAAGAGTTGGTGCCCCATACAAATACCAAAAATTGGAATTTTCCCTTGCACACCGCGAATCATGTCGAGTGCTTGTGGAACGTCTTCTGGGTTTCCCGGTCCATTTGACAACATCACTCCGTCAGGATTGAGATGGAGAATTTCTTCCGCCGTTGTCGAATAAGGAACAACGGTCACATTACAGTTGCGTTTAGAAAGTTCACGTAAGATTGAGTGCTTGAGACCAAAATCCACTAGCACCACGCTCAAACCAACTCCTGGAGCTGGATAGGATGTTTTAGTAGAAACCTGCTTGATATTATCTGTCGGCAAGACTGTTGCTTGGAGCTGGTCCGTCACATGGTCCATACTGTCCCCAACATGGGTCAAGGTTGCACGCATTGTACCATGCTTACGGATAATCTTGGTAAGTGCACGCGTATCAATACCTGAGATACCTGGTATTTTCTTGGCTTTCAAGAATTCATCCAAGGTCATTTGGTTGCGCCAGTTGCTTGCTCTACGCGCCTCTTCGAAAACAACGACTCCCTTACAAGTTGGAATGATGGATTCGTAATCATCACGATTAATTCCATAATTTCCCACCAAAGGATAAGTAAAGGTCAAGATTTGTCCATTATAAGACTGGTCTGTAATGGATTCTTGGTAGCCGGTCATGCCTGTATTAAAGACGATTTCGCCTGTAACATCAATATCTGCTCCGAAGGCCTTGCCTTCAAAAACTGTGCCATCTTCTAATACTAGAAGTCTTTTTGTCATATTCTCACCTCTCGTGGACGCTCACTGGCGTCTTTTAACGTCTTGTGTTTTAGTTGGCGTTTCTACTCGCCAGTACGGATTCTAAGATTGCCATTCGAACAAAGACACCATTGGTCATTTGTTGGACAATCCGTGATTTTGGTGCTTCAACCAAGTGGTCTGCGATTTCTACATCACGATTGACTGGAGCCGGATGCATAAGGATTGCTGTTTCTTTCAAACGGTCATAACGTTCTTGAGTCAAGCCATGTTGGGCATGGTAGTCTTCTTTTGAAAAGACTGCACCACTATCATGGCGTTCATGTTGCACACGGAGAAACATCATGACATCCACCTGATCAATGATTTCATCAATAGTTACAAACTGCCCATAGTCTGCAAACTCTTGACTTCTCCATTCCTCAGGTCCAGCGAAAAAGAGTTCCACTCCCAAGCGTTTCAAAATCTGCATATTGGATTTAGCAACGCGTGAGTGGTCCAAGTCACCTGCAATAGCAACCTTAAGCCCCTCAAAGTGGCCAAATTCCTCATAAATGGTCATCAAATCAAGCAAGCTCTGGCTAGGGTGTTGGCCCGAACCATCTCCACCATTGATGATGGAAGTCGTAATCGTCGGACTAGTAATCAACTCTCTGTAGTAATCAACCTCTGGGTGGCGAATCACACAGACGTCAACTCCTAAAGCAGACAGAGTCAAAATGGTATCATAAAGTGTTTCACCCTTATTGACCGAGCTGGTCTTCACATCAAAGTCAAGTCGTTCCAGCCCCAGTTTAATCTCTGCCACTTCAAAGGACTTATGCGTCCGTGTAGAATCCTCAAAGAAAAGATTGGAAACAATCGGATGGTCCTCATAAGGAAGCTGAGCTCCGTTTTTAAACTCAATTCCTCGCTTGATCAATTTCATCACTTGATCGACAGTGAGGTCTTCCATGGACACCACATGGTTCAATGCTTGTTGATTTTCTGACATGGCTACTCCTTTAGCTTTCTAAGCTTCTTCAATAATCAAAACTCTGTCTTGGCCATCAAGTTCTGCCATCTCTACGATGATTTCTTCAGAACGACTGGTTGGGATATTTTTTCCAACGTAATCTGGACGGATTGGCAATTCTCTATGTCCACGATCTACTAGAACTGCTAAACTCACGCGCGCAGGACGACCATGACCTACAATATTATCAATAGCAGCACGGATGGTACGACCTGTATAAAGCACATCGTCCACCAAGATGACTTCACGGTCTGTCACATCGACAGAAACCAAAGAAGTATCTTCTCCACTTTTAACATCATCACGGAAAGGTTTAGTATCCAATTCCACAACAGGAACTGAAAGATTTTCTAACTGCTCCAAACGTTCTTGGATTCGGTGGGCGATAAAGACACCACGAGTTTTAATACCAGCCAAGACGATTTTATTCAAATCTTTGTTGCGTTCGATAATCTCATATGTAATACGCGTAATCGCTCGTTTGACGGTCAATTCGTCTACAACTTCTTTTGCCTTCATGACAAACCTCCAAAAAGAAAAGTCTCCTTAAACAAGGAGACTTGAAATGTATAGCCAAGCGAGCCCAACTGCTAACAGTATAGACTTCACCCTTCTACTTTATCACGCTCCTTGCCTGCCTCACGGGACAGGTTTAAAGGAATATTTAGTTATCAAATACTATAGCACAAAGCGGGCCTAAAATCAAGCAAAAACTTTTGGTAACCTAACTTATAAATTACTAAAGTCATATAACTGTGGGTACTGGTCACACTCTGGATTTTTAGGATGGCAAATGGCTCTTCCAAAATAAATCATGGCCTGATGGGCAGCTAACCACTGCTCCGGTGGCAAAATATCCATGACGCGTTTTTCCACCTCAAGTGGTGTCGCTGATTTTTTGACAATATCGTGGTGCTTACAAATACGCTCCACATGAGTATCGACTGCAAAGGCTGGAATTCCAAAGCCCACACTCATAACTACGTTGGCTGTCTTGCGACCAACACCTGCCAGACTTTCTAATTCTTCACGAGTCTGAGGGACTTGACCGTCAAAATCGTCTAGTAACTGTTGGGCACATTTTTTAAGGAATTTAGCCTTATTCCGATACAATCCCAAACGAGAAATGTGTGAGGCAATCTCACTCTCTGTCGCTACAGACATGGCTTGCGGCGTTGGAAAGGCAGCAAAGAGACCTGGCGTGGCCTTATTTACTGCTGCATCCGTTGTCTGAGCTGACAACATGACCGCAACCAAGAGTTCAAAATGATTGGTAAAATCAAGACTGGGCTTGGCATCTGGAAAAAGAGCAATGATTTCTTCTAGCACTTTTCGTGCTCGTTTTTTTGACAAGACCATTATTCGTCTCCGTCAAATAGTCCTTGTAAGCCAGCAAAAGGACTGTTTTCTTCTTTCTTAACTGCTTGTTGGGCTTGGTATTCTTCCTCAGTCATGATTTGCCAGTCGTTTCCTGAAACAAATCCTTGACCAGCTTCTTCTTCAGCCGTCAAGACCTTGATAGGGATATTAAGCAGAATATTATCTGACACGCTCTCAGCAAGGTCAAGTTCTCCATTTTCGATAGGCAAGACCAAATCATCGTCTAAAACTTCCTGATCTAGCTGGTTAGTTGCGCCTTCCATGAAAACTTCCGTGACTGGATAAGATTCAACTAACTCAACTGGCTCCATACTGCGACTTGAAGCAAGAACAATGGTATAAGATAGTTGATAATCTAAGAAATACATACGGTCTTCGTATTGTACTTTTCCAACTGCAAGGATATCTTTTACATCTAAAATTTCTTGATTACGTGCACGCAGGTCTGCGGCTAGGTCTAACGTTTGTTCAAAATGCAAGCCTTCAGACTGCTTACGAATTTCTTGAATATTTAATTTCATACTTCCTCCATAAAGATTTACTCTCTTGATTATACCATGAAAAGGCTACAAATCAGCCCACCAAACTTTGTAATTAACATTCGATTTTTTAACATATTTACCATAATATTTTTGTTTTTTAGTGCTATACTATAGGGAAAGAGTACATCAGATCAAGGAGGATGCTCACATGGAAGACAAGAAACTCATTCAACTCCTATCCAAGTTAAATAAAAGCTACCAAAACTGTAAACAGGGTAGGGCAGATGATATTCGACTACAAGAGCTGCTAAACACTACTATGCAAGAGCTCAAAAAACAGAAAAGTTGAACAACAGTATCTTAATTGATCTTGAGAAATTTTACCAACCCACCAGTCCTCTGATTGGACTGGGTAGCCTAAAACTAAACAATCAAGCACGCACTGCTTGGCGAAACTATGATAAAATCCATTACGAGCATGTCAAACACGTACTAAGTCTCTATGGACCTGTTTTTGGATTTTAGAGCATAGAATTTCCAGTTTTCTGTTGACAAAATTTCCTTAAAGGTATAGTATAAAGATACTAATACTCGGAGGTAAGGGAGACATGAACAACTAAGTCTATCAAATAAAGAACCTTTATTTAGTAGATCTTGTTTTTGTCTCTTTTTGTGTGCTCTTTTATGCTCTTTTTCTGGCATGTTAATAGAGTTTTTTTTGACATAGACTTTGGGCTCTACTAGGTAAAGTAGAGCTTTTTGTTATGCACAATCGACATTCTAGAAAGGGCAATCATATGATAAAAATCAATCACCTGACCATCACACAAAACAAAGATTTACGAGACCTTGTCTCTGACCTCAGCATGATCATCCAAGACGGGGAAAAGGTAGCTATTATTGGAGAGGAAGGAAATGGCAAATCAACATTGCTGCGAGCCTTAATGGGAGAAGCATTGCCTGATTTCACTATCAAGGGAGACATCCAGTCTGACTATCAGTCACTGGCCTATATTCCTCAAAAACTTCCCGAGGAGCTGAAAAAGAAAACTCTACACGACTACTTCTTTTTAGATTCTATTGATTTAGACTACAGTATCCTTTATCGTTTGGCTGAGGAGTTGAACTTTGATAGCGACCGTTTCGCTAGCGATCAAGAGATTGGGAGCCTTTCGGGGGGCGAAGCTTTGAAAATTCAGCTTATCCATGAGTTAGCCAAACTCTTTGAGATTCTATTTTTAGATGAACCTTCAAATGACCTGGACCTTGAGACGGTTGATTGGCTAAAAGGTCAGATTCGAAAGATTCGGCAAACTGTTATTTTCATTTCCCATGATGAAGACTTTCTTTCTGAAACGACTGATACTATTGTCCACTTGCGACTGGTCAAGCACCGTAAAGAAGCGGAAACACTAGTAGAGCATTTAGACTATGATAGCTATAGCGACCAGCGAAAGGCTAATTTTGCCAAACAAAGCCAGCAAGCTGCTAACGACCAAAGAGCCTACGATAAAACCATGGAAAAACATCGACGAGTCAAGCAAAATGTAGAAACTGCACTTCGAGCTACCAAAGATAGTACTGCTGGACGCCTATTAGCTAAAAAGATGAAAAATGTTCTCTCTCAAGAAAAACGCTTTGAAAAGACAGCTCAGTCCATGACCCAAAAGCCACTTGAAGAGGAAGAAATCAGACTTTTCTTCTCAGATATACAGCCATTACCTACTTCTAAAGTCTTAATCCAACTGGAAAAAGAAAATTTGTCCATTGGCGACCGAGTTTTGGTTCAAGAACTACGACTAACTGTCCGTGGCCAAGAAAAAATCGGTATTATCGGCCAAAATGGTATTGGAAAATCGACTCTGCTAGCAAAGTTGCAACAACTGCTTAGCGCCAAAAGAGAAATTTCGCTTGGTTATATGCCACAAGATTACCATAAAAAACTGCAATTGGATTTATCCCCAATCGCCTATCTAAACAAAACTGGGGAAAAAGAGGAACTGCAGAAAATCCAATCTCACTTAGCCAGTCTCAATTTCAGTTATCCAGAAATGCAGCATCAAATTCGCTCCTTATCTGGTGGACAACAGGGAAAACTCCTGCTTTTGAATTTAGTCTTGTGCAAACCAAACTTTCTCCTTCTGGATGAGCCCACACGAAACTTTTCTCCAACTTCTCAACCAGAAATCAGAAAACTCTTTGCCACTTATCCTGGTGGTCTCATTACTGTTTCGCATGACCGTCGTTTCTTAAAAGAGGTCTGTTCAATCATCTATCGCTTAACAGAACACGGTCTGGAGGTAGTTAATTTAGAAGATTTATAAATTTTCAACATAGCAAAAATCCAGAGACGATCTCTGGATTCTTTTTACATATGTTTTAAACGTTCAATCCGTTCTGAGATAGGTGGGTGGGTATAAAAGAGTTTTTGGAACCCTCCACCTTTCTTGGGATCATTGATATAAAGTGCACTGCTGGCATCATCTATAGGACGACTCATTGGTTTACTATTATCCAACTTACCTAGAGCATTAATCATCCCTTGAGGATTGCGCGTCAACTCGACACTGGAAGCATCAGCTAGGAATTCCCTCTGACGAGAAATAGCTAGTTGCACCAAGGTTGCAGCGAGAGGTGCCAGAACAATAGCTAGCAGGGAAACCACGAGCATAATGATTTCTAAGCCATTTCCATCTCGATCATCGTCACTTCGTCTGCGACCTGATCCACCCCACCACATCATACGACCTGCCATACTAGAAAGCATGGTGATAGCACTAGCAAGGGCGACAGCAATAGTCGAAATACGGATATCATAATTACGAATATGACTGACTTCATGTCCCATAACAGCTTCTAGTTCTTCACGATTCATGATAGCTAGGAGACCTGACGTCGCAGCAACCGCTGCGTTTTGAGGGTTAGAACCTGTCGCAAAGGCATTTAAGGCTGGATCATCAATGATGAAAACACGGGGCATAGGAATCTGAGCAACCATAGCCATATCTTCTACTACATGGTAGAGATCTGGTGCCGTTTGCTCATCAACCTCACGCGCCCCGTTCATGGACATGACAATCTCTGTCGATTGAAAAATCATGGACAAGGCATAGATAAAGCCGATAATCAGTGCGATAACCAAACCGCCAAGCCCAGACCGCATAAAGAGGTAACCAACCGCATAGCCAACAAGAGCTAAGAGTAGGAAAAATACCAGCAACAAAATCCAGGTTTTTCGTTTATTGCTTGCAATTTGATCAAACAACATCTTAGTCACCTAAACCGCTAAAATCAACTTTAGGAACTGCCTTTTCCTCTTCTGGTGTTTGAAGGAAATCTGCTGCTTTAAATCCAAACATTCCAGCGATAATATTGCTTGGGAAAGTTTCTAATTTTACATTGTAGTTGCTGACAACACTGTTATAAAGTTGACGAGAGTAAGAAATTTTATTTTCTGTGTTTGTCAACTCCTCTTGCAATTTAACAAAGTTTGCACTAGCTTTCAAATCTGGATAGCTTTCTGCAACTGCAAAAATACCTGAAACCTGACGAGTGAGGGCATCACTAGCTTTCATAGCTTCTGCTGGTGAAGTCGCTGCCGCCACTTGGTTACGTAGTTTTGCCACCTTTTCAAGGGTAGAACCTTCATATTTGGCATAACCCTTTACAGTCTCAATCAAGTTTGGCAAGAGATCATTTCGACGTTTCAACTGAACATCAATCTGGCTCCAAGCCTCCTTGGTTTGCATACGATTTTTAACCAAACCGTTATAGCTAACAATCACAAAAATAACAATAAGAGCGATAACTCCAAGAATAATCCAAGTCATTATATAAGTCCTTTCTACTTTTAGATTAGTACCAGTATATCAAATTTTTTATGATTGTGGTAAAATAAGATGATACTAAAGAAGGAAATAACTATGAAACCAGAAACATTTTACAACTTGCTTTCCGAGCAAAATATTCCACTTTCGGACCAGCAAAAAGAACAATTTGAACGTTATTTTGAACTCTTGGTCGAGTGGAATGAAAAGATTAATTTAACAGCTATTACGGACAAGGATGAAGTTTATCTCAAACATTTTTACGATTCGATTGCACCCATCCTTCAAGGCTTGATTTCAAATGAAACTATCAAACTTCTTGATATTGGAGCTGGGGCAGGATTTCCTAGTCTGCCGATGAAAATTCTCTATCCTCAGCTAGATGTGACCATCATCGATTCACTCAATAAGCGCATCAACTTCCTCCAACTATTGGCTCAGGAGCTGGATTTGGATGGTGTTCATTTCTACCATGGACGTGCAGAAGACTTAGCCCAAGACAAGAACTTCCGTGCCCAATATGATTTTGTAACAGCTCGTGCGGTTGCCCGTATGCAGATCCTATCTGAATTGACTATTCCCTACCTTAAGGTTGGTGGAAAACTATTGGCACTCAAGGCCAGCAATGCGCCTGAGGAATTATTAGAAGCTAAGAATGCCCTCAATCTCCTTTTTAGTAAAGTAGAAGACAATCTCAGCTACGCCCTACCAAATGGAGATCCGCGTTATATCACAGTGGTAGAAAAGAAAAAGGAAACGCCTAACAAATACCCAAGAAAGGCTGGCATGCCAAATAAACGCCCGCTTTAAATTTTTAAGTAAAAAAATATTTACAAAGTCAGCCTCGCTCTTTTATTTTTAGGCTCGGGAAAAAATGATTTACAAAATCAGCCTCGCTCTTTTATTTTTAGGCTCGGGAAAAAATGATTTACAAAATCATTTTTTTCTGCTATACTATCCTAAGCAAAGGTTTTTAATGTCATCCCGTGAGGTGACGAAGACGCAGAAATACTTGAAACTCTTTAAAGTCTAGATTTTAGAGAAGTCTTACTCTGAGGGCCTATTGCTGTAAAATAATGGGCTCTTTTTTGATGCCCAAAAGTGAGGTTTATATGAAACAAGAATCAACTGTTGATTTGTTACTAGACGTTGACCAACGTCCTTCGGCTGGAAAAGGAATTCTCCTTAGTTTCCAACACGTTTTCGCCATGTTTGGTGCGACCATCTTGGTACCATTGATTTTGGGAATGCCTGTATCTGTTGCCCTCTTTGCATCAGGTATCGGAACACTGATTTACATGGTATGTACTGGTTTTAAAGTTCCAGTTTATCTAGGTTCTTCATTTGCCTTTATCACAGCAATGTCACTGGCTATGAAAGAAATGGGTGGTGATGTATCTGCTGCCCAAACAGGGGTTATCTTGACTGGTTTGGTCTATGTCCTTGTGGCTGCTGGTGTTCGTTTTGCAGGTACAAAATGGATTGATAAACTCTTGCCACCAATCATCATCGGACCTATGATCATCGTTATCGGTCTTGGACTTGCAGGCTCAGCTGTTACCAATGCAGGTCTTGTAGCAGATGGAAATTGGAAAAATGCTCTTGTAGCCGTTGTTACTTTCTTGATTGCTGCCTTTATCAATACAAAAGGAAAAGGCTTCCTACGAATCATTCCATTCCTCTTTGCCATTATCGGTGGTTACCTCTTCGCACTAACTCTTGGCTTGGTTGACTTTACGCCTGTCCTAGAAGCTAACTGGTTTGAAATTCCTGGTTTCTACTTGCCATTTAACACAGGTGGTGCCTTTAAAGAGTACAATCTTTACTTTGGTCCAGAAACTATTGCCATCTTGCCAATCGCTATCGTAACAATTTCTGAACATATCGGAGACCATACTGTTTTGGGTCAAATCTGTGGCCGTCAATTCTTGAAAGAACCGGGTCTTCACCGTACTCTTCTTGGTGACGGTATCGCAACTTCTGTTTCTGCCTTCCTTGGTGGACCAGCCAATACAACTTACGGAGAAAATACAGGGGTTATCGGTATGACTCGTATCGCTTCTGTCTCAGTTATCCGTAACGCTGCCTTTATCGCGATTGCCCTCAGCTTCCTTGGTAAATTCACTGCCTTGATTTCAACTATTCCAAACTCTGTTCTTGGTGGCATGTCAATCCTTCTCTATGGAGTTATCGCCAGCAACGGTTTGAAAGTCTTGATCAAAGAACGTGTTGATTTCGCTCAAATGCGAAATCTAATCATCGCAAGTGCTATGTTGGTCCTTGGACTTGGAGGAGCTATCCTTAAACTTGGTCCAGTTACACTTTCAGGTACTGCCCTATCAGCCATGACAGGAATCATCTTGAACTTGATCTTGCCATATGAAAATAAAGACTAATACTCTTCAAAAATCTCTTCAAACCACGTCAACGTCGCCTTGCCGTATATATAAGACTGACTTCGTCAGTCTTATATACAACCTCAAAACAGTGTTTTGAGCAGCCTGCGGCTAGTTTCCTAGTTTGTTCTTTGATTTTCATTGATTGAGTATAAGAGTCTAAACATATCAAAAAACGAGCATTTCCAATTACGGAAGTGCTCATTTTTCTTCTTTCTAAAAAAGGAAAGCTCTGCGGCCTTCCCTTGCCTTACTTGCGTTTCTTCTTCGCTTTTTTCATTTTATTCGCCATGCGTTTCATTGACTGTTTCATGGCAAATTCACCGATTTTACCTTTGAGTCCGCCACCAAACATCTGACTCATATCTGGCATTCCTGCTCCTCCGAGAGCTGACAGATCAGGCATACCTCCTTGTCCCATCATTCCTTCAAGGGCAGACATATCCATTCCTCCCATATTTGGCATATTTTTAGGAAGGTTGTTTGGATTGATCCCCATCTGCTTCATCATCTTGTTCATATCACCAGACATGACTCCCTGCATGAGTTGTTTAGCCTGGTTAAAGTCTTTGATGAATTTATTGACTTCGACGAAGGTATTTCCAGAACCAGCAGCGATACGACGGCGACGGCTTGGATTTAACAAATCTGGATTTTCACGTTCTTCAGGTGTCATTGAAGACACAATAGCACGTTTGCGCGCAATCTGGCGTTCATCTACCTTCATGTTTTGAAGTGCTGGATTGTTGGCCATACCTGGAATCATCTTGAGCAAGTCTTCCATTGGTCCCATGTTTTGCACCTGATCCAACTGATCGATAAAATCATTGAAATCAAAGGTGTTTTCGCGCATCTTCTCAGCCATTTCAAGAGCTTTTTGCTCATCGTATTCTTGAGAAGCTTTCTCAATCAAAGTGAGCATATCCCCCATACCAAGGATACGGCTAGACATGCGATCTGGGTGGAAGGTTTCAATGTCCGTAATCTTTTCACCTGTACCAGTGAACTTAATTGGTTTTCCAGTAATGTGACGAACCGATAGAGCCGCACCACCACGAGTATCGCCATCAATCTTGGTAAGGATTACCCCAGTCACTTCCAACTGAGCATTAAACTCACGCGCAACATTGGCCGCTTCTTGACCAATCATGGCATCAACGACGAGCAAAATTTCATTTGGCTGAGCCAATGCTTTTACGTCACGAAGTTCATTCATCAAAAGCTCATCAATCTGCAAACGACCTGCCGTATCAATCAAGACATAATCGTTGTGATTGGCTTGGGCTTGTTCCAAACCTTGACGTACAATCTCAACAGCTGGAACCTCTGTCCCAAGAGCGAAGACAGGAACATCAATCTGTTGTCCCAAGGTCTTAAGCTGATCAATGGCAGCTGGACGATAGATATCCGCCGCAATCATCAAAGGACGAGCATTTTCTTCTTTCTTAAGTTTGTTGGCCAATTTACCGGCAAAGGTTGTTTTACCAGCCCCCTGCAAACCGACCATCATGACGATTGTAGGAATCTTTGGTGACTTGATAATCTCCGCTGTATCAGAACCTAAAACGGCTGTCAGTTCCTCATCAACAATTTTAATAATTTGTTGCGCAGGATTAAGGGTATCAATGACCTCATGCCCGACTGCACGCTCACGAACTTTCTTGATAAATTCCTTTACAACAGGCAAGGCAACGTCGGCCTCAAGCAAGGCCAAGCGAATTTCTTTGGTTGCCTCTTGGACATCAGATTCAGAGATTTTTCCTTTTTTACGTAAATTTTTAAAGACGTTCTGCAAACGTTCTGTTAAACTTTCAAATGCCATTTTTCTTCCTCTTATTCTCTATTATCAATGCTTGTTAAAATTTCTATCTGCTCCTGCAGAAAGTCATCCTTGGGATAGCGCTCCAAAATCTGGTCAAAAATTTGACTGCGGACAATGTAGTCCGAGTACATGTGCAATTTCATCTCATAATCTTCCAGAATCTTTTCTGTCCGCTTGATATTATCATAGACAGCCTGACGACTGACACCAAACTCCTCGGCAATCTCAGCAAGGCTGTAATCATCAGCGTAGTAGAGCTCGATATAATTCATTTGCTTATCTGTCAAAAGCGCCGCATAAAATTCAAAGAGCGCATTCATACGATTGGTTTTTTCGATTTCCATAACTTTTATTATACCAAAAAATAGCCTAATCTACCACACTAGGGAGTCAATCCAAGAAGATAGCTAGCTAAATTTGAAAAAGACATGAGCCTATCCCCAAGTAATTTCCAATTGATAGCTGGCAAAGGGATGTCCCTCTTGATTTTGTAGTTGATAATCTAGTTCAATCTTTTGCCCATCAACTTGATAATGGCTCGTTTGGATGATAAACTCCTGCATGCCCATAGGTGTAGGGATATAGGCTAAACTATCACTATCCTTTAGGAAGCGCATAATGGTCTTGGGATTGGAAAATCGGCTCATCACCAGTTCTTGACTATGAAATTTAATCACTACTTTTTCCTTTTCCTCATTATAAAAAAGCAGGTAGCGATAATCTCCTTTTTCATGCACTTCTACATCATAGAGTTGGTCAATCACTTCCAACTGCTCATCAAACTGAATCGTATTTCGCATCCGAATCTTCACATCAGGTCCTCTTTCTTGTCTCTTGTCCTACTATTTTACCAAAAACTCTAGCTTTTTGCTATAATGGTCATATGAACGAAAAAGTATTCCGTGACCCAGTTCACAACTACATCCATGTCAATAATCAAATCATCTATGACTTGATCAATACAAAAGAATTTCAACGTTTGCGCCGTATCAAGCAACTGGGAACTTCCAGTTATACCTTCCACGGTGGAGAACACAGTCGCTTCTCCCATTGTCTAGGGGTCTATGAAATTGCACGACGTATCACGGAGATTTTTGAAGAAAAATATCCTGAAGAATGGAATCCTGCCGAGTCTCTCTTGACCATGACCGCTGCTCTCCTACATGACCTTGGACATGGTGCCTACTCCCATACTTTTGAACATCTCTTTGATACAGACCACGAAGCCATTACTCAGGAGATTATTCAAAGTCCTGAGACGGAAATTCATCAAGTCTTGCTACAAGTGGCGCCAGATTTTCCAGAAAAGGTAGCCAGTGTCATCGACCATACCTATCCTAACAAGCAGGTTGTGCAACTCATTTCTAGTCAGATTGATGCGGACCGCATGGACTATCTCTTGCGCGACTCCTATTTTACAGGAGCATCCTATGGGGAATTTGACCTGACTCGCATCCTCCGAGTCATTCGTCCTGTCGCAAATGGTATCGCCTTTCAGCGCAATGGCATGCATGCTATCGAAGACTACGTCCTCAGTCGTTACCAGATGTACATGCAGGTTTATTTCCACCCAGCAACACGCGCTATGGAAGTTCTCCTGCAGAATCTCCTCAAACGCGCCAAGGAACTCTATCCTGAGGACAAGGACTTCTTTGCACGAACTTCTCCACACCTCCTGCCATTCTTTGAAAAAAATGTGACCTTGTCTGACTATCTAGCTCTGGATGATGGTGTGATGAATACCTACTTCCAACTCTGGATGACCAGTCCTGACAAGATTCTTGCTGACTTATCGCAACGCTTTGTCAACCGCAAGGTCTTTAAATCCATTACCTTTTCACAAGAGGATCAAGACCAACTCGCTAGCATGAGAAAATTGGTTGAGGACATTGGCTTTGTTCCCGACTACTACACAGCCATTCATAAGAACTTTGACCTCCCTTATGATATCTATCGTCCCGAATCTGAAAATCCAAGGACACAGATTGAGATTTTACAAAAAAATGGTCAACTGGCCGAACTCTCTAGCCTGTCTCCTATCGTCCAATCCCTTGCGGGCAGTCGCCACGGAGATAATCGTTTCTATTTTCCAAAAGAAATGTTGGACCAAAACAGTATCTTCGCTAGCATTACCCAGCAATTTTTACACTTGATTGAAAACGATCATTTTAGCCCAAATAAAAATTAGAAGAGGAAATTTATGAGTATTAAACTAATCGCCGTCGATATCGACGGAACCCTAGTCAATAGCCAAAAGGAGATTACGCCTGAAGTCTTTTCTGCCATCCAAGATGCCAAAGAAGCTGGTGTCAAAGTCGTGATTGCAACTGGCCGCCCCATCGCAGGTGTTGCCAAACTTCTGGACGACTTGCAGTTGAGAGACGAGGGTGACTATGTTGTGACCTTCAATGGTGCCCTTGTCCAAGAAACTGCTACAGGACATGAGATTATCAGCGAATCCTTGACCTATGAGGATTATCTGGATATGGAATTTCTCAGTCGTAAGCTCGGTGTCCACATGCATGCTATTACCAAGGACGGTATCTACACTGCCAATCGCAATATCGGAAAATACACAGTGCACGAATCAACCCTCGTAAGCATGCCCATCTTCTACCGTACACCTGAAGAAATGGCTGACAAAGAAATCGTCAAATGTATGTTCATCGATGAACCAGAGATCCTCGATACTGCGATTGAAAAGATACCAGCCGAATTTTACGAGCGCTACTCCATCAACAAATCCGCTCCTTTCTACCTCGAACTCCTTAAAAAGAATGTGGACAAGGGTTCAGCTATTACTCACTTAGCTGAAAAACTCGGATTGACCAAAGATGAAACCATGGCTATCGGTGACGAAGAAAATGACCGTGCCATGCTGGAAGTCGTTGGAAACCCCGTTGTCATGGAAAATGGAAATCCAGAAATCAAAAAAATCGCCAAATACATCACCAAAACAAATGACGAATCCGGCGTTGCCCATGCCATCCGTACATGGGTACTGTAAAAGGGTATGAATAGACGAAACCAGCTCGGCTGAGCGGTTTTTGATGTTTAATTACTGCCCCCTGCTGGAATCGAACCAGCAACTACTCCTTAGGAGGGAGTTGTTATATCCATTGAACTAAGGGAGCTAGATAAAAACTCTGCTGAAGAAGCAGAGTTTTTTAGTCGAATTAACGACGGATTTCTTTGATACGAGCTGCCTTACCTTGAAGTGCACGCAAGTAGTACAATTTCGCACGGCGTACTTTACCGTAACGAACAACTTCGATTTTTTCAACACGTGGAGTGTGGATTGGGAAGATACGCTCAACACCTACACCGTTAGAGATTTTACGAACTGTGTAGTTTTCTGAGATGCCAGCACCTTTACGTGCAATAACAACACCTTCAAAAATCTGGATACGTTCACGGTTACCTTCGACAACTTTCGCGTGTACACGAACAGTGTCACCAGGACGGAATGATGGGATATCTGTACGAAGTTGACCTTCAGTCAAGCTTTGGATTAATGGATTCATTTTATTCTCCTATCTTTGTCAATCTTGAGGAATCTTCCTCAGCGGATAAACTGTATTTTTGTGCGTCCATTACACACAAAATACAGTTTACCAAATTTTCACAAAAAAGTAAAGAAATTTATAGCAGAAGTTTGTGTCTATTTTTTTGTCAAACGTCTCACACTTAATTCCACCATAAAAATCCGTTTTAGACTAATTTCCACTTTGGTCAGGCAAGTGGAAGTTACTTTGAGAAGTTAGCATCTTGTGTAATTGGATGATATTTTGAATATCTTCGTTGCACTTCTTCAAAATTTGTGCTAAACTGTAAGTAACGATAGGGTGATGTCGGGTGACTGGTAACAGTTTGCTCAAAGGTTGCTGATGATTCAGCTTCAGGTTCGGCACTGCCCACAGCATCAGTCTGTGAATAGCCCTCTCCACCACTGGCCCTGTCATTCATTTGCTCCTGAGATTTCTCAGGAGCTTTTTCTGTGCTCTGATTTTCTTCCAGCTCTTCATAAGTATCTCCAACAGGAACGGAAGGTTTTTCATAGGTCACTGTCTTATCTCCATCAATGACCATCTGTTTTTTAGGTTCTACTGAGAAGCTAATATTATGCCAGTTCTGTTTCAGCCATTCCGCATCTTCTGGAGATAAATGACTAGTATCTATGTTCAATACAGAACTCTGATCATCTTCTAGGACTACTTCATCTTGCTTTTTTTGTTTGGACAGTAACTTATTTACTAAATCTTCTTCATGTTCACTGCTATTCTCATGCAATTTCGACATACTATTTTTTCTCCCTCTTTCTTGATTAATGATTGTTTGATATTTTTGACGGACTTCTTCCTTTGTCAATTGCCTATCTGACACAAAGGCTTTTACATCATCTGCAGTTAGCTCTTGCGCTTTTGCAAGAGCTAGTTCCTTCTCAAAAAAGCCCTGGTAATACCAAGACTTTTCATCTACCGTATAAACATGTGCTAACTCTTTAGGAGTGTTATTCCTTCCCTTCAGGAAATCATTCCAATCTTCCTTCTCCTGGTCTCTCTGAAGGATAGGTGGAATCGCAATCTGTACTGGGATCCCCTTTTCCTGAAGACTAGTTATAAATTTATGTCCAGCCATATCATTATCTACAGCTAAGGTAATCATATCCTGATGCTGACCATCTTTAAAATAGTTTGTTGTTCTGGCTACTAATTCTAGAGCTTTCCCTGTATTCTGATTGATTTGATAGGATTTATCATTTATCTCTGCATACAATTCCATAAACCGTCTACTAATAATCCCATCTTTTACTCCATCCATAGCTACTAAGCGAACATCCTGAAGCCTATCTTTATGGAGCTCATAGTAGCTCATAAGATCGATTGGAGCTTCCGCAAATACCAAACGTTTAGGAGTTCCAATATCAATTGAGAAACCTAGTTGTCCGTCTGAATTTCTCATAATTTGTTTTAAACGCCCACGTTCAGGATAGTGCTCTCGATTCTCTACTATTCCCTGAAGACTCGCTCCAGCTAAAAAGCCTGTATTGTCTTTATATTTAAAGACGATCACAGGCTCAAAATAGTCTCCTTTTTTTCGGATTGCTTCCGCTATACTGCCTTGGCTAATAAAAAAGTTAATCGTATCATCTGAAAGGCCTCTCTGTGCCTTCAAATAGCGTCTAGAGGCGCTGAAATCCTGACGCTCATATCTTTCCAAGTGATAGCTAAAAGGCTCTTTTGAGGCCGTCTGAGCTTCTACATCGACTGCCTTAAATTCTCCAGTTTCTAAAAAATGCATCGCCTCCTTGTAAGAAACACCTCGTATGGTTTGAACTAACTGAATGACATCTCCAAATTCAGTTCTTGAGTTCCAGTAAAATTCATTTTTCTTTGCATCTATTACAAAGGAATCATGTTCTACCCAGTTATAGCTATAGCTACCTGTACGCTTTAACTCCATGCCTAGTTGCTCTGCAACAGAAATAATAGATAATCTTTTGGCTTCTTCTTTGCTTAACACCATCTGTTGTCCCCCTACAATGAAAATTCTGGCTCTTCTTTTTCTGCTGCTATATCTTGTCTCTGTTCTTTCTCAAGTTCTTCCGCTTCTACAAAGCGTTTTAAATCAGGAAAATGGAGTTGGGCTTGTTTTAGCTTATCCTGAACTAACAAGTTCTCATCGATATGATAGACTGCTTCCTGATGGCCATTAAATCCTTTCTCTAGATCAATATCATCAAAGCGGATAACAGCCAACTCTGTCAAACTTCCCTTATACCAAGCTCCAATCTCACTTTCAAGATAAAACCGAACGGATTCTCTATCTTCCGTCTTTGTATCCCGTAAATAAGCTAGTTCCCAGCTTTCACCCTGAGAATATCCAGTGACTTCTTGAACGATTAACTCCTGATTGTTCGTACTTAAAATCTGATTAATATCACCTAAACGTGGTACTAGAATTTCCTGTGCTAGTGAGATGGCTTCTGTACGATAGTTGAAAAACTCATATTGTTCTCTATCTTCTACATAGTTCCTAACAAAATCTGAATAATGAGGGAAATGTTCCTGAAAACTAGGTGAAATCATTCCATAGATATAGGCTTGTTTTACTGTTTCAAACTGGGCTATTTGATAATATGAGGGATCAAGCTTGCCCTCTTGATTCAATAGTTCCTTGATATTTTCTGGAAGTTGAATTGGTTCTGATTCTGGCCAAGTTTTCTTAGAATAGTTGATTACTTCTTCATAGAGAATCGTATCAATCTCTGGATTCTCCATTTCAAGTAAAGTATCTACAATTTGAGCATATTCTGAAAGATTGGAACGATAATCAGTAATCAAGCCATCTTTACGAACCTCCCACTCCTCAACCTGAGCATTTTCTGGAGTTCGTAGCAACAATACCTCCTCAGCTTTTAAATCCACTCCAATAACTTGATCGCCATTTGGTAATTGATCCATCTCCAATTCCTGGATCTTAGTATCTAATTGATTATTAACCTGAAGCAAGTCTTGTTTCAAGTGAAATAATTCTTCTGCATTGGCCTTTAATTCTTCAAAATACTCTCTGGAGATTTTCACTGGTTGAACCAATAAATCTTTCTCTCTTTGTTCTAGAGGGTAGGAAAACAAGTAGGGAGCAACTTCTTTGAAGTCCTGGTAGTTCATCCATTTTATAGATTCAGTAACAATCATATTCTGGACATCGATAACATCTGTATGAGGTGTAATCCAACCAGCTAAAGCCAACTCTTTTACTGCTTCAGATAAGGGGTAAGAAGGGATATGTTCTAAAATCCCCTCAAAATAACCAATCCCTCGAGCAGTTTCTTCCTCAACTTCACGCTTCATTCGTTTAAATTGTTTTTGTGGTAGTGTATTCATTCTATTTCATTTCCTTTCTTTCCTAACTCACTTTGATAGGAACTTCCTCAACTTCCTTAATCCCAATATAAATAACATTTTCTTCCCCAACCTGGGCTTTCCACTCATCAATATCGCTTAGATAGCGCTTGTATCGATACCAGTTGTCATCATTCGGGTCATTACTTAAGAGGTAAGCTCTCGGATGCGTGTCCAGGTTAAATTTTTGATCTCGAAAGACATTTTGTTTGGATAGAAAGAGTAGGGCTTCTGTTGTTCCAATAGTGGCAACCTCATGCGGTGTCAACAATTCCCGACCAATTTTAGAGTTCTGCTTAGAACTGCTGGCATTTCTTCCTCTGCTCTCACTATAATTCTGATCATTCAAAGTTTGCTTTCCTGATCGCTCAGATAGATACTTAAGCGTATCTAAGTCATTGGAACCTAAATAAAGAATAGCACCACAGTTATTGATAATCGTCTTCGTATTTTCTTTACCGTACAATACTTCAATCTGACTTTGAGATTGCACCATCATCTTGATAGAAATCTCTCGTGAACGAATAACAGAGATAATTGGCGGTAAATTAGGAATCTTCCCAATCTGACCAAACTCATCTGCCCACACCTGTAGATGTAATAGGTCTTCCTTAGTCTTTGTTGGATACTCACCTAATATAACTGCATCTGCAGTTTTTATTAGCACATCAAAAATGGTACTAAAAAGCAGGGCAGATAAGAACTGGTAAGCTGGATCTACTTCTGGAATATGAATAAAAACTGCTGTTTTCTCAATATTCCATTTTTCAATCTCCAGCGTATCCTTTTCAATAATCTTTCTTAGTTGCTCATGGTCAAAGACTGAGAAGGTTGTCGCAAAGATGGCATAAACAGAAGCCCGTGTTTGGCCATCAAAGTTTTTATTAAATAGCTCCCACTGCCTGCAGGCATAATTCCCTGGACTCCTTCTCTCCAAGTCTTCAAACATCAATTCAACTGGACTCTCCGCCTCTGGATGATTCCGTCTCAATTCTCGAATCATATCTGTAACCTGCCCTAAATTAGGCAGATAGTGATCGAGCTGACCATCAAAATAAAGATAACCAATTAGAGAACGCATCAGGAGTTTATTAGCTGCTGGCCAAAAAGGATCTCCCTCATGACCATTTCTGTTGAGAGACTCTGTAATAGCCTCTGCCACACGGTCTATATCCATTTCATTATGAATATATCTAAAAACATTGAAACCATCTGAATTCAGGAAAGTAATCAAATCAAAAATCTTCATCTTATAGCCTTTTTCTACAAGTGATTTCCCTGTTTCATGAATCAAAATCCCTTTAGTATCTGTGGTTACAAAACTAGAGTTTCCTTGTAAAATATTCGGCTTTACAGCACTACGTGTCTTTGAATCCCCTGTACCTCCATATACCAGAATATTTTTATTAATCTGATTTTCAAAGCTCAAGCGGTTATTAAATAGTCCCATCTGACTGTTCTGAGTAAAAATCATATTCTTTTCAGGTTCTTCGTCTCGGAATCTCATTAACTCTTCTCTCGTCGCAAAACGAGCTGATCCATGTTCTTCTCCATAACGGTAAATCCCTGTATCCGATACTCTCAAATACAGCAGAAAAGCAATCAAAAATCCGCCCATACCAATTAATAAAGAAGCTGGAGTAAATTGAAAATCAAACCAAGATTTATCGTTTAGATGGTCATTCATCCAGTTAAGCTTTCCAAATCCAAATACATCCGTTACTGAATCAGTATCTGGTGCCAACAGCCATAGTTTAAAGAACCAATGAAAGAGGTAGAATAGACCAATTCCTAACAACAAATACGGTCTAAGTCTCCGTTTCTTCTTTTCTGTAATCACTTCATTTTTCCTCCAATCTGTGGTTCGATATTTTCTGGAAGAACAAACTCCTTCGTATGAATATTTACCTGGAGGGAATTGATTTTCTCTTGTTCCACTGCTTTGAAATGTTGCAATTTCTCCTCAAAAGAAGTCGTTTTCCCATTTTTAAGATTTCGCTCATTGAATCCTCTCGGATCTCTTGTGATGCCTTCTAGGACATCCTTAAAGGCCTGTTCGACAACTCCTTTATCTTTTGCATTGAAAGCAAGAGTTGTCTTACCATCAGGGTGTGTATAAAAAGAAAAGCCAATCCCGTATTGGCCAAGTTCTTTTCGAACTGCCTCGAGATTGACTTCATTATGTAGTAATTGCTGGACTTCTTTCGTATCTGCCGTTGCCATGAATTTATTCCAGTCGGTCTCACCAGTAAAGACTACATTCTCTCCTCTGGCTTGATACATTTCAACTGCTTTAGAGCTCACCAGGAAGAGTCCTTTTAAGATTACTTCTCCTGTCACAAGAGTTGCCCGTCCTAACTGGGCTACAACTTGTTCTTGTTCCATTTTAGCTCACCTCTTCAATTTTGTAATAAAGATCCTTCAATTGAGTAGCTTGAGAGTCTTTCGCAAGAATCTGTTGTTGCAACTCATCGATCCTATTTTGGCACTGAGCAATTTCCGCCTTTGCTTCCTTGATAAAACCTTCGTTAGATTTGATTTTATTTTTAATAGATTGCTTATAAGTAACCGTCTGAGCCTCAAAGCTATCAATAACCTCTGAAGGCATATTTACTGCAGCTGCATGAGAAAGAGAGAAGGAAGATTCAGCCTTTTGATTAGGAAGCGTTTTATTCTCTTTCTGACTAAATGTAGCAACAACTGGTGCTACTTCTTCTGCAGCTACATCCTGTGTATTTTCATCTTGTGAAGGTTCTACTCGTTCTTCCTCATTTTCATCTAATCTACTGAAATGATCTGTAGTCCATTCACTAGAAGAATAGGTAATTTTATCTTCCAAAGGCACTTCCTCTCTAACCTCATCTTTAGGCTTCTGAGAAACTAGCTCAGCAATTCTTTGACGAGCCATATTCGCCTCTGTCTTTACCGTTAGATCTTCTAGTTCAGGATCTGGTTCTGGTTGGAACTCGGGTTGGGGTTGGGGCTCTGGTATGCCTTGTGAGGACTTCTTTTCTTTATGTTTTGCTAAAAAATGAAGAAAACCTTTCTTTTTCTTCCCAACACTCGTACCAAAATTCTCCAGCAACTGATCAATGATTCCAACAAAAGGTATTTCAAGCCTCTCTTCTTGTAGGATTTCACCTTCAGAAGTGAGTGAATAAAGTCGATAGATTCCGTTTACTTTATTACTCTTCATTCGCTCATTGATGATTTCTAGCCTTGATAACAACTCATCTCGGTGCTCAAATGTTTCCTCTTGATTAGTCAGTTGATTGATAATTTTATACATGGTTCACTCCTTGGTTACTTGATTGTGCTGGAAGAATGAGTTCCTTCATTTCCTGGTAGGATAAGCCACTTTCTTCTGATAGTGCCACAAAAAGCTGCGCTTCCAAATCTTTTTCTTGATTTATGTAATTCTTGATTTTTTCATCTGCTGCTTCTTTTTGTTGTTGCGCTTTTTTCTTATCTTTCCTAACTCTCTCAAGCTTACCTTCAAGTTGTTCTATTTTTTTATTCATTCAATTCTCCTTATTGGTTACTACTGGTTGCGGTTGTTGGTTCAGAAGATGTCGGTGTTGCCGTTGATGTAGATGAAACTGGAGTCGAGCTTGAACTGCTAGTATCTGAATAGGTTCCTATACTTTGCCCTCTCGCTTCAGTCAATACGATAGGCTCTATTTTATTGATCAATAGTTTCCCTGATTTTTCTACATAGGTCAACCGAATTGTAGCCTTAGTACTACCAGTAAGCCCCTTAGAAGCCCTATTATCTTTCTCTGTTAGGGTGGTACTAGTATATTGAACCTGAGCTAAAGCAATTTTATGTTGTTTATCAATGTAGATAGATCCTGATTCAAAAGCTTGGTCAACCACATACCCCTTATAGGTCTGATTAACTGGTTTCTGTTCTTCTTGAATAGTTTCCTGATACATGGAATCTGTCATAAAAGGCTTATAACGTGGGCGATTCTCTTCTAAATCCTTCTTCGTATAGTAAGCAATCAAAAAATCTTCAACCTGTTGCTCAGAAAGAGAAAGTTGTTCCTGCTGTTTCTCTTCTTTATCTTGCCTCACCTCTTCCTGTCTTTGACTAGTCTGTCTCAAATTCTGTTGTACTTGAGCAATAGAATAACCCAATACAATACATAAAACAGCAATGAATCCCATAAAGAATCCCTTTACCATTTTGATTAATTTTTGATTATACATTCTTTTCCTTTCTTATTTAGGGGTAACAAAATAGATACCTGATTGTGGTTTCAAGGTACGCCAACTCGACACATATAAACCACCAAAGTTCATTTCTGAAACCAAGAAACTACCATCGCTATTAACGTACTCACAAAAAGCAACGTGACCATAGATTGGCGATGCCCCAGCTACACCATTCATGAATACAGCTGCAGAACCTGGTTTAGGAGTCGTTGAAATGTCATATCCTTGCGCTTGGCCACTATCAACCCACTGATTGGCATTGCCTAGATAGGGATGAATGCCAACTCCAATTTGAGCAAAGCGATTATAGACATACCAAGTACAATTCCCTAGTGCATAAGCGTTACCTGAATAGCCTTGTCCTTCTAAAAGTGCTTGATCGGTAGGTAGTCCATAAGGTAGCTTATCTTTATATTCTGCTGGAACTTGCTTGCTAGAAACACCTGTTGAACCTCCTCCTTTATTTTTTAAGAAATTTAGCCATTGACGGGCTGCAGATTGCCTTTCTAAGAGTTTGTTTCCTGGAACTCCTAACCAAGCATTCAAGAAGTCCTCCGCAAGAGCTTCTACGGATCCAGTAGACGTTACAATTCTTCTGAATGCTGCACGCCTAGTTGGATCATCTTCCTCCAGAAGAAATTTTGTTTGGACTTCCGCAGACCAAATATCTCCATCCACAGATTTTGCAAAATTCCACAATGCAAGAGCACGAGGACCAGTAAATTGACCAATCCCAATCCCGATATAGTGCAAACCGTTGACTAGATAACCTCTTTCATTTAGAGGCAAGGTAGGGTACATAGCTTGAAAGGCTCCCCAATTACCAACTAGATTTTCTGCAGTTGGTTCTTTAGCAACTTTATCGAACTGATTATTGGTTAGAAAGTCTGTTTCATAGCGTTTAAAGGTAATGGAACTCTCAATATCAAATCCTCCCAAAACGGCTGCGATTCCTTCATCTATTGCTTCTGGTATATTTTTTTTGATTGTATCCGCAAAAGCTCTTGCACGTCTTCCTTTATCTCCAGATGTTTCAATATTACTGACAACAGACGTTGCTTGGGTATATTCTACACGCTGGAAGTAAAAACCGACATTGACATAAGTCCAGCTCTTCTTGATATTCCCATCTTTATCTTTCTTGTTTGATCGATCAGGTTCTAGCTTTTGATAATAAACAGTTTGATTCCCTTCAGGTGCTACCTTTCCGATGATCTCTCCAGATTTAACATGATCACCTGTTTTATAGCGAATCGTATCTACATTCTTATACAGAAACTTAGAATCCTGATCACTAATTTCTATGTCACTCCCCTTAACTTCAACTTTCCCATCTAAAACAGCTAACAGAGACTGACCTCCTGAAGCCTGCAAAACAGAGCCATTAAAAACTTCCGTCTTCGATTTATATCCAAAACGCTCAATAATCTGAAGAGGTGCTTGTGATTCAGGTTGTTCTTCTGTATAAAATGGATTATCTAGTTCTTGAAGCAACATATATTTTCCACTATCTCTAGCAATTTCTAAGAGTTGTTTATACTCCTCTAGCTCATCCTTATCAAGCTTATAGAGATTATTTTTGGTATAAAGCTCTTCCATCGTTTTAAGATTGTCTTTATCCCCACTCAAATTCTTCCATAAGGTATCTAAGTAAAGTTTTCCACGATTCTGTTGTGAAAAATATTTATTCCCGTCTATACGAAGCTTATCTGAAATATCATCATACTTATAATTCAAGTACAAAAGCGGATCGTCAATTTTTGTCCAATAATCTACCTTGTCATTCGATTTTTCACGATCTAATTTTGAAAGATACAACCAAGTATCATTCAAATCAAATTCATCTTGACGGGTAATTCCTGAACTACCGATACCAAGTATAGCCAGAAACAAAAGCAGACCAAAAGCAATCAGATAAGCCTTTAAGCTAAATGGATTGTTGATAATAGCTTGAAGCGGTTTAGAACCTACACGGTAAAACTTCCTCGCTTTCTTAGCCACTTTCCCTGTTTTAGAAGCAGCCAAGCGTTTCTTATAATCCTGAATACGACGAGAGAGTTTTCCTTCCCAAGAAAATTCTCTTGGAGTTCGAGTGAAACCTCTACCCTTAGCCTTATTGTAGGCTCTATTTCCAAGGCTATAGCTCGATTTAACCATTCCTTGGCCAAGTTTACCGCTATATTTCCCAATCGTTTTGATTCGTTTCCCTTGAATCTGAATATCCTGATACCGATATTTAGTTCGTGCTATATCTGACAGTGTATCATCCTGTTGCGCAACAGAGCTAGCCTGTTGATTAGCAACTCGTTCTACAGATTGTTTTGCCACACGAAGAAACTTCTTCTTGCGTGAACCACCATTAGCCTCTTGAGCGGCTTTAAAAGTTCTTTTAGAAGTTTTTTTCTCCAGTTTCGCCTTATCTAATTCCTGCTTAAGGAAGACCTGCTTTTTAATTTCCTCTGGACGAAGTGCCTTTCCTTCTTTTACAAGATTTCTTCCTTGTTTCTGGATATTCTTGTACTCTTTTTGGATTCTCTTATACTCTTTTTGTATTTTCTTGAGCTTGTTCTTAGAAGCTCGAAATTGGCTTCGACTCTTCTTTACCAACTGACGTTTAGAGTTGGTCTGAGATTGTAACTTCGTAAGTTGTTTTGCGCTATCTTGTTGAACCGTTCGGTAATTCTTACGAACTTTTTCTAGCTTTCGATCTAACCTATGACCGATTGTTTTTGGTCTGCCTTTCTCCTGATCCATAGTAAGACTCCTAAGCGTCTGTTGCGACTAAGTTATACAACTTAGTATTCTTTGGTATTGGATTTTCAAATGGCACCACAACTGGCCCAGCTACGATTAAGCCAGTACCTTTAGCTTTTGGCCGTGCTAAGTAGCGAATCTGTTTATCAGTCAGATTGACAATCTCTTTTAGGATAGCCAAATCTTGAGGTTTTTGTTTGAGTAAAATCATAAACTCACTATTTGAGAGCAATTTCCGACCTTCTTCAACAGCAGCTAGCGTTTCTACGTTCTGGGTGATTCCTGTTGGAATCGCACCATATTTCCGAATCCGTGAATACAACGTAGTAAAGAAGTCTGCTTGAGCCTTATTTTTAAATAGAATCTGCATCTCATCAAAGTAAACCCATGTAGTACATTTCCCTTGATTCTCTACAATTTGATTCCAGATATAATCCTGAATAACCATTAAAGCAAACGGCTTCAACTTATGAGACAACTTCTTCAGATTAAAGATAACAAAGCGATGATTGAGATCCACGTTGGTATTGTGAGCAAAAATGTCCTGAGAACCAGTTGTATAGGTTTCTACCGCTAAAGCTAAGTCTTGTGCTTCAGGTTCAGGTTGTTCTTTCAAGACCTGGTGCCACTCTTTTAAAGTTGGAGTATAATGATCTGTTAAATAGCGTTCATAAGTCACACCTGTCACTCGGTCAATAATCCCAATCTGTGCATCTGTCACCTCTGACAGAATCGATTCAAACAATCCCATCAACAAGTTTGCCTTATCCCCTATTGGATCGTCATCCTCATCATCCAAACGATCCAGATCTGGTAGATCCAAAAGATTGATATGTGTTTTAGAACCAATCGAAATATCCACCATCTGAGCACCGAAAGCACGGCCAATATCAGAATATTCATCTTCGGGATCCACGATGATAACTCGGTCTTCTGGATATTTCAGTAAAGTTGGAATAAGTTCTCCACCCTTGATTGTCGTAGATTTACCAGATCCTGAAGAACCTAACACAACTCCTGAACCCGTGTTCAAATCACGTTTTCGATCTAGTGTAATGATATTGTTTGATAACTGATTTTGACCATAGTAGCGAGCGAGTGAGCTTTCAGACTTTAAGTCCACGTTGGTAAAAGGAACTTGCGTAGCAATATTAGCTGTCGTCATCTTTCTCATAAAATTCTTCTTCACATTCAAGAAGCACTCCCCGATAGGTAAAATCGTATTCAAAGCCTCTTCTTGATAATAATAAAGATCTTCAAACTCTACCCCTAATTTACGGCCAGCACGCTTAATCTTCTGTTCGTTACGTTGTAGTTCCTCTTGGCTCTCTGCCTTAAAATACACTGCAATCAAACCAGAAAAGATTTTCTGATCATACTCAGTAATCTCGTCTCGCCACTTCTTGGTAGCTTCTGAGATTTCTTGGTCACGACCAGCCACAACCGCATCATCAAAGATACCAGATTGAGCGGCCTTACGTTTAGAACGAAGTTTCCCAATTTCAGCATCCATTTCTGCATCGTTAATCTTTTCTAAGATTTCAACATTCTCATAGGGTTCTGCATGGATAGTAATAGCTAGTTCAAATCCTAGTGTTGTTAAATCCCGAATGAGACGATCAGACATCCAGTTTGGATAGCGGTGGGCATAAAGTACCTTGACCCAACTATCATCTATAATCATGCGTTTTTCTTGAAATTCAATCCTGTTTGGCGCAATAAATGATTTAGTAGATAAACCTGTCAAAGCAATTTCTTTATAATCAAAATTGACATATGGATTACCTCGTAGTAGCTCAGAAAAGACTTTTAGGCGATCCAAACCATTCATATCCCTAAAAGTAATATCAGATTCCTGGAACTGAGTCCCTAGGGAAACTCCAATATCTTGTAGGATCAACTGCGCCTGTTTTCGATCATCAGCGTTAGTTGAAATGGTCACATACTTATGTACCTCGAAGTTGTTAGCATGTGTCGTAAATCGCTCCTTGATCATCTCGTTCAATTCTTCACGATAGTCATCGTAGCCATCATTTGTTTCTTCAAACAAGATATTCTGCAAGGAGTTATCCGATACTCGACGGTTAATGACTAGGAGTTGGTAGTTACTGCCCTCATCCAGTGAATTTAGAGCGTCCATCGTTGTATCGATGATACTCTCTTTTTCATCTTGTTGAGCTGTCGAGTAAGAAGCATCCCCCAACATAAAGCTACGAGAATATTTCTCACGAGCAATGTGCATCAATCCATCTTCATGTAGATGTGTGTAATTGATCGTGTTTTGCGTCGTAGGTTTCATCTGACGACGCAAGCGCTCAATTCTTTTCTTTTCTGCGTTTTCTAGTTTTTCTCTTTTGCTTTTGAATAAACTCATCTTTCGTATACATTCCTACCTTTCCAAATTCTGTCTCATAGGTTCTTTGTTGGATTCGGAAAAAGAAATTGATTTTTTCTTTAATCCGCATTCTTTTTGTCATGCCTGTACCGTACATTGCACCAGGAACGACAAATAGAGCATCCCAAAGATAGATGTACCAATCAGGTAGACCAAAGAAGTATATAGCAATTGTCCCTGAGACAGCTATTAGCAAACATACGTAGAGAACAATCATTCTACCTGTCACTCCAAATAGAATGGGCCTGTCCTCTGTTTCAAATTCTCTTAAAAATTCTGATCCAATTTTTTTCAATTAGTTTCCTTCCCATCAAAAAAACAGTCCGTTTAGAACTGTTAGTGTTATGTCAGTTATTTATCACGTTCCTTTACAAGCATAGCTACAGGAATCTCATCAAGCGAAATTCTTCCATCTGTGATAGAAAAACCAAATTTTTGGTACAAATGATCTCGACGTTGATGATTTACCTTGTCTACTTCGTCTACAAAAGACAACTTTCCAACAATTTTAGTCTTTACTCCAAATAATTGACTAATATGAAGAAGAGATTCCCTTAATAATAGACTGCCATATCCTCTATTAGGATCTCTTATAAGAAAATCCCTTATTACCAATTGTTTAAATAATTCATCATGATGACCATAGAGGGCTTGAAGTTGTAACTGATGAGCGTATTTAGTCTTTCCTTGACCATCATCCAAGTTAAAATAAAGCATCTCAACCTGTTTTTTATAATTTAAGTTATAGCGCTCCGTGATAATAATACGTCTATTCTGAATAGTCTTACTAAAAAGAATCATTCTTTCACTATAATTCGATTCTTCAATTCTTGGCAAATCTCTATTAAGAATGCTTAACTGTTTCTTTAACAATTTGATTTCATTCTCATAACCCCTCAGTATCGAATAGGCTTCTGTTAGCCGCTTTTTGTTCCTGAAAATAGCATTCAAAGTTTTCATCTCCTTTGAAGACCATTTTACCACGAGCCATATATTTAATCCACTGTTCCAAACGGTAAACATACTCTGTTTGACTGATACTATCGGCTATAACACAGTGCTTTATATCTTCCTGAAGAAGGGTAAGAATTCTCATGCCATAAAAAGCATCTTGCTTAGCTTCTGCGTAGCGCCAAGCATAAATATATAGTTCATCACCATAACTACTCATCCGAACAGCACGAGGGATTTCATCTATCTTAACCCTACCATCCAATATCCACTCCAATAAAGGCTCCGATAATAATTCATGTTCATAGGCAAACCAAGAAAGACGTGTTATTTCTTGTTCAAGAGAAGTTATTTTATCCTTCAACTCTCTTGTCCCATGTTGCTTTTGTAAATCATTAAATTGTTTATTTCCTATCTCTTTTAACGTTTCCATCGATAGTCACCTCTTTCTATAGAAAATCTCTAAACATAGGTAACATCGATCAATTCTAATTTTTCTACACATAGATTACACTCCTAAAAGTTGCTTGGCTTTTCGACTAGTTCCAACAAGTGTAAAGATGTATATTACACCTTTAGCAATTGACGCAAAGGCTGTTCCCCAACTTCCACTAGATCCTGCCACAACCTTTAACATATCTGTAGTGACTAAACCACTATATACAACAGATACCACAATTAGAATAACTCCTATAAATGCTGAAGCTGCAAAATATTTCAGGAAGTTAATCGTAACAGATCGTAAAGAATCCATCATAAAGAAGGCTACTAACAATGGAGCTAGGGCTTTAAGCATATACAAGTCTAAATACCTTAGAAATATGATGATTTCAAGTATTATATTAGCTATGAATTCAGTTAGTCCACCGACGAGACCAAAAATCATTTTTTCAAACCAACCTTTGACAGCACCTTGCGCATATTGATATTTATCAAGTTGTGAAGGTACTACATGAGCAATTACCTTTACAATTATATTAAGTAATTCCAGAATGGCATCACAAATTTGAGATGAAGCAGAAATCATTATGAAAGCAAATAAATACTTCATCAAGGCCTCTAGCCAAATCTTCTGTGTTAATGAACCTCCTCGCGACTTGACCATTTGTAACCATGATGCCATTTCAAACCAGAAAAAAAGACCTAAAAGGATATACCCAATAGGTCTGACTGCATCGGCCATTATATTTACAGCTTGGTTTGTCGCAGAGCTGTAACTGGAAAGAGAACTAGTTAGCTCTCTAATATCTAAATTCATAGGCTACTCCTAAAATTTTATCAGATTTAGTGCTGCAATAATTGCGGCCGCAAACCCTGAAGAAGCGACAGATAAATAGACACCATTAGTCATAGAATCTGCCCCATCATCTTGCCTTTGCTTATCTTTATTCTTTCTTCCTTGGATATAGTCAATTGTACCATTCCAGATCCAAATAAGACCTAAAACTGTTCCAACACCGCCTAGACCAGCAAAAACTTTTGTAAGAATTTCCATTTGTTTTACCTCTTTTAATTTCATTTTTTCTTTAATAAAAAGCACTGCAGAGATTTCTACAGTGCCAAACACAATACTATTTTTATAATTCATCAAATTCTTCACGATAAATCGTCCGAACAGTAGCTACTAGAAGAGTAAGTACTATCATAATCGGAATCTCAATATGTGGATAGGGAAGGAAATTAGTTCCACCTGCAGGTATTGGAAATTCATGAACTGCGCCATCAATCCAAGCACGTTGAACAAAACCCATAACATGAATTCCATACCATCGGAAAAAAGCATCTCCTACCGAAGGAGTAATCCAGTGTAAGATATCAATCAAAAGCCAAAATGGCAAAAACAGAACTAATCCAACACAACATTTAGATACAATCCAAAGTATGACAACTCCAAACGCTGATTTCACAACATTAATACACCAAAGAACGATATAAAAGGGAGCTGTAAAAATCCTAATAAAAGCTACCCATAACCAGGAAAAATCACTCCCAAATTTCATAACTCTGCCCCTCCACAATCTACCGTAATTATAGCATAAATCGACAACCTTAACAATATTTTTTATATTGTTTTTACATTATATTTTACTACTTTCTCTTTAATTTCCTATAGATTATTACAGAGATTCCTAATGCTATTCCAATGATTCCTGTCAAAGTCAAGAAATTGGATAAACTAGTTCCCGTATTAGGTAATACTTTTTCAGCTTGGGTGCCTACTTCGATAATTTCATTTACAGGATCTACTTTTTCAAGACTCGGTTTGTTTTCTTTTACCTCTCCAGTATCTGGATTAAGATAATAAGTTGTCGTAATTGTTTCTCTACCTTTAACACCGGCTTGAACAATTTTTTCTTCACCTTTCTTTAAATCTTTATTTTCTCGTTTTTCAGTTTTAAATTCTGTTTCCATAATTTCAACTTTGGGCTTAGTCCCTACTGAAATAACTTCGTCTACCGGTTCAGTTTTTTCAACCTTTGGTTCATTTGCGGTTGCTTCTCCTGTTTCAGAATTAAAACTATAGGTAATCGTGCTTGTTTCATGACCTTTGCTACCTTTTGTAACAACTGTCTTCTTACCTGCCTCTGACTCTTTGTCTTCAACATATTTTGTTTTGTAATCTAAATCTTTAGTTGTGACAACAGGCTTTGTCCCCACAGAAATGACTTCGTCTACAGATTCAGTTTTTTCAACCTTCGGTTCATTTGCAGTCACTTCTCCTGTTTCAGAATTAAAGCTATGAGTAACAGTGCTTGTTTCATGACCTTTGCTACCTTTTGTAACAACTGTCTTTTTACCTGCTTCTGACTCTTTATCCTCAACATATGTTGTTTTATAATCTAGTTCCTTAGTCGCAACAGCTGATTTGTTTCCTCTAGCCACTACTTTATCAACAGCTTCTTTAAGAACTTCCTCTTTTATAGATGGTTCATCTTTCGTTCGAACTCCTTTTTGAGTTACATAGGTTTTAGTAGTTCTTTTAACTCCTAGAACACCTTCAGTTACAATTTTTTCTTGTCCAAACTCTAACTCAGGATCCTCTGTATAAACAGTCTTAAAAGCTATATCAGACTCTGCAACATCTACATCTTGCCCCTTTGTACCTTTTGCAATTACTTTATCAACGGCTTTTTTAAGGATTTTCTCTGTGACAGCTGGCTCCCCTACACGTTTGCCTGATTGAGTAACATAAGTCTTTGTTATTTCTTTTTGACCTACAGCACCTTCAATTACAACTTTGGTCTGTCCAATTTCTAACTCAGGATCCTCTGTATAAGTTGTGTTAAAAGGGATGTCTTCTGTCTTCACCTCAACGTCTGATCCTTTAGTTCCTCTAAGAACAATGCGATCAACTTTAGGTTTTGTAATAGTAGTTGAAATAACCTTACCATCTTTTAGAGAAACCAATTGTGAACCTTCACTACCAGCTTGCTTTTCTTTTTCTTGACCAGCAGCCAGCGATGGATCCTCTTCATATTTGGTTTCAAAAGCAATTTTTTCAGGTCTGAGAGTATTGATTTTTTCATCGACTTTTTTACCATCTACTGTTACAGAACTGCGAATACTACGTTCCACAGACGGTGTACCAGTAAAGGTATAATTAACAGTATAAGAACCATTATCCAAATCACCTGACCAAGAAACGATATTATTAGTAATAGTTAGAGGAGTTTTTTGACCATTAGGAGAAACTAGCTCTGCTGATGTTAATGTTAAATCTGCTTCAGGGCTAATAGAGACTGTTCCTTTTTGTTTCACAGTTTTATTAACAACTACCAGCGCTGTTGACTCAAATAATTTAGCAATATCTTCTTGACGATTAGGTGTATCCAATTTAGTGAAAACCTTAATATTCGGATGACCAGCTTTTTTAAGCTGACTTACAGATAACGCATCATTCCCAACAACACTATCTACAACCGTCATAAAAGTTTTAGCATTCGATTTCGCCCAATCTGCAAAACTAGTATCAATGTTCTCATTAGCACCTGAACTAACTGTCCAATCATCTGTAAACTGTAAGACTGAAACTTGTTTATTTCTATTCGGTTGGGCTTTATATACATCTTCAAAACCTGTTCCTATTGGAAAATTCTTTGAAACAGAATATTTCTTTGATTCTAGCAACGGTGAAACATATGAACTAATTAAAGAGCTTGACAATGATATACTATGTACTTCTTCGTTCGAATTTAACTCTTTTAATAAATCGATAGCTTCTTTTTTTGTCAATAGACGTGTTATATCAGACCCTTCCCTATCACCTGTAACATATGAATCCTCAGTATTTGTACCATAAAAAGCCAACATGACATGGTCTTCATCCGTCAACTTATTCTCAATAACATAAATCATGTCATTAATTTGTTGTTTACGACCACCAGCAACACCATTAGCTCTTTCAAATTCAAAATCAGACAAAGACCCTGATAAATCAATAATTTGAATCAAGTCCATCGGATCATGATAAGTTACTTGTGATTTACTAGTTGTTGTTGTACCCGAAAACTTTAAACTGTTACTATAGCCATCCTCTTTCTCTTGTGCATAAACTTTTGTGGTTTCTACAAACGGTGTAACAACTTCAACTAAATTCGCAAATCCTAGAACTGTTATCCCTAAGATTACGCTACAACGCTGTTTCCATTTTCTCATAAATTTTTAACCTATTCTTCCTTCTTTTTTCTCATAGATAAAGCTAAAGCGATTGTTCCCATAGCCATTCCAAGAAGAGCTAAATTGTTGGAACTACTCATACCAGTATTAGGCAATTCCGCTTTTGAAACTTCTTCTTTTGGTTCCTCGTGTTTCGGTTCTTCTTTCTTTGGTTGTTCTGGTTTTACTTCTTCTGGAGTATGAGTCACAACCGTATTAGATACAACTTCCACACCATTAACCGTATGACGATATGTATTTTCTACTGTTCCTGCTTGAATACGTGTCATTTGTAGGTATACTTCTGCTTGAAATACTGAAGTTTCTAAAATTGACTTCAAGAAAGTATTATCAAAGCTAATATCTACTTTTCCTTTATCTTTGTCCACTACCTGACTAGTATACTTAGTTAATTCATCACCAGCTTTGAATTTTTGACCGTCACTTGTTTCAAAATCTACAGTCGCAAACACTTGATATACACCTTGATACTCATCATGCGTTTCATCATAATCATCGCTAAACTTATACTCAAACAATTGCTCTGAGCGATCCTTTGGTATCAGGGAACCAACTAATTTATAATTAAATGTTTGATTTAACTTAAGCTCTTTTCCATCTAAACTTTCTTTACTTAGATGGTCAATCACCACATCTTTCTTAGGTTCAATCTTCGGAACATTATTGACTACAGTTTCAGTAACATAAGCCATACCAAAATCAATTTGATAGGCTGTATTCTCATACTTACCACCTGTTTGACCCAATTCCTTCTTAACAGTCATTGGATTGGTAATGGTCAGAACTTCTCCAGCTTGCACGTAGGTCTTGTAGAACTCCTCTGGATTCTCCGCCTCGAATACTTGAATCGCTCCTTTCGGAGTGAAATTACTAGACTTCAGGGCTTCTTGGACACCTGTTGGTGCCTTATCCAGACTCTCATAAAGAGCCATTTTCAAACCTTTGACTACTTGCCCTTTAGAATCCGTTACTTGAACACCGTCTTGATTGATGGTAACAGCTTCTTCTGGGTAATCATCAACGATATAGAATCCTTTGCCAATACGGTCTTTATCTGCTTCAATGCCCTTGTATTGACTATAATCTGCCGTTACCTTGTAGTAGTTGACAGAGCCTGCCAAGACCTGTTTCCCATCGATGTTCACGCCTGCTTTATTCAAATTCTTCTTGGTTGGTTTCGCAGTAGGAACATTATTTACGACTGTTTCCGTGATATAAGCTGAACCAAAATCAAGCTGATAGGCTGTATTCTCATACTTACCACCTGTTTGACCCAATTCCTTCTTAACAGTCATTGGATTAGTAATCGTCAAAACTTCACCAGTTTGCACGTAGGTCTTGTAGAATTCCTCTGGATTCTCTGCCTCGAATACTTGAATCGCTCCTTTCGGAGTGAAATTGCTAGACTTCAGAGCTTCTTGGACACCTGATGGTGCCTTATCTAGACTCTCATAAAGAGCCATTTTCAAACCTTTAACTACTTGACCCTTAGAATCTGTCACTTGAACACCGTCTTGATTGATCGTAACAGCTTCTTCTGGGTAATCATCAACGATATAGAACCCTTTACCAATACGGTCTTTATCTGCTTCAATGCCCTTATATTGGCTATAATCTGCCGTTACCTTGTAGTAATTGACAGAGCCTGCCAAGACCTGTTTGCCATCGATGTTAACACCTGCTTTATTCAGATTCTTCTTGGTAGGTTTCGCAGTAGGAACATTATTTACAACTGTATCTGTGATATAAGCTGAACCAAAATCAAGCTGATAAGCTGTATTCTCGTACTTACCACCTGTTTGACCCAATTCCTTCTTAACAGTCATTGGGTTGGTAATCGTCAAAACTTCTCCAGCTTGCACGTAGGTCTTGTAGAACTCTTCTGGATTCTCTGCCTCGAATACTTGAATCGCTCCTTTCGGAGTGAAATTGCTAGACTTCAGAGCTTCTTGGACACCTGATGGTGCCTTATCTAGACTCTCATAAAGAGCCATTTTCAAACCTTTAACTACTTGACCCTTAGAATCTGTCACTTGAACACCGTCTTGATTGATCGTAACAGCTTCTTCTGGGTAATCATCAACGATATAGAACCCTTTGCCAATACGGTCTTTATCCGCTTCAATGCCCTTGTATTGGCTATAATCTGCCGTTACCTTGTAGTAGTTGACAGAGCCTGCCAAGACCTGTTTCCCATCGATGTTAACACCTGCTTTATTCAAATTCTTCTTGGTTGGTTTCGCAGTAGGAACGTTATTTACAACTGTCTCAGTTTGATATCCGTTCCCGAAATCAACTTGGTAAGCCGTATTTTCAAATGATTTCCCTGTATTTCGTAGGTCTTCCTTTGTCACCATTGGATCAATAATTGTAACCGATTTTCCTGCTTTAATATATTGGTTAAAATAGGCTTCTGGATCATCAACTAAAAATACTTGGAAAGCTCCCTTGGGCTTAATTTCAGAACTAGCAAGAAAAGCTTTTACCTTATCATTATCAACGGCATCTATAGAATCATACTGATACACTGAGATACCAGCAACTTCTTGTCCTTCGCTGTCAATATAACGAATATCCGATTGATTAATCGTAACAGCCTCTTCTGGGTAATCATCAATTGCTCCAAATCCTTTTAGAATAGTAGATGAATCTGCCTTCATCCCCTTATATTGATCATAATCCAAGGTAATATGGTAGTAATTTGTCGAACCAGCTAGAACTGGTTTACCATCGATGATAACTTTATCCTTATTATGATTGTGTTTGATTGGCTGAATTAAATTGTTATTTGGATTATCAGGGTCATTCGGTTTACCAGGTGTTGAAACCTGAACAATATTTGAATAACTTTCGTACTTATTATTAATTTTTAATTGGAAATTATTCTTGTAGGTTGCACCATCATTTGTAACTTTTCCTACTAAAATTGGAGCTGGTACTTGTACTTCCTTACTTAAATCTTGATTAAGCTTAGATTTCAAACTTTCTAAGCCTTTCACCCGAACAACATGGTTCGATTCGTCATAAGTTAATTCAAAATCTGAACTAACTTTTTTGGAAGCTTCAACATCTAACACAAAACCTGAAGGCAAGGCATCCACAATTTCAAAGTCGGTAATAGCTTCACGATTAGCTGGAAGTGGCTTAGTTGTTAATTCCCACTGTACTGTTGAAAGTTTAGGTACATAGCTTTTATCAATAGATTCCCCAGAAGAATTTTTTACAAACTTTTCTAGGCCAGGCATTGCCTGTAAGCGTGCATATCTGACCCTTACTGTTGGAGGAGACACTAAAGAGGGGATCTCTTTTTCCTTTGGCTCCTCAGGTTTAGGTGGGAGGACCTCTTCAGGTTTTTCAGTTGGAGAATTTGGTGGAGTAGTTTCCTTCTCATAGGTTGGTTCAATTGGTTTTGTTAAGGAAGGTATCTTTTTTAACTCTGCACCATCTCCCAGAATTGTAAAGACAACGTTTTGAGCATTTCCACTCGCATTCTCTGCATCCCATTCAGCGGGAGTTCTTCCCTCTGTCGAACCAGGAGATGAGGTGTGAAGGTACGTTAAACTAGAACCATACCCTACTGAAGCAAAGGAACCCGTAGGAATATCCGAGATATCATTAACACCAATTTTTACTCCCTTCATAACGCGACCATCAAAATCCAAACCTGAATCAATTGGATTAATAACCATTCCACGACCAGACGTGCCATAACTCAAATTTGAACCTTGACCCCAATCTACATCGGTAATAACTGTTCCAATTAAGAGGGAAACAGGAGTTGTCGTACCTTCAATATAAAAATCAAAAATCAACTCTAAACGTGTATGATTATTATAAACAAAATAAAGACTATCTCCATCTCCACTCTTGAGGTAGATATCTGGATCTGTTACAGGAACACCATTTCGAACTTCTCCCTGATAGTCTCCTAAATCCGAAACCGTGACTTTGGCCGTTACCTTTCTACCATCCGTAAGC
This sequence comes from Streptococcus pneumoniae, assembly GCF_001113365.1. GTDB lineage: Bacteria > Bacillota > Bacilli > Lactobacillales > Streptococcaceae > Streptococcus > Streptococcus pneumoniae_C. Next base: position 25,780 of record NZ_CKYA01000009.1, on the reverse strand, counting down.
GTTCCAATATTGTGAATATAAAATGTATCTCCAACTTTTGGAGCTTTAATTACATCGTAGGTTCCTGTACCATCTTTTCCAACCTGAGTTCCTTCACTCCCTGTCACATAAGTATCTGCATGATAGCCTAAAAATCCGTCTATGCTCTCTACTTGTAGATTATCATCTGGTACAACTGTAAAGTTACCATAATACTCCATCCCTCGACCATATGAGTTAAATCCTCCATAAACCTTGAAACCTGTTTCAGAACCAAATAAAGGCTTGCTTGTTTGAATTGCATCTCGCTCAGCTTTAATAGTTTCTAGTTTCTTTGTATAGTCTGTCAAAGAGCTTTCATAAGCTACTTTCTTGGCTTCATTTCGTTTTCGGATTTCTGCATTCTCTTGATTAATGCGATCTTTTTCTGCCTGATTCTCTCGTTGATTTTTTTCATTCTCCGCACGAATACTAGCATTCTTCTGATTAATTCGATTCACTTCAACCTGATAAGAAGCTAAATCCTTTTGATATTGTTCCTTCTTCGCAGTATTTTCATCTTGGATTTTCTTTCGGTTCGTTTGATTTTGTTTTTGATCTTCACGGTATTTTTCAGTAGCTTTCTCAATACTATCTGCTTGTGTGAGATAATCACTTTCGACTTCCTTTTGCTTTTTTTCCAACTCAGAGGCTGTACTGGCAGTTCCTTTATCTACTACAGAATCAAATTCTACCTTCAACCCAGCTTCTTGTGCCTTTTTAACAGTTTCATCTAAACTGGAATGAGAAATAGAAACTTCTAACGTACCTGTTTTTTCTTCACTCTTTCCTTGATTTTCAGTAGAAACACTGCTTGGACTCATCTGAGCATAAGGCGCATTTGTAGCTGGATTTTCAGTTCGTTCATCTGCCATAACTGGGCTTATCATACTTAAAGCTGCTAAACCTAGTATCACTCCACAAGCTCCATAAATTTTTGATTTCCGAATAGATCCATATGTTTTTGTTTCTCTTACTCTGTGCATTCTATCTCCTTATCTAAAATATCAATCAATATAAAACCTCAAATGTTATAAACCCTCAAATGTTGGCGCCCGAGGCCTCTTATAATATAAAATCATCTCTTTCCTTTCCAAAAGAAAAAAGCCAGTTTTCACTGACTTTTTCTATACAATATTGTATGAATTTTAAGAAATCCACTTACCAGAATAATCTAAACGATAACCACCAATCGTCTCATTTTGTGCCATCTTACCATCTGCTTTCAAATAGTACCAAGCACTTCCGTCTTTGAACCATTGATTTTTCAGATAGCTTCCATCTGATTTGAGATAGTACCAGGCTTTATAGCTGGAATCGTATAGCCACTCACTTTGTGCCATTTTCCCATCTGACTTAAGGTAGTAGCTTCCTTGCCAACTATTTTGTGCATAGCTTCCATCTGACTTGAGATAGTACCAAGCTTTATAGTTGGAATCGTATAACCACTCACTTTGTGCCATTTTTCCATCTGACTTAAGGTAGTAGCTTCCTTGCCAACTATTTTGTGCGTAACTTCCATCTGACTTGAGATAATACCAAGCTTTATAGCTTGTATCATAAATCCATTCATTACGTGCCATCACACCATTTGATTTGAGATAATAGTTTCCCTTCCAACCACTGAGAAGAGCTTTCCCTGCATGATCAAAATAATACCAATAACTTCCCTCTTGTTTCCATTGGTCACGCAAATCAGATGTGTTTTCAATTGGTTTAATAGGTTCTGCTTTCTTAGAATTATTTTCTTCTACAGAACTTTTACCTGTCTGGTTCTCCAGCTTACTTTTTAAATCTTGATAAATTTTCTCTTTATTTTTGTAATCAACTTCTAATTTTTTTACAGCCTGATAACGATTTGAAGATCTTGGATCCGTTACTGAAGCTGTACTAAAATTAGATTTCGTTGCTCGATTAATATTTTCCTGAGAAATAGTGATGAAATGAGCAGAGTTTACTGATGAAAGACTAGAAAACGATAATCCAAAATAATCTTTACTTGATGGATTCCCCCAGTTCAATCCTGCAATTGCTTGAGCATGCCCCCATTCAGTATCGTTTAACATAAATTCAACCATACCAATATAAATAGCTTCCTTTAGCTGAGATTTGGTAGCTTCTCTTAATGCTACAGGTCTAAAGAACAAATTCTCATACAGTTGACCTCCTCTTTTTTCAGATTCAGCATCTGAGGTAGGTAAGCCATAGGTTTTTGCAACTCGGTTGATACCTTCGGCATTGTGACCTGATACACCTAATGTGCTTAATTTAGATAATCCCCAATCATCTTTTACATATTCCTTTGCCACCTTATCCGCAAAATCAATTGCCGAACTAGAAACACTGACTCTAGGTGTCCCAACCTGAGAACGAACTTGGTTAATTAAATCTTGGGCAAAAAATGACAACTCCTGACGAACAGCTAGTGGTAGATTGTTGACATCCAGACGTTCCCCCTCATCAGCAACATCTTTGTGGAAACTATTTTGATTCTTTAATCTCAAACTTTCTGACTGCAAAATAGACTTCGCACTGTCACGTGCAGTCTGGCTAATATTAAAATCAGAAAAAGCCGTCTTCAAAGCCTTTATATACTTATCACTCAGTGTAATAGTATTGCTAGGTGCAGATGATAAAGCATTGTCATAGATACTTTTGGCTTGTTCATATTCTCTCTTAGCTTTAATCAATTCACTTTTTAAATTCTCTACCTGACTACTCGTTGTACTATTCGCATACACAGGTTGACTATTTCCTAACCCAAGCAAAGTTACACTGGCAGTTGTTGCCAAGATAGTTGTTCTCAATTTCATAATCTTATCTCCTTTTTGTTTAAAAACGTTCTTAAAACATTCATTTTATACTTTTATTTTACCATTTTTAGAGGTTTTTCTCAATTTTTTCTTGATTTTCATTCATCTATCCGCTTAATCAAAGATAGGACATTTAGAACAGTTCAGATTTCCTCTCCTTGATGAAACAGATAGATGAGGGTCTATCTGTTTAATGCTTCGTTGGACGATGATATCCTTTACCAGTCAGCAGTAAACGATTGATATTTCCTTGTTTAATGCGTCTAGCCACTAAAACATCACCTCGTTTGATGGTGCGAATCTCTTTATAAATTTTTGAATATTCTACAATCATCCAAACTGTTTCTAGTTTACCTGCTAGATATCCTTTTTTAGGTACCAAACCATATCTGCTGGTTAATTTGATCTCATCACCATTATCAAGTCTTGCGGTTGCATTCCCTTGATTTCCTAAGCGTCTAAGGTCAGCTAAAGTGACCTCTGTAACTAATTTTGATTGATTCATCTTGTATCCTCCTTACTGAATCAAGGCTGATTTACAGCCATGCCGAGGTATGACGTACATACCTGCTGTATTTTTTACACACGGTTTTAAGTCTAGAAACCGCAAACTCCTTCAGCTTAGGCTTTGCCTGCTTTTACGTGTTGGAACAGCACTAGATATCCTTTTCTAGCCTACACACCGCCCTTGTTCTTCTTTTTATGCTTAGTTCCGCTAATCAGGACAGTGGGGGTATTCAGTTGTCAATGTACATCAGCAGTTTACTGACTTGCTTAGGTCAAGAGATTAGCTATTAGACGTTTTCTTATAAATCGTCACATTGCTGAGAGGAATGACATAAATGTCGCCATTTTCAAAAGTCTCCTCCGTGTTTTTCTTTGTCTAGCTATTAGTCACCTCTACTGGATGATAAAACTCAACCCATTCTTTCACTGTTTCACGAGAGATACCTTCATCATCAGACACATCTAAAACAGCCTGAATCAAACACTCCAACATTTCTTCCGTCCAATTTCCTCTTGAACAAGCATGCTCACCAAGCCCATTTGGCAACATTCTAAATGTGAAATCAAATCCGCTGAACTCATCCCACACAGAGTCTCCTCTTTCAAATTGTTCGAGCCATTTTCTGACTTGGTGTTTGTCGTAGAGTGTGACTCCATCAACAACGATATGAGGCATTCCTGCCTTTTGCCATTTAACAATAGTAGTAGTTGATACATCAAGCCAACGGCAGAGACCAGCCATGCGTATCATTGGTTTGTAAAGTTCTTGTTCCGTAAAAGCTTTTTCAATAGCTTCTCGAATCATACCATCGTAGCGCGCAAGTAATTGCTTTTCTGTAATCTTAGGAAGATTGATTGTGAATGGTTCTTGCATTGTGTTGCCTCTTTCTTTTAACAAGTCACAGTGTCTTTAGACAACTCATCTAAAAAGTGATTCAGTTTAATCTCTGATAGTTTGTCTGGATAATAATGTGCAATCACACTAGGACACTCTTCAGGGAATTTTCTAGCATACTCACTTTGTCCTGATAGCTCAAGGAAACCATGTTCTTTTTCAATGAGTAGAGCCATCTTCCAAAAACGAATCATCATTTTGTAGAAGTAGGCTGGGACATTCTGGATTGGTTTTTCTTCAGCCTCTCCTGTTTTAATTTTGAAAATCAATTTATCAAGCTCACGTTCAAGATCTTGCAGCCAAACCTCTCCATAAATTTCCTGACCGGCTAAGAGGTTGTTGTAATTCTTCTCAACTTGACGTTTCGATTGATAGATTTTATTTTCAAGAATTTTTGCATCTTTTCCAAACATACTGAGTTTCTGAACTAGTTGAGGAGAAAGAAAACCATGTTGCCCCATTTTAAATGCTTCAGAAATTGATAAACCAGATAAAGATGACTCGCCCTCGTATCGATTAGTATCGTATGAGGACTCTGTCTGACTCCTCTCTGTATTTATTCCGTCCGTTTTATGGACGTTTTGAAGTCCATTTTGTGGACGTCCGTTTTGTGGACTTCCGCTATTACCGAGGGGTTTTGGTGTTTTTTCTATATCACACTCTTTTTCATAGAGAACTTTACCAAAAGCATCTATCCTCTTTAACAACTCACCATCGATTGAATAGTGCTCCACTATTTCTAAATTAGCATCCACTAGTTGAAGATAAAGTCTATTGGGCTTATTGAGTCCCTGCCTAACTTCTCGTAAGAGACCATGTTCTTGCAGTTCTTTCTTAATTTTAGTAACCTTCATCTTTCCCTTATCTAGTAACAACATCAAATCAGATACTGTAAAAATTAGAAAGACCGCTCCGTTCTCATCAACGTAATCTCTATTTCCCTTCTGAAAAGAACTGATACTTAATTTACAACGATTATAGAGAGCGCCATATGCTAACTTGGCATCAGATGAAAGACCAGTATAGGAACTAGTCAATTTGACGTAGCCATTCTCATTATGTTGAATACGAGTAAAAAAGATTTCTGGAATTTGATAAAAAGTTTGTGTTGCTAGTTGATCAATCGTGATATCCGCCATTAAAATCCTCCTACAACTTGTAACCTCAAGCCACCAGCTTCAGGAAAATAGACAAGATGAGCTTGTTCTAACTCTTCAATAGCTGCAATAGCACGGCTTCTAGTCCATCCCATCGTATTCATCAAATCGGAAATCATTACGTCTCTAGTCAACCTTGAGAAGTTTGTTTGGTGTTGTTTCATATGTGATCCTTTCTTTAAGTAAGCCACTTTATATTCATACTTGTAGTAATTCTTCTGATAACAACCTAGTCTCTTTTGCGTTTTCAAAACCAGCAATATAGGCCTCATAATCAACATCAACTTTAACATTAATGGTTCTATTCTTTAAACTTCCCATGCGACGATGTTGTTCTTCCAAAACTTCTGCTGGGATTTTTACCATCAAACCAAATTCTTCTGATGATTGAACCTGGTCCTGAAAACGTTGATCTATTCCGTTTAAGAAACCTAGTAAGTACGATTTCTTATAGTCTTTCCATCTTGCTCTTGAGACTGTAGGGAAAAGTCGTTTCAGCCGATATTTAAGGTATAAGAGCGCACCTTCGTAAACCTTACTACAAAATTCAGCATCAGATTGATATCCAAAGAAAATTATCTGTGTGATTCCGTCTTCAGGAAGTCGTCTTCTTATCGTTTTACATCTAAAATTTTCACCTAAAATACCTGCCAACTTTTCTTGCCACCATGGAAGTCTATATTCCCATGTTCCTATTGTTTCACCAATATCTTTTTGAGTTTTACTATTCGTTAAATCATTCATAGAAAGATTATGCTTCACCATAAGTCTTTGAGCCATCAGAAGTGCAGTCTGCCCCTCTTCATCGTTTGGTGCATCGTAAGCTAATTCTAAAAGATTTTGTATCTTCTCAATAATTTTATTATCCATATCAATCCACATGTTTATACTTTCTAGGCAAACAACTAGCGTAATGTTCTGAATCATTGACCTTTGCATTATAAAAAATCATATTATTCCCAATAATGTCTTGCCATTTAGGAATCTCCTCACGATAAATACGATTAAGTCCATAAAAATTCCTTACAATAAATCTAACGGCTCCAATATGATCTCCTAAACCAACCACACACAACACATCATGTTCCATATCATATACCCAATGACTTTTTGAATTTGTCAGTATTTCCCAAGCAAATTCCCAATCTCTCTCAAGCCAATCATGCCCTGGTCTGTAATAAACTTTTGTCTGACAAGAGTCATCATTAAATCCATAAAAACAGTGACTACACAGCGTTCTATTTTTATCTACCCACCAGCAAGTACCATACTTTTCATTGATGCAAGGTGTAACCCAGTTGCAAGAACATCGTCTACAAATTCCAGTTTCCATGCTTTACTCCTTCCTACCTAGACACATCCATTACAATTTCAATATTATCTGACATTTTTCCTCTCAAAATACAAAAAAGAACTAACGGAATTTTCCGTTAGTTCAATATTTTCTATTTATCTCAAAACACTAGACACTTACATAGCAGAATTCCTAAAAAAATCGCAACCAAACCACCTAGGTAGGTCAAAGTCAGGTAAGAATAAAAGACCTTCTTATCACTTAGCAGTCTTTGAAGTTCATCATTCAAGGTCGAAAAAGTCGTTAAACCACCACAAAATCCTGTTGCTAGAATAGCATAAACTTCCTTAGACTCCACATGATTGTAGAATAATCCAATCAAAAAACAACCCAAAAGATTAGCTATGAGCGTTCCGAGGGGCAATTTAGATGCTTGATTATAGCGGGAAAAGAAATACCGTACGAGCGCTCCTAAGCCACAAGCAATTGCAAGATAGACGATTACCATTTCTTCCTCCCTAGAAAATAAGCCAAGAGTAGACCTCCACTTATACTCAAAAGCAAATACAGGATCAAACTCAGATAACGCCCTGTATCAAGCAGTTTCACAGCATCAAGCATGAGACTAGAAAAGGTTGTTAGACCTCCGCAAAAACCTGTACCCAGTGCTAAAACCAAGCCCTTACTAGTCCCCTTATAGACCAGATAACCCTTGACAAGATAAACCAGGCAGAAAATTCCCAAATAGTTGACAAAGAGAGTGCCCCAAGGAAAGTCTGGACTGGCTGGTAACCAAGTGGAAACTAGGTAGCGGACAAGTCCGCCCAACATAGCAGCTAGAAAAATCCCTAGCGGATAAAATTGTTCTTTTTTCATTTAATATTTTGATCCTGATAATCACGCGAACGTTTGAGTATGTCAGAAAAAGTCGCGACAATAGTCTCCTGATAGCGCTTGTCCTCTACACGACTCCTAACCTTTTCAAAGATAATTGCTTCTCTCTTAGTATCTAAAATCGGTTTACCTGAAGCTTTCTTATAGGCAACTACATCCTCAACCAAATGCATTCGTTCTTCTAAGAGCTTAACGATTTGGTCGTCGATTTGATCAATTTCTTGACGAATACTATCTAAATCCATACAGTCTCCTCCTTTATTTGAATTATTGTATCAAAAAGCCATCAATTAGGCTAGTAAAATCCCAACTCACGATAAGAAAAATGCACTGATTGATTACATCAGCGCACGTTTATGCTTATCCTACTTTAGCAGCCAATTCTTCTGCGAATTGTTCCAAGCGTTCAATATCTTCTTCCTCGGCAGAAAGATCAACTTTAACACACTCTGAACCTTTTTCTGCTCCTGTTGACACAAAGACACGGTCAAAGTCATCAACAGCCTTACAGAATTCATCGTAGAAGGTGTCACCTGAACCAACCACTCCGTAGATTTTACCATTCAAGTTAAGATCTGCTAGGTCTTCGTAGAAGTCCATCATCTCATCTGGCAATTCGCCATCACCATAAGTATAGGTCGCAACGATAGCGATGTCTGCTTCCAAGAAGTCTGAAGCGTCAACAGTTGTACATTCATCAACATCGACATCCAAGCCCAAGTCACGTAATTTGTCTGCTACAATATCTGCAATTTCTTCGGTATTACCGGTCATACTGGCAAATACAATTTTTGCTAATGCCATATCGTCCTCCTCAATTTATCTTTCTCCATTATATCACATCTTTTTCATTTTAAAAATAAAAATTCTTGTGCTACAATGAAATGAGAAAGAATTGAGGTTATTTATGGAAATTTGCCATCAAATTTTAGAAAAAATCAAAGAATACGACACGATTATCATTCATCGTCATATGAAACCAGACCCTGATGCCTTGGGAAGTCAGATGGGTTTGAAATCTCTTCTCAAACATCATTTTCCAGAAAAAACCATCAAAGCCGTTGGTTTTGATGAACCAACTCTAACTTGGATGGCTGAGATGGATCTTATTGAAGATAGTGCCTACCAAGGCGCCCTTGTCATCGTCTGTGATACGGCGAATACTGCTCGTATTGACGATAAGCGCTATCGTCAAGGTGATTTTCTCATTAAGATTGACCATCATCCAAATGATGATGTATATGGTGACTTATCTTGGGTAGATACTAGTTCAAGTAGCGCTAGTGAGATGATTACCCTATTTGCCCAAACAACCCAGCTAGCCTTGTCAGATCGCGCTGCTGAATTGCTCTTTGCAGGAATTGTTGGTGATACAGGCCGTTTCCTCTACCCTTCTACTACTGCGCAAACTCTTCGCCTTGCTGCTTATTTGAGAGAACAGAACTTTGACTTTGCGGCTCTCACTCGCAAAATGGACACTATGAGTTACAAAATTGCTAAACTTCAAGGCTACATCTACGACCATCTGGAGGTGGATGAAAATGGTGCAGCGCGCGTTATCCTGAGTCAAGAAGTCTTGAAACAATTTAATGTTACCGATGCTGAAACTGCAGCCATTGTCGGTGCACCTGGACGTATTGACAGCGTCAGTCTCTGGGGAATTTTTGTAGAGCAGGCTGATGGCCACTACCGTGTTCGCTTACGCAGTAAAATCCATCCTATCAATGAAATTGCCAAAGAACATGATGGTGGAGGCCACCCTCTAGCAAGCGGTGCTAATTCCTATAGCCTAGAGGAAAACGAAATCATCTACCAAAAGTTAAAAAACTTGCTTAAAAACTGATAAAATACTTGCCAAACTTTTCAGAATCTGATAGACTAGTATGGTAACAATCTATGGCTCGCAAAGAGACCATGGCAGAAAGGAAATATTGCAAAATGAAAAAAGATATCCATCCAGAATATCGCCCAGTTGTCTTCATGGACACAACTACTGGTTACCAATTCCTTAGCGGTTCAACAAAACGCTCTAACGAAACAGTTGAGTTCGAAGGCGAAACTTACCCATTGATCCGTGTGGAAATTTCATCAGACTCACACCCATTCTACACTGGACGTCAAAAGTTCACTCAAGCAGATGGACGCGTGGATCGTTTCAACAAAAAATACGGTCTCAAATAATGATAAAAAGACAGCTTCGGCTGTTCTTTTTTTGTTTCTTGAAATTAACTGCTGTTTTTATATTCCAGACTCAAAAAACTTTGCACTCTAGTTAGCCACACGATGGTTTCTAGAGTACAAAGTTTTTTATTAGAGCAGATTTACTCTTTCTTATCTTGATTTTCAGTTCCTTTAACTGCTGTTTTAAATTCAGATAGCATTTTACCGATTGACTCGCCTAGTTCAGGTAATCGTTTTGGTCCAAAGATCAAGAGAGCTCCTAAAACGATGATAATCAATCCTGGTGCTCCGATATCACGTAAGATTCCCATTTCTCGCTCCTTTCTGCTTGCGTTTCATAATATGTTTGCTGATGGTAATACTTAATTCATAGAGTAAAATCAAGGGGGCAGTCATTGCCAAATCACTGACAAAGTCAGCTGGTGTCAAGATGACTGCAAGTACCAATAAGATAAAATAGGCATATCGGCGATAAGTAGTCAATAATTCTGGTCCAATGAGGTCAATCGACGTCAAAAAGGCAATGATAACTGGTAATTCAAAAACCAGAGCCATGGGTAAGGTCGTTTGAAAAACAAAGGACAGATAATTTTGGGCTGTTAACTGCGTTTCAAATAGTCCTTCTCCTAGCCCTAATAAAACCTGAAGTAAGGCTGGTGTTACAAAGTAAAAACCAAAAGCCAGTCCAACTAGAAAACAAAGGAAACTAGCTGGAATATAGGCAAAAATCGCTCTAGCTTCTTCCTTCTTTAAACCAGGTTTGATGAAAGACCAAATATGATACACCGTGTAAGGCAAGGTGATGGTAAAGGCCATCAGACTAGCCAAACGTATGTAAATCCATAAAATATCATTAGGCCCTAAAACAATCAACTTTTGCTGAAAAGCTTGGGTCACATACTGGTAAATCTGGTCTGCAAACAGCAGAGAAACACAGAATACCAAAAAGAAACAAATGACTACTGCCAATAATCTCTTTCTAAATTCTACCAGATGTTCAACGATTGTCAATTCTTTTCTATCCATTTATTCTTCACCCTGTCTAAAAGTGACAATCAAGACAATAATGACAAAGATTAGCTGACTGGTCAAGCCTTCCCAACTTGGATAAATTCCAAGCAGGTCGATCGTTGGAAAGCCTGTCAGCAAGTGATTTGGCGCCATATTTGTCAACTGAAGAGCATGGACACTAACCCCCAGCATCTTAAAGGCTAGAGCATAAATCATCCAAGTTAGGATAAAGAAGACCTTATGAGGCAGGAAGAATTGACTGGCTTTGTTCATCACGATGGCAATAATTACCAGAACCAGCAAGGCAAGTGAAATTCCCAAGACAAATTCAAAGTTGGAAATCCTTGGTAAAATCCCAACATAAAAGAGAATGGTTTCTGCTCCCTCACGGAAAACAGCTAGAAAACTGAGAGCAAACATGGAAATAAAGGAACCTGTTTTGGTCACTGTTTCCATTTGTGACTCCATAAAGGCATTCCATTTTTTGACCGAGGATTTGATGTGGAGCCAGATTCCAATCAAAATCATCATAGCGACTGCAAAAATCCCCACTGCTCCTTCGATGATTTCACGATTGGAGCCTGATGTCACTGCTGGAAAGGCAATTTGCAGGATGAAAGCAATGACAAGACTGGCCATGATTCCAGTGATAGCACCACCATAAACCCACTTGAGCCCTTTACGCATCTTGGCTGCTTTCAAGGTCGTTACCAAAGCCATAACGATTAAGAGAGCCTCCACACCTTCTCTTAGGAGAATCAGCATAGCATCAAAGGCATTGTAACGTGCGCTAGTATCAATCTGTGATAAATCTGCAATCAGTTTTTCTAATTTTTCTTGGTAGTCCTTCTCACTTCCCTTGACCATAATCACAGGGCTTTCGCTTTCCACTCGAGTATAGAGGGAAGGATTGGTCGTGCTGACAGAACCTTCAATTGTTGGCCAGATAGTGATAAATTCCTTCATACTAGCTGCTCCTGATGATGAGTCACCAGCTTGGAATTGTTCCAACGCCTTCTTCAAAAGGTCAATACCGTCTTTAAGACTCAAATCAGAAGATGTTGCTGCGATTTCTTTTCCAGTTACAAAATCATCAATAGCCTTTTTTAAGTTCTCAAAGGAAGTCTGGATGGAGTTAAAGTCTGTAGGCTCGGTTTCCATGCTACTACGCAAGAAAGAAATAGCTGTCTCAACACGGCCATAATGGGCCGTACTATTGTCACGAACCACACTTTCATTGATGGTCCAAGTGGAATTCATTTTCTTAAAAGCCTCTCGAACCTTTTCCAAATCTTTGGAGTCAATGGCCTGCTCTAAGGCTTCAAAACGTGGACTCAGACGGTTGACCAATTTTTCTTTTTCCGCATCTAGGTCAACAGGATTTTGTTCTTTTTCAAAGGCTAATAGGGCTGAAGAAAGTTGGGTGAGTTTGTCTTCAGTAATATCGCCTGACTGGGCTAACTTTTCCTTGACGACTTTACCAGCATCAGAATTGCTGTCTTTTACTCTTTCGAAGTCTGATGCCATCTCTTTAACGAGATTCTGGGCCTCAGACTGATTGCCATTTTTGACCGCTTTAGAAGCATCTGTGATTTTTACAAAGTAAGAACTCAGACTCTCTTGGGCACCTACTGGAGAAAGAATTAAAAGTGACAAAGCTAAAACTAGTAACCAGCTTTTAGCCTTCCAATAATTTCTGACCAATGTAGCCTCCTTTCTCCACACCACCAAAGCAAGCAAAGAGTCCACTACCGATGTGAGTGATATATTCATTCATCTTATCTGTAGCACCTAGATTGGTTTGCACCTTAACAAAGTTATCAGGATCCTTCTGGAAAGAAATGAAGAGCAAACCCGTATCAAACTGGCCAGTTTTTTCATCAATTCCATCTGAGTAAGAATAAGAACGACGTAAAAGTGGCTTATCCACTTCCTTAGCCAAACGGACATGTGAATCATCAGGTAAGAGACTTAAATCCACTTCATCAAACTCATTTTTCTTACCAAAAGGGGCACCACTTTCCTTGTAACGACCGAAGGTATTTTCCTGTTCTTCAAGACTAGTGCGGTCCCAGGTCTCTAAAAACATCTGAATCCGACGAACTGCCATATAAGAACCATTTTCCATCCAGTCCTGACTATCAGCCCAGATAACGCGGTCAAAGTCTTTCTCCTTGGTTGGATTTGCTGTTCCATCCTTAAATCCAAAGAGGTTACGCGGTGTCTCCATTCGATCTCCGATTGCTGCAAAACCAGACTGACTCCAACGGAGGGTCACTGCATTTCTCCCCTTACGAATGAGATTGCGAATAGCGTGAAAGGCAACCTGCTCATCATCTGCACAAGCCTGGATCATAATATCCCCACCAGTATATTTTTCACGCAATTGCTCTTTAGGAAAAGGCGGTAAATCTCTGAATACTTGAGGACGCTTATTTTCCAAGTTCATCTTTTTCAAGAAACTGGCAGACACACCAAAAGTCAGCGTTAAACGATGAGGATTGAGTCCAACTGTTTCACCAGTATCGCTAGGAGGCAAGAGAGCATTCTGTCCATCTTTTTTGACCAGTTCCCCCTCAACCAACTTGGAGCTATAATCCGTCCAATCCTTGAATAGCTGGATAATCTTATCTCTATCCGTCGTATGTAGGTCCAAGACAACAAAATAGATATTTTTTTGCATGGGCGTACTAATCCCAGCTTGATGCTTGCCATAAAAAGCAATTTGTTCATTTCCGTACGAGATTTTTTCCTGATTCCCAAGCTTAGGTGCGAAAAAAGCAGAAGCACCAGAGAGTCCTAGCGCTAAACCAGCCCCTCCAATCCCTGCTTTTTTTAGAAATTCTCGACGGTCCATTTTCTTCTCAAAAAACTTTTCGTCTTTTTCAGTCATGACTCTTATTCTCCACTAAGAAATTTACCCATTTGTGATAGAGGCTCACCAAGTTTTGTCACAGCTTCTGACAATTCTTTGGTATCTTCTTTTGTCAAATCAGTATAGAGTTTGTAGTGTTCCTTATCAGTCATGTGTTTGTCCAACAAATCATTGACAGACTTGAAGTCTACTTCCAATTCTTTAACTAGGTTAGCGTCTGATTTTTCAAGCAAAGGTTTAAAGAGTTGGAAAATCTTCTCAGCTCCCTGGATATTAGCACGGAAGTCATACAAGTCTGTATGAGAATAAATTTCCTCTTCACCTGTAATCTTGCTTGTCGCTACTTCGTTAAGCAAGTCAACTGCTCCAGTCAACATGACCTTGTAGTCCACATCCACAGTTGCAATCTTGGCTTTCAATTCCTTGATATCATTTACCAACTGATCGCCGTAGCTTTCAGTTCCTTTAGTTGTATTGTCTTCCCAAAGGATACGCTCGATACGGTGGAAACCTGACCAACCTTCTTCCGTCTTGTTTTCGTCCATGTAGTCTGCCAAACGGAAGTCAATCTTGACATCAGATTCACCAAAACTCTCGGCAATCGGTTCTGAACGCTCATAAGACATACGAATCAGTGGATAGACCTTCTTAGCTTCTTCTAACTTACCTTCTTTCAACAGTTTGACAAAGCCTTCCGTATCTGTCAAGAGTTTATCGATTTGCTCTTGCACAAAAGTCTTATAGTCAGCAGTGGCCTTATCAAGCATTTTCTGCTTGTCTTCAGACAAGGCTGTCACCTTAGATGAATCATTTATCTCGGTTGATTTTTCAAACCTAACAGCACAAGCTGTCAATAGCAAGGCTGAAGATAAAAGGACAAAACCTAGTTTTTTCATTGTTTACTCCTATCGGTTCAGGAAACCTGAATTAATTTTACGTTTTATTATATCATGTTTTCACTCATTTTTCAATAAATTTTCAGAAAATTTAATGTTGTGAATAGCATTACAAATGCAAAAAACTAAGCCTAGGACAATCTCCAAAGCTTAGTTTGATCTAGTTTCTTAATTTCCAGCGTAATATTTTTGAATTCCTTTAATAATGCCTTCAACTAACTTATCTTGGTATTGTTCACTACGGATTCGTTGGTTTTCTTCTGAATTATCCATATAACCCAACTCTAATAACACAGCAGGTTTCGCAGTCTCACGAAGAACAGCGAAGGTGGCTTGCAAAAGTCCAGCATCTCTAGCTCCTGTCTCGGCCAAGAGAGATGAATGAAGGTCAGCTGCCAAACGATTACTTTCACTTATACGGTCTGGATTATTATGCCAGTACTGGTTAATCTTGCTCGGATAACCCGCTTCTTCCTTATAAGAATAAGTCTGTATTCCCAGATTCAGTGTTGTGTCATTCCCAGTAGCGTTAAAATGAATACTAATAAAGAAGTCTGCATTCGTTTTATTTACCATACGAGAACGCTCCGTCACAAAGTCAACATCCACATCACTATCACGAGATGTTAAAACTGTATAGCCAAGTTCTTCTAAACGTTTCCGTAATTTACGAGAGACCTGTAGATTCAAATCTTTTTCAGCTATTCCATAATAGTAAGCACCCGAATCACGTCCACCATGCCCAGGATCTAGGAAGATAGTTTTACTATAGCGCCCCTTTTCAAATCCTTTTGGAAGTTCTTGCACCCATTTACCATTATCTTTGAAAAAATGACTACTTCCATCAATAGTATAAGTTCCAGTGACATAAACGCCATCTTCTTTAAGATAATACCAAGCTTGATAATCTTGATCATAAATCCACTCTTTGTGAGCCATGTAGCCACCAGATTTTAGATAGTAAGAGCCTACCCATTGCTGTTCAGCATAGTGCCCACCTGACTTGAGATAAAACCAGCTAGAGTAGCTCGGATCGTACACCCATTCTTTATCTGCCATAGCCCCACTGGACTTCAGGTAATAATTTCCCTTCCAGGTATTAGCCATCATGGTACCATTTTGATCAAATGCATACCATTTACCATTGATTTGACTCCATTGATTAGACAGATATTTTCCTGAGCCATTGGCGTAGTACCACTTGTTAGCCATCTGATACCAGCTATTTTCAAGTAAGTAACCATTCTTATCAAATAGGTAGCCTTCATAAAGAGTATCTGTAAATTTGACACCCGTTTGACTATAATAAGTCCACTTCCCGTCTTCTTTTACCCAACCAGTTTGTAGCTTAGACTCAGTAGGAAGAGTTGGTTTTGTCTCCTGCTCACTCGAACTAGGAGTCGTTGGCTGATTTTCTGTAGCTACTTGAAAAGGACTTGCAGAGCTAGTAGTTGAACCACCGATAGAGTTATTCGTAGGATGACTAGCATCATTAGCTAAAACTGTTTGGCTAGTGAATCCAAGAAGAGCCAGAGCAAGAATCGTAAATTTCTTATATGATTTCATTTATTTAACCTTTCTAGGGGAATGGAATCCCTGTGTTATTGAGTTCTTTAACTTCCTTGATGAAGGAAGATTTGTTCTACATCCTCTAAACTATAATTTATATGACATCATAGAGTGTTTAGCTTATTTAAAGATGTGAAACCTAAAAAGTATGGCTAAGTTGTAACCTTAAAAATTCAATTTCTGAACACCTAATCTCGCTTCAGATAGTTATCGAACAAGTCGAGTAGATTTCATTAAAATCATCTATTTATATTATACACCAAATTTAAGAAAAATTTTTGCAAACATCTAAATTTAAAATAAATCTAGTCCCTAGCTATACCGAATTTTAGTTTACTCTGCCCAGTAGAGATGTTATAATAAAAATAGGAGGACACAAAATGAACAATAAAACTAAAAAGTTCACACTTGCTACAGTTTTAGTACTTTCCTTGTTAGGAGCTGGAACTCTTACATCACAATCAGTAGCCGCTAATGATAGGCTGGTTTCCACTCAAGCAATCAATGGTCAATCCTACAATATCTTAAACTCTGAGGTCACTAGTGCTTCTTCTGGTACTACTCTAGTTGGGATTGAAGGGACTTTCTTAACGCCAGATAAACAGGCTATTCTAAATCGTATCAATACTATTCGAAAAGAGGCAGCAGATGAAGGTCTAGTTACTAGCTATGTTCCTATCAAATGGTCAACTGCACTAGAAAAAACTGCCTTTGTTCGTGCAGCAGAAGCTTCTATCACCATTAATCACACACGCTTGTCTAGTAAGGACATTTGGAGCGCTTGGCCTACAGGTAATTTCTCCCTAGCAGAAAACTTGGCTTGGAACTATGACGGATTTATGACAGCTATTAATCAATGGTATGAGGAAAAAGCAGATTACGTCAAATCTCGTAGTGGGGCAAGTGTCTCTGGTCAAACTGGACACTATAAATCCTTAATTGATCCAAAACTGACCTATATGGGGCTTGCAGCCTTTGAAAACCCTGCCACTCAAAATGGATGGATTACCGTTGCACAAAGTTTCGGAACAGTATCTGGTGGCTCTGAAGAATTAGCTGATGGTTATGGAAAGGCCATTCAATATACAGAAGCAAATTCTTCTCAGACTCAAACATTTGCAACTAAGGCGAATCTTTTTGACAAAGACTTAAAGGCTATCGGAACTCATAAAACCAAAAATGAAAATACAAATTCAAGTCAGAAAAATGGGTTCAATCATTCCCAATACTTCGGAAGTTGGATTCAATCAAACGGACATTGGTGGTTTAAACACAATGACGGCTCATACACGAGTAATGGATGGGAAAAAATAAATAGAACTTGGTATCGCTTTGACAACTCTGGCTGGATGCAAACTGGCTGGATAAAAGACGGTAGCTGGTACTATCTCGACGGTTCAGGCGCTATGAAGACTGGTTGGCTCAAAGATAATGGTAGCTGGTATTATCTTGATAGCTCAGGTGCTATGAAAACAGGCTGGATGAAAGTATCTGGTAAATGGTACTATGCCTATAGCTCTGGTGCCCTAGCAATCAATACGACGACCCCTGACGGTTATCGTGTTAATTACAATGGGGAATGGGTAGGATAATTTAACTATAACAAAAAGACTCTATACTATCTCACAGTGAGTAATCTTCACTTTCAGATAGTATAGAGATTTTTATTTACCTAGTACAGGTCTTATCTTAGGCATTTATAACAAATTGAAACAAGAGTGGGACAAAAGAGCCTCGTAAAAGGTATTTCAACTTAGTAATACCTTTTTGAGATGCTTTTTGATATGAGCCCATATTTTCTCAATAGGATTGTACTCAGGTGAGTAGAGAGGAAGAGGTAAAAATTTATGCCCAAACTCTTCACATAAAAGTTCTAGCTTCCCCATTCTATGGAATCTTGCATTATCCATAATAATAACTAATGGTGTATTTAATGTTGGTAAGAGAAACTTCTGAAACCAAGCTTCAAAAAAGTCGTTCGTCATCGTCTCTTCGTAGATCATTGGAGCGATTAACTCACCATTTGTTAGCCCTGCAACCAAAGAAAATCCTCTGATATCTTCTTCCAGATACTTTACCCCTTATTAACTGACCTTTTAATGAGCGACCATATTCTCGATAAAAATAAGTATCGAATCCTGTTTCATCAATATAAACAGGTGCTAAGCGCTTTAAACTATTAAAATTCTTAAGAAATAAGGCTACTTTTTCTGGGTCTTGTTCATGGATAGTATAGTACTTTATGGTTACCGAACAAGTCTAATGAAAAAATTCCGATGATAGTTCTAAATCACAATAACCGCTTGGGTTCCATGATCCAACTCCAGCAAGACATCTATACTTGTATAGAAAATCCTGCCCTGAATAAGGGGATGTAAATATTGCTTTCCTCCAAAATGGTCATAGTTTTGCTGGCAAATCTAACATATCACGGATAAATTAACAAGTGATTTCTGAATTGCTAAACATTTTCTTTTCTTATATCATATTTTCACAATTTCTCTTTGAGAAAGATATTTCCAAGAAAAACGTTCGTTTTTTTATCTATTTTCAAAAAATCCCAAAAACTGAATTGAAAGAATTTTTAGAAAATTTCTGTTTTTTTCTTTACAGTGAAAAAAAATTCTGCTATAATGACTCATGTAATAAAATATGACAATAAAAGGAGAACGATATGACATCTGCTAAAGAATATATCCAAAGCGTGTTTGAAACTGTAAAAGCTCGTAACGGGCACGAGGCTGAATTCCTCCAAGCTGTTGAAGAATTTTTCAACACTTTAGAACCTGTATTTGAAAAACACCCTGAGTATATCGAAGAAAATATCTTGGCACGTATTACTGAGCCTGAGCGCGTGATTTCTTTCCGTGTTCCTTGGGTTGACCGTGATGGAAAAGTTCAAGTAAACCGTGGCTACCGTGTTCAATTCAACTCAGCTGTTGGACCATACAAAGGCGGACTTCGTTTCCACCCAACTGTAAACCAAGGGATCTTGAAATTCCTCGGATTTGAACAAATCTTTAAAAATGTCTTAACTGGACTTCCTATCGGTGGAGGTAAAGGTGGATCAGACTTCGATCCTAAAGGTAAAACAGATGCTGAAGTGATGCGCTTCTGCCAAAGCTTCATGACTGAATTGCAAAAACACATCGGACCATCACTTGACGTACCTGCTGGTGATATCGGTGTTGGTGGACGTGAGATTGGTTACCTTTACGGTCAGTACAAACGCCTTAATCAATTTGATGCTGGTGTCTTGACTGGTAAACCTCTTGGATTTGGTGGTAGCTTGATTCGTCCAGAAGCAACTGGTTACGGTTTGGTTTATTACACTGAAGAAATGCTCAAAGCTAACGGTAATAGCTTTGCTGGTAAGAAAGTGGTCATTTCAGGTTCTGGTAACGTTGCTCAGTACGCACTTCAAAAAGCAACTGAACTTGGTGCAACTGTTATCTCTGTATCTGATTCAAATGGTTATGTCATCGATGAAAATGGTATCGACTTCGATCTTTTGGTTGACGTTAAAGAAAAACGTCGCGCTCGTTTGACTGAGTATGCTGCTGAAAAAGCGACTGCTACTTATCATGAAGGTTCTGTATGGACTTACGCTGGAAACTATGACATCGCTCTTCCATGTGCGACTCAAAACGAAATCAATGGTGAAGCAGCTAAACGTTTGGTTGCTCAAGGCGTTATCTGTGTATCTGAAGGTGCCAACATGCCAAGCGACCTTGATGCCATCAAAGTCTACAAAGAAAATGGTATCTTCTACGGACCTGCTAAAGCTGCCAATGCCGGTGGTGTAGCCGTTTCAGCTCTTGAAATGAGCCAAAATAGCCTTCGCCTCTCATGGACTCGTGAAGAAGTTGATGGACGTCTCAAAGACATTATGACAAACATCTTTAACACAGCTAAAACGACTTCAGAAACATACGGTCTTGATAAAGACTACCTTGCAGGAGCTAACATCGCTGCCTTTGAAAATGTAGCAAACGCTATGATTGCACAAGGTATTGTTTAAGATTCATTTGCTTAATCCTCAATCGCTTCGATTGGGGATTTTTATGTTGAGTTAAACAGTTAGTTGTATATTTACTTATTACATAAAGATGATGCCCCCTCTTTTTGCCCCATGGAACATAAAAAGAAAAACCGCTACTCCCAAGAATAGCGGTTTAATCACGTTTTTAAGCTACTAATGTAGTTGCTCTATTATTTAAATAAAATGAAGTGTTATGAATAACTTCAATATCTTTAAAGTTTTTTGTTAGATTTATAATTTCAACTATAGCCATCTCTACTCGTTAGTTTACAGCAAAAAATTATGCTTAATTATTATTGTTTTTGTAAACAATCAGCGAACCCAATACTATTCCATTCAACAAGCCTAAAGAAATACCATATTCAACTGGAAAATCTAAAAAAATTGCAAACACTATTCCAATCATCACCCCTAGTGAGGCTGCTGTTGAAATTACATATTCATTTTCTTTCTTCATTTTCTGTACACCTCATTTCCTTTTTGTATATAAGCTCTAGTCATCTCCACCAAGAGCCATTAAGTACTTATGATTTCCTGACTCAACAATCTTACCACCTTTCATTACAAAAATAATATCCCGCATCCTTAATCGATAACAATCTGTGAACTACAATTATTTGAGTACAGCCCTGACTTTTTATATACTTTGTTATTCTTTCCTCATTAATAGTGTCTAATGCACTAGTTGCCTCATCTAAAATTACAATACTAGGATTATTTATTAATGCACGTGCCAGTGCTATCCGTTGTCTTTGAATACCTGAAATATTTGAACCCATCTCTGAGATGATAGTATTAAATTTCATCGGCATAGCCATGATTTCATCATAGATTTGAACTGCTTTACAAACTTCCTCTATCTTTTGTGAAGTAACTTCGTGCTTTAAAGTTATATTATCAAGAATACTTCTGTTCAATAAAAATGAATCCTGTGGAACTACTCCTAAATTTTGACTTAATATTTTTTTATCTATTTGATTAATATTTACACCATCAAATAAAACTTTTCCTGTATCAATCTTATATAATCCTGATGGTATTTTTGATAACGTACTTTTTCCTGACCCCGGTTGACCGACTAGTGCAATTCTCTGTCCTGAATCAATAGTCAAATTTAAATTTTCTATTACAGGAGCTGAGTCTTTGGAATAAGAGAAAGATAGGCCCTTAATATCTATTCTACTTCAAACGTTTCTAAACTATACTCCGGAAAATAATTTAACCAATAATTAACCATACTATCTTTCATCGTATCCTCCAACCAGTACTAAGAGTCTGGGACAAAAGTCTAACCTTAAATATAAAAAGCTAACAAAACGAGTTATCTGACACTCAGAATTCTGTCTTATTCGCTTTTTTGTCTAATCTATCGATTTTTAAAATTTATAATCAAGAATTCCTAAAATCAAAATCTTTTTGTCCCAGACTCTTAGGTGTACACCTAAACATTTTATCCACCGACAATAATAATATCCATTACCAACAATAAAATTGGGGAATTTTTTAAAATTTTCTTCATATTTAGACTTCCTTTCAGTTTTTATTTATTGTACAATAAATAAGAATCAATTACTTTTTTGTTGGGAAAACGGGAAAATTATGAAATCAAAACTTGGTATCACACTCAGAAAAGTTCGTAAAGGAAAACAAATCAGTTTATGTTCTGTTGCTGACGAGCATCTTTCTAAATCTCAAATATCTCGATTCGAACGTGGAGAATCAGAAATCTCATGTATTAGACTAATCAATATTTTAGACAAGTTGCACGTTACCCTAGATGAGTTTCTTATTTTACACGATGATGACTACACCAATAGTGAATCATTTGCTAACCTAGTTCAATATATTCGTAAACAATACTCATCACAAAGTATTGATAATATAGCGTGCCTACTATCTGACACTACAAATTACACTCTAGATCCTTTAGAGAAAACTATGGTAAAATCCATTCTGCACACAATGGATTCGAGGATCATTCCATCAGATGAAGAACTACTTCAACTGACAGACTATCTTTTTAAAGTCGAAAAATGGGGTTACTATGAGATTATTATATTTGGTAACTGTGCACGAACAATTAACTACAATTCCTACTTCTTATTGACAAAGGAATTGTTAAAGAATTATATCTACTCTTCTCTGAATAAAACCAATAAACGAATGGTCACTCAACTTGCTATAAATTGTTTAATTCTTAGTATAGATGAGGAAAAATTTTCTAATTGTTCCTATTTAATTAGTGAGATAAAAACATTATTAGATAATGAATTTAACTTCTATGAACAGACAGTTTTTCTCTATGCAACTGGATACTATGAATTTAAACGCCAATTAAGTAGTGGAATTGAAAAAATGAAACAGGCCATACAAGTTCTCGATATTTTAAGAGAAGACAAGTTAAGATTACACCATACTGATCATTTTAATAAACTAGTAAATAAAAAATAAATGAAATTATTCTCTATATTTTAACGAATTAGTCGTAAATACTATTATTCTAGTAAAGCATTCTCGTGAAATTTTAGGACTGTAAATTTATTGGTATTAATAATTTTCACAAACGAATCCTGTCTTCTAGCTATCTCCTCATATTCATTAATTTCATTACCAAGTTCCTGTTGTAATTTTAAAATATCTGTATTGAGTCGATCTAACGTTATTGATTCCGTCATGTTCATTTGGGCAAAATCATACTTAGCTAATTTTCTAGTCTCATGATCTTCACTCTTCAAATTGATAAGGACTTCCACCATCTTGTTTAAGGTGGCGATTTTTTCTTGGGTTTCTTCTAGCTTCATATCAATCTCTGCAATTTCTAATACAAGCTCATCTTTGATTTCTTGGTATTGTTTGTTCGTGTTAGATAGTTCAATCATAAGATTAATTTCAGAAATCTTGTCTTAAAGACTTTTTAAAGTTGGTCGTCTATATGGGAGTTTTTGGCTATCGTTGCTCAATTATCTGATTAAAGTCCTACCCTTGATGAAACAATTATTATCCTTGTTTTCTTTATTATAGACAAAGTAAAAAGACGTTTCTCGAATGTAGACTTTATATTTTTTCTGATTGTCTTCCTCAAAAATATCTANCCTTTAGAGAAAACTATGGTAAAATCCATTCTGCACACAATGGATTCGAGGATCATTCCATCAGATGAAGAACTACTTCAACTGACAGACTATCTTTTTAAAGTCGAAAAATGGGGTTACTATGAGATTATTATATTTGGTAACTGTGCACGAACAATTAACTACAATTCCTACTTCTTATTGACAAAGGAATTGTTAAAGAATTATATCTACTCTTCTCTGAATAAAACCAATAAACGAATGGTCACTCAACTTGCTATAAATTGTTTAATTCTTAGTATAGATGAGGAAAAATTTTCTAATTGTTCCTATTTAATTAGTGAGATAAAAACATTATTAGATAATGAATTTAACTTCTATGAACAGACAGTTTTTCTCTATGCAACTGGATACTATGAATTTAAACGCCAATTAAGTAGTGGAATTGAAAAAATGAAACAGGCCATACAAGTTCTCGATATTTTAAGAGAAGACAAGTTAAGATTACACCATACTGATCATTTTAATAAACTAGTAAATAAAAAATAAATGAAATTATTCTCTATATTTTAACGAATTAGTCGTAAATACTATTATTCTAGTAAAGCATTCTCGTGAAATTTTAGGACTGTAAATTTATTGGTATTAATAATTTTCACAAACGAATCCTGTCTTCTAGCTATCTCCTCATATTCATTAATTTCATTACCAAGTTCCTGTTGTAATTTTAAAATATCTGTATTGAGTCGATCTAACGTTATTGATTCCGTCATGTTCATTTGGGCAAAATCATACTTAGCTAATTTTCTAGTCTCATGATCTTCACTCTTCAAATTGATAAGGACTTCCACCATCTTGTTTAAGGTGGCGATTTTTTCTTGGGTTTCTTCTAGCTTCATATCAATCTCTGCAATTTCTAATACAAGCTCATCTTTGATTTCTTGGTATTGTTTGTTCGTGTTAGATAGTTCAATCATAAGATTAATTTCAGAAATCTTGTCTTAAAGACTTTTTAAAGTTGGTCGTCTATATGGGAGTTTTTGGCTATCGTTGCTCAATTATCTGATTAAAGTCCTACCCTTGATGAAACAATTATTATCCTTGTTTTCTTTATTATAGACAAAGTAAAAAGACGTTTCTCGAATGTAGACTTTATATTTTTTCTGATTGTCTTCCTCAAAAATATCTAGCTGGTAGTTAGGAATAAAGATGAGTCCACTCTGTTTAATACCAAACGAAACCCGGATATAGATACCATCATCAACCAACTTCTCTATCTGATTATCCGTAAGTTCAATCTCAAACTCATGGATAGCATCTCGTTTTTCCTTGTATTTCTTGAAGGCTTCCTCGATTTCTTCAGCGGAGACTTTCTCCTTATGCTGCTCCTCTCGAAAAGTCTGAAAATCTTCCTGAAGATTTTCTAATGCTTGAATATCTCTAACTTCTCTATCTTCAAAATAACGATTAAAAAATTGAACATCGTACAATTTCTTATCGCTAATTTTTTTATGATTCAGGCTTATCTTTTGATTATCTTCTTCCAGGATAAAAGTTACATTTTTTTGTTTTAAGTCAATGGTTAGATTCAATTCTTTTGCTTTTGTTATTAAATCTTCTAAAGAATTGACACGGTTCAACAAAAATTCTAAACGACTTTCAATCTCTTGTTTGGCAAAATGTATTCTAAAAAATTCTTCATCATATAAATCTCGTTTGCTGAGTTGGCGTCCTCGAATTGGTTTTATCATCGTTCTATCTGTCATCAAAAAACGGCTATGCTTTTGACTAAAATCAATCTGAACATACAACTGCTTTGCTTTCTCTAAAAAATCATCAAACGATTTAGATTGCTGCAACAAATATCCACAGAGGACTTGTACCTCAGATGTACACTATGCCTGTCGGACAAAGAAAAAAGTAGGCTAAATTTCTAACCTACTTTTTCTGACTCTACTCTGATAAAGCCGTCTCATATATAGACATTTTATGCTTGAAGGAATCTTTTCCTCCCTCTAATTGATTGATGATATGATTTTTTATATATTTTTCACTAACATATCCCTGTGATTCAATCCATCCGTTAACTCCATCTGACTCCATAATAACAACTTGATCTGTCATAGAATTTGTTACAATTGTAGCATTATGTGTTGCTAAAATAATTTGACGTTGAGCTTTCACATCTCTAAACTGCTGAACTAAATGCCTGTAAATATAACGATTGTCTAGATTGTCTTCAGGCTGATCAATAATCAATGGTCTGAAGTCTTTAGAATAATCACTATATGCTAATAAAAAATCAAGCATGGCTACAACTTTTTGTCCCAAACTTAATACACCAACTTCTTTATAGACAATATCAAGTTGGTGCGAAGATTCTTTCGAGTTAATATTAAACTCCAAAAATAACCTTTCATTAGCTACATGCTCTTTTAAAACTCTTTTAAACTCATTTAATAAACTACTATTTTCAATTAAAGAGTAGATACTCTTTTTTAAATGCGTAATGTTGTATTCATTAATTTCAGATTTATCTCTCCAATTATTTTCTTGT
>NZ_CKYA01000008.1 GCF_001113365.1 Streptococcus pneumoniae | reverse complement strand
CAGACGCACAGGACTTAAAATCCTGCGATTGGTAACGATCGTACCGGTTCGATTCCGGTCCTCGGCATAATATAGAGCACCCTTAGCTCAACTGGATAGAGTACCTGACTACGAATCAGGCGGTTAGAGGTTCGACTCCTCTAGGGTGCATTTTTCTATTTAACTCGGGAAGTAGCTCAGCTTGGTAGAGTACTTGGTTTGGGACCAAGGTGTCGCAGGTTCGAATCCTGTCTTCCCGATTCATTACAGAGATACGTGAGTGTTTATTTTTAAAATTAGATATTATATACATTAAGAGAGAATCAGTTTGGTTCTCTCTTTTTTTTGATTTTCAGTAATTCATTTTGATCGCGTATATTTTTTTGTTTCCTGATTTGTTCAATGAATACTGTAGTTTAGGTACATAAATTAAAATTTAACAGATTGTATAATTCTTACAAACTTTTAAGAAAGTAATTGAAGAGTTTTTTTTGCTCCACCTATAATATATGTGTTTATCTGATAAAAATTTCTACTCTTTTTGATTTTAAATAAGTATTAGTTTACATTATGGTGTGAATTGGGTTTGATATCTCTTTTGAGGAAGTTGCCTTAGATTTTTCTAATTGTGTTTTATTGTATAGTGTATCTTGCTTGTTTTGAACAGAATTTTTTATGACATTTGTCATATTTTTTAGTGACAGAAGCTTCTATCTCCTCTGATTTCAAAAGACTATAATTGTAGTATGAAATGGAGGAAGAAGAGATGAGAAATAAAATGATTATCGCTGTAAGTCTAGTAGCAGCAGGAGTTATGACCTATCTCCTGTTTTCGGGATTGGATGAGAGTTTCTACCATTTTCCTTGGGAGGTCTTTGCTGGCTTTGGAATGATGTATTGGCTTGTTAGAGAAGGTTTGAAATTAGTCAGAGATGTGAAAAAGGAGCTTGAGGAATGAAGAGAGGGATCATCTATTTCTTTATCGGCCTGTCACTAGGGGTATGGTTGGTAGAAATGTTTACAGGTTGGTTTGCTCAAGCCTTGCTTCGCCAATTCATTCGTGGTGCTTTGGGGTTTGGATTTATGATTTTCGTCGTTTTCCTTATGAGAATGGAGTGGTTGAAAGGAGAGTCTCATGACTGTGATTAAAGTTGAGAAATTGAGTAAGAAAATAAAAGACAAGGAGATTTTGCGGAACATCTCCTTTGAAATCAACGATGGTGAATGCGTCGCCTTGATTGGGCCAAATGGTGCTGGTAAGACGACACTACTGGACTGTTTATTGGAAGATAAGCTAGTGACTAGTGGACAAATATCTATCCAAGGATTGCCAGTGACGAGCTCTAAGTTAGACTACACTAGGTCCTATCTCCCTCAAGAAAATGTGATTGTTCAGAAATTAAAGGTCAAAGAGTTGATTGCTTTCTTTCAACGTATCTATCCAAATCCCTTGAGCAACCAGGAATTCGATCAACTATTGCAGTTTGACCAGCAACAAAAAGAGCAATTCGCAGAAAAATTGTCAGGCGG
This sequence comes from Streptococcus pneumoniae, assembly GCF_001113365.1. GTDB lineage: Bacteria > Bacillota > Bacilli > Lactobacillales > Streptococcaceae > Streptococcus > Streptococcus pneumoniae_C. The sequence goes on along the minus strand of NZ_CKYA01000008.1, from coordinate 75,235 downwards.
GCAAAAGCGTCTCTTCTCTTTTGTCTTGACCTTGATTGGGCGACCAAAGCTTGTCTTTTTAGATGAGCCAACTGCGGCCATGGATACCTCAACACGCCAACGTTTTTGGGAAATTGTTCAGGATTTAAAAGCGCAGGGAGTTACCATTCTCTATTCGTCCCATTACATCGAAGAGGTGGAGCATACAGCGGACCGAATCTTGGTCTTGAATAAGGGAGAGTTGATTCGCGATACAACACCTCTAGCCATGCGCAGTGAGGAGATTGAAAAGCACTTTATCCTTCCTCTAGCATACAAGGAAGTCATTGAGCAGTCTAACTTGGTTGAAAGGTGGGTACAAAAACAAGATGCTCTGCATGTAGTCACACGCGAAGCAGATGCTTTCTGGGAACTATTAGTCCGAGCAGGATGTAGGATTCAAGAAATTGAAGTCAATAATCGTAGCTTGTTGGATACAATCTTTGAAGAAACACAAAAGGGAGATGACTAAGATGAAACGATGGATCGCACTAAACAAGATAGAATTTCTATTGACCAAACGACAATTAGTCTATTATTTATTATCAGTAGGTATGCCGACAGCCTTCTATTTATTCTTTTCAGGCATGTACCAAGAAACACCAGGTGGACCGGCTAATTTTATGCGCGACTACCTCATCTCCATGACGGCTTTTTCCATGATGTCGACAGCTATGTTTTCATTCCCAGCTGTTTTACATACCGATAAAATCAACAACTGGCAGAAAACATTGCGCCATACCCCTGTAAATATGGTAGAATATTATCTATCAAAGATAACAAGTATGCTGGTTGATTATTTGATCTCAATCTTGGTGGTTTTCTCAGTTGGGCACTTGGTCAGAGGTGTGGATATGCCTCTAGGAAGCTGGATTGGGGCTGCATTCTTGCTGATAGTAGGAAGTATTGCCTTTGTAGCGCTTGGCTTGATCCTGACTCTCTTACCGTCTAGTCAGCTGATGTCAGTCGTGGGCAATCTTCTCTATCTAGGCTTGGCTGTTTTAGGCGGACTATGGATGCCCATCTCTTTATTTCCAGACTGGATGCAAGCAATCGGGAAGTGCCTACCAACTTATCAGTTGATGGAGTTGCTCAAGACCTTCTTAAACGAGGGTGGCATCAATTTATCAGCCACAGTTTATCTACTTGTTTTTTCAGCAGTTTTGTTTGGTTTGACCATTTACCTTCAAGGTCATAAGGAGAATGCTTAATGCTTGAAAGACTGAAAAGCATAGACTATATGTATTGGACCAGTTTGATTTTTATGGTTTTTCCCATCGTTCCTGTAGTGACTGGGGAGCTTCCTAGCTGGCATTTGTTGATTGACATTCTGTTTGTCTTGGCTTACTTAGGTGTTTTAACCACCAAGAGTCAGCGTTTATCCTGGCTCTGTTGGGTGATTATGCTAGCCTATGTAGCTGGGAATACTGCCTTTGTTGGTGTAAATTATATCTGGTTCTTCTTTTTCCTTGCCAATCTCTTAATTTATCATTTCGGCGTACGTAGTTTTAATTCTTTACATGTCCGGACTTTTCTCCTTGCTCAAGTCCTTGTTGTGGGGCAACTTTTGATTTTTCAGGAAGTTGAAGTTGAGTTTCTAGTCTATCTGCTTGGAATTATCACTTTTATCGATTTAATGACTTTTGGCTTGGTTCGGATTCGTATTGTGGAGGATTTGAAAGAAGCTCAGGCTAAGCAAAATGCCCAGATAAATCTATTGCTTGCTGAAAATGAACGCAGTCGTATCGGTCAAGATTTGCATGATAGTCTGGGGCATACTTTTGCTATGTTGAGTGTCAAGACAGATTTAGCCTTGCAGTTATTTCAAATGCAGGCTTATCCACAGGTGGAAAAGGAATTAAGAGAAATACAGCAAATTAGCAAAGAATCAATGCGTGAAGTTCGAACCATTGTGGAAAATCTTAAGTCTAGAACTTTGACATCCGAACTAGAGACTGTGAAAAAGATGTTAGAAATTGCTGGAATTGAGGTGGAAATAGCTAATCAATTAGATACTGCTAGCCTTACTCAAGAATTGGAGTCAACGGCTTCCATGATTTTGCTTGAGTTGGTGACCAATATCATCAAACATGCCCAAGCGTCTAAAGTCTACTTAAGATTAGAACGGACAGAGAAGGAACTCATTCTAATAGTGAGAGATGATGGCTGTGGCTTTACTTCTATAAAGGGGGGTGACCTCCATACAGTCCGAGAACGTGTCCTTCCATTTTCGGGAGAAGTAAGTGTAATCAGTCAGAAACAACCGACAGAAGTTCAGGTTCGACTACCTTATAAGGAGAGAAAATAGATGAAAGTATTAGTCGCAGAAGATCAAAGTATGTTGCGAGATGCTATGTGCCAGTTGCTTGCCTTTCAAGCAGATGTAGAGTCTGTCCTCCAAGCCAAGAATGGGCAGGAAGCAATTCAACTATTAGAAAAGGAGTCTGTAGATATCGCCATCCTTGACGTAGAAATGCCTGTTAAGACAGGTCTCGAGGTTTTGGAGTGGATACGATCAGAAAAGCTAGAAACAAAGGTGGTTGTGGTGACGACCTTCAAGCGTGCTGGGTATTTTGAACGTGCGGTCAAGGCTGGAGTGGATGCTTATGTATTAAAGGAACGAAGCGTTGCAGACCTCATGCAAACCTTGCACACCGTCCTCGAAGGACGCAAGGAGTATTCGCCTGAATTGATGGAAGTGGTGATGACGCATCCCAATCCATTAACAGAACAAGAAATCGCAGTCTTAAAGGGAATTGCTCAGGGTTTCTCTAACCAAGAAATTGCAGATAAACTTTATCTATCCAACGGAACAGTCCGAAACTATGTCACCAATATTCTTTCGAAACTAGATGCAGGTAATCGAACAGAGGCAGCTAATATCGCGAAAGAATCTGGTTGGTTGTGATACTATCATAACGCGAAAACCATTATGTGTTAAAATTAAAATTATTCAATCAAACAATTTGTAACTTGAGGGGGCTTAGTTTCCTCCTTTTTGTTTCGTCTAAGGTGGTAGCAAGGAGCTAAACCTAGGCTTTCTATGAAATTTTTTCAATCAATCCTCAAAAAACACTTGAAAGTGTTTACAATTAGTGATAGAATGGAATAAGTAAAAATATGAAAACGAAATTTTCACATCTTCACTTTTGTAAGTAGATATAGAGCTTTAATCGGTGCCTCTACTTGTAAAAGAATGTGTGGGATAGAAAGGACAGGAAAAGGAATGAATGCAGATGATACAGTAACCATTTATGATGTCGCTCGTGAAGCAGGTGTTTCCATGGCGACGGTCAGCCGTGTGGTTAATGGCAATAAAAATGTAAAAGAGAATACCCGTAAAAAAGTGTTAGAGGTAATTGATCGTTTGGATTATCGTCCAAATGCAGTTGCGCGTGGTCTTGCAAGTAAAAAGACAACCACTGTCGGTGTCGTGATTCCAAATATTACCAATGGTTATTTTTCGAGTTTGGCTAAGGGGATTGATGATATTGCAGAAATGTACAAGTACAATATTGTCCTAGCTAATAGCGATGAAGATAACGAGAAAGAAGTTTCTGTTGTCAATACCCTCTTTTCAAAGCAGGTAGATGGCATTATCTTTATGGGGTATCACTTGACAGATAAAATTCGCTCAGAATTTTCGCGTTCACGTACTCCGATTGTTCTCGCAGGAACTGTGGATGTAGAGCATCAGCTTCCAAGTGTCAATATTGACTACAAACAAGCTACGATTGATGCAGTGACCTACCTCGCTAAAGAAAATGAGCGCATTGCTTTTGTCAGTGGTCCACTAGTGGATGACATCAATGGTAAGGTTCGTTTGGTTGGCTACAAGGAAGCTTTGAAAAAAGCAGATATTCCTTATAGCGAAGGATTGGTATTTGAATCTAAATACACTTATGAAGATGGCTATGCCTTGGCAGAGCGCTTGATTTCATCAAATGCAACTGCAGCAATTGTAACAGGTGATGAGTTGGCGGCAGGTGTCTTGAACGGTTTGGCTGATAAAGGTGTGTCAGTACCAGAAGAATTTGAGATCATTGCCAGTGATGATTCGCAAGTCTCTCGCTTTACCCGTCCAAACTTGACAACTATTGCCCAACCTCTTTATGACCTTGGTGCCATTAGTATGCGTATGTTGACTAAGATTATGCACAAGGAAGTGTTGGAAGAACGTGAAGTTCTATTATCTCATGGATTAACAGAACGTAGCTCAACACGAAAACGTAAATAGAAAAAATCAGGGAATCGAGAAGATTTCCTGATTTTGTGCTCTTAAACAAGAGATGTTGACTTAATGAATACCATAGAGCGGACTAGGCGGCTGGTTAAAGACTGCGCAACACACTGTTTTGAACTTGTAGATAGAACTGACGAAGTCAGCTCAAGTCCCTGCTTTGAGCTTGTGGATAGAACTAACGAAGTCAGCTCAAGTCCCTGCTTTGAGGTTGTAGATAGAACTGACGAAGTCAGCTCAAAACACTGCTTTGAGGTTGCAGATAGAACTGACGAAGTCAGCTCAAAACACTGCTTTGAGGTTGTAGATAGAACTGACGAAGTCAGCTCAAGGCACTGCTTTGAGGTTGTAGATAGAACTGACGAAGTCAGCTCAAAACACCGTTTTGAGGTTGCAGATGGAAGCTGACGTGGTTTGAAGAGATTTTCGAAGAGTCTTACCCTTCCATATAGTCTTTCAAAGCCTGCCCTTTTAGTCCGGCATTGAGGGCGATGAGGAGTTTCAAGCGGGCTTTTTGGGCGTTGAGTTCTTTAACAAAGAAAACGCCTGTTTTTTGCAACTGTACTCCTCCACCCTGATAGGCGTAAACAGGCTCAGCGATACCGTTAAAGCATCGTGAAACCAGGGCGACTGGGATTCCTTTTTGCAGAAGGCTTGCTAACTTTTCAGCCGTTTCTTTGGGAATATTACCAGCTCCGAAGGCTTGGATAATCAAACCGTCCAATTGTTCCAAATCAAGCATATCAATCAGCTCATCTGTCATACCAGCATAAGCCGAGATGATAGGAACCAAGCCTTGTATGTGATCAAGGTCAAAGCGGACGCGGGGTTCAGCTGTTTTAAAGTAGAGGATTTCCTGTTTCATGATGAGACCAAGGGGACCGTGTGTTGGAGTCTGGAAGGTACTGATATTGGTCGTATGTGTTTTGGTAACATACTTGGCAGCGTGGATTTCATCGTTCATAACGACCAAAACTCCTTTGTCAGCAGCCTTGTCATCGCTAGCCACTCGTAAAGCGCTCAGATAATTATAAACACCGTCACTACCGAGTTCATTGGAGCTGCGCATGGCTCCTGTTAGAACGATAGGCATATGGGGAACTTCCATGGTGTCAAGGAAATAGGCTGTTTCCTCTAAAGTATCGGTCCCGTGTGTGATCACCACCCCATCGTAGTTATCTGCTTCCTCTTTAATTTTCTGGTAGAGAGCCAGCATATGCTTGGGCTTGATATGGGGGCTTGGCAGGTTAAAAAAGTCCAAGGCGTGGACTTGGATTCCTTCAAGTGGATTAGACACATGGTTCATGGGATTATCTGAACTTGTCACAACAGCGCCAGAAGCATCGGCCTGCATGGAAATAGTCCCACCTGTATGTAAAACAAGGATTTTCTTAGGCATGATTTACTCACTCTTTCTGAAATGTGGTATAATCATTGTATCACAAAAGGGGAGATTGGGATAGGATGGAAGTCAAAGCTGTTTTTTTTGATATCGATGGAACCTTGGTCAACGATCGCAAGAGTGTTTTGAAATCCACTAAGGACGCGATTAAGATTGTCAAAGAACAAGGGGTGCTTGTCGGCGTAGCGACAGGGCGAGGACCTTTTTTTGTTAAGGAATTGATGGACGATTTGGATTTGGACTTTGCGGTAACCTACAATGGCCAGTATATCTTTAATAAAGACAGAGTCTTGTTCACGAGCCCTATTTCCAAGTTACATTTGCGCCATCTAATTAGCTATGCTAAAAAAGAGGGCAAGGAGATTGCCCTAGGGACCAAGGATGCCATGCTGGGTTCCAAAATCATGTCCTTTGGTCTGGGTTCTTTTTCCCAACGAATCAGTCGCTTCGTTCCCTCTGTTTTAACTCGGACAGTGAGTCAGTCTTTTAATCGCATGGTCAGCAAGGTTGTTCCCCAAAAGGAAGAAGACCTGCTTCATCTGATGAATCAGCCTATCTACCAAGTTTTGATGCTGATGACGCCAGAAGAATCTGAGAAGGCGGCAGCTGATTTTGAAGATTTGAAATTGACACGTAGCAATCCTTTTGCAGCGGATGTCATCAATCAAGGAAACTCTAAATTGGAAGGTATTCGTCGAGTCGGAAAAGAATATGGCTTTGACCTCAACCAAGTCATGGCCTTTGGTGACTCGGATAACGATCTTGAAATGCTGGCGGGTGTCGGTATGTCGGTCGCTATGGGAAATGGTAGTAGCAGTGTTAAGGAAGTTGCCAAGCACATCACCACTAGCAATCAGCAAGATGGGATCCACAAGGCCTTGGAACATTTTGGTGTTTTGTCTTCAGAAAAAGTCTTTGTCAGCCGTGACTATCATTTCAATAAGGTCAAAACCTTCCACCACATGATGGATGAACGGACCCAAGAAGAACCTCGAGCTTGGGATTTAGAAGGTGCAACCCATAGGGCTGGCTTTAAAATAGAAGAATTGGTGGAGTTTGTTCGAGCTGCAAGTCCTTCGGAAGAGGACTTTGGCCAAGCTCTATCGCAACTTCATCAAGCTCTTGATAAGGCGGCAGATAAGGTAGCTAAGAAGACGCCTGCTCAGCAAGATTTGATAGGGCAGGTGGATGCCTTGATTGACACGCTTTACTTCACCTACGGTAGTTTTGTCTTGATGGGGGTGGACCCAGAACGTATTTTTGATATTGTCCACCAGGCCAATATGGGGAAAATCTTCCCAGATGGCAAGGCTCATTTTGATCCAGTGACCCACAAAATTTTAAAACCAGATGATTGGGAAGAAAAATATGCTCCAGAACCTGCTATTAAAAAGGAACTGCAGCGCCAGCTCAAGGCTTATGAACGCCATAAAGAGAGAAATAATACTCAATGAAAATCAAAGAGCAAACTAGGAAACTAGCCGCAGGTTGCTCAAAGCACTGCTTTGAGGTTGTGGATAGAACTGACGAAGTCAGCTCAAAACACTGTTTTGAGGTTGCAGATGAAACTGACGAAGTCAGCTCAAAACACTGTTTTGAGGTTGCAGATGAAACTGACGAAGTCAGTAACATACCTACGGCAAGTCGACGTTGATGTGGTTTGAATTAGTATAAACAGTAAACAAAAAGGAGCTTTTGGCTCCTTTTCTTCATGATTACAAAGTTTTTTCTTGTTCTCTCACCACCAGCAAATCGACCTTAGCATGGCGGAGGATGTATTCAGATGAAGAGCCGACCAAGAGGCGTTCAAAGGCGTTGAGACCAGTTGCGCCAACGAGGATGAGGTCCACTTCCTCAGCATCTGGAATAGTACGTGCCAGTAGGGTCTTTGGATTTCCCATTTCAATGACGATATGAACATCTGCCACACCAGCATCTTTAGCACGTTTTTCGTACTCTTTCATCAGAGTTTCAGCGTCGACTTGGAGTTGTTCGTAAACTTCAGCATCAAAGGTGGATACGCTTTGGAGTGCGCGTGTGTCAATGACATGTGCGATGGTGAGTTTAGCGTCGTTTCGTAGAGCAGAATGAACTCCCTTGATAAAAGCCAAGTCCGCTTCCTTAGAACCATCGATTGCGACCATGATATTTTGGTAACGTTGTGCCATAGTGAAACCTCCTGAAATTTTCTTACTATCATTGTAAACCTTTTCACTATAGAAGTAAAGCAAAAAAAGTATTTTTCAAAAGAATGTTAGCGCTTAAAATCTATATAAATATATGATAAAATAAAAGAAAGGATAGCAGGAAAGAAGTGAAGGGAGGGAGAATGATGAAAAACTCTTTTCAAACATCAAATTTCCTTTATTATGGAATCATCCTAGTTTCAGTCTTGGTAGAAGTTGTCATGATCTGGCAATTAGAGAGTCTGGTACCGTTTCTTTATCCAGGTTTTATCGCCTTTTTAGTCTTTCACCTACTCTACCATTTTCTATTATTCCTAGTCGCTAAAAGAAGTGGTCGCTGGGATTACTTGATGATATGGGGGCTTTTCCTCATGTTCAATCTTCTCTATGACTCCTTCTTAGGCCTGCTTTTTCTAGGTTTATCTTTTGGTATGTGATATGTCTTTCGCAAAACACCTGCTATCTCACTTGTCTGGACCTCGCTTTTAGTGAGGTTTTTCTTTTGTAGGATTTTAGTAACACATTTCAGTAAACTTGTCGCATTCTCTTTCTAGTGGTATAATGTTACTATCCTGATGAATTGAGGAAACAAGATGAAAGAATATAACAAGTCTAGTAAGTTAGAGCATGTTGCTTATGATATCCGTGGTCCTGTTTTGGAAGAAGCCATGCGTATGCGAGCAAACGGAGAAAAGATTTTACGTCTGAATACAGGAAATCCAGCAGAATTTGGCTTTACAGCGCCAGACGAGGTCATTCATGACTTGATTATGAATGCGCGTGATAGTGAAGGTTACTCTGACTCCAAGGGGATTTTCTCAGCCCGTAAGGCCATCATGCAGTATTGCCAATTGAAGAAATTTCCAAACGTAGATATTGATGATATTTATCTTGGAAATGGTGTCAGTGAGCTAATTGTCATGTCCATGCAGGGGCTTTTGGACAATGGGGATGAAGTCTTAGTGCCAATGCCAGACTATCCTCTCTGGACAGCTGCTGTCAGCCTAGCTGGGGGAAATGCCGTTCACTATATCTGTGATGAAGCTGCAGAATGGTACCCAGATATTGACGATATCAAGTCAAAAATCACTTCCAATACCAAGGCAATCGTCCTTATCAATCCAAATAATCCAACTGGAGCCCTTTATCCTAAGGAACTCTTGCTAGAGATTATTGAGATTGCCCGTCAAAACGATTTGATTATCTTTGCGGATGAAATCTATGACCGCATGGTTATGGATGGACATGTGCATACGCCTGTGGCGAGCTTGGCACCAGATGTCTTCTGTGTCAGCATGAATGGTCTATCAAAATCTCACCGTATTGCTGGTTTCCGTGTGGGTTGGATGGTCTTGTCTGGACCTAAGCACCATGTCAAGGGCTATATCGAAGGGCTCAATATGCTGTCCAATATGCGTCTTTGCTCTAACGTTTTGGCCCAACAAGTCGTACAAACTTCCTTGGGTGGCCACCAATCAGTCGATGAATTGCTCCTTCCTGGTGGACGGATTTACGAGCAAAGAAACTTCATTTATAATGCCATTCAAGAGATTCCAGGTTTATCTGCGGTTAAACCCAAGGCGGGACTCTATATCTTCCCTAAAATTGACCGCAATATGTACCGTATCGATGATGATGAACAGTTTGTCCTTGATTTCTTGAAGCAGGAAAAGGTTCTCTTGGTGCATGGTCGCGGCTTTAACTGGAAAGAACCAGACCACTTCCGTATCGTTTACCTTCCTCGTGTTGATGAGTTAGCCCAAATCCAAGAAAAGATGACTCGTTTCTTGAAACAGTATCGTAGATAGGGCTTACATTCGAAAAAGCAGTAAACATTTGCCTAGAGCTATTGACAAAAGTGAAAGAATCAGATAGAATAGTAAAGTATGTTTAGTAACTGATCACTTTATAGCCGGCTAAACGAATACAAAATCTATGAGGAGGTATTCATCGTGAAACGTACTTATCAACCAAGTAAACTTCGTCGTGCGCGCAAACACGGATTCCGTAACCGTATGTCAACTAAAAACGGTCGTCGCGTATTGGCAGCTCGTCGTCGTAAAGGACGCAAAGTTTTGGCTGCATAATCCAAACGAACCATAACAAAAATCAGTAGGAACTCGAGTCTACTGATTTTTATTTTTGTAAAATCTTCAAAAAGGCTTTATATTTTTGCTCAAATGGTGTATAATATTTCACATACTGTAAAAAATGGAGAATAATCATGAAGAAATCAAAAGTTATGCTTTTTGGAGCTATGGCTTTGACAGCAGGTCTAGCTTTAGCGGCATGCGGGTCATCTCAATCAAGTAACGCTGAGAAAACCTACTCTTATGTATTTACCAGTAATCCTGATACCTTGGACTACATTACGTCAACACGTGGTTCTACTTCAAGTATCACGACCAACCTGATTGATGGCTTGTTAGAAAATGATCAGTATGGAAATCTCATCCCCTCTATGGCTGAGTCATGGACGGTGTCAAAAGATGGTTTAACCTACACTTATAAAATCCGTCAGGGGGCGAAATGGTACACTTCAGAGGGCGAAGAGTATGCGGATGTAACGGCTCATGACTTTGTGACAGGTCTCAAGTATGCAGCTGATAAAAAGGCTGAAAACTTATACTTGGTTCAAGACTCTATCAAGGGCCTCGCAGACTACGTTGAGGGGGAAACATCTGACTTTGAGACTGTTGGTGTTAAGGCAGTGGATGATTATACTCTTCAATATACTTTGAATAAGCCGGAATCTTACTGGAATTCTAAGACTACTGGGGGCATTTTGAGTCCTGTAAATGAAGCTTTTTTGCAATCTAAGGGAGATGACTTTGGAAGTGTAACACCATCCAGTATCTTGTCAAATGGTCCTTACTTGTTTAAATCTTTCTCATCAAAATCTTTGATTGAATTTGATAAAAACCCTAATTACTGGGATAAGGACAATGTGAAAATTGAGAAAGTGAAGCTCTCTTTCTTTGACGGTTCTGATCAAGATAGTTTAGCGAGAGGATTTTTGGAAGGGAACTACTCGGACGGTCGTATCTTCCCGACAAGTTCAGTGTTTAATCAGTTGAAAAAAGGGAATGAGGACAAAATCACCTACACACCACAAAACTCAATTACCTTCTATTATCTTTTTAACGTTAATCGTCAAAGCTACAAGCAGACCATGAAACAGTCTGATAAGGAAAAGACAGATTCACTTGCAGCCATGCAAAATAAGGATTTCCGTCAGGCTGTCAACTTTGCCTTTGACCGTCATGCTTATGCAGCGCAGACAAATGGTGAAGATGGAGCAGACCGTATCTTGCGTAACACGCTTATCCCAAGTGATTTTGTCCAAATCGGTGGTAAAAACTTTGGAGATGTTGTCAATGAAAAGATTATTAACTATGGTACAGAGTGGTCGAATATCAATTTGAATGATGCGCAACCTGCCTTTTTGAATGCTGAAAAAGCCAAGGCAGCATTTGCTAAAGCTAAAGAAACCTTGCAAGCAGAAGGCGTGACTTTCCCAATTCATTTGGATATGCCAGTTGACCAGACGGCCAAGTTAGATGTACAACAAGCAAGTTCCTTTAAGCAGACAGTGGAAGAAACCCTTGGGGCGGACAACGTTGTGATTGACGTGATTCAACTTTCTCCAGACGAGAAGGATCAAGCTACATTCTTTGCAGATACAGCTGAACAAAAGGATTATGACATTGATATTTCGGGTTGGAGCGGAGATTACTCAGATCCGAAAACTTATCTTGATCTCTTGGATCCAGAGTCAGGTTCTCAGCTTAACAATATTGGTTTGACTGCTGGAAAAGATAATGAAGTAAAAGAAAAAATTGGACTTTCTGCTTACAAAAAGTTACTAGATGAAGCAGATAGCGAAGTTGAAAATACTCAGGCTCGTTATGAAAAATTTGCTGAAGTTCAAGCTTGGTTGACTGACAGCGCCCTCTTCCTACCAGTTCAAAGTGGTGGAGCTAACCCAATCTTCCGTAAGACTGTACCGTTCACAGGAGCCTTCTCGTTCGTTGGTCATAAGGGAGATGCTGATAACTACAAATATGTTGAACTGCAAAAAGAGCCGGTAACTGCGAAACAGTACCAGGAACTCTATGACAAATGGCTAAAAGAAAAAGCTGAGTCAAATAAAAAAGCTCAGGAAGATTTAGCTAATCATATTCAATAGCATTTCTAGTCACGCTTTTCAATTAAGCCTAGTGACTGGATTCAGAAAAAGGCCTTACTAGACGCTTTTTGGTTCTGGTAGGGTCTTTTATTTATTTTGTGATGAAGTAAGTGGAGGGGGTTAGGGCTTCAGATACCTAGAATGCCTTGTTTTATGTTTTTGAATGAGAATCGATTAAAATTTATAAATCTGTATAAGGGATTAGTGACAAAACGATAGCAAATAGGGTAAATTTCTATATATTTTAATTAAAGTAAAAATTAGGCTAAAAGTGGACGGGGGGGGGGATTTTATGCTATAATGTACGTATATTCTTATCGCCTAAAGTGGATATATTATAATAAAATTGTATTATAGTGTATTGGCTTTTTGAATAAGAAGCAATAAAAATAAAAAATGGAGATCAAAGAATGAATTATAAGAGAACGCAGAAACGCTCCAAGCAAATGTGGCAGCGTGTGGAAAAATTTTCGATTAGAAAGTTTAGCTTTGGAGCGGCGTCGTGTTTGATAGGGGCATCTTTAGTTGGGGCTGCTGGGACGGTGCAACCTGTAGAGGCTGCTTTGACATATGAAAAAACAGGGGATAAGACAGCTCGCACTTTATATACAAACTTAGGGGATTCTCCTAATGAAGCTACTGGGAGTGGAGTTCGTGATGTAGTAGATGTAGATAAAGAAATTCAAATTAACGTAGACTGGTCACAATATAGCAAAACAAATCCTTATGTAAAAGTTACTTATAAGTTTAATGGTGGGTATGGAGCATCTGCTCTTTATCACTACGGTGGAGGACGTCCTGAATTTTGGTTTACAACTCCAATTGGAGTGAAAGAACCACGAAAAATCACTCTATACAACGGTGGTACTGGCCCACAAGGTCGAGTCATGACTAGTTGGAAAGGCTCTCAAGGCTGGATTTCAGGGTCTAACTCTGTCGGTTCACGTTACCAAAATGAAGCGGCCGCAAAAGCTTTAAATGCAGGTGATCCTACTAAATGGGAATGGTACAACGATACAACAGGTGAAAGTGGGAAAACTTACCGCGGGGATCTGGATGCGATGTTTTGGTGGCGCATGGGAGATACTATAGCAGGGAAGCCAGGAGACCAAGCTATTTACCAATTGTTTAAGGACAATACCAAGAGTTTCTATGCTGACTGGGAAAGAGCAGCTCACCAAAGCGTTACGATTGAAGCAGAATATGAAGTTGTGGATCCAACTTTAAAAAATGAAAGATATACCTTAGATTTTGGTGCGGGGGTTAAAGTAGGACATGCGGGCTCGCTCAGATCACGCTTTAAAGTGGCAACGGAACAAGTTCCTGCATTATATAAAAATACTGAATTTTTTGAGCCTAAATTACCAGAAAGACTGGGTGTAGCTAATACTACGAATTTAACACAAAAAGAAAAGGATAAATTAAAGGAAAAAATTTGGGAAGCGAATCAAGATAATACTAGTAGCTCTCTTCCGGAAGGACAAAATAAATTTGTAGATAATTTGAAGGACGGTAAAGAGGGTATTCAAATTGGAAATGACGGAACTGCAACTATTACCTACAAAGATAATTCTACAGATGTAATTCCGGGAACTTCTCTTGTTTATGAAGATCCAAATGCTGCGGAGACTAAATTAGCAGAAAAGAGTGGCTATAATTATCATAAGAATCCTTTACCAGTTGAAAATTTGGATAAGATAGGGCAGTCAGAAGTAGATGAAGGAGTAGCAAGGTTTAAAGAAATAAATGGTATAAAAACAGATGAACAGGGTATCATCACGAGTGTCGGAGAAGGTGTTTCTTCGAACTTTATTGATAAGATTTTAAGTCCTTATTCTAAGGTAGTTGGTACACCTAAGGAAGGTGAGTTACCTGAAACGAATTTTGTTCGTCTTTCTATTCTTAATAAAGATAGAACTCCTACTAATGTAGCTATTCCTAAAGAAGATTTATTCAAACAAAAGGTTGTATTAGATGATACAGCCATAGCCGAGGCTAGAGAAAAAGGTAAAAAAGCTATTGAAGATTTAATTTTCCTTTCTCCAAAAGAAAAAGAAGTCTTCAAAAAAGAGTTGGAAGGTAAAACAAGTCAGGAAGATATAAATTCTGTTGTAAATACAGCAATTTCAAGAAATTATAAAAACGAAAAAGGTATAGCAGAGAAAAAACTTGAGGTTAAAAAAGGAATTGATGCCTTAACTTACTTGACTAACGCTGAAAAAGAAGAGTTGCGTAAAAAAGTAGACGATCAAGGTATAGCAGACCCTGAGAATACAGATGGTTCAGAAGGAAAAGCTTTAGACCATACAAAATCATTACTTGATAAAATTTTAACTGATGCAACTGCGACTAACTTAGCAAAAGCTAAGGAAAAAGCAAAAGAACAAATTGAGAAGATTAAAGATAGCTTAACTCCAGAAAAAGTAGAACAATTTAAAAATAAAATTGAAAGTGCTGATTCTGTAAGTAAGATTGAAGAAATTCTCAAAGAAGCGGAAACTCTTAAAGCAAAAAATGAAGCAGATAAAGCAAAAGCTGAAGCTGACAAGCTAAAAGAAGACTACAAGAAGAAAATTGACCAAATACCTGGATTGTCAGATGAAGATAAGGCTAACTATAAAAAACAGATTGATGAGGCAACATCAAAAGATCAATTAGACAGAATCCTCAAAGATGCAGAAGAAAAAGTAAGTCGTGAGCAAGCCCGTACGGATGCTAAAGATATTATTGATGGTTTAACTCATTTAAACAATGCTCAGAAAACGGAATTGAAAGAACAAGTAGCTGCAGCTGGGGGTAAAGAAGAACTTGACCGTATTGTGAATGCTGCAAGAGATTTGGATTCTAAGATGGATTCTTTACAACAATTAGTAGCAGAAGCTGAAAAAGTTAAGGGTTCTGATAAATATAATTCAGCTGATCAAGATAAGAAAACGGCTTTTGATAAAGCTAAAGAAGCTGCTTCAAAAGTAGCAGATAAGAATACAGAAGCACCAGAAAATGCAGCTGATGCATCAGAGGTATCTACTCTAATTGAGAATCTAGCAAAAGCAATTAAAGAGTTAACAGGGCAAGAAATTGCTGTGCCTGTATCGAAAGATGCTTTGAAAGCAGAAATTGATGAATCAGATGCGATTAAAAATTCAGTAGCTTATGCTAAAGAAACAAGTGCAGATAAGAAAAAAGCGTACGATGATGCTTTAGCAAATGCTCAAAAAGTGTATGATAAGCAAGATGCTACACAACCAGAAGTGGATGATGCCTTAGCTAAATTGCAAGAAGCACGAACTGCCTTATCAGGAAAAGTTGAAGACTTTACTTTGGCTCTTAAAAATAGTGATGCAGTAAAAATTTCTAAAATACCAGTGGCAGGTGAAGCATTGTCAGATACAGACAAAGCAATTGTCAAGGATAGTGTAACAGCTAATAATGAAGCTTTAAAACAAGATGAGACTGTTACATACGGAAATATTACAGAAAAAGACGGTAAGACATACGTTAAAGTAACCGTAACTCGCGATGGTGTTTCAAAAGAAATTGAAGTTCCAGTAGAAGGAACAGAAGCAGCGAAATCACCACTAAAAGATCCTGAAAAAGTAAAAGTAACAGACCCTAAAAAGTTAACCCCAGAAGAACAGACTGCGGTAAAAGAAGCAGTTAAGAAAGCAAATGATACATTAAAAGATAATCAAATTACAGTAGATGAACAAGGAAATGTAACTGTAACATATTCTGACCAATCACAAAATAAACTTCCTGCATCTAAGACTGTAGAGGCTAAGACAGAAGCAGAAAAAGCATTAGATAAAGCAAAAGAAAAAGCGAAAGCTGACTTAACAGAAGCAGCTAACAAAGAAAAAGCAGAAATCGAAGCAGACAAGACCTTAACAGAAGATCAAAAGAAAGCTGAAAAAGACAAAGTAGATAAAGTTAAGGAAGAACAAGAAAAAAATATCGATAAAGCGACAACAACTGACGAAGTAACAACTGCAACAGAAGCAGGTAAGAAAGCAATCGATGCTGTTCATAAAACTAATGCTGAGCAAGCAACTCCAACAGTAACAGGCGGAGCGGTAGAAATTTCTGTAGATCCAAATACAGCAACAAACGTTGATAGCGAAGCAGATAAAACCGCTATTAAAGACGCGGTGACTGTTCCAGAGGGACAACCACAACCAACTAAGAAAGAAATCTTAAATGACGGTGCTATTAAAGACGGTAAAACTCCAGGAACGAAGGTAGTAGAAGTCGAAGTAACATACGAAGATGGATCAAAAGAAACAATAGAAGTTCCGGTTGTTAAAAAAGACAAAGCATTTACAGTAGGTGTAAAAGACCCAGCAAAACCTATTGAGATACCAAATACCCCAATAGTAGGACAAGACTTAAAAGACGAAGATAAAGAAAAAGTCAAAGAAAACTTACTAGTCAATAGCGAGTCGTTAAAAGAAGGTGACAAGGTAGAATTTGGCAAAGTTACACAAGACCAAGATAAAACAGTAGTCTCAGTCACAGTAACACGTGATGGTAAGAGCGAAACAATCAAGGTTGAGGTAACTAAAAAATCTGATACTACAAGTGATCAAGGTAACCAAGAAGGTTCAGGCTCACAAGGTGACCAAACCGGACAAGGCGGAACAGACTCACAAGGCGACCAAGCCGGACAAGGCGGAACAGGCTCACAAGGTGACCAAGCTGGACAAGGCGGAACAGGTTCACAAGGTGACCAAACCGGACAAGGCGGAACAGGCTCACAAGGTGACCAAGCCGGACAAGGCGGAACAGGCTCACAAGGTGACCAAGCCGGACAAGGCGGAACAGGTTCACAAAATGACCAAAATGGGCAAGGCGATTCTAACTCAAACTCTACTAACAAAACAGAATTAGAAAAAGCAAAAGCTCAAGCAAAATCAGACTTAGCACAAGCAGCTGCAAAAGAAAAAGCAGAAATCGATGCAGATGATAAACTAAGTGAAGATGAAAAAGCTAAATCAAAAGCCGAAGTTGATAAAGTTAAGAGAGAACAAGAAGCTAAGATTGATGAAGCCAAAACGACGGACGAAGTGAAAACAGCGGTAGAGAACGGCAAAAAAGCAATCGATGCAGTTCATCAAATAACTCCAGAACAAGCTAAAAAAGACTTAACAGAAGCAGCAGACAAAGAAAAAGGTGAAATCGGCGGAGATACAACTTTAACTGATAAAGAAAAAGAAGCCTTGAAAGCCAAAGTAGATGAAGTTAAGAAAGCTGCAGAAGATAAGATTAACAATGCGAAAACACCTGAAGAAATAGCGAAAGCGACAGAAGAAGGTAAGAAAGCAATCGCAGATGTTTATAATCCACAAACTGCTAAAGGGCAATCAACAAGTATCTTCAAGCCAGAGTTAGACCTACAAACTGCTTTAGTGTCCGGAAAAGTAACTGTAGAAAAAGGTAAAGACTTAACTGACGAAGACATCCTAAAACAATTAGCACTAGCTGATGGACTAACAGCGAAAGTTATTTCTAAACCAACTATAACTGAAACAGGAACTAAAGAAGCAGAAGTGGAAGTAACACTAGCGAATGGCACTAAAGTAACTGTAAAAGTACCGGTTGAAGTAGTTGATTCCTTAGGCACAGCTGATAAAGATAATGATCTTGCTAAGGCGAAAGAAGATGCTAAAAAACAAGTAGAAGAAGCTGCTAAGAAAAAACTTGATGAAATCAAGAAAGATAAAGATTTAACAGAAGATCAAAAACAAAAAGCTGAAAAAGAAATCAATAAAGCAAAAGATGAAGCTAACAAAGCTATTGACGGAGCATCATCAGCAGGAACAGCTAAACAAATCGCAGATCAAGCAAAAGAAAATATTGAAAAATATGATCCAAAAGCTGATGCAGAAGTTAAGAAACCAGATGTGACAAATCTTGATGAAGAAAAAGCGAAAGCAAAAGCTGAAATACTAGAAGAAGCTCAAAAACGCATTGACGAAATCAAGAACAATAAAGATTTATCAGACGAAGCGAAACAAAAAGCTATCGAAGAAATCAATAAGGCCAAAGACAAAGCGATTGAAGACATCAACAAAGCTCAATCTAAAGATGAAATCAACGCGGCGAAAGAAGCTGGTATTCATAAGATAAATGAAGTTCAACCAGACGGCTCTATAGCATCTAAATTCGAACCGAAAGTTCCTGAAAACAAAGTGGAAGTGGAAAATCCAGCAAAACTTTCAGATGGAGAAAGAGAACAAGTTCGTCAAAACATCGAAGGAGCTAACACATTCCCAGATGGAACAACAGTAGAAGTAAAACCAGATGGAACAGCTGTTATCACATATAAAGATGGTTCAAGCGATACGATTTCTAAAGATAAATTAGTAGCGCCAGCTAACAAAGAGACAGGAACAATTGCGTCAAGAACCGAGCCAGTTATTCCAGGAAAAACACAAGTAGGAAATACTACGAAGTTAACACCAGAAGAACAAGCTATGGTTAAAAAAGCGGTTGAAGAAGCGAACAACTTCCCAGCAGGAACTACGGTAGAAGTAAGACCTGATGGAACAGTAGTTATCACCTATCCAGATAAATCTGTAGATACAATAACAGGGGATAAACTTGTTGAAAAAGGAAGTAAACAAGAAACTCCAAAAGTTCAGACAGATGCAGAGAAGAATCCGGCGCAAGTTCCAGGAAACTTTGTACCTGTTGAAAATACTCACAACTTGACACAGGCGGAGCAAGATACTGTAGCAGCTAAGGTTAAAGAAGCAAATCCAGCGGCGACAGATGTTAAGGTATCTAAAGACGGAACAGCGACGCTAACATATGGAGATGGTTCAGTAAACACAATTCCAGGAACCAGTCTAGTAGTAGCCAAAGATACTGACAATGAAGCTTCAACACAAGCTGCGCAAAATCCAGCTGTGGTGCCAGCAACTACAGAAGTTGGAAATGCTCACAGCTTAACACCTGAGGAACAAGCTGAGGTAGCAGCTAAAGTACAAGCAACTAACCCAGCGGCGACGGTTACAGTATCTAAAGATGGAACAGCGACATTGACATACTCAGACGGTTCGGTAAATACAATTCCAGGAACCAGTCTAGTAGTTCAAAAAGAGGAAACTTCAACACAAGAGCAACCAACAATCGCAGAGAAGACAAAAGTAATCATCCCAGCTAACCCTACAAAAGTAGCAGAGGCTACAAGATTAACAGATGCAGAAAAAGAAGCTGTTAAAAAAGCTGTAGTAGAAGCAAATGGATTCGGAAGCGATGTGAAAGTTGAAGTAGCTGGAGATGGCACAGCGACAATCGTCTTTAAAGATGGTTCAGCTATTACAATTCCAGGAAATCAATTGGTAGCACAAGATCCAAAAGCACAAGATAGCACTAAACCGACTGCTGAAAAATCAACTGTTAAAGCGCCTGCTCAAAGAGTAGATGTAAAAGATATAACTCATTTAACAGATGAAGAAAAAGAAAAAGTTAAGGTTGCTATTTTACAAGCAAATGGTTCAGCATTAGACGGAGCTACAATCAATGTAGCTGGAGATGGTACAGCAACAATCACATTCCCAGATGGTTCAGTAGTGACGATTCTAGGAAAAGATACAGTTCAACAATCTGCGAAAGGTGAATCTGTAACTCAAGAAGCTACACCAGAGTATAAGCCAGAAACTACACCAGGTGGAGATAAGGGAGGCAATACTGGAAGCTCAGATGCTAATGCGAATGCAGGCGGTGGTAGCCAGGCAGGCGGACAAGCTCACACAGGTTCACAAAACCCAGCTCAATCACAAGCTTCTAAGCAATTAGCTACTGAAAAAGAATCAGCTAGAAATGCCATTGAAAAAGCTGCCAAGGACAAGCAGGATGAAATCAAAGGCGCACCGCTTTCTGATAAAGAAAAAGCAGAACTTTTAGCAAGAGTGGAAGCAGAAAAACAAGCAGCTCTCAAAGAGATTGAAAATGCGAAAACTGTGGAAGATGTGAAGGAAGCAGAAACGATTGGAGTGCAAGCCATTGCCATGGTTACAGTTCCTAAGAGACCAGTGGCTCCTAATGCTGCTCCTCAGGCAACAAGTGCACCGCAAGCAACTGCAGGAACAATGCAAGATGTTACCTACCAGTCACCTGCTAGAAAACAATTACCTAACACAGGTTCAGCATCAAGTGCAGCACTTGCTAGTCTTGGTCTAGTGGCGGCAACCAGTGGTTTTGCTTTGCTAGGAAGAAAGGCTAGACGTAGAAAATAGGACAGCTAGAAAATTCTATTCTCTACTTAAAGTTAGATTATAAGGGGGATTTGGAGAAATCATCAATCCTAGTGATGGGTGAGAGAAGAGAGAACCCAAGATAATCACACACTTTAGCTGAAAAGGGATATTCTATCAATGTAACCAGTCTCTTCTGTCTCTAACTGTGGAATAGAAGATGGGCAATATCGGATAGAAAAGCTAGCAGAATAGCTCTATTAAAGAGAGGAGGGAAACCGAAAAATTGGGTGCCCCTCCTCTTTTTTGGTATAATAGAAGATAGAAAACGAGGTTAGAAGAGATGATTTTTGATACACATACACACTTGAATGTAGAAGAATTTGCTGGACGTGAGGCAGAAGAAATTGCCTTGGCTGCTGAGATGGGTGTGACACAGATGAATATTGTTGGTTTTGATGAACCGACGATTGAGCGTGCCTTGGAGCTGGTAGATGAGTATGACCAGCTCTATGCGACTATCGGTTGGCATCCGACAGAAGCAGGAACTTACACGGAGGAGATTGAAGCCTACTTGCTTGGTAAGCTCAAGCATCCCAAAGTAGTTGCCTTGGGTGAAATTGGTTTGGATTATCATTGGATGACAGCGCCAAAAGAGGTGCAGGAGCAGGTTTTTCGCCGTCAGATTCAGCTGTCTAAGGACTTGGATTTGCCTTTTGTTGTCCATACCCGTGATGCGTTGGAAGATACCTATGAGATTATCAAGAGTGAGGGCGTTGGTCCTCGTGGTGGTATCATGCATTCATTTTCAGGGACGCTTGAGTGGGCGGAGAAATTTGTCGCGCTTGGTATGACCATTTCCTTCTCAGGAGTGGTGACTTTTAAGAAGGCAACCGACATCCAAGAAGTAGCTAAAAAATTACCTTTGGACAAGATTTTGGTGGAGACGGATGCTCCCTACTTGGCTCCTGTTCCTAAACGTGGTCGCGAAAACAAAACAGCCTATACTCGCTATGTGGTGGACTTTATCGCTGACTTGCGTGGCATGATGACCGAAGAGTTAGCGGCAGCAACGACTGCAAATGCAGAACGCATTTTTGGATTGGAAAGTTAATTATGAAAGAGAAAATTTCCCAAGTCATCGTGGTTGAAGGGCGTGATGATACGGCCAATCTCAAACGCTATTTCGATGTAGAGACCTATGAGACACGAGGTTCTGCCATCAATGAGCAGGATATAGAGCGGATTCAGCGCCTGCACCAACGTCATGGAGTCATTGTTTTTACAGATCCAGATTTTAATGGGGAGCGGATTCGGCGTATGATCATGACGGCCATTCCAACGGTTCAGCATGCCTTTCTCAAGCGAGATGAAGCTGCTCCTAAATCCAAAACCAAGGGGCGTTCTCTGGGGATTGAGCATGCCAGCTATGAAGACCTGAAAACGGCTATAGCTCAGGTGACAGAACAATTTGATCATGAGAGTCAGTTTGACATCAGTCGTAGCGATTTGATTCGCCTTGGCTTTCTAGCAGGGGCAGACAGCCGTAAGCGACGAGAATATCTAGGAGAGGCTCTCCGAATCGGCTATTCCAACGGCAAGCAACTCCTCAAACGCCTAGAGTTGTTTGGAGTCACCTTGGCAGAAGTGGAAGAAGCTATGAAATCTTATGAGTAGGAAAGATGTAGCCGTTACAATTTTTTAAGTTTCACAGTATTTTTCGAAGCAGGTAGAAGAGGAGGCGTCTGATGTTAATTGGTCAAAAAATTAAAGAGATTCGGATAGAAAAAGGAGTTAGTCGTCCAGATTTTTGTGGAGATGAGCAAGAACTGACAGTTCGTCAACTGTCGCGAATTGAAAGTGGAGCTTCGCAACCGAGTTTGCCCAAGTTAGACTATATTGCTCGCCGGCTAGGAGTTCCAGCTTATAGCCTTATGCCGGATTTTTCAGCTCTTCCTTCTGCTTATTTAGAATTGAAATACCAGATTTTACGTGAACCAATCTATGGTAAAGAAGAGGAGTACGATAAGAAGGAAGCGTGTTTGGAAGAGATTTATAAAACATACTTTGATAATCTTCCTAAAGAAGAACAATTAGCATGTGAAGTATTGCAGGCGTGTTTGGATACTTCTAGAACTAGAAGGCCTGAATATGCAGAGTTAATACTTGAGGAACATATTCCTCAGATTATAGAAAAAGAAGCTTATTCAATAAATGATATGTTGTTGGTTCGTTTGTTTTTTTATCAAATGCTCATTAGAAAAGATCTTGCCAAATTTATAAATCAAATCGAAAAGCTAATGTTCTTGCTTTTGGGACAGAAGAAGATAACTCAAATAGAGAATTACTTTATAATTAGAGATACTCTTATTTCAGGAATGTGTTGTCTTGAAAAGGTAGGAGTAACTGATTGTTTTAATGATTATCTATCGTGTTTACAAGAAATTATGGATAAAACTCAAGATTATCAAAAGAAACCTCTTGTATTTATGTTTTTGTGGAAGCAAGCATTAAGAGAAGAAAGAGATTTTAGTTTAGCTGAATCATTTTATCAGTCTTCTAAAACATTTGCGAAGCTAATTGGAGATGGATTTCTAGTAAAGAAATTGACAGAGGAATGGCAAGAGGATGTCAAAAAATATTTATAAATATCGTGAAGCAATGACAAAAATGTCCTTGTTCTCGCATCAAAACAGCTCTAAAGTTCGTCTTTAGAGCTGTTTTTTTAGATATAAGCCAAAAATAATATGAAATAGTTAGATTTTAAGGGCATTGATGTCCTTGATAGTTCTTGAAAAAACGGATATAATATATTTGAAGATGTTGCTAGCAGAAAGAACTTAATAAACTTCTTAACATCGGAGTGACTGTGGTCATCTTCTCACTAAGTGACCAAGTAACTTTTTGGAGGAAATGATGAAACGCTTATTTATTTTGATTTCAATGGTATTGGTATCGCTTTATATGGTGATAACTTCTGTTGACCATCGAGAAGAGATTTTATTTGGTAACTATCCTTCTGTTGATGTGACAGGAGTGGTGATAAATCAATCAGTAGCTAGTCGCGAAAAGGTGGCAGAGGCTTTGAGTCACTTGGCGGTAGAGCACAATAGTCTCATTGCTCGTCGAATCGTTGAGCCAAATGAAGCTGGAGAAACACGCTTTACCTATGCCACTTATGGTCAGGGAGAGCTTCCAGAAGGTCTGACCATTTCCTCCAAGGAGAGTGCAGAAACGAGTGATTTATTAGGTTCTTACTTGATTGTGTCAGGAAGTTTGGATGGAGTGAGCTTACAGACCACCTTGAAAGAGCTTGGTTATCAAGGCTTTGTTTCGAATGGAGAAGATCCATTTTCGATAGTCTTACTATTGACGGCTACCCCTATGGTGCTACTGAGTCTAGCTATTTTTCTGCTGACCTTTATGAGTCTGACCCTGATTTATCGGATCAAGTCCCTTCGTCAGGCAGGGATTCGCTTAATCGCTGGTGAGAGCTTGTTTGGGGTGGCTCTCAGACCAGTGTTAGAAGATGTGAGACAGCTTATCTTCTCGGTGCTGGTATCCAGTTTTTTGGGATTGGGGATTCTCTGGTATCAAGGTGCCTTGTTTATGGCAACGGTGCAACTGGTCATCATTGCTCTTCTACTTTATGGCTTGACTCTGGCAGGGATTTCTACTTTACTAAGTGTCGTCTATCTACTTGGTTTACAGGAAAATAGTCTGGTGGATTTATTGAAAGGGAAACTCCCTCTCAAACGTATGATGACATTGATGATGGTGGGGCAACTCTTGGCCGTGCTGGTGGTCGGCTCGAGTGCGACTGCTCTCCTACCCCACTACCGTGAAATGCAGGAGATGGAGAGAGCTAGCGATAAATGGAGCCAGTCCTCAGATCGTTACCGTCTATCCTTTGGTTGGTCTAGTGCATTTGCCGATGAAGAAGGAATGCGTAAGGATAATCGTGAGTGGCAGACATTTACTGAAGAACGGTTAGCCAATACAGACTCTTTTTATATTATGAGCAATGTTGACAATTTCTCAGATGGAGCAGAAGTGGACCTAGATGGCAATCGTCTCAGTGACTACACACCGTCAGGAAATGTCATCTATGTCTCACCGCGCTATCTGATAGAAGAAAAGATTACCGTTTCTTCAGAGTTTATGGACAAGATGCAAAACTTGTCTGAGGGAGAGTTTGGGCTGATCTTGCCTGAGAGCTTGCGAGAGCAGTCTGCCTACTACCAAGGATTGTTTACAGATTACCTGCAAAGATTTTCATCTGAAAGTGTAGAGGCGACGAGTCAGAAACACTACCTTCCACAGTTAAGGCTAGCTTTTACAGAAACAGGACAGGAACGTTTCCTCTATAATGATGGGTACAAGACAACACGTCAGTACCTAAAAGATCCGATTATTGTAGTTCTAACGCCGCAAGCGACTGGAACAAGACCTGTTGCAGGGATGTTGTGGGGAACTACGGCTAATAGTGCCTTGAAACTAGATCGATATGGAGACAGCATCACAGCTCTAAAAGAGCAAGGTCTGTATCACAAGGTCTCTTACTTGGTAAAAAGCCAGCTATTTTTTGCCAAGGTACTAAATGACAAACGGGTGGAGTTTTACTCTCTCCTTATTGGGACGATTTTGACCCTGTCTACGGCTATCTTGTTATTTGATTCCATGAATCTTCTCTATTTTGAGCAGTTTAGACGGGAGCTTATGATTAAACGTCTTTCTGGTATGACAATTTATGAGCTTCATGGCAAATACTTACTGGCGCAAGGAGGAGTTCTCTTGCTTGGCCTAATCCTATCTAGTGTTTTGACAGGAGATAGCTTGATTAGCGCTCTAGTTGTAGCTTTATTTACGCTTAACGCCCTCTTGATTTTAGTAAGGCAGGACAAAAAAGAAGAAGCTGGTAGCATGGCAGTATTGAAAGGAAAATAAGATGATTGATATTCAAGGATTGGAAAAGAAGTTTAATGACCGCGCGATTTTCTCTGGTTTAAACCTCAAGCTGGAGAAGGGCAAGGTCTATGCCTTAATCGGGAAGAGTGGGAGCGGAAAGACGACGCTGCTGAATATCTTAGGCAAACTAGAAAAGATAGATGGAGGAAGGGTTCTCTATCAGGGGAAAGATTTAAAAACCATTCCCACTCGTGAGTATTTTCGAGACCAGATGGGCTATCTCTTTCAAAATTTTGGCCTCTTAGAAAACCAATCAATCAAAGAGAATTTGGATTTGGGCTTTGTTGGTCAGAAAATCTCAAAAGTAGAACGTTTGGAAAGGCAAGTGGAGGCTTTAGAAAAGGTTAATCTAGGGTATTTGGATTTGGAACAAAAGATCTATACTTTATCTGGGGGAGAGGCTCAGCGAGTTGCCCTTGCGAAGACTATTTTGAAAAATCCACCCTTGATTTTGGCAGATGAACCAACAGCAGCTCTTGATCCTGAAAATTCAGAGGAGGTTATGAATCTCTTGGTGGGCTTGAAAGATGAAAATCGAATGATCATCATTGCGACCCATAATCCCCTAGTCTGGAATAAGGCCGATGAAATCATTGATATGAGGGAGCTTGCTCATGTGTGAAAAAATCCGTATTTGCAGGGTATCTGATTATCCTAGTGCCAGAGGTGGTTTAGAAGATATTCTCATCATGGAAAATATGACCAATCATCTCCTTTTGGTTCAAATCCGAGTGAATGGCTATTTGCTTGATTTTGCTAGCATTGAAGGGCAAAGACAAAAGCATTATCGTTTGAAAAATTTACCTCAAACGGTTGAACTGACAGTGGACGACGTGGAGGAGTATGTAGATTTGACCCTACCTGAAAATAGAAGTTATAAAGAAGCTGATTTTTTGATACTCAATGAAAATCAAAGAGCAAACTAGGAAGCTAGCCGCAGGCTGTACTTGAGTACGGCAAGGTGAAGCTGACGTGGTTTGAATTTGATTTTCGAAGAGTATGAACGTATGTTTCGAGAGAACCGCTAATTCCCCCTTTAAAGATTTCCAAGACTATCTTTCTTCATGAGGAAAGATAGTTTTTTGGTATGATTTTCACCCCCAAAATACAAGGGGAATGTGTTACAATAGTAGTAACAGATAATAGAAAAGAGAATAGATGAGAATTGCAGATTATAGCGTGACCAAGGCAGTGCTGGAGCGTCACGGTTTTACCTTTAAAAAGTCCTTCGGGCAAAATTTCCTGACGGATACCAACATCCTTCAAAAAATCGTGGATACGGCTGGAATTGATGACCAGGTTAATGTCATCGAAATTGGGCCAGGAATTGGTGCCTTGACGGAGTTTTTGGCTGAGCGTGCAGCTCAAGTCATGGCCTTTGAGATTGACCACCGTTTGGTGCCGATTTTGGCAGATACCTTGCGTGATTTTGATAATGTGACCGTAGTCAACGAGGATATTCTCAAGGTAGACTTGGCGCAACATATCCAGAATTTTAAAAATCCTGACCTGCCAATCAAGGTAGTGGCTAATTTGCCTTACTACATCACAACGCCTATTCTCATGCACTTGATAGAGAGTGGGATTCCTTTTAGTGAGTTTGTGGTTATGATGCAGAAAGAAGTGGCGGACCGTATCTCGGCTCAACCGAATACCAAGGCTTATGGCAGTTTGTCAATCGCTGTGCAGTATTACATGACTGCCAAGGTTGCCTTTATCGTGCCTCGTACGGTCTTTGTGCCAGCGCCAAACGTGGACTCGGCCATCTTGAAAATGGTGCGCCGTCCAGAGCCAGCTGTAGCAGTGGAAGACGAGATCTTCTTCTTTAAGATTTCCAAGGCAAGTTTCACCCATCGCCGTAAAACCTTGTGGAACAATTTGACAGGTTACTTTGGCAAGACCGAGGAAGTCAAGGACAAGCTTACTAAGGCCTTGGACCAAGCAGGCTTGTCACCAAGTGTGCGTGGGGAAGCTCTCAGCTTGGAAGAATTTGCCAGCCTAGCAGATGCACTTAAAGGGCAAGGACTCTAAGATGCAGGGACAAATCATTAAAGCCTTGGCAGGCTTCTACTATGTGGAGAGTAATGGTCAGGTTTATCAAACACGCGCGCGTGGGAATTTCCGTAAAAAAGGGCATACTCCCTATGTTGGGGATTGGGTAGATTTCTCTGCGGAGGAAAATTCAGAGGGCTATATTCTTAAGATTCATGAACGCAAAAACAGCCTAGTCCGTCCGCCCATTGTCAATATTGACCAAGCTGTAGTAATCATGTCCGTCAAGGAGCCTGATTTTAACAGCAATTTGCTGGATCGGTTCTTGGTTCTTTTGGAGCACAAGGGCATCCATCCCATCGTCTATATTTCCAAGATGGACCTACTGGAAGATAGAGGGGAACTGGATTTTTATGAACAGACTTATGGTGACATCGGCTATGAATTTGTGACCAGTAAAGAAGAACTTTTGCCTTTGTTAACAGGCAAGGTTACAGTCTTTATGGGGCAGACAGGTGTTGGAAAATCAACTCTTCTCAATAAAATCGCACCAGATCTCAATCTTGAAACAGGAGAAATCTCAGACAGTCTGGGTCGTGGGCGCCACACTACTCGAGCTGTTAGTTTTTACAACCTTAATGGGGGCAAAATCGCGGATACACCAGGATTTTCATCCTTGGATTATGAAGTATCAACGGCGGAAGACCTCAATCAGGCCTTTCCAGAGATTGCTACTGTCAGTCGAGACTGCAAATTCCGCACTTGTACCCATACCCATGAGCCGTCTTGTGCTGTCAAGCCAGCTGTAGGAGAGGGTACCATTGCGTCCTTCCGTTTTGACAACTACCTGCAATTCCTTAGCGAAATTGAAAATCGCAGAGAAACCTATAAAAAAGTCAGCAAAAAAATTCCAAAATAAGGAGAAACCTATGTCTCAATACAAGATTGCTCCGTCAATTCTGGCAGCAGATTATGCCAACTTTGAACGTGAAATCAAACGCCTAGAAGCAACTGGGGCAGAGTATGCCCATATCGATATTATGGACGGTCATTTTGTGCCACAAATCAGTTTTGGTGCAGGTGTGGTCGAAGCTCTTCGCCCTCATAGCAAGATGGTCTTTGACTGCCACTTGATGGTGTCAAACCCTGAGCATCATTTAGAAGATTTTGCGCGTGCAGGTGCGGATATTATCAGTATCCATGTGGAAGCAACGCCTCATATTCATGGTGCCCTCCAAAAGATTCGTTCACTCGGAGTTAAGCCTTCGGTTGTCATTAACCCTGGTACGCCTGTTGAAGCCATTAAGCACGTGCTTCACCTAGTTGACCAAGTTTTGGTCATGACAGTTAACCCAGGCTTTGGTGGGCAAGCCTTTCTACCAGAGACCATGGATAAGGTTCGTGAGTTGGTTGCACTTCGTAAGGAAAAAGATTTGAACTTTGAAATCGAAGTGGATGGTGGGATTGATGACCAAACTATTGCTCAAGCCAAAGAAGTTGGTGCGACTGTTTTTGTAGCAGGTTCCTATGTCTTTAAGGGAGATGTCAATGAGCGAGTACAAACTCTCAGAAAACAACTGGACTAGTGTTGCCGTTTTTGCAGGCGGAGACCGCGGTCATTATCGGACAGATTTTGATGCTTTTGTTGGTGTGGATCGGGGCTCGCTCTGGGTCTTGGAAGAAGGCTTGCCTCTTGCTCTAGCAGTCGGAGATTTTGATTCTGTGACGGAAGAAGAGCGACAGGTGATTCAAAAACGTGCCCAGCATTTTGTCCAAGCGCGACCAGAAAAAGATGATACCGATTTGGAGTTGGCTCTCTTAACCATCTTTGAACAAAATCCTCAGGCTCAGGTTACTGTTTTCGGTGCTTTGGGTGGTCGTATTGATCATATGCTAGCTAACGTCTTTCTACCTAGCAATCCTAAGTTGGCTCCCTATATGCGCCAGATAGCGATTGAAGATGGGCAAAATTTGATTGCCTATTGTCCAGAAGGAACTAGTCAGCTAGAACCCCGTTCAGACTACGACTATCTTGCCTTTATGCCAGTTCGGGATAGCCAGCTGACCATTCTTGGTGCCAAGTATGAGTTGACAGAGGAGAATTTTTTCTTTAAAAAAGTGTACGCTTCTAACGAATATATAGATAGGGAAGTGTCGGTGACTTGCCCAGATGGCTATGTGGTCGTGCTGCATAGTAAGGACAGGAGGTAGGATGGAAAGTTTACTTGTTCTATTATTGATTGCCAACCTAGCTGGACTCTTTCTGATTTGGCAAAGGCAGGATAAGCAGGAAAAACATCTAGCCAAGAGCTTGGAGGATCAGGCAGATCACTTGTCAGACCAGTTGGATTATCGTTTTGGACAAGCCAGACAAGCCAGTCAGTTAGATCAAAAAGACTTGGAAGTGGCTGTCAGCGACCGTTTGCAGGAAGTGCGAATCGAATTGCACCAAGGTCTAACTCAAGTCCGTCAAGAAATGACAGATAATCTCTTGCAAACCAGAGACAAGACCGACCAACGGCTTCAAGCCTTGCAGGAATCAAATGAGCAACGTCTAGAACAAATGCGCCAGACAGTCGAGGAAAAGTTGGAAAAGACCTTGCAGACACGCTTACAAGCCTCCTTCGAGACAGTTTCCAAACAACTGGAGTCTGTCAATCGTGGTCTTGGAGAAATGCAGACAGTTGCCCGCGATGTCGGCGCCCTCAACAAGGTTCTCTCTGGAACCAAGACGCGAGGGATTCTGGGAGAATTGCAACTGGGGCAAATCATCGAAGACATCATGACCCCTGCTCAGTACGAACGAGAATACGCAACGGTTGAAAACTCTAGTGAACGAGTTGAGTATGCCATCAAGTTACCCGGACAAGGCGACCAAGAATACGTCTATCTGCCAATTGACTCTAAGTTTCCACTGGCAGATTATTACCGCTTGGAAGAAGCCTATGAAGCAGGTGACAAGGACGAAATCGAACGCTGTCGCAAGTCACTCTTAGCAAGCGTCAAGCGCTTTGCCAAGGATATCAAGAGCAAGTACATAGCACCGCCTCGGACGACCAATTTTGGAGTTTTGTTTGTTCCGACAGAAGGTCTCTACTCAGAAATCGTCCGCAATCCTGTCTTTTTTGATGACTTGAGACGGGAAGAGCAGATTATTGTCGCAGGTCCAAGTACCCTATCAGCTCTTCTTAACTCCCTATCAGTTGGCTTCAAGACTCTCAATATCCAAAAGAGTGCCGACCATATCAGCAAGACTCTTGCCAGTGTCAAGACTGAGTTTGGCAAGTTTGGTGGCATTCTGGTTAAGGCACAAAAACACCTCCAACATGCCTCTGGCAATATTGATGAATTATTAAACCGTCGCACTACAGCTATCGAGCGAACGCTCCGTCATATTGAGTTATCAGAAGGTGAGCCTGCGCTTGATCTACTCCATTTCCAAGAAAATGAGGAAGAATATGAAGATTAGTCACATGAAAAAAGATGAGCTGTTTGAAGGCTTTTACCTAATCAAATCAGCTGACCTGAGGCAAACTCGAGCTGGGAAAAACTACCTAGCCTTTACCTTCCAAGATGATAGTGGCGAGATTGATGGGAAGCTCTGGGATGCCCAACCTCATAACATTGAGGCCTTTACCGCAGGTAAGGTTGTCCACATGAAAGGACGCCGAGAAGTTTATAACAATACCCCTCAAGTCAATCAAATTACCCTTCGTCTGCCTCAAGCTGGTGAACCCAATGATCCAGCTGATTTCAAGGTCAAGGCGCCAGTTGATGTCAAGGAAATCCGTGACTACATGTCGCAAATGATTTTTAAAATTGAAAATCCTGTCTGGCAACGGATTGTCCGAAATCTCTACACTAAGTATGATAAGGAATTTTACTCCTATCCAGCTGCCAAGACCAACCATCATGCCTTTGAAACGGGATTGGCCTATCATACGGCTACCATGGTGCGCCTGGCCGATGCTATTAGCGAAATCTATCCTCAACTCAATAAGAGCCTGCTCTATGCGGGGATTATGCTGCATGACTTGGCTAAGGTCATCGAGTTGACTGGACCAGACCAGACTGAGTATACAGTACGAGGTAATCTCCTTGGGCATATTGCTCTCATTGATAGCGAAATTACTAAGACAGTGATGGAACTCGGTATCGATGATACCAAGGAAGAAGTCGTTCTGCTTCGTCACGTCATCCTTAGTCACCACGGCTTACTTGAGTATGGAAGCCCAGTCCGTCCACGCATTATGGAAGCAGAGATTATCCATATGATTGACAATCTGGATGCCAGCATGATGATGATGTCAACAGCTCTTGCTTTGGTGGATAAGGGAGAGATGACCAATAAAATCTTCGCTATGGACAATCGTTCCTTCTATAAACCAGATTTAGATTAATAATTTAAGAAAAATGAGCATTTTTAGGATAAGAATGTTCGTTTTTTTATGTGAATATGGTATAATAAGTAAAAGACAAAAATGAATACTCTTCGAAAATCTCTTCAAACTAGGCTAGTATCGCCTTGTCGTATGTATATATGCAGGTATATTACAGGGTTTGTCAGTTCTATCGACAATCTCAAAACAGTGTTTTGAACCACCAGCGACCAGCTTTCTAGTTTGCTTTTTGATTTTTTTGAATAAAAATGGAATAGGAAATAGAAATGAAATTAAGAAGAAGTGATCGGATGGTTGTCATTTCCAACTATTTGATTAATCATCCTTATAAACTAACTAGTCTCAATACTTTTGCTGAAAAGTATGAATCTGCTAAATCATCCATCTCAGAGGATATAGTGATTATCAAACGCGCCTTTGAGGAAATCGAAATCGGTCACATTCAGACTGTAACTGGGGCTGGCGGAGGTGTCATCTTTACACCATCTATTTCGAGTCAGGATGCTAAGGAAATGGTTGAAGACTTGCGTGCTAAGTTGTCAGAAAGTGACCGTATCTTGCCAGGTGGCTACATCTACCTGTCTGATTTGCTTAGCACACCAGCTATCTTGAAAAATATTGGTCGCATTATTGCCAAGAGCTTTATGGATCAAAAAATTGATGCCGTTATGACAGTAGCGACTAAGGGTGTTCCACTTGCAAATGCAGTTGCCAATGTCCTCAATGTTCCTTTTGTTATTGTGCGCCGTGACCTGAAAATTACCGAAGGCTCAACTGTCAGCGTCAACTATGTATCAGGTTCAAGTGGTGACCGTATCGAGAAAATGTTCCTTTCAAAACGTAGTCTCAAGGCAGGCAGCCGTGTCTTGATTGTGGATGACTTCTTGAAAGGTGGCGGAACGGTCAACGGTATGATTAGCCTCTTGCGTGAGTTCGATTCAGAATTGGCAGGTGTAGCGGTCTTCGCGGACAATGCCCAAGAAGAACGTGAAAAGCAGTTTGACTACAAGTCACTCTTGAAGGTAACCAATATTGATGTCAAGAATCAAGCCATTGATGTTGAGGTTGGCAATATCTTTGACAAAGATAAATAAGAGATAGAACTAAAGGTTGGAACGATTGTCCCAGCCTTTCTTTGCAAATAGAATAGAAGGAAACTTATGAAAACACCATTTATCAATAGAGAAGAGTTAGAAGCGATTGTTGCCGAGTTCCCGACTCCCTTTCACTTGTATGATGAGAAGGGGATTCGTGAGAAGGCAAGGGCCGTCAATCAAGCCTTTTCGTGGAACAAGGGCTTTAAGGAATATTTTGCAGTTAAGGCTACTCCAACCCCAGCTATTTTGAAAATTCTCCAAGAGGAAGGCTGTGGTGTGGACTGCTCTAGTTATGTAGAACTTTTGATGAGTCATAAACTGAATTTCCCAGGTTCTGAGATCATGTTCTCTTCAAACAACACGCCAGACAAGGAATATGCCTATGCGCGTGAATTGGGTGCGACCATTAACTTGGATGCTTTTGAAGATATTGAACATCTGGAGCGAGCAGCAGGCATTCCAGAGATTATCTCTTGTCGTTACAATCCTGGAGGCGTTTTTGAACTGGGGACAGATATTATGGACAATCCTGGAGAAGCCAAGTTTGGCATGACCAAGGACCAGCTCTTTGAAGCTTTTGCTATCTTGAAGGAAAAAGGAGCTAAGACATTTGGGATTCACTCCTTTCTAGCATCCAATACCGTGACCCATCTCTATTATCCAGAGTTGGCGCGTCAGCTCTTTGAATTGGCTGTTGAAATCAAGGAAAAGTTGGGCATTTCGCTAGACTTTATCAATCTTTCTGGCGGTATTGGTGTCAATTATCGTCTTGATCAGGAGCCAAATGATATTGCCTTGATTGGTGAGGGGGTTCGTAAGGTTTATGAAGAAGTTCTTACGCCAGCAGGTCTTGGTCAGGTCAAGATTTTCACCGAATTGGGGCGCTTTATGTTGGCCCCTCACGGTGCTTTGGTCACAAGAGTCACTCATAAGAAGAAAACCTACCGTACCTATCTAGGTGTGGATGCATCAGCAGTCAACCTCATGCGTCCAGCTATGTACGGAGCCTACCATCATATTACTAATGTGACCCATCCAGATGGACCAGCTGAAGTGGTAGATGTGGTTGGTTCACTCTGTGAAAACAATGATAAATTTGCAGTGAATCGCGAACTGCCTCATACAGAAATCGGTGATTTGCTGGTCATTCATGATACAGGTGCCCACGGATTTTCAATGGGCTACCAGTACAATGCCAAACTTCGTTCTGCGGAAATCCTCTATACCGAAGAAGGCAAAGCCCATCAAATCCGCCGTGCAGAGCGCCCTGAGGACTACTTTGCAACCTTGTATGGTTTTGATTTTGAAGAATAAAATGATAAGTAATTGAAAATGAAATTGAAAAACAGATTGCTTTCTAAAAAATAGGCAAAAATCTTGTTTTTCCTTCAAGTCGTGATATAATAAAACTATAAAACGTTTTCAAGGAAGGTAACGATATGTCTGAAGAAACAATTGATTATGGACAAGTGACAGGAATGGTGCATTCGACAGAAAGCTTTGGGTCAGTAGATGGGCCTGGTATTCGCTTTATTGTCTTTTTGCAGGGCTGTCACATGCGTTGCCAGTATTGCCACAACCCGGACACTTGGGCGATGGAGTCTAATAAATCGCGTGAACGGACGGTAGATGATGTCTTGACAGAGGCCTTGCGCTACCGCGGTTTCTGGGGAAATAAGGGTGGGATTACAGTCAGTGGAGGAGAAGCCCTCTTGCAGATTGATTTCCTGATTGCCCTCTTTACCAAGGCTAAGGAACAAGGAATCCACTGTACCTTGGACACCTGTGCCCTTCCTTTTCGTAATAAACCACGTTACCTTGAGAAATTTGACAAACTCATGGCTGTCACTGACTTGGTTCTCTTGGATATTAAGGAAATCAACGAAGAACAGCACAAGATTGTCACTAGCCAAACCAATAAAAATATCTTGGCCTGTGCCCAGTATCTATCAGATATTGGAAAACCTGTCTGGATTCGCCACGTGCTAGTTCCAGGCTTGACAGATAGAGATGATGACTTGATTGAACTTGGGAAGTTCGTCAAGACCCTTAAAAATGTTGATAAGTTTGAAATTCTACCATATCATACCATGGGTGAGTTCAAATGGCGTGAACTGGGAATTCCTTATTCGCTCGAAGGGGTTAAACCACCAACAGCAGACCGCGTCAAGAACGCTAAACAACTCATGGATACCGAAAGTTACCAAGACTATATGAAACGTGTACATGGATAATAAAGAAGCCTGATGGAAACATCGGGCTTTTGATACTCAATGAAAATCAAAGAGTAAACTAGGAAGCTAGCCACAGGCTGCTCAAAGCACTGCTTTGAGGTTGTAGATAGAACTGACGAAGTTAGCTCAAAACACTGTTTTGAGGTTGTGAATAGAACTGACGAAGTTAGCTCAAAACACTGTTTTGAGGTTGTGAATAGAACTGACGAAGTCAGTAACCATACATACGGCAAGGCGAAGCTGACGTGGTTTGAAGAGATTTTCGAAGAGTATGACTTGCAAAAAGACTTAGCAAACCAGCTAAGCCTTTTTCTTCTTATCTCGAACGTTGTTTTCCAGCGTTGCGATTTTTGTGTTTTTTCTTGCTTGTGATAGCAGTTGGTTGTTCAGGGGTAACGTCTTTTCGTCCACTTGGTTTAGAGAAAGCACTTGCTTTTGGCGGGTTCTTTGCCAGTTCTTCACGGACTTTTTTGCGAAGTTTTGGACGAACGATATAGTTGACGATAAACTGTTGGAGAATCATCATGAAACCACCAACAACCCAGTAAAGTGTGACACTAGCTGGTGAGAAGAGGGAGAAGACGACAATCATGAGTGGGCTCATGTAAATCATTTTCTTGATTTGTTCTCTTTGCATTTCATCTTCTACTCCGTGAAGTGAAAGGAGCGATTGAAGATAGTAAAGGACGCCAGCACAGGCAACCAAAATCATACTTGGAGAGCCTAGAGGAATTCCTAGGTAACTTGCTTGAGCAACACCTTCAGTATGTTGGGCAGCAAAGTAGATAGCAGAGAAGAAAGGCATTTGAAGGAGGATAGGGAAACATCCTACACCACCAAACATGCTGATGCCGTGCTCTTTTTGAGCAGCAAAGAGGGCTTGTTGGGCTTCGAGTTTTTCTTCTTGAGTAGTTGCTTCTTTGAGACGCGTTTGGTGTGGCTCAAGGACGTGCTTGAGGGCGTTCATCTTTTCAGAGTGAAGCGTTGCCTTCCATGATTGGTAGATACCAAGTGGCAAGATAATCAAGCGCACGATAATAGTTACGATGATGATAGCGACACCGAAGCCTAGACCTTTATCAGTAGCGAAGTACTTGATAGCTTCAGCCATAGGGGCTCCGATGGTATTCCAAATAAATCCTGTTGGCTGACCTGTGGTTTTATCGACATTGACACAGCTAGTCAAGACAAGCAACATAGCCACTCCCATAGCCGAGAGTGCAAAACGTTTAGTAGATTTCACTGTTTTTATTCCTTCTTTAAAAATTATACCTTTCTATTCTACTGTTTTTTTACAAAATATACAATAGTTCTAGAGACCTAATTTGCGATTTTAAAGTCAGGGTAAGGAGGAAAGTTGCTCAGTTTGACATCTAAGTAGCTGACTTTTGAAAAAGGTGTGGGTCCTTTGCGGATTTCTTGGATAAATTTTGCCATGGTAGCAGATGAGTCTGCTTGGGCTAAAATTTCCACTGTGCCGTCGTCATTATTCCAGACTCGACCTGTGATGCCACCAATTTCAAGTGCCAAGCTGTAAACACCCCAACGAAAGCCGACTCCCTGTACCCTACCTTGGGCAATCATTCTAACCTTTTGCATACCAAACCCCTTTGATTGTGTTATAATATTTCTATGACTATTATAACCTCAAAAGCCAATTCTGTGGTAAAAAATGCCAAGAAATTACACCAAAAAAAATACCGCAAGTCTGCCTATTTGATTGAAGGCTGGCACTTGTTTGAAGAAGCTGTTCAAGCTGGAGTAACGATTGAGAAAATCTTTGCCCTAGAAAATTACCGAGATCAGTTAGCCTCGTTTCCGCAAACTATCTGGGTGTCAGAGGATATTTTGCTAGATTTGGCGGATTCTCAGACTCCACAGGGAATTGTGGCGGTGGTTCAAAAAGAAGAAGTAGGACAAGCTGACTTTAATCAGGGCAAGTTCTTGTTTTTGGAAGATGTGCAAGATCCTGGTAATGTAGGAACTATCATTCGGACTGCGGATGCAGCAGGTTTTACTGGAGTGATTGTTTCAGATAAGTCGGCAGATATCTACAGTCTCAAGACCTTACGTTCCATGCAAGGAAGTCATTTCCATCTGCCCATTTACCGAATGTCTAGTCAAAGGCTTCTCGAGGGAGCTAAAGAGGTAGGTGTACCTGTGTTGGCAACAACTCTTTCTAAGGATTCTGTCGATTACAGGGAACTGTCCCCTATAGAAAATTTTGTACTAGTCATGGGAAATGAAGGCCAAGGAATTAGTCCCCTTATGGCTGAAAGTGCAGATCAGTTGGTCCATATTAGCATGAAGGGTCAGGCCGAGAGTTTGAATGTTGCCGTTGCAGCTGGTATTTTGATTTTTCATTTAAGCTAATTTTAACTTTCTTTGTTATAATCAAGGAAAGATGTTCATAGAAAAGGAGAAAAGATGAATCACACTATTATTCATGACCGCGCAGGTCTCAATCAATTTTACGCTAAGGTTTATGCCTTTGTTGGTCTGGGGATTGGACTATCCGCTTTGGTATCAGGCCTTATGTTGACGGTCTTTCAGTCTCAGTTGGTTTACTTTTTGATGCAGGGGCGTCTCTGGTTGACCATTGCTACTTTTGCGGAGTTGGCCTTGGTTTTCGTTGCCAGCAGTATGGCTTCAAAGAATAGTCCAGCGGCTCTTCCAGTATTTTTACTTTACTCAGTATTAAACGGCTTTACCCTCAGTTTTGTGGTGGCCTTCTATACTCCGGGTACAGTTTTATCCGCCTTTGTGTCGAGCGCCCTTCTCTTCTTTGTCATGGCGGCAGTCGGTATGTTCACTAAGAAAGACTTGAGTGGTCTTGGTCGGGCTATGATGGCGGCTCTTATCGGTTTGCTGATTGCTATGGTAGTCAATATTTTCTTGGCTAGCGGTTTCTTTGATTATATGATCAGCGTAGCCATGGTCTTGGTCTTCTCTGGGTTGATTGCTTGGGATAACCAAAAAATTCGCCTTGCCTATGAACAATCACAAGGTCGTGTAGCAACAGGTTGGGTTGTGTCAATGGCTCTCAGCATCTATCTTGATTTTATCAATCTCTTCCTAAGTATTTTACGTATCTTCGGTCGCAATGACTAAAGGGTCTATGAAATCAGTGTTTTGAGTGACACTGATTTTTTTAAATTTTCTCTTTTCTTTTCTTGGAAATAGGTGTATAATGCTTTTAACTAATTTTTGAGGAGTAGCTTATGAAGAAAAGTTTTATCCACCAACAAGAAGAAATTTCCTTTGTTAAAAACACTTTTACCCAATATTTGAAAGATAAGTTAGAAGTTGTCGAAGTTCAAGGTCCTATCTTGAGCAGGGTCGGCGACGGGATGCAGGACAACTTATCAGGTGTGGAGAACGCCGTATCGGTCAAGGTTCTCCAAATCCCTGATGCTACTTATGAAGTGGTGCACTCCCTTGCTAAATGGAAACGCCATACCTTGGCTCGTTTTGGTTTCGGTGAGGGTGAAGGTCTCTTCGTCCACATGAAGGCTCTTCGTCCAGACGAAGATTCGCTGGATGCAACCCACTCTGTTTATGTTGACCAGTGGGACTGGGAGAAGGTTATCCCAAATGGTAAGCGTAACATCGCTTATCTAAAAGAAACAGTTGAGAAGATTTACAAGGCTATTCGTCTGACTGAGCTAGCTGTTGAAGCCCGTTATGACATCGAATCAATCTTGCCAAAACAGATTACTTTCATCCATACAGAAGAGTTGGTAGAACGCTACCCAGACTTGACACCGAAAGAACGTGAAAATGCGATCTGTAAAGAATTTGGAGCCGTCTTTTTGATTGGTATCGGTGGCGAGTTGCCAGACGGTAAACCGCACGATGGACGTGCACCAGACTATGATGACTGGACAAGCGAATCTGAAAATGGCTACAAGGGTCTAAATGGCGATATTCTTGTCTGGAATGAATCTCTAGGTGGAGCCTTTGAGTTGTCTTCTATGGGAATCCGTGTAGATGAAGAAACTCTTCGCCGTCAGGTGAAAATCACAGGTGATGAAGACCGCTTGGAATTGGAATGGCACAAGGCTTTGTTGAATGGTCTATTCCCATTGACAATCGGTGGAGGAATTGGACAATCTCGTATGGCCATGTTCCTACTTCGCAAGAAACATATCGGAGAAGTGCAAACAAGTGTTTGGCCTCAAGAAGTTCGCGATACTTACGAAAATATTTTATAGAGAATCGAACCGCAAGGTTCGGTTTTCTTTCTCTTTTGCCTATAATTTGGTATAATAAACGGTATGAAAATCGTATCAGGAATCTATGGGGGACGTCCCCTCAAGACACTAGAAGGCAAGACGACAAGACCTACTTCGGATAAGGTTAGGGGAGCCATTTTTAACATGATTGGTCCCTACTTTGAAGGGGGGCGAGTCTTGGACCTTTATGCAGGTAGTGGTGGTTTATCTATCGAGGCAGTATCGCGTGGCATATCCAGCGCTGTTTTGGTGGAGCGAGACCGTAAGGCTCAGGCTATCGTGGCTGAAAATATTCAGATGACCAAGGAAGTTGGAAAATTTGAGCTCCTCAAGATGGATGCAGAAAGAGCATTGGAACAGGTATCTGGGGAATTCGACCTCATTTTCTTAGACCCTCCTTATGCCAAGGAACAAATCGTAGCAGATATTGAAAAAATGGCTGAGAGGGAGCTTTTTTCTGAAGATGTCATGGTCGTGTGTGAGACGGATAAGGCCGTTGAACTTCCAGAAGAAATTGCCTGCCTGGGTATCTGGAAGGAAAAGATTTATGGAATTAGTAAGGTGACAGTCTATGTCAGATAAGATTGGCTTATTCACAGGCTCATTTGATCCGATGACAAATGGGCATCTGGATATGATTGAACGGGCTAGCAAACTCTTTGATAAGCTCTATGTCGGTATTTTTTTTAATCCCCACAAACAGGGATTTCTCCCTATCGAAAATCGTAAACGAGGGCTAGAAAAGGCTTTGAAACATTTGGAAAATGTTGAAGTTGTGTCTTCTCATGATGAATTGGTGGTTGATGTCGCAAAAAGACTGGGGGCTACTTGCCTAGTGCGAGGCTTGAGAAATGCGTCGGATTTGCAATATGAAGCCAGTTTTGATTACTACAACCATCAGCTGTCTCCTGATATAGAGACCATTTATTTACATAGTCGACCTGAACATCTCTATATTAGTTCATCAGGCGTTAGAGAGCTTTTGAAGTTTGGTCAGGATGTTGCCTGCTATGTTCCTGAGAGTATTTTGGAGGAAATAAGAAATGAAAAAAAAGATTAGATGGCCCTTATATGTCATTGCGGCCTTGATTGTGACTTTCTTGGCATTTGTAGTGCCCTTGCCCTACTATATAGAGGTTCCAGGTGGTTCGGAAGATATTCGCCAAGTCCTTAAAGTCAATGATACAGAAGATAAGGAAGCTGGTGCCTATCAATTCGTTACGGTTGGTGTTCAGCACGCTACTTTAGCCCATATGATTTATGCGTGGTTGACGCCTTTTACAGATATTCGTAGTGCCCAAGAGACTACAGGTGGCTCTTCTGATGTTGAATTTATGCGGATTAATCAATTCTACATGCAAACATCGCAAAATATGGCAAAATATCAAGGGCTAAAAACAGCTGGTAAAGATATTGAACTAAAATATCTTGGGGTTTATGTTTTGACTGTGACGGATAATTCGACTTTTAAAGGGATTCTCAACATCTCTGATACGGTCACAGCAGTCAATGATCAAACCTTTGACAGTTCCAAAGACTTGATTGATTACGTCAATTCTCAAAAACTAGGGGACTCCGTCAAGGTCACCTATGAAGAGGATGGACAAACCAAATCTGCAGAAGGTAAGATTATCACCTTGGAAAATGGCAAAAATGGGATTGGAATCGGATTGATTGACCGTACGGAAGTGACCAGTGATGTCCCAATTCGCTTTTCAACAGCTGGTATCGGCGGACCAAGTGCTGGTCTCATGTTTAGTCTGGCCATCTATACCCAAATAGCTGACCCTGGCCTTCGTAATGGCCGTATCGTTGCCGGTACCGGAACTATTGACCGCGATGGGAATGTGGGGGATATTGGAGGTATTGATAAAAAAGTTGTAGCTTCGGCTAGAGAAGGTGCCGCGATTTTCTTTGCCCCTGATAACCCTGTTAGCG
Organism: Streptococcus pneumoniae; assembly: GCF_001113365.1. GTDB lineage: Bacteria > Bacillota > Bacilli > Lactobacillales > Streptococcaceae > Streptococcus > Streptococcus pneumoniae_C. Next base: position 34,138 of record NZ_CKYA01000008.1, on the reverse strand, counting down.
AAGAAGAACAAAAAGCACATCCTGATGCAAAAAACAACTACCAAACAGCCCTAGAAGCAGCCAAAACAATCAAGACAGATATGAAAATCGTGCCTGTTAAAACCCTACAAGATGCAATTGATTACTTGAAAAACAATCCCTAATTTTTGAGTAAAGTTTCCAAACTAGCGCACAAACAGAGAAGATGGTATAATAGTCAAATGGTTCAATTATTATTCACTCTAAGCAGTCACATGCTCTTTATTTATGTGAGTTTTTACCTTTTAAAGGATCTTGTTAGATGGGAAAAGGTTTTAAAAGTAACAGCTGAGAACACAGGAAAAGTTCGTTTATTAGTAGCCTTTTTTAGCATTGTCATGGGCTACATCATGAGTTCTTTCTTTATCAGCCTATATCAGTTGTGGCAAGAAGCGTTTAGAGGATTATTATAAAATCAAGAGTAAAGGAAATAAGTATGGAAAAAATTGTGGTTCAAGGTGGTGATAATCGTCTGCTAGGAAGTGTTACGATCGAAGGAGCAAAGAATGCAGTCTTGCCCTTGTTGGCAGCGACTATTCTAGCCAGTGAAGGAAAGACTGTTTTGCAGAATGTTCCTATCTTATCAGATGTTTTCACTATGAATCAGGTAGTTGGTGGTTTGAATGCCAAGGTTGACTTTGATGAGGAGGCTCATCTTGTTGAGGTGGATGCTACTGGCGACATCACTGAGGAAGCCCCTTACAAGTATGTCAGCAAGATGCGCGCCTCCATCGTTGTATTAGGGCCAATCCTTGCCCGTGTAGGTCATGCCAAAGTATCCATGCCAGGTGGTTGTACCATTGGTAGCCGCCCTATCGATCTTCATTTGAAAGGTCTGGAAGCTATGGGGGCTAAGATTAGCCAGACTGCTGGTTATATCGAAGCCAAGGCTGACCGCTTACATGGTGCTCATATCTATATGGACTTTCCAAGTGTTGGTGCTACGCAGAACTTGATGATGGCAGCGACTCTAGCTGATGGGGTGACAGTGATTGAAAATGCAGCGCGTGAGCCTGAGATTGTTGACCTAGCCATTCTCCTTAATGAAATGGGAGCCAAGGTCAAAGGTGCTGGTACAGAGACTATTACCATTACTGGTGTTGAGAAACTTCATGGTACGACTCACAATGTAGTCCAAGACCGTATCGAAGCCGGAACCTTTATGGTAGCTGCTGCCATGACTGGTGGTGATGTCTTGATTCGAGACGCTGTCTGGGAGCACAACCGTCCCTTGATTGCTAAATTGCTTGAAATGGGAGTGGAAGTGACGGAGGAGACTGAAGGAATTCGCGTTCGCTCTCAACTAGAAGATCTAAAAGCTGTCCATGTGAAAACCTTGCCCCACCCAGGATTTCCAACAGATATACAGGCTCAATTTACAGCCTTGATGACCGTCGCAAAAGGCGAATCAACTATGGTGGAGACAGTTTTCGAAAATCGTTTCCAACATCTAGAAGAAATGCGTCGCATGGGCTTGCATTCTGAGATTATCCGTGATACAGCTCGTATTGTTGGTGGACAAGCTTTGCAGGGAGCAGAAGTTCTTTCAACTGACCTTCGTGCCAGTGCAGCCTTGATTTTGACAGGTTTGGTAGCACAGGGAGAAACTGTGGTCGGTAAATTGGTTCACTTGGATCGAGGTTACCACCGTTTCCATGAGAAGTTGGCACAGCTAGGTGCTAAGATTCAGCGGATTGAGGCAAGTGATGAAGATGAATAAGAAATCAAGCTACGTAATCAAGCGTTTACTTTTAGTCATTCTGGTACTGATTTTAGGCGTTCTAGCCCTAGGAATCGGTTTAATGGTCGGCTATGGAATCTTGGGCAAGGGTCAAGATCCATGGGCCATCCTGTCTCCAGCAAAATGGCAGGAATTGATTCATAAATTTACAGGGAATTAGGCTGGGAGACCAGCCTTTTTATAAAGATAAGGAGAAATATGAACAAAAAAACAAGACAGACACTGATTGGCTTGCTAGTGTTATTGATCTTATCTGCGGGGAGCTATTATATTAAGCAGAATGAACTAGGCAATCAGGCTGCTAAGACAAAAATGAGTCAGAAAAGTCAATCACCAGACGCGCCTAGTCAAAAATTGGCAGAAAGTGTCTTAACAGCTGCAGTCAAGAGTCAAATAAAAGGGAGTCTTGAGTGGAACGGGGCTGGTGCTTTTATCGTCAATGGTAATAAAACAAACCTAAATGCCAAGGTTTCAAGTAAGCCCTACGCTGATAATAAAACAAAGACGGTGGGCAAGGAAACCGTTCCAACCGTAGCTAATGCCCTCTTGTCTAAGGCTACTCGTCAGTACAAGAATCGTGAAGAAACTGGAAATGGTTCGACTTCATGGACTCCTCCAGGTTGGCATCAGGTCAAGAATCTAAAGGGCTCTTATACCCATGCGGTCGATAGAGGTCATTTGTTAGGCTATGCCTTAATCGGTGGCTTGGATGGTTTTGATGCCTCAACAAGCAATCCTAAAAACATTGCTGTTCAGACAGCCTGGGCAAATCAGGCACAAGCCGAGGATTCGACTGGTCAAAACTACTATGAAAGCAAGGTGCGTAAAGCCTTGGACCAAAACAAGCGTGTCCGTTACCGTGTAACCCTTTACTACGCTTCGAATGAGGATTTAGTTCCCTCAGCTTCACAGATTGAAGCCAAGTCTTCAGACGGAGAATTGGAATTCAATGTTCTAGTTCCCAATGTTCAAAAGGGACTTCAACTGGATTACCGAACTGGAGAAGTCACTGTTACTCAGTAAAATACAAAATAAACTCCTATGTCACTTATGGATGTAGGGGTTCTTTTTGGACAATTTAAGTAGAACTAGAATAGACACTGAGAAAAAATAATATGTACTGGACTAGATTTTGTGATATAATAAGTGACAAGATACTATTTTAGGAGAAGAACTATGGAAGACCCAAGTAGTCAGAATTTGTTGCTACAATTTGTTTTATTGTTTATCTTGACGGTATTAAATGCCTTTTTCTCAGCCACAGAAATGGCCATGGTTTCTCTTAATCGTGCGCGGGTTGAACAAAAGGCGGAAGAAGGAGACAGACGCTACATCCGCCTGCTGAAGGTACTAGAAAACCCTAACCACTTTTTATCAACCATTCAGGTAGGAATCACCCTGATTACAATCTTATCAGGGGCGAGTTTAGCTGATACTCTAGGACGTGTGATTGCCTCTTGGCTTGGGAATGGCGAAACAGCACAAGCCGTGGCAACTTTTCTATCCTTGGCATTTTTGACCTATATTTCCATCGTTTTTGGGGAATTATATCCTAAGAGAATCGCTCTTAATCTAAAGGATGCCTTGGCAATTCGTACAGCGCCGGTTATCATTGGGATCGGAAAACTAGTCAGTCCTTTTGTTTGGCTTTTAGCTGCTTCGACCAATTTCTTGAGCCATTTGACTCCTATGTCATTCGATGATGCGGATGAAAAGATGACCCGTGATGAAATTGCCTATATGCTGACAAATAGTGAAGAAACATTGGATGCTGATGAGATTGAGATGCTACAAGGTGTCTTTTCGCTCGATGAACTAATGGCACGAGAGGTTATGGTTCCTCGAACGGATGCTTTTATGGTGGATATTCAGGATGATAGTCAAGCCATTATCCAAAGTATTTTAAAACAAAACTTTTCCCGTATCCCGGTTTACGATGGGGATAAGGACAATGTGATTGGCATCATTCACACCAAGAGTCTCCTTAAGGCTGGTTTTGTGGACGGTTTTGATAATATTGTTTGGAAGAAAATTTTACAAGATCCACTTTTTGTACCTGAAACCATTTTTGTGGATGACTTGTTAAAAGAATTGCGAAATACCCAAAGACAAATGGCAATCTTGCTGGATGAATACGGTGGTATGGCTGGTTTGGTGACTTTGGAAGACCTCTTAGAGGAAATTGTTGGTGAAATTGATGATGAAACGGACAAAGCAGCAATAGATGTTCATCAGATTGGCGAGGATACCTACATTGTTCAAGGAACTATGACCCTCAATGATTTCAATAATTACTTTGATGTTGAACTGGAAAGTGATGACGTTGATACCATCGCTGGTTACTATTTGACAGGAGTAGGGACCATTCCAACGACTGAGAAACTCAGCTATGAATTGGTCAGCCAAAACAAACAGCTTATCTTAACCAATGATAAAGTGAAAAATGGACGTGTTACCAAGGTAAAAGTCCAAATTACCGAAGTTGAAATAGAAGAAGAAACAGAGTAAACTAGAGGCTTTTGTCACCATGCGTGATGAAGCTTTTTTCAGTTGATTTCATGAGGGGATTATGTCATGGAAAGAACTTTACTCCAAAAGTTTTTCAAAATTATCCGTATTTATCCGAAGAAAAAATAAAAAAAGCCCTATTTTACGGGCTTTTTGTCTTGATAAATTCCGATAAATTCGGTATTGAAAGGCGGTAGACGGATTTGAACCGACGATCAAGCTTTTGCAGAGCCGTGCCTTACCACTTGGCTATACCGCCTTAACGTTTATTATTATACCTTGAAAATGATTTTCAGTCAATAGCTTTTTCAGTTTTTTGTACCATAGTGTGATTCGAATGTGATGCTAAGTTTTCTATAGGAAAAAATGGGAAAAATTGCCAAAAATCTACTGAATCCCCTTGAAAAGTCTAGCTAAATAGGGTATAATATAAGTAATCATTTGTCGTAGGTTTTGTCTGAAATATTGTCCAGACAAGACTCACAGCAGTTAAATCTTCTGAAAAAGTCAGATTTAGCTGCTCTTTTTGTGCTTTTTTTCAGGATTTCGAGTACTTGTAATAAAGACTTAAAGATTCTGAAAATTTATCAAGAGGACACGGTGATAAGGGTTTTACAACCATATGACGATTAGAAAAGCCTGATTGACAAGGCTTGGAACTTATTTACAAAGGAGAATCATCTTGGCAGGACATGACGTTCAATACGGGAAACATCGTACCCGTCGTAGTTTTTCAAGAATCAAAGAAGTTCTTGACTTACCAAATTTGATTGAAATTCAAACTGACTCATTCAAAGATTTCCTAGACCACGGTCTGAAGGAAGTGTTTGAAGATGTATTGCCAATTTCAAACTTCACAGACACAATGGAGTTGGAATTTGTTGGATATGAAATCAAGGAACCAAAATACACGCTAGAAGAAGCTCGTATCCATGATGCTAGCTACTCAGCACCAATTTTTGTAACCTTCCGCTTGATCAATAAAGAAACAGGCGAAATCAAAACTCAAGAAGTTTTCTTTGGTGATTTCCCAATCATGACAGAAATGGGTACCTTCATCATCAATGGTGGTGAACGTATCATCGTATCTCAGTTGGTCCGCTCACCAGGTGTTTACTTTAACGATAAAGTTGATAAAAACGGTAAAGTGGGCTACGGTTCAACTGTTATCCCTAACCGTGGAGCTTGGTTGGAACTTGAAAGTGACTCAAAAGACATCGCCTACACTCGTATCGACCGTACTCGTAAGATTCCATTTACGACCTTGGTTCGTGCTCTTGGTTTCTCAGGTGATGATGAAATCTTTGATATTTTTGGGGACAGCGAATTGGTTCGCAACACTGTTGAAAAAGATATCCACAAGAACCCAATGGACTCTCGTACAGACGAAGCCTTGAAAGAAATCTACGAACGCCTTCGTCCAGGTGAACCTAAGACTGCTGAAAGCTCACGTAGCTTGCTTGTGGCTCGTTTCTTTGATCCACGTCGCTATGACTTGGCAGCAGTTGGTCGCTACAAGATCAATAAAAAACTCAATGTTAAAACACGCTTGCTTAACCAAACTATTGCTGAGCCATTGGTAGATCCTGAAACAGGAGAAATCTTGGTAGAAGCTGGAACTGTTATGACTCGTAGTGTGATTGAAAGCATTGAAAGCCATTTGGATGGTGACTTGAACAAGATTGTTTATATTCCAAATGATGCAGCCGTTGTGACTGAGCCAGTTGTTCTTCAAAAATTCAAGGTTGTTGCACCAACTGATCCAGACCGCGTCGTAACGATCATCGGTAATGCTAATCCAGATGACAAGGTTCGTATCGTCACTCCTGCAGATATTCTTGCTGAGATGAGCTACTTCCTCAACTTGGCTGAAGGCCTTGGCCGTGTAGATGACATCGACCACCTTGGAAACCGTCGTATTCGTGCGGTTGGTGAATTGCTTGCCAACCAAGTACGTCTTGGACTTTCTCGTATGGAGCGTAATGTCCGCGAACGTATGTCTGTTCAGGACAATGAAGTCTTGACACCACAACAAATCATCAATATCCGTCCTGTAACAGCTGCGGTTAAAGAATTCTTTGGTTCATCACAGTTGTCACAGTTCATGGACCAACACAACCCGCTTTCTGAGTTGTCTCACAAACGCCGTTTGTCAGCCTTAGGACCTGGTGGTTTGACACGTGACCGTGCTGGATATGAAGTACGTGACGTGCACTACACTCACTACGGTCGTATGTGTCCAATCGAGACACCTGAAGGACCTAACATCGGTTTGATCAATAACTTGTCATCTTACGGACATTTGAACAAATATGGTTTTGTTCAAACACCATACCGCAAAGTTGATCGTGAAACAGGTGTTGTCACAAACGAAATCGTTTGGTTGACAGCTGATGAAGAAGATGAATTTACTGTAGCACAGGCTAACTCTCGTCTGAATGAAGATGGAACATTTGCTGAGAAAGTTGTCATGGGACGTCACCAAGGGGTCAACCAAGAGTATCCAGCTAATGTTGTTGACTACATGGACGTATCACCAAAACAGGTAGTTGCCGTTGCGACAGCATGTATTCCTTTCTTGGAAAACGATGACTCCAACCGTGCCCTCATGGGAGCTAACATGCAACGTCAGGCTGTGCCATTGATCAATCCTCAGGCACCTTATGTTGGTACTGGTATGGAATACCAAGCAGCCCACGACTCTGGAGCGGCTGTGATTGCTCAGTATGATGGTAAAGTTACTTACGCAGATGCTGACAAGGTAGAAGTTCGTCGTGAAGATGGTTCATTGGACGTTTACCACATCCAAAAATTCCGTCGCTCAAACTCAGGTACTGCTTACAACCAACGCACTCTCGTAAAAGTTGGCGATGTCGTTGAAAAAGGTGATTTCATCGCTGATGGACCTTCTATGGAAAATGGGGAAATGGCGCTTGGACAAAACCCAATCGTTGCCTACATGACTTGGGAAGGTTACAACTTCGAGGATGCCGTTATCATGAGCGAACGCTTGGTTAAAGACGATGTCTACACATCTGTCCACCTTGAAGAATACGAATCAGAAACACGCGATACAAAGCTTGGACCTGAAGAAATTACTCGTGAAATTCCAAACGTTGGTGAAGATGCTCTTAAAGACCTTGACGAAATGGGTATTATCCGTATCGGTGCTGAGGTTAAAGAAGGTGATATCCTTGTAGGTAAAGTAACACCTAAGGGTGAGAAAGACCTTTCAGCTGAAGAACGTCTCTTGCACGCTATCTTCGGAGATAAATCTCGTGAAGTGCGTGATACTTCTCTTCGTGTACCACACGGTGCCGATGGTGTCGTTCGTGATGTTAAGATCTTTACACGTGCAAATGGAGATGAGTTGCAATCAGGTGTTAACATGCTGGTTCGCGTCTACATCGCTCAAAAACGTAAGATCAAGGTCGGAGATAAGATGGCCGGACGTCACGGAAACAAAGGGGTTGTCTCTCGTATCGTTCCTGTAGAAGATATGCCTTACCTTCCAGACGGAACTCCAGTCGATATCATGTTGAACCCACTTGGGGTGCCATCACGTATGAATATCGGTCAGGTTATGGAGCTCCACCTTGGTATGGCGGCTCGTACTCTTGGAATCCACATCGCAACACCAGTCTTTGATGGAGCAAGTTCTGAAGACCTTTGGTCAACTGTTAAAGAAGCTGGTATGGATAGCGATGCCAAAACAATCCTTTACGATGGACGTACTGGGGAACCGTTTGATAACCGTGTTTCTGTCGGAGTCATGTACATGATCAAACTCCACCACATGGTTGACGATAAATTGCACGCGCGTTCTGTCGGACCTTACTCAACCGTTACCCAACAACCACTCGGAGGTAAAGCTCAGTTTGGTGGACAACGTTTCGGTGAGATGGAGGTTTGGGCTCTTGAAGCCTATGGTGCGTCAAATGTCCTTCAAGAAATCTTGACTTACAAGTCTGACGATATCAACGGACGTTTGAAAGCTTATGAAGCCATTACAAAAGGAAAACCAATTCCAAAACCAGGTGTTCCAGAATCCTTCCGAGTTCTTGTCAAAGAATTGCAATCTCTTGGTCTTGACATGCGTGTCCTTGACGAAGATGACCAAGAAGTGGAACTTCGTGACTTGGATGAAGGAATGGACGAAGATGTCATCCACGTAGATGACCTTGAAAAAGCCCGCGAAAAAGCAGCCCAAGAGGCTAAAGCAGCCTTTGAAGCTGAAGAAGCTGAGAAAGCAACAAAAGCGGAAGCAACAGAAGAAGCTGCTGAACAAGAATAAGCAGTTCACTTAGAATAGAAAGGGAAGAAATAGTGGTTGATGTAAATCGTTTTAAAAGTATGCAAATCACCCTAGCTTCTCCAAGCAAAGTCCGTTCATGGTCTTATGGAGAAGTCAAAAAACCTGAAACAATCAATTACCGTACCTTGAAACCAGAACGTGAAGGTCTCTTTGATGAAGTTATCTTTGGACCTACAAAAGACTGGGAATGTGCTTGTGGTAAGTATAAACGCATTCGTTACAGAGGAATTGTTTGTGACCGTTGTGGGGTTGAAGTAACGCGTACAAAAGTTCGTCGTGAGCGTATGGGACACATCGAGTTGAAGGCTCCTGTATCTCACATCTGGTACTTCAAGGGGATTCCAAGCCGTATGGGCTTGACCCTTGATATGAGCCCTCGTGCCCTCGAGGAAGTTATCTACTTTGCGGCTTATGTGGTGATTGATCCTAAGGATACACCACTTGAGCACAAGTCTATCATGACAGAGCGCGAATACCGTGAGCGCTTGCGTGAGTATGGTTATGGATCATTCGTTGCCAAGATGGGTGCCGAAGCCATCCAAGACCTTTTGAAACAAGTAGATCTTGAAAAAGAAATTGCTGAACTCAAAGAAGAGTTGAAAACAGCTACTGGACAAAAACGTGTCAAAGCCATCCGTCGTTTGGATGTTTTGGATGCCTTTTACAAGTCTGGAAACAAACCTGAATGGATGATTCTCAACATCCTTCCAGTTATTCCACCAGATCTTCGTCCAATGTTGCAGTTGGATGGTGGCCGTTTTGCTTCATCTGACTTGAATGACCTTTACCGCCGTGTTATCAACCGTAACAACCGTTTGGCTCGTTTGCTTGAGTTGAATGCACCAGGTATCATCGTTCAAAATGAGAAGCGTATGCTTCAAGAAGCGGTTGACGCTTTGATTGACAATGGTCGTCGTGGTCGTCCAATCACAGGGCCAGGTAGCCGTCCACTGAAATCATTGAGCCACATGCTTAAAGGTAAACAAGGACGCTTCCGTCAAAACTTGCTCGGTAAACGTGTTGACTTTTCAGGACGTTCCGTTATCGCCGTTGGTCCAACGCTTAAGATGTACCAATGTGGTGTGCCACGTGAAATGGCGATCGAGCTCTTTAAACCATTCGTGATGCGTGAAATCGTTGCCCGTGATATTGTGCAAAACGTCAAAGCTGCTAAACGCTTGGTGGAACGCGGAGATGAGCGTATCTGGGATATTCTTGAAGAAGTGATTAAAGAACACCCAGTACTTTTGAACCGCGCACCGACCCTTCACCGTTTGGGAATCCAAGCCTTCGAGCCAGTCTTGATTGATGGTAAGGCCCTTCGCTTGCACCCACTTGTCTGTGAAGCCTACAATGCCGACTTCGACGGAGACCAAATGGCCATCCACGTACCGCTTTCAGAAGAAGCCCAAGCAGAAGCTCGTATCCTCATGCTAGCTGCTGAGCACATCTTGAACCCGAAAGATGGGAAACCGGTTGTTACTCCATCTCAGGACATGGTTTTGGGTAATTACTACTTGACAATGGAAGAAGCTGGTCGTGAAGGTGAAGGAATGGTCTTCAAAGACCGTGATGAAGCGGTTATGGCTTACCGTAATGGTTATGTTCACCTCCATTCACGTGTTGGTATCGCAACAGACAGCCTCAACAAGCCTTGGACAGAAGAGCAAAAACACAAGGTCTTGCTTACAACAGTTGGTAAAATCCTCTTCAACGACATCATGCCAGAGGGTCTACCATACTTGCAAGAACCAAACAATGCCAACTTGACAGAAGGCGTTCCAGCTAAATACTTCTTGCCACTTGGTGGAGATATCAAGGAAGCTATCAGCAATCTTGAACTTAACCCTCCATTCAAGAAGAAAAACCTTGGAAATATCATCGCTGAAATCTTTAAACGTTTCCGTACGACAGAAACTTCTGCCTTACTTGACCGTATGAAGAACCTCGGTTACCATCACTCAACTCTAGCAGGATTAACAGTGGGTATTGCCGACATCCCAGTCGTTGATGACAAGGCTGAAATCATTGAAGAATCACACAAACGTGTAGAACAAATCACAAAACAATTCCGTCGTGGTATGATTACAGACGACGAGCGTTACAATGCTGTTACAGCTGAATGGCGTGCTGCCCGTGAAAAACTAGAGAAACGTTTGATTGCTAACCAAGATCCTAAGAACCCAATCGTTATGATGATGGACTCTGGAGCCCGTGGTAACATCTCAAACTTCTCACAGCTTGCCGGTATGCGTGGTCTGATGGCGGCTCCGAACGGACGTATCATGGAATTGCCAATCCTTTCAAACTTCCGCGAAGGTTTGTCGGTATTGGAAATGTTCTTCTCAACTCACGGTGCCCGTAAAGGTATGACCGATACGGCCCTTAAGACAGCCGACTCAGGTTACTTGACTCGTCGTTTGGTTGACGTTGCCCAAGACGTTATCATCCGTGAGGACGACTGTGGAACTGACCGTGGTCTCTTGATCCGCTCTATCGCAGAAGGAAAAGAGATGATCGAGTCACTCGAAGAGCGTCTCAACGGTCGTTACACTAAGAAAACTGTTAAACATCCAGAAACTGGTGCAGTGATCATTGGTCCAAATGAATTGATTACAGAAGACAAGGCGCGTGAAATTGTCAATGCTGGTGTGGAAGAAGTGACTATCCGCTCTGTATTTACATGTAACACTCGTCATGGTGTCTGCCGTCACTGTTACGGTATCAACTTGGCGACTGGTGATGCGGTTGAAGTTGGTGAAGCAGTTGGTACAATCGCTGCCCAATCTATCGGGGAACCTGGTACACAGCTTACAATGCGTACCTTCCACACGGGTGGGGTTGCCTCAAATACCGATATCACTCAGGGTCTTCCTCGTGTCCAAGAAATCTTTGAAGCCCGCAATCCTAAAGGGGAAGCGGTTATCACAGAGGTTAAAGGACAAGTTACAGCTATCGAAGAAGATGCATCAACTCGTACTAAGAAAGTCTTTGTTAAGGGTGAAACTGGCGAAGGTGAGTACGTCGTTCCATTTACAGCTCGTATGCGTGTCGAAGTTGGGGACCAAGTAGCGCGTGGTGCTGCTCTTACAGAAGGTTCAATCCAACCAAAACGCCTCCTTGCAGTTCGCGATGTCTTGTCAGTTGAAACTTATCTTCTCGGTGAAGTACAAAAAGTTTACCGTAGCCAAGGGGTAGAAATCGGTGACAAACACATCGAGGTAATGGTTCGTCAAATGATCCGTAAAGTCCGTGTCATGGATCCAGGAGATACAGACCTTCTCATGGGTACCCTTATGGATATCAATGACTTTACAGATGCCAACAAAGATGTCCTTATCGCAGGTGGAGTTCCAGCGACAGGTCGCCCAGTCCTTATGGGAATTACCAAAGCCTCACTTGAAACAAATAGTTTCTTGTCAGCGGCTTCCTTCCAGGAAACAACTCGTGTCCTCACTGATGCGGCTATCCGTGGTAAGAAAGACCATCTCCTTGGACTTAAAGAAAATGTTATCATCGGTAAGATCATCCCAGCAGGTACTGGTATGGCTCGCTACCGTAACCTTGAACCACATGCTATCAACGAAGAAGAATACCTTAATCCTCCAGTAGAGGAAGAAGGGAATGAAGAAGCAACAGAAGTAGTTGTGGATACTGTCGTTGAAACTGTGGAAGAAACAGTAGAATAAAAGAGAATGAGAGGGCCTTCGGGTTCTCTTTTTCTTTTCTGAAAACTTTCTCCATTTTTCCATGAAATGTGGTAAAATAATACTCAATGAAAATCAAAGAGCAAACTAGGAAACTAGCCGCAGCTTGCTCAAAGCACTGCTTTGAGGTTGTAGATAAGACTGACGAAGTCAGCTCAAAGCACTGCTTTGAGGTTGTAGATAGAACTGACGAAGTCAGCTCAAAACACTGTTTTGAGGTTGTGGATAGAACTGACGAAGTCAGTAACCATACCTACGGCAAGGCGACGTTGACGTGGTTTGAAGAGATTTTCGAAGAGTATAAAAGAAAGAAGCTGACAAAGGAGACAGGTATGGAACAAACATTTTTTATCATTAAACCAGACGGTGTAAAAAGAGGACTAGTGGGTGAAGTGTTGAAACGCATCGAACAACGTGGATTTACAATCGAAAAATTGGAGTTGCGTACACAGGTTTCAGAAAGGTTAATTGATCAGCACTATCATGATTTGGTTGGTCAAAGTTTTTACCCACCGATTCGTGAATTTATGACTTCAGGACCTGTTCTTGTAGGTATCATTTCTGGTCCCAAAGTAATTGAAACTTGGCGAACTATGATGGGGGCAACTCGTCCAGAAGAAGCTTTACCAGGAACGATTCGAGGTGATTTTGCAAAAGCTGCTAGTGAAAACCAAGCTATTCAAAATGTTGTACATGGTTCAGATTCAGAAGAGTCAGCTAAGCGAGAAATTGCTCTTTGGTTTTAAGAGTTGATTGACTAAATAGATTGGTTAAAAGCTCATTTGAATAGAAAGAATAGTCAATTAGTTTAAGATATGACGCATAATATCAAATTTTTAGTCTTTGATATGGTGCGTTTTTTGATTAAGTGACTATTAGTTCGTCTCGCTCCGTTAGGTGCGAGACAAAAAAACACCCGCTATGCGGGTGCGCGTCGAATGTTATACCCAAAAAACTCCGAACGCGATACAATAAAAGGTGTTCAAGCCAATTGTAAAGCGAAAGGAGAAAAATATGGCACAAAAGGTTCTTTTGTCCTGTTTTTGTTTCAATTGACTATATTTCTATACTTTTTCTTCCTTTCTCTGTGAAAATCGCAAGTTTTTCCCACTTTTTCTCAATACTGAAACAACATCTTTCCAGAACTTCAATAATTTCTTTTTGTGTTAAATCATTATTTAACTAAATCTTTGGAGGTAATACGTTTTCAAAGCTACTTTTTTACCATAGATTTTGAGCCTTCAACACAGATTACTAAGCCAAAAATGCTCTAAATTTTTGAAATTCTAACAAATCCCACTCAACTTCATCATCATCTTTGACTTTCACAATATCTTCCTCAAAATAACATGGAATAAAGATAGTTTTCTTTTGAAACGGTTGTAGGAGGAAAATCTCTCCTACACTATTATTGATTGTGAGAGAAAATTGCAAAATATCATCTACCAAACTTTCAATTATTAAGATTTTTTGCAGTTTATCTGAATTAGAATCGCAAGGCTTCTCAATAATATAATTGTCGAATTTTTTCATTCTAACTTTCTCTTCACTATTTCTTCCTTTATCAAGAAAAAGTTACCTCAATATTGATAAAGTACAATTCTAAATTAACTCCAATTATTGATTCCTGATAATATTTCAGTAACTCATCGTGCAATTAAAAACAAGGATTTTTATTTCAGACGATCCATCGTGAACACTTCATCAGCCATCTCCCAAATTGCCGGATTATGTGTTGCGATAATGATTAGCCTATTATCATCTCGAAGAGATAGCAAAATCTCCATAATCAACTGAGAGGTTGCTGGGTCTATTGAAGCTGTTGGCTCATCTGCCAGAATAAAGGGTGGATTCTTTAAGATAATTTTTGCCAAGGCAACCCGTTGCGATTCTCCGCCCGATAACTCAAAGATGCGCTTATCTAGGTCAAGATAAGCCAGGCCGACCTGTTCTAAAGCCTGCTTCTGCCTCAACCGCTGTTCCGACCGACTCAACTTTTGACCAATGAGACCTAGCTTAAGGTTTTCTTCAATACTTTGGTTTTCAATTAAGCCAAAGTTCTGGAAGAGGTAGCCCAATTCGTGACGGAAAAAATCACTCGATTTATAATTGGCCAAGTCTTTACCTCGGTAAAAAATCGTCCCATCATAAGATTCTAATTTTCCAATCATGTTCATCAAGGTTGTTTTTCCGCTACCACTTGAACCAATTAAGGCATAGACTTTTCCAGCCTCAAATGTCATTGAAAGATTCGAAAATAACTCTCGTTCTCCAAAAGATTTACTCACCTGTTTAAGTTCAATCATATTAACCTCCCTTCAAAACAAGCATGGACATCTTGTTTTCTTTCTGCATTTGGATATGTAACTGTAAAAGAGATAGACCAGTAAAGAGTAACAAGACTAAGAAAGCAACTACTATCTCTACCTGAAGAAATACACTCGCAACAAATCCCAGTAAAAACACACCCAGTTGAGCAAAGAGATAAGTGCGATGGATTTCTAAGAACCTGAGACCTGCAATGCGTTTGATAAAAATGGCACGTCTAAATTCTTCAAAGTAGAGCCTATTCATAGTGTTAAACAACAAGATTGAAGTTACAATCCCAAGCACAGCTCCTGCTAGCATTACCCAACGTTCCCTCTGGATATTATCCAATAATGTGATGTAGTTGTGGTAACCTGTTTGCATTTCTGAGACCCAATTTTCAATGCCTTGTCTCTGGATAAGCTCCTGGGCATCAGACAATTGATTAAAGAGAACGTAGTTCTGTACTGCGTCTACCCAAAAGAAAATGGACTGTGGACCAGTTGATTGGGGTGTTATAACAATGATGATTGGATCTTTCAAAAACTGCTGGTAAGAAATAGGGGTCGTATTATACACAAAACGATCCTGACCTGATTCTAAATAACCTACCGTAGCAGTCATTTGTTGTCGTTCATCTTGACTAGACATGCGACTGGTTAAGTCGTCTTCAAAAACAGATTTATAATGTTCTTCCTCTGAACGGAGGTGTTCAGGCAGCAATAAGACAAACTCCCCTACATCAAGGTGATTCATCTTTTGCTCAATAGTTGTATCTACAGGAATGTTTTGACGCTCCAAGTATTGCGGTGTGACGATAAGGACATTGCCATTCGGGCTGTAATCGTGCCATTCTGTAGAGGTTGTCAAGTTTTTGGAGGAAGCCATGCCATTTTGCAAAGAACGGTCAATTAACTGGTGTCTAGATAAGAAAGCCTTTTTTTCTGAAACAGCCAGATCCATCAATTGATACCAAGTTCTGAGTTTCCTTTGAGCTTGTTCATCAAAACCAGGACTCGTTCCTTCACGGCTGAATGATAGGGTAATCAGTTGTCTTTCCTGGCTCCAAGCCTCTTGTCCAATCCGATGCTGTTGCCAGGCTTGGGTATACTTTAAGCTACTCCCTATTCCCAGCGTTACAATAATAATCGCTAATAGTTGACCGATTAAAATCAAACTAATGATTCCTCTGACAGGCACTTGCCCTTTTATAATCTGCATCAGGTGTATCTTTTTTATCCCAACTGCGAAGAGTTGAGCGAAAAACAGGGAGATCGACAACAAGATGAGATTATAACAGAGCAAGCCTTCTCCTATGGTCATTAGGGATTGCGTTGGAAGCGACAGAATTTTTTGCATAAGAATGGCGAGTACGCCAGCTAAACTGAAACCAACAGCTATCCCTTTCAAATCCTCACCAACTGGTCTAAGGAAAATGGACCACCGTTTCTCTCCTGAAATGAGGCGAATGCCCGACGACCGTAATTGGCTAATTTGACTAATTAAAGTCAGTGCTCCAAAGGTTAAGATGAAAATCAATAGACTGATTAACTGAAATCCGTTACTAAAGATAGCCATTAACGTAGATAGTTTGGATGGAATTATCAGGTGCATGTTAGTCAAGCCAAGTTGACTTAGCTCCTCCCTTAGCAAGTGAATATCTAGGTTTCCATCGAATACAAAATAGTTTGTTTCAACACTACTACTTTGAGCATCTTCTAGTTTTTTTTCCTGTAGCCCATCAGGCAACTTTCCGTTCCCAAAGGTCGTATAAGAAAACACTGGAGTACCTTCTGAGTTAGGATCTTGGTGTTGAATCGCAATAAAGCTATCTGTTTCTTCTGCTAGTTTTTCCAAGCGTGTAGCAACATGCTGAAAAGTTGTTTCAGGGGAAGAATCATGTACAACAACGTTGGGGTAATAATGGGAGACATATGTATCAGTCCAAATGGTAAATACCCAAACAAAGAACAAACTAGCAAGCAGGTTGGATATGAGTATAAATAATTTTTTCATAGTGCATTCCTTATTCTAAAACAGAGGGCAGAAATACCTCTGCCCTCTATAAACTAAACAAGCTTACTAAACTATTGATAAAAGAATCTTCTTCAATTATTCTTTACCATCCCGCATCAAATGTAACTTGCTCCCCAAAATTTGTATTAACAAACGCATAGGCCGCACTATGTGCTCCTGCATAAACTGTTTTTTGATTGTCACGTCCATTACTTCCAACATAGGCCCAGTGATACTGTGAACCATGATAATAATTCGAAAATGCTCCCCAATTATTTGGATCATGATGGCCTCCATAGGTCCACTCGCCACCACGGTGAGAAACTGCCAAAACAGGAAGAGCTAAACTAAATGCCAAAACGGCAAGGGATGATGCAACTACTTTTCTAAATTTTAACATATTATTACTCCTCTGAATGAAATATTATGAAAATGAGCGAAATGCAACTACATATTTTAATTAGAAATCTCAGTCTGAATTATAGTATCCTATTTTTTCCTCCTTTCTAACTGCACGTTCCTTTCTACAGACAGAGACCTAATTTTATAAACCAATCTTAAATACTTTAGATTTTGTAACTCATAATTTTCAACAGTTGGTTAGCTATGAAAGCATTTTATCAAACATCTCCATTCTTATATCTATCTGGTATTGTTACAAGCTCTCATCAGAATACCTTTCTCTAAATAGTTGAATTTTAAAGTAATACGAAATCAATCAGCCTTCCCAACATCAAGACCATTGGACTTCTTTTGTGATTGCACTCGAATCTCCAATTGTCTATTCTTCTGAATAAACTGTTGGTAAGGAATTGTGTTACTAAACATAAAAACACCTAGTAATACTAATATAGATAATTTTTGAATTCCACGATTTTTCTTCATTCGTGAAACCCTTTTCTTTTTCCTTGTTTTCATTTTAACATATATATATTATTCGGTCAAGCATTTTTATGTAATTTTTGACTTTTTTTAGTTTATTACCACAAGGAATTATTTATTTCTTTAACTTGCTATTTTGAACTAAAAATTTTATAATGAAATTAAGTAAATAGGAAGGTTTATTATCTTTAATGAATACACTCGCAGAGAAATTCAGATTGAAAAGAAAAGAGTTGAGACTCTCCCAACAAACTCTTGCAGAAGGAATTTGTGAACAAAGCCAGATTAGTAAAATTGAGAGAGGGCATTTCATTCCCTCCGCAGACCTTTTGTTCAAACTCTCACAGCGACTTGAAGTCCCATTAGATTATTTTTTTAATGAACAAATTGAAATTAAATCTAATCTCTCTAATTTCAAGCAATTATCTGCTCGACTATTAGATGACAGAAATTATGACAATTTGGAATATATTTATAGAATAGAGATTGAACGAAGTACTTTTCTAACACTAGAAGACCGAACTTACCTTGAATGGATTAAAGCTATTATTGACTTCTATCAATATGACAGTAAGTGTGAGGCTATTTCTTCATTGGAAAATATATTATTAAAAGTCTCCTCAAATACTCTGATTTATTTAAAGGCATTGAATACTCTATCTAATTTCTATTCCTTAGTGGGTCGTGAACAAGAATATGAGGCAAACTACTTTCATTTAATGGAGTTATATCAGACAAAAAATTTTGAGCATCAAGAGTTTTTATTTGGCTACATCAGAGTTCGTTACAACTACGCTCACTACCTAGTGTCAAAGGAAAAATATAACGAAGCCATCCAAGAAGCTCTTGAGACGATTGAACTCTGTAAACAAAGACAGACAAGCTACCAACTGGCTCCTCTACTTATTCTTGTAGGAAATGCTGGAGCCAAATTTCTAGACAAAGAACAAGTCAAAAATTATTATATAGAAGCAAAAGAGTTATGTAAGATTTATAACAATCCTTTAATGTTGATGAAGATAGAAAATTATTTGAAGGAATTAGATACTGTTTAGTTAATCTTGACATTATAGTTTTTCTGAAACGTTAAATAACCTGTAAGGCTGATAGTGAAATGAATACTATCAGCCTTATTTCAAGTTTATATTCTTCCAAAATCTCTTCAAACCACGTCAGCTCTATCTGAACCTCAAAACAGTGTTTTGAGCAACCTGTGGCTAGCATCCTAGTTTGCTCTTTGATTTTCATTGAGTATTAGTCTCTAGTGTTTGTTTAGCGTCTTAAAGAGACATTTGAGAAGATTGGAAACAGTTCTCTCTTTTCTCCTAGTATAATGATTGGTAGGAAGGGAGAGAAAAGATGAAATCAATGAGAATCTTATTTTTGTTAGCTTTAATTCAAATCAGTTTGAGTAGCTGTTTCCTATGGAAGGAATGCATCTTGTCCTTTAAACAAAGTACAGCTTTTTTCATCGGAAGTATGGTCTTCGTTTCAGGAATCTGTGCTGGAGTAAATTATCTTTATACCCGTAAGCAAGAAGTTCATAGTGTCCTAGCCAGTAAGCAGTCAGTGAAGCTTCTTTACAGTATCCTGCTCTTAATTAATTTGTTAGGAGCTGTTCTTGTCCTGTCAGATAACTTGTTCATCAAAAATACGCTGCAGCAAGAATTAGTTGACTTTTTATTGCCATCCTTTTTCTTTCTATTTGGGCTAGATTTGCTGATTTTTTTACCCTTGAAAAAATACATGCGCGATTTGCTTGCTATGCTAGACAGAAAAAAGACAGTTTTGGTGACTATTTTAGCAACACTTCTCTTCTTAAGAAATCCAATGACCATTGTCTCTCTTCTGATTTATATTGGACTGGGTTTGTTTTTTGCAGCCTATCTTGTCCCAAATTCGGTTAAGAAGGAAGTTTCCTTTTATGGTCATATTTTCCGAGATCTTGTATTGGTCATTGCTACGCTCATTTTCTTTTAGAGAAAGCTTGTTTTTATGGATGTTATGATGGTAAGTTTAGTAGGAAAATAGACACAAAAGAAAAGTTTTTGGTATAATAAGAGTATGTACACAAAAAATGAAGAAGAGCTACAATCCTTAGGGGAGCGTTTGGGTCATCTATTAGCAAAGAATGATGTTTTAATCTTAACTGGAGAACTGGGCGCAGGTAAAACGACCTTTACTAAAGGACTTGCGAAAGGATTGCAGATTTCTCAAATGATTAAAAGTCCCACCTATACTATCGTAAGAGAGTATGAGGGGCGTCTTCCGCTTTACCATTTAGATGTTTATCGTATTGGAGGAGATGCGGATTCTATTGATTTGGATGAGTTTCTCTTTGGTGGCGGAGTGACTGTTATTGAGTGGGGAAATCTCTTAGGAGATGCCTTACCAGATACTTATTTAGAATTGGAAATTCTAAAAGAAGCAGATGGACGCCGTTTAAATTTCCAGGCAAAGGGGTTGCGTGCTGAGAAATTGTTAGAGGAGCTTCAACATGGAGTATGAATTGCTCATTAGAGAAGCAGAGCCTAAAGATGCAGCTGAATTAGTGGCCTTTTTAAATCGTGTGAGTTTGGAGACAGATTTTACCAGCTTAGATGGAGATGGTATTCTCTTGACCAGTGAGGAGATGGAAGTATTTCTCAACAAGCAAGCTAGTTCGGACAATCAGATAACCTTACTTGCATTCTTAAATGATAAAATTGCTGGTATTGTAAATATTACAGCTGACCAGCGTAAGAGAGTCCGTCATATTGGGGATTTCTTCATTGTGATTGGAAAAAGATATTGGAATAATGGCTTGGGAAGTTTGTTGCTAGAAGAAGCGATAGAGTGGGCACAAGCAAGTGGCATTCTGCGTCGTCTCCAACTGACTGTCCAAACTCGTAATCAGGCTGCGGTTCATCTTTATCAAAAGCATGGCTTTGTCATTGAAGGTCGCCAAGAGCGTGGAGCATATATAGAAGAAGGGAAATTTATCGATGTTTACTTGATGGGTAAACTGATCGATTAGTAGAAATATGGTTAAAAAAATTATTGGAATGGTGCTAGCTTTACTTTCTGTAACTGTAGTAGGAGCAGGTATTTTTGCTTATACTATTTATCAGCAAGGGACAGAAACCTTAGCTAAAACCTATAAAAAAATCGGCGAAGAAACCAAGGTTATTGAAGCGACTGAACCTCTAACCATTCTGTTAATGGGAGTGGACACCGGAAATGCTGAACGAACTGAAACTTGGGTCGGTAGAAGTGATAGCATGATCTTGATGACAGTGAATCCTAAAACGAAAAAAACAACGATGATGAGTTTAGAGCGGGATATTCTGACCCGCATTGAATCAGGGAATGGTCAGGCTCATGAAGCGAAACTGAATTCAGCATATGCAGATGGTGGAGCAGAGCTTGCTATAGAAACTATTCAAAAAATGATGAATATCCATATTGATCGCTATGTGATGGTCAATATGAAAGGGTTGCAAAAACTAGTGGATGCAGTAGGTGGTATTACAGTCAATAATACCCTAGGTTTCCCAATTTCTATCAGTGACCAAGAAGAATTTAATACCATTTCTATCGGTGTTGGGGAGCAACATATTGGGGGAGAAGAAGCCCTAGTCTATGCACGAATGCGTTACCAAGATCCTGAGGGAGATTATGGTCGTCAAAAACGTCAACGTGAAGTTATTCAAAAAGTCATGGAAAAAGCTCTTAGTTTAAATAGCGTTGGTCATTATCAAGAGATTCTAAAAGCTTTGAGTGACAATATGCAGACCAATATTGATTTGTCTGCGAAAAGTATTCCGAGCTTGTTGGGCTATAAAGATTCATTTAAAACCATTGAAACTCAGCAGTTGCAGGGTGAAGGAGAGATGCTTCAAGGTGTTTCTTACCAGATTGTTTCGAGAGCCCATATGTTGGAAATGCAAAATCTACTCCGACGTTCTTTGGGGCAAGAAGAAGTCACTCAGCTTGAAACCAATGCGGTCTTATTTGAAGATTTATTTGGACGAGCACCTGTTGGTGATGAAGATAATTAACTTTTGATACAAATAAAAAATCAATCGTAGGAAAATTCCTGCGATTTTTTCAAAAAAATACGAATAGATAGGTAGGAGGAAACATGAAAGCAGAAATCATTGCTGTTGGAACAGAGATTTTGACAGGACAGATTGTCAACACCAATGCTCAGTTTTTGTCGGAAAAACTAGCTGAGATTGGAGTAGACGTATATTTTCAGACGGCTGTAGGAGACAATGAAGCTCGTCTCTTGTCTTTACTTGAGATTGCCAGTCAACGTAGCAGTCTGGTGATTTTGACAGGCGGTTTGGGGCCAACTGAGGACGATTTGACCAAACAAACTCTGGCTAAATTTTTAGGGAAAGAATTAGTCTTCGATCCTCAGGCTCAGGAGAAGTTAGATGTCTTTTTCGCCCAGCGACCAGATTATGCCCGAACACCGAATAACGAAAGACAAGCCCAAATTGTAGAAGGAGCGACTCCACTGCCAAACGAAACGGGGCTGGCTGTGGGAGGAATACTAGAAGTAGATGGAGTGACCTACGTTGTCCTTCCTGGTCCGCCAAGTGAATTGAAGCCTATGGTCTTAAACCAACTTCTACCCAAGTTGATGACGGGGAGTAAGCTGTATTCCCGGGTTCTTCGTTTTTTTGGAATTGGCGAAAGTCAGTTGGTTACGATTTTGGCTGATTTAATTGATAATCAGATCGATCCTACCTTGGCACCTTATGCCAAGACAGGAGAAGTCACTCTGCGTCTGTCAACAAAGGCTAGCAGTCAAGAAGAAGCGAATCAAGTGCTGAATATCTTAGAAAACCAAATCTTGAATTGTCAGACCTTTGAAGGAATTTGTTTACGAGAACTTTGTTATGGTTATGGGGAAGAGTCCAGCTTGGCCAGTATTGTGGTAGCAGAACTGAAAAAACAAGGGAAAACTATCACGGCTGCTGAGAGTTTAACGGCAGGGCTTTTCCAAGCTACTGTAGCTGATTTTTCAGGTGCTTCAAGTATATTTAAGGGTGGTTTTGTGACCTATAGCTTGGAGGAAAAATCAAAGATGTTGGATATTCCTGCCAAGGATTTGGAAGAACACGGTGTGGTGTCTGAATATACAGCTCAGAAGATGGCTGAACAGGCACGAAGCAAGACCCAGTCTGATTTTGGCCTTAGTTTGACTGGAGTGGCAGGACCAGATAGCCTAGAAGGGCAGCCAGCTGGGACAGTCTTCATAGGCTTGGCTCAAGAGCATGGAACTGAGGTCATCAAGGTGAATATTGGAGGCAGAAGTCGAGCAGATGTACGCCACATTGCGGTTATGCATGCCTTTAACCTAGTTCGCAAGGCTTTATTAAGTGACTAACTTTTGATATAATAGTAGATAGGTCTAAGGACCATTAGAATGTAGGAGAATAGAATGGCGAAAAAACCAAAAAAATTAGATGAAATTTCAAAAAAATTTGGGGCAGAACGTGAAAAAGCCTTGAATGACGCTCTTAAATTGATTGAGAAAGACTTTGGTAAGGGTTCAATCATGCGTTTGGGTGAACGTGCCGAGCAAAAGGTGCAAGTGATGAGCTCAGGTTCCTTGGCGCTTGACATTGCCCTTGGTTCAGGTGGTTATCCTAAGGGACGTATCATCGAAATTTATGGACCAGAGTCATCTGGTAAGACAACAGTTGCCCTTCATGCAGTTGCCCAAGCGCAAAAAGAAGGTGGGATTGCTGCCTTTATCGATGCGGAACATGCCCTCGATCCAGCTTATGCTGCGGCTCTTGGTGTTAACATTGACGAATTGCTCTTGTCGCAACCAGACTCAGGAGAGCAAGGTCTTGAGATTGCGGGAAAATTGATTGACTCAGGTGCAGTTGATCTTGTCGTAGTCGACTCAGTTGCGGCCCTTGTACCTCGTGCGGAAATTGATGGAGATATCGGAGATAGCCACGTTGGTTTGCAGGCTCGTATGATGAGCCAGGCCATGCGTAAACTTGGTGCTTCTATCAATAAAACCAAAACAATTGCCATCTTTATCAACCAATTACGTGAAAAAGTTGGGGTCATGTTTGGAAATCCAGAAACAACACCTGGTGGACGTGCTCTGAAATTCTATGCTTCAGTCCGCTTGGATGTTCGTGGTAATACACAAATTAAGGGAACTGGTGACCAAAAAGAAACCAATGTCGGTAAAGAAACTAAGATTAAGGTTGTAAAAAATAAGGTAGCTCCACCGTTTAAGGAAGCCGTAGTTGAAATTATGTACGGAGAAGGAATTTCTAAGACTGGTGAGCTCTTGAAGATTGCAAGTGACTTGGATATTATCAAAAAAGCAGGGGCTTGGTATTCTTACAAAGATGAAAAAATCGGTCAGGGTTCTGAGAATGCTAAGAAATACTTGGCAGAGCACCCAGAAATCTTTGATGAAATCGACAAGCAAGTTCGTTCTAAATTTGGCTTGATTGATGGAGAAGAAGCTTCTGTAGAAGGTGTTGAAGCTAAAAAAGAAGAAGCAGTTCAAGCAGATTCTGTGAATGAAGAAGTCACACTTGACCTAGGCGATGAACTTGAAATCGAAATTGAAGAATAAGCTGTTAAAGTAGTGGAGAAAATTCACTGCTTTTTTGTGGTCTTTTTCTAGTTTTCAGCTCGCGCATAGTTTGCTGTTTCTTGTCGCTCCACTAGAAAGCTGATATAATAGCCTTATGAATAAAAAACGAACAGTGGACCTGATTCATGGTCCTATTCTTCCCTCGCTTGTGAGTTTTGCCTTCCCAATCTTGCTGTCTAATATCTTTCAGCAACTCTATAACACTGCTGATGTCTTGATTGTTGGGCGTTTTCTGGGTCAAGATTCCTTGGCTGCAGTAGGGGCGACAACTGCCATTTTTGACCTGATTGTAGGTTTTACACTTGGTGTTGGCAATGGCATGGGAATTGTCATTGCTCGCTATTATGGGGCTCGAAATTTCACTAAAATAAAGGAAGCAGTAGCAGCCACCTGGATTTTAGGTGCACTTTTGAGTATTGTAGTTATGTTGCTGGGCTTTTTTGGTTTGTATCCTCTTTTACAGTACCTAGATACTCCTGCTGAAATACTCCCTCAATCCTATCAATATATTTCTATGATTGTGACCTGTGTCGGTGTCAGCTTTGCCTATAATCTTTTTGCAGGTTTGTTGCGATCTATTGGGGACAGTCTGGCTGCCCTTGGCTTTTTGATTTTCTCTGCCTTGGTCAATGTAGCTCTGGATCTCTATTTTATCACGCAACTGCAACTGGGGGTTCAATCTGCGGGCCTTGCTACCATTATTTCGCAAGGTTTATCAGCGATTCTCTGTTTTTACTATATTCGTAAGAGCGTGCCAGAACTTTTGCCTCAGTTTAAGCATTTCAAATGGGATAAGTCCTTGTACGCGGATCTCTTGGAGCAAGGTTTGGCTATGGGCTTGATGAGTTCAATTGTGTCCATCGGCAGTGTGATTTTACAGTCTTCTGTTAATACTTTTGGAGCCGTGATTATTAGTGCTCAAACAGCGGCGCGACGCATTATGGCCTTCGCCCTTCTTCCTATGACTGCTATTTCCGCTTCGATGACGACCTATGCTTCTCAGAATTTAGGTGCTAAGCGCCCAGACCGCATTGTTCAAGGTCTTCGAATCGGCAGTCGTTTAAGTATATCCTGGGCAATTTTTGTTTGTGTCTTCCTCTTGTTTGCTAGTCCAGCCTTGGTTTCCTTCCTGGCTAGTTCGACAGATGGTTACTTGATAGAAAATGGTAGTCTCTATCTGCAAATCAGTTCAGCCTTTTATCCTATTTTGAGTCTCTTGTTGATTTATCGCAATTGCTTGCAGGGCTTGGGGCAAAAGGTTCTTCCTCTGGTTTCTAGCTTTATCGAACTAATCGGGAAAATCGCTTTTGTGGTCTTGATTATCCCTTGGGCAGGCTATAAGGGAGTTATCCTTTGCGAACCGCTCATCTGGGTTGCCATGACAGTTCAACTGTACTTCTCATTATTCCGTCACCCCTTGATAAAAGAAGGCAAGGCTATCTTGGCAACCAAAGTGCTCTCCTAGCTGTATTTGCTAATAAAATCCATTTCCTCTAGTGAAAATCGAAAAAACTTGTGTTCTCCTCTTTTAGTTTGGTCTTGAAAACAGTTTAACAGACTTTTGACTTCTTTTATATGATATAATAAAGTATAGTATTTATGAAAAGGACATATAGAGACTGTAAAAATATACTTTTGAAAAGCTTTTTAGTCTGGGGTGTTATTGTAGATAGAATGCAGACCTTATCAGTCCTATTTACAGTGTCAAAATAGTGCGTTTTAAAGTTCTATCTACAAGCCTAATCGTGACTAAGATTGTCTTCTTTGCAAGGTATAAATAAAGGAGTTTCTGATTCTGTATTGTAAAAAATGAGTTGTCTTAATCGATAAGGAGTAGAATATGGAAATTGATGTGAGTAAATTAAGAACAGATTTGCCTCAAGTCGGCGTGCAACCATATAGGCAAGTCCATGCCCATTCCACAGGCAACCGTAACTCAACGGTGCAAAATGAGGCTGACTACCATTACAGAAAAGATCCTGAATTGGGCTTCTTTTCACACGTAGTCGGTAATGGTCGTGTTATGCAGGTAGGACCTGTTGATAATGGTGCCTGGGACGTTGGGGGCGGTTGGAATGCAGAAGGTTATGCACAAGTTGAACTGATTGAAAGTCATGAATCAAAAGAAGAGTTTCTGATTGACTATCGCCTCTATATCGAACTCTTGCGCAATCTAGCAGACGAGGCTGGGATACCTAAAACGCTTGATACTGCTGATTTAGCAGGTATCAAGACACACGAATACTGCACCAATAACCAACCCGATAATAACTCAGATCACATTGACCCCTATCCTTATCTTGCCAAATGGGGTATTAGCCGTGAGCAGTTTAAGCAGGATGTTGAAAACGGCTTGACGATTGAAGCAGGATGGCAACAGAACGATACTGGCACCTGGTATGTACACTCAGACGGTTCTTATCCAAAAGATAAGTTTGAGAAAGTAAATGGTACTTGGTATTACTTTGACGGTTCAGGATATATGCTTGCAGACCGTTGGAAGAAGTACATAGACGGCAACTGGTACTGGTTTGATCAGTCAGGCGAAATGGCTACAGGCTGGAAGAAAATCGCTGAGAAGTGGTACTATTTCGATGGAGAAGGTGCTATGAAAACAGGCTGGATTAAATACAAGGAGACTTGGTACTATCTTGATAGTCAAAATGGGGACATGGTTTCCAATGCCTTTGTCAAATCAAATGATGGCTGGTATTACCTCAAAGAAGATGGTACGATAGCAGAAAAACCAGAATTTACAGTCGAGCCTGAAGGCTTGATAACAGTAAAATAATAATGGAATGTCTTTCAAATCAGAACAGCGCATATTATTAGGTCTTGAAAAAGCTTAATAGTATGCGTTTTCTTGTGGAGATATTTCCTTCAATTTTTGCTACTATATTAAATAAAAATCAAAAAGCAAACTAGAAAGTTATGCTCAAATAAAATCTAAATTTGACAATGTAAACCGATTGAAGCGTTTAAAGCGCAATTTATTACTGAACAAGAGGGCAATCATATCTGGAATAATATGATTAAAAAGAGAAGGAAAATTGGGGCGGATTCTTTTTCAGACTATCTTCGTGGAAGTGTTCATCAAAATAGACAAAAATAAATTTGGATAAATCGAACTCACTATTCAGTAGGCATATGAGTAATTCGAAGAAGAAAAGTGTCAAATTGAGCCTATAGGAGTAGAAATGAAATAGTAAGTCCTGCATAGTGGATGAGAAAAAGCTGTCCTTGAAGTTTTCCTGAACTATCAGTCGCATGTCAAACGATATGTAGGGTAATGTGAGAAGGGATAGCGAGTAGTTTTTGGTTATTTTGTCAAAAAACTTGTATTTTATCATACTGAATGATAAAATACAAGAAAAATAGTAGAATAAAGGAAAGCTTTTCTAAAATGTGTATCTCCCCACAGGATTCGTTCTTGTGGGATTTTTTTCGTTAAAGAAAGCGATAAATATTGACTTTTTTAAAGAAAGATGTCATAATTAAGTTGGAAAAAACGTAAAAGTCATACTTTCTCGTTAAACCGCTCGGCAATCCATGGAGACATGGACACATAGTAGTAAGCACGCTATGTGGCTTGGCAGAGCTAAAAACTGTTCCCTTGCGATAAGCCTAATAAGCACAACATAGGGAGTTAGAGAAGCCGACTCTAATCATCCACTTTGGGCAGTAGTGAGAACTGCCCCGTGCTTTTTTTATTTTGAGAAAATATGGAGTTTGTCGTTGAAATTACTTGATTGTATTTTAGATTATCAAGAGAAATTCGATGGAAAAACATGTCAAGTATCAACGAATTATAAGCATTTAGAGACTTTCGAAGTAGATTTTTGCTTGACTGATTTACATCACTTATTTGGCTTGCACAAAATCACACGAGATTATGCTAGTCAAACAATACCTGCTATTCAAGCTGGTGTTTTTATTTTGGAAGAATATAAAAATAATCCCATGTACAACGATGTTATAGAAAGGATATCTTTGTATAGTTTTATCGGTGATATCTTCTATTCTAAGATAACGAGTTGTTGTATCCTAGCCAAAGATTTATCTAAAAACACTATGAAGTTGGACGTCATATTTTTTGAAGATAGAAACAAAAGATCCGCAATTTTAGGTTTACGAAGAGATAAAAGTGGAGTGTTTAAACCGGTTACTCTACATTTTACAAGCGCTAAGAAATATGCTAAAGTTCGTAAAACAGATGTGAAAGAAATTAAATGGTTATAAAAAAACTTTTCGCAGGCTTCGGCTTGCGTTTTTTTTGTTTGATAAAATTAAAAAAATGTGCAAAAATAAGTAGAATTGAAAACAGGAAAAAACACCTCCTTTTGATTCGCCAAGCCTCTTCGCAAGGCAATGAGGGGGCGGAGAGACGCGCTCGTCAACAGAAGTATCTCATTGGAAATGTTGCTCACTTTTTTAGTGAGCTTTTTATTTAAGGAATAGGAATGAAAAGTAAGAAGTTAAAATTATACTCAATGAAAATCTCTTCAAATCACGTCAGCGTCGCCTTATCGTAGGTATCTTACTGACCAAGCTAGTGATGGACTTAGAATAGGTGATTTGGAGCGTCCTATTGGCTAGGAAATACTGATCATAGTCCTTTGCTGAGGATAGGATGTCACACTCAACTGGTTGACCTAGTTAATAGAGAGGGAATTACTATAAAATACTCAGGCTTCTATCATATATTTTGAAATGTTTTTGTAATCAAAACGTAATAATATTGCAATATCGGTGTAGAGGATGTTGAGCATATATAAATATAGCATAACTATTGTATCTTTGCTAAAAAATAGGCTGTATCAAAAGGTTTTATATGTCTGTGCATATATATATATATATATAATGTCGCTTTTTTCTTGCCTTTCCTGACTCTATCTTGTCAGCGAGGGGGGGTTGATTTGTATGTCAGAAGTGTTACTATATAGTTGATATATTATCGTCTATTGGCTTTTTGTTCGCTTTTTAAGCTTGAGAAAGCACTTAGACGAGGGAAGGATTTATGCTTATGTTTAGAAAAAGTAATAAGGATAACGGAGAGAAAATTTTCCGTTATTCCATTCGTAAATACCATTTTGGGGCTGCTAGCGTTGCGGTTGCGGCTCTGATGTTCTTTGCAAATGGGGTGCAAGCGCAGGCACCTGCGGTATCTTCGGCAACAGCCAGTGATGTAGTTGCTGGATCTGCTGGAAATTCAGATGGGGAACCACAGGAGTCAGATGGGGAAGAGTCAGAGAAGGTCTCTCAGACTGAACCGTCGGCTGAGCTCCAGTCTACAGGGGAGTCAAACTCTCCAGAGACTAAAGCCGAGGACGCTAGTAAGGGGCAGGAAACAGCTGACCTTGCTCCGACCAAACCAGAGACGAAACCAGCTGCTCAAGAAACTTCTCAAGGAGGAGCAGTAAAAGAGCAAGATCAGCCCACATCTGCCACTAAAACGACAGAAGCTAAATCACTCCAAGGCAATCTGCAAGCTTTGTTGGAAAAACTAACTCTTAGCTCCATGAAAGCGCTCCACGATGAAGTCGAAGAAGGTCTCGCAAAGGCTAAGGCAGTCTTAGAGAATCCAAAAGCAACGCAAGAGCAGGTTGATGAGCAAGTAAGAGCTATGGAAGAACTGACGAGCCGTGTCAATCAAGCCTTGGAACCATCGCTACCAAAATTGACAGACTTGGGAGAAGCAGGTTCGACAAATAATAAGCTTGTCGAACCAAACGGAACTGCAACTGAGCAAGCAACTGGTGGAAAGCGTAGTAAAAGAGGGGGAGTGACCGAGCCTGGAACGGTTGCAAACCAAGTCAATCCAACTGATGGAGGAAAGGAAACAGCTCCTGGAGATAACTCTCAATCTACTCCACGAGAACTCCCAACCTACACCAATACGACAGAAGGTGAAAACGGCGTCTATGGACTAAAAAAGGAATTGGAGGATATCTCCAAGGAACTTCGACGGTACGGAGCGTCGGAAGATAAAATCCAAGCAGCAAAAGCAGCAGCTGATAAGTTTAATGAAGCCTTTTCTAAGGGTAATACCATCAGCCAAGAAGATTTTGCCGCTGCCCTAGTCGACCTGAAAAAATCCCGAGACCTCATCGAAGGAGTGCTGGAAGAAAAATATGGAGAAGAAACTACAGCTGAAGGAGTAACCCCTCAACCACGTGATGGTGGGTACTCTGACTTTCGTAATGCTAACTATAGTGGAAGGTTTGCAAGGGCGGCAAGTCCATTAGATCGGAAAGAAAGTTACATTGAAAATGGTAAGTCGGGAGATAAGACCTACGATAGATACACCTATGTTTTTTACTCTAATAAAATATGGTACAACAATTCGACCAAGCCGGTCTCTGAAGCAAAAACTTATATTCTAGCAAAAGTAACTCCTACACAGGATGGTTTCCGTTGGGAGCTACAGATAAATAATGGACATAGACAAATACCTGGAACAGGTGTTTGGTTTACGTTGCCTTCGGGGCAAGAATACAAGCAAGGTACAGATAGTATTAGTATTACTCGCAAAGGTGGTGGCACCACTGCTGTATCTTCTAATGCTGGGGATTTACTTTCCCTTCTAAAACACTCTGCAACAGACTTTGGTAATCAGACTAAAGGAACAGTTCGTAATACCGGTATCGATAGACGACGTAGTCCGAAAAACCTACCAGTAGCAAACTTTGATGATTTAGCTCGTCATGGTGTGGGAAACATCCAACCATATCAGAGACAAGGTGAACCTCAAGAAATGCAAGACCAATCAAACGAAAAATTTCACAAAATAAATAATAGTGGTTCGGATTTATATTATTTCTCGCTGGGAAATAGTGACAATAGTTACAAAATAACTTTCGAGACTAGAGGGAATAACGATATCAACAAACTTGACTATGCTGTAGGTTTGAGAGGAAACTCTGGGAACTGGACTTTTCTTGTCAATCAGTGGCATAGTAGAACGTATAATGAAGCAAAAGAGGATGCTAAGGATGACATAGAGCAAGCAAGACGAGCAAAAAACGACTCTATTAGCAAGAATAAAAGTTTATCCCAAGTGGAGCAAAATGGTGCCACTAGTAAAGTTGATATTTATGCACGGCAAGCTACAAGAGAGATTAACAATGCCAACAGCCTTTATGAGGTGGATGATGCCTTGCACAAGGGGTTGGAAAATATCAACGGAGTGAACCCAGTCGGAAAAGAACTCGCGAAGCAAGCCGTAACGGCTAAACAAACTGCCAAAGAAACTGAGATTACGAATAACAACAAGCTTTCTGACAATGAGAAGACCAAAGCAAAAGCCGAAATCAAGAAGATAGCGGACAAAGCTAAGGAAGACATTGATGGAGCAAGTGATCAAACTACGGTAGATCAGAAGAAAGACCAAGGTGTCAGCGCCATTGGCAATGTGAACCCAGTCGGAAAAGAACTCGCGAAGCAAGCCGTAACGGCTAAACAAACTGCCAAAGAAACTGAGATTACGAATAACAACAAGCTTTCTGACAATGAGAAGACCAAAGCAAAAGCCGAAATCAAGAAGATAGCGGACAAAGCTAAGGAAGACATTGATGGAGCAAGTGATCAAACTACGGTAGATCAGAAGAAAGACCAAGGTGTCAGCGCCCTTGATAAAATTCTTGACGATATCATTGCTCGTATTAACCAAGGAAACTCATCCACACCAGGTAATGGTGGCAACCAAGCAGGTTCAGATAGTAGAGGGGATACGGCTAGCCAAGGAGATAGACCAGCTCCATCTGATGATGGTAGTCAAGGCGATGCAAATAACCAAGCTCAGCCTACTACTCCAAGCACTCCAGCTCATTCAGGAGATTCGACGGGTCAAGCTACTGGTCCATCTGCTCAACAGAGGGGAACAGGAAATGCGACAGAAGTAGAGTCTCCACAAGGGCTATCTGGAAGTTCTGTGACGACTCCAGCTCGTAGCCGTAGAAGTGTAGCTTTCGCTGGGGGCGCTCAATCGAGTCAAGAGAAACAGGTTGATAAATCAGTCTTAAGAGATTTGATTCAAGACTTGGAAACTCGTTTGAAAGACTTGGATGGTATTGATCAATCTGTCATCGACGCTGCGAAGGTCATTCTCGGAGAGGGTCAAGAAGCCCTTAGAAATGCTGACTTGACAGAGGCAGGCTTGAAAGAGATGACTGCCAAGGTCAAAGAAGCACTCGAATCCTTGAAAGGCAAGCAAGCGACTAAGGATGAAGAAGAAACGAAAGAAACAAGCAAAGAGCAAGATCATCTTCCATATGGTACCATGATTGGTAGCCTGCTCGCCCTTCTTGGTCTCCTTCTCTTCCTCATCGCTCGTCGTAAGAAAGAGTCAGAACTCAAGAAATTGACCAAGGAATTGACTAAGGTTCTGCTAGAAAGCGACCTTACAAATGTAGATGCCAAAGTCCTCGACCAAGCACGAGAAGCTCTCGCTCAAGCGGTTGCCTTCCTAGCCAATGAGAAAGAGTCTGATCACACAGAAGATGAGTTGATTGAGAAACTCAAAGCTATTCTTGCTCAGTTAAGATAAGCAAAGTTTAGACGAGTCGGAAACTATCTAGAATAGTGATTGAAAGAATGTTGGAAAAACTCAATTTGAGGTGAACATTCAGAAAATCTTTCTCTGATAAAACGCATAATATCAAGCTTTTTAAGGCAAGGTATTATGCGTTTTTATCATTTTGAAATTTTTTGTTCCATCCTTTTTGTGATATTTTTCCCTTATTTCACAAATATTTCATATTTAGATTTTATAATAAGATATAGCTTTCCAGTTTTTACTATACTTTGATATTCAAATATGTTATACTATGATTATCAAAGTAAATGAAAGGGGTTACGAACATGACGCCAGAAGAAATGTACTTGACAGAGCGATTAGACGTACAGATAGCTCATTTTTTAAAGAAAAGCGTTCAACATCGTAGACGCTATAAGGTATTAAAAATAACAGAAATCGTGGCAGGTTTCCTCATAGCTGTTTTTTGTGCTATTCCTATGCCAGGTGATCGCTACCGTTTGATTTCGGTTGCCTTGTCCAGTCTAGGCTTGCTGTGTGAGGGGATTCTCAATTTGTATAATGCCAAGGAACACTGGATTTCTTACCAAAAGACTGCGCAACTCCTGGAAAGGGAAAAATTCCTCTATCAATGTCAAACAGAGAAATATGCAGGAAAAACCAAGGCTTTTGCCCTATTTGTCAAGACATGCGAAGGTCTTATCTCAGAGGAAATCAACCAGTGGGAAAGTATCCAGTCAAAAGAAGTGGCAGCTAGTGCAGATGCTCCAGAGAAAAAAGAATAGGAGGTGGAGGAAATGTCTCAATCCAGCTACCTTTTGCCCTTGCTCTGGTTGAAAAAAGAAGCCGATAAGGAAAAGATGAGTGCGACCCAGTGCCAGATATTTTTCTTTTACTATCAACTGTTTGAACTCTTATTTGCTAGAGAAAGCGACTTGAGAGACTTGTGTCTGGGAAGGCAAGGTTTTTATTTCTCGCAGTTAGAGAAAGATTTGCTTTCTGGAGTTTCCCACTTTCTAAAAAACTTGGAGGGAAAAGGGACTCTCAAGGCTAATCAAGAAGTATCAGCTCGCAAAGCCCTTTTTCTAGCCTTGACAACTAGCCAGTCAGATTGGCAGGAGTTAGCTCCTGTTTTTGATTTTTATCAGGCTGTCGGGAGGCTTGAACATCCTTCTCTCTTGAGTTCTCAGGACAGACAACATCTGATGTGGATTTACCAGTCAGCTTTGGAGAAGGATTATAGTGTCAAGGTAATTGGCGACAAGCATTTTGTATTGAAGAGACAAGATGCTACTAAATTGACAGGGCGCCAAACTCAAACTTTGGAAGCACTGAGTCAATCAGAAGACTTGGTCAATCCTGTCTATGTTACATTAGGAGAAAAGGGGGTACTCTTGCTTGATTAAGAGAGGAGATGTTGTGGCTCTTTATTTGCCTTTTCCGACTATTAGTAGCGATTTGGCTGTGAAGAATCATATGTATATTTGTA
>NZ_CKYA01000007.1 GCF_001113365.1 Streptococcus pneumoniae | reverse complement strand
TTTGAAATAAGCGATGTAGATACTTCTTATTCAGAAGCTCCTGAAGATATAGAAGGTCAGATTTCAACAGTAGAATCGACCTTTAAACAACGAGCCAACTCGCTCGAAGCTGGTGTGAATCGTCTGACTGAAGGCCTTAGAACCAAAGTGGATATCAGCGCACTCAACGTGACTGTTGAAAATATCCGGCAATCTGTGAAGAGTCTTGAGACAGACACGCAGAACAAGCTAAATCAGAAGTTGAGTCAGGCTGAATTTGAGGTGCGAGCTGGCTCTATCCGTCAGGAAATCCTGAACGCAACCAAGGATAAAGCAGATAAGACTCTAGTTGTATCTGAAGCCGGGAAATTGCGTGAAGAATTTTCAAAAATGAAGGTGGGAGGCCGGAATCTATGGATAAAATCCAAGACGGTTGGAGCTGTAATTGAAAAATTACCTGAAAACCACGTCACAGGTCAAAAAGAATGCTATAGGCTAGAGAACAACTCTACTTTAACGTTCAACCTTGAACCAGATTTCAGCTCAAGGTTGTATCAAAAAGTTACTTTTAGCGCTTGGATCAAGTACGAAAATGTAGTCCAAGGTCGAAATTTTTGGAATGTATTTAATTGCTTCAAACATTATCTTTTTAGAAAAAATAGTGAGACCGGAGTACAGAGTGGTCCAGATTATGCTACGCTTGGTATGTATAAAGGTTCGGCAGATTGGAAATATATTACATTCACTTATGACTACTCTGAAAAAACAAATTTTGATCAATTGAAGACATCATTGCGATTCAATCTTGAAGGTGCTACAAGCGGTACAGCTTG
Organism: Streptococcus pneumoniae; assembly: GCF_001113365.1. Classification (GTDB taxonomy): domain Bacteria; phylum Bacillota; class Bacilli; order Lactobacillales; family Streptococcaceae; genus Streptococcus; species Streptococcus pneumoniae_C. Next base: position 108,564 of record NZ_CKYA01000007.1, on the reverse strand, counting down.
GGTAACAGGAATCAAGGTTGAAATCGGTAGTGTGGCGACGGACTGGAGTCCTGCGCCTGAGGACGCTGATGGTCTCATCACTGAAGCTAAGGCTACCTTTGAGCGGACAGCTCAGGGCTTGCGAACCGATTTATCAGCTATTCAGGAATATGTAAATAAAGACGGTCAGCGACAGGAAGCCCTACAGCGCTATACTCGTGAGGAGAGCACGAGACAAGCGACAGCAGTCCGTGAGCTGGTCAATCGTGATTTCGTTGGTAAGGCTACTTATCAAGAAGATGTTAAGGGTATCAATCAGAGGATTGAAGCTGTTAAAACTAGTGCGAATAAAGACATCGCTAGTCAAATCGCTAGCTATCGTCAATCTGTAGATGGTAAGTTCACGGATATTTCAAGTCAGATAACTACTTATAAGCAAGATGTGGGCGGTCAAATCAGTGGTCTATCAAATAGACTTACAAGCAGTGAGCAAGGAACCACTACTCAGATTTCAAATATTTCAAATCGGATAAACAGTAATAAGCAAGGCACAGATAATCAGATTTCAAATTTAAAGACTCAGGTCGCTACAAACAAGGATAATGCTGAACGACAAATGGGTAGAATATCTGATCAGGTTTCTGCAAACAAAGCGAATGCTGATAGTCAATTTGCGAATGTGACCAATCAACTAGCGCGAAAAGTAGAGACTACTGACTTCCAGCGTGTTAAGGAAACCAGTAAACTTTACGAGCGAATTTTGGGCAATACTGAAAATGGAATTGCGGATAAGGTTGCTCGCATGGCTCTGACTAATCAACTGTTTCAGGTTGAGGTGGCTAAAAATGCCAGCAATGGTCAAAATTTGTTGAAAGGCACAAAAGACTTCTCAGGGGGTTGGAAAAACAAGGGTGCAAATTGGAAAAAGCACGCTGAAAAATACAAAGGTGTTGATGTCCTATTTAAAAATAATTCGTGGAATGGCGTTGGACAAGAGATTGATGCAAAAATTGGTGAAGTCTATACATTCAGCTTATGGATGAAGAGCGACTGGAAGAATGATACAGTAAATTTCTATGTAAATAGAAATGGATCTGTTGAGAAAGGTTGGGGTGTTCCATCTGAAACATCGGTCGCTATAACAAGTGAATGGAAACGTTACTCATTTACCTTCAAAATTACTGTGGACGGCTTCATCTTTCCTCGTGTAGAACGACTTAATCAAAATACAAATCTATATATTGCAGGTCTTAAACTTGAAAAAGGATCGTATGCAACACCGTACACCGAAGCTCCTGAAGACACGGACGAAGCGATTCGCTCTGTTCAAAGCCAACTAACTGGCTCATGGGCAGTTCAAAACATCAACTCGGCTGGAGATATCATCTCTGGAATCAATCTTGGCGCCAATGGACATAACCGCTTTGTTGGGAAATTGACCCACATCACTGGAGAGACCCTGATTGACAGAGCAGTCATCAAGTCTGCCATGGTTGATAAGCTGAAAACGGGCAATTTTGAAGCTGGTTCGGTCACGACTACGATATTAGACGCTGAAGCGGTCACGGCTGATAAAGTGAGATTTGATGCTGCGTTTATTAGGAAAATGACTGCAAGTGACGCTTTTATTGACCAACTGACATCTAAACGTATCTTCTCTACTAAGGTTGAGTCCGTCATTTCTAGTTCAACCTTCCTAGAAGCCTATCAAGGCCGAATCGGTGGATTCACTATTGGGCGTTTTGCTCAAGGAAGAGGTCGCTGGATTTCTGGTATCAACCAATTCTCAGTTGGCATGGGGAATGGTGAAGGAGGAAGCTATAATGGCGAAAATACCGCATTTTGGGCGAACTGGGGTCACAGTTGGAACTCTCCTGGTCCCAATGCTTGGTATGTAACAACATCAGGAAATATGTATTGCCGAAACGGAGCAGATTTCCACGGGAAGGTTGACTTTTCGAATTCATCGAGAGCAAACTTTTATGGGAATACTACTTTTTCTCGTTCTCCTGTGTTTTCAAATGGTATCGAACTTGGAAGTAAAGATGTGCTTGGTGATGGCTGGAATCCCAAAGGAGGAAGGAATGCGGTTGTTTGGTGGAATCAGGTCGGTAGCGGTAGCGTGAAGTATTGGATGGAACAAAAATCAGACAGACGCTTAAAAGAGAACATCACAGATACAGCTGTGAAAGCCTTGGACAAAATCAACAGATTAAGAATGGTTGCATTTGATTTCATCGAAAATAAGAAACATGAGGAGATTGGTCTAATAGCTCAAGAGGCTGAAACCATCGTTCCAAGAATTGTCTCACGAGATCCTGAGAATCCAGATGGCTATCTGCATATCGACTATACCGCTTTAGTTCCTTACTTAATCAAGGCTATTCAAGAATTAAATCAAAAAATAGAAAAAATGGAGAAAACAATAGCATGAATAACAACATGTTGACCAATATCACACTTTAAAGCAATTCAGGAGCTTGCTCTTGAAAATAGAAAACGAACACACAGATTGGAGAACTTAGAAAATGAACACAGAACAGCTTAACCAAGCCTTACAAATGACAATTCGTGAAATGTCAACAACTTCAACAGATTCGATGATTACAAGTAATATCTTGAGTATTCAGTTGAATGAGCAAAGGGAAGAGAATCAAAGACTTCAAGCACGAGTGGATGAGCTGGAAGCTCTGCTTGATGAACAAACTAAACCAGCAGACAAAGGAGAATAGACATGGCAGAAACAATTCAAAACACAGATAACTTACTAGACCTTACAAAAATCACAGAACCATTTGATCTTGCGAGTGCTTTGCGCTACATGAAAGAAAATGGAGAGTTCATTCGTTGCAAGAATGTAAGCGATGACTTCTATATGTATCGTGATGTTCAAAAACGTCCTGTGATCGTAAATGGCCGTCGCCAATTCAAGGATGTTGAAACCGTTTGGGCGTTCAACCAGTGGGGTGGTACAATCGCAACAATCAACGTAGCCGTTCTGTTGAATCATGAATTCTATATCATGAAATTTGATGCAGAGGGCAATCCTGACTGGACGGTTCCAACGGTAGAACCTAAAGAATAGGAGGTTGTATGCAAATTGAATTTTTCAATTTTCTAAGAAGTGTCGTACAGACTGAAGATGGTTTGGTATTGTACGCTCTAGCACTGATTGTCTCAATGGAAATCATTGATTTTGTGACAGGGACGATTGCGGCAATTATCAATCCTGACATCGAGTACAAGAGCAAAATCGGCATCAATGGGCTATTTCGTAAGATTTCAGGGGTTCTCTTACTGATGATCCTCATTCCGGCGTCCGTTTTGTTGCCTGAAAAGACAGGTTTTGCATTCTTGTACTCAATCTATCTCGGGTACATCGCATTTACTTTTCAATCTCTCATTGAAAATTACCGCAAATTAAAAGGAAATGTTACTCTTTTTCAGCCGATTGTAAAAGTATTTCAGCGATTACTTGAAAAAGATGATGACACGAAAAAAGGAGAATAACAAATGCAACAAATTACTGAAATCATTACTAATGGAGCAATCAGCATCCTAGTCATTTTGGCAGGGGTGGTAGTTAGGGTAGTCAAGGAATACCTCGTCAAAAAAGGTGGAGAAAAGACTATCAAGATTGTTGAAATCTTGGCCAAGAACTCAGTTAATGCCGTGGAGCAGGTAGCTGCTGAAACTGGCTACAAGGGAGATGAAAAACTGGCACAGGCCCGCGCTAAAATTCGTGCTGAGCTGACCAAATATAATATCAGTATGACTGACAAAGACTTAGACACCTTCGTAGAGTCAGCAGTGAAGCAGATGAATGACGCATGGAAAGGACGATAGGGAATGGATATCGATAGAAACAGACTACGTACAGGCTTGCCACAGGTTGGGGTGCAGCCTTATCGACAAGTACATGCTCACTCAACAGGCAACCGTAACTCAACCGCTCAAAATGAAGCTGATTACCACTATAGAAAGGACCCTGAACTAGGGTTCTTTTCACATGTTGTCGGAAACGGCCGTGTTATGCAAGTAGGTCCTGTGAACAACGGAAGTTGGGATGTTGGGGGCGGTTGGAATGCTGAGAGTTACGCAGCGGTTGAACTGATTGAAAGCCATTCAACTAAAGAAGAGTTCATGATGGACTATCGCCTCTATATCGAATTGCTACGCAATCTAGCAGATGAAGCAGGTTTGCCGAAAACGCTTGATACAGGGAGTTTAGCTGGAATTAAAACGCACGAGTATTGCACGAATAACCAACCAAACAACCACTCAGACCACGTTGACCCTTATCCATATCTTGCAAGTTGGGGCATTAGCCGTGAGCAGTTTAAGCAAGACATCGAAAACGGCTTGAGCGCTGCGACAGGCTGGCAGAAAAATGGCACTGGCTACTGGTACGTACACTCAGACGGCTCTTATCCAAAAGACAAGTTTGAGAAAATCAACGGTACCTGGTATTATTTCGATGGCTCAGGCTATATGCTTTCAGACCGCTGGAAGAAGCACACAGACGGTAATTGGTACTACTTTGACCAATCAGGCGAAATGGCCACAGGCTGGAAGAAAATCGCTGAGAAGTGGTACTATTTTGATGTAGAAGGTGCCATGAAGACAGGCTGGGTCAAGTACAAGGACACATGGTACTACTTAGACGCTAAAGAAGGCGCCATGGTATCAAATGCCTTTATCCAGTCAGCGGACGGAACAGGTTGGTACTACCTCAAACCAGACGGAACACTGGCAGATAAGCCAGACTTCACAGTAGAGCCAGATGGCTTGATTACAGTTAAATAAATAGAAAGGAAACTTTCTAAATTGTTCTTTCACCGCAGGCTCAGGCTTGCGGTTTTTTTGTTTGTCTGAATCAAGAAAACGTCTAACCAACCGACACCAATGTCGGTAGCAAAATAAATGGTTTGCCTAAAAAATTAGAGTTAAGTTCTATTTTTCAAAAACACGCATTTTGAACGATTAGAAACAGAAATCTAAATCCTATTGTTCAAAAAAACGTTTACATGAAAAATAGGGAGGTGTTTTGTTAAAAATAAAAACAGTGATCGAAATCACTGCTTATCAGTTGTAGCAAATTCATAAAGTTTTTCTGCTGTGAGAAGTGCCATTTTGTCCATGCTTGTTTTTCCTTTTCTGAGGTCAGAAACAGTAGTCCATGGAACTCCAGCACCTTGGGAAATAGCAGATGTAGACATCGAACTGTCTAACAATTCTTGAATAACTTCTCTCATCTTATTTGTCCTTTTTATTTTTTAGATAAATATATACATTGATTGCAATTATAAAAATAGCTATTGCACTAACCATTGCATTTCCTCTTTCCATTTGATAAAATAGAGGTGTAAGGGGCTTTCGCCCCAACCTCTTAGCGTTTACCTTTTTCTTTGACGGGATTTCGGTTTACGCTTTTTGTTTTGCCTTGCGACCGTTATTGCGGTCACTAGACTTGCGATAGCAGTTACCGTTTCAGGAATATTGTCTATTGCCTTTTCAAGTAACCTGAGCCAATCTTCTTTGTTCAACTTCATCACCCCCTTTCCTTATCTTGATTATATTATATCACGGTACACCGAGAAAGTCAAGCGTTTTGATGAAGTTTTTTTAATTTTTTCAAAAAAAAAATAGACCTTGTCCAGAGGTCGGGGAGTTGGAGGGGGCACCCTCCAAAAGCATTGATTTAATAAGGTTTTATTTTACCTTTTTCATAATAATCTCCCTATAGAGTCACCGCATTCGGTGGCTTTTTTTGTGTTGAGATTCATGATATAATAATAAAATCGATAAGTAGGGAAAGGGAAATTGATGAATTATACAGTTGAAGAAAAAGAAGTCTTTATGAGGGAGGCTTTGAGAGAGGCTGAGATTGCCTTGGAACACGATGAAATTCCGATTGGTTGTGTGATTGTCAAGGACGGAAAAATTATTGGTCGTGGGCATAATGCGCGTGAGGAATTGCAGCGAGCGGTTATGCATGCGGAGATTATGGCCATAGAGAATGCGAACCTAAGTGAGGAGAGCTGGCGCTTGCTGGATTGCACACTTTTTGTGACCATTGAGCCTTGTGTCATGTGTAGTGGGGCGATTGGACTTGCCCGCATTCCAAACGTGGTCTATGGGGCTAAAAACCAGAAATTTGGCGCTGCTGGGAGTTTGTACGATATCTTGACAGATGAGCGTCTCAATCATCGTGTAGAGGTTGAAACGGGAATTTTGGAAGATGAATGCGCAGCTATTATGCAGGACTTTTTTAGAAATAGACGGAAAAAATAATTTTGCTTTTAAAATGAATAGGAATGTGATATAATAAATAGTGGAGCAACAGTTCTGCGTGAAGCGGGTCAGGGGAGGAATCCAGCAGCCCTAAGCGATTTGAATTGTGTGCTCTTTTTTTCGTGCTTTTTCCGAATAAATAAGATAGAATAATCTAGAATAAATGATAATAGAAAAGAGAAGATGATGAAAATTCGTGGTTTTGAATTGGTTTCTAGTTTTACAGATGAAAATTTATTGCCCAAGCGTGAGACAGCGCATGCGGCTGGTTACGACTTAAAGGTTGCTGTGCGTACAGTTATTGCGCCAGGAGAGATTGTCTTGGTTCCGACAGGGGTTAAGGCTTATATGCAGCCGACTGAGGTTCTTTACCTTTATGATCGCTCTTCAAATCCTCGTAAGAAGGGCTTGGTCTTGATTAACTCTGTGGGTGTCATTGATGGGGATTATTATGGAAATCCTGGGAATGAAGGGCATATTTTTGCTCAGATGAAGAATATCACAGACCAAGAGGTTGTTCTTGAAGTTGGAGAACGTGTTGTCCAGGCTGTCTTTGCTCCTTTCTTAATTGCAGATGGAGATGCGGCAGACGGCGTGCGGACTGGTGGTTTTGGTTCGACAGGGCACTAGAATGAAGATTATCTTTGTACGTCACGGGGAGCCAGATTATTGTGAGTTAGAGGAGCGGTCTTATACGGGATTTGGGATAGATTTGGCACCCTTGTCTGAGAAAGGACGGCAACAAGCCCAGAAATTGTGCACCAATCTTTTACTCCCTTCAGCTGAAATAATCATATCTTCTGCAGTCACAAGAGCTTTGGAAACGGCTTCTTATGTGGTTTGTGCTACGGGTCTTCCTTTGAGAGTGGAGCCATTATTGCATGAATGGCAGGTCTATGAAAGTGGAACAGATAATTTTGAAAAAGCTCGTACTATGTTTCTAGAAAATAATGGGGAGTTACTTCCTAATAGTCCTATTCAATATGAGACAGCTACGGAGATAAAGTCTCGTTTTCTAGAATGTATGTCTAAGTATCGAGATTACCAGACCGTGATAGTGGTAACTCACAACATGCTCATGCGCCAGTTTGTGCCAAATGAGAAGATTGATTTTTGCCAAGTGATTGAGTGTGAGTTAGAGATATAGAAAGAGGTTTATCATCGCAAAGAAAAAAGCGACATTTGTATGTCAAAATTGTGGGTATAATTCCCCTAAATATCTGGGACGTTGTCCCAACTGTGGGTCTTGGTCTTCTTTTGTAGAAGAGGTTGAGGTTGCCGAGGTCAAGAATGCGCGTGTGTCCTTGACAGGTGAGAAAACCAAGCCCATGAAACTGGCTGAGGTGACTTCTATCAACGTTAATCGAACCAAGACAGACATGGAGGAATTCAACCGTGTACTTGGAGGCGGAGTGGTACCAGGAAGTCTAGTCCTCATTGGTGGGGATCCTGGGATTGGGAAATCAACCCTTCTCTTACAAGTCTCAACCCAGCTGTCTCAAGTGGGGACAGTTCTCTATGTCAGTGGGGAGGAGTCTGCCCAGCAGATTAAGCTACGAGCAGAGCGCTTGGGAGATATTGATAGCGAGTTTTATCTCTATGCAGAGACCAATATGCAGAGTGTTCGAGCTGAGGTGGAGCGAATCCAGCCAGACTTCCTCATTATTGACTCCATTCAAACCATTATGTCTCCTGAGATTTCAGGGGTACAGGGATCTGTTTCTCAAGTGCGTGAGGTGACGGCTGAACTTATGCAGCTGGCCAAAACTAATAACATTGCCATCTTTATCGTAGGTCATGTGACCAAGGAAGGAACCTTGGCTGGGCCTCGTATGTTGGAGCATATGGTGGATACGGTGCTTTACTTTGAAGGGGAGCGTCACCATACCTTTCGTATCTTAAGAGCGGTTAAAAACCGTTTTGGCTCCACTAATGAGATTGGGATTTTTGAGATGCAGTCGGGTGGATTGGTTGAGGTACTCAATCCGAGTCAAGTTTTCCTAGAAGAGCGTTTAGACGGTGCTACGGGCTCGTCAATCGTTGTGACCATGGAAGGGACGCGTCCGATTTTGGCGGAGGTTCAGGCTTTGGTAACACCGACCATGTTTGGAAATGCCAAGCGTACTACGACAGGACTTGATTTTAACCGTGCTAGCTTGATTATGGCTGTTTTGGAAAAACGGGCAGGGCTTCTCTTGCAAAATCAGGATGCCTATCTCAAATCTGCTGGTGGTGTTAAATTGGATGAACCTGCGATTGACTTGGCTGTTGCAGTTGCTATTGCTTCGAGCTACAAAGACAAGCCAACTAATCCTCAGGAATGTTTTGTCGGAGAACTGGGCTTGACAGGAGAAATTCGGCGTGTGAATCGTATCGAACAACGTATCAACGAAGCTGCTAAACTGGGCTTTACTAAGATTTATGTACCTAAGAATTCCTTGACAGGAATTACTCCGCCTAAGGAAATTCAGGTTATTGGTGTGACAACGATTCAGGAAGTTTTGAAAAAGGTCTTTGCATAATCCGTGACAAATCCTCTTAAAAATGATAAGATAGGAGAAATATTTGACTATCAAATTTTCAAGGAGGGAATCGTGTCGTATTTTGAACAGTTTATGCAAGCCAATCAGGCTTATGTTGCCCTACATGGGCAGTTAAATCTGCCACTTAAACCCAAAACCAGAGTAGCCATTGTGACCTGTATGGACTCTCGTCTGCATGTTGCGCAAGCTCTGGGATTGGCACTTGGGGATGCTCATATCTTGCGGAATGCAGGTGGTCGAGTGACTGAGGACATGATTCGTTCGCTAGTTATTTCCCAGCAACAAATGGGGACAAGAGAGATTGTGGTGCTGCACCATACAGACTGTGGTGCTCAGACCTTTGAAAATGGTCCTTTTCAGGAGTATCTGAAAGAGGAACTAGGTGTCGATGTGTCAGATCAGGATTTTTTGCCCTTCCAAGATATAGAGGAGAGTGTACGTGAGGACATGCAACTCCTTATCGAGTCTCCCTTAATACCAGATGATGTGATAATCTCTGGTGCCATTTACGATGTGGATACAGGAAGTATGACAGTCGTAGAATTATAAATACTTCATTTAGAAAGAAAGTGTATGAAGAAAAACAGCATTTTATTTATTTTTATCTTATTGCTATGTATTGGTTTGCAGTATGAAACTATCTACTATACGGACGGTTCGATGTCAGCTGCGGAATATGGACTAATGGGAGTTTCTATCTTTTTAGCTCTCTTTTACATGATTCCGGCTCTTTATTTCCTTTTCCGTATTGGGAAAAAATGGGAATTGCCAAAGAATGCCTTGATTTTGTCTTTATTGGGTGGGATGTTCCTTTCAGGATGGCTGTCTAGCTTTGCTAATACCTATATCCATGATTTGCTGGGTATTCTTTTCCCAGATAGTGCATTTTTAAATGCCTTTGAAAGTGCGATTGTGGCTCCTTTGGTAGAAGAACCCTTGAAATTGTTGCCACTTGTCTTTGTTTTGGCTTTGGTTCCTGTGCGAAAATTAAAATCTTTGTTTTTACTAGGAATTGCTTCTGGTTTGGGATTCCAAATGATTGAGGATATTGGCTACATTCGTACGGATTTGCCAGAGGGATTTGACTTTACCATTTCTAGAATTTTAGAGCGTATCATCTCAGGAATTGCCTCTCACTGGACTTTTTCAGGTCTGGCTGTAGTAGGTGTTTACTTGCTTTACAGAGCCTATAAAGGGCAGAAGGTTGGCAAGAAACAGGGGCTTATTTTCCTAGGTTTAGCCTTGGGAACTCACTTCTTGTTTAATTCTCCTTTTGTAGAATTGGAGACAGAGTTGCCCTTAGCGATTCCAGTGGTTACGGCTATTACTCTCTATGGTTTTTATCAGGCTTATCGCTTTGTTGAGAAGTACGATGAGATAATGAACTAGAATATTTTTCAAAAGAATGATGCAAGGGTACAAATATGGTGCCCTTCTTTTATTTTTGATTGAAAAATAGTGTAAAAAGCGCTACAATGGTAGATGGAAAAATCTTGTGAAAAGCACAAGCGATACATATATACCGGAGGAAATCATGTCTTTTTCTGATTTAAAGCTGTTTGCCCTTTCTTCTAATAAAGAATTGGCAGAACGTGTGGCGCAGGAGATTGGGATAGAGTTGGGGAAATCAAGTGTTCGCCAATTTTCAGATGGAGAGATTCAGGTCAACATCGAAGAATCAATCCGTGGAAAACACGTCTTTATCCTACAATCAACTAGCTCGCCCGTAAATGACAATCTGCTTGAAATTTTGATTATGGTAGATGCTTTGAAGCGTGCGAGTGCAGAATCTATCAATGTTGTTATGCCTTACTATGGGTATGCACGTCAGGATAGAAAGGCGAGAGCGCGTGAGCCAATCACTTCAAAACTTGTTGCAAATATGCTTGAAGTAGCTGGGGTGGATCGTTTATTGACTATCGACTTGCATGCTGCGCAGATTCAAGGATTCTTTGATATTCCTGTGGATCATTTGATGGGAGCTCCTCTGATTGCGGATTATTTTGAGCGTCGTGGCATGGTTGGTTCTGACTATGTGGTTGTCAGTCCAGACCATGGAGGGGTGACTCGTGCTCGTAAGTTGGCAGAATTTTTGAAAACATCTATCGCTATTATTGATAAACGTCGTAGCGTTGATAAGATGAATACCAGTGAAGTCATGAACATCATCGGTAAGGTCGAAGGCAAGACTTGTATCTTGATTGATGATATGATTGATACTGCTGGAACGATTTGTCATGCGGCAGATGCTCTTGCAGAAGCTGGTGCTGTTGAAGTTTATGCAAGCTGTACGCACCCAGTTCTTTCTGGTCCAGCTATGGACAATATCCAAAAATCAGCTATTAAGAAATTGGTTGTTTTGGATACCATCTATCTGCCAGAAGAGCGTTTGATTGATAAGATTGAGCAGATTTCAATCGCTCATCTCCTAGGGGATGCTATCGTACGTATTCATGAAAAACGACCACTTTCTCCACTTTTCGGTATTGAGAAAAAGATTTAATGACCAAGCCTGAGATGATTCTCAGGTTTTTTTCATCTCTTTTGCGAATAAATAGATAGAAGCATCAAATCTAGTAAATCTAGATTTAAAAATGTGCTATAATGAAAGGAGAAAGAATATGACATTACGTCATCCGGGAATCAGCCCGACTAATGATTTGGTAGCTAAGAAAATCTTTAGCAATCCAGAAATCACTTGTCAATTTATCCGCGATATGCTGGATTTACCAGCAAAAAATGTGACCATTTTGGAGGGAAGTAATGTTCATGTCTTGCCCTCTCTGCCTTACTCAGCACAGGATTTCTATACAAGTATAGATGTTTTGGCTGAGTTGGACAATGGGACACAGGTTATCATTGAGATTCAAGTTCATCATCAGAATTTTTTCATCAATCGTCTGTGGGCTTATCTGTGCAGTCAGGTCAATCAAAATCTTGAAAAAATTCGCCAACGTGAAGGTGATACCCACCAGAGCTACAAACATATCGCACCAGTCTATGCCATTGCCATTGTGGATAGCAATTACTTCTCAGATGATTTGGCTTTCCACAGTTTCAGTATGCGAGAGGACACGACAGGTGAGGTCTTAACCATCACAAACAATGGACAAGAAAACCATCTAGTCAAGATGGCATTCTTGGAATTAAAAAAATATAGAGAAACCAGCAAAGACGAGGTTCGCAAGCCGTGGTTGGAGTTTTTTGGGAATAAACCCTTTACTCAGCAACCCGAGCGAGCCATCAGCCAAGCAGACCAACTGCTGGACTACAAGAGCTGGTCCGAGGAGGACAGGAAAATGTTTAGTCAACTACGTATGCGCGAAGAACAAGCCTTGTTAGCACAGGACTATGCCTTGGAAACCGCTAGGGCTGAGGGGGTTGAACAAGGACTTGAACGTGGCCGTGCAGAGGGTCTTGAACAAGGACGAGCAGAAGGCGTTGGACAGGGATTGGAGCGTGGGAAAATCTTTACCTTTCTAGATTTAGTACGCCAACATGTTTTAACTTCCGAATTCGCGAGTGAACAATTGGGTATGTCAGTAGCGGAGTTTGAGGCACTATTGTAAGAACGTCACAATAATGGCGTTCTTGGAATTAAGAAAATACAGAGAAACCAGCAAAGACGAGGTTCGCAAGCCGTGGTTGGAGTTTTTCGGTAATAAATCCTTTACCCAGGAACCCGAGCGAGCCATCAGCCAAGCAGACCAACTGCTAGACTACAAGAGCTGGTCCGAGGAGGACAGGAAAATGTTTAGTCAATTACGTATGCGCGAAGAACAAGCCTTGTTAGCACAGGGCTATGCTTTGGAAACAGCTAGAGCGGAAGGTCTTGAACAGGGATTGGAACGTGGTCTTGAGTGTGGTCGAGCAGAAGGTATTGAACAAGGTTTAGAGCGTGGACTTGAACGTGGCCGTGCAGAGGGTATTGAAAAAGGGCGCGAAGAAGGCATTGAAGAGGGATTAAAAGTAGGTTTAGTAAATCTAGTCCGTCAAGGTCTTCTGACTTCTGAGGTTGCCAGCCAGCAGTTGGGCATGACTGTCACTGAGTTTGAGTCCTTGCTATGAGGTCACATTTTAAATAGTAGAAAGTTAATGAAATGGCGAGTTATTTCTAAAATACTTGTCATTTTTGCTTGACATTTGGAAAGGGTTATAGGATAATATCATGGAAGTGAGTTCTATCCAACTATCGATATGGATTAGATATGTGAGGTTTGACTCAGGGTTTAAGAAATTTGTGAGATTTTCACTTGGGAGATACGGTATTTGAAGGGTATTTCATCTCACAAAGACGTTTTTTCACCTTTTTTGAAAAAATAGGTAAAAAGTTAAAGAAAACCCTTGACAAATCCTGCAAATATTTATATACTGTATGGTAGTAAGATAGTCTTACGAAAAAATTTTTAAAGAAAAACAAAGGAGATAAAACGATGAAAAAAGTTTTATTGACAAGCGCAGTCGCTCTTGCAGCATTTGGTGCTGTACAAGCTGTTTCAGCTGAAAGACAATTGACACCTGAAGAAGCAGCATCAGTTAGAAAAGTTGAAAAAACTTACGATCCTTCTCAAGTGGAAAAAGCAACGGAAACTAACCGTTCTGAACAAGTTCTAGCAAATGGAGATAAAGTAGTATCTGTTCAATATGCAGATGGTTCTACTTATACTTATTTGGTAATTAATCCTAACAATCAATTCAAGGATAAAGTATCTAATCCATATGATAGCCAATTTAATCTTAAAGATGGTAAAGTTCAAAAGGTTGTACCATTCACAAATGGAACACATGGACGTATCAACGTTAAAGATAAACAAGGTGCACCAGTTGCAGGTGTTGAATTTGAGCTATTAGTTTACAAAACTACTGAAGATTTCTTGAATGCTCAAGGTGGAAAACCTGTTAAAGATGCCCCAGCTCTTGTAAGTGCTAAGACAAATGAAGCAGGTGATGCTGAGTTTGAATTACACGAGGGTGGAGTAGCGGTTTACCGTATTTTGACAGTACCAAAAGGTTACTTTTTACCTGAGCGCCTAACAAAATCTTCACTATTTACAGCAGATGCAGTTGGACGTAACGAAAATAATGATATGTATGTAAATGCATCAGTTGAAATTGAAAAAACTGACAGCTACAATGTTGTTCGTACTGAGTGGGTTCAAGGTGAAAACGGATGGCACTACTATGACAACAACAAACAAGTTACTGGTTGGAAACAAATCGACGGTAAATGGTACTTCTTTAACGCTGAAGGCGTAATGCAAAAATGGTGGGTTAAAGATGGTAACACTTGGTACTACCTAAATGGTTCAGGTGCTATGGAAACTGGTTGGTTGCAACACGGTGGCAAATGGTACTTCCTTGAAGCATCAGGTGCTATGAAAGCTAGCCAATGGTTTGAAGTTGCTGGTAAATGGTACTACGTTGACGGTTCTGGTGCCCTTGCAGTTAATACTACTGTAGGTGGATACACTGTAAACGGAAACGGTGAATGGGTTAAATAATCTAGTTTAATCAAAAAAGCAGGAGATTTCTTCTGCTTTTTATTTTTTCCATAAAAAGTTCAGTTTTTTTTAGAATTTTTTTAAAAAATAAGATACAATAAAACTAGGTTTATTACCTAAAATTTTAAACATGGAGAATGCTCATATGAAAAATAAAAAAGCTTTAGCCCTAGCAGTAGCTAGCTTGACAATGGCAAGTGCAGCAGTTTTAACCAGTTACTCTGCAATTACAGCTCGTCCAGTAAGTGCGGAAGAAGTTGTTTATAGAACTGAGTGGATCACAGTGATTAATGGTCGTTCACAAGAACGTAAGACAGTATTTTTTGAAGATGGGAATCAGCCGATCTCTAAACATTCGACAATTGAAGGATTTGAATTTCAACGTGCCTATGTTGAAGGGGGAAGAAAATACTACTTATTCGTTGAGAAAGGGACAAAGATTGATGATTATGTAAACGATCCCGATGCGTCTGTCAGTGAGTTAAATACTCAAGGCTATAAAACTTCTGATAAAGATGTAAAATGGCGTGTGTCTGCTGGTAATCGTTATCTTTACTATAAAGGAAATCCTGTAAAAGGTTGGGCTAATGTTGATGGAAAAACTTACTATTTTGATAGTGAAGGTGTTATGGCTCACGGAGTTCTTGAAAACACATCTGAACGTTACTATCTAGACGGACAAGGTGTTAAGAAAACTGGTTTCATTAAAGTAGGAGAAAAAACCTATTATTTTGTGTCAGATGGAGCTCGTAAGACAGAGATTATCTCTGAAAATGGAAAAACTTATTTTGTCAAAGATGGTGTTGTGACAATTGGAGCGCATAAGGTAGGTGATAAATGGTACTTCTTTGCTGAAGACGGTACAACCAAGTCAGGTATTGTAAAAGATAGTGCTGGAAAATGGTATTACATTACTACAGAAGGTGAGCGTAAGACAGGTCTTATCAAGGGTGCTGGCGACAAGTATTACTATGTCACTGAAGAAGGTGAACGTAAGTTTGGGGAAATTACCGTTGATGGTAAAACATATTTCTTAACAGATGAATCTAATACAAAAGCTGGCTGGAATAAAGTTGATAGAAACTGGATTTATGTAAATAAAGAAGGTAAACGTCACGTTGGCTGGTTACAAGATGGTGGTAAGTGGTATTACTTTAACGCTGAGGGCATCATGCAAAAATGGTGGGTTAAAGATGGTAGTACTTGGTACTACCTAAATGGTTCAGGCGAAATGCAAACAGGCTGGTTGCAAGATGGTGGTACTTGGTACTACCTAAACAACTCAGGTGCTATGCAAACAGGTTGGGCTAAAGTAGGTGATTCATGGTACTACCTTAAAGGTTCAGGTGCTATGGTAACTGGCTGGTTCCAAGTTGGTGGTAAATGGTACTATGCTTATAGTTCAGGTGCCCTTGCAGTAAGCACTACAGTCGATGGTTACTATGTAAATGCCAACGGTGAATGGGTATAAAATAACAAAGAGAGTGGTTCAAACTGCTCTCTTTCTGTTATTGTTAAATATTTCTACACTTTTTATGTTTTTTATTGCATTTATTATAGGAAAGAGATATAATCTATATAAATTTAACCATTTAATAAAGGAGGTTCTTCTCATGAAGAAAACACTAACAGGTATCTTACTAGCTACTTCAGTGCTAGCTATGGCTTCAGTTCAACCAGCACAAGCTGCCGAAACAGGGGCAACAACGGCTACAACAACTTCTACGGTTAAAGAAGTCCACTATGCAACATTTAAAAATGGTGGACCTGTAGATATCAAAGCTGCACTTACAGGTGCTGCTGTGACAGCTGCATCTATTGAGAATCACCCTGAAATTACAAGTTATATCTATACTTCTAGTAGAGAAGAAGATGGTATTATGTATCATATGTATGCGCCTACTGCTACGACAGGTACTACGAATTCTGGTACTCAGACCAATCCATACCATAGAGATAACAACCAAAACAATGGTAGCACTAGTAATGCTAATGGGAATAATAACCAAAATGGTACTGGTGCAAACAATAATAATGGCTCAACAACAAATTCTAATTCTCCAGTAAAAAAAGTTCGTTTTGTAGAATATAAACCTGGTAGTGATGTTCCAGTTGATATTAAAGATCCACGTACAGGCTCTGCAGCTTCTGATACCAGTCGTCTGGATATTGCCAACTATACTTATGTTAATGGTGAATTAAAAGGTGATACACTTTACCATATCTATCGCTCAAATTCAACGACTAATACTAACCAAAATAATAATCAGAACCAGTCTAATTCTGCAGGTCAATTCAAAACGGAGAATGGTAAGGTCTACTATATTAAGGACGGCAAAAAAGTTACTGGCTGGCAAAAAATTGATAGTAAGACTTACTACTTTGAAGCTGATGGAGCTATGAAAAAAGGTCTATTGACTTCAGGTGATAAGCAATACTATTTAGATGAAAAAGATGGTGTTAAAAAGCTAGGCTTTGTAAAAGTTGCTGATAAGGTTTACTATTTTGTTGAAAATGGTGATAAGAAAACTGGCTTTATCAAAATTGATGATAAAACTTACTATCTAAAAGAAGGTGTTCGTCTAACAGGGGATATTACAGTAGACGGGAAACATTATTTCTTAGATGAAGAAGGTGTCCTTAAACCAGGTATTGTTTTAATTGATGGTAAAAAATTCTTCATTGATGATGAGGGAAATCGTCATGTTGGATGGAAGAAAATTGGACTGGATTGGTATTATTTCTCTAAAGAAGATGGAATGAAGACTGGTTGGGTCAAAGATGGGTCATGGTATTACTTGGATGAAACTGGTGTGATGAAAACTGGTTGGAAACAAGTTGATGGTAATTGGTACTATCTTAACGGCTCAGGTGCTATGCAGACAGGCTGGAAATTTATAAATGGTAGTTGGTACCATTTTGACAGTTTAGGTAAAATGGGTACTAGATGGATAAAAGACAATGGTACATGGTATTATCTTGACGGTTCAGGTGCTATGCAGACTGGTTGGAAGCTTTTAGATGGTAACTGGTATTACCTCAATGATTCAGGTGCTATGCAAACAGGTTGGCTCAAGCAAGGTGGTACTTGGTATTATCTTGCTGGCTCAGGTGCTATGAAGACAGGTTGGTACCAAGTTAGCGGTAAATGGTATTACTCATATTCATCAGGTGCATTGGCTGTGAACACAACTATCGATGGTTACACAGTAAATGCCAACGGTGAGTGGGTGTAATGGATATAATAAAGAAATAAGGGGAAATTCCTCTTATTTTTTATCATTTTGGAGTGTGATTTCTTGAATTTTTAGGAAAAAAATGGTAAAATAGTACCAAAAAAGTACCAAAGGTGGTCGATATTTTATGGATAAGAAAAAATTTCTAACTGCTAGCTTGGCTAGTGTTGCCGTTTTAGGATCAGCATTTGTTGTATCTCAACCATCGGTTGTAAAAGCGGAAGGTCAATCTGTAGCTAGTAGTCAACCAGCTGAAAATAAAGAATCAGCACAAAAAGAATTTTTAGCTAATTTTGATAAAGCTGTAGAAGCTACAGTTAAAGAATTAAAAGAATATTTAGACAATGCAAAAGAAGATCCAGAATTACAAAAACAAATTCAAGGGTTTATTGATGAATTTGAAAAACGAACTAAAGCCCAGAAGGCTGACTATGAAAAACTCTTCGAAGAAGGTTTAACTGTAGAAGAAGCTGAAAAAGAAGTAGAAGGAATTGCTAAAGAAGAGGAAATTGCAGAGGAAAAAGAAGCTAAGGAAGAGGAAGACGCACAAGTAGCATTTTTAGCTAATTTTAACAAGGCATTAAAGGATACGATTGCAAAATTAGAAGAATCTGCAAAAAATAATCCTGAAATAAAAGAACAAATTCAAGATACGATTGCAAAATTAAAAGCAGAAGCAGAGAAAACAAGAGCTAAAATCGAAGAAGGTTTCAAACAAGGCTTAACTGCAGAAGAAGCTGAAAAAGCAATCGATGATGAAAATAAAAAGTTAGCAGAAGAAGCAAAAGCAAAAGCTGAAGAAAAAGCAGCACAAGATGAATTCTTAGAGAATTATGATAAAGCGTTAGAAAAAGCAGTTGCAGAATTAGAAAAAGCTGACACAAAAAATGATCCAGAGTTAGAAAAACAAAAGAAGGAAACAATTACAGCATTAAAAGCAGCATCAGATGAAACAAGAAAACAAATTGTAGAAGGCTTCAAAAAAGGATTAACTGCAAAACAAGCAGAAAAATTTATCGATGAATTAAATAAGAAAGCTGCAGAAGAAGATAAAGAGGCTGCAGAAAAAGAGAAAGCAGCTCAGGAAGAATTTTTAGCGAACTATGATGCAGCATTGAAAGCAGCAATCGCAGAATTAGAAAAAGCTGAAACTAATAGTCCAGAAGAAGCAAAAGCAAAATCTGATACAATTGCAGCATTAAAAGCAGCATCAGATGAAACAAGAAAACAAATTGTAGAAGGCTTCGAAAAAGGATTAACTGCAAAACAAGCTGAAAAATTTATCGATGAATTAAATAAGAAAGCTGCAGAAGAAGATAAAGCTAAAGAAAAACCAGCGGAGAAACCAGCGGAAACTCCAGTCAAACCTTCTGTTCCTGCAAGACCATCTAATCCTACATATGTCCCTACATATGTTCCATCATACAGCTCATATTCTGTAGTAGAACCAGCTAAACCAGCTTCTCCAAAAACAGGCTGGAAACAAGAAAATGGTATGTGGTATTTCTACAATACTGATGGTTCAATGGCAACAGGTTGGCTTAAAGATAATGGCACATGGTATTATCTAAATGCAAATGGTGCAATGGCAACAGGCTGGTTACAAAATAATGGTTCATGGTACTATCTAAACAGCAATGGCGCGATGGCAACAGGTTGGCTTAAAGATAATGGTACATGGTACTATCTAAATGCAAACGGAGCAATGGCAACAGGTTGGCTTAAAGATAATGGTACATGGTACTATCTAAATGCAAATGGTGCAATGGTAACAGGTTGGCTTAAAGATGGTGATACATGGTACTATCTTGAAGCATCAGGGGCTATGAAAGTAAGTCAATGGTTTAAAGTTTCAGACAAATGGTACTATGTTGACGGTTCAGGTGCCCTTGCAGTAAATACTACTGTAAATGGTTACACTGTAAACGGAAACGGTGAATGGGTTTAATTCTAGATAGTTGAATCATGACAGGAGAGAAATCTCCTGTTTTTTTGTGGTATATAATCGCGTAAGGGCTTTGTTGGATAGTATAGTGGATTGAACTTAGAATAGTACGCTACGGATTCTAAAACATTTCTAGAAATTAATTTGACTTTCCTAATCACTTTATTCATATCTTATTTCAATCTACTATAGAAAATAAAAAGTAAATAGGACCATATTTCATTCCCATTTACTTTTATGTTATTAGTGATTGTATAATCTTATAACAGTGCCTCAAACTCAGCGACGGTCATGCCCAACTGCTGGCTGGCAACCTCGGAAGTCAGGAGACCTTGGCGAACTAGATTTACTAAACCTACTTTTAATCCCTGTTCAAGCCCCTCCGCACGCCCACGCTCTAAGCCTTTTTCCTCCGCTTGTTCCAAGGCATAGTCGTGTGCTAATAATGCCTGTTCTTCACGCATACGTAGTTGACTAAACATCTTCCTGTCCTCCTCGGACCAGCTCTTGTAGTCCAGCAGTTGGTCTGCTTGGCTGATGGCTCGCTCAGGTTGCTGGGTAAAGGGCTTGTTACCGAAAAACTCCAACTACGGCTTGCGAACCTTATCTTTGCTGGTTTCTCTGTATTTTTTTAATTCCAAGAATGCCATTTTAACCAGATGGTTTTCTTGTCCATTATTGGTGATGGTTAAGACTTCACCCGTCGTATCTTCTCGCATGCTAAAACTATGAAAAGCCAAATCATCTTGGAAGTAATTACTATCTACGATGGCAATAGCATATACTGGTGCGATGTGTTTGTAACTCTGGTGGGTATCACCTTCACGTTGGCGAATTTTTTCTAGATTTTGATTGACCTGACTGCACAAGTAAGCCCATAGGCGATTGATGAAAAAATTCTGATGATGCACCTGAATTTCAATAATTACTTGCGTTCCATTATCTAGTTCAGCTAAAACATCTATACTTGTATAGAAATCCTGTGCCGAGTACGGTAGGGAAGGCAAGACATGAATGTTACTTCCCTCTAAAATCGTTACATTTTTGGCTGGTAAATCCAACATATCGCGAATAAATTGACAAGTGATTTCCGGATTGCTAAAGATTTTCTTAGCTACCAAATCATTGGTCGGGCTAATGCCCGGATGACGTACAGTCATATTTCTTCTCCTTTCATTATAGCACATTTTTAAATCTAGGTTTACTAGATTCAATGCTTCTATCTATTTATTCGGGAAAAAGTATGAAAAATACTTAGTCTGGCTCTTCCCAATGGTATTTTTTGGTGCTTTCCTTTATAATGGGTGTATGGATAAGAAAAAATTATTATTGATTGATGGGTCTTCTGTTGCTTTTCGGGCGTTTTTTGCACTCTATCAGCAGTTGGACCGTTTTAAGAATGCGGCTGGTTTGCATACCAATGCGATTTATGGTTTCCAGTTGATGTTGAGCCATTTGTTGGAGCGGGTTGAGCCCAGTCATATTTTGGTGGCTTTTGATGCGGGAAAGACGACCTTCCGTACAGAGATGTATGCGGACTATAAGGGTGGTCGGGCTAAGACTCCTGATGAGTTTCGTGAGCAATTTCCCTTCATTCGTGAGTTGCTGGATCATATGGGGATTCGTCACTATGAGTTGGCTCAGTATGAGGCGGATGACATTATTGGGACACTGGATAAACTAGCAGAGCAGGATGGTTTTGATATTACCATTGTCAGTGGGGACAAGGATTTGATTCAGCTGACGGATGAGCATACGGTAGTTGAGATTTCCAAGAAAGGTGTGGCTGAGTTTGAGGCCTTTACTCCAGAATATCTTATGGAAAAGATGGGCATCACACCGACTCAGTTTATCGATCTTAAGGCACTTATGGGTGATAAGTCGGATAATATCCCTGGAGTAACCAAAATCGGTGAAAAGACGGGTATCAAGCTTTTGCTGGAGCATGGTTCACTTGAGGGAATTTATGAAAATATTGATGGGATGAAGACTTCTAAGATGAAGGAAAATCTCATCAATGATAAGGAACAGGCCTTTTTGTCTAAAACATTAGCGACCATTGATACCAAGGCACCGATTGAGATTGGTTTGGAGGATTTGGTCTATAGTGGTCCAGATGTGGAAAGTCTTGGGAAATTCTACGATGAGATGGGCTTCAAACAGCTCAAGCAGGCTTTAAATGTGTCGTCAGCTGATGTGGCTGAGAGTTTGGACTTTACTATTGTTGACCAAGTCAGTCAAAATATGCTGAGTGAAGAATCTATCTTCCATTTTGAGCTTTTTGGTGAGAATTACCATACGGATGATTTGGTTGGATTTGCCTGGTCTTGTGGGGATAAGCTCTATGCTACAGACAAGCTTGAACTTTTGCAAGAGCCTATTTTCAAGGACTTCTTAGAAAAAACACCTTTGAGAGTTTATGACTTTAAGAAAGCTAAAGTTCTCTTGCATCGTTTGGGTGTGGATTTGCAGGCGCCTGCTTTTGACAGCCGTTTGGCTAAATACCTCCTTTCGACTGTGGAGGACAATGAAATTGCGACTATTGCTAGTCTTTATGGTCAGACTTATTTGGTCGATGATGAGACTTTCTATGGTAAGGGAGTCAAGAAGAACCTTCCTGAACGTGAGAAATTCTTGGAGCATTTAGCTCGTAAGCTTGCAGTTTTGGTCGAAACAGAGCCTATTTTGCTTGAAAAACTCAGCGAAAATGGGCAATTAGAGCTTCTTTATGATATGGAGCAACCTCTGGCTTTTGTCCTTGCCAAGATGGAAATTGCTGGGATTACGGTCAAGAAAGAGACCTTGCTTGAGATGCAGGCTGAAAATGAGCTTGTCATTGAAAAACTGACTCAGGAGATTTACGAACTGGCTGGTGAGGAGTTTAATATCAACTCGCCTAAGCAGTTGGGCGTGCTTCTCTTTGAAAAATTGGGACTTCCTCTAGAATACACTAAGAAAACTAAGACTGGATACTCGACAGCGGTGGATGTCTTGGAGCGCCTTGCTCCTATTGCTCCGATTGTTAAGAATATTCTTGACTACCGTCAGATTGCTAAGATTCAATCTACTTATGTAATTGGATTGCAGGACTGGATTTTGGCTGATGGTAAGATTCATACGCGCTATGTGCAGGATTTGACCCAGACTGGGCGTCTGTCTAGTGTGGATCCAAACTTGCAAAATATTCCTGTGCGTTTAGAGCAGGGGCGTCTCATTCGTAAGGCTTTTGTGCCTGAGTGGGAGGATAGTGTCCTTCTCAGCTCCGACTATTCACAGATTGAATTGCGCGTTTTGGCGCATATCTCTAAAGACGAGCACTTGATTAAGGCCTTCCAAGAGGGGGCAGATATCCATACTTCGACAGCCATGCGGGTCTTTGGCATTGAGCATCCTGAGGATGTGACTCCAAACGACCGTCGCAATGCCAAGGCAGTTAACTTTGGAGTGGTTTACGGGATTTCAGATTTTGGTCTGTCTAATAATTTGGGCATCAGCCGTAAGGAAGCCAAAGCCTACATTGATACCTACTTTGAACGTTTCCCAGGTATTAAAAACTACATGGATGAAGTGGTGCGTGAGGCGCGTGATAAGGGCTATGTAGAGACCCTCTTCAAGCGTCGTCGTGAGTTGCCAGATATCAATTCGCGCAACTTCAATATTCGTGGTTTTGCGGAGCGAACTGCTATCAACTCACCTATCCAGGGATCGGCAGCAGATATTCTCAAGATTGCCATGATTCAGCTGGATAAAGCCTTGGTTGCAGGTGCTTATCAGACTAAGATGCTTCTGCAAGTGCACGATGAAATCGTCCTTGAAGTTCCTAAATCTGAATTAGCAGAGATGAAAAAATTGGTCAAACAAACAATGGAAGAAGCCATTCAACTCAGTGTTCCCCTCATCGCAGATGAGAATGAAGGGGCAACCTGGTACGAGGCTAAATAAAAAGGGGGCTAGTCCCCTTTTTTTGTAGTAGAATTCTGCGAGCCTTTTCAAATTGTGCTATACTGAAGAAAAAGGAGGATTTCTATGAGTCAAGAATTTATCAATCCAAGTGATGGTGTGATTCGTCAGTATCTAGCAACGAGTAAAACCCTTGCTGTGGTGGGCTTGTCAGACCGTGAAGAAACAACTAGCAATCGAGTGACCAAGGAAATGCAGGCTCGGGGTTATAAAATTATCCCAGTCAATCCCAAGGTGGCAGGTGGTGAAATATTGGGTGAAAAGGCTTATGCTAGCCTAGCTGAGATTCCTTTTCCTGTAGATATTGTCAATGTTTACCGTCGCAGTGAATTTTTGCCTGATGTGGCGCGTGATTTTCTTAAGGCTGATGCCAAGATTTTTTGGGCACAGCTAGGACTTGAAAGTCTAGAAGCGGAAGAAATCTTGCGTGCTGGTGGATGTGATGACATTGTAATGAATCGTTGCATCAATAGAGAACATACACGTTTGATTGAGGAAGCATAAGAAAAGGTAGCTGATGGGCTACCTTTTGTATTAGAAAATGCCGATAAAGGTCTGCATACCGAGACTGGTGAGGATGATGGCAATCCAGCAGATGGCTCCGAGAATAATGGATTTTCCGCTAGATTTAATCATAGCGACCAGATTTGTTTTGAGACCGATTGCACTCATGGCCATGATAATGAGAAATTTGGAGAGTTGTTTGAGTGGGGTAAAGAAACTACTGGACATACCGAGAGAGGTCAGTAGGGTGGTTAGAAGAGATGCAAGGATAAAGTAAAGGATAAAAAGTGGGAAGACTTTTTTCAGTTGCAGGCCTTGCTTATTTTTTTGCTCGCGACTTTGCCAGTAGGAGAGAAAGAGAGTGATGGGGATAATAGCCAGGGTTCGCGTAAGTTTGACAATGGTTGCGGATTCGAGGGTATTACTTTGGTAAAGGCTGTCCCAGGCGCTGGCTGTGGCGGTTACAGAGGAAGTATCATTGACCGCAGTTCCTGCAAAGAGGGCGAAGCCGTCATTGGATAGATGAAGCCAGGTGCCGAGGGTTGGAAAGATGAGCGCAGCCAAGACATTGAAGAAAAAGATAACGGAGATGGCTTGGGCTACTTCCTTTTCCTTAGCATGGATAACGGGCGCTGTCGCCGCAATGGCAGAACCCCCACAGATGGAAGAACCTACTCCAACCAAGGTAGCCAGTTTTGTATCCAGTGCAAAGAAGCGCTGGAAGAGATAGGCAACAATCAAGGCTATTGAAATGGTGGACAGGATGACAGGGAGTGAAGATTGCCCAACTGCGAAGACTTGAGAGATATTGAGACCAAAACCAAGCAAGATAACAGCATACTGGAGCAATTTTTTAGAACTAAAGGTCAACCCCGCATCCAGTTGTTTATAGGACGAGAGAAAGGGATGTAGGAGCATTCCCATAAAAATCGCAAAAACAGGCGCGCCAATAACAGGGAAGAATCCTCCTAAGTACCAAGATACGATGGAAATGAGAAGGCAGGCCAAGATACCTGTTCCATTTTTTGATAGAAATGACATAAAAACCTCCAAATAGAATCTGTTACCATTATAGACCTGTAAAGAGGAAAAGTAAAATAGAAAGTGGAGCTAACAATTATTTGACAAGTAGTGCTAATTATGTAATAATAATCCTACAAGAACTGTAACGAAGTCTTGGCAAAAACAAAAATACCAGAGCTCCACCTCTGGTATTTCTTTTTGTCCAGTTACATTAAAACTAAACTCAGGTTATATCTTTTTGTCGCGCTTATCTAACCACTTTCTGACTATCCACTCAGAAATGACATTACCGGTAATAGTAATCAGTAATGGTGCTAGAATAGTTGTAACGAAGATTATCAAAAACTCAATACTCGTCGAAAATCTCATGATACGTTGTCATCTTCGGCTTACCTAACTTTAGTTATGCTTTCACCTTGATTCCTAGTCTCATGAGATTTTCATTGAGTATTCTAAAAACATAGTGTTGTAATGAATTTAAATTAACATACTTCAATTTGTTATGCTAGCGTTATTCTCTAATGTATTTTTGCGGTCGGGGGGCTTTTGTAGTATAATAGAGATACGTTTTGAAAGTAGGAGGTATCTATGGACTTAACTAAGCGCTTTAATAAACAGTTAGATAAGATTCAAGTTTCGTTGATTCGTCAGTTTGACCAGGCTATTTCGGAGATTCCTGGGGTCTTGCGTTTGACCTTGGGGGAACCTGATTTTACAACGCCAGACCATGTCAAGGAGGCGGCCAAGCGAGCGATTGATCAGAACCAATCCTACTATACAGGGATGAGTGGTTTGCTGACTCTACGTCAGGCAGCTAGTGACTTTGTTAAGGAAAAGTACCAACTGGACTATGCTCCTGAAAATGAAATCTTGGTGACCATTGGGGCGACAGAGGCCTTATCTGCTACTTTGACAGCTATTTTGGAAGAGGGAGACAAGGTGCTCTTGCCAGCTCCTGCCTATCCAGGTTATGAACCGATTGTCAATCTAGTTGGGGCAGAGATTGTCGAGATTGATACAACTGAAAATGAGTTTGTCTTGACTCCTGAGATGTTGGAAAAGGCCATTTTGGAGCAGGGTGATAAGCTCAAGGCGGTTATTCTTAACTATCCAGCTAATCCGACAGGAATTACCTATAGTCGGGAGCAGTTGGAGGCCTTGGCAGCTGTTTTACGCAAGTACGAGATTTTCGTTGTCTGTGATGAGGTTTACTCAGAATTGACCTACACAGGCGAAGCCCATGTGTCTCTGGGAACTATGTTGAGAGACCAGGCTATTATTATCAATGGTTTGTCTAAATCACATGCTATGACCGGTTGGCGTTTGGGTCTGATTTTCGCTCCTGCAGCCTTCACAGCCCAGTTAATCAAGAGTCACCAGTACTTGGTTACTGCCGCAAATACCATGGCTCAACATGCTGCGGTAGAAGCTTTGACAGCTGGTAAAAACGATGCGGAGCCTATGAAGAAGGAATACATCCAGCGTCGGGACTATATTATCGAAAAGATGACTGCTCTTGGTTTTGAGATTATCAAACCAGACGGTGCCTTCTATATCTTTGCTAAGATTCCAGCGGACTACAATCAAGACTCCTTTGCTTTTTTGAAGGATTTTGCTCAGAAGAAGGCTGTTGCCTTTATCCCGGGTGCAGCTTTTGGGCGCTACGGAGAAGGATATGTTCGCCTATCTTATGCGGCTAGCATGGAGACTATCAAAGAAGCCATGAAACGACTTGAGGAGTACATGAGAGAAGCATGATTCAGTCTATCACGAGTCAAGGCTTGGTGCTCTACAATCGCAATTTTCGTGAGGATGATAAGCTTGTCAAGATTTTTACAGAGCAGGCTGGTAAGCGGATGTTTTTCGTCAAACACGCTGGTCAGTCTAAGCTGGCGCCGGTTATTCAACCCTTGGTGCTGGCACGATTTCTCTTACGAATCAATGATGACGGGCTTAGCTACATTGAGGACTATCATGAGGTGATGACTTTTCCTAAGATTAATAGCGACCTCTTTGTCATGGCCTATGCGACCTATGTGGCTGCTCTTGCAGATGCTAGTTTGCAGGACAATCAGCAGGATGCTCCCTTGTTTGCTTTTTTGCAAAAGACTTTGGAGTTGATGGAAGCTGGCTTGGATTATCAGGTTTTGACTAATATTTTTGAAATCCAAATCTTGACTCGATTTGGGATTAGCCTCAATTTTAATGAGTGTATCTTCTGCCATCGGGTCGGTCAGGCTTTTGACTTTTCTTTCAAATATGGAGCCTGCCTCTGTTCAGAGCATTATCATGAGGATGAGAGACGTTGCCATCTCAATCCCAATATCCCTTATCTGCTCAATCAATTTCAAGCCATTGATTTTGAGACCTTGGAGACCATTTCGCTCAAGTCTGAAATCAAGCAAGACTTACGCCAGTTTATGGATCAGCTCTACGAAGAGTACGTTGGGATTCACCTAAAATCAAAGAAATTTATTGATTCCCTAGCAGACTGGGGACAATTACTAAAAGAGGAAAAGAAATGAAAAAAATTGCAGTAGATGCCATGGGAGGCGATTACGCACCTCAGGCCATCGTTGAGGGTGTCAATCAAGCCCTAGCTGACTTTTCAGATATTGAGGTTCAACTCTACGGAGATGAAAGTAAAATCAAGCAATATCTGACAGCGACAGAGCGCGTCAGCATTATCCATACGGATGAAAAGATTGATTCAGACGATGAACCTACGAGAGCTATTCGGAAGAAGAAAAATGCCAGTATGGTCTTGGCGGCCAAGGCTGTCAAAGAGGGTGAAGCAGATGCTGTCCTATCGGCTGGGAATACAGGTGCTTTACTAGCAGCAGGATTTTTCATCGTGGGTCGTATCAAGAACATCGATCGTCCTGGGCTTATGTCAACCTTGCCGACTGTAGATGGGAAAGGTTTTGACATGCTTGACCTTGGTGCTAATGCGGAAAATACAGCTCAGCACCTCCATCAATACGCGGTTCTAGGTTCCTTCTATGCTAAAAATGTCCGTGGAATTGCAAAACCACGTGTTGGCTTGCTCAACAACGGAACAGAGAGTAGTAAGGGCGACCCGCTTCGTAAGGAAACCTATGAATTACTAGTGGCTGATGAAAGTTTAAACTTTATCGGAAATGTGGAAGCGCGTGATTTGATGAATGGCGTTGCAGATGTTGTCGTGGCAGATGGTTTCACGGGAAACGCTGTGCTCAAATCCATTGAAGGGACAGCCATGGGAATCATGAGCTTGCTCAAGACTGCTATTACAGGTGGTGGTCTTCGAGCGAAACTAGGCGCCCTCCTTCTCAAGGACAGCCTCAGAGGTTTGAAAAAACAGCTCAACTACTCAGATGTTGGTGGAGCGGTCTTGTTTGGTGTTAAGGCACCTGTTGTCAAGACTCATGGCTCAAGCGATGCCAAGGCTGTCTATAGTACGATTCGCCAGATTCGTACCATGCTAGAAACAGACGTAGTTGCCCAGACTGCGCGTGAATTTTCAGGAGAATAAAAGAGATGACAGAAAAAGAAATTTTTAACCGTATTGTGACCATTATCCAAGAGCGACAGGGAGAGGACTTTGTAGTGACCGAAGCTTTGAGTCTGAAAGACGATTTGGATGCTGACTCAGTTGACTTGATGGAGTTTATCTTGACACTGGAAGATGAATTTAATATCGAGATCAGCGACGAAGAAATTGACCAACTGCAGAGCGTAGGAGATGTGGTTAAAATCATTCAAGCAAAATAAAGATAAGAAGTTCCAAGGCATTTGCTTTGGAATTTTTTATTTGCTTTAAATGACCGTTTAGGAACAGATTTAGTCTTTCTAGGGACAGGAGAAATCTGAGGACAAATAGGGGATATAATGGAGTTAGAAAAAATTAATCTCCAAAAAGGAGAAAAAAGAAAGGATTTTTATGATGAAAAAATATCTTTATTCTAGTTTGTTAGTTCTTGCAGGAGGCGTTCTCCTAGCAAATACTACGGTAGCCTATGCTGATTCCCCATCAGAAAGTGAGAAAGAAGCGATTGCTCAATTAGTTAATCAAGGCAAGATAAAAGCTGAAGAAGCTGATCAAGTAAAATTGATTGGTTTTGAAGATAAAGAAACTCAAGCAGAGGGCAATCAAGAGAAGAAAGCTTTCAATCAATATCGTGATCCGAAAGGAACATGGATGCAAACCAATGGTAAATGGTGGTTTAAATACGGTTCAGGTGGTTATGCTAAAAATTGGGAACAATTAGATGACAAGTGGTACTATTTTGATGACCAAGGATGGATGAAAGAAAATACTTGGATTCAACCTGATGGTAATTATTACTACTTATCTGCTAGTGGTGCTATGGTCACTGGTTATCAACGTGTGAATGGTACACCATACTTCTTTAGAGACAGTGGTGTATGGGTAGAAAATCGTGGACAGGCACTTGGTGAATATGCCGAGACATTTGTAGGGAAAATCCCCTATGTTTGGGGTGGGTCAGATTTGAACAGTGGCGTAGATTGCTCAGGATTTACGATGGCCATTCATGCTAAGTTTGATATTAGTATTCCTAGAGTAACCTATGATCAAGCAACAGGAGGAAGCTATGTAAGTAATGGTTCTCAACAAGCTGGAGATTTGATTTTGTATAATAGTGAAGAGACAAATGATCATGTAGGTATTTATGTTGGTGGTGGAAAGGTAGTTCATGCTCCATATCCGGGTCAATATGTTTCTTATATGAATCAATACGGTATTACTCAAAATACAATTCGTAGATATTGGTAATATTGTCTAATTTTTCACAATATTATTGACTTTGACAATGAAAAGTATTAGAATATAGCTAAATAAAGAGGGGAAGCCCTCTTATAGCTGTTCGATAAAGGAGGAAATAGCTATGAAAAAATCTAAATTACTTACTCTTGGTTTGCTTGCAGGTGCTGGTCTGCTTTTGTCTATTAACCAAGCACAGGCTGCAGATACTTGGGTTAAAAATGGTGCTGACTGGAATCTTTCACAAGATGGCAGTTTAGCTAAGGATAAATGGGTACAAAATGCTGGTTCTTGGTACCATTTTGACGGTTCTGGAAAAATGCAGACAGGATGGCTCAAAGACGGTGATACATGGTATTCACTAGCAGATAGTGGAGCTATGCGTACTGGCTGGTACAAGGAAGGCAACACATGGTACTCACTAGCTAATAGTGGTGCCATGCGTACAGGTTGGTACAAAGAAGGGTCTACTTGGTACTATCTCAAAGACAGTGGCGCTATGGCAACAGGATGGGCGACTCCAAATGGTAAATGGTCTTACTTTGAAAAATCAGGTGCTATGGTCGCAGATAGAGCTGTTCCAGCCAGTGATGGGGAAAGTTATGTCATTGGTAAGGATGGCTATCTAGCAAATAGAAAAGATGCTGGATACAATATTCATGATATTGTCAAACTTGGAGATGGGCAAGAATATTTGCTAAATGCTAAAGGTGACGATGTTATTATTGAAAAAAACACTTGGTATATCAGACCAGAGTTCAAGAAGTTTTCTAACAAATATGGGGATGAGGTTGCAAATACTACCTTAGCTTTAGTGGATAATAAAGAAGAAGGACAAGAAATTGATCCTAAGGCAGTTGTACAGAACTTCCAAAACTTACCAAATCGCTACTACTTTGATGAAAATGGACATCGTGTGGTTAATATCCCAGCAATGACAACCTATTCAGAGATTAAAAAAGTTGGCAATGATGTCTATTTAGAAAATCCAGGTGCACGACTTCGTCTTGGAGCTACCCACTTTACAATCAATAACAATAAACTATACTATTTAGAAAATGAGCAAGGTAAGCTCAAAACAGGTTACTTTGTATTGATTGATGATGGTATGGCTACAACCCACTATCACATCCTAGTCTATGCGGATCAATCTGGTGAAATTCTTAAGATGAAACGCTTGCCATCAGGAGTTTCAGATTATCTGGATAAAGAAATCGATGGTTTATACGGTGAAAAAATTAAGATTGAATCTCCACACTCAAACGAATATTATAAAGTGGTTGTGGTTAAATAAAAATAATATCTTCACAACTAATTGTTAACACTCTAACCAATATACCATTTTCAGGAGGCTTTAGATTTCTTGTATTTTAAAAGGAAACTAAAGCCTTTTGTAGATGGAGCAGGGGATAGAGTTATCTATAAAATAATGAAAAGGAGTCTGTCATGGAAATGAAAAATATATTTGTAGAATTGAAACAATTTGAAGAATTAACTCCAGAGGCTTTGGAGAAAGTGAATGGTGGAGGGATTTTTGAAGATGCCGTAAAATGGTGCGATAAGTTATTTAGTACGGGTAGACACTTTGCTTAAATTCACAGTATTCGTTAGAGATTAGATTTATTTATGATTATTTTAGAATTCTTAGTTTCTGTGCTATATATACTGTTGGTAGTCGTTTCAACCATGGTTCCTACTATTTATTTGGGTGCTCAAATTTCCCCAGAATTTTATAAAAAACGTTATTGGGTCCTTGTATTTTTAATTAGTTTATCTGCTCGCCAAACATTTGGAGAATTATTTCATATAGGAATCATTCTCTTCTTTTACTGTATTTTTTTACTAGTATTGCACAAGGGAAAAGGGGAAGCTTTTTTTCTTTCTCTGTATCTTTTTCTCTTCTTTCAAAGTATTCGTTATTTATTTTTGACAATTTGGATTCGTGTATTATCTGGTGAGCCTTGTTGTTTTGTAGATTCGTTTTCCACTTTATATAGATCTGTATTTGATTTATTATCAATCTTTCTATGTTGTAAAATTATGAAGCGTTGGTCTTTGGATTTGGATTTATTCTTTTCAGATACTTTTAAAACCCACTATCGTAAGAGCTTTTTCATTATCCTACCTCTGACTGGATTTAGGATATTCTCTTCGTTCATGACCAATAGAAATAGTTCTTTTTACGTTCGCTTTGACACGACCATTTCTCTCCTGATTTTCATTCTCTTTTTCTCCTGGCTCTTTTATATCAGACACTTAGAGCAGGTTTATCGTGATGAGCAGACCATTCAGAGACAGGAAGAAGAAAATCGTTCCTTGCAAGGGATGGTGGATAAGTTGGGTCATCTCTATGATGAGGTTCGAGGTTTCCGTCATGATTTTGCAGGGATTGTCGCTAGCATGGAGCCTGCCATAGCGAATCAAGATATGGCTGAGGTGTCTACCATTTATCAAGATGTCTTTTTAAAGACAAATGAAAAGCTGAGGAAGGCAGATTACACGGCCTTTAATCTTCATAATATCCATGATATAGCCATTCGCAATACCTTGGCAAAAGCTATGATTGTGGCAGATAATCAGGGAATTCATTTTAGTTTGGAGACGGTGGGGGTTGTCGAAGAGCTGGATTTGCCGATGTTGGAGGCTATCCGTATCCTCTCTATCCTCACGACAAATGCCTTAGAGGCAGCCAGTGAGGCGGAAAATCCGCAGATTCGGGTTGCTTTATTGGCAGGTGATAGGAGTGTCCGTTTTATCATTGAAAACACTCGTAAGAAAGAAGAACTGAATCCCATCATTCTCAGTCAAAAGGGTTACTCTACCAAGGGAAACCACAGTGGACTGGGTTTAGCGACCTTGGAGGATATGGTTTTTCATTATGATTTAAACTTAGATACCCAGCTAGGAGAGACGACTTTTAGACAAGATTTAGAATTACCATTTAAGGATGAGAAACGAGGGGGAGAGGAATGAGAATTTTAGTTTTGGAAGACGATAGAGTCCAGCAAGGACGGATAGAGCAGACTTTACTAGATATCGGTCGCTCTCGCAATTTGAGATTGGAAATTGATATTGCTAAAAACTATGGAGATGTTGAAAAGTATTCTCAGTATTTTGACCATTACCAGCTCTATTTATTGGATTTAGAGATTGATGGAGAGCGTGAACGGGGCTTTCAGGTTGCTCAACAGGTTCGGGAGCGGGATCCTTTTACAAGTATTGTCTTTGTGTCCACGCACTCGGAGGCCTTGCCTCTAGCTTTTCGCTACCACTTGTCTGCCTTGGATTTTATTTCCAAGGATCAGCCAGAGGCGGACTACTGTCATCAGATGGAGCGCTGTCTGGACTATGTACTGGCAGTGGACAAGAGAGAAAATATGCGTCTCTTCACCTATAGTTTTGAGGGAAGACGAGGCTTTACTCTGCCCTACCATGAGATTTTAGCCTTTGAAACCTCAGTGGAATCCCATCGTATCAAGGTCTATTATGCCAATCATTCTATCAAGACCATTTATGGCAGTCTCAAGGATATCGCTGCCAAGGCTGAAAAAGATTACTTTGTCTATGCCAATCGCAATACTTTAGTCAGTTTACAGGCAATTGAAGAGATGACTGCGACAGAAGTGACCTTGTTAGAAGGCTTGCATTTCCCCGTATCACGAACAGCCAGAAGAACCCTTAAAAAACATCTCAACGTCTAATATCTGTTAGACTTGAATAAATTTATCAATAAGAATATCGGAAAATTTTCTGATATTCTTATTTTTTGACTTCTTTTTCGAATAGATAGGTAAGAGGAAAAGGAAAGGAGACTAGTTCATGTTTATATCAATGTTCTACCCATGGTTCACTGAGTTATTTTTTAAATAAATTTAATTTAGTTGTACATTTTCGAAATTTTTTTCGAATAGATAAGTAAGAGGAAACAGAAAGGAGTTTGGTTTATGTGTCTACCAATTTTCTATCCATGGTTTACTAAATTATTTTTCAAATAAATTTAATTTAGTTGTACATTTTCGAAATTTTTTTCGAATAGATAAGTAAGAGGGAAAAGAAAGGAGCCTGGTTTATGTATCTACCAATTTTTTATCCGTGGTTTACTAAATTATTTTTCAAATAAATTTAATTTAGTTGTACATTTTCGAATTATTTTTCGAATAAATAAGTGAGACGAAAAGGAAGGAGACTACGCGATGTATTTACCAATCTTATTGCCATGGTTTATCAAATGGTATTTAAAATAAATGAAATTTACCTGTTCATTTTAAATCACTTCTCAAATAGATAAGTGAGACGAAAAGGAATTCAGTAATTTATCTATTCTGGTTTTTAAAATGGTTTAAGAGCCAGAAATCGTAAACTAAAAAATAGAAATAAAGGAGAAAAAAGATGACAAATTTTGACAAAATGGAACAGAACTTTGTAGCTCTTACAGAAGAAGAGTTGATGAATGTAGATGGGGGAATTGCACCACTAGTAGTTGCGTTTGGAGTAGCTGCGTTTAAAGGTTTTTCTGTAACAGGAGGGGCTATTATACTGGGAGCAGGTCTTTATCAAGTTGGTAAAAATCTGAAATAAGACTTTGAGTAAGTTTTATGAATAGAATATTAAAAAGAATATATATAGGATCTGCTTTAATATCTTACAGCATATTATTAATTTATTCTCTACTTAATTTAGAGAAGGTATCGTTGGGGATCTGTATTTTGTTAGTAGCATTGACATACTATATTAATAAAAAAGAAATATTTAAAGCAAAAGTGAATAAGAGCAAGGAGAACTTAAAATGAATATTTTAGTAAATGATAATCAGTTTACAGCAATGACAGAAAAAGAACTAGCAACAGTTGATGGAGGAGTACTTCCTGCAGCGGTAGTAGCAGTTCCAGTAGGAATCAAGGTTGCAGGGTATGTTGTCGGTGGTTTATCCGCTGTAGGGCTAGCTGCATGGGGTTACTTCAGATAAGATAAAACACTGTGAAGAAATCAATGAATTTTTCAAGCGAATTTGCGGCTATTATTATATCAGCTTCAGGGATGGTAGGTTTATTAGTGGGACTCACTATTGGCTTAGCTAGTATTATTTAAAGAGGGGTATAACATGCAAAATTTGAATCAATTTGAAATCGTAGAGCAAAGTGAATAAGTTGAAGTAGGTTTATTGATTGTTATCGAAGGATTATTACTTCCTGCTGGTGGAGCAGCTTTAGGGTATTATGCGAATAGACCATAATCTGATTATAGTCAGAGAGGCATTTCTATGTTTTTAAAAAAATTCGTTAAATCAGTATTGAAAGTTTTGCCTGAAATCATGGTATTACTTAGTTCAATGTCTTATATCATCATCAGATTAGTAGCTGACATAAATAAAGTATCTTTACCTACTTGGTTTGATAATTTTAATATACCCACGGTTGCATTATTTATGATGGTCTTCATTCTTTTATACAGAAGTAAAGAAAAAAAGAATAGATAGATTTGAAGCGGTAGACGCTCTATAGGGAATAGGTGTCTTATAGTAACGAATTAAAAAAGGAGTAACTATGAATCGTAATTTAGAACGGTGTTATCTATTCTGACTATGAATAGATCATACCAGAGGTGGCTTATAAATAGCGGGGACATTAGAAATTGAAGTAACTTTAAATAGGATGTCGTAAATGTTGCTATCAATGATTTATTTGTCCCAAGCTTGCCTAGGGTGTCAGTAAAAAATCAATTTCCTTTCAAAATAGCATATTTTTAGTAGGTAGGACGTTTGTTCTGCCTATTTTTTGCTAAAAAGTGCAGTTGGGAGGGAGATAGGCGCATTTGGGAAGGAAGTCCAGTTTTTCTTTGGGGATTGGGGTAAGATAGTTATTATCAGATGAGTTTATACTCTTCGAAAATCAAATTCAAACCACGTCAACGTCGCCTTGCCGTAGATATGTGACTGACTTCGTCAGTCCTATCTACAACCTCAAAACAGTGTTTTGAGCAGCCTGCGGCTAGTTTCCTAGTTTGCTCTTTGATTTTCATTGAGTATTAGGAAAAAGGAGATGAATATGAAATTTGGGAAACGTCACTATCGTCCGCAGGTGGATCAGATGGACTGTGGTGTAGCTTCATTAGCCATGATTTTTGGCTACTATGGTAGCTACTATTCTTTGGCTCACTTGCGAGAATTGGCCAAGACAACCATGGATGGGACAACGGCTTTGGGCTTGGTCAAGGTGGCAGAGGAGATTGGCTTTGAGACGCGAGCAATTAAGGCGGATATGACGCTCTTTGACTTGCCAGATTTGACTTTTCCTTTTGTTGCTCATGTGCTTAAGGAAGGAAAATTACTCCACTACTATGTGGTGACTGGGCAGGATAAGGATAGCATTCATATTGCCGATCCAGATCCTGGGGTGAAATTGACCAAACTGCCACGTGAGCGTTTTGCGGAAGAATGGACAGGAGTGACTCTGTTTATGGCGCCTAGTCCAGACTACAAGCCTCATAAGGATCAAAAGAATGGTTTGCTCTCTTTTATCCCTATATTAGTGAAGCAGCGTGGCTTGATTGCCAATATCGTTTTGGCAACACTCTTGGTAACCTTGATTAACATTGTGGGTTCTTATTATCTGCAGTCTATCATTGATACCTATGTGCCAGATCAGATGCGTTCGACGCTGGGGATTATTTCTATTGGGCTGGTCATCGTCTATATTCTTCAGCAGATTTTGTCTTACGCTCAGGAGTATCTCTTACTTGTTTTGGGGCAACGCTTGTCGATTGATGTGATTTTGTCCTATATCAAGCATGTTTTTCACCTGCCTATGTCCTTTTTTGCGACACGCAGGACAGGGGAAATCGTGTCTCGTTTTACAGATGCTAACAGTATTATCGATGCGCTGGCTTCGACCATCCTTTCGATTTTCCTAGATGTGTCAACGGTTGTCATTATTTCCCTTGTTTTATTTTCACAAAATACCAATCTCTTTTTCATGACCTTATTGGCACTTCCTATCTATACAGTGATTATCTTTGCCTTTATGAAGCCGTTTGAAAAGATGAATCGGGATACCATGGAAGCCAATGCGGTTCTGTCTTCTTCTATCATTGAGGACATCAACGGTATTGAGACTATTAAGTCCTTGACCAGTGAAAGTCAACGTTACCAAAAGATTGACAAGGAATTTGTAGATTATCTGAAGAAATCCTTTACCTATAGTCGGGCAGAGAGTCAGCAAAAGGCTCTGAAAAAGGTTGCCCATCTCTTGCTCAATGTCGGCATTCTCTGGATGGGGGCTGTTCTGGTCATGGATGGCAAGATGAGTTTGGGGCAGTTGATTACCTATAATACCTTGCTTGTTTACTTTACCAATCCTTTGGAAAACATCATCAATCTGCAAACCAAGCTTCAGACAGCGCAGGTTGCCAATAACCGTCTGAATGAGGTTTATCTGGTAGCTTCTGAGTTTGAGGAGAAGAAAACGGTCGAGGATTTGAGCTTGATGAAGGGAGAGATGTCCTTCAAGCAGGTTCATTACAAGTATGGCTATGGTCGAGATGTCTTATCGGACATCAATTTGACCATTCCACAAGGTTCTAAGGTAGCTTTTGTGGGGATTTCGGGGTCAGGTAAGACGACTTTGGCCAAGATGATGGTTAATTTTTATGATCCAAGTCAGGGAGAGATTAGTCTGGGTGGTGTCAATCTCAATCAGATTGACAAAAAGGCTCTGCGCCAGTACATCAACTATCTGCCTCAACAGCCCTATGTCTTTAACGGAACGATTTTGGAGAATCTTCTTTTGGGAGCCAAGGAGGGGACGACTCAAGAGGATATCTTACGGGCGGTCGAATTGGCAGAGATTCGGGAGGATATTGAGCGCATGCCACTGAATTACCAGACAGAATTGACTTCGGATGGGGCAGGGATCTCAGGTGGTCAACGGCAGAGAATCGCTCTGGCGCGTGCTCTCTTGACAGATGCGCCGGTCTTGATTTTGGATGAAGCGACCAGCAGTTTGGATATTTTGACAGAGAAGCGGATCGTCGATAATCTTATGGCTTTAGACAAGACCTTGATTTTCATCGCTCACCGCTTGACCATTGCTGAGCGGACAGAGAAGGTTGTTGTCTTGGATCAGGGCAAGATTGTCGAAGAAGGAAAGCATGCTGATTTGCTTGCACAGGGTGGATTTTACGCCCATTTGGTCAATAGCTAGAAAGAGGAGAGGATGAAACCAGAATTTTTAGAAAGTGCGGAGTTTTATAATCGTCGTTACCATAATTTTTCCAGTCGGGTGATTGTACCCATGTCCCTTCTGCTTGTGTTTTTACTTGGATTTGCAACTTTGGCAGAGAAGGAGATGAGTTTGTCTACTAGAGCTACTGTCGAGCCTAGTCGTATCCTTGCAAATATCCAGTCAACTAGCAACAATCGTATTCTTGTCAATCATTTGGAAGAAAATAAGCTGGTTAAAAAGGGAGAACTGTTGGTTCAATATCAAGAAGGGGCAGAGGGTGTCCAAGCGGAGGCCTATGCTAGTCAGTTGGACATGCTAAAGGATCAAAAAAAGCAATTGGAGTATTTGCAAAAGAGCCTGCAAGAAGGGGAGAACCACTTTCCAGAGGAGGATAAATTTGGCTACCAAGCCACCTTTCGCGACTACATCAGTCAAGCAGGTAGTCTTAGGGCTAGTACATCGCAACAAAATGAGACCATCGCGTCCCAGAATGCAGCAGCTAGTCAAACCCAAGCTGAAATCGGCAACCTCATTAGTCAAACAGAGGCTAAAATTCGCGATTACCAGACAGCTAAGTCAGCTATGGAAACAGGTGCTTCCTTGGCCAGTCAGAATCTAGCCTACTCTCTCTACCAGTCCTACAAGTCTCAGAGTGAGGAAAATCCGCAAGCTAAAGCTCAGGCTGTTGCGCAGGTTGAAGCGCAGCTTTCTCAGTTAGAATCTAGTCTCGCTACTTACCGTGTCCAGTATGCAGGTTCAGGTACCCAGCAAGCCTATGCGTCAGGCTTAAGCAGTCAATTGGAATCCCTTAAATCTCAACACTTGGCTAAGGTTGGTCAGGAATTGACCCTTCTAGACCAGAAAATATTGGAGGCAGAGTCGGGTAAGAAGGTACAGGGAAATCTTTTAGACAAGGGGAAAATTACGGCGAGTGAGGATGGGGTGCTTCATCTTAATCCTGATACCAGTGACTCTACCATGGTAGCAGAAGGCGCCTTACTAGCCCAACTCTATCCGTCCTTGGAAAAAGAAGGGAAAGCCAAACTCACAGCTTATCTAAGTTCAAAAGATGTAGCAAGAATCAAGGTTGGTGATTCTGTTCGCTATACGACGACTCATGATGCCAAGAATCAACTTTTCCTAGATTCTACTATTACCAGCATCGATGCGACAGCTACTAAGACTGAAAAAGGGAATTTCTTTAAAATCGAGGCGGAGGCTAATCTAACTTCGGAGCAGGCTGAAAAACTTCGGTACGGGGTGGAAGGTCGTCTGCAGATGATTACGGGCAAGAAAAGTTATCTGCGCTATTATTTGGATCAATTTTTGAACCAAGAGTAATGTTCGTGTTTTTAGAGTTAAATAATTTTTAAACTGTGAGAAAGATTCTTCTTGCAGTTTTTTCTTTATGATTTTTGAGGCTGCTACGTTATTTATTCGTTTAAATTCTTGTAATTTTAGGTTTTTTATGGTAGAATGTGCTCAAGTAATACGAAAGGCGAACTTTAAAATGTCAAAACAATTGATCTATTCGGGAAAAGCTAAAGATATCTATACAACTGAGGATGAAAATCTTATTATTTCAACTTACAAGGACCAGGCGACTGCTTTCAATGGTGTTAAGAAGGAGCAGATTGAAGGTAAGGGAGTATTGAATAATCAGATTTCATCTTTTATTTTTGAGAAATTAAATGCGGCTGGTGTGGCGACTCACTTTGTGGAGAAACTTTCAGACACAGAACAACTCAATAAAAAGGTGGAAATCATTCCTTTGGAAGTCGTGCTCCGAAACTATACTGCTGGTTCCTTTTCAAAACGTTTTGGCGTAGACGAAGGTATCGCATTCGAGACTCCGATTGTCGAATTTTACTACAAAAATGATGATTTGGATGACCCATTTATCAATGACGAGCATGTGAAATTTCTACAGATTGCGGATGACCAGCAGATTGCCTACTTGAAGGAAGAAACCCGTCGTATCAATGAACTTTTGAAGGTCTGGTTTGCTGAGATTGGCCTCAAGTTGATTGACTTTAAGCTAGAGTTCGGTTTTGACAAGGATGGCAAGATTATCTTGGCAGATGAATTTTCACCAGATAACTGCCGTTTGTGGGATGCGGATGGCAACCACATGGATAAGGATGTTTTCCGTAGAGGATTGGGAGAACTAACCGACGTTTACGAGATTGTTTGGGAAAAATTGCAGGGGTTGAAATAATCTGTTTGCAACGGAAAACCTTCGTCTCTCAACTAAAAGGACTCAGGCTGAAAAGGTCCCCCAGACCTTTTCACTCCGTAGAGGATTGGGAGAACTAACAGACGTTT
The DNA here is from genome assembly GCF_001113365.1 of Streptococcus pneumoniae. GTDB lineage: Bacteria > Bacillota > Bacilli > Lactobacillales > Streptococcaceae > Streptococcus > Streptococcus pneumoniae_C. The sequence continues at coordinate 68,270 of NZ_CKYA01000007.1, read as the reverse complement.
ACGAAATTGTCTGTGAAAAGTTGCAAGAATTGAAATAACAACCTCAAGGTCGTTTGAGAACATTGCAAGAGTTGAAATAAAGGAATAAGGATTGATGGATAAACGTATTTTTGTAGAGAAAAAGGCTGATTTTCAGGTCAAGTCAGAGAGTTTGGTAAGAGAGCTCCAGCACAACTTGGGACTGTCAACTTTGAAAAGTATTCGCATCGTGCAAGTGTATGATGTATTTGATTTGGCGGAGGACTTGTTTGCGCCTGCAGAGAAACACATCTTCTCTGAGCAGGTGACAGACCATGTTTTGGACGAAGCTGCTGTACAGGCGGATCTTGCCAACTATGCTTTCTTTGCCATTGAAAGTTTGCCTGGCCAATTTGACCAGCGTGCAGCTTCTTCACAGGAAGCCTTGCTTTTGTTGGGAAGTTCGAGTGATGTGACAGTCAATACAGCCCAACTTTACTTGGTGAATAAAGACATTGATGCGACTGAGTTAGAGGCGGTCAAGAACTACTTGCTCAATCCAGTTGATTCTCGTTTCAAGGACATCACGACAGGGATTGCCAAGCAGGAATTTTCAGAGTCAGACAAGACTATTCCGAAATTGACTTTCTTTGAAAGCTATACAGCAGAGGACTTTGCTCGCTATAAGGCCGAGCAGGGCATGGCAATGGAAGTGGATGATTTGCTCTTTATTCAAGACTACTTCAAGTCAATAGGGCGCGTGCCAACTGAGACGGAACTCAAAGTTTTGGATACTTACTGGTCTGACCACTGCCGTCACACGACGTTTGAGACTGAGTTGAAGCAGATTGATTTTTCAGCTTCTAAATTCCAAAAACAATTGCAGTCAACCTATGACAAGTATATTGCCATGCGTGATGAGTTGGGGCGTTCTGAAAAACCGCAAACCTTGATGGATATGGCGACTATTTTCGGTCGTTATGAGCGTGCTAATGGGCGTTTGGATGATATGGAAGTGTCAGACGAAATCAATGCTTGCTCAGTAGAAATCGAAGTGGACGTTGATGGTGTCAAGGAACCTTGGCTCCTCATGTTTAAAAACGAAACCCACAACCACCCAACGGAAATTGAGCCATTTGGTGGTGCTGCTACCTGTATCGGTGGAGCCATTCGTGACCCATTGTCAGGTCGTTCCTACGTTTATCAAGCCATGCGTATTTCAGGTGCGGGTGATATTACAGCACCGATTTCGGAAACGCGTGCTGGGAAATTGCCACAACAGGTTATTTCTAAAACAGCTGCCCATGGTTATTCTTCATATGGTAACCAGATTGGGCTTGCGACGACCTATGTTCGTGAATACTTCCACCCAGGTTTTGTAGCTAAACGCATGGAGCTTGGTGCTGTTGTAGGTGCGGCTCCTAAGGAAAATGTTATCCGTGAAAAACCGGAAGCGGGTGATGTTATTATCCTCCTTGGAGGTAAGACAGGACGTGATGGTGTCGGTGGTGCGACAGGTTCTTCTAAGGTTCAAACAGTTGAGTCTGTGGAAACTGCTGGAGCTGAAGTTCAAAAAGGGAATGCTATCGAAGAACGCAAGATTCAGCGCCTCTTCCGTAATGGCAATGTCACTCGTCTTATCAAGAAGTCCAATGACTTTGGGGCAGGCGGTGTCTGTGTAGCTATTGGTGAATTAGCAGACGGTCTTGAAATCGACCTTAACAAGGTGCCTCTTAAATATCAAGGCTTGAATGGTACCGAAATTGCCATCTCTGAATCTCAAGAACGGATGGCTGTGGTGGTTCGTCCTGAGGATGTAGATACCTTCGTTGAGGAATGTAATAAAGAAAATATTGATGCTGTTGAGGTTGCGACAGTGACTGAAAAACCAAATCTAGTCATGCACTGGAATGGTGAGACAATTGTGGACTTGGAACGTCGTTTCCTTGACACCAATGGTGTGCGCGTGGTTGTCGATGCAAAGGTGGTGGACAAGGATGTCAAGCTTCCAGAAGAGCGTCAAACATCTGCTGATACACTTGAAGCAGATACCCTTACGGTTTTATCTGACCTCAACCATGCCAGTCAAAAAGGCTTGCAAACCATCTTTGACTGTTCGGTCGGTCGTTCAACGGTCAATCACCCACTTGGTGGTCGCTACCAACTTACACCAACTGAGGCTTCTGTGCAGAAATTGCCAGTTCAACACGGTGTGACTCATACTGCGTCAGTCATTGCTCAAGGTTTCAATCCTTATATTGCAGAATGGTCTCCATACCACGGTGCTGCTTATGCGGTTATCGAAGCAACCGCTCGTTTGGTTGCGACTGGTGCCAACTGGTCCAAGGCCCGTTTCTCTTATCAAGAGTACTTCGAGCGCATGGACAAACAAGCCGAGCGTTTTGGTCAGCCAGTAGCTGCTCTTCTAGGTTCTATCGAAGCTCAGATTCAGCTTGGTTTGCCATCTATCGGTGGTAAGGACTCCATGTCTGGTACTTTTGAAGAATTGACAGTGCCACCAACCTTGGTCGCTTTTGGGTTGACGACAGCGGATAGCCGTAAGGTACTCTCTCCTGAGTTCAAGACTGCTGGTGAAAACATCTACTACATCCCAGGTCAAGCTCTTGCTGCAGAGATTGATTTTGACTTGATTAAGTCTAACTTTGCTCAGTTTGAATCCCTTCAAAAGGCTCACAAAGTGACATCTGCATCAGCTGTCAAATATGGTGGTGTGGTTGAAAGTTTGGCTCTTGCTACCTTTGGGAACCATATCGGTGCGGAGGTAACCTTGCCTGAACTCGAAACGGCTTTGACAGCTCAATTAGGTGGATTTATCTTCACATCTCCTCAAGAAATTGCTGGAGTAGAGAAAATCGGTCAAACAAGTGCAGACTTTACACTCCTTGTCAACGGTGTGAAGCTAGATGGACAGAAACTTGACAGAGCCTTCCAAGGCAAATTGGAAGAAGTTTACCCAACAGAATTTGCCCAAGCCAAAGAACTGGCTGAAGTACCAGCTGTGGCATCAGATGTTGTGATTAAAGCCAAAGAAAAGGTTGAAAAACCTGTGGTTTACATCCCAGTCTTTCCAGGAACTAACTCAGAATATGATTCAGCTAAGGCTTTCGAAAAAGAAGGTGCAGAGGTCAACTTGGTGCCATTTGTGACCTTGAATGAAGAAGCTATTGTCAATTCAGTTGAAACTATGGTTGACAACATCGGCAAGGCTAACATTCTATTCTTTGCAGGTGGATTCTCAGCTGCGGACGAGCCAGATGGTTCCGCTAAGTTTATCGTCAACATCCTACTCAATGAAAAAGTCCGTGTGGCTATTGATAGCTTTATCGCCCGTGGTGGCTTGATTATCGGTATCTGTAATGGATTCCAGGCCCTCGTCAAATCAGGTCTTCTTCCATACGGAAACTTCGAAGAGGCCAGCAGTACGAGCCCAACCCTCTTCTACAATGATGCCAACCAACACGTGGCCAAGATGGTGGAAACTCGGATTGCCAATATCAACTCGCCATGGTTGGCTGAGGTGCAAGTGGGCGATATCCACGCCATTCCTGTTTCGCACGGTGAAGGGAAGTTTGTCGTGACGGCTGAGGAATTTGCAGAACTCCGTGACAATGGACAAATTTTCAGCCAATACGTGGACTTCGAAGGCAAACCTAGCATGGACTCTAAGTACAATCCGAATGGTTCTATCCATGCCATCGAAGGAATTACCAGCAAGAACGGCCAAATCATCGGTAAGATGGGCCACTCAGAACGTTATGAGAAAGGTCTTTTCCAAAATATTCCAGGCAATAAAGACCAGCATCTGTTCGCGTCAGCGGTTAAATATTTCACTGGAAAATAAGACTTACAGATTTTCTAATAGATAGTATCAGTAATGTAAAAGTCATGCAAATTTAGCTCTTGGTGCTACACAAATAAAAATTAGGTATATAAAATGACATACGAAGTAAAATCTCTTAATGAAGAATGTGGTGTTTTCGGTATCTGGGGACATCCAGATGCTGCTAAATTGACCTATTTTGGACTCCACAGTCTTCAGCACCGTGGTCAGGAGGGGGCAGGAATCCTCTCCAACGATCAGGGACAATTGAAGCGCCATCGTGACATGGGACTTTTATCAGAAGTTTTCAGAAATCCAGCTAATTTGGATAAATTGACAGGAACTAGTGCGATTGGTCACGTACGTTATGCGACTGCTGGCGAAGCTTCTGTAGATAACATTCAACCCTTCTTCTTCCGTTTTCACGATATGCAGTTTGGCTTGGCTCATAATGGGAACCTGACCAATGCGGCCTCTCTCAAGAAAGAACTGGAACAAAGAGGAGCGATTTTCAGCGCGACTTCGGACTCGGAAATCTTGGCTCACCTCATTCGTCGCAGTCACAATCCTAGTCTGATGGGTAAAATCAAAGAAGCACTCAGCCTAGTCAAAGGTGGTTTTGCCTATATCTTGCTGTTTGAAGACAAGTTGATTGCGGCTCTTGACCCCAATGGTTTCCGTCCGCTTTCTATCGGGAAAATGGCCAACGGAGCAGTAGTCGTTTCCTCTGAAACCTGTGCTTTTGAGGTCATTGGTGCTGAATGGATTCGTGATTTGAAGCCAGGTGAGATTGTGATCATTGATGACAAGGGCATCCAGTATGATAGCTATACGGATGATACTCAGCTCGCGATTTGTTCTATGGAGTATATCTATTTTGCCCGCCCTGATTCTAATATCCACGGTGTCAATGTCCATACGGCCCGTAAACGTATGGGTGCCCAATTGGCGCGTGAATTCAAGCATGAGGCAGATATTGTGGTCGGTGTACCCAATTCTTCCCTCAGCGCGGCTATGGGATTTGCGGAAGAATCTGGTTTGCCAAATGAAATGGGTCTTATCAAGAACCAATACACCCAACGTACCTTTATCCAACCGACTCAAGAATTGCGGGAGCAAGGGGTACGTATGAAACTCTCTGCTGTTTCAGGTGTTGTCAAAGGCAAGCGCGTGGTTATGGTGGATGATTCCATTGTTCGTGGAACAACCTCTCGACGTATTGTTCAGCTCCTGAAAGAAGCAGGGGCGACTGAGGTTCACGTTGCTATCGGTAGTCCAGCGCTAGCTTATCCATGTTTCTACGGGATTGATATCCAGACGCGTCAGGAGCTGATAGCTGCCAATCATACGGTTGAAGAAACTCGCCAAATCATTGGTGCGGACAGTCTGACCTATCTTTCTATTGAGGGGTTGATTGATTCGATTGGTATTGAAACGGATGCGCCAAATGGCGGTCTCTGTGTCGCTTACTTTGACGGTGACTACCCGACACCTCTCTACGACTATGAAGAAGACTATCGTAGAAGTTTGGAAGAAAAGACCAGTTTTTACAAATAGACGGATAAAGATTCTCCATTAAAGGAAAGGAAGAGGAGACAAAATGACAAATAAAAATGCTTATGCTCCACGGCTCACTACTGACTAAAAGCTAAAGCATTTGTCAGTAGACGCTTTCTCCTATGGGACCAAAGCTAGAGACCTGACTAGTATTTTTAGATAAAATAATTGTTTATCTAAAAATACGTCGCAGTCTTTCCCAAAAAAAGAAAAGGAAAAATAAAATGGCAAATAAAAATGCGTACGCTCAATCTGGTGTGGATGTTGAAGCGGGTTATGAAGTTGTTGAACGGATAAAAAAGCACGTGGCTCGTACGGAGCGTGCAGGTGTCATGGGAGCTCTGGGTGGCTTTGGTGGTATGTTTGACCTTTCAAAGACTGGGGTTAAAGAACCCGTCTTGATTTCAGGAACTGATGGTGTCGGAACCAAGCTCATGCTGGCTATCAAGTACGACAAGCACGATACCATCGGTCAGGACTGTGTAGCCATGTGTGTCAATGATATCATCGCTGCAGGTGCGGAGCCCCTCTATTTCCTTGACTACGTAGCGACAGGGAAGAATGAACCAGCTAAGCTAGAACAAGTTGTCGCTGGTGTGGCAGAAGGTTGTGTGCAGGCAGGCGCTGCCCTCATTGGTGGGGAAACGGCTGAAATGCCTGGCATGTACGGCGAAGATGACTATGATTTGGCTGGTTTTGCGGTCGGTGTGGCCGAAAAATCTCAAATCATTGACGGTTCAAAAGTGGCAGAGGGAGATGTTCTTCTCGGACTTGCTTCAAGTGGGATTCATTCCAATGGTTACTCTCTCGTCCGTCGTGTCTTTGCGGATTACACAGGTGAGGAAATCTTGCCAGAATTGGAAGGCAAGCAACTCAAGGAAGTTCTTCTTGAGCCGACTCGTATCTATGTCAAGGCTGTTTTGCCACTCATCAAGGAAGAGTTGGTCAACGGTATTGCCCACATCACAGGTGGTGGCTTTATCGAAAATGTTCCTCGTATGTTTGCAGCTGACTTGGCTGCTGAGATTGAGGAAAGCAAGGTACCAGTTTTACCGATTTTCAAAGCCCTTGAAAAATACGGACAGATCAAACACGAAGAAATGTTTGAAATCTTCAATATGGGTGTGGGGCTTATGCTGGCAGTTAGCCCTGAAAATGTAAGTCGTGTCAAGGAATTGTTGGATGAACCAGTTTATGAAATTGGTCGTATCGTCAAGAAAGAAAACGAAAGTGTCATCATCAAATGAAAAAAATAGCGGTTTTTGCCTCTGGTAATGGCTCAAATTTTCAGGTGATTGCCGAAGAATTTCCAGTAGAGTTTGTCTTTTCAGACCATCGTGACGCCTATGTGCTCGAACGTGCAGACAAGCTTGGTGTCCTATCCTACGCTTTTGAACTCAAGGAGTTTGAGAACAAGGCAGACTACGAAGCGGCCCTTGTCGAACTCTTGGAAGAGCACCAGATTGACTTGGTTTGTCTAGCAGGCTACATGAAAATTGTTGGGCCAACCTTATTGGCAGCCTATGAAGGCCGAATCATCAACATTCATCCAGCCTACCTGCCAGAGTTTCCAGGAGCTCATGGGATTGAGGACGCTTGGAATGCTGGGGTTGCCGAGAGCGGCGTGACCATTCATTGGGTGGATTCAGGTGTGGACACTGGTAAGATCATCAAACAAGTTCGTGTGCCACGGCTGACTGATGATACCATTGACAGTTTTGAAACTCGCATTCATGAGGCAGAGTACAAGCTCTATCCAGAAGTAGTGAAGGCTCTATTTACAGATTGACTTTTTGATGATTCATATGATATCTTTGATTCAAAATTGGAGTCAGTGATTGTTGAAGACGGCTTCAAACGGAGGTATTTGTAATGTTAGAATCTAAAAAAACAACTCGATATGTATTTTATGTCTATATGATGTTATTAACTTGGGGAATCTTATTTAAGTTTGAAACAAATCCTGAATTTATAGCATTTTTCTTAGCTCCAAGGTATATCAATTGGATTCCATTTTCAGAACCACTAATAGTCGATGGAAAAATTGTTTTTGCTGAAATGTTATTTAATCTGATTTCCTTTATTCCATTAGGTGTTTGTTTCCCTTTGATAAAAACTAATTTATCTAGTTTAAGAATAGTCGGGACAGGTTTCTTGATTAGTTTATTGTTTGAGTGCTTACAGTATATTTTAGCAATAGGTATAACAGATATAACGGATTTGGCTTTAAATACGCTAGGTGTTTGTGTAGGCTTATTGATTTATCAAATTTTTATAAGAGTGTTCAAATCACAGACTAGAAAATGGGTCAATATCTTAGGTATGCTTAGCCTTGGTTTTGCTTATTTTGTTTTACTGTTACTGCATTTAATTGGTGTTTAACTAATGATTAAAAAGGAGAATATAATGACTAAACGCGCCTTAATCAGCGTCTCAGACAAAGCGGGCATTGTTGAATTTGCCCAAGAACTTAAAAAACTTGGTTGGGATATTATCTCGACAGGTGGGACCAAGGTTGCCCTTGATACTGCTGGGGTGGAGACCATTGCGATCGATGATGTGACGGGCTTCCCAGAGATGATGGATGGCCGTGTTAAGACCCTTCATCCAAATATCCACGGTGGGCTCCTCGCTCGTCGTGATTTGGATAGCCACTTGGAAGCGGCCAAGGAGAACCAAATTGAGCTTATCGACCTTGTAGTGGTCAATCTCTATCCCTTTAAAGAAACGATTCTCAAACCAGACGTAACTTACGCTGATGCGGTTGAGAACATCGATATCGGCGGGCCTTCTATGCTTCGTTCAGCGGCTAAAAACCACGCTAGCGTAACGGTTGTGGTAGACCCTTCTGACTATGCAGTGGTTTTGGATGAGTTGTCAGCCAATGGTGAAACGACTTACGAAACGCGTCAATGTTTGGCAGCCAAGGTTTTCCGTCATACGGCAGCTTATGATGCCTTGATTGCGGAATACTTCACAACTCAAGTGGGTGAAACAAAACCTGAAAAGCTCACTTTGACCTATGACCTCAAACAAGCCATGCGTTACGGTGAAAATCCTCAACAAGATGCAGACTTTTACCAAAAAGCCTTGCCAACAGACTACTCGATTGCTTCGGCTAAACAGCTCAATGGTAAAGAATTGTCCTTCAACAATATCCGTGATGCGGATGCTGCTATCCGTATCATCCGTGACTTCAAAGATCGTCCAACTGTTGTGGCTCTCAAACACATGAACCCGTGCGGTATAGGTCAAGCTGATGATATCGAAACTGCTTGGGACTACGCTTATGAGTCTGACCCAGTGTCTATCTTTGGTGGTATCGTTGTTCTTAACTGTGAGGTGGATGCTGCGACAGCTGAGAAGATGCACGGCGTTTTCCTTGAAATCATCATCGCACCAAGCTATACGGATGAGGCGCTAGCTATTTTGACCAATAAAAAGAAAAACTTGCGTATCCTTGCCTTGCCATTTGATGCTCAAGAGGCTAGCGAAGTAGAAGCAGAATACACAGGTGTAGTTGGTGGACTTCTGGTGCAAAACCAAGATGTAGTCAAGGAAAGCCCAGCCGATTGGCAAGTGGTGACCAAACGCCAACCAACTGAGATAGAAGCGACAGCTCTTGAGTTTGCTTGGAAGGCTATTAAATACGTCAAATCAAACGGAATCATCGTAACCAACGACCACATGACACTTGGTGTTGGTCCAGGTCAAACTAACCGTGTTGCCTCTGTTCGTATCGCTATTGACCAAGCTAAAGACCGCCTTGATGGTGCTGTTCTCGCATCGGATGCCTTCTTCCCATTTGCAGATAACGTGGAAGAAATTGCCAAAGCAGGTATCAAAGCTATCATTCAGCCGGGTGGGTCCGTCCGTGACCAAGAATCCATCGAAGCAGCGAACAAGTATGGCTTGACTATGGTCTTCACAGGAGTGAGACATTTTAGACATTAAAAAGCAAAAGGGAAGAAAACAGTTTCTTTCCTTTTTTGCGTAAAAACGCGGAGTGAAACAAGATTAAAACGAACATTTGTGGTATAATGTTAGTGAATAATTCGTAAAAGAGGTTGAGAAATGAAGCTGTTAGTTGTCGGATCGGGTGGTCGTGAACATGCGATTGCTAAGAAGTTACTTGAATCAAAAGACGTTGAACAGGTCTTTGTGGCTCCTGGAAATGACGGGATGACTCTGGATGGTCTGGAATTAGTGAACATCTCTATTTCCGAACATTATAAGTTGATAGACTTTGCAAAGGTCAACGATATCGCTTGGACCTTCATTGGGCCAGATGATTCCCTTGCTGCTGGAATCGTGGATGATTTCCATGCGGCTGGTCTCAAAGCCTTTGGTCCGACAAGATTGGCAGCTGAGCTGGAGTGGTCCAAGGATTTTGCCAAGGAAATCATGGTCAAATACGGCGTTCCGACGGCAACCTATGGCACATTCTCAGACTTTGAGGAAGCCAAGGCCTATATCGAAAAGCATGGTGCTCCAATCGTAGTCAAGGCGGATGGCTTGGCGCTTGGGAAAGGTGTTGTCGTTGCTGAGACAGTCGAGCAAGCAGTAGAAGCCGCTCACGAGATGCTATTGGACAATAAATTTGGTGACTCAGGCGCGCGTGTAGTTATTGAGGAATTCCTTGAAGGAGAGGAATTTTCACTCTTTGCCTTTGTCAATGGTGACAAGTTCTACATCATGCCAACGGCTCAGGATCACAAACGTGCCTACGATGGCGACAAAGGGCCTAACACGGGTGGTATGGGTGCCTATGCGCCAGTTCCCCACTTGCCACAGTGTGTAGTTGATACAGCGGTTGAGACTATTGTCAAGCCAGTCCTTGAGGGCATGATTCAGGAAGGTCGCCCTTATCTTGGTGTTCTTTATGCGGGGCTTATATTGACAGCAGACGGACCGAAAGTTATCGAGTTTAATGCTCGGTTCGGAGATCCTGAAACTCAGATTATCTTGCCTCGTTTGACATCTGATTTTGCGCAAAATATCACGGATATTCTAGATGGCAAGGAGCCAAACATCACATGGACGGACAAGGGTGTGACTCTGGGTGTGGTTGTTGCATCCAAGGGTTACCCGCTAGAATATGAAAAGGGTGTTGCATTGCCAGCAAAAACCAATGGCGACATTATCACCTATTATGCAGGGGCTAAGTTTGCTGAAAATAGCAGAGCACTGCTATCCAATGGCGGACGTGTCTATATGCTAGTTACCACAGCAGATACTGTCAAAGAGGCCCAAGACATCATTTACAAGGAACTTGACAAACAAAACACAGAAGGCCTCTTTTACCGAACCGATATCGGAAGCAAGGGAGTATGAATATGATTGAAAAATTAAGTATTATAATATCGTTGCTAACAGCCTTAGTTGCGGTATGGAACAGTTGGTTCACAATAAAATCATTTAATGAGACACGTAAATACGATGTCAAAAAAATGAGATATGAAAAATTATACGTCTATTATATGGAGTACATCTCAAGAAAAGAAAAATTAAATTTTTTGTCTTCGACAGATACAATCAACACATTGAATTATATATTTAGTGTTTATGATAATATTAAATTTTTAATGGATAAAGAAATTTCAGATAACCTCAATATTCTTCAAAATAATCTTGAAAAAGAGCGTAATCAATTTTTATCAGATTTTGATAAAATGAATTTGGACGAAAGAAGTAGAAGATTGGATGAGTTGATACATGCTTCTAAAAGCTTTAACGGGGAATTTAAGAAATATTATCAGCTTCAACTATCAAAAGATTATAATAAATTAGTTTAAAAAGAGAGAAATTAAGAAAATATGAAACCGATTATTTCCATTATCATGGGCTCAAAATCCGACTGGACAACCATGCAAAAAACAGCAGAAGTCCTAGACCGCTTCGGTGTAGCCTACGAGAAGAAGGTTGTCTCTGCCCATCGCACACCTGATCTCATGTTCAAGCATGCCGAAGAAGCGCGTAGTCGTAGTATCAAGGTCATCATCGCAGGTGCAGGTGGCGCAGCTCATTTGCCAGGTATGGTCGCATCTAAAACAACCCTTCCAGTCATTGGTGTGCCCGTAAAATCGCGTGCCCTTAGTGGTGTGGACTCGCTCTACTCTATCGTACAGATGCCGGGTGGTGTACCAGTCGCAACCATGGCTATCGGTGAAGCAGGAGCGACCAATGCGGCTCTCTTTGCCCTCCGTCTCCTGTCAGTAGAGGATCAGGCTATCGCGACAGCTTTGGCAGATTTTGCAGAAGAACAAGGAAAAATCGCAGAGGAGTCTACAAATGAGCTCATCTAAAACAATCGGAATTATCGGTGGTGGTCAACTGGGTCAGATGATGGCCATTTCTGCTATCTACATGGGCCACAAGGTTATCGTGCTGGATCCTGCGGCTGATTGTCCAGCCTCTCGCGTAGCGGAAATTATCGTGGCGCCTTATAATGATGTGGACGCTCTTCGTCAGTTGGCGGAGCGTTGCGATGTCCTCACTTATGAGTTTGAGAATGTCGATGCCGACGGTTTGGATGCTGTCATCAAGGAGGGACAACTCCCTCAAGGAACTGACTTGCTCCGTATTTCTCAAAATCGTATTTTTGAAAAGGACTTTCTCTCAAACAAGGCACAAGTCACTGTGGCACCTTACAAGGTTGTGACTTCTAGTCGAGACTTGGCAGATATGGACCTGTCGAAAAACTATGTCCTCAAGACTGCGACAGGTGGCTATGATGGGCATGGACAAAAGGTCATTCGCTCGGAAGCAGACTTGGAAGAAGCCTATGCGTTAGCTGACTCAGCAGCCTGCGTTTTAGAGGAATTCGTCAATTTTGACCTTGAAATTTCTGTTATCGTCTCAGGAAATAGCAAGGATGTGACAGTCTTCCCAGTTCAGGAAAATGTCCACCGTAATAACATTCTATCTAAGACCATTGTGCCAGCCCGTATTTCAGAAAGTTTAGCTGAAAAAGCAAAAGCCATGGCAGTACGAATCGCCGAACAACTTAACCTATCTGGAACACTTTGTGTGGAAATGTTTGCGACAGCTGATGACATCATTGTCAATGAAATCGCCCCACGTCCACATAACTCTGGGCACTATTCAATCGAAGCCTGCGACTTCTCCCAGTTTGACACTCATATTCTGGGAGTTCTGGGAGCACCATTGCCAGCCATCAAACTACATGATCCTGCTGTTATGCTCAATGTCCTCGGCCAGCATGTCGAGGCTGCTGAAAAATATGTCGCAGAAAATCCAAGCACCCACCTCCACCTGTATGGTAAAATAGAAGCGAAGCACAACCGCAAGATGGGGCATGTGACTTTGTTTAGTGATGTGCCGGATAGTGTGGATGAGTTTTAGGGGAGAGGGGTCTAAAGAAAAAATGTTTGAAAAAATTAAAGGAATTAATATAAAATCAGGTATTTTTGAAGATGAAACAAAATTAGAACTCTTTGAAGGAAATTTTGAGGGAACAAATCCAGTACAAAACGATAGGGCAAGTTTATTGTTTGGAAGGAATGGTTCAGGGAAAAGTACCATTGCTCGAGGAATAAATCAATTAAAAAATGGTGAGTTTGGAACAGATAGAGTATCATTTATTGATAAAAATAATAATAATATTGTACTTAGTGATACTGAACGAAAATCGATATTTGTTTTCAATGAACACTATGTTGATCAGAAAGTCAAAATTGCTCAAGAAGGGTTAGATACAATTGTAATTTTAGGTGAACAGGTTGATATCGATGAGGAACTGGATAGATTAAGAACGCAGTTATCAGAATCACAAATTGAATCTCAAGATTATTATGCTGAATATGAAGAATATTTAGATGAAAAAAATGAAAAATCTCCAGATTTTTGGAAAAAGGAAATGACAGATTCTTTGAAAGGAGTAGGCAACTGGGCCGAAAGAGATAGGGAGATAAAAGGAAATCGAGCTGCATCTCCCGTTCATAATAATACCTTTCAAAATTTTGTTGATTTACAACCAATCTTAGATAAAAATGAGTTAGAGGTTGAATTCAACAATAAAAAAGCTAGATATTTTTCAATAAGAGATTCCGCAGTTACTATAAATAATGAACTATCTTTACCTGATATTAATTTTGATAGCAATGAATTATCAACTTTATTGTCTGAAAAAATCGAAGAACCTGAGTTGAATTCTAGGGATAAGTATTTACTGACATTATTATCTGATTCCACAAAAGGTGAACGTCATTTGAGAGAAGTTAAAGATTTCTTTGAAGATGAACATCAAAAAAAATGTCCTTTCTGTACTCAATCAGTATCAGAAGATGTTAAAGTTGAACTCACTAATGGCATAACTAAACTACTATCAAGAGCAGTCGAAGAACACCAATCCGCATTGAGAGGTAAAAAAATTGATGAGATTAATCAAGATTTTTCTGGTTATGAACAGATAGATCCAATATTAATTCAGTCTTATCAAAATAGTATTAATGCTTTGAATGCTAAATTTAACGAAATTAACTCAATAATCGATAAGAAGATTGATAATCCATATAATATAGTTGAGTTACCTAATATAAGCTTTTCTCAAGAATTAAGTCAAGCAGAGCATGATATTGAAAAAATTAACCAAGCAATTATCAAACATAATTCAGAAATCTCGGATATTCAAAAGTTAAAAGTAGATCTCCTTCAAATAAATAATGAATTAGCTTTTTATGAAATTCAAGATGCATACAAAAAGTTTCAAGAGAAAACAAATAAAAAAGCAATTTGTGAAAATAATTATAATAACAGTAGTAAACGAGTAAAGGATTATGAGAAGCAGATTTCTGATTTAGAAGACAAGAAACTTAATATAGATATTGCAGTTGATGAAATTAATAAAAGTTTAAATTACATATTTTTTTCAAAAAATCGGTTAGCTATACAGAATCAAAACGGAAAATACTATCTGTTATCAAGAGGTAAGTCTGTGGTCCCCAGTAGGGTTTCCGTAGGGGAACGAAATGCGCTGGCATTATGTTATTTCTTTACTGAGATAATTCAACAGAGAGAGTTAGCAGATGCTTATAGTCATGAATATTTTATTGTTATTGACGATCCAATTTCTAGTTTTGATATGGAAAATAAAGTTGGAATAACCTCGTATTTAAAATATTGTTTAACTAGATTTTTTAAGGGGAATAGTAATACTAGAGTTTTACTAATGACCCATGATAAACAAACAATATATGACTTTGATATCTTTTTGAAAGAGATAATGGAATCCTGTAAAGAAGAGGAAGGTGGACAAAAATCTAAATACAAGAAGTTAGAATTGGTTTCTGGTAAATTACAAGAATTCAAAACTAGTACTCACGATTATACAGAACTACTTGAAATAGTCTTCGGTTATGCATTGGGAAATAGTACACCTACTTCGGAAAGTTTTGTTGGGAATGCAATGAGAAAAATTTTAGAAGCCTATGGTAGTTTTAATTATAAGAAGGGAATTGCCGAGCTAACAACAGATCCTTTAATTGTTGAAAAAATTGATAAAGAATACAGAACTTATTTTGAGAATCTTATGTATAGACTGGTTTTAAACGGTGAAAGTCATTTTAAGGATCCGGTTAAAACTTTGAGTATTGATTTCTTTGATACCATTTCTGATGAAGAACGAAAAAAAACAGCTAGAGATTTACTAGTTTTGCTTTATCTTTTAGATGATTTACATGTTTTAAAACATTTAGAGGGTGTATCAAATGCGGAAAATAGACTTGAACAATGGAAGTGTGAGATTTTAGAATAAGAGAATCATACCATTTGACTTATTGCAATGGTTGAAGTTTGCATGATAGCTGATTAGAGTAATCAAAGGATTATTACTTCCTAATTTTATTTTCTACAAACCCTAATTTAGCATCTAATAATGCAAAGTTTCCTGAGCCTCATAGATAAAAAAGATTTTTAAGGAGAAACAACTATGATCAACCGTTACTCTCGCCCGGAGATGGCGAACATTTGGAGTGAAGAAAATAAATACCGTGCTTGGCTTGAGGTGGAAATCTTGGCTGACGAGGCATGGGCTGAGTTGGGGGAAATCCCTAAGGAAGATGTGGCTTTGATCCGTGAGAAGGCGGACTTTGACATCGACCGTATTTTGGAGATTGAGCAGGAGACTCGCCACGATGTGGTGGCTTTCACGCGTGCGGTTTCTGAGACTCTTGGTGAAGAGCGTAAGTGGGTCCATTATGGTTTGACTTCTACCGACGTGGTGGACACGGCCTACGGTTACCTCTACAAGCAGGCCAACGACATCATACGTTGTGACCTTGAAAACTTCACCAACATCATCGCTGACAAGGCTAAGGAGCACAAGTTCACCATCATGATGGGTCGTACCCACGGTGTGCACGCTGAGCCTACAACCTTTGGGCTTAAATTGGCGACTTGGTACAGCGAAATGAAGCGCAACATCGAGCGTTTCGAGCATGCGGCTGCTGGTGTGGAAGCTGGTAAGATTTCTGGTGCGGTCGGGAACTTTGCCAATATCCCGCCATTCGTTGAGCAATATGTCTGCGACAAATTGGGTATCCGTGCTCAAGAAATCTCTACACAGGTCCTTCCTCGTGACCTTCACGCTGAGTACTTTGCGGTTCTTGCTAGTATCGCAACTTCTATCGAACGTATGGCGACTGAGATTCGTGGTTTGCAAAAATCAGAACAACGCGAAGTGGAAGAATTCTTTGCCAAAGGGCAAAAAGGTTCATCTGCTATGCCTCACAAACGCAACCCTATCGGATCTGAAAATATGACTGGTCTGGCACGTGTCATTCGTGGTCACATGATTACAGCTTATGAAAACGTGGCTCTCTGGCACGAACGTGACATTTCACACTCATCAGCTGAGCGCATCATCACACCAGATACGACCATCTTGATTGACTACATGCTCAACCGTTTTGGAAATATCGTCAAGAACTTGACAGTCTTCCCAGAAAACATGATTCGCAATATGAACTCAACTTTCGGTCTTATCTTCAGCCAACGTGCTATGTTGACCTTGATTGAAAAAGGAATGACCCGTGAGCAAGCCTATGACTTGGTACAACCAAAAACAGCCTACTCTTGGGATAATCAAGTAGACTTTAAACCACTGTTGGAAGCAGATCCAGAAGTGACGTCACGTCTCACTCAAGAAGAAATTGACGAAATTTTCAACCCAGTTTATTACACTAAACGAGTGGATGACATCTTTGAACGTCTTGGATTAGGATAATTAGAATAAAAATCGAATTTCTATTACTCCATTTATAGGAGTAGCAGAACTTCGATTTTTATTTTGTCTTAAAGTGTTTTTTGATAAAAAGATCCCTAATATTTTAGTAAAAATTAAACAAATTTGATTTACATATATAAAATAGCGTTTTAATGGGATACAATAAGCATAGAAAAAGCCCAAGCGATTAGGCTCAGGCTTTCTTCTTAGTGATCACGGTCACATGAGATGAATTTAATCTTGTAATAATCAGATCGTTTGTAAGTTTCACTGTATCCTAAAACTTGACCAGTTGATTCGAGTTTGGTGATTTTAGTTTGTAGGACAGTAGGGAATTGTTCATCGACTCCGAGGACTGAAGCCGCATGTTCTGGAGTTGGAAAGACTATTTCATTGATTTCTTCAAAGTGTTCATCATTCATGTGAATGTGGTAGTCTAACTTGAAACGATTATAGATGGAACTATAGTATTCAAGGTTTGGATAATTTGCGTTGATATATTGTTCTGGGATGTAGGATGTATGGTAGATATAAACGACACCGTTTGATTCGCGGATACGTTCAATTTTGTAGTAGAATTGATCGCCGCGTAGACCCAATTTTTCCAAGTAAACGAGCTTGTTTCCGCGTTCAATTGAAAGAACAGTTACCTTATCATCTTTAGCATTAAAGAGTTCAATATCTGAAAACTCTACAAGCTTGTGTTTGCGTGCACGTGAAACGAAGGTTCCTTTTCCTTGTTGGCGGACAATATAGCCATCTTTAGCAAGGTCGTTTAAGGCGCGGACAACTGTGATAGAACTGACATCGTACATTGAAATGAGCTCTGCTTCAGTGTAAAATTTATCTCCACTGCTAAACTGCCCAGAGATGATTTTATTTTTTAATTCGTCTTTTATGTATTGATATTTGGGAATTGCCATATTTTTACCTCTATTTTCCTTCTCCACAGAAAATTTTACCATAAAAGCGAAAAAATAGTAGTCTTTTGAATAAAAAATTAGAAAAATAGTTTGAAAAATTAAGCTACATAGGCATTGCACGTATTTTATAAATGTATTTTATACAAAATTATTTTAGGTTATCTATTCCGAATTGAAAGAGCGTTTGAAATGGGTCTGAAAATGTTTGAAACTAATTGAACGTGTGTATAATAGTAAAATTCCAGCAAATATTCCGACAATTTCTATTGACAATTCAAACAGATTGGTTTATAATTACTATAACAACAAATGAAAGCGTAAACTTTCGCGGTCAGAAGGTAATATTATGACACGATTTGAGATACGAGATGATTTCTATCTCGATGGAAAATCATTTAAGATTTTATCTGGCGCCATTCATTATTTTAGGGTTCCTCCAGAAGATTGGTATCATTCGCTCTATAACTTGAAGGCTCTTGGCTTTAATACGGTAGAGACTTATGTTGCTTGGAATTTACACGAGCCTCGTGAGGGCGAGTTTAACTTTGAAGGGGCTCTGGATTTGGAGAGGTTTCTTCAGACAGCACAAGATTTGGGTCTCTACGCTATCGTTCGTCCGTCACCCTTCATCTGTGCGGAGTGGGAATTCGGTGGTTTACCAGCCTGGCTCTTAACCAAGGATATGAGGATTCGTTCATCAGATCCAGCCTATATTGAAGCTGTCGGTCGTTACTATGATCAATTATTGCCAAGATTGGTTCCACATTTGTTGGACAATGGTGGCAATATTCTCATGATGCAGGTTGAAAATGAGTATGGTTCTTATGGAGAAGATAAGGCTTATCTGAGAGCGATTCGACAGTTGATGGAAGAGCGTGGGGTAACCTGTCCCCTATTTACATCAGATGGTCCCTGGAGAGCTACTCTAAAAGCTGGAACCTTAATCGAAGATGACCTCTTTGTAACAGGCAACTTTGGTTCTAAGGCACCTTACAACTTTTCACAGATGCAGGAATTCTTTGATGAGCATGGTAAGAAATGGCCACTCATGTGTATGGAGTTCTGGGATGGTTGGTTCAACCGTTGGAAAGAACCGATTATCACACGGGATCCAAAAGAGTTGGCAGATGCAGTTCGAGAGGTTTTGGAGCAAGGCTCCATCAATCTATACATGTTCCATGGTGGTACAAACTTTGGCTTCATGAATGGTTGCTCAGCTCGAGGAACTTTGGACCTGCCACAAGTTACATCTTATGATTACGATGCTCTTCTTGATGAAGAAGGAAATCCAACTGCTAAATATCTGGCGGTCAAGAAGATGATGGCAACACATTTTCCAGAGTATCCGCAGTTGGAACCCCTCTACAAAGAGAGTATGGAGTTGGATGCTATTCCACTAGTTGAAAAAGTTTCCTTGTTTGAAACCTTGGATAGCTTGTCAAGTCCGATAGAAAGTCTCTATCCTCAAAAGATGGAGGAGTTGGGACAAAGCTATGGCTACCTACTCTATCGAACAGAAACAAACTGGGATGCAGAAGAAGAAAGACTTCGTATCATTGATGGTCGAGATAGGGCCCAGCTTTATGTCGATGGTCAGTGGGTTAAAACCCAATATCAGACAGAGATTGGGGAAGATATTTTTTATCAAGGTAAAAAGAAAGCGCCATCTAGGCTGGATATCTTGGTAGAAAATATGGGGCGTGTCAACTATGGACACAAGTTCTTAGCGGATACGCAACGTAAGGGAATTCGGACAGGGGTTTGTAAGGATTTGCACTTCTTACTAAACTGGAAACACTATCCACTCCCACTAGATAATCCTGAGAACATTGATTTTTCAAAAGGATGGACAGAAGAACAACCAGCCTTTTACGCTTATGACTTTACAGTCCAAGAGCCAAAAGACACTTACCTAGACTTGTCTGAGTTTGGTAAGGGAGTTGCCTTTGTCAATGGGCAGAATCTAGGACGTTTTTGGAACGTCGGCCCAACACTCTCGCTTTATATCCCTCATAGTTATCTCAAGGAAGGTGCCAATCGTATCATCATCTTTGAAACAGAGGGCCAGTATAAAGAAGAGATTTATTTAACTCGTAAACCTACACTAAAACATATAAAGGGGGAAAACTTATGACAATTGTAGGATGCCGTATCGATGGACGTTTGATCCACGGACAAGTAGCCAATCTTTGGGCTGGAAAACTAAATGTTTCACGCATTATGGTTGTAGATGACGAAGTTGTCAACAACGATATTGAAAAGAGTGGTTTGAAACTTGCGACACCACCGGGTGTGAAACTCAGTATTTTGCCAATTGAGAAAGCAGCAGCCAATATTCTTGCTGGTAAATACGATAGCCAACGTCTCTTTATCGTGGCTCGTAAACCAGACCGCTTCCTTGGTTTGGTTGAAGCAGGTGTACCACTTGAAACCCTCAATGTTGGGAATATGTCTCAAACACCAGAAACACGTTCTATCACACGTTCTATCAACGTAGTAGACAAGGATGTGGAAGACTTCCGCAAACTAGCAGAAAAAGGTGTTAAACTTACTGCTCAAATGGTTCCAAATGATCCAATTTCAGACTTTTTGAGCTTATTAAAATAGGAAAAAAATTTTTAGGAGGTCATTGTTATGATACATATGATACAATGGTGGCAAATTTTACTTCTCACTTTGTACTCAGCTTATCAAATCTGTGATGAGTTGACGATCGTTTCTTCTGCAGGTTCCCCTGTATTTGCTGGTTTCATTACTGGTTTAATCATGGGAGATGTGACTACTGGTTTGCTTATCGGTGGTAACTTGCAACTGTTCGTTCTTGGGGTTGGTACCTTCGGTGGTGCTTCTCGTATCGACGCAACTTCTGGTGCAGTTCTTGCGACAGCCTTCTCTGTTTCACAAGGAATTGATGCACCGCTTGCAATTACTACAATCGCTGTACCAGTAGCAGCTCTCTTGACTTACTTCGACGTTCTTGGTCGTATGACTACTACCTTCTTCGCTCACCGTGTGGATGCTGCAATCGAACGCTATGACTATAAAGGTATTGAACGCAACTACTTGCTTGGTGCAATTCCTTGGGCTTTATCTCGTGCCCTTCCAGTCTTCTTTGCCCTTGCTTTTGGTGGTGAATTTGTACAAGGTGTAGTAGACTTCGTTACAGAATACCAATGGATTGCAGATGGTTTGACACTCGCAGGACGTATGCTTCCAGGTCTTGGATTTGCAATCTTGCTTCGTTACCTTCCAGTTAAACGTAACCTTCACTACCTTGCTATGGGATTTGGTTTGACAGCTATGTTGACTGTTCTTTACTCATATGTAACAGGTCTTGGTGGCGCTGTTGCTGGTATCGTAGGTACTCTTCCTGCTGAAGTTGCTGAAAAAATTGGTTTCGTGAACAACTTCAAAGGTTTGTCTATGATTGGTATTTCTATCGTAGGTATTTTCCTTGCAGTGCTTCACTTCAAAAATAGCCAAAAAGTAGCTGTAGCAGCACCTTCTACACCATCAGAAAGTGGGGAAATCGAAGATGACGAATTCTAATTACAAACTAACAAAAGAAGATTTTAATCAAATCAACAAACGTAGCTTGTTTACTTTCCAATTAGGTTGGAACTACGAACGTATGCAAGCTTCTGGTTACCTTTACATGATCTTGCCTCAATTGCGTAAAATGTATGGGGATGGCACTCCTGAATTGAAAGAAATGATGAAAGTTCATACTCAATTCTTCAACACTTCACCATTCTTCCATACCATTATCGCTGGTTTTGACCTTGCCATGGAAGAAAAAGATGGTGTGGGTTCAAAAGACGCCGTTAACGGTATCAAGACAGGTTTGATGGGGCCATTCGCTCCTCTTGGGGATACAATCTTTGGTTCACTTGTACCTGCTATCATGGGGTCAGTCGCAGCAACTATGGCGATCGCTGGTCAACCTTGGGGTATCTTCCTTTGGATTGCAGTTGCAGTAGCCTATGACATCTTCCGTTGGAAACAGTTGGAATTTGCTTACAAAGAAGGGGTTAACCTTATCAACAACATGCAAAGTACTTTGACAGCTTTGATTGATGCTGCATCTGTGCTTGGTGTCTTCATGATGGGTGCTCTTGTAGCAACATTGATTAACTTTGAAATTTCTTATAAATTGCCAATCGGTGAAAAGATGATTGACTTCCAAGACATCTTGAACTCAATCTTCCCACGCTTGCTTCCAGCAATCTTTACTGCCTTTATCTTCTGGTTGCTTGGTAAGAAAGGTATGAACTCTACTAAAGCTATCTTTATTATTATCGTACTTGCTTTGGTTCTTTCTGCCCTTGGTCACTTTGCATTTGGAATGTAATTTTTATGACGAAATCATTGATTTTGGTGAGCCATGGTCGCTTCTGTGAAGAGCTTAAAGGCAGCACAGAAATGATTATGGGCCCACAAGACAACATTTACACAGTAGCTCTTCTTCCAGAAGATGGCCCAGAAGACTTTACTGCAAAATTTGAAGCTGCTATTGAAGGATTGGATGATTTCTTAGTCTTTGCGGATCTTCTCGGTGGGACACCTTGTAACGTGGTCAGTCGTTTGATCATGGAAGGTCGTGACATCGAACTTTACGCAGGGATGAATCTTCCAATGGTGATTGAATTTATCAATGCGAGCCTTACAGGCGCAGATGCGGACTACAAGAGCCGTGCTGCAGAAAGCATTGTGAAAGTCAATGACCTGTTAGCGGGCTTCGATGATGACGAAGATGAATAAGATGTGACAACGTGAACATCGTCAGAATAACTTATATAGAATATACATGGGAATGGGGCTTACTCCCATTCCCATATTTGATAGAAAAAGAGGAACTCAATGTTACATTATACAAAAGAAGACTTGCTCGAATTGGGTGCAGAAATCACTACACGTGAAATCTACCAACAGCCTGATGTCTGGAAAGAAGCTTTTGAATCTTATCAAGCAAAACGTGAAGAAATTGCAGCCTTCCTACAAGGGATTGCTGATAAACATGACTATATCAAGGTTATCTTGACAGGTGCGGGGACTTCTGCTTATGTGGGAGATACTTTGGTACCATACTTTAAGGAAGTCTATGACGAACGCAAATGGAATTTCAATGCTATTGCGACCACAGATATCGTTGCCAATCCAGAAACTTATTTGAAAAAAGATGTGGCAACTGTCCTTGTGTCTTTTGCTCGTAGTGGGAACTCGCCTGAAAGTGTGGCGACTGTTGATTTGGCCAAAGCCTTGGTGGATGAGCTTTATCAAGTGACGATTACTTGTGCTGCAGATGGTAAATTGGCTCTCCAAGCTCATGGAGATGACCGCAATCTCTTGCTCTTGCAACCAGCTGCCTCTAATGACGCTGGATTTGCCATGACTTCTAGCTTTACGTCTATGATGTTGACAGCTCTCTTGGTCTTTGATCCTACAGAATTTGCTGTGAAAGCTGAACGTTTTGAAGTTGTATCTAGTCTTGCTCGTAAAGTCCTAGACAATGTAGAAGATGTTAAAGAACTTGTTGACCTAGACTTTAACCGTGTCATCTATCTAGGCGCTGGTCCTTACTTTGGACTTGCTCATGAAGCTCAGCTCAAGATTTTGGAACTGACTGCTGGTCAAGTTGCGACCATGTATGAAAGCCCAGTCGGCTTCCGTCACGGTCCAAAATCTCTTATCAACGAAGATACAGTTGTTTTGGTCTTTGGTACAACGACAGACTACACTCGCAAGTACGACTTGGATTTGGTTCGTGAAGTTGCTGGTGATCAGATTGCTCGTCGGGTTGTGCTTTTGAGTAATCAAGCCTTTGGCCTTGAAAATGTCAAAGAAGTGGTCCTTGGTTGTGGCGGTGTCTTGAATGATATTTACCGTGTCTTCCCTTACATCGTTTATGCCCAACTCTTTGCCCTATTGACTTCACTCAAGGTAGAAAATAAACCAGATACACCGTCTCCTACAGGTACAGTAAACCGTGTGGTACAAGGTGTGATTATCCACGAATATCAAAAGTAATACTCTTCGAAAATCTCTTTAAACCATACTAGTGTCGCCTTGCCGTAGGTATATGTTACTGACTTCGTCAGTTCTATCTACAACCTCAAAACGGTGTTTTGAGCTGACTTCGTCAGTTCTATCTACAACCTCAAAACGGTGTTTTGAGCTGACTTCGTCAGTTCTATCCACAACCTCAAAACGGTGTTTTGAGCTGACTTCGTCAGTTCTATCCACAACCTCAAAATGGTGTTTTGAGCTGACTTCGTCAGTTCTATCTGCAACCTCAAAACAGTGCTTTGAGCTGACTTCGTCAGTTCTATCTACAACCTCAAAGCAGTGCTTTGAGCAATCTGCGGCTAGCTTCCTAGTTTGTTCTTTGATTTTCATTGAGTATAAGGTAGTGTTTATAAATTCTTGACAAGGGGATTTGTATATCATCAGGCAAACCATAGATTGTCAAGGCACTTTCTATGGTTTGTTTGCTTGAGAGAAATAGTAAAAGGAGAACAGAATGAAAGCATATACAGAGCGTGTATTTGGAAATGTTGAGGGACAAGATGTCTTGGCCTATCGATTTGAGACAGACGGTGGCTACCAGCTTGAGATTATGACTTATGGTGCGACCATCTTGCGCTATGTCACGCCTGACAAGACTGGAAATTTTGCCAATGTTATTTTGGGATTTGATGACTTTGATAGCTATGTAGGCAATAGTCCTAAGCATGGAGCGAGCGTAGGTCCTGTGGCAGGCCGTATTGCTGGTGCGACATTTGAGCTCAATGGCAAGACCTATGACCTTGAGGTCAACAATGCTAGCAACTGTAACCACAGTGGTTCAACTGGTTGGGATTCTAGCTTGTTTGAACTAGTTGAAGTGAGTAACCATGGCTTGACTCTCTACACAGAGCGTACGGATGAGACAGGAGGATTTCCTGGAAATCTCAAGATTTGGATCAGTTACCACTTAGAAGAAACTGGCGCCTATGAAATTAGCTACAAGGTAACGACCGATCAGGATACGCTGGTCAATCCAACTAATCACAGCTACTTCAACTTGTCTGGTGATTTCACGCAGACGATTGACCGTCATGTCTTCCAACTAAACACAGAGGGCATTTATCCAATCGCTCCCGACGGTGTTCCGGTCAAAACTCCAGATGCTACTCGTGATGTGGTCAAACACATCTACAATGGTGCCTTGTTGAAAGACATCTTTGCAGAAGAAGATGAGCAAATCCAGCTGGTATCTGGTTTGGATCATCCATTTGCCCTTCCTGCAGGTCATGACAATGCTGGTTTCCTTTATGACCAAAACTCAGGTCGCTTTCTGCTTTTCAAGACAGAGGCCCCTTGCTTTGTAGTCTACACAGCAAACTTTGTGGATGAAGGTGTCATCATAGGGGGTCAGCCAATGGTGCAGCACAATGGAATTGCCCTTGAAGCGCAAGCTTTACCAGATGCCATTCACAGTAACCTCAAAGACCAAGTCATCCTTAAAGCTGGTCAAACCTTCACAAGTAAGACACGTTATGAACTTGTTGTGAAATAAAGAATCATTGCGCCTACTTTTGGGATTTAGGAATAGGTAAGCAAAGACAAATAGTAGGAAAATATGATATAATTAAACGTTGAAAGGTATCTGTTAAGATAATATTCAAACTACAATAAGGAGTAAGAAAGAAATGAAGAAAATTGTATTTGCTAGTGCCTTGGCCTTGACCTTGGCAGGAGCAGTTTTGACAAATGATGTTTTTGCCAATGACAGACTGGTTGCAACGCAATCTGCTGATGGTAATGTATTGACCTCAGAGGTGCTAAAACCTTCTAGTGGCAATGTTTTGGTTGGAATCAAAGGAGAATTTTTGCCTCCTCATCAACAATCTATTTTAGATGCTATCAATAAAATTCGTAAAGAAGCAGCTGACGAAGGTTTGGTAGATAAGTATGTCCCTGTAAAATGGTCAGTTGACCATGAGAAAACGGCTTTTGTACGTGCTGCTGAGGTATCCGTTGCGCTGAAGGCTGAACGTCTTTCCAGTAAAAACAACTGGACTGCCTTTCCATCTGGTAATAGCCTAAGTGGAGAAGCTTTAGATTTGAATCCTGAGGGATTTCTAAAAGCCATTGAAAATTGGCATGCTGAAAAGGCGAACTATGTGGCGAAAAAGAAAGATAAAACATCAAAAGAATTTTCGTCTTATTATGAGAACTTGATTAACCCTAAATTTACCCATGTGGGTCTTGCTGCTTTTAAAAATGCAGCTAATCCTCAGAAGGCAGCAACGGTTGCTCTGGCTCTAGGAACTACGACTTCTTCAGAGGAATTGGCTGGTGGATATGGTTCTGCTGTTCAGTACACAGAAGTGACTGCCTCAAACCTTTCAACAGTTAAAAGTAAAGCTATAGTTGTAGAAACACCGCTGAAAGATTTCAGAAAATCTACGTCTGATCAGTCTGGCTGGGTGCAGTCTGATGGTAAGTGGTATTTTTATGAGTCTGGTGATGTGAAGACAGGCTGGTTGAAAACAGGTGGTAAATGGTACTACTTGAATGACCTAGGTGTCATGCAGACTGGATTTGTAGAAGTTGATGGATCGGTGTATTATCTAAGTAACTCAGGCGCTATGTTTACAGGCTGGGGAACAGATGGTAGCAGATGGTTCTACTTTGATGGCTCAGGAGCTATGAAAACAGGCTGGTACAAGGAAAATGGTACCTGGTATTACCTTGATGAAGAAGGGATCATGAAGACAGGTTGGTTTAAAGTAGGTCAACACTGGTACTATGCCTACGGTTCAGGAGCTCTGGCAGTCAGCACAACAACACCAGACGGTTATAAAGTAAATGGAAATGGTGAATGGGTAAGCTAGGCTGAAAATAGCAAGTCATAGGTAAATTATTCATCTCACTAGCAACAAGAATGAACGATAAGAAAGAGGTTGATGGCAGACATTGACCTCTTTTTTGGAGTGTCTCGAGTCAGTTGCTACTAGCTGAAAACAAGGGCGAGTCACCATCTATCGCAAATATACCACAGTTATCGCTAGACTATCCCTAATTCAGAAATCAACCTTTTGATATATGGAAATGTGAGTTTTATCTGCAATCGAAAAGCAAATACACACCTTGTCTTTGAAGTCAAGTGAGTATAAAAGAGAAACTCTAAGGGAGAGAATGTAAAGAAATACAAAAGTTTTCAAAACGATTTTCATAAAAACTTTGATAAAACAAATAAAATTCCGAACGAAAATGTAACACAATTGTAATATAAAACACTTGACAAGTATTTACGGGGGGGGTATACTTAATATAGTATAGTCTGAAAATGATTATCAGAAAAGAGGTAAATTTAGATGAATAAGAAAAAAATGATTTTAACAAGTCTAGCCAGTGTCGCTATCTTAGGGGCTGGTTTTGTTGCGTCTCAGCCTACTTTTGTAAGAGCAGAAGACGCTCCACAAGCTGTTGAGAAATCTTCATCAGAGAAGAAATATGAGGAAGCAAAAGCAAAATCTGAAGCTGCTAAGAAAGATTACGAAGACGCTAAAAAGAAAGCAGAAGAAGCTCAGAAGAAATATGATGAGGGTCAGGAGGAAACTGTAGAGAAAGCTCGAAAAGCAGCAGAAGTATCTCAAAAATTGAATGATGCGGCGCTTGTTGTTCAAAATGCATATAAAGAGTACCAAGAAGTTCAACGTCAACGTAGTAAATATACATCTAACGCTGAATATCAGCAAAAATTAAAAGAGGTCGACTCTAAAATAGAGCAAGCTAAGAAAAAAGAACAGGAGTTGCAAAATGAATTTAATAAAGTTCAAGCAATCGTAATTCCTGAGCCAGAGGCGTTGGCTAAAACTAAGGAAAAAGCAGAAGAAGCTAAAAAAGCAGAAGAAGTAGCTAAGAAAAAATCTGATGAGGCAGCTCAAGAAGAAGAAGTAGCGAAGAAAAAAGTAGAGGCAGAGAAGAAAGAAGCCGAAGCCAAAGAAGAATTAAAAAACTTTTTGAATAAAGTAGAAGAAGCTACTATAGCGGAAATCAATAATAGTGATAAAATCAAGCCTGAAGATAAGCCTAAAGCTATTGAAAAAGCAAAAGAAGCTATCGGGAAAGAATATGTTTTAAAGGCTATTGAGAATGGCGAGTTATCAGCTACTGATCTTCTAGCTGATGTTAATAAAGCTGCTGAAGCGCCTGTATTAACAGAAGAAGACGAAAAGAAAGATAATCTCCCTAATAGCACAAGGCAAGATGGTAAATCTCTAACAGACTTACCTAAAGATATTCAAGATGGAATTAAAAAAGGGGAAGAAAATGATGCTGCACGTCCAGCATCAGAAAAAGCGCAAGATCGTGCTGATGATTTAGGTGATGCTGTAGCTAAACAACAAAAGGAAGTTGATGCTTTAAATAAAGAGACAGCAAATAAACAACAAATTGCTGTAGCAGTAAAAGCTGCTCTTGAAAAAGCGAAGGAGACTCTGAAAGCTACTGAAGAAGCTAATGCAGATCCCGCTATCATTGAGGGAGCTAAGGCTGCTGTTGAAAAGTTATCTCAAGCTGAAATGAAAGCAAATTCTGATTTTCAAGAGGCTGGTAGGAGTTTAGAGCAAGAGGTGTCAATTTTAAATGAATTGATAGACTTGTATAATAAAGCTCTTGAAGAGGTTAAAGAAGAAAAAGCAAAAGAAAAACCAGCTGAAGAAACTCCAGCCCCAGCTCCAAAACCAGCTGGAGACACTCCAGCACAACCAGCTCCAGCTCCTCAACCAGAGAAAACAGATGATCAACAAGCTGAAGAAGACTATGCTCGTAAATCAGAAGAAGCATATAACCGCTTGACTCAACAGCAACCGCCAAAAACTGAAACTCCAGCACAACCTTCTGTTCCTGCAAGACCATCTAATCCGACATATGTCCCTTCATACTCATCATATGTTCCATCATACAGCTCATATTCTGTAGTAAAACCAGCCACTCCAAAAACAGGTTGGAAACAAGAAAATGGTATGTGGTACTTCTACAATACTGATGGTTCAATGGCGACAGGTTGGCTACAAGACAACGGTTCATGGTACTACCTAAACGCTAATGGTGCTATGGTAACAGGTTGGCTACAGTACAATGGTTCATGGTACTACCTAAACAGCAATGGCGCTATGGCAACAGGATGGCTACAGTACAATGGTTCATGGTACTACCTAAACGCTAATGGCGCTATGGCAACAGGTTGGGCTAAAGTCAACGGTTTATGGTACTACCTCAACGCTAATGGTTCAATGGCAACAGGTTGGCTTAAAGATGGAGATACCTGGTACTATCTTGAAGCATCAGGAGCTATGAAAGCAAGCCAATGGTTCAAAGTATCAGACAAATGGTACTATGTCAATGGCTCAGGTGCCCTTGCAGTCAACACAACTGTAGATGGCTATAGAGTCAATGCCAATGGTGAATGGGTAAACTAAACCTAATATAACTAGTTAATACTGACTTCCTGTAAGAACTCTTTAAAGTATTCCCTACAAATACCATATCCTTTCAGTAGATACTATACCCTTGTAGGAAGTTTAGATTAAAAAAACTCTGTAATCTCTAGCCGGATTTATGGCGCTAGAGACTACGGAGTTTTTTTGATTGGTAAAGAATGGCGGCACTCAAGAGACTCTTAGTTTGCTATTTGATTTGAAAATTACAAATTCTTTCTCTTCTTGGCATTTTTGGTCAGGGAAACCTGGTAAGTATCTTGTTCTTTAGTGAGGTAATGGATGATTTGGAAATCATCGGTTTGAGCCTTGAAATCCACTTCATAGACAGTGGTGACCTGTTCTCCATCATTGCTGGTATCAATGGAGATGAGGTCTAACTCGGTACAGAATTGTGATAGCCCAGATTGGATAGTTTGAAGTTGCTTTTCTTGGTTGGTAATTGTGATGGTTAATAGTCTGCGACGTTGGTGGTTATTCTTGCTTTGTTGTTTTTCCAAAAGAAGCCATACCGCTAAGATAAAGACGGTGAAGAGAACAGCTAAGGCTAGGTAGCCTGTCCCTGACGCCAGCCCGATAATCATGGCAAGAAAGATAGCAATTAGCTCCCGTGAGCCACTGGTGGCTGAACGGAAACGAATGAGGCTAAAGGTTCCTGCAACAGCGATAGAGGTTCCTAAGCTGCCATTTACCAGAAAGATGACCAAGGTCATCAAGCAGGGGAGTAGGGTCAAACTAACCGCAAATTCCCGCGTATAGAGGGTACGGTGTTTGTAGGCCCAGGTCAGAGCCAAACCTAAAATCAGGCTGACAAAGAGAGCTAGAAAGAGCTGGATAGGGTCTGCAGTGGCAGTTGTATCGTTGAAGATAGAGTTGAAAAGATTAGACATAAGTAGTACCTACACTTTCTGTGCTTGGTCGTGGGCTATAGTCTAGCCCCTGAGACTTGTGGTAGGCGCAGCTGTATTTTGAAAATTTCTGCTCTACCAGTCCATATTGGTCGAGAATATCTTGTAGCCATTGGGGTTTTCTACCTGGAGCTTTAATTTCCATGATGACAATGTCCTCGTTTAGTAGAGGGAAACCGTCCTTTCCTGAAAATAAACTGACATTATCATCACGATAGGTTAGATTTTGGTCAATGGTGACACGAATTTTATTGTAGGGAAATCCGCTAATTTCTTTCTTTTCCTTGAGAGAAAAGCGATCGTAGTAGATATACATACGAGGGATGATGGCTTGTTGATATTCCTCTTGGAGTTGCTGGATTTTTTCAATCATCATTTGGTTCTTGATGCTGCTATCCAGCTGTCCTTTGGTCATAAACTGGGTGATAGACTGGGGAGTCGACAAGAGACGATATTTTCGTCCGACACCAGCTCTGTCCTTAGATTTGATTTCTAAAAATACCTGACTATCAGGTTGGACGTGACTGAGATAGGTTCGCATCCGAATCTTTTCTTTGCGCTTAGTACCTTGGCTATCATCCTGAATCATATCAAATTTCTCTGTATCAAAGTAGATATTAGAAATGGTCGAAGTTGGATAATCATCCTAGACGAGGTATGTTTTTAAGTCTTCTATTAAATCAGCCAAGTCAGCCTTGGCAACGACATATTTGGTTTCAATTCGTTTAAAGCTTGTTTCAATTGGTTTCATAAATCCTGTCTCCTTTATCAAACTGTTTCAGCACTCTATCTTATTAGCAGATAGGTGTGTCTGGGCAAGTTGAACTTGCTTGTAATTAGTCTATGGAATTTTCCTAAAACTTTTGTTAAAGATAACTTAACTGAAACTGAATTTAAGAAAACTTTCAGAAAAAGTTCAGATTTTTTTCAGAATTCCCCTGTAAACTAAGCTCAAGCTAAATGAAGGCGAGGAAAAAGGTATGAAATCAAAAAAATGGACTCTAATCTTAACCAGTTTAACAGCTTTGACCTTGATGACAGCTTGTGGGCAGTCAACGACCAAGTCAAGTACAACTGCAGCGGCAGATACCACTGCTATCACAACTTCAGCTAAAAACAGTCAATCTTCTTACTTTACAGAAAGGGACTACGACACTTCTTATGATGAAAATACAGCCTCTAAGATTGAATTGTCAGGCTCATCTGCAAGTGTCTCTGGAGACGGTGTGACAGTTTCTGGCTCAACAGTGACTATCTCAAAAGCAGGTACCTATGTCATTTCTGGTCAGTCTGACGGAGTGCAAATTAAAATTGCAGCTGATAAGTCTGATGATGTGAAACTTGTTCTAAAAGGTGCAAGTATGACCAATACAGATGCGGCTATTTCAGCGACATCAGCCGATCATGTCTACCTCACTTTAGCAGAAGGGACGACAAACAGTCTCTCTGACTCAAGCTCTAACAGTGATGAAAAGGCAAATGCCGCTCTCTTTTCTAAGATTGATTTGACCATCAATGGTTCAGGAACTCTCAATGTAGATGGCAAGAAAAGCAATGCTATCAAGGCTAACGACACCCTCCACATCACAGGTGGAACTTTTAACATTACATCGGTAGGCGATGCCTTTAATGTCAATGATGAACTTAACATCACTGGTACGACCATGACCATCGATGCCAAGGAAGATGGTGTCAAAGTTGACAATGATGACGATATGACTGTTGGAAATATGTATTTGGCGAACAATACCATAACAGTCACAGCAGGCGATGATGGTATTCACGCTTCTGGAAATCTAGTGATTGATAGTGGTACTTACACCGTCAAGAATTCCACAGAAGGAATTGAAGGGAAAGCCATTACGATCAATGGTGGTGATATCAATGTCTACTCGACAGATGATGGAGTCAATGCAGCTAATAAAAATGCCCAGCAAAGCGACATTTACTTTACCATGACAGGTGGCAATCTAACTGTAGAAGTCGGTCAAGGGGACACAGACCCAATTGACTCAAACGGGAATATCACGGTCACAGGCGGAACTATTAAATTGATAGGACAATCAGGCTTTGACTTTGATGGAACAGCAACCTATACAGGTGGGGATATTTACATCAACGGCGAAAAACAAACAGATATTGTCAATTCTATGCCTGGAGGCGGAGGTCCGAATGGAGGTTCTGGCGGTCCAGCCCCTGGCGGACGAGGATAAACAAAAACGAGGCTGGGCAAGAAGTCTTTGAAATCAGACAAACGCATAGTATCAGGTCTTGAGAAACCTTGGTACTATGTGTTTTATTGTGGGGAGATTTACTTCATTTTCTCCTGAAGTCGACTTTTTGCCCAACATCGTTTTGTCCTGCTATTTGAGTTGTTCTACTTGACTCTAAGTAAAAAAGGAGTATAATGTTGTAATAAATAAAGTTACACCGAAAGAACAAAGGAGAAATAGATGACCTACGCATACAATAGTAAGATTTATTTGGCAGAGGCTGTTTTAAATGTAAAGGATGTGGCAAGTCAGACTGCCTTTTATCATCAGATTCTAGGCTTGGAAATCCTTTCTCAGACAGAATCTGAAAGTATTTTAGGAGCTGGTGGAAAGGCTTTGGTTCATTTACTGAAAACAGACAGGCTAGAGGAGGTGCAAGATCACTATGGTCTCTATCACCTAGCTATCCTTTTACCAAGTCGTGAGGATTTGGCAAATCTGTTTAAGCATATGGCAGAGCTGCAAATTCAGCTAGTCGGCGGGGCGGATCATGGCTACAGTGAAGCAATCTATCTGGAAGATTTAGAAGGGAACGGGATTGAAATTTATTGGGATAAGCCTGTAGAGGACTGGGATATTCGTGAGGATGGGCGCATTGTCGGAGTGACCGAAGCCTTATCTGCTCAAGAAATATATGAGATGGGACGTAAAGTAGAACCTTTTGAGATAGCCTCTACTACGCGCATGGGGCATATCCATCTTTCTGTCAGGGATAGTAAAGTAGCAAGCCAGTTTTATCAAAAGGTTTTAGGACTAGAGGATAAATTTAGTCTACCTAGTGCTAGTTGGATTGCGTCTGGAGATTATCATCATCATTTAGCAGTCAACGAGTGGGGAGGAAAAAGGCTAGCCAGACGTGAACAAGGATTACCCGGCTTAGCCTACTATGTCATTGAAGTCGCAAGCAAAAAAGAACTGTTAACGATTGCTGGAAGAGGACAAGAAGTTGAAGCCCCAATCAAATGGCTGACATCAACTCAGTTAGAAGTGACAGACCCAGACGGAATCGTGACGCGTATCCGCTTAGCTAGATAGGATGTGATAAAGGCCAGAGCATAGATTGTATAAAATGCTCCTTATCCTAGTCAGATATGTAGAAATTTTGATATGATAGTAGGAAATAAGGAGAAGAATGCATTGACCAGTGAATACCAGAAAATGATAGCAGGAGAGGTTTACCGTCCATCGGATCCAGAACTGCGGGCCTTGGCTCAGGCTTCTCGCCAAAAACAGGCTGCCTTTAACCGAGAAGAAGATCCCTTAAAGGGAGCTGGAATCATTAAGGCTTGGTTTGGTTCGACTGGGCAAAATCTATATGTCAATCCACGTCTGGTGGTCGATTATGGAGTCAATATCCATCTAGGGGAAAATTTTTATTCTAACTGGAACTTGACCATGCTGGATGTTTGTCCGATTCGTATTGGAGACAATGCCATGATTGGTCCTAATTGTCAGTTCCTGACTCCACTTCATCCGCTGGATCCACATGAGCGAAATTCAGGTATTGAGTACGGTAAGCCTATCACAATCGGAGATAATTTCTGGGCTGGTGGTGGCGTCATTGTCCTGCCTGGAGTTACACTTGGAAATAATGTCGTCGCAGGAGCAGGAGCCGTGATTACCAAGTCCTTTGGAGATAATGTTGTGTTAGGTGGCAATCCTGCGCGCGTGATTAAGGAAATACCTGTGAAGTAGAAGTAAAAAGGAACAGCGGGTGTTGTTTCTTTTCTGTCATTCCCTTGTTCTTCTATAATGGAGAAAAAGGGAGTGGAGATAAAAACTTCTTCTATATTTTTTACCCAACCCACATTTACCTACTCTATATCTTAGCAAGTCTGCTTCATTGATCAATTTTAAATCATCTTGTAACTGGGATGCTTTTTGATACAAGAAGTATTAGTGTAGGAGAGAGTTTTTGTGGATGACTAGATGATATCAATGATTTTTCTATTTATTTTCAGTCAAAGATGATACAATAGTAAGGTCGCAAACACTAGACTGCGCAGGCAGGAGGTGATCTTATGTGCGTTTTCATCGAACTTGTCTTGCTACCTATTCTTGCTGGTACACTAGCGAATGTCTTATCGGAGTGGCTTATCCGATTTGTAGCAAGCAAATGCGACAAGAAAAAGAAATAGCCTGAGCGCCTTGAGCAAGCGCAAAAAAACACCACTGGCGGCAACCGGTGGTGTTTTCTTATGTGCTTATTTCATCGAACTTTTAAGCAAGTCCATTGTACCATTAAAAAGAGTCTCTGTCAAAAATATTGTTATTGTCTTGTTTCTCTCCCCAGTTTATCAGCCCCTCCTTGACACTCCGTCGATTTTTGATACAATAGTACAAAATTAGAGGAGGCAGGCTATGATTCAGAAACATGCGATTCCTATTTTAGAGTTTGATGACAATCCTCAGGCAGTCATCATGCCTGATCACGAAGGGCTGGACTTGCACTTGCCCAAGAAATGTGTCTATGCATTTTTAGGTGAGGAGATTGACCGCTATGCGAGGGAAGTAGGGGCGGACTGTATCGGCGAATTCATTTCTGCCACCAAGACCTATCCAGTCTATGTCGTGAACTACAAAGGCGAGGAGATTTGTCTGGCTCAGGCTCCTGTTGGTTCAGCTCCAGCAGCCCAGTTTATGGATTGGTTGATTGGCTATGGTGTGGAGCAGATTATTTCCACAGGTACCTGTGGTGTGCTAGCCGATATAGAGGAAAATGCCTTTCTAGTCCCTGTTCGCGCTCTGCGAGATGAAGGAGCCAGTTACCACTATGTGGCACCTTCTCGTTATATGGAAATGCAGCCAGAGGCTATTGCTGCTATTGAGCAAGTTTTGGAAGTCAGAGGGATTCCCTATGAAGAAGTCATGACCTGGACGACAGACGGTTTTTACCGAGAAACGGCTGAAAAGGTGGCTTATCGTAAGGAAGAAGGCTGTGCTGTTGTAGAGATGGAGTGTGCTGCGCTTGCGGCAGTAGCCCAACTGCGTGGGGTTCTCTGGGGAGAATTGTTGTTCACAGCAGATTCCCTAGCTGACTTGGACCAGTACGATAGTCGTGACTGGGGCTCGCAAGCTTTTGATAAGGCGCTAGAACTGAGTTTAGCAAGTGTTCACCTCCTTTAGTTGTGCTGACAAAAGGTCTGCTTTATCATAAAATGTCTAGCTCATACTTTGCGAAAATAGTGTTAAACGAGGTCATCTTCCTCTTTTTGAACGTATGTTGAGATTGGGAAAAATTTTTAAAATCAGAGAAAGCGCATCATATCAGGTGATGAAAACTTTGATACTATGCGTTTTTATTGTGGTAATATGAAATAAAATCTCAACAAATTGATTAGGTAAGTTACATCAATTTCTAGTAATGTTTGAGAAACTGTAGCCTACTATTTCAGATTCAAAATGGTGTGTTTCATTTTCTCCTGAAACGCATATAGAGTAGCTGGCGTTAACAGCTCCTGTCTTACAGTCACATTATCATGAACTCTTGAACGAGGCTTGTTCTTGCCCAGGCTATCAACAAAAAGGTGGCATTTTTTAGGCTTGATGTTAGTGGATTTTGCCTTATCCTATCTAAGTCATTTCGAGCTTTTTATGGTACAATGGAAACATGTTATTCAAATTATCTAAGGAAAAAATAGAGCTAGGCTTATCTCGTTTATCGCCAGCCCGTCGTATTTTTTTGAGTTTTGCCTTGGTCATTTTACTAGGCTCTCTTCTTTTGAGTTTGCCTTTTGTCCAAGTTGAAAGCTCACGAGCGACTTATTTTGATCATCTCTTTACAACTGTATCCATGGTCTGTGTGACAGGTCTTTTTACCCAGCCTGTCGCTGCCACCTACAATATTTGGGGTCAGCTCATTTGTATGTTCTTGATTCAGATTGGTGGTCTGGGGCTCATGACCTTTATTGGGGTTTTCTATATCCAGAGCAAGCAAAAGCTTAGTCTTCGTAGCCGTGCAACTATTCAGGATAGCTTTAGTTATGGAGAGACTCGATCTTTGAGAAAGTTTGTCTATTCTATTTTTCTCACGACTTTTTTGGTTGAGGGTTTGGGAGCTCTATTTCTCAGTTTTCGTTTTGTTCCTCAACTTGGCTGGGGGCGCGGTCTCTTTAGTGCTATTTTTCTAGCTATATCCGCCTTCTGTAATGCAGGTTTTGATAATTTTGGAAGTACGAGCTTGATTGCTTTTCAGACTGATCCCTTGGTCAATCTGGTCATCGCAGGCTTGATTATCACAGGTGGTCTTGGATTTATGGTCTGGTTTGACCTTGCTACGCATATAGGGAAAAAGAAAAAAGGGCGCCTGCATTTTCACACCAAACTGGTTTTATTACTGACGGTGGGGCTACTAGCTTTTGGGACGGTGAGCAGTCTCGCTCTTGAATGGAACAATGCAGGGACGATTGGCAATCTCCCTGTTGCAGATAAGGTCTTGGTCAGCTTTTTCCAAACTGTCAGCATGAGAACGGCTGGTTTTGGGACAATTGATTACAGCATGGCTCGTCCTGTTACCTTATTGATTTATATCTTGCAGATGTTTCTCGGTGGGGCTCCAGGAGGAACAGCTGGGGGACTCAAGATTACCACATTTTTTGTCCTCTTGGTCTTTGCACGAAGTGAGCTTCTAGGCTTACCTCATGCCAATGTCGCTCGACGGACGATTGCGCCGCGAACGGTTCAAAAATCCTTTAGTGTCTTTATTATCTTTTTGATGACCTTCTTGCTGGGCTTGATTTTACTAGGGATCACAGCCAAGGGAAATCCTCCCTTTATCCACCTCATATTTGAAACCATTTCTGCTCTTGGGACAGTCGGAGTGACGGCAAATTTAACTCCAGATTTAGGGAAATTAGCTCTAAGTGTGATTATGGTTCTCATGTTTATCGGACGAATTGGTCCCTTGACTCTGCTGGTCAGTCTAGCAGATTACCATCCAGAAAAGAAAGATATGATTCATTATATGAAAGCAGATATTAGTATTGGTTAAGAAAGGAAAGAGCATGTCAGATCGTACGATTGGAATTTTAGGCTTGGGAATTTTTGGGAGCAGTGTCTTAGCTGCCCTAGCCAAGCAGGATATGAATATTATCGCTATTGATGACCACGCAGAGCGCATCAATCAGTTTGAGCCAGTTTTGGCGCGTGGAGTGATTGGCGACATCACAGATGAAGAATTATTGAGATCAGCAGGGATTGATACCTGCGATACCGTTGTAGTCGCGACAGGTGAAAATCTGGAGTCGAGTGTGCTTGCGGTTATGCACTGTAAGAGTTTGGGGGTACCGACTGTTATTGCTAAGGTCAAAAGTCAGACCGCTAAGAAAGTGCTAGAAAAGATTGGAGCTGACTCGGTTATCTCGCCAGAGTATGAAATGGGGCAGTCCCTAGCACAGACCATTCTTTTCCATAATAATGTTGATGTCTTTCAGTTGGATAAAAATGTCTCTATTGTGGAGATGAAAATTCCTCAGTCTTGGGCAGGTCAAAGTCTGAGTAAATTAGATCTCCGTGGCAAATACAATCTGAATGTTTTGGGTTTCCGAGAGCAGGAAAATTCCCCATTGGATGTTGAATTTGGACCAGATGACCTCTTGAAAGCAGATACCTATATTTTGGCGGTCATCAACAACCAGTATTTGGATACCCTAGCAGCATTAAATTCGTAAAAGAGGGAGCTTCCCTCTTTTTTGATGCCCAAGATGGCAAAGAGAGACAGCCCTCTTGTATTCTAGTAAAAGTTCTTCAAAGGCTGGACTTTATGGTAAAATAGAAAGAAGTGACAAGAGAGAATAATACTCAATGAAAATCAAAGAGCAAACTAGGAAACTAGCCGCAGGCTGCTCAAAACACTGTTTTGAGGTTGCAGATAGAACTGACGAAGTCAGTTACCTATACCTATGATATATACGGCAAGGCGACGTTGACGCGGTTTGAAGAGATTTTCGAAGAGTATAAGAAAAAATCAGTCCCCTAAAGGAGCAGATTATGAAGTTATTGTCTATCGCCATCCCTAGCTATAATGCCGCTGCCTATCTTCATTACTGTGTGGAGTCGCTAGTGATTGGTGGTGAGCAAGTTGAGATTTTGATTATCAATGATGGGTCTCAGGACCGGACTCAGGAAATCGCTGAGCGTTTAGCCATCAAGTATCCTAACATCGTTAGAGCCATCTATCAGGAAAATAAAGGCCATGGCGGTGCAGTCAATCGCGGCTTGGCGGAGGCTTCTGGGCGCTATTTTAAAGTAGTTGACAGTGATGACTGGGTGGATCCTCGTGCTTACCTGAAAATTCTTGAAACCTTGCAGGAACTTGAGAGCAAGGGTCAAGAGGTTGACGCCTTTGTGACCAATTTTGTCTATGAAAAGGAAGGTCAGTCTCGTAAGAAGAGTATGAGTTATGAGTCAGTCTTGCCTGTCCAGCAGATTTTTGGCTGGGACCAGGTCGGAAATTTCTCCAAAGGCCAGTATATCATGATGCACTCGCTGATTTATCGGACAGATTTGTTGCGAGCGAGCCAGTTCCAACTGCCTGAGCATACTTTTTATGTCGATAATCTCTTTGTTTTTACCCCCCTTCAGCAGGTCAAGACCATGTACTATCTGCCTGTCGACTTCTATCGTTATTTGATTGGGCGTGAGGACCAGTCTGTCAATGAGCAAGTGATGATTAAGCGCATTGACCAGCAACTGAAAGTCAATCGACTCTTGGTAGACCAGCTTGATTTATCTAAAGTAAGCCACCCCAAAATGCGAGAATATTTGCTGAATCATATTGAGATTACGACGGTGATTTCCAGTGCCTTGCTCAACCGAGCAGGCACAGCAGAGCATCTTGCCAAAAAACGGGAGCTGTGGACCTATATTCAGCAGGAAAATCCAGAGGTCTTTCAGGCCATTCGCAAGACCATGCTCAGCCGTTTGACCAAACATTCAGTCTTGCCAGCTCGCAAACTGTCCAATGTCGTCTATCAAATCACCAAGTCTGTTTATGGATTTAATTGATATAAGTATTTTATAAGAGGGATTTAAGAAAAATTTTAACTTTTTCTTAGTCCTTTTTAATTTTAGGAGATTATACTAGAGTCATCAAATAAAGAAAAACTCTAAGGAGAATCCTATGAAATTCAATCCAAATCAAAGATATACTCGTTGGTCTATTCGCCGTCTTAGTGTCGGTGTTGCCTCAGTTGTTGTAGCCAGTGGCTTTTTTGTCCTAGTTGGTCAACCAAGTTCTGTACGTGCCGATGGGCTCAATCCAACCCCTGTTCAAGTCTTACCTGAAGGGGAATCGGTAACGAAAGAGGGTGACTTACCACAAACACAAGGAGACACCGTTCTCACTCAAGCGAAACCTGAGGTCGTTTCTGGAAATACGAACTCACTTCCGACACCTACAGAAGGAACTGAAGTGAGCGAGGAAACAAGCCCTTCTCGTCTGGATACACTTTTTGAAAAAGGTGAAGAAGCTCAAGAAAATCCAGAGCTAACGGATGTCTTAAAAGAAGCTGTAGATACAGCTGATGTGGATGGGACACAAGCAACTCCAGCAGATATTGAAAAAGCTGTCGATGAGGATGTTAAAGACAGTATCGATGTCCCAGCGGGCTACCTAGAACAAGCCAAAGCTTCCGGTCCGTTCTTGGCTGGTGTAAATAAACCGCTTAAATACGAACTTTTCGCAGGCGATGGTATGTTGACTCGTCTCTTGCTCAAGGCATCCGACAAGGCTCCATGGTCAGATAACGGTGTCGCTCAAAACGCGAAAATTCCACCAGTGAAAAATTTACCTGATGGTAAGTATTACTATCAAGTATCTTTGAATGGTAACACTGAAGGTAAGAAGGATCAAGATCTATTAGATACACTTCGTACGAATGGTACAAATACCTATGAAGCTACCCTGACTGTCTATGAAGCAGACGGAGATAAACCTGATTTGACTAAGGTTGTCAAGACACGTAATGTCAATATTACTTTGAACGGTCTTGTAACAAGAAGCGATGTTAACTCTGCAGTTGAAAACAACGTTAAAGACAGTATCGATGTTCCTGCTGCTTATCTTGAAAAAGCTGAAGGAAAAGGTCCTTTCACTGCCGGTGTAAACCAAGTAATTCCTTATGAACTCTTCGCTGGTGATGGTATGTTGACTCGTCTATTACTAAAAGCTTCTGATAAGGCTCCATGGTCTGATAATGGTGTAGCTAAAAATCCTGCTTTATCTCCATTAGGAGAAAACGTGAAGACCAAAGGTCAATACTTCTATGAAGTAGACTTAAATGGCAATACTGTTGGTAAACAAGGTCAAGATTTAATTGATCAGCTTCGTGCTAATGGTACTCAAACTTATAAAGCTACTGTTAAAGTTTACGGAAACAAAGATGGTAAAGCTGATTTGACAAATGTCGTAGCAACTAAACAAGTTACTATTAAGATAAATGTTAAAGAAACATCAGACACAGCAAATGGTTCATTCTCACCTTCTAACTCTGGTTCTGGCGTGACTCCGATGAATCACAGTCATGCTACAGGTGCGACTCATCAAACAGCTGCTGACCATAAGGACATGATGGCACCAGCCAAAGAGACTGATAAAGCAATGCCAGCAAATGACCAAATGGAAAAATCAGGTATGAAGACTGAGACTCCAGCTCCAGGTACTACAGATAGCATGCCTGCTGACACCATGACAAGCTCTACCAATACGATGGCAGGTGAAAACATGGCTGCTTCTGCTAACAAGATGGCTGATACGATGATGTCAGACAAGATGATGTCAGATGATAAAGCTATGCTACCAAATACTGGTGAAGCTCAAACATCAATGGCAAGTATTGGTTTCCTTGGGCTTGCGCTTGCAGGTTTACTCGGTGGTCTAGGTTTGAAAAACAAAAAAGAAGAAAACTAATCAGCTAAGGAAATAAATGATGGATAGTGGGCTGACTAAGGCTAGTTTACCAACTCAATCAGCAATCAGGACTTTCTTTCAATAGCAGATTAAAATCATCGTAAAACAATAAAAATAGTGTTATACTTAAAGCAGTATAGCACTGTTTTTATCAAAGGAGAGACAGATGGGAAAGACAATTTTACTCGTTGACGACGAGGTAGAAATCACCGATATTCATCAGAGATACTTAATTCAGGCAGGTTATCAGGTCTTGGTAGCCCATGATGGACTGGAAGCGCTAGAGCTGTTCAAGAAAAAACCGATTGATTTGATTATCACAGATGTCATGATGCCTCGGATGGATGGTTATGATTTAATCGGTGAGGTTCAATACTTATCACCAGAGCAGCCTTTCCTATTTATTACTGCTAAGACCAGTGAACAGGACAAGATTTACGGTCTGAGCTTGGGAGCAGATGATTTTATTGCTAAGCCCTTTAGCCCTCGTGAGCTGGTTTTGCGGGTCCATAATATTTTGCGCCGCCTTCATCGTGGGGGCGAAACAGAGCTGATTTCCCTTGGCAATCTGAAAATGAATCATAGTAGTCATGAAGTTCAAATAGGAGAAGAAATGCTGGATTTGACTGTTAAATCATTTGAATTGCTGTGGATTTTAGCTAGCAATCCAGAGAGAGTTTTCTCCAAGACAGACCTCTATGAAAAGGTCTGGCAAGAAGA
Source organism: Streptococcus pneumoniae (assembly GCF_001113365.1). Lineage (GTDB taxonomy): Bacteria > Bacillota > Bacilli > Lactobacillales > Streptococcaceae > Streptococcus > Streptococcus pneumoniae_C. The sequence continues at coordinate 26,448 of NZ_CKYA01000007.1, read as the reverse complement.
CTATGTGGATGACACCAACACCTTGAATGTGCATATCCATGCTCTTCGACAGGAGTTGGCAAAATATAGTAGTGACCAAACGCCCACTATTAAGACAGTTTGGGGGTTGGGATATAAGATAGAGAAACCGAGAGGACAAACATGAAACTAAAAAGTTATATTTTGGTTGGATATATTATTTCAACCCTCTTAACCATTTTGGTTGTTTTTTGGGCTGTTCAAAAAATGCTGATTGAGAAAAGCGAGATTTACTTTTTGCTTGGGATGACCATCGTTGCCAGCCTTGTCGGTGCTGGGATTAGTCTCTTTCTCCTATCACCGGTCTTTACGTCGTTGGGCAAACTCAAGGAACATGCCAAGAGGGTAGCGGACAAGGATTTTCCTTCAAATTTGGAGGTTCAAGGCCCTTTAGAATTTCAACAATTAGGCCAAGCTTTTAATGAAATGTCCCATGATTTGCAGGCAAGCTTTGATTCCTTGGAAGAAAGCGAACGAGAAAAGGGCTTGATGATTGCCCAGTTGTCGCATGATATTAAGACTCCTATCACTTCGATCCAAGCGACGGTAGAAGGGATTTTGGATGGGGTTATCAAGGAGTCGGAGCAAGCTCATTATCTAGCAACCATTGGACGCCAGACGGAGAGGCTCAATAAACTGGTTGAGGAGTTGAATTTTTTGACCCTAAACACAGCTAGAAATCAGGTGGAAACTACCAGTAAAGACAGTATTTTTCTGGACAAGCTCTTAATTGAGTGCATGAGTGAATTTCAGTTTTTGATTGAGCAGGAGAGAAGAGATGTCCACTTGCAGGTAATCCCAGAGTCTGCCCGGATTGAGGGAGATTATGCCAAGCTTTCTCGTATCTTGGTGAATCTGCTCAATAACGCTTTTAAATACTCTGCTCCAGGAACCAAGCTGGAAGTGGTGGCTAAGCTGGAGAAGAACCAGCTTTCAATCAGTGTGACGGATGAGGGGCAGGGCATTGCCCCAGAGGATTTGGAGAATATTTTCAAACGCCTTTATCGTGTAGAAACTTCGCGTAACATGAAGACAGGTGGTCATGGATTAGGGCTTGCGATTGCGCGTGAATTGGCCCATCAATTGGGTGGAGAAATCACAGTTGCCAGCCAGTACGGCCTAGGAAGCACCTTTACCCTTGTTCTCAACGGTAAATTCCCAAACTAACTTCCACCGCTAATCCAAGTGGAAGTTAGTGTGATAAAAATCGTAAAAACCAGTGAGAATCCGTGTCAGGGTAAGTTCCACTGGTTTTACTCATGCTTGATTTCATCGCTTTTGTAACCAAAATGAATCGAAAAAAAGAGCGCACAAAATCCCCTCATCTGAAAGCGTTTCAGATTAAGTTCCGCTATGGTGGAAGTTAGTGTGAGACGTTTGAATGGGGTTGAAGATTAGTTTTTAGAACTTATGTTGGAGTAATGTAGACGACTGGCAGACGTCTTCTGCAGGTATTTTAGAAATACCTAGAAGTTTAGGAATCTCTTCTCCATAGGTAAAGGCAAAGAGTTCATAAGCTGACTTTCCATTTAAAGCAGCGCGTTTGACGCTGTTGACATGAGAACAAACGAGATTGATGCTCTCTTGAGTTAAGTTGTCAAAAGAAGTTCCTTTAGGTAGAATGTCGCGAATCAGCGTGTGATTTTTCTCAATTCTGCCTTTCTGGTCAGAGCGATTAGGGTCACAAAAGAAGAGTTTACTCTCTCCTCGCACATCCATTTCGATATCATCAACCCTGGCAAACTCTCCACCATTATAGGTAAGGATGACAGGAAAGAGTTGGAAGAAATCTTTGTCCGCTTGGTGAAGAGTGTTCTTGATGTCATAGAGGTGTTTGGTGACCTCAAGGGCAGTTTTATTATCCAGCAGTCTAGCGAAGATAAAGTTACAGAAAGACAGGTTGAAGGTGAGTAGGACTTTACCTCCCATCCTCCCCAGAACCGTATCCATTTCCAGCCAAGAGTTCAGTTGCTTAAGAGCCAAATAATTTTGGAAATCCTCATAGGAACGGCCTTTTTTAGCTTCTTTAGGGATGGAAGGTAGCTTACTTTTTCGTCTTTCTTTGAATTTAACGGCTCTGGCAAGATCAATCGGAGCGATAGATAGGTACCCTTTTCGGATGTGTCGATAGACAGTTGAGGAGCTGACATCAAGGTTATGAGTTTTGAGAATATGATAGATGTGTTGTCCCTTTTTAACTCCATCAGAAATGACTTTGTCCATTTTCCAGAAGGTCTTGGAATTGAGGGGAGTTCCTTCACGAGCTTCGACAAGAGTTTGTTCGTATTGTTTTTGAGCTTGTTTAGAGAGGTAGAAGATCTTCTTATAGCCACAGTTCTGTCTTCTTTTAGGACATCCATTACAGACAAAGGGAGCTTTATCGAGTAGAGGGCAAGGAAGCTTATCGCATGTAAACTCTCGGACTTGTCTGTTTCGTTTGACTTCTTTGGAGACAGTAGTTGGGTCTTTTAGAATAAGTTGCCCGATAGCTTTGAAGGTTTCACTGCGCTCTAAACCTAATTGGATATCATTACGGTCTGAAAGGGTAAGGTGTTTATGTTTTGTCATAGTAGACCTCATTTCTAACTCAAACGTCTCACACTTAATTCCACCATAAAAATCCGTTTGAGACTAATTTCCACTTCGGTTGGGTAAGTGGAAGTTACTTTGAGAAGTTAGCAATCTCTTTGGCAATGAAAATAAAGCTTAAAACCCCTTTACAAATCCAGCCATTCATGGTAGAATGGATTTTGTGTGAAATATCAGCAGGAAAGCATGAAGCTCGTCAACAGGTGTCTTATGATAAGTAACCTTGGCTGTTTAGGCGAAGGGCATCTGCACGAATCAGGGCTTTCTAAGTGACTATTTCCACCGAAATATTATTTATATCAGGAGGACATTCACATGTCACGTTATACAGGACCATCTTGGAAACAAGCTCGTCGCCTTGGCCTTTCACTTACAGGTACAGGTAAAGAATTGGCACGTCGTAACTACGTACCAGGACAACACGGACCAAACAACCGTTCTAAATTGTCAGAATACGGTTTGCAATTGGCTGAAAAACAAAAACTTCGTTTCACTTACGGTGTAGGTGAAAAACAATTCCGTAACTTGTTCGTACAAGCTACAAAAATCAAAGGCGGGATCCTAGGTTTCAACTTCATGCTTCTTTTGGAACGTCGTTTGGATAACGTTGTTTACCGTCTTGGTCTTGCGACTACTCGTCGTCAAGCTCGTCAATTTGTAAACCACGGTCACATCCTTGTTGACGGAAAACGCGTTGATATCCCATCATACCGCGTAACTCCAGGTCAAGTGATCTCAGTTCGTGAGAAATCATTGAAAGTTCCAGCAATCCTTGAAGCAGTAGAAGCTACTCTTGGACGTCCAGCATTCGTATCATTCGACGCTGAAAAATTGGAAGGTTCATTGACTCGCTTGCCAGAACGCGACGAAATCAACCCAGAAATCAACGAAGCACTTGTCGTTGAATTCTACAACAAAATGCTTTAATTTTAAGATATATGATACAGAAAGCCTACAACAGTGGGCTTTTTGCTTTGTCTTAAAATATTGATTTCTGGGTTTGTTTAGAGATTTGCTAGTAAGGTTATTGGTGTATCTGAGTCTATCTATGCTAATAATGACGCGATGTTGATGATATAAATCTGGTATGATATAATATTTTGGCCCCCTCAATTTAATGAAGGGAGGTGTTACATATGTTAGAAACTTTACTCACAGTGTTTCTAGCTCCGTTACTTATTAACGTGTTATCTGAGCTTTTCAAGTTATGGCTTAAGAAACGTAAGAAGTAATGGTTAACCCTTTAAGAGGGTAGCAAAAAACCCCATCGGTGGCACGGTGGGGCTTTTTAGTTACATATGCTGTAACTTTACTCACATTGTAAGTTCATTCTAACATATAACACCCAATATTTCAAGCTTTTGTTTTGATATTTCCTTAGAGTGTGTTTGTGTCTTGAGTCCATTTTACTGAAATTAGAACCTGTGTTACTAGCCTCCATTCTACAGCAAAGAAATCAACTCTTTTCTAGGGAATTTCCGCCCTCATTTTGCTCTTTTGTGCTAAAATAGACTTATAAATTGAAAATAAGGAATGTTTATGAAATCAGGTAATGGTTTTTGGAAAGGCTGTCTCTATTTTTGGGGCTTCTTGTTCTTATTGGGCCTTTTGGTCCAATATGCTCTCCCACTTGCGGCTTGTGTCCTGCTAGGCTATGGTGGTTATCGTCTCTATAAGCGTTGGCGCTATCCTCTTTTGCAGGATCGTTCTCTCGACGATCGGATTGAGCTTTTAAAAGCTCGGATTCGTCAGGCGGACAAAGATATTCAGCAATTGGAGGGAACTTTAGTAGAAAAAGGCTCAGAGTCCTATAAGAGTCTGGCCAATCAAGTATTGATCGAACTGAGGGAAATCCATCAGGAGGCAGATCGTCTCAAGTCCTATATTGATGCTGATATCTACAACCGTATTGACAAAAAGGTTCGTACAGTGCGGGCAACTATCGATGTTCAGCTAGAACGTTTGGATAGAGAAAGTCAGGTAAATCTTGAAAATGCGGAGCCAGAGGAACTAGCTCCAGAATTATCCCAGACCTTGGCCAATATTGCTATTGACCATCAGGCCATTTTAGACAAGATTGCCACCTCTGCCGAGGGGGATAAGGAAGAATTGACGGCCATTCATAGTTTGAAGATGGAGAAATTCAAAACGATTTTAGAAGGCTATTTAAAGATTAAGGCCAATCCGAAGAACTATAATCGAGCAGAAGAACGCTTGCAACAAGCTAAAGCAGCCATCGAACAATTTGACCTTGAGCTGGACCAAGTCTTGAGAGAACTCAATGAAACAGATATGCGTGATTTTGATATCAGTCTGCGTATCCTAGAAAAAGATCGTAAAGAATAGGTTAGAAACAAAGGAGTAACCATGACAGAATTTAATTTTGATATTGACCAGATTGCCAATAATACGGTAGCTAAGGTGGATAAGACAACCCAAATCATCGAGACCAATACTGGCTCAGACAAGACCTTGACCTTCCTTGAGAAGCTGAGCCCTGAGCAACAAGAAGGGATTAAGGCGCACGTGCCCCAGTTGGTAGACCAGTTTGTCACCAATCAAAATGCTCTTTTGGATTTTGGACAATCTGCTGTAGAAGGTGTGAACAATACGGTCAACCGTATCTTGTCAGAACAAAAGAAACTGCAGATTCCCCAAGTGGATGATCTACTTAAAAATACCAACCGAGAGTTGCAAGGCTTTGTCGTCAAATACAAGAACGCTGAAATTGCTGAGTTAGAAGAAAAGCCAAACTTTTTGCAACGACTGTTTAGCAAGAGCAAAAATACGCTACAAGAATTTTACTTTGACTCAAAAACAGTGGAGCAAAAGCTCGATGGCATGGCTGCCGCAGTGGTCAAGCAAGAAGATGTGCTAGCTCGAAATATCGTCTCTGCTGAGATGCTGATTGAGGACAATACCAAATCCATTGAAAATCTAGTGGGAGTGATTTCCTTTATCGAAGCTAGCCAGACAGAAGCTGGCAATCGCGCTGCAGAATTGAAAGCTCAAGTTGACCAACTCGATACAAGTACGGTAGAGTACCAGACCAAATCACAAGAATTGGCCCGCATGGCTGAAGTGGTCAATACCCTCGAACAACAGCATACTGAGTATGTCAGCCGTCTCTATGTTGCCTGGGCAACAACACCTCAGATGCGTAATCTTGTGAAGGTGTCATCTGATATGCGCCAAAAATTGGGCATGCTTCGTCGCAATACCATTCCGACAATGAAACTTTCCATTGCCCAACTTGGTATTTTGCAACAATCAATGAAATCAGGTGTCGTGGCAGATGCCATTGTCAATGCCAATAATGCTGCTCTTCAGATGCTAGCTGAAACCAGCAAGGAAGTGATTCCGCAGATGGAACGAATTGCCCAAAGCCCGACAGTCGCTGTCGAATCGGTTACCAAACTGGCTGAAAGTCTGGTCGCTCAAAACCAAGGTATCGTCGCAGCTATTGAATTGGGGCGCCAGAAACGTGCCCAACTAGAAACAACCATCGTCAAGTCCGCAGAAATGATCAACGATTCTGTCAAACTACGCGATGAGAAAATCGTCCAAGCCCTTCTCGACCAAGGCAAGGCCGCCCAGAAAGAAGTACAAGAATAACACACAAGTCCCTTGTAATGTAGATTTGCAGGGGATTTTGCTTGGTCTAGGAGTTTTTACCAATCATCGTCAGTGGCCTGCAAGCAAGTTTACTCTGAAATAGAGATAAAACCATAGGAAATCTTTTCCCAAGGAGTCTTTTATGATACAATAGAAAGAAGTAAAGGGGTTGTTTTTCGATGTCGCAACGCCTTGTATGAATGAAAAGGAAGAGTCCCTATGGTTTTCAGATTTAAGCAAATAACCAGCTTGCACACACACATATATATATATATATAAATTCGCGTTTTCATACCCATTTTCAAAACCTGCCAATCTTTTTGGTAGGCTTTTTGCGTTGTAGAAATGGGGTATGAACATGGCTTATACCTTATCAAAAGAATTAGAACAAGAGCTCATCGTTTCAGCACCTGAGTTGCAGCCTAGTTATACTGCCATCGTAGAATACCTAGAAGCTATCAACCAGAAAGAAGCATCTGGAAGCAATTCTCAGGAACTCCAGAACCAGCTTGCTATTCAGCTGAGACGTTTAGAAGATTTGGTGCAGGGTTATATTCAAATAAAGGAGAATCCCCATCACTACCTAGATGCAGATAAAGATCTGACAGCAGCCTATCAAGCTATTAAAGGGACGGAGCAAGATCTTCTCAAAAAATTGCAACATCTCAATCAAGCAGCCTTGCAGGATTTCCATATCAGCCAGAGACTCTCTCCCAAAGATGAGACTGCTATCCCTGTAGCAGGTAAAGCCAAAACCAAACAGGAATTGGCTATCGAGCGGGATTTGATCAACCAGCTGACAAAGGGAGAAAGTCAATGGGTGTATCGACCTGAGTTAAATACTGAAGACCTCCTATGGGGAAACTTTTTTGCCAAGCTGGAAGCCAATAATGTCCGCATTTTACAAGACCATCCCCTTACAAATTCAGAGAAAAATCAAATCAAAAACCAACTCAATTTCGTCAACTTCTATGAAGCAGCCAAGTGGATAGCAGGGGAAAATGGCATTGCCAAGGTGCAGGTTCAACGTGAAGATGCTAGTTTAGGCACCATTCGCTTGGAAGTCTTGTGGAGAAACAATGTCGCTGGTGGCAAATCCAGCTATGAGGTTGTCAACCAAGTCATCACAGGCGGAGAAGGGATTCGTCAGCGCCGTGGGGATGTGACTTTGCTGATCAATGGTCTGCCCATGATTCAAATCGAACTGAAAAGCCGTTCTCATCCTTATATGGATGCCTTCCGTCAGATTAAGAAATACGACCAAGAAGGACAGTTCAGAGGCATTTTTTCAAGTCTTCAGATGTTTGTCGTCTCTAATGTCACCGACACTCGCTACATCGCTGCTACCAAAGCCAACAAGCTAAATGAACGCTTCTTGACCAAGTGGGTGGATAGTGAAAATAGACCTCAACCTCAACTATTTGACTTTGCAGAGTCTGTCTTGTCGATACCGAGAGCCCACGAGATGGTCATGCAGTATTCTGTCATCGATGATGACAAGAAGGCCTTGATTTTATTGCGTCCCTATCAGGTACATGCCATTGAGGCTATCCGTGAAGCCAGTCGCAAGCGCCAGTCGGGCTATATTTGGCATACGACTGGTTCAGGAAAGACCCTGACCTCTTATAAGGTTTCGCGCAATCTGCTCCAGATTCCATCTATCGAAAAGACAATCTTTGTGATTGATAGGACAGACCTTGACCAGCAGACGACCAGTTCTTTTCAGTCTTACGCAGAGAATGACATGATCGATATCGACGAGACCGATGATACACAAGAATTGGTTAAAAATCTAGCTTCTGATGACCGCCGTGTCGTTGTGACGACCATCCAGAAAATCAATGCCATGATTCGTCAGTTTGATGAAGGGCGTCACCAAAAGGTCTACAATCGTATCAAACAACTTAAACTAGCCTTTGTCGTCGATGAATGCCATCGCGCAGTGACTCCTGAACGCCAGCGTCACCTAGAGCACTTCTTTACAAATTCTCTCTGGTATGGGTTTACAGGGACTCCTATTTTTACAGAAAATAAACGCGAACAAAAAGGAGACCTTGCTCAGACGACCGAAGAGCAGTACGGTGACTGCCTCCACCAATATACCGTCAAAGAAGCCATTCATGACAAGGCGGTTCTTGGCTTTAATGTAGAGTATCAGACAACTATGCCTGGTTGGGCAGAAGATGAGATTGACGAGGAGCGTTATGATGACGAAGGCCATATGCTTGCCGTTTTAGATGCCATTCTCAATCGCTCAAGACGCAAACTCGGTTTCCAAAATGGGGTAGGAAAAACCTATGAAGCCATTTTGACCGTCAAAAGCATTGCCCGTGCGCAGGCCTATTATAACCTGATTAAGCAAGTCAAAAATGGAGAAAAGTCTCTAAGCATCTCGGAAAATGTTAAAAAGGTCTTACCAGACTTTCCTAAGGTTGCTATTACTTACTCAGTGACAGAAAATGAAGCAGACTCCTATGTCAACCAAGCCTATATGGAGGAGAGTTTAGAAGACTACAATGCCATGTTTGGTACCCATTTTAGCCTAGCAACCATTGCATCCTACAATAGTGACCTCAACGACCGTCTGGCCCGTAAGAAAGAACGCTTTGCCTTCCGTGAAGAGCAATTGGATCTCGTTATCGTTGTGGATCGCTTGTTGACAGGCTTTGATGCCCCTTGCCTATCGACCCTATTCATGGACCGTCAGCCCATGAAACCCCAGCACATCATTCAGGCCTTTTCACGAACCAATCGCCTCTTTGATGAAGGCAAGAAATTCGGTCAAATCGTCACCTTCCAAACTCCTGACCGTTTTAAAGAAAAGGTGGATGAAGCTCTGAGCCTCTACTCAAATGGTGGCGAAACCAGTGTCTTAGCCCCAGAATGGCAGGAGGAGAAGGCCAAGTTTCTTGAGAAGGTTCATCAACTACTAGCCATCGCTCCAAGTCCAGAGCAGGTGCCAGATTTGGATACAGCGACAGATGCAGAATTAAAACGCTTTGCCAAGGCCTTCCAAGAATTTGACAAGCTCCTATCCTCTATACAGGTCTATTCTGACTATGATGAGAAAGTCATTCTCAGAGAAATTGGCCTCAGCCTAGAAGACATCGAGAACTTTGCCGGCCAATATCAAAATGTCATCGAAGAACTCCGCAGACGCAGAAAAGAAGACCAAGAAGAGGAAGGTGTGCTGCTGGATATCGAGTATGAGCTCGAATCCATCCGCACCGACGAGATAAACTATCACTATATCCTCTCCCTCATCCAAGCCTTGATCGAAAATCGGGAAAACCTCATTGGTAAAAAGGAAAGGAGTCTGGTAGATAACTATATCGAAGATTTGAACAAATCCAATCCTAAGTTATCCAGCATCATCTCTAAACTCTGGCAGGATGTCCAAGCTGATGCCAAGAGCTATCAGGGACAGTCTGTAACCCATAAGTTGGATGAGATGATTGAGCTAACAACTCAGAAAAAGATTCGTGAAACGGCAGATTATTGGCAGATAGGAGAGGATGAACTCCAGTTCGTAGTGGACAACTACCGCATCGGACGAGACAAGCAAAATGGTGAAAAAGCCATTACGGAATCTCAGGACTATCTGGCCTATAAGGAAGCCCACGGAGACAAGGCACTACCAAAACTCAAATACAAAAAAGCCCTCAAAGAGGACTATATGCGCATGATTTCAGAGGATATATTACCGCTAAGGGGGAGATAGGTTTATACTCTTCGAAAATCTCTTCAAACCACGTCAACGTCGCCTTGCCGTATATATGTGACTGACTTCGTCAGTCTTATCTGCAACCTCAAAACAGTGTTTTGAGCAACCTGCGGCTAGTTTCCTAGTTTGCTCTTTGATTTTCATTGAGTATTAAAAATAGTCAGAAAGATAATGTTGGGAAGGTTTTCGACCAATTAGGGTCAAAATTCCCCTCTCTTCAAGATGCAAGAAAGCATCCTTGATCTTTTTCTTAGAGTAATGATGGTTGGACTGATTGGCCAGTTGGATGATGCTTCTATCTTCTATGCCATCTCTCTTATCATCGACAAAGAGCTTGGACTGAGCGAGGAGAAACAAGATGTATTTCTCGACTTCCTCCAGCCCTTCTGTTTGCTCTATCTTAACTTTATAGCGATGCAGTTGCTCTTGTTTTTCAAGGAGGGTTTGGATAATATTTTCCTGTCCTTCCTTGATAAAAGTCAACAAGGTTTCAACGAAGAAGGTAGCATCGGCACGGTTGAGATGATCGCCAGTATTCCTAAAAGCCTTATAATAGTCTTGTTTATGGTGATTGATTTGTTGGGACAAAACTAACCCTGAAAATTTATCGAGTTTTCTAGACAAGTACTTGGCAAGGATATAGCGTCCTGTCCGACCGTTACCGTCATAGAAGGGATGTATATTTTCAAAAAAATAGTGTCCAGCACAAGCCTTGACAAGGTTTGGGATAGAATGGTCGTTTATAAAACGAATCCACTCTGTCAGCATGACCTGAATCTGTTCCTCCTTTTGAGGTGGGATATAGATGACTTTGCCAGTCTTGTCGTCTTGGATAAAGACCGATTTCTGTCTAAAAAACTCTCCATCGAGTTCATCCTCTGGCGAGATTTCTCCTTGTGTTAATTGGTCATAAATCCCTCTGATATCTTCAAGTGATTGGATTTGGAGAAATTCATCCTTAAGGATTTGTTGGTACATTCGCAGGGTGGAAAGATGTTTAATTTGTTCGGTCTTATAGGGGTCTTCCTCTAGGAGTTTCTCCACATCAACCAACTCTTTACGAGTTGTATGGATACCCTCAATCTCATTTGTGGAAATAATCGATTGGTAGAGTTGTTCTTTATAAAATTGATCGTGGGCAATCTTAGGGAGGGTACCAGCTATTTCGCTAATTCGTTGAGACTGCTGTGAGATAGTTTCCATCAGTTGGGAAATCCCAAGATGCAGGGTAACAAATAGAGGGTATTGACTTGTTTTGACAGTATCGCGTTGCATTAAATGAGGATAAAGAGATGTCCTAATGGAGCTGTATCCCTGTAAGCGTAATTGATACTCTTCCTCATATTGGTCACGATGACTGTAGTAGATTTTTTTAAGTTCTCTATAGTTCATATGTAGTCATCCTCGCATTTCAACGTTTTTTAACATTATATCACAAAATAAGCCTATCTATTGTTTCAAAATAGGGAAAATTGAAGAATAGGATAGCATAGTTGCATATCTAAAGTGCAAAAATGACCAAAATTGAACAATAGAATTAAGACATTGATACCCTAAAGTGAAAAAATAGGTAAAATTGAAGAATAGAAATCAAAAAAGAAAACTTAAAGTGTAGAAATAAGAAAATGGAGTAATAGAAAGGGGGGATAGAGTGGAGAAATTATTTATTATCGGAAATGGTTTTGATATGGCGCATGATTTGAAGACGAATTATCTATATTTCAAGAAGTTTGTTTTTCAGCAGGCCTATGGAAAAGATGAACTGTTAGAGTCGTTGCAAACAGTAAAAGGAATTTGTGACTTTTTTAGGGAAAAGGATATTGAAATTCAAGAACAACATCGATGTGGCAAGGAAGATGGGTTGAGAGACATATATGGATATTCTCTATCCAAAATTAGAAATGGTCAGTTAGATAAACATGAACGGTATCAATTTATTTATCGACATATGATGCAGTTAATGGGATTAGAAAATTTTTGGTCTCAGTTTGAGCATGATTTAGGTTGGATAAATGAGGTGAAAATTATACTGTCGTTTTGTGGTCTAGAAGAAGCTGAGGAGTTGGCAACGATTCTTGAAAAATTTCTAATAGCAGACATTGAAAACTTATTTAGGGAATGGGTTCAATGTTTTATTCTTGAATGGGATAATATGCCTTCTAATCTAAAAAAACTAAAACGAAAGAAATCTGTTGAACACAATAAAAATGCCTACTTTTTAACTTTTAATTATAGTATGTTGTTAGAGGATTTCTACGGTATAAATTCTGAACAAATATGTCATATACATGGAAGCATTTCTGAAAATAAGCTAATATTTGGACATAATCGTGAAATGGATTCTTATGATGAATCTATACAAAATGATCCAACTGCGGTACGTGACTTTCTTTATAATTTAGTTGATTTGACTAGAAAGCCTGTCCATCAGCAACTTAGAAAACATGAATACTTTTTCAAAAGTTTAAGTTCTATCAAAGAAATCTATTTCATTGGTTTTAATATTCGGGATGAGAATGGAGTGGATGCTCCTTACTTTAAAGAAATTTTTAAACAGGCACCGGATGTGAGCATTTATGTAGACCAGTTCGATAAGCAGAATGAATATACTATTAAGAAAACACTTAAGGCATGGGGTGCTCGTAAAGCTTATCAATTGCAATTTATAGATACAAATAAAGATGAAATAGTTGGAGGAGTAATATGACAAAAAAACCAAGTTATCGCTTTACGGGGTATACTGAAGTTTGGGAAGAGAAGAAGTTGGGAAATCTTGGGTCAGTTGAAATGTGTAGGAGGATTTTCAAAGAGGAAACTTCTGCGGAGTTTGAAATTCCTTTTTTCAAAATTGGTACTTTTGGAGGGGAAGCTGATACTTATATAACTAGAGAAAAATTTGAAGAATATAAAACAAAATTTGCTTATCCTCAAAGAGGAGATTTACTGTTATCTGCTTCAGGAAGTATTGGCCGCGTTGTTGAGTACGATGGAGATGAAGCTTACTACCAAGATTCAAATATTGTTTGGTTGAATCACCATGGTAAAATTAACAACAAGTTTCTTAAAGCTTTTTATAAGATTGTATCTTGGTCAGGAATTGAAGGAACTACAATAAAAAGATTATACAATAAGAATATTTTAGAGACAGATATTTCCCTCCCCTCCCTCCCCGAGCAAACTGCCATCGGTTCTTTCTTCCAAGATATTGACCAGCTCATTAGCCTTCAACAGCGTAAGTTAGAGGTGCTCAAAGAGAAGAAGAAAACCTACCTCAAACTCCTCTTCCCAGCCAAAGGACAAACCAAACCAGCCCTTCGCTTCGCAGGATTTGAAGATGAGTGGAAGGAAGTGAAGTTGGGGGAAGTGTGTTCTATTAAAGGAGGAAATGCATGGAAGTCAGAGCATTATTCCACAGATGGTAAATATTTGGTAGTTACTATTTCAAATGTAAAAGGGAATGAGTATATAGATGATACATATGGAAATCGAATTGATACTGTAGAAAGTCAGTTTATCTTAGAACAGGGAGATATATTAATCTCGCTAACAGGTAATGTGGGACGTGTATCCAAGATGACAGAGGTAGCAGCGGTGTTAAATCAGCGTGTTGGGAAATTGGCCACGAATCAAAGTAATAATTTCCTGTTCACGTTATTAAGCAATAGAAATTTTGAAAAAGAGATGGTTTTATCTTCTCAAGGAGCTGCACAGGCAAATATTTCAAATAATGATGTATTAAATTATAAAACATCTTTCCCTTCTCTCCCTGAACAAGAAGCCATCGGTTCTTTCTTCCAAGACCTAGACAAGGCCATTGCCAAGCAAGAGGAAAAAGTCAACCAGCTCAAAGAAAGCAAACAAACCCTACTCAGAAAAATGTTTATCTAAGATACCAAGACCGTAAAAAGCCCAGTGATTCGTTTTTAAAAGAATTTATTGTAAAATGAGCGCGAACGAAGTGAGCTTTTAGAGGATATTTTCCGCCATGGTGGTATCCTATACAATAACAAAGTTATTGTATAGGACGGGATTTTTGAGAGTAAAATAGTTCGGGGAACTATTTTAGCCTGAGCATGTCAATGAAAGGGCGAAGGGCTCAAAAATTAGGGATGAAATTCCTTGGATTTCTAAAATCATCCACTGGATAATTTTACCTCCCGTCCGTACTATTTAAGGAAGATATAAAAAGAAAAATATTTTAAAACATGGAATACTACTAACAACATAAATTGAAATTGATAGGAGACCCTATGTCACAAACAGATTTATCAAGAGAACTCTACCAATCCCTCTGGAATGCCGCAGATATCCTGCGTGGTCAGATGGAAGCCAATGAATACAAGTCCTACCTTTTGGGCTTGATTTTCTACAAGTACCTATCCGACAACATCCTTCAAGCCGTCTGTGATAACTTGGACGAGACCTTTGAGTCCTTCCAGCAAGCGCAGCTTCTCTACGAGGAAAACTTTGCGGATGCAGATGTCAGTGAAGACCTCATCGAGGTCTTAAATGACGATCTGGGCTATGTGATTGAGCCTTCTCTAACCTTTACCAAGCTGGTTCAGTCTATCCATGAAGGAACCTTCCAGCTAGAATCCCTAGCCCAAAGTTTCCGTGATATCGAGCAGGCCAATGAAAAATTTGAAAATCTTTTCGAAGATATCGACCTCTATGCCAAAAAACTAGGCAACACCCCACAAAAGCAAAATAAAACCATCTCTGAGGTTATGAAACAGCTCAACGACCTCAATGTGTCTGGTCATGCTGGTGATATCTTGGGTGATGCTTATGAGTACTTGATTGGCCAGTTTGCTAGTGATTCTGGGAAAAAGGCTGGAGAGTTCTATACACCTCAAGCAGTCTCTCACCTCATGACTCAGATTGTCTTTGCAGGGCGTGAGCATCAAAAGGGCATGTCGGTTTACGACCCGACCATGGGTTCTGGTTCCCTCTTGCTCAATGCCAAGCGCTATAGTAAGGAAGCTTCGACGATTTCTTACTACGGTCAAGAGTTGATTACTTCGACCTTCAACCTTGCTCGTATGAACATGATGCTTCATGGAGTTGCGATTGAGAACTATCACCTCAGCAACCACGATACCCTAGACGAAGATTGGCCGACGACGGAGCCGACAGACTTTGATGGGGTTTTGATGAATCCACCTTATTCACTGAAGTGGTCAGCAGATAGTGGCTTCCTGCAAGATCCTCGTTTTTCAAGTTATGGGGTTCTGGCACCTAAGTCTAAAGCAGATTTTGCCTTCCTCCTTCACGGTTTTTACCATCTCAAGCATAATGGAGTTATGGCCATTGTCCTTCCTCACGGAGTTCTCTTCCGAGGAGCAGCCGAGCAGAAAATTCGCCAACACCTGCTAGAAGAAGGCGCTATTGATACAGTTATCGGCTTGCCGGCAAATATCTTCTACAACACCTCTATTCCGACAACTATTATTATCCTTAAAAAGAATCGCACAAATAAGGATGTCTTCTTTATCGATGCCTCAAAAGAGTTTGAAAAAGGGAAAAATCAAAACAATATGACCGAAGACCATATTGCCAAGATTTTGGAGACTTATCAAAAACGCGAGAATATCGAGAAGTTTGCCCATCTAGCCAGCTTTGAAGAGATTGTCGAAAATGACTACAACCTTAATATTCCACGCTATGTCGATACTTTTGAGGAAGAACCCGTAGTTCCCTTCGCCGACCTCGCCGACCAACTCGCAGAGATTGATAAAGAGATTGGTCAAGTAGAAGTCAGACTCGCACAAATGCGCAGCCAACTAGTAGGCACAACACCAGAAGCCCAAGCAGAATTAACCGCCTATCTTGAAAAGTTGAAAGAGATTTAGAGAGTAGGGGAAAAATGAAAAAGCGCAGGACGCTCTGAGCCTGCGTTTTGGTTTCCGAAAATTTGGGAAAAGACAATATTATTTCAAAAATTTTTAGGAATGAAAATAAAATATTTAATATTTAGTCATGAAATCTCCAAGATTTTTGATTTGTTGTTTAATGATGTGGTATTGTTCAGTTGAGCTTTTAGGGAGAACATATCTTGTAGATCGTCCCTTACCTTCTATCTCAATATACTTTTTATTTTGTAGAGATTTCAAATTTTCTCTAAATTTATACTCAGTCATGAGAGAATTTTCGAGGACATCATTTTTAGTAATGCTACCATTTTTAATGATATATTCAAGTATTATCTTTTCATTATCTGATGTATCCGCATAAGAAGACAATAAGTCTACTTTCCAGATTGTAACAACAGTACTATCAAAGGTAGTGCTTACCTCAGGGATTTTTAGTTTATACTTTTCGGAAATATCAAAAATTTTTGGTCCACCTGATCCAGCTTTTTCGGACATCCCAATTCTACGGAATAATGAAGAGATTGTACTATTTCGCGTTTTGGAAGTTCCGCCATGTATAAATTCGGGAATAGAAATTTTCATCTTACCTGGATTTTTAAATTCATAGAAGTCTTGATAAGCTGTAATAACTATAGGAGAATCAAAGTCATAGTAAGCATGCATTAAGCAGTTTACTAAAGCTTCACGTATAGATTCAGATAGGTCTTTCTTGAATGGTAAACGGTGGGCAGATTCGTTATTAAACTCAAATCTATCATTTGTTGTAGTAGTTAATTTCTTATATGCTAAATTGAAAAAATCAAACATGTTTAAATCAGGGTACATCATATCCCCTGTTGAAATTCTATCGTTCCACCTAGTTGAAAGGGAGGTATCTTTTTCAAAATAGTCTAATTGAAATTTGGGATAACGAGAAATGATAGAATTGTACTTTCCAAAAAATATTAGTCCTCCTGCGGTTAATTTATATGTATTATCAATCCTGTCTTTTTTAAATACACCAATTTCGATTAGAAAATTTCTCAACGAAATGCTATTATATTTTGTATTACCAGTAAGTTCAATTAATAATTGCTTGTAATGTTTTATTGTATCTAAATTTAAATCATTTTCGTCAAAATTATTAAGTAACTCACTATCAATATCATCATGAGAACTAGTCATCAGATATTTAAGTTCTTCTTTATCAAGTCGAACATCGCCTTCACCTAATCTTTTATATGACTCACGATAATCATTTTTTAGATGGACGGGTTTTTGGTGAGGATTCGCTTCTCTTACAGTGATTACCATGAGTTGTTTATTTTTGCCTGGAATATCAATGTATTCAATATCATTATCTGTAAGTAAGTTACAACTAACTTTTTGTTTGTTTGCGACTAAAGCGAATAAATTGTCTCGTATTTTTTGAGGATTATTGACTCCTTGGTAGGGGTCAATATTTTTTTCGTCTATCCCGAGAATTATTTTCCCGCCATTTGTATTTGCAAATGCTGAGTAGGTTTCCCAGAAAGATTCTGGAAGATCGTTTTTAGCTTTTTTGTATTCTAAATCAACCCCTTCAAATTTTAAGTCCATATTTTCCCTTCCTAAAATATAATGTTGCTTAAATTTATTTTTTTAAATGATTGTCACGCGAAAAAGTAAATTTGATAGATAATTAAAATCTTTGATTTCATCGTATTTCTAAGATATATTTTAAAATATTCACGCGAAAATCACGCGAAAATCGCGCGAATATTTGTAATCAAAATTCAATTGAAAAATGTAGAATTTTCAATAATAAAATAGATGGATTTAAAATCTATTTTATTATAACACAGAGATAAGAAAAAATAGATAGTGAGACGAGTTTAAATAGGATTACTCGTTATGAAATGTTAATTACTTTTGATGGCTTAACAAATATTATCAATAATGTAGTCATTCGAATGATTCTCATTGCAATGTACTGAAATTAACAAAAAGAAAAAACGCCGATCAAGCGTTTTTCTTCTGTATTGATTCGTATTGAATGCTTACTTAACTTCTGTAAACACAACGTGTTTGCGAAGTTTTGGTGAGTATTTCTTCAATTGAAGACGGTCTGGAGTGTTACGTTTGTTTTTAGAAGTAAGGTACAAGCGTTCACCAGATTCTTTGTGTTCAAGTGTAATATTTACGCGCATGGTATCTCCCTTCTATTATTCAGCTGATGCAGCTTTAGCGATTTTACGTCCTTTGTAGTATCCTTTAAGTGATACACGGTGAGAACGTGAGTAATCTCCAGTAGTTTCGTCAAAGTTTACAGATGGAGCTGTTACTTTGTAGTGTGTACGACGTTTGTTTTTCTTCGCTTTTGAAGTGCGACGTGCAGGTACTGCCATTTTGATTTCTCCTTTAGGTATTTATATTCGATTCAATCTACTGATTTTCATCAACCATACTAGGATAACACATTTTTTTTGTAAAGTAAAGTTACTTGACAAAAAAAGATGAAAAAATTCTCCTGTCAGACCTAGCAGACAGGAGAAGGTGTTAAATATCAATCTCAAATGGTTCGTCAATGGTTTCTGATACGTATTTTCCGTCTTTTTTCCGTTGCTTGACACATTCTGTGAGGAGATACTCGATTTGCCCATTGACTGATCGGAAGTTATCTTCTGCCCATGATGCGAGTGCAGCGTATAACTTTGTTGAGAGTCGAAGGGGGATCTGCTTTTTTTAGCTTCAGCCATCTTTAGTAAAGACTTCCTGTGTTGACAATTGGTTGTGCATCATGATTGCCACAAAGAACGACAAGGAGATTTGAAACCATGGCAGCTTTTCGCTCTTTGTCAAGCTCTACCAATTCCCCTTAATTGAGCCGTTCTAGTGCCATTTCAACCATTCCTATTAATTGTTATCTAAATGATATCGCTTTAATTTATAACGTCAAGAAAAAGTAGAAAAATAATTACTAAAAACTTTCAGCCCAATAATTTCTTTTAAAAGGTGAGATTATATTGTGCTCAAATACTCTTTTATTCTTATAACTTTTACACTATAATTGTAGTTAGAAAGGAAGAGAAATGTTTGATTATAGAGCACTAGTTATTTTGATGACTTTGATGGATCATTGTGAGCTATCATTATATGAATTATCTGTTAAGGTGAGCTTACCTATAAAGGAAGTCAAAGAAGGAATAGATTATTTAGTGCCTTATCTAGCTAATAAAGGGATAGTGCTGGATAAAAAACAAGGTCGCTATAGTTTATCAAATCGTACGAAGCAGTCTTTGACAGATATTATTAAGTCGGATGAATTGGTTTTACCAAAGTCGACTCGCTTAGCATTAATCTATCTTTACACTTTTTGCCGATTAGATTTTATATCGAATAATCATTACCAAGACTTTTTGAAAGTAAGTAAGAATACAACCTTATCTGATATTCAATCATTAAGAAAGATTATGTTAGATAATGATTTGGAGCTAGGGTACAGTAGAGCAAAAGGTTATACTTTACACGGCTCAGAGTGGAATAAGCACCGTTTAGCTTTTCAAATGGTTAGTGAGTTGCTGGAATCCTCCATAGGGATTTGGGGTTTGGATTATGTTTTATCCAGTTGGGGGTATTCATTAACTTATGATTTGATAAATCAGGTAGTTAAAGATTATTATGAGAAGCTACAGCTAGTACCTATTGTTAATCAATTAAAAGTTTGCCTTTTCGGTTTAGTATTCATTCTGTGTAGGTATCAAAGGGATGTTGAAAGAGTAGGTCTTTCAGAGACATTAGTATCTCCTGTTATTCAAGATATAACCACTATTTTATTGGATACAGTGGTTGATTTGGGAATTATAGATACGGTGTTTTCTGAGGATGATTATCGCTATATCACCGTTTTATTATCAAGTTGCTTTGAAGGTGAAGTAGATGTTGCTCCGGTTTACTTTAATCAATTAACAGAGGCTATTATAAGTAGGATGGAAGATATTTCTTTGTTACATTTTAAACAAAGGGAAGGATTGAGAGAAAATCTTCGCCGCCACCTTATACCGGCTTACTATAGATTAAAGTTCGGCTTACCTAGTTCAAATGAATATGTATTGCATGTTAAAGAACATTATCCTGATTTATTTGAGTTAGTCAAAGATTCTTTGATGCCCTTGATGGACGCTATTGACAATCCCATACCTGATAGTGAAACAGCATATTTTGTTATCCATTTCGGAGGTTATTTAAAGAAAGCAGATACTTTGCCTCAAAAATGCTATAAAGCAGCAATCATTTGTCCTAATGGTGTTAGTTCTTCATTGATGTTAAAAGAGAATCTATTAGCATTATTTCCTCAAATTGAGTTTATAGGAACCTCAAAGATTGATGATTTACAGGTGAAAGCTAGTAGTGACTATGATATGGTTTTTTCTACCATAAAGGTGGAGACAGAAAAGCCAAATTATCTAGTCTCGGTTATGATGACTGAAGAGCAAGCAATACAACTAGTAGAACTAGTATTAAAAGATTTTCCGAATTTAGAGTATGGGGATTTTGAGATTGAACAAATCCTGAATATTGTCAAAAGATATGGAATTATTACACAAGAATTGGAATTAAGATTGGCGTTAAAGAATTATCTTTATCAAAAAAATGATAGAAAGGAAATTGTACCAGTGCTAGAACAACTTATTACCAAAGAAACCTATCAGGTTAGTTCGCAAAAATTAGGATGGAAGGAGGCGATTCGTTTAGCAGCTAAACCGCTTTTGGATCAAGATAAGATAACGGAGAACTACCCTGAGGCAATGATTCAAAAAGTAGAAGAGTTTGGGCCTTTTATTAATTTAGGGAAGGGAGTAGCAATTCCTCACGCTCGGCCAGATGAAGGTGTGAATGAAATAGGAATGTCAATGTTAGTTTTGGAAGAACCGATTTATTTATTGGATAATCCAGAACAAGAGGTAAGATTGTTGATTTGTATTGCAGCCATTGATAATGAAAGTCATTTAAAGGCTTTGTCACATTTAACAACAATTTTAAGAGATAAAAATCATGTTCAAACTTTAATATCATCAAAAAACTATGATGACATTGAAATGATAATTAAACAGGAGGATTAAATAATGTTAAAAATTGGTACAGCTTGTGGTTCAGGATTAGGTTCAAGTTTTATGGTACAGATGAATATTGAATCTGTATTGAGTGATTTGAATGTTTCAGATGTAGAAGTTGAACACTATGATTTAGGTGGAGCAGATCCAAATGCTGCTGATATTTGGATTGTTGGTCGTGATCTAGCTGATTCAGCTAGTCATCTTGGAGATGTTCGTATCTTAAATAGTATTATTGATATGGATGAACTACGAGAATTAATTACTAAACTTTGTGAAGAAAAAGGACTTATATAGGAGGCTAGCGTCATGATGAAGTTCATATTGGATATTGTTAGTACACCAGCTATTTTAGTAGCTTTAATTGCCATCTTAGGATTAGTTCTTCAGAAGAAGAAATTACCTGATATTATTAAAGGTGGAATTAAGACCTTTGTTGGTTTCTTAGTTGTATCTGGTGGTGCAGGAATTGTACAAAATTCTTTAAATCCATTTGGTACCATGTTTGAGCATGCTTTTCATTTATCTGGCGTTGTGCCGAATAATGAAGCAATTGTAGCTGTAGCTTTAACAACATATGGCTCAGCTACTGCAATGATTATGTTTGCAGGTATGGTATTCAATATCTTAATTGCTCGTTTTACTCGATTCAAATATATCTTTTTAACAGGGCACCACACTCTATATATGGCGTGTATGATTGCAGTCATTTTATCAGTTGCTGGCTTTACAAGTTTGCCTCTTATCTTACTAGGAGGATTAGCACTCGGTATTATTATGAGTATTTCCCCAGCATTTGTGCAAAAATATATGGTTCAATTAACTGGAAATGACAAGGTGGCTTTAGGTCATTTCAGTTCTTTGGGATATTGGTTGAGTGGTTTTACTGGTAGCCTTATCGGTGACAAATCAAAATCAACAGAGGACATTAAATTTCCAAAGAGTTTAGCTTTTTTACGTGATAGTACTGTTAGTATTACTTTATCCATGGCAGTTATTTACATTATTGTAGCTATCTTTGCAGGGTCAGAATATATAGAAAAAGAAATCAGTAGTGGTACAAGTGGTCTAGTTTATGCTTTACAATTAGCAGGTCAATTTGCAGCAGGGGTATTTGTTATTTTAGCAGGTGTTCGCCTTATTTTGGGTGAAATTGTTCCAGCCTTTAAAGGTATTTCAGAGCGTCTTGTACCTAATTCAAAACCTGCTTTGGATTGTCCGATTGTTTATACTTATGCACCCAATGCAGTTCTAATTGGATTTATCTCTAGTTTTGTTGGTGGTTTAGTAAGTATGGCAATTATGATTGCTTCAGGAACGGTTGTTATCTTACCAGGTGTTGTGCCTCATTTCTTCTGTGGAGCGACTGCAGGTGTCATTGGGAATGCATCTGGTGGTGTTCGTGGAGCCACTATTGGAGCATTTTTACAAGGTATTTTAATCAGTTTTCTTCCAGTCTTTTTAATGCCAGTTTTGGGAGGACTTGGTTTCCAAGGATCAACTTTCTCAGATGCAGATTTTGGTCTATCAGGAATTATTTTAGGAATGTTAAATCAATTTGGCTCACAAGCAGGCATTGTGATTGGTCTTGTTCTTATTTTAGCAGTTATGTTTGGAGTATCCTTTATTAAAAAGCCATCTGTAAAGGAGGAATAAGGGATGATTTTAAGTAAAAATAGAGAATATGAGTTAAGAAAATTTGCAACAAAAATCCGATTAAATACTCTTGAAACCTTGAATCATCTTGGATTCGGACATTACGGAGGAAGTCTGTCTATAGTAGAAGTTTTAGCAGTGCTTTATGGTGAAATAATGCCAATGACTCCAGAAATATTTGCAGCACGAGATAGAGATTATTTTATATTATCAAAAGGTCACGGAGGACCAGCTCTATACAGTACACTCTATTTGAATGGTTTCTTTGACAGAGAATTCTTATATTCTTTAAATACAAATGGAACCAAATTACCGTCTCATCCTGATAGAAATCTAACGCCGGGCATAGATATGACAACTGGATCTTTAGGACAGGGAATTAGTGTTGCAACCGGACTTGCATATGGTCAGAGAATAAGAAAGAGTCCTTTTTATACTTATGCTATTGTTGGAGATGGTGAGTTAAATGAGGGACAATGTTGGGAGGCTATACAGTTTGCTTCTCATCAACAGTTATCCAACTTAATTGTATTTGTTGATGATAACAAAAAACAATTAGATGGTTTTACAAAGGATATTTGTAGTCCAGGTGATTTCGTAGAAAAATTTTCAGCATTTGGATTTGAATCCATTAGGGTCAAGGGTTCAGATATTAGAGAAATTTATGAAGGGATTGTCCAATTAAAACAGTCAAATAATTTATCACCTAAGTGCATTGTATTAGACACTATTAAAGGTCAAGGGGTTCAAGAGCTGGAAGAAATGAAATCCAATCATCATCTTCGCCCTACTGTAGAGGAGAGACAAATGTTAACTTCAGTTGTAGAAAGATTAAGTCAGGAATTGGAGGAAACAGAATGATGAGAAGTACGAAGGAATTACGGCATGTATATAGAGACTTCCTTTTAGAGGCTAACCAAAGTTATTCTGATATAGTAGTTTTAGAAGCAGATTTGTCAAGTTCGATGGCTACTAATAATCTTGAAAAGGACTTTGGAGATCGTTATGTGAATGTTGGGATCATGGAAGCAGAGATGGTCGGACTTGCAGCAGGTTTATCTATTCAGGGGTTTAGACCTTATCTTCATACATTTGGCCCTTTTGCTTCACGAAGAGTATTTGATCAATTATTTATTTCTCTTGGATACGCACAATTGGATGCCACTGTGATTGGATCAGATGCAGGAGTAACTGCAGAAATGAATGGTGGGACACATATGCCATTTGAAGAAATTGGATTGTTACGTTTAATTCCTAAATCAATCATTTTCGAAGCAACTGATGATATCCAATTTCGTGAAATCTTGAACCAGACATTAGACTTAAAAGGACTAAAATATATTCGAACAATTAGAAAAGCTCCAGAGGCTGTATATCAAGGTGGAGAAGATTTTTCTAAAGGCTACATTGAGTTAAGACACGGTGAAGATGTTGTAATCGTTGCTTCTGGTATAATGGTTGCTCCAAGTATTCGAGTTGCGGATGAACTGTCTAAATTAGGTTATTCAGTAGGTGTGATAGATTTATTTAGAATCAAACCGATACCAGAACAGATAAAAACAATGTTAAGTGGAAAAACTATATTTACTGTAGAAAACCACAATCAGATAGGTGGAATTGGCAGTGCTTTATGTGAATTATTCTCTGATGATGGAATAACAAAAATTCATCGGATGGGTGTTCAAGAAAGATTCGGTCAAGTTGGGAAAATGGATTATCTTCTTAATGAGTATGGTTTGAGTGAATCGAATATAAAAGAGAAAGTTTTAGCGTTTTATAATGCAAGATAGATGTTAAATACACTTATCTGAAAGAACTTCTGTAAAAATTACATTACGTTATTTAAAGCGAGCGGATTAAAAGCATATTCTGGTAATCAGAAAGTGCCCTGATCCGCTTTGTTGTTTTTAGTTTTAAATATTTCATATGTATATAGAATTTTCTGAAAATTCAAGAATTTTCTTCTGTTCATTGCTTTTAAAATGTGCTATAATAGTAAAAACTGAAATGGGAGGGAACAAATGACTGAATTAGATAAACGTCATCGCAGTAGCATTTATGACAGTATGGTAAAATCGCCAAACCGTGCCATGCTTCGTGCGACTGGTATGACAGATAAGGACTTTGAAACACCGATTGTTGGGGTTATTTCGACTTGGGCGGAAAATACACCATGTAACATTCACTTGCATGATTTTGGGAAATTAGCTAAAGAGGGTGTCAAATCGGCAGGTGCTTGGCCTGTGCAGTTTGGGACTATTACCGTAGCAGACGGGATTGCCATGGGAACGCCTGGTATGCGTTTCTCTTTGACATCTCGTGATATTATTGCGGACTCAATCGAGGCAGCTATGGGTGGTCACAATGTGGATGCATTTGTCGCTATCGGGGGTTGTGACAAGAACATGCCTGGTTCCATGATTGCCATTGCCAATATGGATATCCCAGCTATTTTCGCTTACGGTGGTACTATCGCCCCTGGAAAACTGGATGGAAAAGACATTGACTTGGTTTCTGTTTTTGAGGGTATCGGAAAATGGAATCACGGTGAT
Organism: Streptococcus pneumoniae; assembly: GCF_001113365.1. Classification (GTDB taxonomy): domain Bacteria; phylum Bacillota; class Bacilli; order Lactobacillales; family Streptococcaceae; genus Streptococcus; species Streptococcus pneumoniae_C. The sequence goes on along the minus strand of NZ_CKYA01000007.1, from coordinate 1,349 downwards.
ATGACGGCTGAGGACGTGAAACGTCTTGAATGTAATGCCTGCCCTGGCCCTGGTGGTTGTGGTGGTATGTACACAGCTAATACCATGGCGACTGCTATCGAAGTTCTCGGTATGAGTTTGCCAGGATCTTCATCTCACCCAGCTGAATCAGCTGATAAAAAAGAAGATATCGAAGCAGCAGGACGTGCTGTTGTCAAGATGTTGGAGCTCGGTCTCAAGCCATCAGATATCTTGACTCGTGAAGCCTTTGAAGATGCCATCACTGTAACGATGGCTCTCGGTGGTTCTACAAACGCCACTCTTCACTTGCTTGCCATTGCTCATGCTGCCAATGTTGACTTGTCACTTGAGGACTTCAATACGATCCAAGAACGTGTGCCTCACTTGGCCGACTTGAAACCATCTGGTCAGTATGTCTTCCAAGACCTTTACGAAGTCGGTGGTGTGCCTGCGGTTATGAGATACCTCTTGGCAAATGGTTTCCTTCATGGAGACCGCATTACATGTACTGGTAAGACTGTAGCTGAAAACTTGGCTGACTTTGCAGACCTTACACCAGGTCAAAAAGTTATCATGCCACTTGAAAATCCAAAACGTGCAGACGGTCCGCTTATCATCTTGAACGGGAACCTTGCCCCTGATGGTGCGGTTGCTAAAGTATCAGGTGTTAAAGTGCGTCGTCACGTTGGTCCAGCTAAGGTCTTTGACTCAGAAGAAGATGCTATTCAGGCCGTTCTGACAGATGAAATCGTTGATGGCGATGTAGTCGTTGTTCGTTTCGTTGGACCTAAAGGTGGTCCTGGTATGCCTGAGATGCTGTCACTTTCATCAATGATCGTTGGTAAAGGTCAAGGAGACAAGGTGGCCCTCTTGACAGATGGTCGTTTCTCTGGTGGTACTTATGGTCTGGTTGTTGGACATATCGCTCCTGAAGCTCAGGATGGTGGACCAATTGCTTACCTTCGTACAGGCGATATCGTTACGGTTGACCAAGATACCAAAGAAATTTCCATGGCCGTATCCGAAGAAGAACTTGAAAAACGCAAGGCAGAAACAACCTTGCCACCGCTTTACAGTCGTGGTGTCCTCGGTAAATATGCCCATATCGTATCATCTGCTTCACGCGGAGCCGTGACAGACTTCTGGAATATGGACAAGTCAGGTAAAAAATAAACTTAAAAAGCAAGCCAACTTCGGCTTGCTTCTTTTCATCTTCAAAAGTGATTTGCCTGCTTATACTCAATAAAAATCAAAGAGCAAACTAGAAAGCTAGGCGCAGGTTGCTCAAAACACTGTTTTGAGGTTGTGGATAGAACTGACGAAGTCAGCTCAAAACACCGTTTTGAGGT
>NZ_CKYA01000006.1 GCF_001113365.1 Streptococcus pneumoniae | reverse complement strand
TTACAATTTTTATCAGATTAACTTCCACTTCTACTAGCGGTGGAACTTAATTTGGGAATTTACCTAAAAATTTGATATAATCAACTTATAAGAAAAGAGGTGTTCTATGATTAAAAAAATTTACCCCATTTTAACCATTTTACTAGGTGCTGCTATTTATGCTTTTGGTCTGACTTATTTTGTAGTTCCTCATCATCTCTTTGAAGGAGGGGCAACAGGTATTACCCTTATCACCTTTTATCTTTTTAAAATCCCTGTTTCGCTCATGAACTTGCTGATTAACATTCCCCTTTTCATCCTAGCTTGGAAAATATTTGGAGCAAAATCCCTCTATTCTAGTTTGCTAGGAACCTTAGCCTTATCCGCCTGGTTAGCCTTTTTTGAGCGTATTCCACTTCATATTGATCTTCAAGGTGATTTACTAATCACAGCCCTTATAGCAGGAATCCTATTGGGAATTGGCCTTGGAATTATTTTTAATGCTGGAGGTACAACTGGCGGAACTGATATTCTAGCTCGTATTCTCAACAAATACACTCATATATCAATGGGGAAACTACTCTTTATCTTAGATTTTTGTATTCTCATGCTTATTCTCCTAATCTTCAAGGACTTGAGATTGGTTTCCTACACGCTCTTATTTGATTTTATCGTTTCTCGTGTCATTGATTTGATTGGAGAAGGTGGCTATGCTGGTAAAGGCTTTATGATTATCACAAAACGTCCTGACCAACTTGCTAAAGCAATTAATGATGACCTAGGAAGAGGCGTTACTTTTATTTCTGGTCAAGGCTACTATAGTCAAAAAGATTTGAAGATTATCTACTGTATTGTCGGTAGAAATGAGATTGTGAAAATGAAGGAAATGATTCATCGAATCGATCCTCAAGCCTTTATAACCATTACAGAAGCCCATGAAATCCTTGGAGAAGGATTCACCTTTGAAAAAGAATAAAAAGAGGTAATGTCGTGACCTCAAAAGTTAGACTAAATCATCTATCTTTTGGGTTACAAACAACCTCTTTTTTGTTTACTCAAGCTCTTAAGACCAATTCCGAGCTACTTCTTCATCAGCCTTTAACTGATCCACTAATTGATCAACTGAGTCAAATTTGGTCATATCTCGAATGCGGTCATGCCAATAAACCATGACGGTTTCCCCATAAATATCTTGATTAAAATCAAAAATATTGACTTCAAAACGTGCTTCTTCTCCATCAAAGGTCACGTTTTTCCCGACACTAGCCATAGCACGATACTTCTGTCTTTGAATCTCAACATCAACGACATAAACGCCATCTGCTGGCATATAAGTACGGTCTAAAAGCACTAAATTAGCTGTTGGATAACCAATCGTACGACCACGAGCATTACCATGAACCACCATACCTCTGGATGGAAGCGGTGCCCCCAAAAGTTCTCCTGCTTCTTTCACATTTCCATCTAAAATAGCTTGACGGATACGAGTTGAACTAATCTTTCCTTTCTCATCTTCTACAGGTGGAACGATGATAACTTCTCCATCAAAGTAATCCTTTAAATCTTCTGCTGTTTTTTGGTCAGAACCAAATGTATAGTCAAAACCTGCAACAATAATTTTGGCATTCATAGCCTTGATATAAGTTGCAAAAAATTCTTCTGCAGTAAGACTAGCAAATTGACTACTAAAATCAAGGAGATATAATTCTTCTACACCTTCGCGTTTTAATTTCCTCTCACGTTCAGCAGGGTTCAAAATATGTAAAAACAGATCAGGATGATAAGACTCTAAAGCGATCTTTGGAGATTCATTAAAGGTCATAACGACGATAGGCAATAAGTCCTTTCTCGCAGCCTTATTGGCAACACGAAATAATTCTTGATGCCCCTTGTGTATACCATCAAAATAGCCAAGGACTACGACTGAATCAGATGGTGTGCCAATATCTTTTTGGTTTTTTATAGGAATAGTAATAATCATAAACTAATTATATCATAGCGATAGCTATTTCTGGAACAGAAAATCTGAAATGTCGTTTTTTTCACCTGAAGTGTACCTGTTTTCAAAAAGCACTTCACTCTATCGTTGCTTAACTATGAATTTTGCAATATTCTTCTCAAAAACTTGTAGGACGTCTTCAAAAGTTTGAAAGGAGTAATTAGACTTGTTCAGTAACCATAAAGTGTCATACTATCCTTATGTATGAAAAAGCAATGCAACTAACTCCTGAGAACTTTAAATTACTAATTGGTGCCGAAAAGGTAGAATTTAGAATCAAGGTACACCTATGGCTGTAAAATTTACAAAACGAGACAACTTGGGCAAGATATTTGAAGAGTTTCCTAAACTCCCTGATTTGAAGCAAGTCACTTTCCCTGATGACAAAGAAAAAAAGCCAAAGCAGAAAAGAAAAACTAGATGACTGCTTTTCAACAACTTCCATTCAGTGTGCTTCAAATTGGAGCTATTTTTCTCTCCATCTGTTAGCTTGGATTCTCAGACCATTTCAGCTAAAGAATATCATTTTCCCTTATCAGAAGGAACCGCTCAAGCCATTCAGACAAGTGAAGGGACGACAAGCCAATATTTGAAACCAGATACCAGTTCTTATAGTCAATTGAAATAAAATCTGAAGAAATCGAGTAGGAAACTCAAATCAATTTTTAGCAGTGTTCTATTCCAGATTCAATCCACTATACATATTAAAAAGTATGGGTACCAAAACAAAAAATAGGCTCTCCGAAAACTCGGAAAGCCTTATTTAATGCTATTTCTAGCTTCCTCGCCTTTACATTTCAAGGCTCGGGATAAAAAGGTTTCACTGGACCTTTTTATTTAGCGATTGGGTAAACAGAAACTTGTTTTATAACTAAAAGTATTTAAAATATGCAATAGTGTTCAAAAGCTTGAAAAACAAGGGTTTTAACAGATGACATCCTAATTAAATATTAAATAAAAAACTATTCTGGGTACCAAAATGGGTACCAAAACCGTGATTTTTTCACGGTCTAAGTGCAAACAAAAAAACCGCAAGCCTGAGCCTGCGGTAGATACACATTTTAGAAAAGTTTTCCTTTCGTTTTATTTTTTTTTTGAAATTATTTAGTGGTAATGAGCCCTTCTGGCTCAACTGTGAACTCTGGCTTATCTGCCATTGTTCCGTCTGGTTTGATGTAGTACCAGCCTTTTTTATCTGCTGATTGTACGAAAGAATTTGATACCATGTTGCCATTCTTACGGTCAAGATAGTACCAAGTCAGCTTATGCTTGATCCAACCAGTGACCATCTTGCCGTCTTCATCAAAGTAATACCAAGCGTTGTTGATACGAGCCCAGCCAGTAGCCATAGACCCTGAATCCGTGAACCAGTACCAAGCATCTTTGTAGTTCAACCAAGTACTACGCTTCATGAAGCCTTTATCATCGAAATAGTACCAAACGTCATTGATTTTCTCCCATTTCTCAGTTGGGTATGTACCGTCTTCACGAACCCACCACCAGCCGTACTGGTTCTGTTGCCAGCCAATTTCAACTTCTTCAGGCGGTACGATGTACCCAACGATTTCACTTACAGAGCGCTCATTGTAGCGACAAGGACCACCTACTTCTAAATAGTCCCAGTTGCCATCAATATTCTGCTCAATCGTCTTGATAGTATATCCGTCTGAGTCCTCATAGACGAGCCCTGTATGCCCGTAGTTGACACCGTCACCAGCTACATAGCTTTTCACGAAGAACCAACCAGCTTTTGGATAGTCAGCATCATACACGACTTTCAAGCCTTGTGAACGTGCTGACTCAAGAAGATCATAAGCATTTCCCCAAAGCGTCACACCGTACCAATGACGTAGCCCGTAACAAGTCACGTCAGCGCACTGGAAGCCATAAGCTCCATCATTGTCCACTCCATCGCCAGCGTTGGCCTTGTCGATGAAGAATTGAATCATTTCCTGTTTTTTAGACATACTTATTCCTCACTTGGTTTCTTGTATTCTAACGCTCGTGTGCTGTCTGTGATACCGCTTGTGGTTGGGTCATTGACCAAACCGATAGCAGTCAAGAACACGAATACCGCATTAACAAGCAGAATCAGCTTGTTGCCGATATCACCCAAATCTAGATGGTATCCAAAGACTGCTGCACCAGCTTGCAAGACAAGTAAGAAAGCTGGAACGGCAGTCAGCCAAAAGTATTTATTTTCTAGTCGTAGTTTCCAGTTAATCATGTTGTTTTCCTTTCTATTTTCCATAAAACTTAACATTAACGGTACCTATATAATCCCTTAAGTGTGCGCCAGTTAGATACATGACTCCTCGGGTATACATATAAGCATTAATTTCTATTAATTCGCCATTATTGAATTGCACATATCGTATATCAGTAACCTCAATATCATTACCTTTAATATCAATATTGTACCCACCCCAGTACTGCCACATTCTCGTGTTTAACACTTCCAATAATAATGGCGGTCCACTCTCCCACACCAGCCTGCTACCTATGTACCTCTTGACAATCTCCTGATTGCCTAGCATTATTCTTACTCTATCCTTCATAACTACACCTGTTTAAAGATATCATAAATCGTGTTAGGGTCTTTGGTAGTGATGGCATCGTACTGCGCTTGTGTTCCTGCCCAATACTTGAGTGCTTGTTGTCCCTGTTGGTTGATGATATTTTGACCTGGCGCTCCGTCTGCTCCTCTGGGGCCATCGTTCACATTATCCAAATGAGCGAACCCAGAGGCTTTTAGACCTCTGTAGTTCACTTCAATGCGGACTTCGAACCAACCACCAGAGCGCTGGGTAGCACTCCAGGTTCCAAATTTTCCAGTTGAATCAGGAGTCTGATTTCTCAACACCCCCCAGTTATTATTTCCGAAACCTCGATAGTAGTAATCAAGAGTATAGCCACTCGTGAGCTTCTCTCCATCATAAAATACATCTGCGAATAAATTTAGCTGGCTAGTAGAACCATTTCGATAAGACCCTTCGATACGTACATTGACACTTAAGCTATGACCATTCTCACCCCTCAAGCTATCCCGTTGAGTCGGTGTCAGCGTATCGAATGATGGACGGTTTTCTAAGGCATTAATCCTCGCCTTGATGGGAATATCATTGTATAACTCCGATTTCAAGGCGTAGCCTGACAAGGATTGATGGGAGGTCAAGTAGCCTTTCTTTTCCAGCTCCGCTTTTGTAACGAGGGTTTCTGGATTAACTCTCGGTCTACTCTCAAGGGAGTCCAGCCTTCCCTGAACCTCCCTATCCTTTAGCTCTGAGTCTTCTTTGATAGCCTTGACATCCCTACCAATAGCTGTTGCTAGATTTTCAAGGTTACTCATAGCACTCACGCTTTCGCTTGGTTATAAGTTGCTACTAAATCAAGATTGGCAATCTGGTCCACACGTCCGCCAACTTCTGTGATTTTCCCAAGAAGAGCGCCGTTTTCGTCTTGCCCCATGCTTGTGATTTTTTCGGCAATTTCTTTCAACGTGTCAAGATTTTCAGGGGTACCTTCTCCCAAGATTTCAGCTTTAACTTCCGTTTTAGCTTGAGTGACTGCCTGAGAGATGGCTTGCGTCATTGCTGAAGTGCTAACCTTGGTTTTTAATTCTTCGTTAACTCGTTTGTTATCTTCTCCCAATGTACGGGCAAATTCTGTTAATTTTGTAGTTTCCATTTTTTCTATACCTTTCCAATATTATAAAAGAAGAGTAGATCGGGAAATTCCGGACATACTCCACCTTCGCTTGCAGGTCTTTCTGCAAGCTGTTTTTTTACTTCTTCTGCTATATCCAACTCTTTTAGAGCGTGGATTTCATTTGTCACCAGTTCTCTATCTGACGCAACTATCTTGATGTGTGTTGTTTTATTATCACTTGGAAACACATACCCACCTACGCTTATTTCCAGCCGATACTTACCGATTGGTAAGATATCCGTGATACTAAACACCACGCTTTGATTCTCTACTGTGACCTTCCTTGACCATTGCGAATTTCCCAAAGTCAATGTGACAAGCGCCTCTTGTCCATTTAATGAGGTGATCGCTTGGCAATTCTCATCTAGTAATTCATAACCAAATGTGGAAGAGATATCTCCCTGCTTAATAATACAGCCACCGTCAAACTGAGCTAGATTAGTCGTATTAAAGACCATTCTGCGCTCCTTTCTCGTCTTCAACTAAGATGTCATCTCTAATCTGCAACGACTCGAAATTGTTGTACAAGTGACTAATGTAGCCATTCCCACCCAAAGCTTTGTAGCTATTGTGCATGTTCTCCACTACATAGAACTCGTCCTTGGTTGTAAAACCACGACGGATAGCTCTACGAATGTCACGATCGAGGTGCGTCCTCATCGTTACAAGGTGCGCATCGTCGTGTAGTTTTAGCTTTGCCTGTACTTCGTCAATTTTGGCGTTGTTCTCGTCAGTAGTAATCTGGACATCTTTGATTTGTTTCTTGACATCATTCAATTCTGAAATGATTTGGTCTGTCTGTTCCTTTGCCTTTTTGGGCATTTTATAACTAAACCAAGCTACGATAATTGGCGTAGCCACTGGTAGCACGTTCATGAAGAAATGCTCAACGTGTTGTAAGACGTCCATATAGCACCTCTACTGTACAATTGTTGCTTTCGGTGCATTAAATTTCCAAGGTGCTAATACGCCATTTTGGTAAGGTGTCCCTTCAAGTTGAGCAAGTGTTTCTCCTTGATAGGTAAATGACTGATTTGTTTGAATCAAGATGCGTTTACCTTCTCCATTAATTTCAGCGTGACTTGGATCTTCAACCGCAAAGATTGCACCAGGCTCATAGACTTTACCGACTTCAGCAAGTGGGAATAGTTCAACCATTTCTTTATAGGTCGTACCATAAGAAACTTTCTCACCCATGATGGAATCTTGAGCCATCACTCGTACAACCTTATTAATGCGGTTCGCAAGTGCTTCAAGGTCATTTTGCTTCGCTTCTGCTTGGCTCAACTTCTCTTGAGTTTGTTCAAGATTTGTTTGAGCTTGAGCTACTTTCTGCTCAGCCTGTTCCAATTTAGCCAAAGTCTGCTCTAATTTCGCTTGAGCTTGCACAATGGCATTTGTTGGGTCAAGTTCCGTTCTAATAAAATCTAAAACCGCTTGAATCAGCACCTCTTCATTATCATGCGTGCGATTGCCTGGCAATTCCACACGCTCATAGCTATAGCGTCCAGGTTTTTCTTTCTCAATCGTTACGATTGTGACATTCTTTTCCCCTTTTAGAATAGGGCTTCCTGTTAATTTGTAAGTCATGCGTTAGTTCCTTTCATTTTTGCTAGTGTTTCTTCAAATAGTTCTTTAAGTGCTGGTTCATATTCCAGCACGGCTTTAAAGCCCCGTAATTCAGACAAAGTCAGCGTATATCGTGCCTCTAAATTCGCACGATCCAATTCGCCCTCAGCCAAGCGATTGACAAGCGACTCAGTGACTAGCTTGTCGATTGTGTTATTATCCATATAGTTTCTCCATTTCTTTGATTTTCTGGTCTAGTTCTTGGACAGCCTTCAGCAAGTAAGGGACGAATTTTGAATAATTGATAGACAGATAAGATGTTGTTTCATCTGTTTCAATTGCTTCAGGTACTACGTTCTGCGCTTCTTGCGCAATCAAACCAACCTCTTCATGCTTCTGGTTCTCGATGAAATCAAAAGAGACCATGTTCAATGCTTGAATTTTATCCAAGGCATTAACTGGACTCTCTTTAATATTTTCTTTCAATCGTATATCTGAACTCGAAGTAATACCTGCATAGCCTCTCCATTTTGCTGTAGTGATTTGATTCCACCAGACGACGGCATTCTCTCCTCCGGCTGGATTTGACCCGGCACCATAAACATCTGCATTTCCTGTCCAGATACCTTTGGTAGCATTAATCCTGCTGTAGAAATTAACGTTTGTAGAGCCAGAAAAGTCAACTTTCCCATAAAAACTAACTGTATTCTTACAATACATCTGCCCATCTGTGTCCACATGCCAAGAATTCGGTCCTGCTTGGTTCCAGTTATTGCCCCAATTGGCCCAGAAAGCTGTCTTAGTACCGCCACCAGCTCCATTCCCCATACCAACTGAAAATTGATTAACACCAGAAATCCAGCGACCGCCTCCATTATCAAACTGCCCCAAAGTGAAACCTCCAATTTCACCTTGGTAGGCTTGTAAGAAGGTTGAGCTAGACACAACAGATTCAATCTTAGTTGTGAAGATTTCCTTAGATGTCAGCTTATCAATCAAGGCATCTCTAGCGGTCAGATTCTTGATTAAGGCATCATCTACACTGATTTTATCGCCTGTGACGGAACCGGCTTGGATATGTTCGGCAGCCACAGACCCAGCCGCTAACTTACCAGTAGTTACCGCACCGTCAACAATCATGTCAGATTTCACTCTGACTTTCGGAGCGATGATATCGACCCCTCTCGGACTCGCGGAAATGGTAGAGGCTAACTGCTCACCAGTTAGAGTAGTAGAGCCGATGGTCACACCTTCCGATGTCACTTGAACCCTCGCACTGTTAGCAGCGTCTCGCACTTCCTGCCTGATTTCTTTAGCCGTCTGAGCAATGGCACTCTTGACATTTGTATCGAAGAACTGGGTCAGCGCCCCTTGATTATTCTGCTGGATTTTGCCCCATAAGGTACTATTCGGGTCTCTCAATTCCAGTTCAATAGAACGCATATCCTTAAAGAGACCTGACAAGGTACGTTGTGTTACTGTCGGCTCTACAAAGCTGGTAGGAAAATCCCCCTGCTCAAGCTGGATATCAGTCAGCACCGTGTCTCCCACACAACCCATGTGATGTAGTTTTAACAGCTCATCTCGTGTCCGTGGCTGAAAGACCTTGTAATACCGTCCACTGTGCTCAAGAGCAGGCGAACGGACGTTTTGAATGGTAATATCCATTGTTACCTCCATGCTGAATAAAAGCTCATATAAACATCTCCATTTGATGAATTAAATTCCCTTTTTGCTTTCTCAAAGTCTTCATTATTTCTAAAATGAGCTTTAATATGGTTTTCTCCATACCCTCGTTCTAGTGTTACTGGAATAACATTTGATTCAGTTTTGCCAATGAACCGAACTTCGTCAATCGAATTGTTACTGAAACCAAATGTATAATCATAGATATGCATTACATTCTCTCCGTAAGCAGGAGAAGTAAGGACTCTTTTGCCAAAAAGTTCTAAAACTCGTATTCTTTTTTCCCAAACCAACTGTGTTCCTACATAACGCTGAACAACTTCCTTACCACCAACATAAATTCCTTCTCTAGCCATACTACCTCCTACGTACTACTGTAGATATCATAGATAGTATTACTATCCTTGTTGGCAATCGCGTCATATTGAGACCTTGTACCAGACCAATACTTCATAGGTTGTCCACTGTTTTGGTTGATGATGTTCTGACCAGGCACTCCATCTGCTCCTCTAGCACCATCAGCACCTCGTGCACCAGCTGGACCTGTTGCCCCGTCGCTAACATTGTCTAGCCGTGTACTAGCAGCTGCTTTGATTCCGTTGTACGTTACAACGATGTAGACCTCAAGCCAGCCTCCTGACCGCTGAGAAGCATTCCACTGGCCAAACTTTCCATTTGAATCAGGCGTTTGGCTCAGCAAACTTTGCCAGTTATTGTTCCCAAAACCACGGTAGTAATAATCAACAGTATAGCCACTGGTTAACCGTGTCCCATCGTAATAGACATCCGCGATCAAGTTTAACTGGCTGGTCGCACCGTTTCGATAGCTTCCCTCGATACGTACGTTCGCATTCAAGCTGTGACCGTTATCTCCTCGCAAGCCCTCTCTCTGTTGGGTTGTCAAGTTCTCGAACCGCATAACACCGTCCGCGCCTCGTGGTCCTGCTGGCCCTGTTTCTCCACGGTCTCCTTTGGGACCTGTCAGGTATTGAAGAGCTGAGAATCGGTCAGTACCGTTTCCGACCTTGACCTTACCAGTGTCACTTTCTACTCCTAACTCGCCATCGAGCAAGACCAGAGTGCTACTTGCCCAGTCTCTCGCTGACATACGCTTGTGTTGTACCCTTACTGGGATTGTCTCTGTCATGTTCTTCCTCCATCGAAAATAAAAGTTGGACTCTCGTTCCAACTTCCGTCATATCTTGAATTTTGCCCATCAGCAATCGTCTTATAGACTGGTGCTAGTTCAATCCGTCTTGTCTGATTATCAACCGTCACAGACTGCTCTAAATCTTGATACCAGTCGCCTGAGAATGTCAGACGATAAGCACCGTAGTAGACTGCTAAGACCTGCTCCTCTTTCTGAGTGAGGTCTTTATCAATCGCTGGCATGACTGTATTAGCAGGCGCAAGATGAACGAGTCCACCGTAAAACGGTATCTTATTGACTACCACAGTCACATCTGTCTTACCGTACGGCGTGCAGGTTGCTGACCAGCTAATGACGTACTTCTTACCTAGTTCAAAGCCCTCTCCGTTGTGGCCAACCTCCACGAAATCCGTTCCATAACTTATTTTTTTAGCCGTGCCACCGTTGAGACGGTTCTTGTTGTACTGGGTATTCCCGTCACCACCAATCAGGCTAGCGTTAACCCTTGCAGTTTCACTGACCTGTTCCAGTTTCTTGCTCAGTTCAGCGATTGAGTCCGCGCCACTCGTCAACTCTTCACTGATACGCTTCACGAACTCAGGACGCTCTTTTTCTATTTCCTCATGGATTTTAGCGCCCATTTCTTCAGCATTTGCTTTGTACTGCTCAATAGCGTCCGTGATGTTTTTCTCATGCTTGGCAAATTCAGCATCAAAGGCACGGTTAGCGTTTGCGATTTCCTTTTTCAAATGTTCTTCAAAACTCTTATGTAGATTTCGACTTTCATTCAAAACGGCATCATTTACAATCCCACCTATCGCATTCGCAAGACTGGATTGGAATGTCCCAAAACCAATTGATTTCAGGCGTTTTGCCATTGGCGAATAGGTGTATTTCGTGATTTTCTTACGCACATCAAGACCGTACCATTCATGGTAGATGCTGACCACATCGAACATCCGAACCGCTACATCGCTCTGGCCGACAACTGAAATTTCAAGGTTATCTTCCAGCATATCGCACATACTCGTCCGAAAATACTGCTTACCGTATTCAATCAAGCTAGCTTGGTCTTTGACGTTCTGGTCATTGACCTCAACAACTGCTTCATAGATTTGGCTGTATTTCCCAAGTAAGGGGCTATCAATCACTACTACATAATCAACGTCAGGCGCCTTTTCTCCCTCGCCCTTAACGGTAGTTTTAAAGGTTATCCGAGTTTTCAAAGACTTCGTTGAGGTCTTATGCTGGTAGCTGGACAGATTTTTTTTGTACATAAAAAGCGATTCATTTTCTGAACCGCCATTCTTCAACAAGCGCAAGTTATAGCCATTTCGCACCATATCTCCGCCCCACTGACCAAGGATAGAATGCTTGTCTTTGGCCAAGACCTCCATCGCATTCTTATCCTTGATGTTAAGCGTATGCCTATCATCAATGTCTGAGAAAAAAGAGAAAGGATTGGCTCTGGTAATACTACCAGCCAATGCGCTTAATACCCTTGTACCACTAACACGGTCAACATCGATAGAGCTGATGATGTAATTATTTAACAGACTGATTACCTGATTAGCATAGACTTGGATATATCCTTGTTGCTTTTCAACCTCAAAAATATAAAAATCCTGCTCACCATGAAGGTCATCTGCAGTCAGAAAGGTTTCCTCTTTCAACAATTCCCACTTGGGATCCGATGTAGGAAAACGAAAGGTCAGTTGATAGGTATTGTTTCGCTCCTGGACAATTTCATCATTATAGGCCTCGTTTAGAGGTGTATTTCCCTCAGTAAGATAAATCATAAGATATACCTCCAATTCGGCCGAACTGTGATCTTACGGACTGCACCAGTAAAGACCAGACCGTTATTACCAACTGCCAACTCAAAGAAACCTCCACGTTTCCGTAGCGTATTTTGAACCGCACCATCTGCATTGTAGATATTTTGTTTCTTATGTCTACAATCAATGGTCACTTTTCGTCTAATCGTCAAGTGCATAGTTGTCCTTCCGATAGTCAAAGAAACATCTCCATCTCCTTCAATCTCAATCACAGGCTCGCTATAGACAGAGCCTGGATTGTTGATATTACCACTTGCAGTGAAAACCAATGGAACAACATTTTTCTGATATCGGAAAGGTTGCATAATCAACTTGATTTCAAGTTTCCAGCCGTGCATGCCTTGAGGCTTATATTTTGCACTGACAAAATCAGCGTAAAATAAAGAGCCTAGCTGATAGCTAAACTCTAGCGTATTATCATTTGGTTGGAATCTCTCAACGATTTTAGACGGGTCTACCATCCTTGGAAGGTAAAAAGCAAATGTTCGTTCATAACTCTCATAAGCGCCGTCCAAAACACGGTAATTCCCGTTAACCCCAAAAAGGGTAGCTGTTTCCGAGACCTTAGGTTTAGCAGCCTCTACCTCGCCAAAGTCGGTTACAACACATTTAGGAATGGTTGAAGTATTGAAACCATTGATAATCATGTACTCCATTAAATTCCCTCCCTAGCGTAAATCGCACCTTGACGTTGGTAGACACTCATTGAAATTTTATCAGCGTCCAGGTAAGTATCTGACGGCTTTTCAAGGATAGCAATAAGGATCTTCTCCATACTTGCTCTCATAATCCTCATCTCAGACACGGTTTGACTGTCTTTGGCCTCGATTTGAGCGTTTGGCATAGCCAAGCTTGCTTCAAGATTTTTGGCAATAGTCGGTGTTCCACTCAAACCAAAATCATCATTTGAAAATGCGCTTGAGATTTCGCCAGCCATTCCACCAACCGATTTCTTAACATCTTTGAAACGGTCTTGCAACCCGCTATTCAAACCTTGCATAATCGCATTACCAGCAGGAATCAAGAGCTTGCGGTCGTATTCAATCGGACCTTTGTGGTCAGCAATCCAACCAGCAATACCACCGACAAAGTCAGTAACTGCACTCCAAGCAGATTTCAAACCATTTAAAAAGCCATCAAGGATAGCCTTACCTGCTGACCATAGGTCAATGTTTCGAATACCGTCAAAGATACTCGTAACATTACTTACAAGATCACGAACACCTTGTTTCATGCTTTCCCAAGCATTTTTAGCTCCTTGTACAAGTCCATCAATCAAACCTAAGACAGTTGATTTCAACCCTTCCCAGGCATTACTTGCGACAGTTTTGATCGTGCTCCAGATATTAGATAATATCTGAGCGAAACCATCAAAAATGGCCTTACCTGCAGCAGACAACCCTTTCCAGATGGCCTCACCAACACCCTTTATAGCATTCCAAGCGGTGCCCCAGTCACCATTGATGATAGCCATGACTGCTTTTATAATGCCACCGATGACATCCATAGCCGTCTGAATAGCAATCTTAATCAACTCCCAAACCGTCTTCACAACCGTACAGATATTGTTCCAGGTTCCCTCAATAAAAGGTCCAAGTATATTCATTGCTGTTTCAATAATGGATTGAATAATCGGCATAACCGTCTGAATAACTGTCTGGATTGCGTTCCAAACCGTTGTGAACGTTTGTTGAATCAAACCTTGATTTTCAGTCCACCATAGGGAAATACCGTCCCAAACGGACCTAATAAAATCAACAACTGCTTGGATAATCGGAGCAACAACAGCCATCATATTGTTCCAGACGGTCGTAGCTGTTTCAACAATACCGTTCCAAACTTCGGTCAAGACTGGTGCGACAGACTGCCACACACCAGAGAACCAATCCATGAAGCCTTGCCAGATTTGCCTTCCCATCTCGGTTTGAGTAAAGAAATAAACCAAACCTGCAGTCAATGCAGCAATCGCTGCGATTGCAATTCCAATTGGATTGGCACTCATTGCAGTAAATAGACCCGTGACTGCTGTTTTAATTGTCGTTAAGACAGCAGGTATTCCAGATAGCAATCCCGAGACTGCCGAAAATGCTTTAAAAGCTAAAAATGCAGAACCAAGAGCGGTAACGATACCACCCATGATACTTCCTAGACCTTCGCCAAAGATTCCACTGAAAACACCCTTGATTCCTCCTAAAATAAGGTTAGGAATTTGCTTCAAAATATTTCCAATCATCGGAATTAGGTTTCCGAAAAGAAATGTGGATGTCGTTTCCATCAAAGCTTGTAGTGCAGGTTGAATATCTTCACCCAAAGACAACTTTCCAAGAACGTTCTGAGCAGCTGCTTTCATCGATTCAAATGATCCAGTGAAAGTGGTTGATGCCTCATTTGCAGTTGTACCAGTAATTTTCAACTTTTTCTGAACTACAGAAATAGCGTTAACGATGTTCCCGAATGACATATCACCATCTTTTACAGAGACATTTAGCTCGTCTTGTTCTTTCTTATAACTAGCTGCGTCCGCTATCAAGCGCTTCATTTCTTGTTGCGTACCACCATAACCTAGCTTCAAGTTGTCCAGCATGGTGTAGTTCTGCTTGGCAAACCCTTGATATGACATCTGAATACTATCCATAGATGTTCCCATCTTGTTCGCATTATCCGACATATCAACCATTGCCCTGTTAGCAACATCAGCTGCTAAATTGACATCTCCACCTAAAGATTGCAACAAACTTGCTGAGAATCCTGTTACATTCTCCATATATTTATTTGCGGAAAGTCCTGTAGTCCTATACGCTTCTTCAGCGTAGCCTCTTACTTTTCCTGCCGATGTTTTAAAAAGCGTCTCAATACCGCCAATAGATTGTTGAAGAGCAGCACCTTCATTTATCGATGCTCCGATTGCTTTACCAATTCCTGCAGCAGTAATAACCTTTGAAACAGCGCCCATCATTTTGGATCCGAGGGATTCGCCTGCGCTAACGCCAGCAGAGGCAACTTCACCACCCATTTCCTTTTGAATCATGCCACTAATGCCTTTAGCGGATGGAATGATTTGTACATAGGCTTTTCCTAATTCGGTCGCCACTATTCCTCACCTCCTGTTTTCGCAAGTAAAGCCTTGCGATAGTTTTCAAAGTCCTCACCAGATTCAAAGACGAGATAATCCCTTTCGTCACTCTCTTCTTTGTGATTTTTTGTAAGCAATTCAGCAATTGATGTTGGGCGATTAACACCCTTTTGGCCATCTTTTGTTTGCAACCACAAAGAAATCGAAAGTCTGTCTACGATATTTGCAAGTAACGTCGTTTCAAGAGGGACGATTTGGTCAGATATCATCTGCTTTATCCGCGAATCATCACGCAACCCATACGCAAAAACAGCCACCTGATTTAAAGGTAGCTGTTTGTAGTCGTATATCTGGTAGGTTTCCGCCAAGTCACAGACAAGGGCATCTTCGTCCAAATTGATCATCTGAGCAAGGACTAGGATTTTTTTAAGCCGTTAACGGATTCAAAAACACTCTTGATTTCATCTGCCATTTTATCATTTGGCACGATGCCATCTTCTTCTCTTAGATGGTCTTTAAAAGCCTTGGCTTGCTCATCTCCAAATAAAAGTTTTACAACTTTAGGAAAGACTTGGCCTTGTCCTTCGTCAACTTCACCAATCAACTCTAACAATTCATAGTTGTTTAAACGACGCTCAGAAATTTCGAATTTAAAACCTGACTTCGTTTCCCCTTTGAATGTTTTACTCATTTATTTTACGCTCCTTGGATGTATTCGTAGTGAGTGTTCTCACTGTTGTCTGGTAATGCAGTGATAGTCAATTCATAGCCGATAGGCTCGCCGTCTTTATAGCTGATTTCGCCAATTTCACTCACCTTACCACGAGGAATCACAACACGTTTCGCATAGCCGTTTTTCAACAATGTATCAATAACCAAGCTATGTTCTGGCAATTCTTTACCGTTAGCTTTGACAGTGATACCTGTTTCAAGCGTTCCTGAAACGTTATCTGGCCCATACACTTCTTTCAAGACTTCAACGTTCAGACCTTCAATCAATTTGTATTTGAAGGTGTCTTTTTTTTCGGTTTGAGAAGACAATACTGTTTGTCCGCCCCACGCTTTGACTACTTCGCTTTCTGGCGAGTTCTCATTGGTCACCCCATCTTCTGAAATGTAACCTAGCGTTTTAAATGCTGGGTTCAAGGCTGTTTTTGCATTCGTTGGAAGGTCTGTTCCAGCTGGTGCAGTAGATACTGCTCCTCCAATTTTAGGCTTTGCAGCCGTTACATTTGATGCTGATGCAGTCGTCATATTCTTTCCTCCTGTTGATTCTGCATTTGGTGTTCTTACTTCTGGTGCTTCTAATTCTGGCGCCAAAACTACACCTCCTTTTTAAAAATAATTGATGTCATATACCGCTTGATAGCGATATTGCTTCGTTTCCGTGTCTGTAAAGTTGTAATCACTATTGTGATGCACACCGCTGACTTCGTTAACCGTGATGAGATCCTCAACTACTTTCTTGACTTTCTCGTTTAACTCAGCAGCCTTTTGTAAGGACGGCGCATAACTCTGAAAAGCGAATGTAGCAGAATGAACGTAGTCACTTCCACCACTTCCCGTCTTTTCAAAAATGACATAACTTTCAGGCATATTCGGTTCATGTTCAAAAAAAGACGGAACATCTAACTGTCCGTCTAAAAATTTCTTTATAACTAATTCGATCATCTCATAGCCTTCAGTAAAATATTATGTTTTTTGTTTCTGGCCATGCTCTTGATGTCAGTCGTACTAACTTTTGCATTGGCACGCTTCTGCCCTGACGATACGGTCAATTCAAACCCCTCACCAGCTCGGTTCGCAATTCCTTGCCCCTTTTCTCTCAAAATACCCTGCATTTCGGAAGAACGTAGCAAAGCAGACACGCCAGCTGAGTTTAACTGGAATTTCATATCACTCATAAACTTCAACCATGACCTTTCTATTCCAAGACAATGGAATCATTGACTCAATTCCCTCTTGAGGGATGCCAATCGTCCGCCATTTACGACCAAAAAACTTGACCTCACGGTTCTCCCACTTATTAGCGTCCCCTTTGGGAATACCAAGTGTATAAACCGCCTTTTTCCCAGTCAAGTTCATTTGATTGATGACGTCCTCTGATGAAGTTGGGGCAACCAATACATTTTGAACCTCAATCTCAACATCACGATAGATTGGATGACCGAAATCGTCGTTACCAGTTTCCACCTTGTCTATTAAAATGACAGGGATTCCTTTTAGGTAGGTCATAAATTTCAATCGCTCCATATCGTTGTTTTTTCTTCAAACCAAGCCTTTTGAGTTCGGTGTCTTTGATAAAGAGACCGCCTCCAGGAACAAGGTAAGAACCACTAAACGAATAACCCAAGGCACTTTCAGAAACTTGAGTCATCGGTTCATGGTCTGTTGAGGTCATGAGGGTTCGTGCCACGATATCGACCGTGACAGACTTGGCAACACTAGCGAATGACACGCTCTCAGCTACCATGTCGTCAAGGTCTTTACCGACTTTTTCAGCTTCAACGCGAAGAGAATGAGAAACAACTTCCAACAGCGCCTCGGCTCGTTTTTCCTCATCGAATTTCAACGCTCGCCACAATTTTTTCAAATCTTCGACTGTTGCAAAGTTTTCCATTTCTACCTCCAGTCAAGCGACTACTGGACTTCAGTGTCAGCTTGTTCGATTAGCGAAATCAATTCAGGTTTTGTGGCGCGGTTATCATAAGTAATACCTTTTTCATCAAGGATTTCTTTCAATGCTGCGTTAGTCAATGAATCCAAAGGTTTGTATGCTGCAATTGGAACCCAATCACCCCCAGAAATTTCTGTATTAGTGTTGATTGTTGCTCCTGTCTTTTGGTTTACATACTCAGCCATGATTAACCTCCCGTTTTCACAATACGAGCGAAACTAGCAGCGTCCATGATGCCCCATCCGATGTATGCTTCGCAACGGATATAAATCTGGTTATACCCTTTAAGGTCGCGACCGCTGTTGTCAGGATCACCATACTTAATGATTTCCATCGGAACTTCTTTCGCATAGCCCCATTTGAACATTGTTTCAAAGTCCCCAACAATCGCTGTGTTTTTAGGGTCTGTTTGTGAGTATGATACAGTGCGGTTTTTATCTACTGCCAATCCATTGATTGCATCAGGCACACCGCCCCATGCCAATTCAGGATACAATTTCCCACCTTCAGCATTTTTCATTTTTGAAAGTGCTGTAGTGAAGATAGGGTCCAAAATTGCTCCAGTGATATCACGTTCTGAACCATCAATCATACCGACAGCATCTTCCATACTTTCGTCTGGGTTAGATTCTTTGAAAGTTACTGTCTGAGTAACTTTTTTGTCAAAGCAATTATCACCAATAATAGTAGAGGCTTGTTTTGTTCGTGGATTAATACCATGAATACTCATGATATCAAGACCACGAGCTAATTTTTTAGAAAAACCTTCAACAAAATCAGTGAGCATATCAACTTTTGCTTCTTCAGAAGCATGTAAAAACTCATCAGATACACGGGCACCGTATTCAACTTTGAGCGGCACAATAGTTACAGGATCGAGGCTCACACCACCGTGAGTCTTTTTGCCGTTTTCTGCTACAATATCGATATCAGAATCGAAATCGAAAACGAACTCTCGTTGTCCGTTAAACGGAATAGGTTTTTGGGGTGATAGCTTAGCGATTGACGAATGCCCCTTCACCTTGTTGATTACTTTTGTTACAAGTTCTGGATTAAATAGATTTCCTTTTGAAAGTTGAGCTTCTGACATATTTTTTCTCCTTTAATCTTCAATATTTAAACTTTGAACCAAGTTTCTAACCATGGCTCTGTCATCATCCTCTTTAGGGATAATTGGTTCAGTTGATTTTACTGGTGCTACTTTGCTCACTGGCTTCATAAACCCAGCCAAGCGCTCCGCATCAACTTTCAAGCTTTCTTCATCAGTTCCCTGCAAACGATCTGCAAGGTCGTAAGGCAATCCATGTTGCAAAGCAATCCGAGTTCGCAGACTAGCTGTCTCATAACCAGCGATTTTACTCTGCATCTTTTCAAGTTGCTTATCAGCATCTGCCTTACTTTGATTGTTAGCTTCGATTGTTGACTTCAAGCCAACATTTTCTGTTTCCAATTCTGTAACTCGAGATTTGAGCTGGTCATAGTCGCTATACTTCGCTTTCTCACGAGATAAACGCTCCTTAATAGCAGCATCAAATTCTTCTTGTGTAGTAATTGGTTTAAATTCTGACATTCTCATGTCTCCTTTCTCCTGCTTCCCCGGCAGTTCGGTAATTTTGGGCATCAAAAAAGCAGTCACAAGACCGCTTATTTTAATAACTGATTTTTTGCTTTTTCTTAGGCTTGGTCGTAGCACAAGCCCAGTGCGCAAGCAAAGCGCTATCCATCAAAGAAATATCCATGTCTTCAAAATGCGATCGATAGCCAAATCCACCATTTGAACCAATATTCCGCTTGTCGCAGTTAGTGGCTACTTTAGACAGCGATGGTTGACCAGCATGACAGATGGTTTTCTGATAAATCCCCTGTTCCCAAAGAGCATTGGCCACGATGATTTCTTTCACCGTCGGCAGAATCACATTCTTGATTCTATAGTCCTTCAACTCTTCGTCCAGGATCTTTTGCCCACTTGCGCCATCGATGACAATTTGAGCCACGTCAGCTTGACGCAAGAAAGCAACCATCCACTCATTACCATTACGAACAGATTGACAATCGACTGTCTCAACAAAGAAACGGCCATCCTTGGTCCTTGCAGCAATACTCAATGCCACGTTCGTTCCATCTTGACCGTACTTAATACCAACAGACAGCTTACCAGATAATTCTGGAACATCATCCACCTTGAGCTCATTCCACTCCGTCTCAGAAATAGCAGATTTCTGGTTGTAAGTTGGCCAAAATCCCAAACGTTGGATATTATGGTCCAGCTTGTCCTCACCAAGCTCTGCCTCAACCTTCCGTTCGTTTAAGTGGTAGCCCATGGACGGATTAGAATTATACCAAGCTTCCACATCGTCGATTTCCTTTTCATCGGAAACCGACCACTCAGCCCAGCCAGAATACTTCCCTTTCCCGAAAAGACAAGTCTCACGATACTTAGTAAAGACCGTTCCACTTGATACTGGTGTCGGAGGTGTTCCACACATGATTGTGATAGGATTTTCACTATCCGTAACCGTATATTTCAAAGCAGATTCTTGCTCGGTTGTGTACTCTTGAGCCTCGTCAATGATTAGCATATCAAAACCTTCACCAAGACCACCGTTTGATGTCCTAGTACGGAATTGGATAACACCACCTGTTGAATAAAGTTCAATCCGCTCCTGTCCCTTCGCCCGAATAGAATTGAAATCCTCACCATCCACATACCCCATTTTTTCAAGGTATCGTTTTACCTTTTCAAAAGAGGCATGAGAGGTAGAAATCCTGTGAGAAGTATGTAGGATATTCAATCCTTCATGTAGCCCCCAAATTTCACCGATATATAGGATTTCAGTCTTTCCGTTTCGTCGAGGAATAGAGTAACCAAACTTCTGATGCACCCAAAGACCGTTCTTGTCAATGGCCATCATAGGCAGCAAGAGATTCTTCTGCCAAGCATAACAAGAAAGGCCTGTCCGCTCGTAAAGTTCAATCGCTTCTTTAGCTTTTGAATTTTTCTTGACGTATTTTAAAATCACCGATTGAGTAGGATTCTGATTGCCAAGTTTCTTCCTCGCCATTCCACTTTCCTTTCAATCGTCATCGCATGATAACCCTATCGCTGGGAGATATCAGATCACCTCCTAAACTAAAGCACAATAAAAGCACCCTTTCGAGTGCCTAATTAAGAGATTTGAGGTAAAACTTCATCCCATATATCCACTAAACTCTTACCATCAAAAACTTTAGCTTCCATAGCTTCATCAATTGTATCAAACTGCTGACCTTCATAATCATAACCAACTACACAAATGCTAGATAAGAAACAAGCGCCTCGATCATTATGATTAAATACAAGATCCGTGTCCAAATATTTTTTAATTTCATCTTTTGTCATAATATGTCCTTGTTCTCCTTTCTATCCTTTGCAGATAAAACAATAGGTTTCCCATCGGTCAAATAATTCCCAGACTCATCATATTCCATAATGTGCTTATGAGCACCCATTGGATGATACTTAGGCTGTTTATGATCCGAGGTATCAATACGCATTCCACGGCGACCATATTCATCGATGAATGTCCTGCTTACAACTCCATCTTTATTTACCACATCAATTACTTCAAAAGGACTAACATCAGCAGGAATTTTCCTTTCGACTGTGCGACTCACTTTAACAGTTCCATCTGCATTATGTGGATACCGACTCGTATCATAGTTGACTTTTAAATTAAGATTCTTTCTCATCTCAATTATACCACTATTAGCAGGCTTTACAATTCTTTTATTCCAAACATTTTGCCTTTTCCCATCGCTAGTTTTGTAATTAACTGTACATCTACAATTTTGATGCCTGCGGTACACATCATGAGGAACATTTGGATATACATAGCTACCAGCTAGCTTTTGACACCATTTGCAACAATTTCCAACTGTTGTTCGAACAATTTTCGGACTCAACCCTACTTCAGCATGAAACTCCGCATTCTTCCGAATACTATCATCAATGATTGATTGAGTAAAGTTCACAATAGGTTCACCGAGCAACCAACTGACATCTTCAAAATTTTCCTCAGACGAAAATCGATTCACAATGCCAGCGATTCGATCCTGATTCAATTCAGGGACTTGCACTTTCAGACCGATTTTTGCTTCATCATTCAAATTCTTCTGAACATCACTAGCATAACCACTCACAAGCTCGTGATTTCGTCCTAACACGTCCGTCAGCAAACGTTGAGCGATATTGTAATACATTTTACCGTCTGGTAGTTTGTCGGCGCTCAGAGACACTCCTAGAGTCTTAGAGAGAATTTCTCCAACTTCAATCGCAAACTCATTTGCTGTTTTGTAAGTGGCTTTTTTTGCCTTCAATGTAGCAAAAGCATTTCTGACAATCTCACTCTTACCAAAATCTCGTTCAAACCTCTCCTGAACCTCTTGCAAGATACTAGGTAAAACATCATGTTCCATCTGTCACTACCTCGCTGATTGCTGGTTTAGCAGACATGTCTCCAGCGATACCAGTAAGATCTCGAATGGTTTCTGCGTTGATGTAACCAGGTAATGCCTGATTTAATTTGACAACACCGTCACCAATCATAGTCATAGTATTCGCATCCGCTTCAAACAATGGTTCCCACTTGACTGTAGTTCTTACAAATTGACTTCTGACATAATGAAACTCATCACGCAAGCAAGCTGCAACATAAGCGACATTTAGCAATCCAGCACCTAGTGAGCGCTGAGCCTTTCGACCAGCAAGACGAAGATTCTCATGGCTAGCCTTGATGGCTTCAACAGATGACGGGTTGTCAGACACAAACCCCATATCATCCAATGTCAAGCCCATTTCCCCAGCAAATCCAGCAGCAGCAGTTCTTAGCTGTTCTGTAAAAGGAGACATACTCGCTGTAGTAAATTGACCAATACTTGGTTTTTCCCCACCGTCGCTGGCAGAAATTGTCAACAAACTTGATACAGTAGCTTTATAAGTTTCCAACTGCTCTGCATCAGGATCTAATCCAATAATATATTTTTGTGGCCATGAATAAAATTCTGCAGTAATATTGGCACGTTCAAATGTTTGTTCTGCTTCCTTTTGATAGTACATCCCAGATCTGGTAATTCTTGATCTACCAAATGGACGAACAGCATCAGGCCGATGAATTACTGGGACAAGTAATGGAATGCCTGCTTCATTCGCAACCGAGTACGGTCTTCCATTTTTCGGAATAAAGTGAGTAGCATTAGGTTCAAAGTAGGCTTCAAGTGTTGGTTGATTGTAATCATCACGAGCCAGAACTGCATAACCTTCTACAAGCAATCCAGTGATAGGATCAATGACACCAGTCGCATTGCTAGCCTCAATAACTTGTAACCTCACCTCATCATCTTCACCTTTTGAAATATAGATAAAGCAACACGATCCAATCAGTGCAGCTAGAATAGCACTATCAAAAAAGATGTCAGGGTTGTTGCGATCAAAGATTTCTGTAACATTAAAATCATCATTTGTAAATTCACGAAATACTAAACGATCCGCAAGGCAATCTACCCCTTTTGCAGTCCATCCAAGAGTAGCTCTATATTTAGCTCTCACATGAGCAGGAATTGTAATTCCGATAGGTGCTCTGTAATGCTGCATTGCATAGTATTTATACCTCAGATTAACTTTACTCTGATAGAGATTCAACTTTTTCCTGAGATATTCAATCCCTCTTAATTCCAAACCGTTCTCCTTTCTTTGTGATGATTTGGCGCGAGAAAAAATGTACAGTGACGGTGTGAAGCCCTCGAGCGCCTAGTGGGAGGGGGACACCCCCCTATCCTTAACTAGGACTTTCCTCATACATTACATTTTTCTAAAAATCTAGTATTCTGTTAATTTATATCTTTCTTAAAAAAATCATTTTATATTTTATTTTATTAAGATTTATATTTTGTCCAATCTCTCGATTGTGGCAAGTTCCTGTTGCCAACAACAGTTGTACTTGCTGATTTATCATCAGCATAAAGCTTGTCAGACTTCTGTCTATTACACTGCCAGTGCGCTAGCTGTAGGTTATTGATGTCTGATGGATGACCGTTCCGATTGATTGGAATGATGTGGTCAATGACTGGTGACAAAGGATGTGGATACTTCAATGACTTGTCAACCGGCAATCCACAAATCCCACAAGTATTTCTGGTCTTCAGAATAATCTTTTTATTCTTTTCAAAAGCAACTCTATGAGGACCACTCCGGTCCGGTCTATCCTGGGGGGTATTCATTTAGGGAGGGGCCTTTCTTTTTTGGGAGGTAGGGGGTTAATTTTTTATGATGTAGGGGGGGAGGTTTTTTAGCTTCTTACACCCTCGTATATTTAACATATCTTATATTTTGTGACTTTCAAGAAAGTATGGTTTAGCCCAATCATGACAATGGGTTTCCGGTTTTTCTTATTTTTTAATTTACCATTTCTCAATATGATAAATAAGCGTGCTTTTAATACGTAAAAGTAAGCATACTTTCATCAATTTCATCTTGATTGTATCCAATATAATCTAATGTGATGTCTGGAGCAGAGTGATTAAGTATTTGCATTAAAATAGCTATATTCCCATTTTGTTTATAATGATGATAACCAAACGTTTTTCTCATCGAATGTGTTCCGATGTGCTTGAGTCCTGAATGTTTAGCTGCATCATTCAAGAATTGATACACAGCCACTCTACCGATATGTTTAATACTTACTCCGTCACCTCTAACTTTTTTTCTACTTGGAAAAAGATAGTCGTAACTCTCAAGATGATTTTCTTTTATATAACGATTCAAAGCCTTTCGTAATTCTGGATTAACTGCAAATTTTCTTATTTTGCCAGTTTTTTTCTCTTTGATTTCAATTCTATCTTGAACTACATGTTTCACTTGAAGAGGAACAATGTCGCTTACTCGTAGACCTGAATATATTCCTACTAAGAAAAGAACATAGTTTCGTTCACTCTTTGATTTCAAGTAATTCTTCATTCTATCAATATCGTCTAGCTCACGAATTGGTTCTACTTTTTTCACGATATCACCTCCAAACTAAAAGAAAAGACAGGGTGTGCCTGCCTTTACAATTATTTCATAATATAATTTTAGCACATAAAATCATATATTTACTCCGGACTTACTCCAAGTTTACTCCAAAAAAACTCCAAGTTTACTCCAAAATTTCAATCTGTTCTCCATTGCGGTATAGCTCTGCAAATGCCATCAAAGCTTTCTCCAAAATTTCGTAATATGAACTTTCTGAAAGAGACAAGTCCATTGCGATTGTTTCATTCTTCTTGCAATCCCACTGAAGGTACTTTTCGAAAAGTATCCTACGATATAGAGGATCGTGTAAGCCGCTAACCGCTTGCTCAATTGCATCCAGCTCAAGCTCTGCATCAACTTTCCGTATAGCTAACTTCTCGACTTGACTATTTCTTCCACTTGACGGATTTCTCGGCATAAATGAGTAGGTTGTCGTTACTCTCTGACCTTCGGTGTCATTGGCCACACGACGCCAGCGAGGATATCCTTCTAAAATTTTCTTGGCATTTTCTTTTGTTTTAGTTTCGTTTATATCAGGAAAGAAGGGCATCGCTCACCTCGTTTCTATCTCAAGTAATTCTTCCGTCGAAATCTTCGTGTTTGTTTCCACTTGATAAGCTTACCATCATTATTGTTGTTGAAATAATCTGGCAATCTTGCCGTTAGACTTTCTTTGTAGACCACTTTTTCAACAACCTGGATTCCAGGCATCATTTCATCATCTATCCATCCAACTAGCCAAGCAGGATTCACGTCATATGTTTTAGCAATCATTTCAATTTGCTTAATGGACGGATATCCACCTCGCTCATACAAATGGATTGTGTTTTGGGAAACACCTGTATCTCTGGCCATATCTTTGACCGAAATACACAAGTCCTCTCTGAGTTCTTTCAGTCTTAGCTGCATCTTGCTCTCCACTTTCTAGTATTAGCTTTTATGAACTCAGCCTGCTCTTGCATCTGCTTCCATTCATAATCCATGATAATTTCAAATTGATTGTTGCAAAGACCTTTTAAGAAATCATTTTGAGCTTCTAATTTCTCAATATCCTTATAGGCCCTTTCATAAAGTTCATCTTCCAGAAATCTAATGCGCTCTGCCATTGCTTCCTGAATGATGATGTAAGTTGGTTTCTTGTACTTTGTCATTACAATCTTACCTCATCCCCGACTTTTACTTTCTCATACACGTCCTTCGTAACAACGAACACCCCGTAGTCACGAATTGTGATAGTGTATAGCTTGCCATGTCGTCCTTTCTCAAGGACTTTACCAAAAATCTCTGCGCCTTGATTATCAGCTTTATAAACGATAATTGGGCGCTTTTCTTCTAGTTTCTTAATATGGATACTCTGCCAGATGTTCAACCCAGCAGACAGAAGAATCCATACTGCGATGAATCGTTTCAATCTGTGACCTCTCTTCCGTGTTCTTTCAACCATCTATGGAATCCTTTGATAGCATCTTCATGTTTTTTTAATTTAAAAATTCCACTATATTTGTCATCGCAATATTTGCAATAATCAACGAATGTCCCTCCGTAAAACGACATCATTCCACCTCCTCAAAGCGCCCATCTATTTTTGGGCTTATTTCTTTTGAATATAGGATTCTTCTTTTCTTTTTTCTTCTGCTTGTGATATTCGCTATCTTTGTTAAAGATAATATCTTCATCTTCAATAAGTTCAGGAATGAAGTGTCCAGATGGGTATCGTTCAGGTCGTTCCATCACTCCACCTCCTCATTTTTTATTGATTCATACGCTCTTTTATAAGCATCCAAATAGAGAAGCACTATTTCAGACACTTTTTTACCAGCGAATTCAAGAGTCTCATAGTATTCTGAATCTTGTTCACTCAGGAATTCTCGAACAGTATCAGTAATGTGTTTGAATCCATGCCGATCATCGAAATATTCAAATAGTTCATCAAAATAATATCGATCATTTTTGTCTAAGTCTTCATATCGCTTATTATCAAAGAAATACTCAAGAATAATTTTTTTAGCTTCCTCTTCATCATAAACAAAAAGATTACGACTAGATGCTTTGATTTTTTCAATAAAATATCCAGCGTTGTTTGTGAAATCCTTATAGAAATCTTCCCAGCTACCCATATTGTTAAAATTTACTGCAAGCAGCTCTCCAAAATCCCCTGTGATAGCTAATGATGAATTTTTCTTATCGAAAATATATCTTAGATTATACATTTGTTTATATTCTGGACTATAATAATCAAGGATTGTAATATCATCTAATTCGATTTTTTTAGCAAGGTGCTTGTTGAAATAGTGTGCAAATGATTCCATCACTCCACCTCCTCCACTTCAAATAATGGACTATTAAATACTTCACCAAAACCAGAATATTCTAGTTCCTTTCGTGTAAATTTTTCGTTGTTTTTCCCATTGTTAAAAAAGTGGAATCCAGTTTCTGTTTGATTTAGATAATCATCTGTATTTTTTAACTTGACTTTGTATTTTGGCTCTTTCTCGGCCTCATAGTCAGTCAACCACGCTCGAGCGAAAAGTTCTTGGTTGTTTTTGTCATTAAGCCATTTCTTCACGAATTCGCTTTTTTTAGCGTAGAGATGGATTGTGTTACTATCTAGTGCATTACGCAAACTAAAATTTTTTAAAAGTTGGCATTCGAAAATCCAGTCATCCATAAAATTAGGTAGAAACACTTTATTCAATTCTTGCCGAATCTTATCAGCATCTTTCAATTGTTCGCCAACCCATGCTCCCTCACTTTTTCCTTGCTCGTAACCACTGCGATATTTCATTGAACCGTAGTCGTCCCCTAATTCTTTAAGAATGTCATTAAGCCATCTGGTTTTAGTTGTTGGATCAAACCCTCTAATTCGACGAACAACATCTTTTAATTTGAACGGCAACGGTTCTGGTTCGTCTAAAGACCGTAAGTCTTTCAAAACTAAATCAACCGAGGTCATTTTTTTCTTGCTAGCTTTAAATTTTTCATATCGTTCAATTAGTCCTTGTATGTTCATTATCAAACTCCTCGCTTTCTTTAAAATCGTCAACATAAAAATAATTGACATTCTTAGGGTTGACAGACAAATTTCTAATCCTCATCAGATTTCCATTGTTGAACTGGCTAATAATTTTTGCTAGTTCTTTTTCCGTAAAATCTCTTACAAGAAAATTCATTTCATGACCATCAGTGAAGTGAATTCTTATCTTTTTATAATTGCTAACTTGCTCACTTTCAGGTTCATAACCAAGCAAGTACCCTACGCTTACTCCAAAATAATCTGCTAACTGACTTGCTTTATTAGTTTTGATTTGACTTTCTTCATTTTCCCAATAAATGTATGTTCTTTTTGTAACACCTATTTCATCAGCTACTTTTTGCTGAGTCAACCCCTTTTCTTTTCTCAATTGTTTCAGTCTGTTCATCCTTCACACCTCCTTAAATTTGTGGCGCGGTTATCATAAGTAATACCTTTTTCATCAAGGATTTCTTTCAATGCTGCGTTAGTCAATGAATCCAAAGGTTTGTATGCTGCAATTGGAACCCAATCACCCCCAGAAATTTCTGTATTAGTGTTGATTGTTGCTCCTGTCTTTTGGTTTACATACTCAGCCATGATTAACCTCCCGTTTTCACAATACGAGCGAAACTAGCAGCGTCCATATGGCAATCCATCATCTGAAATATCCATAGGATTTGTTGTCCCAAAATTTGGTGGCATCTGGTTTTCCATGCTTGACTGATTCGCAGAATTATCCTTCTTTTCAAGCGTTTGAAAACTTTCAGCTACAACTTCCGTCACATAGACACGTTGACCGTGTTGATTTTCATAGCTACGAGTCTGGATGCGCCCTGTTATTCCTACAAGAGCACCCTTTTTAAGCCAGTTTGCGAAATTTTCAGCTTGTTGGCGCCACATGATGCAACTGATAAAATCAGCTTCACGATCATTTGATGGCGTGTATCGTAATTCTGGATCACGAGTTAAGCGCCCAATTAACACTACATTATTGATCATCTTTCTTTTCCTTTCTTGCTGCACGTTCCCCGATTAAATACCCTAAGAACATCCATAAAATAGCCATTCCAAATTCTTTAATAAGTTCAATCATTTTATTTTCCTCCTGAAAAAGTCGCTAAATAGTAACAATCTTTAGCACCGTAGTCAAACCGTGTTGTCCGCTGACCGATGTGCTTCTGAAACCTTGGGTGAGTGATAGCCGAGAATGCCCATTGATGGTCTTCCATACGCTCAATGAGATCATCGACGTTATTAAACGCACCAAGGAAGAATTGACAGTGCCCGTTATAGACGAAGTAAAGATTTAACATCAATACCTCCTATCCTTCATCCCAGACGGATACACAAAGCACCTGCCAGTTGCTCCTTCGAAAATTCGACTTGATAGCGCACCATTCCCAAAATCGTCCGAGTAAAGTTCTTTAATCTCTTCGCTACTCAAATTCGTGTTGATAATCGTATTGGTCCGATTATCCAGGATCTTGAACAATATCTGATGCGCCCACTCGTTCCGCTTCGTATCAGCCTTGCGACTCTCTTTCCCGAGGTCGTCCAAGAAAAGGAAATCAACCTCAGACAATAGCTTGACCATCTTCACTTCTGAAAATCCATTGTCAAACTCAAAGCTTTCTCGAATCTTGTCGAACAAGGTCACGACCGACACAAAGAGCACACTTTTCGGCTCATCATAATACTTGAACTGCTCATTGAGAAATCTAGCAAAGCCATAAGTCAGATGACTCTTACCAACACCAGACGGACCAGTAATGATAGCATTCCCGGTCTCACCTTTAGCATAGCAACGCTCCAACCGCTTCACAAAATTCATAGCATTTTCATCTATGTCAACCTGAATCTCATAGTCATGTAGTGACTTGCTGGCAAGCTTACTTGAAACAATGCTGTCACGAGCAAAGACTTCGTAAGTATCCGATAGCTTGCTTTTAACCTCAGATTCCATATTTAGTTGCTTTTCAAAACGTCGGATATTCTCTTTCTCGCACTCAGGACATTGACTGACTTCCTCAACCTTGCCCTTGACAGGGATTTTAACAGACCAAAGATGGCATCCATGGATTTCACAGACATCATCAAGAACTGTTCTAGTTCTAAATTGTTTAAACTGTTTCATCTAAAACCCTAGCCTTTCGTCTGTTTTCTTTTCACGATTAACAACATTTCCTTGATTCAAATAACTATCGAACTTCGTTCCGAAGAGAGTCTCTGGTCGCAAGTATTTCGCATACTTCGTACCTGACCAATCCTTAACCATATTATCGATCACTTGTTTAAAGTCTTCTAGTCGATATCCTTCAGACCATCTAGCTTTAATTAGAGATTTGTTCTTCTGAACATTATCTCTATATTTCTTTCCAGTCTTTGAATTTAGATAATCGATAATTTCTTTGTAAGGGATATTATCTATACTACCCTGACCTATACTACCCTGACCTATACTATGCGGACATTCGTCCGTCACTTGTCCGTCAACTGCCTGACCTTCTTCAGTAAGCTCTAGAACTGCCTTTCCAGGCTCAACCAATCTACTTCCATCAACTTCTAATCCAAGTTGTTGAATAGCTAAATTCCTATGTATACTAGGCTTGTGTCTATCTGGTCTAATTTTATTTTGTTCGTTGAAATCCGTAATGAAATAGACCATGTCTTGATTAAGTGGTTTTATAAACTGCTTGATAACTAATAGGCCTAAACTGTCCTCACTGGCACCAATCATTCTAACGACTGGAAATGCTTCGACAATTCCGTCATCATCTGAATTGATGACTAAATGAACATACAATGCCTGAGTTTCAAGTGGTAGTCTTAAAAATTTTTGTGTTTGCATTATGGTCTTGCTGACCATTCTTCTTTCTGCCATCTACCCCTCCACACTTGAAAATTTTGTGTATTCTTTATGAAAATATAATTTAACCGTCCCTAAACTACCGTGTCGGTTCTTTTCCAGGATCAGCTCCGTCACATTATTCGCTTCTTGACTGTCAGCTTGCTCTTTCTGGTAGTAGGCATCACGATACAAGAAAGCTACAATGTCTGCATCTTGCTCAATCGAACCAGATTCTCGCAAATCTGATAGCATTGGGCGCTTGTCCTGTCTCTGCTCAACCGACCGACTCAACTGCGACAAGGCTATGACAGGAACCCTCAAATCCTTTGCTAGTATCTTCAATTCCCTTGAAATTTCAGAAACAATCTGCTGACGATTCTCGCCCTTTGCCCCAGTTATCAACTGCAAGTAGTCAATGATGATGACACCCAGATCGCCCATTTCTTGGGCGAGTTTTCGAGCCTTTGAGCGTATCTCTGAAATCCGAATCCCAGCCGTATCGTCCACAAAAATAGGCGTGTCATAGAGATTGCTTTGCGCCTGTACAAGCCTTTTCCACTCATCGGTACTAAGATTCCCAGTCTTCAAATGATACCCTGGAACCATACCCTCTGATGCCACCATGCGCTCAATCAGTTCTTCTGCGCTCATTTCAAGCGAGAAGATAATAGACGGCTTTCTTTCCATGGTAGCCACATACTTAGCGATATTCAGAGCCAGTGCCGTTTTCCCCATTGCAGGTCGCGCAGCAAGTATGATAAGATTTCCTTCATGAAGGCCTGTTGTAATCTTATCTAGTCCGACAAATCCAGTAGACAGACCAGTCACGAATCCATCTGTCTGCGAGCGAGTCTCGACCATCTGCATATGTGTATCAAGGATATCGGCCACATTACGAAATCCTGTGCCTGTATTCTGATTGCTAATATCGAGCATAGACTTTTCAGTTTTAGCAATAAGATCACCAATCGATACATCTCCTTGATAAGCACTAGATAGCGAATCCGACAAATCAGCGATTACTCTTCTTAGTGTCGCCTTTTCTTTAACAAGCTTTGCGTAATGCTCCACGTTTTTGGAAGTTGGTGTGGAGTTCACTAACTCGACAACATAGTTTAAGCCACCAATTTCTTTAATGTCCCCTTGATTAGTAAGAGCAGAAACCATTGTCGTAGCATCGATTGGTTCACCTTTCTCAAGCAATGACAACATGGTCTTAAATACAATCTTGTTGGCTGGTTTATAAAAATCATCAGGGACCAATTCATCTGCCAATGAAATGATTGTGTCAGGCGCGATAAATACTGCTCCCAGAACAGATTGTTCAGCCACTAGATCATGAGGTGGTATTCTAAAATCTTCACTCATGCACTATCCTCCCAATACTTTTCCAAATCCACATTCATCACTGCAGCGAGGTTCTTCTGCTCGGTTAGTATTTGTCTACGGTAAGGAGCAAGCCCAGCTTGTCGCTCCTCCTCGCTTCGTGGTAAGTAATATCCATTTGGCTTCATCTTCTTAGCCACGATAGGGTGGGCAAAATTGACACGCAAGCTTTCGATAGTCTCTTCCAGCTTACGCTTCGACAGTCCGGTTTCTAAGCGGATTTCACTCGCTTGAATAGGCAAATCGAAAGTAGCGCAATTCATGATCATGTTTAACACACGTATTTCCATCTCGCTCATGTCACGGCTAACAGTCATGTCTTTGCCCTCCATTTCCTTGAATTTTGCCGAAAATCCATGGTCATTTCTTTATAGAGTAAACGCCCATTTTCTTCCAAGAGATTCGCATTTTGACTTCTTAGAAGATCATTATTTCTCGCCTCTTCCTGATAATCACTGGATAACCTGTCATAATCTTCGATGCATGCTCTAAAAACTTGTGGTACGTCCTCAATCGATGAAGGAAGTCCGACAGGCGGCTGGGTATCATAGGTGGATTTCCTATCGCTATTTTTCAAGTTTCTTCGAACAATTTCTCTGAAGCCTTCAGCTTCTTCGATGATGATTACTGTTTTTTGTTCAGCTTCTTCTTCGTTTTTAGCTGTTAGCAGCATCAGGATAAAGATCCCAATAAAGATCGTTACTAAGCCAAGTAATTGGCTTGATAAAGTTGGTTCTGTCATTTTTTCTTCCTTCTCCTTCTAAATCACTAAGTGCGACTGCACAAAGTTATCCAATTCATTTCTATCGATTCTTTTAGTTCCGTCAATCTTGTATAGATTCAATCCTATTCTTAACCATTTTCTGATAGTGTTAGCACTACAGTCGGCATAATTAGCTGCGCTTTCGATTGAAAGCCATCGTTTTTCTGTTGTTTCATGCTCTAACAATTCTTTGAATGATTCTTTGAATTGATTTCTTACAACTGTTCGGATACCATTTTCAAATTCTTCGCTAAGTATATTCACAACAGCCTCCTTATGTGTTATAATTCAGTTAGTTATTTTTGATTAGCGCCTGACGTTGTTAGGTGCTTTTTGTCTACTTACAACCCAATCTTTTCAAAAAGTTTTCATATGAAATAGTGCCTGATGTCAATCTGTTTACATCCATCGGAGCCACACTAGCTTTTGAAGATTGAGCTTCTACCTTTGGAAAAAATGACTCTTTCCTGCTATACGGATATCGTCTTGGTCTCATTCCATCCTCCTTTCTGTTTGTGATATAATGAAATCAAAAACGAGGTAATTCTGATGAAATTAAATCCTCATTTCAAATCAGCTTGGCAATAAATTTTAAGTAGACAGTGGCATGGCATCTTTCGGCCGTTCTTTTTGTTTTGATTGCTTGCACCCCTTTTAATTTTTGGTCATTCAAATAAATGCCATCTTCTCTTATTTTGAGTTCATTCATTTTCCTACTCCTGTCGGTAAAAACTTTTGCTTTATTTGTATTTATTAGCAATTCTATCCATTGTATCTAAAGTAAGTTTTTGTATCTCTTTTCGTGCTTGCAATTCATTGTCAAAAAAATTCTCAAGTATTTCGGTCAATCTATTCGAATATCCTCGCAATAGCATTACCGTCACCAAAAATGAAGTAATTACTGAGACGAGAACCGCTGAAAAAACACTTTCCATTTTCCTACTCCTCCTACTCAATCCCATAATCTTCAATAACCTGAAGAATGAAACTGTTCGCTCGTGGACCTTTAGTCGTTCCACTTAGAATATTTGTTACTTCCTGTCGTTTAAAGCCATAAGCAACCGCTAAAGTTGCTTTTTTGATTCCTTTCTCTTTCAAAAAAGCATTAACTCTTTCACGACCGTTTGCGATATCTGGCATATACGTTCCTCCTATTTGCTAATTTGTAAATAAGAAACAACTAAATTTTTAACTATTTTTTATCTTTTCGCTTGACTATTTTAAACAAATAATTTAAAATGAAAGCATAATAAAAAGCACTAATAAAACTATAAATACCGTTCGCCAAAACATTTTTATAATTTATTTTTTTAGTTGTTTTTTTAGTTGTAACTTACTTACAAAAACTATTTTAAATCATTTATTTAATTTTGTCAACAATTTTAAACAAATAATTTAAATATTTTTTGTCAATCTCTTAGAAAGGTTGATTTAACAATGTTTCCGACATTTGAAAAAGTTAGAGAATTAGCAAAAAAACAAGGCTTATCTCTAAATCAAGTAGAAGAAAAACTTGGATACAGTAAAAATACTCTGTATTCTTTAAAGCGACAAAAGGTCAGCTCCGAACGATTACAAGAAATCGCTGACTACTTCAATGTGTCCACTGATTATCTTCTAGGTCGTACAGATAACCCCAACATTGCCAACTCAAAAGAGCAATTCTTTTTTGAAGGCAAAGAGGTAAATGTTGAAGAACTCGCTTCGACTGCTATGCGCTTCAATGGTAAACCATTATCAGATGAAGATAAAAAAGCGATCCAGAATATTATCGAAATTTATCTACGAAAAGGATAAATAATTTATGACAGAAAAGGAATTAGCCTACAAGCTAGGTATCAAAATAGAAGTCTTTGAAGATGTCTTATTTCCTGATGAAGCATTTTATATTCCTGCTTTAAAAACAATGTTCCTTAGCGACGCAATCTCTGAAGATAAGAGGGTTCAAGTCGCTCTGCATGAAATAGGACATCGCAACCACTCGACAGATATTTACAAAAATTTCCGTGAGAGATGCGAGTTGGAAGCAAATCGCAACATGATTCATCATCTCATGAAAGCAGAACTAGATATCGCTGAAGATACTAGCACTTTCAATTATTTAGCATTTATGGAAAAATACAATCTAAAAACTATAGCTGATGAAGTTATGGTTAAGGAAGAGTATTTAGCACTTGTAGGATAGGTAGAAAAAATATGAAAATAGGAATGAGAAAACCAAGTCTGACCAGAAGTTTAAAAGCTAGAACTACTAGTAAATGGAAAAGACAGGCTAAAAAAGCTATTATCCCTGGCTATGGTAAGAAAGGGATGGGATGGGTTAAAAATCCAAAGAAAGCTATGTATAACAAGGTTTATCATAAGACAACCTTTGGACTTTCAGATTTGTTTAAATCATCTAAAAAGCGAAAAAAGAAAGTAGTTACCAACAAACAGCAATCTATTCTTGCGTCTAACAGCAAAAAGCAACACACTCCAAAAGAATATAAAGAAGCTGGACTTGTCTTTATGGTTTTAGGTGCTATATTCCTATTTTTATTTCCACCTCTCGGCTTCTTCTTGTTTATTACTGGTTTTATAACTTACATTATTGGTCGTTTAACTGCAAATCGAGAGAAAAAGAAGAAAGTTGAAAATTACAGTCCACAGATTGATACAATTGTTTTCCGAGATGATTTCTTATTAATGGGAACAAATTATCATCAAGAAGAAGCTGAGATTGCAGCTGATTTTCTTTCCAAGGGTGTCTATTATTTTGGGAAAGATAATAAGAGTTTGAAATCTTATATGCTTGAAACATATAAACCTGTTTACAAATACAATAAATTGAAAACAGTAGATGTTCAACTATTACCAGAACCTTCAAATCCGCATGATAAAAATGCTGTCAAAGTTTTAGTGAATAATATCTTTGTTGGATACTTACCAGCTGTGATCGCATCACAAATTTCATCATACATAGCTAATCCAAATTACCGATACGATGCAATCCTTACTGGTAGAGGTGGACCATATAAAACCCTAAATATTGAAACCGAGAGAGTTGTTACTCGTGAAAAAGAATTAACGTATTATCTAGATTTAACAATATGGCGCCTAGCCCAAAAATAATAAAAAAGCCCCACGCTCTCAAACTTTGGCGAGTCTGAGCGTGAGGCAATCAGGATAGTAAAAGGCATTAAAAAGCCCTCTTTACTATACCCATTTTATCAGAAATGAGGGTAAAAATCAATGATTGGAAAATATCAAAAGAATGGAACTACTGCTTATTACTTTAAAGCCTATCATGGAATAGATCCACTAACAAATAAAAAGATTATTACAAAGAGGCGAGGCTTCAAGACAGAGCGAGAAGCTAGACTTGCTGAAGCTAAATGTTTGACCGAGTATGAGAAGAAAAGTTTTAGGTCTAAAAATACCACTAGCACTTTTAAGCAAGTTTACGAGGTTTGGAAAGAACATTATAAGCATACTGTCAAAGAGTCTACTTACGTCAGTCAAGTAAAAGTTGCAGATAAATGGATTATTCCTAATTTTGGAGATAAACCAATAAATAAAATCACTCTATCTATGTGCCAGACACAAGTTAATAAATGGGCTGATGAATACAAAAGATTTTTTGGGATCATCAGCATAGCTAACCAAATATTTGATTACGCTATTTCAATGGAATTGATTGAAAACAATCCAATGAGAAAGACATTGAAGCCTAAACGACAAAAAAATAATACAGATGAACTAGAAAAGTTTTATAACAAAGAGGAACTCCAGGCATTCTTTGAAATCGTTAATGAATTTGATGATATAGAGATGCTTACATTCTTCCGTCTGCTGGCATTCACTGGCATGAGAAAGAATGAAATCAGCGCCCTCAGATGGTCTGATATCGATCTGAAGAGCGGACAGATTACTGTCAATCAAACATTGGCTAAAGGCGAAAACAATAAACTTATTTTTCAAACTCCGAAAACGAAAAAGAGTGCAAGAACTATTACGCTTGATTCAAAAACTATTGAGACTTTAAAAAACTGGAAAAATTTTAGCACTAAAGGACTCCTCTTCAAAAACGAAAACGGCGAGCCGAAAAGCGTCGTCCATGTTAACAATATGCTTAACAGGATTTGGAGGAAGTATCCAGATTTTAAACGCATCACACCTCACGGTTTCAGACATACCCATTGCTCTTTACTCTTCGAAGCTGGTGCTACCATCAAAGAGGTTCAAGAAAGACTCGGTCATGAGAATATTCAAACTACTATGGACATCTATGCTCATGTTACGCAAAAAGCAAAAGACAAAGTTGCTGACAAATTCGCTTCTTACATTGGTTTTTAAAATATGGGTACCAAGATGGGTACCAAAACAAAAAAACAGGCTCTCCGAAAACTCGGAAAGCCTTATTTAATGCTACTTAGAGCGATTATTTTGCGATTGGGTAAACAGAAACTTGTTTTTTATCGCGTCCTTTACGTTCAAAGCGTACTACGCCTTCAACTTTAGCGAACAAAGTATCGTCTCCACCACGTCCAACGTTTACACCTGGGTAGATGTGTGTACCACGTTGACGGTAAAGGATTGATCCACCTGTTACAGTTTGTCCGTCAGCTGCTTTAGCTCCAAGACGTTTCGCTTGTGAATCACGTCCGTTTGATGTAGAACCTCCACCTTTTTTGTGGGCGAAAAGTTGCAAGTTGTTAAGAGTCATTTTTAACATAATGTTTTCCTCCGTGTTAGTTTTCTGTGATAACTCTGGTTTGGACGAACTCTGAAGAGTTCTCCGATAAGTTTGCCATACCTAAGAAAAATGATTCAAAGAATAACTGGGTCATTTCTCTCTGGTGTGAAGGAAGATCTTTTGGTATTTCAACCATCAGATAACCACCTTCATCTTCGTTTAATTCTAGGATTGGTTCATAGCCTGCAAATTTCTCAATAGAGTTGATAAAGTTAATGGCAAGCGTAGAAACCGATGCACACACGACATCTAAGCCGTATTCGCCACTCTCGGCGTGTCCAGTAATTTCCGCACTCCTCAGCTCGCCATCTTCGGCTCTCTCAAAGACTGCCTGTATCATGTGTTCTCCTTAAAATTAAGCGTTGATTGCGTTGATGACAACTTTTGTATATGGTTGACGGTGACCTTGTTTACGGTGGCTACCTTTTTTAGGTTTGTACTTGTAAGTAACAACTTTCTTTTGTTTTCCTTGTTTTTCAACAGTTCCAACTACAGTAGCTCCAGCAACAAGTGGAGTTCCGACAACAGTGTTTTCACCACCAACAAGAACAACTTCGTTAAAAGTAACTTCTTGACCAGCTTCAACGTTCAATTTTTCAACGTAAACTGCTTGACCAACTTCAACTTTAACTTGTTTTCCGCCAGTTTTGATAATTGCGTATGTGCTCATTATGCACCTCCTATGATTTTTATGGGTTTCCCCGATTTTTTGTGAAGACTCGCCTAGCATCGTGGGACGAACCACTTAAACTTGAATAATCAAGCAACGATGTTCGTGCGGTTGCACAGGAACGTGCATAGTCAACTCTTCAAGTATAGCATATCTCCTATTTTCTTACAAGTAATAACACCTAAAATGAAGCTTTTTCTTTTACTTTTTTCCGCCACGAGGCAAAAAGCATACTTAGGTAAAAAATACTCATCATAATAGGAACACCAAGAATGGTCTTTTCATGATAGAAAATCGTCAAATAGGCTGAAAAGACAACGCCAAGGACAAAACTACTAAGCAAGCTAACAAATATAAACCCTTCACGCAAAAAAGGAGTGTGCTTGGTCCTAAAATAATCTCCAAAAGCCAGCATGGTCCGTTTGATATTCCCTGTCATAAAGGCATTATTATAAGCAATACCCGACACTTCTCCAAAAGCAGTTGTCACCAGTCCCATACAGAAGGCCAAGGGCGGTACTAGATAGATATTATCCACAGTCTGAGGCACAAAACCAATAACTATTGATAAGATTGCCAAAGGAATCAGTGACAGAATTGGCTTTTTCACAATTCTCAATTTTTCCTTATAAATGGTTAGTAAAAAAACTCCCAGCATAAACGCTATTAAGGTTAAAAGCTTATCCCTAACATCCGAAACATTATTTTGTATTAGCTCTACCGAAAGAAAGACAACATTTCCAGTTTGTCCAGCTACAAGGGTATTCCCGCGAACAATAAAAGTGTAAGCATCCACATATCCAGCACAAAACGTCAAAAAAAGTGCTAACCTTTTAGACTGACGTGATATTTTTCTTATAGGTAATAACCTCATTTTACCTCCCATTGTATTTTCTCTTAGAAATATTGTACCATTTTCTTTCTAAAAAATCGTAGACTACCATTTAGATTTTACTATTAGCATAATAATAGACAACTATTTATCCAAAAATAGATAGAGGTACCATGTTTGTAAACAAAGCATACGAACCTTTGGTAAAATCATTTCCATGAAACTAGAATAGAGCCCCTCTTAGCAAAAATCATTATTTTAATTTATTTCTAATCACTCCTTGGCATAAATAACTCTCACCAATAAAAGACTATGTCTTAAAAAAATGGTATAATAAAATCAATACTTGGGCTTGATGGCTATGCTACTAATAACAATTAGGAGAGAAAATCAGGCACTTGTTAACAACAAGGATTATCCCCTTGAGAT
Organism: Streptococcus pneumoniae; assembly: GCF_001113365.1. Classification (GTDB taxonomy): domain Bacteria; phylum Bacillota; class Bacilli; order Lactobacillales; family Streptococcaceae; genus Streptococcus; species Streptococcus pneumoniae_C. Next base: position 105,283 of record NZ_CKYA01000006.1, on the reverse strand, counting down.
GAAAGGAACTTTAGAAATCTTATGATGAACATGCAAAACATGATGCGCCAAGCACAAAAACTTCAAAAACAAATGGAACAAAGTCAAGCTGAACTTGCAGCTATGCAATTTGTTGGCAAATCTGCTCAAGACCTTGTCCAAGCGACCTTAACTGGAGATAAGAAAGTTGTCAGCATTGATTTCAATCCAGCTATCGTTGACCCAGAGGACCTTGAAACTCTTTCTGATATGACCGTTCAAGCCATCAACTCTGCTCTTGAACAAATCGATGAAACTACCAAGAAAAAACTGGGTGCTTTCGCTGGGAAATTGCCATTCTAAAAACAAGGAGCTAGAACAATACTTGTCGATAACAAAGGCTAAGAAAGGTGCAAAAATTATAAAAAACGCATAATAGCAGGTGTCAAAACACTCAATATTATGCGTTTTCTCATGAAAAAATTCTCTTTTCATACTCATTTAATACTCTTCAAAAATCAAATTCAAACCATATCAGCGTCGGCTTGTCGTACTCAAGTACTGCCTGCGCCTAGCTTTCTAGTTTGCTCTTTGATTTTTATTGAGTATAAAATCCAAAAGGGAATTTATCGTTTTACGGACATGTATACTACAGATTTCTATAGGTCGTATATAGACAGGATATCATCGCTTGGAAGTTGTCCTTTTTGACACCAATCAGTAATTTAGTTCTCAGGAGTTAATGGCAATGCTTTTCGTACATAGTTTCATAACTACAGTATAGCATAGTATATCGCTTTATAGTTTTCACTATTGATGAACAGCTTGAGCTGCTGTGATAAGGGTTAACTTGTAGACATCATCTGCATTACATCCACGAGAGAGGTCGTTAACTGGCTTGTTCAAACCTTGCAAAACAGGACCTACTGCCGCAAAGCCACCAAGACGTTCTGCCATCTTGTAGCCGATATTTCCTGCCTCGATACCTGGGAAGATGAAGACATTTGCTTGACCAGCTACCGTACTTCCAGGAGCTTTCAAAGCTGCAGTTTCTGGAACAAAGGCTGCATCAAATTGCAACTCACCATCGATTTCAAGGTCAGGACGCAAGTCGTGAGCAATTTTAGTTGCTTCAACAACCTTATCAACACTTTCTCCAAATCCTGAACCTTTAGTAGAATAGCTTAGCATAGCAATTTTAGGTTCGATGCCAAACATCTTAGCTGTAATTGCTGAGTTGATGGCAATTTCAGCCAAAGCTTCTGCATCAGGATTGATATTGATAGCACAGTCTCCAAATAGGTAACGTTCCGTACCACGAACCATGAGGAAGGCACCTGAAGTACGAGTCACATTTGGACGAGTTTTGATGATTTGAAGGGCTGGACGTACTGTTGAAGCTGTTGAGTGAATCGCTCCTGACACCATTCCATCAACCAAGCCCAAGTAAACCAACATAACACCAAAATAGTTGACGTCTTCAACCAAAACCTTGCGTGCCTCTTCTTCAGACATTTTGCCCTTGCGACGCTCTACCAAGGCAACAACCATTTCTTCAAATTGAGGATAATGTTGAGGGTCAATGACTTCATAACCATCCATGATCCCTTCAATTTCAAGATAAATTTTAATTTTTTCAGGATTTCCAAGCAAAACAGGAATCACTTCTGTTTCTTTTACCAAGCGTTTAGTCGCTTGAAGAATACGTGGCTCTTCCCCTTCAGGCAGAACGATACGAGCATTTTTACCAACAAGGTTGGCTTTGAGACTTTCAAAAACTTCCATGAGTTTTCTCCTTTAAAAAATAAATTATACTCTGAATTACTTTTTATAGAGTATTAGTTGATAACTGGGTAATTAGGTTACTGAAATCATCCGGCAAGGGACTTTCTAACTGCAAGTCCTGCTCTAAAAATGGATGATAAAAAGATAGGAAATGGCAATGCAGAGCCTGACGTTGAATGCCATCGTCCAGACTACCACCGTACAAATCATCTCCCAACAAAGGAAAACCAATATGAGAAAAATGGACTCGGATTTGGTGGGTTCGCCCAGTGTGCAGGCGAATATCGACCAAGTGAATATTTCCATAGGAAGCGACAATCTTGTAGGAAGTATGGGCATACTTTCCACCTTTAGCCACTCTTCTGGTGATAATGGACTCTTCATCACGCGCAATCGGAGCAATAATTTCCCCCTCTGACTCCAAGTGACCATCACCTTTAACCAAAGCAAAGTAGCGTTTTTCAATGGACTTCTTCTGCAACTGCTTGTCTAATCGTGCATGGGCATAGCCGTGCTTGGCAAAGAGCATCAAGCCAGAAGTATCTCTATCAAGCCTGGTTACAATGTGAACCTGCTGATTTTCGTAATTTTGCTTGACGTAGTAACCCTTGATAAAATTGGCAATGGTATTGGAGTGATTGACACTAGGAATAGAAGCCACTCCATAGGGTTTATTCAAGACTAGAAAATGGTCATCCTCATAGAGAATATCCAGTGGGCGCTCGATAGCTTCTAGAGTTTCAAAGCCTTCCTCAGCGGGAATATCAATAGTAACGCGGTCCCCAATATCCAATAAGAACGTTGCATTTTGCGGTTGGTCATTGACCAGAATAGCTCCGCCTCGAAACTTAATCTTGGCCAGAAGCCCCTTAGAAACCTCGTGCTTTTTTAAGAAGGTCTTAACCTTGACATGTTCATCTGCGATAAATTCAAACCTCATTCGTCCACCTCGCCGATAAAGGCATCCTTAACACGGTTCCAGAAACTGGTATGGCTAGGAGTCGCGACAAAGTGAATCTTATGATGATCAATTTGATACTCGATTCGCTCGATACTACGAAAAGAATAGACACTATTGTCAACCGAAATGGTGTGGTAATCATTTCTTGTTGGAATGAGTTCAATCTTATCCTTCTTAGGCACAATAATGGAAGAGCCCAGCGTTCGATAGACACGATTATTAAGGCTGGCAATCTCCGTTAATTGCAAAGCTTCAATGGTAGGGTGTAAAACAGCACCGCCAAGAGACTTGTTATAAGCAGTACTACCAGTCGGTGTCGAAACTGTTAGCCCGTCTCCACGAAAACGTTCAAAGGGAACACCATTGATGACAATATCTGCCACCATGGTTCGATCAGACCTGCGGATGCTGGCTTCATTGAGGGCACGAAAAATCTTGACCTCTCCATTTCCAAGAAAAACCTTCACATTTAGAACAGGGTAAGAAACCCTTGCTCCGGTATCTAGCTGCAAATTGGTCATTAACTTATCCAACTCAAAATCACGATAATCGGTATAAAAGCCCAGATGTCCTGTATGAAGACCGATAAAGCGTACCTTATCAAGTTGGTCTTCGTACTTATGAAAGGCCGACAAGAGCATGCCATCTCCACCAATGGAAATGACAATGTCCGGACTGCTATCATTGAGTATAAACTGATTTCTCTTCAAACGATCTCGCAATTCATACAAAACCCTTTGACTCTGCGGTTTTCTATTGGCTATCAGATCAATTCGTTTACCTGTATTCTTCATCTGTATCGTCACTGTTTCCTACACCGTCATTTAATTTTCTACTCAAGGGATCAAAAAGAGCCTGGGCTTCCTGGATATCATCTCGAATTTTACCCATTTCTTCATCCAACTGATGGGCAATTTTGGCAGTAATTTCCAGTCTCTTCTTAATCTCTTCTGGGAAATCCCCTTGGTACTTGTAGTTGAGAGAATGTTCTATCGTTGCCCAGAAATTCATGGCCAAAGTACGAATCTGAATTTCCGCCAAAATCGTCTTGGCTCCATTGATGGTATCAACCGTATATTCTACTACCACGTGATAGGAACGGTAGCCTGATGCCTTTCGATGAGTAATGTAATCTCGCTCCTGTATGATCCGCATATCCTGACGCTTGTGCAAAATTTCCACCACTTCTCGGACGTCATCTACAAACTGAACCATCACACGTAAACCAGCAATATCTTGCAAATCGTGTTCCAAGGTCGCATAAGTAATACCGCGACGGGCCATTTTTTCTTTTATACTCTCAATTGGCTTGACCCGACCAGTCACAAACTCAATCGGAGAGTGCTTATTTTGCTTACGATATTGCTTACGAATACCACGTAGTTTAATCTTTAACTCACCAACAGCTTGAATGTAAGGATCTAGAAATTCTTCCCATTCTAAGGTCATATATTCTCCCTTGTCCTCATATTTATCCGTCAAAAATATCTTTGATTTTTTCTCCAGATTCATATACAATAAATACAATGCTTATTATACCATAAGTGAAAAACGTTTACAAATAGTTATCATCACTTGTAAATAGTTGAATTTTTACTTATTTTTCGTTAAAATCATTTACACTAATTTCCATCGCTTTTTTAAATCGTATTCATCTTCGTATTCATTTTCATACTCATACTTGCCCGTATAGTTGAGAAGGTTTTAATTTAATTCTAATAGTTTACAAAAGGATCAGTGACTCATTTCACTGTTTTTATTTTTAATAAAACACCTCCCTATTCTTCATGTAAACGCTTTTTTGAACAATAGGATTGTAATTTCTGTTTCTAATCGTTCAAAATGCCTGTTTTTGCAAAATAAAAAAACCGCAAGCCTAAGCCTGCGGTGAAAGAACATTTTAGAAAGTTTCCTTTCTATTTATTTAACTGTAATCAAGCCGTCTGGCTCTACTGTGAACTCTGGTTTATCAGCCATTGTTCCGTCTGGTTTGATGTAGTACCAGCCTGTTCCGTCTGCGGACTGGACGAAGGCGTTTGATACCATAGCGCCTTCTTTACCGTCAAGATAATACCAGGTGTCCTTGTACTTGACCCATCCTGTCTTCATAGAGCCCTCTGTGTCAAAATAATACCACTTCTCAGCGATTTTCTTCCAACCTGTGGCCATCTCGCCTGATTGGTCAAAGTAGTACCAGTTGCCGTCTGAGTGCTTCTTCCAGCGGTCTGCAAGCATATAGCCTGAGCCGTCGAAGTAATACCAGGTTCCGTTGATTTTCTCAAACTTATCTTTTGGATAAGAGCCGTCTGAGTGTACATACCAATAGCCTGTATCGTTCTTCTTCCAGCCTACTTCAATTATCAAGCCATTTTCAATATCCTGCTTGAACTGTTCACGGCTAATGCCCCATTTGGCTAGATATGGATAAGGGTCAATGTGGTCTGAATGGTTGTCTGGTTGGTTATTGGTACAGTATTCATGCGTTTTGATACCTTCCAAACTGCTTGTATCAAGCGTTTTAGGCAAACCTGCTTCATCAGATAGGTTTCGTAGCAATTCGATATAAAGGCGATAGTCTGTCATGAACTCTTCTTTAGTTGAATGGCTTTCAATCAATTCAACTGCTGCATAGCTTTCCGCATTCCAACCGCCCCCAACATCCCACGAGCCGTTATTTACAGGTCCGACCTGCATGACACGACCGTTACCAACGACATGAGAAAAGAACCCAAGTTCAGGGTCCTTTCTATAGTGGTAGTCCGCCTCATTCTGAGCTGTTGAGTTGCGGTTGCCTGTTGAGTGAGCATGTACTTGTCTATAAGGTTGCACTCCGACTTGTGGCAAGCCTGTACGTAGTCTGCTTGTATCGATATCCATCCTTACTCCCTCCAAGCGTCATTCATCTGCTTCACGGCTGACTCTACAAAGGTATCCAAGTCCTTGTCCGTCATGCTGATATTATATTTGGTCAACTCAGTACGGATTTTAGTACGAGCCTGTGCCAGTTTTTCATCTCCCTTGTAGCCTGTTTCAGTGGCGACCTGCTCAACTGCATTGACTGCATTTTTAGCTAGGATTTCAGCGATAATAACCGCTTTCTCTCCTCCTTTACGCAAAAGGTAGTCTTTCACTGCCTTTACAATACCGCCTACTGCTACTGCTAAAAAGCCTGTCGCAAAGGCAATGATAAATTCATTAAATTGTGTCATATGTTTTTCCTTTCTATTCAACAAAAAATATAATATTCATAAACTTGAAATCGCTACTACTAGCTCCGTTTTCAGAGAAATATCTCTTAATATCTTCGTTGATATTATTGATGTACATTGAACTTCCTGATAATTGTGGCGTTTGGGAATTTGAAGGTATTCTTAGAACCTCTTTAGCGCCGTCGATATGGATTTTTTTAATAACCTTACCATTAAATTTTGAAGAATGATCATTAACACGAAACGCAATGAATCTACCATATAATTTCGTTTCAATACCAACGATCGTGATTTTTTGTAGCGGATCCAATTTCCACACCAACCTATCGCCAATATAGCGCTTGACAATCTCTCTACTTCCTAACATGATTCTTACTCTATCTCTCATAGCTTCACCTACTTAAAAATATCGTAAATCGTGTGAGGGTCTTTGGTAGTAATAGCATCGTACTGCTCTTGCGTACCTGCCCAATAGTTGAGTGCCTGCGAACCGTTCTGATTGACAATGTTCTGACCAGGCGCCCCCGTTGCGCCTCGTTCGCCATCGTTAACATTATCTAAATGGGTAAAAGCAGAGGCTCTCAATCCTCTATAATTCACTTCAATGCGGACTTCGAACCAGCCACCAGAGCGCTGAGTAGCATTCCACTGACCAAATTTACCATTTGCATCAGGCGTTTGATTTCTCAAAACACCCCAGCTATTATTCCCAAAACCACGGTAGTAATAATCAAGAGTATAGCCACTCGTGACTGCTTCGCCATCGTAGAATACATCCGCAAACAGATTCAATTGGCTAGTAGAGCCATTCTTATAAGAACCCTCAATACGAACGCTGGCATTCAAACTATGCCCATTTTCCCCTTTTAAGCTTTCTCTCTGACTGGAGGTCAGATTGTCAAATGACGGGCGATTTTCCAAGGCGGAAATCCTAGCCTTGATGGGGATATCATTGTACAACTCCCATTTTTGGGCATAAGTAGACAAGTCTTGGTGGGAGGTCAAGTAGCCTTTCTCTTCCAGCTCCGCTTTTGTAACGAGGATTTCTGGATTGACTCTCGGTCTACTCTCAAGGGAGTCCAGCCTTCCCTGAACCTCCCTATCCTTTAGCTCTGAGTCTTCTTTGATAGCCTTGACATCCCTACCAATAGCTGTTGCTAGATTTTCAAGGTTACTCATAGCACTCACGCTTTCGCTGCGTTATAGGTTGCGACCAAGTCAACATTGGCAATCTGGTCTACACGTCCGCTGACTTCAGTTACTTTGCCAAGAAGTGCGCTATTTTCATCTTGTCCCATACTTGTGATTTTTTCCGCGATTTCTTTCAGCGTATCCAGATTCTCAGGCGCTCCTTCACCCAAGATTTCAGCCTTAACCTCGGATTTAGCTTGAGAGATAGCTTGGTTCATGGCAGACGTGCTGACTTTCGTTTTCAGCTCTTCGTTTACCTTTTTGTTATCTTCCCCCACTGCCTGTGCGAATGCTGTTAATTTTGTAGTATCCATTTTGTGTTACACCTTTCCTAAATTGTAATAAAAGAGCAGGTCTGGCAATTCCTGACCTGCTGGGCTCTCGCCTACAGTTCTACCTGCAAGCTGTTTTTCGACTTCTTTTGCAATATCCAGCTCTTTTAAAGCATGGACTTCTTCTGTGACCAATTCCTTATCTGAGGCGACTATCTTGATATGGACAGATTTATCACTGGGGAAAACATAGCCTCCAGCCGTGATTTCCAAGCGATAACTCCCAATCGGCAAGATAGCGTCCAGATGAAAACTCACGCCTTGACTGGTGACAGCTACCTGCTTCTTCCACTGGTAGCCCTCCTTGGTCAGACTGATCAGCGCCTCCTCCCCTTCCAGAGAGGAAATCACTTGGTAGTCTTCGTCTAAGAGGGCAAAACCAAAGGTGGAAGCCACATCACCCTGTTTGATGAGATAACCGCCATCAACTTGAGCAAGATTGGTCGTATTGAGATTACAGACCATTCTGCACCTCTTTCTTTACTGTTTACTTTGTATCAAGGTTTTTAGTTCTCTTACATCTTCGCCTAACGATTTGACCTGTTCAGCCAGCACCAGAATAGCCTTGTTTTGTTCGTCATGGTTATCCAGTCTTTTGTTAGCCGACATTCGAAATTCGCGTAAGTTCTCAATGTCTTTTTCTATGGCTGTCATGCGATTTTCCTGTTTGGTTGCCCTGTCCTTCATGGAAAAGTACAAGACAACCACAGGAATCAGAGAAAAGAGAAACCGAATCAATAAGTGCTCAATCTCTGTCATAAACACCTCGCTAGTTTGCCAGATGGCTCAAACCACGTCGCTTCAATTCCTTACGCACACGGTCTTTCCAGCGTTTATGTACCCATGAAAAGTCAACTGCTCCACGTTCCAGTAGGTTGATGTACATATCGATTTTTGCTTGGTCTAGTGTAATCTTACTCATTGCTGCTACCTCCATTGTCTTCACTAGGGCTCTCTTGGTTTGTCGTTTCAGAAATGTCATCTTCTTTCTCGCTTTCTTTCTTCTCTTCTACTGCTGGAGCTGGTTGTGTAGGCGCTTCTGCTACTGCTTGTTCAGTAGTTGGTTGCACTGGTGCTGGTTCATCATCTTGGTTTTCTGTTGCCATAACCTGAGGGATGTCCTCGTCTGCCTCCTCTTTCTCCTCCTGGTCAGGCTCTCCTTGAGTTTCCAGCTCTTCCAATCGCGCTAAGATATCCTCAATATCCTGAGCATTCTGGAGATTGACCTTCTGCACGCTATCCATGAGTTGGTTGGCTTTCTCCAGCGCTTCCGTCGTTTTAGCCCACTGTTCTTTGTTCTTGACAATGGCACTGGTTGGGTCTAATTCGGTGCGAACCAATTCCAAAACCGCTTGGATAAGGGCGTCCTCACTATCCTGTGTATGGTCACCTAGCAATTCGCACTGCTCATAAGAATAGCGCCCCTTGTTTTCCATCTTGATGGCGACAACTGTTACATTTTCCCCACCTTTCAAGTAGGGCTTGATTGCAAGTTCATAGCTCATTTGTTAGTTCCTTTCATTTTTGCTTGCGTTTCGTCAAAAAGTTCTTTAAGGGCTGGGTCATATTCCAGAACCGCCTTAAAGGTCTGCAATTCGGCCAAAGTCAGCGTATAGCGTGCCTCTAAATTCGCACGATCCAATTCGCCCTCAGCCAAACGGTTAACGAGTGACTCAGCGACTAGCTTGTCGATTATGTTGTTATCCATGTCTGTTCTCCATTTCTTTGATTTTCTGGTCTAGTTCTTGGACAGCCTTCAGCAAGTAGGGGACGAATGCGGTATAGTCGATGTGCAGATAGCCATCTGGATTCTCAGGGTCTCGTGAGATAACTTCTGGAACGATAGTCTCAGCCTCTTGAGCAATCAAACCGATTTCTTCATGTTTCTTGCTTTCGATGAAATCAAATGCGACCAAGTTTAGTCTGTTGATTTTATCCAAGGCTTTTACAGCTGTTTCTGTGATGTTTTCTTTCAAACGTCTATCTGAAGATTTATCTATCCAGTGTTTTACCGTTCCCTCGCCTACCTGGTTCCACCACACGACCTTATTTTGATGTCCCTCTCTCGGACTCCAACCATTTCCCAAAATTTCTTGTTCGTACATATGAATCCCATTGACAAAAATAGGCGATTTTTGAAATTCTGTCCGTCCATAAAACCTAGCATTTGATGTGTTTGAAAAGTCGACCTTAGCGTGAAAATCCGCATCATTCTTGCAATTCATTTTTCCTGCGGTTGTTACGTACCAGGCATTAGGTCCTGCTTGGTTCCAGTTATTGCCCCAATTAGCCCAGAAGGCTGTTCGGGTATCACCGAAACTTCCACCATTTCCCATACCTACCGCAAACGTATTTGTGCCAGATATCCACTTGCCACTCCCGTTTGGGAAACTCCCAATGGTAAACCCTCCAATTTCACCCTGATAGGCTTGCAAGAAGGTTGAACTAGATACAACAGACTCAATCTTAGTCGCAAAGATACGTTTAGATGTCAGCTTGTCAATCAAGGCATCTCTAGCGGTCAGGTTCCGAATCAGGGCATCGTCTACGCTGATTTTATCGCCTGTGATAGCCCCAGCTTGAATATGGTCAGCAGTGACAGAACCAGCGGCCATCTTCCTAGCTGTTACAGCACCATCTACCAACATATCTGACTGTACTCGAACATGCGGAGCGATGATGTCAACGCCTTTCGGACTTGTGGAAATGGTAGAGGCTAACTGCTCGCCAGTCAAGGTAGTAGAGCCGATAGTCACACCTTCGGGCGTCACTTGTACTCTCGCACTGTTAGCAGCATCTCGCACTTCCTGCCTGATTTCTCTAGCAGTCTGCGCAATGGCACTCTTGACATTCTTGTCAAAGAATTGAGTCAGCGCCCCTTGGTTGTTCTGCTGGATTTTGCCCCAGAGTGTGCTATTTGGGTCTCTCAATTCCAGCTCTATTGAGCGCATATCCTTGAAGAGACCTGACAAGGTGCGTTGTGTGACAGTAGGCTCCACGAAGCTAGTAGGAAAATCCCCCTGCTCCAGCTGGATATCCGTCAGCACCGTGTCCCCCACACAACCCATATGATGGAGTTTCAGCAGTTCATCTCGTGTCCGTGGTTGAAACACCTTATAATACCGCCCGTTGTGCTCAAGAGCAGGCGAACGGACGTTTTGAATGGTTATGTCCATGTGTTACTACCTTTCCTCGTAAAACGTCATGTAGATATCTGCATTTCGGGTATCAAATAACCTTTGAGCTTCACTAAAATCACCTGGGCTTTTTAGTTTAGCAATAACGTGAGAATTTCCATATCCTGCTCTCAAGGTGATTGCTATAAGTCTTTCGTTCCGACCTATATAAGCAACTTTTGGAAACGAAATATTCCTAAACGCATCACTGTAATTAAAAATATTCATTTCACTTAAATAGTAATTGTGTGAAACAGTCCCCATAAATCCCAAGTAAGGCACTATTGTTTTCCTTTTCTCCCAAACCAACTTATCACCTACATATCTCTGAGTGATTTCCTTGCCACCCACGTAAATTCCTTCTCTAGCCATACTACCTCCTACGTACTACTGTAGATATCATAGATAGTATTACTATCCTTGTTAGAAATCACGTCATATTGAGACCTTGTTCCAGCCCAATATTTCAGCGCTTGCCCGCCGTTTTGGTTGATGATATTTTGGCCGGGCGCTCCGTCACGTCCTCTAGCTCCATCAGCGCCCCTAGCACCCGTCGCACCAGTCAATCCTCTAGGCCCTTGAATGCCCTGCAGTCCTTGTTGCCCTCGTTCACCTTGGACACCCTGCGGACCACGCAAACTTTCCCTCTGTTGGTTGGTCAATGCTTCAAACCGCACAACTCCGTCAGCACCTCGTGGTCCTGTTTCCCCACGTTCTCCACGGTCACCTTTCGGTCCTGTAAGATACTGTAAGGCTGAAAATCGGTCACGGCCATTTCCGACCTTGACCTTGCCTGTATCACTCTCAATGCCTAACTCTCCGTCAAGTAAAATAAGAGTGCTACTTGCCCAGTCGCTCGCCGACATACGTTTATGTTGAACCCTTATTGGGATTGTTTCCGTCATGTTCTACCTCCATCAAATATAAAAGTTGGGGTCTCACTCCAACTTCCCTCATATCTAGCATGTTGCCCATCAGCAACCGTCTTGTAGACTGGCGCTAGTTCAATCCGTCTTGTCTGATTGTCAACCGTTACAGACTGCTCTAAATCTTGATACCAGTCGCCTGAGAAGGTCAGACGATAGGCACCGTAGTAGACTGCCAAGACCTGCTCCTCTTTATGGACAAGGTCTTTATCAATTGCTGGCATGACGGTATTGGCAGGCGCAAGATGAACGCGACCGCCATAAAACGGTGTCTTATTGACCACTACAGTCACATCTGTCTTGCCGTAAAGTGTACAGGTTGCTGACCAGCTGATGACATACTGCTTACCAAGTTCAAAGCCCTCTCCATTGTGACCGACTTCCACGAAATCCGTTCCGTAACTGATTTTCTTAGCCGTGCCACCATTAAGGCGGTTCTTATTGTACTGAGTATTTCCGTCACCACCAATCAAGCTAGCATTGACCCTTGCAGTCTCGCTGACCTGTTCCAGTTTCTTGCTCAGTTCAGCAATTGAGTCCGCGCCACTCATCAGCTCTTCACGAATCCGCTTCACGAATTCAGGACGCTCTTTCTCCATTTCCTCATGGATTTTAGCGCCAAATTCTTCGGCTTTTTTCTTGGCGATTTCGATTGCGTCATCAATCGCTTTTTTACGTTTTTCAAACTCGGCTTCAAATTCTGCGTCTGCTGCTTCTATCTGCACTTGGATTTTCGCTTCAATGCCATCTTGTTGCTTTATCTGCTTGGTAATCGTCCCCTCGTAAGAATACTGGGTGTCATTTCCAGCCTTACTATCTGCGCTGATACGACCTCTCAGACCGCCTTTGAAAGTAAAGCTCTGACTTAACACAGGAACTTTAAAGGTCTCTTTCTTGTTAGTCTGAATGGTTACCCACTGCCCAACCTCAAGCAACAAATGCCCTTGGTAGTTGAGATTGTAAGGGTAGTAAGTCAAGTTTTTCAGCTTGTAATAAAGGTCATTTAAAGCGCTCTGGGTCATAAAGACATTGTCCAATTCCAAAGACCGACCTGTCTTCATACCGACTGTCAGAGATTTCTTATCTGTCTTACAAGTGATACCAGCTATCTGATACTCAATCTCACTCTTGGTTAAACCATGCAAGAAGTAACTATCTGCGTTGATCGTGATATTTGACTCAGTTAAATCACGGATTTCCATCTTGCCTTCTCTGTTGAAGAAGCAAGACATCCCAATCATCTGAGTCATGGAGCTTAACATATCCCTGAATGAAAGTTTCTTGCCTTCAGGAATTTGCTCGACATGGTAACGCATAGCGCTGATTCCAAAATAGTCATTCGCTAACTCAATGCCTGTTTTCAGACAGATTTCCTGAATAACCTCTCGTACTTCAGCTGGGAAATGCAAGTCCGTCACGTACTCACGATTAAGTTTAAACATACCGTCCATAAGCTCAAGTGTTGTCGTGTTACGGTTTCGGTCAATCTCAATATCGTTGATGAAGTATTCCCCCATCTTGACCCACTGGTAGGTATCCCCAACCAGTAGACCAATCTCAGGGTGTAGGATATCCAGTTTATTGAACGTGGTAATGATACTGGTAAAGGTAATCTTACCGCTACCAGCACACGTTCCACCTGGCTTGTATGTATCGCCCTTGATGTAGCCATACTCAAAACTAGCCTCTTTGATATCTCGTGAAGCATAATCACCAACACGAATAGCCAGCGTCCTTTCTTTGGCAAACATAGCTTTGTCAAATTGTCGTCTGGTTAAAGCGTCCATTTTCTTACCTCTCTACCAGATTAAATTTAGCGCCAGACCAAGGTTTAAACTTCTCAGTAAAGGTATAGCTTGGAGCCGTTCTATCACCGACATAGAAGGTCCCAGTTGTCTGACCTTTAACAGGATCAGGGTATGAAACTTCAAAAAAGACTGCTGACACGGCATTTAAAAGCTGACTCATTTCTTCCTGAGTCAGCATGCCCCATTCGCAGTCTAGTTTCCTCTTAGTCGTAATACGGTCTCGCACCATATCGCCATTGGCGTTACGTCCTGTTTCTCCATCGATATCCTGAATACCGACCTGAAAAGATTTGGGAGGCTTCACAGCCACCCCATTGATTATCAATTGTGCCATTTAACCTCCTAAATCTTGAGCAAGGTTTGACCTGCTCGTTCATGTTCCTTGTTGATTTCTTGGATGGCTACCCGTCCAAACTCATGTCCTGCGATTTGGATAACGATGTCGCCGTCTCCAGAAAATCCACCTTGTGGACCAACACCAGCCATGGCATTTACTACCGCACTGCTGACAACTCGCCCAAGTGTTTGGATAAATCCTGTATTTTCAAGTGGTACGACCGCCTCTTTACCTGCTTCACCAATCATGGCAATAGTTGGACTATCGACGATACCACCGCGGGCAAGACGTGGGAGGCTGACTGTACTTACACTACCAATCCATCCGAGACCAGGTAAGTTTCTAACAACATCTAAAACACCATTAATCATGCCGATAAATCCATTAACCACATTCTCGATAGTGTCAAGAACCGCATTGACTGCGCTCTTAAACGCTCCACCTACCGCCTCACCGACCATCTGACCAGCATTTACAAAGATATTTTTAACAGTTTCCCAAACTCCACTGAAGAAATCTCCGATAGAACTGAAAGCATCTTTTACAGCGTTGTAAGCATTAGTGAACATCTCACCAAACCAGTTTGAAACGCTGGAAAGCGCACTTGTAACATCGTTCCATCTTTCGCCAAACCATGAACCTAGTTTGCTGAAGATGTTTGTTAGACCAGTCCATGCTTTTTGGAACATGTCAGTAAACCATGCCCCGATATTAGCCAAAGCACTAGTCACATCCGCCCAACGTTGTCCAAACCATGAGCCAATCGGTGTGAAGATATTAACGATAGCATCCCATGCACCTTGGAACTTTTCTCCAAACCAAGACCCGACACCAGAAAAGATAGCTACAATTGCGTCCCAAATGCTTTTGAATATTGCGACAACAACATCCCAAAGAAGTTTCAATACACCAGATACAAGATCAATAATGCCACCAAAGACGCTAACTACTATATCTTTTAATCCGCCAAATATACTCAAAAATCCTTCTTTGATTTTTTCGCCATCTCCGGTTAAAAGTCCTGTAAGTACATCAAATACCCCTTTGATGATATCAGCAATACCACCAATCACATCAGAGATAGTGTTAAACAAAACACGCCAAACTTCTCCTATGTATTCAATTGCAGGGGCTAGTACAACCGTTAACTTTTCTACAATAAAGGAAATAACTGGGCCGAAAACTTCATTTATCGCTTTAGAAAAGTCGGCAAAACTTCCAATCATGCCACCTATTTTTTCTAAAGCTGGTTCAATATGGTTTTTGATTGTATCGGCGAAACCGTGACCTATCTTTTCAAGGACAGGTTGGATATTATCATTCCATCCATTAACAAAAGTACCGACTACATCTGACATCAAGGCGGAACTTGATTCAAACAAAGGTTTTATATGCTCATCGTATACTTGATTAACACTTTCAAAAAGTTTCTTCATTGAGCTTGATAAAACTTGAGCAATAGGCTCTACAGCTTTAAAAAGACCCGTAAACATTTCTGTTATGCCAACCTGATTTTCGGTGATAGTCTCTTCAATAGCACCGATAATATCTCTTGTGTATTTAGCGGTGACTTCTTGCACGCCCATAAAAGCGTATGTAAAGGCGCTGATTAACCCTGCGCCCATATTTGTAGCAGGTTCGCTTGTGATTGAGTCGTAGAAGATTTGTCCGATACTTTGAGCAATATTTCCGACACTTTCAACGATTTCCCCACCGATATCAAACATACGGATTAACCATGCTTTGATATCTAGTTTAGTTTCATTAAGTGATTTATTCAGACTTTCAGCGATAAAGACGGCAATACCCATGATTACGTTAGCGAGAGCGCCCGTCGTTTGTCCCAAAGCAAAAGCTAGTTTTTCTCCAAACCTTGCTGCTGCTTGTAAAACTGTACCATCTTCAAAGATATCTTTAATAGATTGCCAGATACCTTGTAGTGCATTCTTTAATCTTTCAATACTATCCCATCTAAATGATAGAGAGAAACCTTTTTTAAATAAGTCCCAAAGTTTTTTTAGGTAGTCAAACAACCCTTTCAGCTTATCTCCTAGACCATCGAAAATGCTCTTGAATTGGTTGTCCATGTCGGTCAACTCGACTTCTGGCAAGATGTCTTTGAAAGGTCCGCCACCGCCTCCCTTTCCTTTACCACCTTTGCCACCGCCTCCACCGCCAGAACCGCCTGCATCGTCGTCTTTTGGTTTTTGCAAGATGTTAATCTCATCAAATCCCATTAGACCTAGCAATTCTTTAGCGGCCTTCTTAGCATTTTTGGCCGAGTCTCCAAGGTTATCAGCAAGCCCTCCTGCTGAATCTCCAGCGTCATCTACTGCGTCAGCAAGGTCTCCTGCTCCGCCTGCAGCGTCTTTCATGGCGTTACCCATGTCTCCAACTGCTCCACCGACACCATCTTTCACTGTTGCTTTCTTGTTGAACATCAAAGCGATAAACTCAGCTAGTTTTGCCGTAACGTTCTTCAAAACCATAGCAAAAGAGTTCAAGACAGGCATAATGGCATTGATAATCGGTAACATAGAGTTACCAAGGTTCAATGCTGCGTCCTTCATCAGCGACTTAAACAGGCTGATACTACCGTTGACTGAGTTGGATAAGGTATCTCCATACTTGGCTGTAGCCTGTTCCAGAATAGCCATAAGGCGGATTTGTTGCTGGGTTTGGTAATCCAACTGTTGCCAGCTTTGTCCGTTTGCGAACTTCTTGAAGGCTTCAGTGGACTCAATCATAGCTACATTGACGTTGATTCCTAGGTCTTCTATCGCTTCCGTGTTCCCTAGTAAACCTGAGCGAATCCGCTCCATAACGTCTGTAATCGTGCGCCCTGAACCTTCAGCAACAACTGCCGATGTCTGCAACATCTTAGCAGTATAGGCGCTTAGCTTGTTGGTGTCTTTGATAAATCCAGAAAATAGGTTTGAGTAGACTGCACCGTAGTTGGTCGCCTCACCCACGCCCATGTTCATAGCGTTAGCGTTATCGTTAACCCATTTTAAGAAAGATTGCGAACTCTCGCCCATCTGTCGCTTGATTTGGTTCATAGACGCTGATACTTCAAGAGCTGTCTGCGCTGAATACATCCCAACATCAAGCAATTTCTTACCAAGGATTGCAAAACCAGCGAACTTAGCTAGCTTGCCAAACGCACTACCGATAGAATTCGACTGTTCACGAACTTTGGCAGTGGCATTCTTCACTTGGTCAGATGTTCCCTTGACCTGATTCTCGACTTCTTTCATCTTCTTCCTGAAAGGCGCTATCTCAGCGTCAATCATGACCTTCAATTCATCAAGAGTTGCCATTTACTTCCTCCTTCCTTTTTCGATTGTGTCTCTCTGCAAAATCACGCATCCGTTCCTTATGCAACAAAAGCGCTTGTCTTTGTCGCTCCTGTTCTACCGCTTGTTGTTCTTCTACAAACAACTCAGGCGCATATTCCCAGAACTCAAAGACTTTGGCATCTTTGGATAACAATAAGGAAATGTGGTTGGATATCATCTGAGAAAGTCTATAAGAGTCAATAATCTTCTCTTTACGCTCTTGGATTTTGACACGGTTGTAGCTTTCAATCATTTCTCTGATTTCAAGCACCGTCAAATCCCAAAAATCAAGAGGCTTACCCCCGATGTCTAAAAACATAGGATAAAGCCTCTCAATAATCTGCGTTACTGTTAAGATTACTCGACTACTGTCATTTTCTTCTTGGAAGTTTTCTTGTCCTTGCTTCCTCGTGGAGTAAAACCCGATACTTCAAATAGTGGCATTAAAACCTCTGTCATGAAGGTTGTTTGGTCTCCACCGTTGTCCACGTATTCATCGCATAGATCGTAGACATCCTCAAAGGAATACCCATGTTCATACTGCTGCAAGGCTCCATGAACTAACAACAACATAACTTTCAAAGGCGGTAAAGTGAATTCTTCACCAGCTTCAGGCATAAAAATCTTTAACAAGTTCATGCCGATTTTTTCTTCCACAGTTGCAGCTTGATGAGATGTCAAACGTAGCTTCAACTCTTTTTCATCAGTAACTTTCCAAGTTGTGTATTTTAACGCCATTTAATTAACCTCCAAGACCATCTGTAAATTCCAACTCTGACTGTAACGCAATTTTAAGGGTAAACTCGATAACGGCATTGACACCGCCACCGCCAAGCTTAACAGATACTTGACCTTCAAAATGAACTTTCGTGTTATCTGGATAAGTCTGTTCAAAGAAGAGTTTTTCCTTATTGTCTGCCGCTTTACGCAATACACGATAAGGTGCAGTTTCTCCGTCGTTCTTGTAAGAGAATTTGTATTCCAATTCCCCTGCGTCTCCAATACCGAACTCATACTTCTTAACTTTATCTTCAAGAGTAGTATTCTCTACTTTTTCAGGTTCGATACCAAATTCTGGTACTTCTTTCAATCCAACAAGCTTAGTATAGCCACCTTTTGTTTTGCTATAAGAAAGCGTAATTCCATTTGCTAACATGTTTAATTCTCCATTCTAAATTGAAAAACAAGCTCTGAGTGTAAGTCGACGACACCTTCAAAACGCATGACCTTATGTCTCAAATGAGACGGGTCTGGTACGTCTTGGCAGTCGGTTCTTCGCAAACCTAAAGATTCAAAAATCTGATTGATTTTAACAGCTAACTCACTAGTGCTAGTATCATCAAAGATATCCACCTTGTAGCGGATAGATGATTTTTGTTCCTGGTCGTCAAACCACTCTCCGGGCTTGTTTTGTTCTTCCAAAAAAATAACGACTGGAAAAGTCTCCCAATCGCTAGGATAAGTATCAGTCACATTATCTGCGACCTTTTGCAATTCTTTATAAATAACAGGCTTGATATTGATCATTTTATTTGTTCTCTTATCTTTCTACGCACATAATTCGAAATATTCTTAGACACACGCTCTTGATTGTCTCTCAAAGCTGGATAAAGATAAGGCTGTGCAGATTGACCATACATCTTGTAGAACTCCCCAATCTTTTGAAAGTGGTAAGGCCCTACATTGATTTGGTCTTCATGCACATACCAAGGATTAGACTTGTAAGTCACGCTGACTTCTGGAGAGATACCAGAATGGCTAGCCTGCCCTTTTGGTCCTGTTCCGAATTCAACGTAAGGAGCATATTTTAGATTAGTGTAAACTTCACCTATAGCCCTATCTCCGTCCATTTTTGCTCTAGTTTTGATACTAATTATAAGCTTTCCATTGTTGCCTGGTGCAAGTCTTTTAGCATCAGCTTGGACAACCTTTATAGCAGCATTGTGTACCGCACGTAAGACGATACCCTCGCCAGTTTTTTTGCTAGCCAATCGTCTACATTTAGCTATAAGCCTATCTGCCCCTAGTAGCTCTGACACGATCTAACTCCAAAACTTGATGATGTGTGTAGACCTTTTTAGAAATAACCCTGTGAGTAACTTCCGTCGGGCTATCGATACACACACCATCCTTTACTTTGATAGTAGCTGACTTGTTGGCATTTGCGTTCAAAATGTCATTGACACGCTCGCCATACAATTCAGATTGTAGTTTGCTACTAGCTGGCCACAATTCAAGGCGGACTGTCTCAGCTTCCTTGGCATACCCTTCTTTTGCGACTCCCTCCTCTGTGACAGTCTTTTCAAACCGCCGCATTGGATAAGGTTTCAGTCTACTCTGCTTCAAAAACATGGCCTGCCACCCTTGCTAGTCTATGCATGCGTATACGCTGTAAAAGACCCGTAGACAGGCCGTTTTCTCCGTAGACTACTGCTATACCACCTTCGGTTCTAGAGCGCTCTCCCTCCGCTCCTGAGCGGTTGTGGAGCTCGATAGCAACCTCAGGTATTAAGAGACTTAAAGCAGGTGTCAAAGATGTGCGATTAGTCTCTGACAAGATAAGATTTGTAGCCCTCGTTTGGAGCAACATGAGAAGCTGAGTATCTTCTTCGCCTGTTAATTTCTTCAGCAACTCTATAGACATATCAATCCTCTTCTAAGAACTCAGGTTCAGGAAGGATTTCCTCAAGAACATCTGAGATAGTGACACCATTGCTAGCAAAATTGTCAGCCAGCTCGGCATATCGTTCCTCAGTAATCTCAAGCTCCTCCCCTACCAGTCGTTTCACATTTGATTCCCAATCATAGAAATCTTGTTTGACTTTAAATTTCACTTTTTAAATCCTCCAACACCTCTACAATTTCGGCTTTTGATAACTTATAGGCACCAGTTATGCCAGCTTCCTTAGCTAGATTCTTCAACTCTTCTAAAGTCTTATTCTCTAAATCAGAATACTGGTTAGCCTGCTCCTCTTGGATATAATGACGTCGTAGCAATAAGCTCATATCGCCACCTCTTACTCACCGAATTTTACAACTCGTGTAGGGTCGTATAGGTAAACGCCGTAGTGTTCATCACCAGTGATAACTGTTGTCTTTTTAAGGATGTCACGGTCTGTTTCAATAGCCACATCACGTTTTAGCATAATAACAAATGCACCGTATTTATTGGCGTCATCTGTCTGAGTTTGGCTAGGAGACACCTTGACGATAAAGCCTTTACCTTTTTCAACTTTCTTAGTACGCACAATTTGAACACCTCGTGTTTCTCCAAATGTACCAGAAACAACTGTATTCGCTCCTACTTCTGTGCCTGAAATCCATTCTTTCACAGTGTTAGCACGCAAATCAATGGCATCTGCTGGATTGATAAGAGCTACATATTTTGCGTCTTCTTCATCGTCAAAAATAGCAAGTGCTTTATCAAGAGCTGCTCCTGTTGTTGGAGCTTCTGCAACGTGCTGTGTTGCAGTCTTAGCTACTGCGACCAAATCGTTATCAATTTTATTAGCAATAGCCAAACCAAGCTGATAAGTAGCTTGACCTAGTGGGTCACCAAGACCTGACAAAAGAGCTTCATCGGTAATTTCATAACCTTTAGCAGCCTTTTTGATAGTCATAGTGGTCTTTTTAGTAGTCAATTGGTCTGGAGAAATAGCTTGACCTTCTCCAACCTCAGTCGCATCTCCTGCGTACTCCCATGCTGGAACTGTTAGAGTATTCCCTGGTTGTCCTTGGAGTGCTGTTTCCACATAAGCAAGTGGAGTAAATTTAATCAATTTAGGTAGTTTAGCGGAAACCATGTCCGCCATTACTTCTGGGTTAACCATAGTGGCTAATTTAGTTTGTCCTGCTGTCATTTATTTTAACCTTTCAATTTCTTATAGAGTTCTGGGTTCTTTTGATAGAGTTCATTTCGACTCTGATAACCCATACGAGCAAATTCTTCTTTTGTGATACCGTCGCTGTCAACTGGCGCTTGTTTCATCGGAGCTCCGCCTTTTAGCTTTTCTTGTACACCTTTTTGCACGGCTTGTTCCCATGATTTCTGCAATACAGCGACGGACTGCGATACAGTCTCTGCGCTTGTCAAATCAACCACATTCACTAACTCAACAGGTAAGTCACGTTCACTTAACATTGCTTTAGCTTCTGCGGTCAATTCCTTACGAGCAATAGCCTTTTCACGGTCAGCTAGTTCTTGCTCACGCTGATCCAACTGATATTTCTGTTTCTCATCAGCGTTCATCTTAGCAAGCTTCTTAGCTTCGTTTTCCTTGGCTTCTTGCTCTGATTTCCACTTGGCAAACTTCTTATCGATGATAGCATTCACGTCTGCGTCTGTGTACTTCTTTTCGTCTTGCGGTTGCTCTGTAGGTTCTGCAGGTACCTTTTGCTCTTCAACCGTTTCGACTGTTTGTGTTTCTTCGTTCATTGCGAACCTCCTATTTTTAAAGTCGTCCCCGACTGTATTTTCCATAGCTTTTAGTGTCTTCAATGCTTGGACAATAAGGCGCACCGGTGGACTCGAACCACCCGCCAGATTTCAAGACTCGAACTTGATTAACCCGTGAGATAGGATCGAACTATCTCCCCTTCGTGCGCATAAAAACCGTACGGGATTCCATACGGTTAGAGCATAAGAAAACTGCCTCGATTTCGATACGGTTTATAGCAATTTACAGTGATTTATAGCAGTCTGTTCCTGCCAGTCAAGATGTTGGATCACCTACTTTCTGTTTTTGAAACCTGTTAAAATAGCAAGAATAGTTCCTACGATAACCAAAAATAACCAAAAGAATACCAACCACCCGAAAGCGATTGATACCCAATCCCATATAAACATGTCTTTACTCCTCTACTTTTTCGTATGTTTCTGCAAAAATATCCGGCTTGCATGGATAATATTCTCCTTGCACGCCTTTGATAATATAATCCCCTTTTTTAGCTACCATATCACCTTCAAGTGTAGCAATCCATATATTCCCAAGTGCATCAAACCAAATCTTATTTTCTGCGAAGTTAATTACCTCTTTATGGTTATTGCCGTTCCACTGCACAGCCTCGACCACTACTGGTTTTTTACGGTATTTCATTCCTCACTCCTTTCTGGGTACGAAAAAAGCACTTAGATCTCTCTAGGTGCTTTAGCCATATTGTACTTCAACTTCGTTCATGATTTCCGGCAAAGTTTTCCCTTCAATCTGTAAAGAAATCAAATCGTCAAAAGAAGATGCTCTATATTCATTGTCCCCGATAATAACAACAATATCATAAATAGAATTAGGGAAAATTCCACATACTTGACCATTATAATTAAAAGAAGCGTCCCATCCATTATCATATAACGCTTGTAAATTATCTAATATCGCCATAATATATCTTGATTCTCCTTTCTTTCATCGTCTGTTAATTCTCTAGTACTCCTACTAACGAACTTACTTTCATCATCAAATACAAAATCATGAGCATGTTCTCCGATTTTTCCATAAGGATGACGTGCCGGTTGCTTATGGTTTGTAAAATGAACATCTTTCGTTTTAAAACCTCTAGCATCATAGTAAGTTCTACCAAGAACATCTCCGTTTGTAGCATTATGCTGAACTACACTATTAGGCAAACCTCTTTTGCCAGGCGGAGTGTGTCCAATTGTAGTCCCTGATACACTTACTATTGTACCATTTTTAATAGTTTTATCAAACGCTTTACGTTTTACAGACTTACCTTTTTCATCGACATACTTGCTATACCACTCTTTATAAGTCATATCGGCAGGTACTAGTTCGGTCTTACCTGTTTCTGGATTCCTTGCTCTGCGCTTCAGCTTGCTATAGTCTGCATCCTCATCGTATCCGACAGTAGTAGACCTACACCAAGGGTGCATAGGCGGACAATTGACACCAGGGACAGCCTTATCCCTATCATAGACCTGATTGTCATGCTCCTGACAAATGCGTGATGTGCGCTTGTCCAAGACAGCCACAAAGATGTACTTTTCTATGTCTGCTTCTTCATAGCTGAGTAGTTCCATCTGGTTGTGAAAAAAGGCTGATTCTGTCCGAACCAAACGCCTTGCATCGTTCTGACCTACATTGAATCGCTCAGCAATTGCTTGTGCAGTTTCTCGTGTATCTCTGCCTGTCATGAGGCTTATGAGTAATTCATCTTTTATGCTAGAAGTAAGCTTCCCCGTATTCTTCCAGATGTTTGTTGAGTAGGTACTTCCATCTCCTACCCAACTAAAAGACTGTAGATGTTTAATCTCGCTCTCAGGAAGCCCAGAAAAGCCGTATGCAAGTCCTGTCTGCTGTTGCAGGTCAAAGGTAGCCTTGTAGTAGCTATCCTTCATCAGGTCGCTATAAAAGGCATCTGAGCCTGTCTTCTCCGAATGATAGATAGATTCACGCATACGGTCTAAATCGTCGCTCAAACGCTCTAGGCGCTTCATACGGAAAGAATAAGCTGGGCTGTCTAAGTCAGCTAGTAATCTTTGGATGTTCGGGTCATTCGGTCTCGCTTCAAGTACTTTACGAAGTTCATTCAGATTTTTCTTGTCTTTCATGTTCTTCAAGACTTGTCTAGCTTCTACCTGACTTAGACCATAATCACGTTGGAACTTATCAAAAATCTTATTGACTTCCTTATCCAAGTAAGTCTTGGCTTCCTGATAGACCTTATCGAACTGATCTGCCTGCTTTTCGGCCTTGTCCATCTGCTGGTAAATCAGATTGGCTTTCCTCTTCGCCCAATACTCCTGATTCTTCATCCTCTACCTCGTCTTCGGGTTTCGTGTTGTCTTGGTTAAACATCGGCATGTCTTCCATGTTCTTCTTTTTCTCTTCTTCCAAGGCTTCTAGCTCAGCATCAGGGTCTTCCACAAACGGCAAGAGAGAAATAAGCTGTCTATTCGTCACTTTACCTTCAAGGTTGTTCACGATCTGAGAGATTTCTAACAAGTTCTTAGGCAAACCACGACTGAATTGTGGAACGATTGAATGAGACTCTAAAGCAATCTGCTTCATACCTAAGTAATGAGCAAAAATCGCAATACGCTGACGCAATCCTCGCTTATAGTTCGCTTCCTTGGTCTTAGTAATCATCTCAAGGCCCATCAGCTTAAATTCCATGGCTACGCCTGATGTATTCCCTGCGAAATTCTCATCAGTCAAATTAGGCACATGGCTAAATGTGTAGATGTCCTCTTTAAGAGCTGTACGCAAGATTTCAGTAGCACTTTCGTCCAGCGTATTCTTCAAGAACTCAGCCCTTGCACTATCGCCCGGCAATTCCAAAAGACCTTCTTCAGAAAGAATCTTCATTGCTACCTTAGCGTCTTCTGGAGTGTCTGCTAACTGCGTGCCATACAAGACAAGGATAGACTCTACAGCCTGTTCCTTATCATTGACACGATTCCCCATCAAGGAATTATAAGCGTCTATCAAGCTAATTTGTTGCTCGTAGTCGCCAATCGCAAAGTGGTTGTTGCGATATTCGATAATTGGTATTTGGCCAAGATTATGAGGTGTTGCCTCTTCAATCTGAGATGTTCCTGAATCTGTACTTCTCAGCACCATATGATAATGCAGATTCTCAGTAAAGACATCTGCCTGGTACTTAGTCGTGTCTTTTGTATCATCCTTGACTTGATAGTAATAGACCGCAAACAAAGGCTTCCGCTCAATGCTATCATCGTAAACCATAAAGGTATTTTCTGGATCGATACTAGTTGAGTCCAACTCAGTCAATCCCTCTTTAGCATAGATGTATTCATAAGCACGACCATAGATAGCCATGTTCAAAGCATTCTGCGCATCTACTTGGTCAATCTCAGCGCCATCAAAAGCTGTAAGCAGCTCATCAATATCACCTTCAGCAGTGTTATTGTACTTGATAGGATTGCCCATAAAATAGCCCGTAGCCGTGTCTGCAATATCCTTGGCATGATTAGCTACCGTCTTGTAATTCGGTGCGTTCACGTTGCGTCTCGTGTGTTCTAAGATAGCATGCTCACCCAAGTAGTAACTTTTAAGCTTCTTCAAACGTGAGCCTTCAGTGCTATGCTTCGTTATCAATCTGTAAATCAGGTCTTTCTTCAAAGAACCCTCATCATATCCATCTCGTGGATAGGTTAAATATTGGTACATGTCTTTCCTCTCTATAGACCATAATCAGAACGTCTGCGGACGGTTGCTTTTGGTTGTGAATGTTGCGAGTAAATCGTATAACGCACCGCATCCAGCACGTCATCATTCTCTTTCACTGGCTCGCCCGTCTTTTCGTTCCAAATGTATTGATAGACCTCATCTTTGAACTTGCTGACCTTGTTTGACACAACAAAAAAGCGCCCAGCTTTCATCAGTTTGGCTACTTCTTCAATACCAGACAATACCGCTTTATTAGCGTTGAATGTTCTTAATTGCTCTCTTTGGAATCTTGCAACGTGTTCAGGTCGTGCGCTATCTGCCCAGAACGTAATATTCCCGTATCGTTTCTTGATATTCTTAGCGAGGTCTACCCAAAAGTCTATCTCTTTGTACTGATGAGCGTGTTCCTCTAACAGATAAACCGAACCGTCAGGCGTTTCTCCAATAACAACAATAGAGCCAAAGTGTTCATACCCCCAGTCAACGCCGGCGTAGACTTTAGTGATATCGTCAGGTACGTTATCCACAAACATATTCTCACTAAAATCACGATAGACCACACCTTCGCCAGTTACCCACAAACCAAGGATGTCTCTATCATAAAAGACACCAGCTGGCGTAGCATTTTTGATATTCTCACGGTATCTATCAGACATGAATGTATTATCATCTAGCTTGAAATGAAAGTCTATAATCATATCGTCGCCTGAGTTGATATAATCCCGTCTAAGCCAGTGAGTTGGGATGTCTGGGTTACTGTCCCAAACAATCCTTGCGCCTTCTCCTGAGCAACGTGAGATGATTTCTTTAAATACTTGTTCGTTAGCAAGAGATGCCTCGTTTACATAAGCTCCAAAAGCAGTAAAGCCACGGGCGCGCTTTAAACCAGATATAGAACTAGTGTAGACTTGAACTACCTTGACACCGCAAAGGGTAAAAGCTCCGTGCTTATCGTATTTAGGTTCAATATCAAACATGTTATACAGTTCCTGAATGATATTGTTTTGTATCGATGTTGAAGATGTTCCAGCTAGTATATACATTGGCTCATCTATGTTTAAT
Source organism: Streptococcus pneumoniae (assembly GCF_001113365.1). GTDB lineage: Bacteria > Bacillota > Bacilli > Lactobacillales > Streptococcaceae > Streptococcus > Streptococcus pneumoniae_C. Next base: position 79,056 of record NZ_CKYA01000006.1, on the reverse strand, counting down.
CTATCCGCTGTTTCTCTCACTCGTGCAATCTCATTCATGAAGACCATATTGTTTAGAACAGTTTTACCTGAACGTTTTGCACCATGGAGACCACAGATAAAAAAATCATCATTCAATACTCGTGTAAGTACTTCTTCTTGTCGTTTCGTAAATTTATTTGTCGTCAAAAGCACCTCTCAAAGCCTTAGCAAACTCTATCAATTTATCGTCTTGCTCATTATCCACACCGATTTGTGATTTAAGTTTTTCGATTTCAAGTTCTAGTTTCTCAGCTTGTTTAGCAGTCGGATAACGCTTCAATATCTCAGCTATCGCTTTAATAACTGTGTTATTATCTGCCTTTTTCGTAACTCTATCCACCTCACCAGTGACAGGGTTCATTATCAAAACTTCCTCAAGTCGCTGGCCTCTTGCGATGTCTGAGAGAATTGAAAGAGCCTCTTTAGCACTCAAAATATTTTCATCATGCATCTTTTCAGTTTCGGTTTGTATAAACGTTTTAACGCTTGCATTTTCTAGCAATTTACTAGCGGTTGTCTTAGCATACGCTTCACTATAACCTGCGAATATTGCGGATTGATAGACATTTCCAGTCCTCAAATACTCGCTCGCAAACATCTTTTGTCTTTGATTTAACCCAATGTCCATCACCACCTTTTCAAATAATCAAAAAAGCCACTAGTCGCGGCATTGAATATGACAGTAGCTGGAATTGAACCAGCTGGTCTAGCAGTAAAACGCACGTTTGGTAAAAGTTTCAAGGAGACCCAAACAACCTGCTAACCTATCCTTACTGTCTAAGAGGCCGAAACCTCTATATTTTTAGGAGTCCTCATGACTGTTCGTTGCCAATCATTGGATAATACTATTTTAGCACGTTTTTCCGTTCCAATTCTCCCAAGGTTTTCCCAGATTTTTCCCAAGATTTTCCCAGAAATCACTTGTAGACCAAAAGGTTGCTGGCTTGATAGGACTCCGCAAACTCTAATAGAGCTTTGTTCAATATCCGATAATACTCACTGGATGAGTAGCCTAGTTCTGAGTAGATGCTGTAGTCTTCCCTCCTCTTTTTCCTGCAATATCGTTCGATTAGGATACGTGTATATTCCATATCGGAAAGATTGTTGATTGCTTTAGCGATTAGTTCTAAATCCTGCTGAGCTGATACTCTACGCAAGACCATGCTTTCTACCTGCTTGCTTGTCTGACCACTTGATGATCTTGGCTCAAGTGAGTAGGATATTGTTATTTTCGGAGCGTATTCTTCTCCAGCAATCCGTCTCAGACGACTGTATTTTTTTAGGACTTTGATAGCTTCCTTTCTGGTTTTCTTTTCATCGATGATATCCAATAACTCTATTTGCACACGAACTCCTCCTCATGATATAATAGTTATGCGAAACTATAACACGAGAAGTCAGCTGTGCTGGCTTTTTTCTTGCCTTACTCCCTTTTTAGGTGTATACTGTATGTATACAAAATAAAGGAGAAACAAATGAATACTGTTAAAACTCGTAAGGTTGGGAACTCTGTCACTGTGACCATCCCAAAAACACTCAACGTTCCAGAGGGGCAGGAGATGTTTGTCTACAAGGGGGTGGATAATGTCATTGTCCTTGCTCCAAAAATTCCAGACCCATTTAGTGGCGATGCAGACCTACGTATGGAAGATGACTTCGAGGGGGTGAAATTCCTTGACAGCGAAATATGATTACATCCCAGAAAAACAGGACATCATCTGGATTGACTTTGACCCGTCTGTTGGACGTGAGATTCAGAAACGCCGTCCTGCTATTGTCGTCTCGCGTAGAGAATATTCGGAGCGGACGGGATTTGTGGCTGTATGCCCTATTACACACGGTCAAAACAGACTAGAAGAACAAGGCCTGCTCGTTCCTGTGCGTTCCAATAATGTAGATGGCTCTGTCAATCCACTCCAACTCTATACTTTTGACTTTAGAGAGCGCAAGGCTCAAAAAATCACAACCATGGATACAACCAGTTTTCAGAAGGTTGTCCAACTCTACAATTTCATCTTCGAAGCCTAGTCCTTATGGATTGGGCTTTTGTTCTACCTAAGCTACATCTTCACGTTCAATTAACGGCAGAATGCCATTGTCTTTTAAAATTTCATACAAGAAGAAGTGCCCTTTCACTGTCCATTTCGTATGCAAAGAGACATCTGGTATACCATTTTTATGTGTAATAGGATGCGGTTCAATATGCACATAGCCTTTAGTATGATATTTAGCATAAGGAAGCCACACCTTCCCTTGCTTAAATATAATACCTAGGTCTTTCAGTCGCAAATTGAATTTTTTAGCACTTTCTCCATAGTTCTTAGCAATAGCAGTTGTAGAAATTAAACCCTTGTTAGCCAACATTACATCTACATAGTCTGCTTTTGGTTTCATTTCGTCTAGTTCGGATTGCAATTTACTATTCTGCACTTCAAGTTCCTTATTTTTTGTTCGTTCTGCTTTCAGAGCTTGAAAAGCTGCAATAGCTAGGTCTGGATCGTTAAGTAGCTGGTCTGTCGCATACATTCCATGCTTGCGGATAGACGGTAACACTTCACTAGTCACCCAGCGTTTAAACTCCTTAGCCTGTGGGAGCTTACTGGATAGGATGAGCGAGTAAAGACCAGATTCGTTGATGACTGTCTGATTTCTCATCTGACCTGCCGTCGCGATTTGCGACGTCAGCTTATCATCTTCATCAACGTGTTTTGCCAGAGCATCTCTTGAATTTACATATCCAAGAATATCCGCAACATCTTTCCCGACTAGCCAAGGTTGACCCTCAATCTCTACCATACGAACTTGACCGAACTGTTCATTTTTAAAAATTTGTAATTCCATTTCCTTTATCCTTTCTTCATCTTATAAATCAACTCGCGGTTATCAAGCATATCTGCAATTTCCGCCCAAGCCTCTGCATTTTTTTCCATCATAATATCAAGCACTTTTTTATTAGCAGGTAAACTCATAGCTTCTGCAAAGTCAACTTGATTATCTACCCAATCTTTGAACTGTTTATAAGTCCAAGGTTCTTCGTTAATTACTTCTTGCTGATTATTCAGCAGAATTACGTTATTCATTTGTTTCCTCTTCTTCTGTAAAATAGTTAATAATAAAATTAATTAGATCATTGGCAAAAACTGCCATAAAAGTTGCCTGAACATCAAAGAATACTCTCGCCTGTTCCTCTGGAAAATGTTTTCTGATGATTGCAGCTAGAAGTGCGTCCCACTTTTCTAACTCCTCAGTCCTTGCTTCTGATCTAAAGGCCATATGTAATTCGTTGATAAAATCTTGATTTTCCATGATTTTCTGTACACAAAAAGCGTACCCTTTCTATAAAACTGTTGCATGAATAAGGGTACGCATGATATACTATATGCGTATCCTATTCATTATGAATGGGTGCGAGGCACCATGTAACTACTCAAACGCCAATCCGACTAGTTACATGGTATTTTTTTATTCCTCTAATGAGGTGTAGAGCAACTCGACGGCTGTTAATATCGTTTCAGTCTTTGATAGTCCAACTTTTGTAGATACTTCATCAACAAAAGCAAACTCATCTTCAGTCAAACGAATCGTGACGCGCTTATCTCGCTTGCTCTCTCCTTTTAGAGGTCGCCCCATTTTCTTTGCCATAACTATCTAGTAAAATACCAAATAGCCAAGGCAAGGACGGCAATGCCAACAACACCTTGAACTTTTTCTTTCAAGGTCGTCCGCTCAATCGTAATTTCTGCACGCTTGAACTTCTTGTGGTAAAGTACATTGTCTTTCATTTGCTTTTTACCTTTCCTTATGCTAGAATGAACTAAACAGTAGCGAGGAGCTTTCGCTCCTACTACCTTACAAAAGTTTAAAAGTGATTTTAACTACTACGAGATCGAGGGTGATTGTGATCTCATTTAGTTTTAATCGCTTTTTCTTCTTGTCGTGTTTAGCCATCTGCTAAGTCCTTTCTGTTGGATTTGTTAGATTTCTCAACCTTACATAGACTATTATAATACTTAACGCTGTACATGTCAATAGTTTTGTACAGCTTTTTTATTTTTCAACAAAAAAGTTCTCGCACCCATTCATTATTCAGTTTTCAAAGAACAAAATCATAGCTTATATTTCAAATAACGCTGCTAGTTCCGCTAGTTTTTCAGAACTAGTATCTAGCTCCTGACTAGCCCAAATTTCAACTGGTGTCATAACATCACCTCATCCCCAACTTTCACTTTCTCATACACGTCCTTCGTAACCACGAACACACCGTAGTCACGAATGGTAAGCGTATATAGCTTGCCGTGTCGTCCTTTCTCAACAACCTTACCAAATATCTCCGCGCCTGCGTTATCCGCCTTGTAGATAACCATTGGCTTCTTCTCTTCCAAATCTCGAATCCTGTCCATCTGCCAGATGTTTAGTCCAGCAGATAGCAGAATCCAGATAGCTATGAATCGTTTCAATCTACTTCAACTCCTAACTCTATCAACTGCTCTTTTAAATCCTCGATTGTTCGCGTCAAAACAACCTTAATCGCATCTGATAAAACTTCAGATGTAATAAACAACGTTGTATCAGAATAAAATGTACAATTTTTAATTGATAACCTAAATTTCGGATCTTGTCTCAATATTAAAGCTTCTTCAAGGGGCGTTTTTTTGTGATTGATAAACTTTTCAAGTTCTTTAATCTGTTGCCTGATTTCTCCTGCTTTTTCCAAATCTTTTATATTCATCACTCCACCTCCTCAATCTCAATCCCTGGGCAATCGAATACCCAGCCGAAACCAGCTTCTTCTAGTTCTTTTCGGGTGTGGTGTGCTCTGTGTCCGTCTGAATTATTTTTATCTGTGACCGTCCATATATCAGCATTTTTGTGATAGCTCAAAAAGCTCAATGCGTTTACGATACCTTTCACTTTCACCAAATACCGCTTCTCTTTCTCGACCTCGTAGCCGAAAATCCAAGCTTGTGCGAATGTTTCTTGGTTGCCTGAGTCTTTGACAATCCAACTAAAAACGTTTTTGTTTTCTGCTTCTTCAGAACGATAGAATGCGTGAGCTAAAGTGATTTTCTTGACTTTACAATACTCAATCCAATCCGCCACAAACTGCGGAACCTTGACTTTTTCTGGTTCGTCTAGTTGTTGCAAGTCTCTTAGAACGCTTTTTAGAATAGTTTTTCCGCTAACAATACCTACAAGACATTCAACCGCTTCGTATTTCTCAATCAATTCCTGCTTATTCATCTTTCAACTCCTCTACTTTCTGCCTTAATTCTTTATTCTTTTTCTTCAACAAATCGCGCTCCAGCGCTCTAATGCGTCTTTTCCGTGCATCGCACGGCTTCGAATACTCGATTATCTTCTCTTCGTTTTGCTTGATTGTGCGTTGATAACCTTTTATCAATTATTGCTTATCAAATCCCATCAACTATCCTCTGCAATATCTCGTGATATTCGTAAATCTCCAGCTCAATCCTATAATTCTTATTTCCGGACTTGCCACCGTGCATGAACTCAGTCGATACTATCACGTTGTAATTATCATCTGTCCAAATCTTAGCGTCCGTCAAACCGTCAAACAAAGCCTTGCTTGTAGGTGACCAGTTCGGTGGGTCATACTTCCGATTTGTCGGAGGATATATCCGAACCTTAACCTTGCAAGGCTTGTCCTCGCTGTAAGGCAGCCCAAAGTAATCTCTCAGTACATTGTTGCCCTCATATGCAGCTAACTGCCGTAAAAACTTAGTGATTTTAGCCTTTTGATGAAAGTGCGGTCTATCATTTGAGTTAATCATCTGCTTTCTGTTTAACTCAAATTTAAGAATCAATCTCTCCTTCATTCAACCTCCCTAAACACCTAGCTTTTTCCACGCTTGCTATTGCAAGGATGTCATTAGCTAAATCAAAAACTGTGTACCAATCCAGAACTCCTATCAAGTCCTTGTGTTCCTTTAGTTCATCAACTAAGCTTTCCAGTCGTTCCAATGGGTTACTTTCATACCCCAACAGATACCCAATGCTTACCCCAAAGTAATCAGCTAGTTGTTGGGCTTTTTCTGGTTTAATTTGGCTTTCTCCGTTTTCCCAATTTTGAAGAGTCCGATAATGAACCCTGATATTTTCAGCTAACTCTTTTTGAGTTAGCTTTTTTTCTTTTCTCAATTCTTTTAGTCTATTCATCCAAGGACCTCATTCAGTTTCATAATCTCCTCTCTGCCATACTTCCTACCAAAATCCCACGCCTGCCAAATTGTGAGCAAAGCAAGCGTGAGTGAAATTCTTTGCGTCATTCGTCCAAGGTCACATAACCTTTACTGACGCATTTTCTAGTTCGCTTTTTTCGTGGTTCACGGCACGTTGTTTTATTTAATCAGTTCATCCAATTCTGCCTGTGTCAACGGTTCAATTCGTTGATAACCTTGAACAGTGTAGTTTTTCTTGTATTCAAATCCCAAATCCGCAAGGCTATTCTTGAAATAGTCTTTTTCTTCCGTGTCAGTGAAATACACTTCCAAGGTCATTTTTTGGGTATATCGTTTTAAGTCATTTTCAGCCCCTCTGACGACTTCTTGTCGATTTTGGGATAATTGCCCACCGTCTAAGATTTCGCCCGTCTCTGGGTCAAATTTTGCGGTCTCCGTTGATTTTGGCGCTTGCTCTTGTTGCTGAGCTAAAACTTCCTCACGTTCTCGTTCAGCTCGCTCTTGAGCCAATCTAACTTCTTCTTTTTGCTTTTCAAATTCATAATCAGCTTTAATTTGTTCAAAGACCTCAGCAAGCGTCAAGTCTTTCAGCTGTCGGATGTAAGGTGAGTCAGTTATGCCATACTCAGCACATAACCCTGAAATAGCTGACTTAGCCTTTTCAAATTCTTGCTGTTTCTGAAACTCAAATGTAATCATGTCATCAAGCGACTTCATCGTTACTTTCTTGAGTGTCACACCGTCAGCCATGAAATCGCCTGCCTTGATGTACTCAAGGGCTTTCTCGTCAAATAGACGAGGATCTAGCATGTACTCAGCTGATTTATTGGCTATGTAACTCTTAACCGTATCTATTTTTAGTTGTCTGTGATGTTCTTCAATTTCCTTGATACCTTTATCAAATTCACTAACTACGGTTGCAAATGGTTCAATAATTGACTTTGCATAACTATCCCATGTATTAGCCGTCTCTGATAGCAAATTTTTAGTGTCGATACGGATACGATTTTTAGACTCAATTAGCTTATTAAATTCAGCTCGCTTTGCCTTGTCGTCTTTGAGAGTGCTAGCTGTAGGAATATAGTCCTTGTACTTTTCAGTAGCCTCTATGAGGTCTTTTTCAAAAGACTCTCTAGTAAGCTCATCCGTTGTAATCATTTCATAAATTTTATTGATTTTCTTATCATCAATAACTTGTAATTCTTGCATGTTAGTACTCCATTTCCTCTAAGAGTTCACCTTGTAGTGGTTCGTCTTCAAAATCAGGAATTTCATCTTCTGGATAAGCTGATGTTTGATGTTTCTCCTGCTCTCGCTTCATCTCTTCAATCTGAGCCATTTTCCTCGTTCTCACTTCTTCTTGAGATTCTTGAGGAGTTACATCGATAGGAGCTGCTTGTTCCATTTCCTCACTTGTATAAAGTCCTCCCACATCTTCTGAGAACGAATCACGGACTGCTGCAACAATTGCAACTTTCTCAATCATCTGCCCTGGCGCTTTTTGCCACCAGTTCTTCCCAGTGTTATACGCTGACAACTCAACTTCACGATATACTGGTCTAGTTCTATCTTTACGATAAACCTCACACCAACCACCGATTAGAGTACAATTTTTAGGTAAGATGACGCCTTTTTTATTTTTTAACTCTCCACTTGCATCTTCGTAGATAATTCCACTTTCAAAACCGTCATAATTTTGATTTTGTTCCGCACGCTTCATAAAAGCGTCCTTTGAGACAACAATCTGTGCAGGATTGTTTCCGTACTTGATAAAGTAAACTTCTTTTGTGAATGGGTTTAAATTCCGATTTTTCACGATAGCCAGTAAAGTTTGTAATTCTTGTGGGCTTGCTTGATGTTTTGGGTCAACAAAATTTCGCAATGTTGCTCCGTCTAGTTTTTGCAAGTCTGTTAGATATGCGCCTTTTGTTTGTGTTAGTTCGTTTGTCATTTCTTTCTACCTTTCGTCTTCTTCAAATTCCAATTTTCACGCTTTAAGCGTCGATTTTCGTTTTGTAATTTCAAAATAATATCCTGTTGGTCGTTGATGATTTGCCCCAGCTCTCGGCCAAGATGAATATATTCAGCTCTCCAGTTGTCGATTTCTTCGTGTAGCTCCTGGATCATATTTCATCACCCACATATCGATACTGCCCACACCCAATATATACATACTCGCTTGAGTCGAGTTCTTCTCGTGGTTCAGGTGGTTGCATCATATCTCTGTCATAATTAAACATGCGCATACACCTTTCCAAGTTCCAGCACTCGCTTCACATATCTGGCCTTGGATGTTAGTCCAAGATCCAGTAATTCGTTTTTTTCTTCATGATTGGCCAAAAGCCACACACGGTTTTCAAGTTCAATTCTAGTCATTAGCGTCTCCTTTGCTCTATCCCAAATGCTTTGCATAGCGTGCTCTTCGTGGTTCTGGCAAAGCTAACGGTTCAGGGCGCAAGCCTACAGGCGGTTCGTTATCAAATGTGAAGCCTTTGAACTCCCGACGGATATTCTTGCGGATTTCTTGACGCTGTACCTCTCTACCACGTTCGTATGCTTGGTTGTAACCTTGGATAATCATAGACGCAAATTCTTGCTCTTCTCGTCTCTCTTCTTCCTTCTGGCGGATTTTCTCCTCTTCCTGCTTATCCATCTGACGAGCTAGAAGCCCTGTACCGATAAATCCTAAAATCACTGTGCCAGTTCCTAATAATTGGCTAACTAATGGTGGTTCAAACATTTTTTAATCTCCTTACACTCTTAATTTTCGTACTTCTTTCTCTAACTCCAAAATTTCATAAACATCATTGACATCATACATAATATCTTTCCCTTGCTTACGAAATCTTAATCCTTTGCGTTCTAACTTCTTAACATAGGCATGATTAAAGCCAAACTTCTTCATCAAAGCCTGTTGATTGATTGGCATGCGGTCATTCTCTAACTGCTCCTTGACCTGCTTTTCAGCAAAAGCCAGTAATTGATTTGTGAACAATTCAGCACTTTCACCGTCCAATCGTAATTGTAACGTGATACCTTCCATTTTCTACATCCTCTCAACTATGCGGGCAAGCATTTTTGTGATATAATTTAATTAGTAATTTTTGATTAGCGCCTGATTGCCGTCAGGTGCTTTTTTGTTTAAAAAGTCTTGCTTTCCAGCGCCCTGAGCTCAATCTCATGGCTGACTTGTTTCAATAGCTTCTCACACGCTATTTTAGCTTCTCTGTACGTTGTCGATTCGCTGATGAAATAATCAGCAAGTTCAATGACTTTATCTTCCATTCAACCTCCTACATCAGTCTCAAGACTGATGTAATATCCTCCTAAATTGCTATAATAATCTTGACTAGGACCTCTCACCGTTTTAGTCAAAATTTCAACAGAAAGGAGATTTAATATGGATTCTAATAAATTTATGGAAGTTGTCTCAAAACACATAGATCAAAATTTTAATTCAAACAACCAACTAGTAGACTACGTTGTAACTGAATTAAATTCGTTAGATCTCGACATCAATACTGAACAAGCTCAACATATTGTCAACATTATTGAATATGTGTCAAAATCAACTTCTAAAAGCACCATTGTTACTTTGGTAAATTCCATGCTAGAACTTGGACTTCTAAAGAGCGACAACTAATTTTCTTTGTATCCAAAGTTGTTGTCAGACTTTTTGAATCTATCAGTATATCTTGAACTAATTCAGGGTCTGCCTTTACAAAGGCGGACTCTTTTTTCCCACTATACGGATATTTTCTTGGTCTCATATTTATAATCCATTCCTTTCGTTTCATTTTCAAATCCAAGTCATTCCATCCTGTCTTTAATAAAGCAAAATAGATTTATGACAGCACAAACTACATTTACGATTGTTACTATGATTAGAGAAATATCGTTCATCGTTTTTTCCTTTCTAGCCTTTTAGAAATGATTTCTATATCTATGTCGTCCAGTTTCAACTGGTCGGCTTTTTGGTTTAAATAAACTTCCACGGCTTGGTTAATTTCAAGCCATTCTCGTTTTGTAAATTGGCTTCTGAATTTCAGGAATTCCTTTATTGTTTCTTCCATCTCTACTCCTTTCAAACAAAAATCCTAAATTTTAAATTTCTCTCTTTTATTTATTTAGAGAAGTAGGACTTGTTGTCTTTTAATATTTATTGTTATTTAATACTTGTTGTTAGTTAATATTTATTAGTGCCCAAAATCTGACATCTCACTTTCTGACATCTCACTTTCTGACATCTCACTTTTTGGAATGTCAGAATTATAATTCATAGACGCCTTTTTGATAGACAGGTTTAATCTCTGTTTCATAATATCGAATTGGAAATCAGATATTTTTACATCTGAAAAGAATCTGAATATATGACTCCCTCCATTTCCAGGAGGTTTTTTTCTGATTTTTCGCAAATATCCAGCCTCTTCAAAGATTTTGAAATACTTATCGATTGTCTTCCGATTAACACCTTTTCGCTTGCCTATCTCCTCTGGATAGACTTGCCAGTTTGGGTGATTAGCCAGCACCACCATCATGATGCCAACAGCTGTAAAATCTAACGCAGGGTCGTTGATAAAACTATTACTAACAGCTGTGTAGTCATCAGTTGGATTCCTGAAAGATGAATTGACAATCTAAATTTTTAAAGTCTGTCATACAGTCTCCTTTTTTATTTAGATAAGTAGTAGTTTGTTGTAAAGTTAGTAATTATTACTAAGTTAGTGCCGTAAGGCTTAGATTGTTGTATAGTTAGTACTTGTTGTATAGTTAGTATTTATTAGAGGGCAATTTTACACATGGCAATATTTTCCAACTGTATTTTTAAACTCCGTTATCTGTGGATAACTCTTTCTCAAGATTAGTTTTTAGATACTCAAAGTAATCATCTGAAATAGGCATATCTGAAAAAAATCTATGTACCGTTACGCCTTTGCCTCTGCCTAACCCTAAGCGGTATACCCTGAGATAGCCTGCTTTCTCTAAAAGCTTAAAGTGCTCATCTACGGTGCGCCTGCTTATTCCTAGACGTCGTGCAATCTCGTCAGGATACACAACCCAATCAGACTTATTCATCAAGATTACTGTAAGGATACCTATCGTTGTTGCCTTTAAGCGTTTGTCTTGAGCATAAGCATTATTCAAAGATGTGTAATTCCCATGAGTGTTTCTGAATATGTACGGCATACCTCATATTTAAGCCCCTTTCTGTAACTCTCGCTTGTTCATTCATACCTCTCCTTTCTCAAATTAACATTGATATGCGCCTGACTTTGTCGGGTGCTTTTTATTTTTAGGTTTTTACGAAATTTTCGTATTTTTTCCCTAAAAAAATATCATCAAATTTCACATTGAAAAAAAACATGTATTTTTTCAATAGTTGATAACCAATATCAGAGCTATCTTTTTCCAATCTAGCAATTGTTTGACTTGAAACTTCAAATTTTTCTGCCAACTCTGCTTGAGTAAGTCCTTTGTTGATTCTCATAGCCTCTAAAGTCCACTGCACATTACCACCTCCTTATCTTAATTCATTTATGCTGACTTCCAGTGCATCAGCGATTTTGCACATATTCTTAAAAGAAATACGCTCGGTTTTGATATTTCTGATTGTATTTGGACTGATACCAGCTTTTTCAGCTAATGCCTTCTGTGTCATCCCTTTTTCAATCAACAAATGCTTAAACTTCTTCCACACACATTGTTCCTTTCCCAATATATTGTGTTTTAAACATATAAAAACACTACATATTGTTATTTAATTTAGATTATGCTATAATATTCTTGACTAAGACCTCTCCCGTTTTAGTCAAAATTCCAATAGAAAGGAGAAAATTATGGATTTCAATCAAATTGCAATAACTTTTTTAACTTCCTGCGTCCCTGCATTTCTTGTTTATCTCACTAATAAACATCAAACAAACGCCAAAATAAAAGAATTAAAAACACAATCTGAAAATGAGTTACAGAGACTTGAAAAAGAACATGAATTGAAACTGGATGCCTTGAAACAAAGCCAACAAGTAGACATCGCTTCAAAATTTTTTACAGGCGAAGTTGATATCAAAAATATTACTAAAGCTATTAACGGAATCGCTGAACTTCAAAAAGCTGTAGATAAGTTTCAAAAATAATTTGATGAAAGTAGGGTACTTACTCTGCTTTTTTTAAAATTTTCAAAAGTATTGAAAGTCCACTAGCTAACCCAGCTAGATACCCTCGTCCGTAGTCTGTCGATAAGAATTTCAATAATTCAATTGTTTCTTCTTCAGTCATCTTCTACTCCTATTTAGTGAATTTTTTTATTAGCAATTCTATCCATTGTATCTAAAACAAGTTTTCGTAGCTCTTTTCTTGCTTGCCATTCCTCGTTGAAGAAAGTTTCAAGCATTTCGGTCAATCTATTCGAATATCCTCGCAATAGCATTGCCGTCGCCAAAAATGAAGTAATTACTGAGACGAGAATCGCTGAAAGAACACTATCCATTTCTCTACTCCTTATCTTTTTTATCACATCGGTATTCCACTATCTTACGAATAGTGAAAGACACAATCACAAATCCTGCTAGGATTATCAAACCAACATTTTCATCCATTGCTTTTCACGGCAAATGATGGTACACTATCAAGTAGAGGTTGGGGCTTCCGCCCCTTTCTCTACTTTTTCTTAAGCTCTTTGTCTTTGAGCTTGTAAGCTAAGTACTGCTTATGCCAAAGACGAGCTTCTCTGACTAAGCCTAGTGCCAAGATGACGGTTGCAGTGTCCTTGGTTGCTAGGCTTTTTATGATGTGTTCCATCATTTGCCTTACCTCCTTTTCCTTAAGCTTGATTTAATTATAATATGATTTTTTCGTATTATCAATAGTTTTTTGTCAAAAAATAGGATTTTTTCGTATTTTTTGATTGTTTATCAATCAAAAATGATATATAATGTAATTATAAAAAATACGAGGTAATCGTAAATGGATGAAAAAAAACGAATGCAAATTATTGCTGAAAACATTACACACTTTAGAAAGCAACGTGGCATCACCCAAAAGGAGTTGGCTAAAGAAGTTGGAATTACAGCAAGTACTATGACAGACTATATGAAGTTAAGAAGCGCTCCTTCTTTTGGTGTTATCCAAAAATTAGCTGATTATTTCGGTGTTAAAAAATCAGATATAGATACTACTTTTAAAGAAGAATCAACCAACTCCCTCCCAGACACTCCAGATTTGCTGACACAGCAGATAACGGACAAGGTTGTACAATTAACCCCAGATAATAAAAAAATCGTCCTACGGACTTCTGAGGAGCTTCTGGAGAGGCAAAAAGCAAACGGCGAGATGTACACAGAGCAAAACGAAGAAGAAACGAAGAAAAACGAAGTATCGGAAGTTATCAGCTTGTACCAAGTTGAGGTTGTATCTGAGACGGCAGCAGCTTGTGGATTTAACTATGGATTTGGCTACGACGATACAGACAGAGAGACTATAGAGGTTGACGAGCAACCACCACGTCACGATATTGCGACTAAGGTCAGCGGAGACTCCATGCAACCTGACTACCAGGACGGAGATATTCTCTATTTAGTAGACAAGGGACTGACTACCTACAACGGAGATTTGGCAGTTATCGCATATGGAGACCGTTCTTACTTCAAGAAGATCTATACCGAAAACGGACGCTTACGCCTCGTATCACTCAATGACAAGTACGAAGACATCATCCTAGACTTCCCACCAGCCGAAGACACACACATCAAGATCTATGCAGTTGTTGGAGTGTATAGAGGGGAATAAAACCAAATTTAACAAAAAGCTTGACAAAAACAACAAAAGACTCTATAATTAAATTAATCTAAGTGAATGCTCCCCCCTGGGAGCCTAGAAGAGTCTTTGTATCTATACAGAGGCTCTTTTTGATTTACGGAGGAGAGATATGGAAACAAAACCTTTTAAAACATTTCGAGAGCAGATAGAACTCCTAAAATCTCGAGGGCTTACCATCCGAGATGAAAACAGGGCAATCAGCATTTTATCGACATACAGCTATTACGAAATCATAAACGGCTATAAAGAAATTGGTATTGAACAAGGAGAGAAATTTAAAGAGGGCGCAACATTTGAAAAACTCGTAGACTTTTTCCTCATGGACAAAAGCATACGAACAAATATCAATCTAGCATTACAAGAAATCGAGGCTCATCTTAGAACCGTTCTTTCCTACGTAGTCGCAGAACATTACACTGCAGACCAAAATAAATACCTTCAAAGAGAGAACTATGAACGAGGTGCTAAAAAATTCAAAGAGTCTGAACGTTCTAAGTTTCTACGTAAATGCTATAAAATCACCCAAGATAAGACTCAACCATATAAACATTATCGAGAAAAGCATGGCAACGTACCGCCTTGGATTCTTGTTAAAGGGATGACTTTTGGTCACCTAATCACTTTTTATAAACTACAAAAGTCGCATATAAAGACAGAAGTTATTCAGCGCATGACAGGACTAGACAAAGAAAATATAGATAATGATATTAAACAATTGTTTATCAATGTATTTTACTTCTTACTCTCCTATCGAAACAGATGTGCCCATCTTGGAAGAGTTTATAACTTCACAACAGAAAAGAACAAAATCAATTACAATAAATTCTTTCACAATCGATTGCACATCACAGAAGAAGATTACAAGAATGGGCAAGGACAAAACGGTTTGAGAACACTCATATTTTCCCTAACCTTATTCAAAACTTGGGGTCCGGTATCACCAGTTGGATTATTGAACTTCCAGATTATGGAAGCTATCAACTCCTATCTGTTGAAATATCCAGAAGATAGAGATTATATAAACCAACAAATAGGCGGTGAACTTATTCCTATCGTCTAAATAAAAAATCCCCACACTCTCCATCGCCAAACTTTGAGTGTGAGGATTCAACTTTCCATCAAGCAAGCAATGGAAAGGATGATAAAAAAATACACCTATAGTTTATCATAAGTTCTACACCTTTTCAACTATGCGGGCAAGCAATCGAAAAGAAAGGACTTTTTATGATAAAAAAATATATTACAAAAAAAGGAGAAACTAGATATCTCTTTCAAACATATCTGGGCATAGATCCAGCTACCGGAAAAGAAAAACGCACTACACGCCGTGGTTTTAAAACCATAAAAGAGGCAAAGGCTGCCGAACGTGACCTTCTCTTAGACGTTGAAGAGAATGGTTTTTCAAATAATGAAGATTTCCAGAACCCTACTTTCGCTGAAGTTGCTGAGTTATGGCTTGATAGCTATAAGAGTACTGTAAAACCAACAACCTATCAGAACGTTAAAAAAAACTTGATGTTATGATTGACTTGTATTTTACAGATATGAAAATCCAGCAGATCAGTGTAGCTTATTGTCAAAAGGTTGCTATCAAGTTAAGCAATCGCTATATCCTCTATGCCAATTACTACTCTGTCATTAGCCGTATTTTCAAGTATGCCACTTCTATTGACATCATTAAGTCAAATCCCTTGGACAAGATTATCAAGCCTAAAAACAAGCCTTTAAAGGCCAAAGAAAACTACTATACAAAGCAGGAGCTAACCAAGTTCCTTAAAGTTTACAAAGCAAATTGCAAACCAGTAGACTACACTTTTTTCCACTTACTCGCTTTTTCAGGATTGAGGACTGGAGAAGCTATCGGACTCATCTGGTCAGATGTTGATTTTGAAAATAAACGATTGGATATTTCTCGTACGGCTGTCGTTGTTAATAAAAAACAAACTGTTCAGGACCCTAAAACCAAAAGGAGTAAGAGGGTTATCACTTTAGATGATGAAACTCTGAATGTATTAAAACTCTGGAAACGTCAGCAAATAAAAGAATATTTTAAGTCTGGTGTGCCTTACAAACATGATTCGAATTATATCTTTACGAATAGTTTCGGAGGTTGGATTTCTCCTTCAGCTGTGAAAGAGAGACTTAGAAGGTTCTTTTGTGAACATAAGGATGTCAAAAAAATCACTCCTCACGGTTTCAGGCACACACACGCTTCTCTCCTCTTTGAAGCAGGTGTTACAGCCAAAATCATTTCGGACAGATTAGGTCACAACAATGTTCAAACCACTCTTGATATGTATACCCACATCAATGATAATCAACGTTTTGAAGTCGTCGATCAACTCATGACTTTCATCCGCTCCAGCTAAAAGTCATGCCGTATTCAATCTCGTATTCACTTTTAGTTGACCTACTGAAAACCCACTGATTTCAAGGGACTAGGAAGACGTGAGCAGTTTATACCATAATCCGCTTTCAACGATAAAGAAAAGGTAAGAAAATTGAAACATTTAGAAATTGAATTGAAAACACTATTGAAAAAAGATGAATACAATCGTCTAAAAGAGCAGTTCACAGGTGTCACTCCTGTTCTTCAAAAAAATTACTACATCGACACACCTGATTTTGAACTGCGAGAAGAGAAAGTTGCTATGCGCATTCGAACCTTTGAAGACTGGGCAGAATTGACACTCAAAGTCCCGCAAAGTGTTGGAAACATGGAATACAACCAAAAATTGCAACTAAAAGATGCTGAAAACTATCTGAGCAAGAAAGAACTTCCTCAAGGGCTAGTACTGGATGAATTGGCGAAACATGGTATTAAAACTAGTGAATGGCAGGTGCTCGGTTGTCTAACAACGCTTCGCTATGAAATGCAAACAGCTATTGGTCTCATGGCACTGGATGAGAGTCAGTACTTTGATATTACAGATTACGAATTAGAGCTTGAAGTTGAAAATCATGAGCACGGCAAACAGGATTTCCAACAATTTTTAGAGAAAAATCATATTTCCTACCAAAAAGCCCCTTCAAAATTGGTACGATTTGTCAAAAGCATGAAAAATAGCTGAAATAATCTCCATTTTTTGGTAAAATAGAAAAGATAAAATACAAAAATCCCAGTTCATATAGGCTAGGCAGATATGGCTAGGATTTAAAAAGTTTACAGAGGACGGTCTATAATGTCAGATAGAAAAAACATGAAACTTTTCGCACTCAACTCTAACCAAGAGATTGCACAGAAAATTGCTCAAGCTGTTGGTGTCCCACTTGGAAAACTATCATCACGTCAATTTTCAGACGGAGAAATCCAAGTGAATATCGAAGAAAGTGTCCGTGGTTATGATGTTTACATCATCCAATCAACAAGTTTCCCTGTTAACAACCACCTAATGGAATTGTTAATCATGGTAGAT
Source organism: Streptococcus pneumoniae (assembly GCF_001113365.1). Classification (GTDB taxonomy): domain Bacteria; phylum Bacillota; class Bacilli; order Lactobacillales; family Streptococcaceae; genus Streptococcus; species Streptococcus pneumoniae_C. The sequence goes on along the minus strand of NZ_CKYA01000006.1, from coordinate 61,605 downwards.
GCTTGTGTTCGCGCAAGTGCCCACAGTATCAACGTTGTCCTTCCATATTTTGGCTATGCACGTCAAGACCGCATTGCTTGTCCTCGTGAGCCACTTACAGCTAAACTAGTCGCTAATATGCTAGTTAAGGCTGGGGTTGATCGTATCCTGACTCTTGATTTGCATGCCGTTCAGGTTCAAGGGTTCTTTGATATTCCAGTGGATAATCTTTTCACTGTTCCCCTATTCGCAAAACATTACTGCGATAAGGGACTACTCGGTTCAGATGTTGTTGTCGTTAGCCCTAAAAATTCAGGTGTCAAACGTGCGCGTAGCTTGGCTGAATATCTTGATGCTCCTATCGCCATTATCGACTACCCTCAAGACGATGCAACTCGCAACGAAGGTTATATTATCGGTGATGTTGAAGGTAAAAAAGCCATCTTGATTGACGATATTCTGAATACAGGACGTACTTTCTCTGAAGCTGCTAAAATCGTTGAACGTGAAGGGGCTACAGAAATTTATGCTGTTTCTAGCCACGGTCTCTTCGTCGAAGGAGCTGCTGAACTTCTTGACAATACTAAGATTAAAGAAATTCTTGTGACTGATTCAGTAGCAACAAAAGAAAAAACTCCTAAAAACGTATGCTACATCACTGCTAGTGAGTTAATTGGTGATGCTATCGTCCGTATCCACGAAAGAAAACCAGTCAGCCCACTCTTTGCTTACAACAAAAAGAAATAAGGTGATTCTTTGATTTATTTGGACAATGCTGCGACAACTCCTATGTCAGCAGTTGCTATTTCAGCTATGACCAAGGTGATGCAAGAAACCTACGGAAACCCTTCTAGTATTCATGGACATGGTCGTCAAGCTGGCAAACTCTTGCGAGAAGCCCGTCAGGAACTAGCTCAGTTACTGGGGACAAAACCTCAACATATCTTTTTCACTTCTGGTGGGACAGAAGGCAACAATACTGCCATCATTGGGTACTGCTTTCGTCACCAAGAACAAGGAAAACATATCATCACAACTGCCATTGAACACCATGCTGTCCTTGAAACCATTGATTACTTGGTTCAACACTTTGGGTTTGAAGCAACCATTATCCAACCAGAAAATCAAGAGATTACGGCCCAGCAAATCCAAGAATCCTTACGTGATGATACGATTTTGGTTTCTACCATGTTTGCCAATAATGAGACTGGAAACCTACTGCCCATTGCTGAAATTGGCCAAATACTTAAGCAACACCCTGCTGCCTATCATGTCGATGCAGTTCAGGCTATTGGTAAAATCCCTATACACCCAGAAGAATTGGGCATTGATTTTCTCACTGCTTCTGCCCACAAGTTCCATGGTCCTAAGGGAATCGGCTTTCTCTACGCATCTAGCATGAATTTTGATTCCTATCTACATGGCGGAGACCAAGAACAGAAAAAACGTGCAGGAACTGAAAATTTAGCTGCTATCGTAGGCATGGTTGCAGCCCTAAAAGAGGACCTAGAACAGCAAGAAGAACATTTTCAACATGTACAAAATCTAGAAACTGCCTTTCTGACAGAGCTAGAGGGTATTCAATATTACTTGAACAGAGGAGACCATCATCTCCCTTATGTTCTCAATATTGGATTTCCTGGCCAGAAAAACGACCTCTTACTCCTTCGTCTAGATTTAGCTGGAATTTCAATCTCTACTGGCTCAGCCTGTACGGCAGGCATTGTCCAATCCAGCCATGTTCTTGAAGCTATGTACGGAGCAAATTCAGAACGCTTGAAGGAATCCGTTCGTATCAGTTTGTCGCCACAAAATACCGTTGAAGACCTACAAACCCTCGCAAAAAACTTAAAAGAAATTATCGGAGGTTAGCCATATGGCATTTGAAAAAACCATTCAGTTAAAAAATTGTCGTTACGACTACACTCTTAGCCCTTCTGTTAAAAAATTCACCCTCAAAGATAATACCTTTTTTGAGACAAAAGTTGGTAACTATGAACTGACTCGCCTTTTGGAAAAAGTGCCAAACAGCGGTGAAGGCTTCCAACTCAAAATCATCATTAACAAGGAACTTACAGGTGCTAAAATCAATATCACTGACAAGTTTGGGCTACGCCTAGTTGATATTTTCAAATCAGAAGACCACCACATTCATCAGCAAAAATTCTACTTCCTCATGGATAGCTTGGTAGAACGTGGTGTCTTTACAAAATCTGAAAGATAGGTCCCATATGTTTGAACTGACCTATAAAGACAGCTATCATGTAGAGCGGACTCTCAAGTATGAAGATTATGAGGCACTCATGCTGGCTTTGTCAGGCTGTGTGACCCTACCAGATACACTTTATGTGACTTCTCTGACTTTTAAGGGCCAGAAAGTTTACCAGGGTCTGATCGGAGACCTCTACCGTTTTCTATCACATGCAGATTTTTTACATCAAAACTAAGATTTTTCTTAGTTTTTTCTTGTTTTTGTTGATTTTTTCACAATGTTTCTATAAAATAGAAGAATAGAAAGGTTGTGATTTTGTGAAAGATAAACAGTCTGCTATTCCAAAAGCTACAGCAAAAAGACTCTCTCTCTACTATCGAATTTTTAAGAGATTTCATGCAGAAAAGATTGAACGTGCCAACTCTAAACAAATTGCAGAGGCTATCGGTATTGATTCAGCGACCGTACGTCGTGATTTTTCCTATTTTGGTGAACTAGGTCGTCGTGGTTTTGGCTATGATGTCAAAAAACTGATGACGTTTTTTGCCGATTTGCTTAATGATAACTCCATCACCAATGTCATGCTGGTTGGTATTGGAAATATGGGCCATGCCCTTCTCCACTATCGCTTCCACGAACGTAACAAGATGAAGATTATCATGGCCTTTGACCTAGATGACCATCCTGAAGTCGGGACCCAAACTCCTGATGGAATTCCCATTTACGGGATTTCTCAAATCAAGGATAAAATCAAGGATGCTGATGTCAAAACTGCTATCCTGACCGTTCCCAGCGTTAAGTCACAAGAAGTTGCCAATCTCTTGGTTGATGCTGGCGTAAAAGGAATTCTTAGTTTTTCACCAGTCCATCTGCATTTACCAAAAGACGTGGTCGTTCAGTATGTCGATTTGACAAGTGAACTCCAAACCCTCCTCTACTTCATGCGAAAAGAGGATTAGAAAGCGAAAATCATTTTATGAAAAAACCAGTTATAGGGATTACAGGAAACGAAAAAACTCATCCAGATGATGACATCATGATGAGCTACGCAGCAAAAGGCTTTGTTGAAGGCGTTAAAGATGCTGGAGGGATTCCCATCATCCTACCGATTGGTGATCAAGAAATGGCTAGCCACTATATCAGTTTGATTGACAAGCTCATCTTGACAGGTGGGCAAAATGTTGATCCAAAATTCTATGGTGAACCAAAAACCATTGATAGCGATGACTACCACCTTCAAAGGGATATCTTTGAACTGGCCCTCATCAAGGAAGCTATTAAACAGAAAAAGCCAATTTTTTCTGTCTGCCGTGGAACACAACTCTTTAACGTTGCCATGGGTGGAACTTTGTACCAAGATATCGAAGATCACTGGCAGGATTGTTCCGCCGAGTACACAACCCAACGCTTGGTGACAGAACCTGATACAGTTCTTCGAGAAATCTATGGAGAAATCTCCCATATCAACTCCTTCCATCACCAGAGTATCAAGGATTTAGCACCAAATTTAAAGATTACGGCTCATGATCCTAAAGATGGTATCATTGAAGCTGTCATGAGTACGGATGATGTTGCCTTTCTCGGTGTCCAATGGCACCCAGAATTTCTATTTGAAAATCGCCCCAAAGATAAAAAACTCTTTGACTATGTTGTTAATGAACTTTAGATTAAATCCGTCTTTTCACGGTAACTAAAGTAACTAGATTGTGAGACAATCAAATGGTCCAAGAGGACAATCCCCATCAGTTCGCAGGCTTCTTTGACAAGTTTAGTGACATGATCATCATTTCGGCTAGGCGCTACCGCTCCTGAAGGATGATTGTGAACCAAGATGAGAGAAGTCGCCATATGCTTGATTGCATAGTGAAGGATCTCTCGCGGTTCAGCGATACTGCGAGTAGCTGAACCTATAAAAATGGTCTGTTGATGGATGATTTGATTTTGAGTATTGAGATAGAGCGCCACCAGGTGCTCTTGTTTTTTATCCCCTAATTCCTGCTGCATCTTCTTGGCCAACTTTTGACTGCTGAGAATACTTTCCATCTCAATAGTCTCATGCTTGTGAATACGATGCCCCAGTTCAATCATAGCTTGCAATTCTATAGCCTTAACTCGCCCGATACCAGACAGACTCTGCAATTCCTGCAGGGTCATTTTTTTCAAATCCGTTAGACTTGAAAGGTTGATCAAAACTTTCTGGGCAATTTCAAAAACGCTAGCTTGACGTGTTCCTGTCCTGAGTAAAATAGCTAGCAACTCCTGGTTACTGAGCGCTTCCACTCCTTCTTTGGCCAGTCTTTCTCTTGGTAATAGTGAATCTTCTTGGAATGAAATACTATACATAAAAATCCTCCTCACTTTATTATTCGTGAGAAGGATGAAAAATTAGATTTTTTTCTCAATTGGGGCTACACTAGCTAAAAGTTTTTTCAAACCTACTTCTGGGAAATTGATTTTCAATTCCTGCGTAGCACCGCTACCTGAAACTTCCAGAACAGTTCCCTCTCCCCATTTCTTGTGGAGGGCAATGTCACCAATGGACCAATTTGCCTCGCTAGACGCGGATTTTGCGCCAGCTGTAAATTGAGCAAATGGGAGACCGCTTGACTGGATAGTTTTTGGTGCCACACCGCGTTTACGGTCTTGGAGAGCCTGCGCCAAACTCATACCTTGACCGAAGGCAACCCCACCACTGCTATAAGATGCCTTAAAGCTTGTATTTGCTGGACGAGCCAGACCTTGATACTCAAGCAAGTCTGAACTGATTTCGTTAATAAAACGAGTCGGACGGTTGTAGTTGGTACGACCAAAAAGCAGGCGCGAGTTGGCATTGGTCAGATAGAGAATTTTCTCTGCACGCGTAATTCCTACATAGGCTAGACGGCGCTCTTCTTCTAGTTCATCTTGATCTTCAGCTGCACGGCTAAGCGGAAAGACATTTTCTTCCATCCCAATCAAAAAGACAACTGGAAACTCGAGACCTTTGGCAGCATGCAGGGTCATCAAGGTCACTTCTGATGTCTCCTGACTACCTGAATCTGTGTCGGCAATCAAAGCCAAGTCATTTAAGAAACGACTCAGTTTGTCCAGACCAGTTTCCTCTTCTGCCACATCAGAGGTGTCATCAAAGTTTTTCGTCACAGAGAGGAACTCCTCGATGTTTTCTACCCGAGCCTTGCTTTCTAAGGTCGCTTGGGCATTAAGAATATCGACGTATCCTGTTTTTTCAAGGACAGCCTCAACCAACTCAGTAATGCTTAAATGGTCCAGTTGCTCCCGCAAATCCAGAATCATATTGGCAAAATCCCAGATAGATTGAGCTGCCTTACCCTTGATTCCAGACAACATAATATTTGCAGAAGCATCTAGCATGGACATATTTTGCATATTGGCAAAATCACGGATTTTCTCAACTGTACCTGGCCCAATTCCACGTTTCGGTTCGTTGATAATACGTTCAAAACTAATATTGTCACTCAAATTGGCAATAAGGTTGAGGTAGGCAATAATATCACGAATTTCCTTACGGCTGTAGAACTTAGTTCCTCCGACCATTGTATAAGGGATGTTGGACTTGAGAAGGGCTTCTTCAATAGTACGGGACTGGGCATTAGTCCGATAGAGAACTGCAAAATCCTTGTGAAGGAAGTTTTGACTGCGACTAAGTTCATCGATAGTTCTGGCTACAAATACAGCCTCATCCAGCTCATCATCGGCACGGTAGTAAACGATTTGTTCCCCATCAGCGTTTTGGGTCCAGAGATTCTTAGGACGGCGGTTTTTATTGTTTTTAATGACCTCGTTGGCCGCTTGAAGAATGGTTTTGGTGGAACGGTAATTCTCCTCCAACAAAACAACCTTGGCTTGGGGATAATCTTTCTCAAAATCCAAAATATTCTGCATATCAGCACCACGCCAACCATAGATAGACTGGTCAGCATCCCCAACCACACAGATATTTTTAAAACGGGAAGCCAAGAGTTTGACCAATTGATACTGAGCGTGGTTGGTATCTTGGTACTCATCAACATGGATGTATTGAAATTTCTGCTGGTAGTAGGTCAAGACATCAGGATTTTGGTCAAAGAGACGCAGGGTCAGCATAATCAAATCATCAAAGTCAACTGACTCTGACTGACGAAGCTCTTTTTGGTAAGCCGTGTAGCACTGAGCCACGATTTGTGTGTACATATCCCCGGCTTGAGCAGCATAAGCCACATCATCAATTAAATCATTCTTAGCATTGGAAATAGTCCCTAAGATACTCCGTTCATTCCATTTTTTAGGATCCAAGTTTAACTGCTTGAGAATGCGTTTCATAAGTGTTCGCTGCTCCCCTGGATCTACAATAGTAAAATTACGGTTGTAGCCAATATGATCCGCATCACGACGCAAAATACGCACACACATGGAGTGGAAGGTCGCAATCAGACAGTCCTGAGTGGCTGGATTAAGGTTATAAGCACGCTCTTTCATCTCACGCGCAGCCTTGTTAGTAAAGGTAATGGCCAAGATATTCCAAGGATTGACCAGCTTTTCATCAATCAGATAAGCAATACGGTGGGTCAAAACTCGGGTTTTCCCAGAACCAGCCCCCGCCATGATCAACAGGGGACCTTCTGTCGTTTGTACCGCCTCAGCCTGACGGTCATTCATTCCATTTAATAATGCGTTCATCTTCTCTTCCTTACTCTTGAAGTCAATATTTCTATTATATCAGAATTCAGGGAAAATAGAAACTTTACGGGGAGTAGCAAAATATAGTGGATTGAAACTAGAATACTACACTGTAGGTTTCTAAAACACTCAACTCTTTCACTCAATTTTTTCATAAACTAGCTCAATACTTCAATATGAAAAAGGTAAATTTAAGATTGGCAATACGAACGTTAAACAGAATTCCATTGCTCTTTTTAGAATCAAAACGACAATATTGTGGAACCTCTACAGAAACAATAGATTGCGACACTAAAATATTCTCCCCTAGTTTTGCTTTACTAATAGTATATAGGAGGAGAGTCCTGAATCCTAGACCCTCTGTTATAATGTCGTTACAAACAAAGTTGAAAAAAATCTTAAAATCAGAAAAACGCATTATACCAGGCATTAAAAGCTTGATACAATACGTTTTATTATAAAAAGATCTACTGAATTTCTTCAAAATAAACTTCCAGTAGCCTTTTCACTTTCTTTTAATAAGTTCCTTCTTCACCTTGACTAGTCAAGATAACAGGACCATCTTTCGTAATCACGAATTGGTGTTCATACTGACATGACAATCCACCGTCGATGGTCTTATGGGCCCAACCGGTCTTCATATCTGTATCAATTTCCCAGTCACCTGTATTGATCATTGGTTCAATAGTCAAGACCATTCCTTCACGAAGACGAAGTCCACGACCAGCAATACCATAGTTAGGAACCATTGGTTCTTCGTGCATGGTTGGGCCAACACCATGACCAACCAAATCACGCACTACACCGTAACCACGGCTTTCAGCGTATTCTTGAATAGCCGCACCGATATCCCCGATACGATTTCCAACAACAGCTTGCTCAATCCCCTTGTACATAGCTTCTTTGGTTACATCCATCAAGTTTTTCACTTCTTCGGACGGTGTACCTACAGCATAAGCCCAACAAGAGTCTGCAAGACCACCAGAATAGCTCTGAGTGTATTTTTTCATTTGTTCCACATTGTTGAAGTTTAATTTTGAGACATTCAAATCGGATTTAGCAATTGGACCTCCCAAAACCATGTCAACCTTGAGCAAATCTCCATCTTTCAAGATATAGTGACGAGGGAAAGCGTGAGCTACTTCATCATTAAGAGAGCAACAGGTAGCATAAGGATAGTCCATCATAGCACCGTCAACACCAATCTGAAGCGGAAGGAAATTTTCTTCCTTACAACGACGGCGAACATATTCTTCAACTTCCCACATATCTACGCCAGGCTTAATCAAATCACGTAAGCCGATATGAATACTTGCTAGAAAATCTCCAGCCTTGTCCATAGCTTCGATTTCACGAGCTGATTTTAATGTTATCATTTTTTCTCCTAGTTTCTAATTAATTTTAACAGTCACATTTGCCTTTGAAACAATCTGATGACCATGATAAATATCGTAATCAATAATAGCTGATCGTCTAGTATGATGGATAATGCGTGCTTGAATGCGCAGTATATCATCTATCTGAACAGCCTGCAAAAAGTAGATTAGCATCTGCTCGATGATGAGATTGCGACCACTATTCACAACTAAATCTTGAGTCATGTGGGTCAGAATTTCTGCCAATACACCATTAGCCAAAACACCATTCTTCTCTAGCATAAAGGGTTCCACTGTAATCACTACTTCATCATGGTGATAAGAAAGTTTTTGACCAATCTGCTCAGAAAAAGTCGGTAGAGCAGAAACTTGGGAACGACTCATCTTCGCCATGACATCTCGTCGTGTCACAACTCCAAGCAAGGTTTGATTATTCCGAACAACCGGTACCATTTCAAAGTCTTCAGCAATCATCCGTTGACTCACATTGGCAATATTTGTCGATAATCCAACTAAAAATAGACTACGAGACATAACCTTGTCAATTGTGGTACTTGGTGATTTATCACCAGCGTCTCTCATGGTAACAACCCCAACAACGACCTGATGTTGATTAATAACAGGGAAACGGCTGCTACGATTCTTACGAACCAAGTCCAAATAATCTTTAACAGTGTCTGTCTCTCTCAGAAAACCATACTCATGACTTGGACGATAAAGCTTCTCAACTGTCAAAATATCAGTCTTGATTTGGACATTTGACAAGGCTTTATTGATCATAGTCGCAACAGTGAAAGTGTCATGCTTGCTTCTCAGAACAGGAATTCCTTTTTGATTGGCCAGTTTAAGAACATCATCATGAACCTGAAATCCACCTGTAACCAGAACGGCATTTTCATTTTCAAGTGCTAACAGTTGGATACGGGTCCGGTCTCCGACAATCAAGAGTCCCCCATCGTGAAGGTAAGACAAGATATTTTGTTCAGTCATAGCACCGATTGAAAACTTACTAAATTCTCTCTCTAAACCTTCTTGCCCAGCCAGAACCTCAGAAGAAGTCACTTCTGCAATTTCAGCAAAAGTTAATCTTTCGATAGCAACTTTCTGGGATTTAACACGAATTGTTCCACTTCTAGGACGGGTCTCCACAATTCCACGGTTTTCAGCTTCTTTAATAGCCCGATAGGCTGTTCCATCACTAACTCCTAGATGGTTGGAAATGCTACGAACACTGACCCTTTTACCTACTGGTAATTCTTCCAAATAGCTTAGAATTTCCTGATGCTTACTCATTGAATTCTCCTTTTACATACCGAAATTCAAGATAATCCCGCATTTTTCTTGTGTAGCGATCACTTCCTTTAAACTGACGAAACAAACGGAATCCAGACTTAAGGGCAACCCGTTGACTAGATTCATTTTCAAGATGGGTAATGATAGATAATTGTTTTAATCCAAATTCCTCAAAAGAAAGCTGACAAATTTTTCTAACAACTTCTGTCATAAATCCTTGCGACCAAGCATCTTTTCTCAAAAAATAGCCAAGCTCAGCTTCTTTTTTGATTTCATCTAACTTTTCAAACTTAACAGAACCAATCATTTTTTCAGTTTTCTGGTCACAAATAGCCCATACTCCCAAAGGGGACTTCATAAAGTAATTGGTCAGTGCATATTGACTTTCTTCCAGACTTGCCTGAGTCGGGAAAATAAATTGAAGATTTTCTGGATTTGAGGCTATCTCATGGAAGTCTTGACTATCACTAAAAAAGAAAGGACGCAAATACAAGCGATCCGTTTCAAAAAAAGAAAACATTGCTAATTTGGTCCAAATATTCATAAACACCTCTACGGTTTAATCCTCAACAAGTGTAATATCCGCTCCTAGATTACGTAATTTTTCAATAATATCTGAATATCCACGTAAGATAAACTCGATATTTGTAATTTCAGTTTGTCCCTCGGCCATCAAACCAGCAATAACCAAAGCTGCACCAGCTCTTAAGTCGGTCGCTTTAACACTGGCTCCACGCAAATTACGTCCACCCGTGTACAAAATATGACCATTTGTTGTCGAAATATCCGCATCCATCTTTGCTAGTTCAAAAACATGATTTACACGTTTTTCGTAAATCGTATCAACAATTGTACCACGACCATTCGCTCTTAGTAAAAGAGGGGTAAGCGGTTGTTGCAAATCAGTTGCAAAGCCTGGGTAAGGAGCTGTCTTAATATTGATTGCTTTCAAATTAGACTGCTCTTCGACAAAAATGCTGTCTTCAGATACAGTCATTCTCACTCCCATTTCTTCCAGCTTAGCAATAAATCCTTCCAGGTGTTCGTAAAGAACATTATTTATATGAATCCCCTTGCCGACTGCAGCAGCTAAAGAAATATATGTTCCAGCTTCAATACGATCTGGAATCACCTGATGACGTGTCCCATGTAATCTTTCAACACCATCAATAATGATGATATTAGTTCCTGCCCCACGGATATGGGCACCCATATTATTCAAGAGGGTAGCTACATCAATAATCTCAGGCTCACGGGCTGCATTTTCAATAATAGTACGACCATTCGCTTTAACCGCAGCAATCATCGTATTGATCGTTGCCCCTACACTAACCGTATCCATGTAAATACTTGCACCATGAAGTCCTGTATCTTTAGCAGATAACTTCATGTTATCTCCCTCGTAGCTAACAGTGGCACCCATAGCTTCAAACGCCTTAAGGTGTAAGTCAATCGGACGAGGACCAAGATCACATCCTCCCGGTAGACCAACTGTCGCTTCACCAAAACGACCCAAGAGGCTACCATAAAAATAGTAAGATGCACGAAGACTGTTGATTTTTCCATAAGGCATTGGAATATTTTGAACACCTCTTGGATCAATCTCCAATACATCGTCATAACGCTTAACAGTAGCTCCCATCAATTCCATAATTTCGACAAGACTCGCTACATCCGAAATATCTGGAACACAATCCAAAGTCACCACATCATCAGCCAAGATAATAGCCGGAATTAAGGCCACAACACTATTTTTAGCACCACTAATAGTGATTTCACCTTGTAGTGGTAATCCACCATTGATAACAATTTTTCTCATTCTAAGTTTTCAATACTCTTTCAAGATTTCTAATAAGGTCTTTAAAATAAATTATATCATAAATGCAACCTTTTTTCCATCCTTTTCAATTTTATTGGATAAATCAGAGTTGACGAGTTAGTAACTGAATTACTTAATACTCAATGAAAATCAAAGAGCAAACTAGGAAACTAGCCGCAGGCTGCTCAAAACACTGCTTTGAGGTTGTAGATAGAACTGACGAAGTCAGCTCAAAACACTGTTTTGAGGTTGTGGATAGAACTGACGAAGTCAGTTACCTATACCTACGGCAAGGCGACGCTGACGTGGTTTGAAGAGATTTTCTAAGAGTATAATCTTTCTCGAATCGCTATTGCCCCTTTTTTGCCCCCTGAAACCAAGTAGGAGCTAAGACTAGCTCCCTTATCTAAGTATCGGAATACGGCTGTTCAACTAAATTTTAGCAAGAACTTCTCCCCCTTATCTCAGTTCACAGAAGCATTTTATACATAGCGTCCTATATTTCATGAACAAGACGTTTTCAGGCTAGCATCCTATCAGACAATCTATTTTAAAGATAACCGTGACTCAGGATCACTTCTATCTGTCGTTTTCTCTTTATAGTGATAGACCCCACGGGATAAGTCGTACATCTTTCCTCGTGTATACAAGATATGAGGACTTTAAAAGGTTACAGTGAAAATAGAAAATCTTAGTACGAATTCAATTACTCTCGTGCTTTACGCATATAGGTTACGACTACCTTTTTGGACTTTAGAGTTTTGAGCCCCCTTATCCACTATATACGCCTTACTATCACGTTCCTGTTCGTAGAGCCACGATTTCGCTATTCCTTCCTCTGACGATTCTTATTTCCAGCGTCAGACTTAAAACGGTCTATCCCTAGACCGTTTTAATCCGCTACCTCACGATAGTCAGGCTTGGGAATCGCTATTTGACTCGCCGAGAACTTTGACATCAGATATACTATAACAAAGTGAAAAAAGAATTAAACAATTTAATTTTGAAATTCAAATCAATTGATAACAATATTTTAGAAGATATGCTGTGCTATTCCAGATTCAGTTTGCTATACATCCCGTCGTACCACAAAATCCCGTGTCTGATGAGGCACGGGATTTTTTAGCTTCTTTACTGAGATGGATTGTCTTTTTTAGTTCGTGCCAATCTCAGAGCACGATTTGGATTGAGACGATTAAACAGTTCTTCCAATTTCTTTTCATTCCAAACGTCTGCGGCGGAAACAAAATTGCCATCCGCATCTCGGAAAGATATCGGTTTATCTCCCATACCAGTCTCCTAGTCTACAAATTCAAACTCAAATTTACCAATGCGAACCAAGTCACCATCTTTAGCACCACGCGCACGAAGGGTTTCATCAACCCCCATACCACGAAGCTGACGGGCAAATTTCATGACAGATTCATCACGATCAAAGTTGGTCATATTAAAGAGTTTCATGAGTTTTTCACCAGAAAGTACCCATGTCGCATCGTCATCACGGCTAATTTCAAAGGCTTTCTCTTCCTCGTCAAATCCATAGTAAGCTTCTTCTTCCATATCTGACTCGTCGTAGAGCAAGAATTCTGGTGTCTTGTCTAACAATTCAGCTGTCGCATCCAAGAGCGTTGCCAAACCTTGCTTGGTCAATCCAGAAATCGGGAAGATAGCTGGTAACTCTTCAAATTCATCGTAGTTTTCAGCTAATTTCTTCTTGAATTCTTCAAGATTTTCCTGACTCTCAGGCATGTCCATCTTATTGGCTACAATGATCTGTGGACGCTCCATGAGGCGAAGATTGTAAGACTCCAGCTCTTTATTGATAGCTAGATAGTCCTCATAAGGATCACGGCCTTCGCTAGCTGACATATCAATGATATGGAGGATGACACGTGTACGCTCAATGTGGCGGAGGAACTGGGTTCCCAAACCAACACCTTTACTAGCCCCTTCAATCAAACCTGGTAGATCCGCCACTGCAAAGGATTCACCCGATTGGGTACGAACCATTCCTAGATTTGGTACAATAGTGGTAAAGTGGTAGGCACCAATTTTAGGTTTAGCTGAGGTGATAACACTTAGAAGTGTTGATTTCCCTACAGATGGGAAACCAACCAAACCGACATCCGCAAGGATTTTTAGTTCTAATTGTAACTCACGTTCCTGACCTGGTTCTCCATTTTCAGAGATTTCCGGCGCAGGATTTTTTGGTGTCGCAAAGCGGATATTTCCACGTCCACCACGACCACCGTGGGCAACGATAAATTCTTGACCATGTTCAATCAAATCTGTCAAGACCTTGCCTGTCTCAGCATCACGAACAGTCGTACCTTGTGGCACTCGAACTCTAAGGTCATCAGCACCACGACCATGCATCCCTTTGGTCATTCCTTTCTCACCAGAATCAGCCTTGAAATGGCGATTATAGCGGAAATCCATGAGGGTACGTAGACCTTCATCTACAACGAAGACGACATTGCCTCCACGACCACCATCACCGCCCCAAGGACCGCCATTAGGGACATATTTTTCACGGCGAAAGGCAACCATGCCATCACCACCATTACCAGCCTTGACCTTAATCTTGGCTGTATCTAAAAACATACTCATTATTTCTTCTCACTTTAAAAAAGGGCTGGGAAATCCCAGTCACTAAATTTTCTTGAATCTATTTTATAGATTACTGAGGGCACCAATTGCAGTTGCAAAAATTCCCAATAAACTTGCTACTAGCATGATAATCACGATAAACAAGGTTATTTTCTCAAACATCGTTTTTTTACGATTTCCATTATCTCCAAATGCCATTTTTCTCTCCTTCGTTACATTCTATTTTCTATTATCTTAGCATGAATTGAGCTAGTTTTCAATAGTCAGTTGCTACTGGTGCAATCATCCATAAAATGATATAAGCTACAATTCCTGCTCCGTAACAGCAAGCAAGAACACCCCATATTACGCGAACGATAGTTGGATCCATATCAAGATAATGGGCCACTCCAGCACAAACACCCGCAATCTTTTTATCACGACCGCTTCTCATTAATTGTTTTTTCATACTGTTCCTCTTTCTATTCTTCATGGTCTTTCCAATAATCTCTTATGCTGATCAACTGTGTTTTTGAAGCCTTCAGCATGCGTCTAGAGCCTTTTACGGGCACAGCAACCACCTTTTGCGGAAGATACAAAACTGTTTTAAAAATACGCTGACTGACCGTATCATCTTTAGCCAAATCTTTCTGGAAATTATTTGAAATAATGGCATCCAGATAAAACTCATGCACTCGTTTCCCAAAGTTCTCAGCTGAAATCTCATACAATTTCTCTGATAAGGTATGCTCATTCATATCTGGCGTTGCAATCAGGGCTTCTAAAATGGCTCCAGCCAAATCATGCTCGCCGTAATACAAGGTACCAAACATCTTGTCATTGATGAGATTGTCCAGATACGGATTTCCGTGAGCAATGACAGGCGTCCCACTGGCCAAGCTTTCCAAATATGTCAAACCCTGCGTTTCACTTGTCGATGCAGAGATGAAGAAATCTGCAGCCTTATAGTAAAGAGCCGTCTCACTAGGAGCAATCATCCCTGTAAAGACAACAGAGTCTTGAATCTCTAGTTTCTGGGCTTGCTCTTTGAGGTCATCCAGATAAGGCCCATCCCCAGCTACCACCAGTTTAACCTTGTCTTCTTCTTTCAGAACATCCGCAAAGGCTGCAAGTACTGCTTGAATATTTTTTTCATAGGAAATTCTGGAAAGACTAAGCAACATCTTTTCATCATCTTGAATCCCTAGTTTACTACGCAGTTCTGTCAAATTTTCTTGCTTGATTTCTGGACGTTCAAACTTGGCTAATTCAATCCCAGTTGGAATGACACGTTTTTCAACCTTAACCTTATAGTCAGATAGCAAATCATGGACAATCTCACTCGGACAAATAACCCCATCCACATCATGCAGGAAACCTCTTACTAAGTACTTGACCATGCTAGGACGAATCAACATCCCCTTGGCAATATAATGCACATAGTCTTCGTACTGAGTGTGATAGGTATGGATGACTGGAATCTTCAATTCACGCGCAATCCAAATCCCCAACAGGCCAAGAGAAAATTCTGTCTGAGTGTGGATAATATCCAGTTGATATTGTTTAGCAATTTCAAGCGCCTTGCTAAAACCTCGGTAGGCAAAGCGGCGATCCTTAAAAGCAAAGAAAGGAACACTTGGAATGCGGATAATTTGCCAATCTTCATAACGATTGACATCCTTATCTGTTGTCGTAAAGATAAAAACAGCATGCCCCTGCTTTTCAAGTTCTGTTTTCAAGGTTCGAATACTGGTCGCAACACCAGAAACCTGAGGAAAATAGGTATCTGTAAATAAACCAATTCGCATAGATTACCTCACTTTTTACTTTCTCCCTAAAGCGGCTTGTTTCTCATAAAAGTCCAACCAGATTTGCAACAGATGCTCTTCAGAATACTCTCTAGAAATATTCTTAGCCTTTTCTTTGAGGTCTTTTAAGGCAGCAGGATTTGCTTGATATTCCAAAATAGCTTCTTTCATCTCTTCTCTATCTGCTGTCGCCCGATAATTTCCCTCCAAAATCACCTTATAAAGATCCAAATCACGCAACATAATCGGAGCTTCACAACTGGCAGCCTCTAAAATCGTCATCGGAAAGAGTTCATTGTAACTAGGCAACAAGAAAAGATTCGCTAGGGCATACAATTCGCGCATCCGCTCTGGCGACACAATGCCTGGAAACATCAAATTTTTAGGGGGATTCTCCATGATTTTCTTATAGCGTTCATAACCATCTGTCATACCACCAAAAGAGAAACCACCGGCCCATATAAAGGTAATCTGAGGCAGTTCCTCAGCCAGACGGATAAAGTCATCAATCCCTTTGCGTTTCTGAACTTGACCAGCACCTACTACGATAAACTGATTTTCACTAAGACCTAGCTCTGTTCGCAGTCTCACTACCTCTTCTTGTGGTAGAGGATGCCATTTTTCCTTGTTTACAAAGTTAGGAATATAAGTCACTTTTTCACGTGGAATACCCGCTGCCACCAAATCCTCAATAAACATCGGATTGACCACAACCAAGTGCTCCATCCGGTTGTAAAAAGAAAATACATAGCGTTTCACAATTCCCTTTAAGAAAAATGGAATTTTCAAACTTCCCTCAAGTGTATCAGGTAAGAAATGCACATAGCCAATCTTTCTCCCTGAGCGTTTCTTTTGGAAGGTTGATAAATAATAGGGGAAATCAATGGTATGAAAGTGAGTCACATCTGCCTCGATTGGAAGATTTTCTGTAACAATCAATTGGTCCTTAGCATCACGGTGAAGAAGACGAACTAATTCACGGTAGGCACCTGAAACTCCTTGTCCTGCTACTTTCTCACTTGAACTCAACATATTGATGCGTAATTTCTTTTTTTCCATAACTACTATTATATCATTTTCTTTGAATAAAATCAGCAAAAGAAAGGAGAGACTAGAGGAAAAGAGGGGGAAATTTCCTCGCTCTTCCAATAATCTCTCACATGCTTTTATATGTTTATTTAATTCCTAGGGCAATGCGTGCATAGCGACTCATTTTTTCAACAGTCCAGGCTGGATACCAAACTAACTTAACCTCAGTATCCGTTACTTCTGGAACCTCTGTCATAGCATCATAAATCTGGTCTGTCAAAAGGTCAGCTAGGGGACAACCCATAGTTGTCAAAGTCATATCAATCTCTGTTTGCCCTGTGTCACCGTCAAAACGAATCTCATAAATCAAACCAAGGTTGACAATATCGATTCCCAACTCAGGGTCGATGACTTCTTCCAAGGCTGTTAAAATGCGTGTTTTGATATTTTCAATTTGCTCGTCTGTATAAGCCATATTTATCCTCACTCTTAGTCTTCAATAAAATCACGAAGCGGTTTGCTGCGACTTGGTTGGCGTAGTTTTCTCAAAGCTTTAGCTTCAATCTGACGGATACGCTCGCGAGTCACGTTAAAGACTTTCCCCACATCTTCAAGAGTGCGCATTTTCCCATCATCTAGTCCAAAACGTAGACGCAGAACATTTTCTTCACGGTCTGTAAGAGTATCTAAGACTTCATCCAACTGCTCACGCAAGACGATACGAGTCGTATAATCCACTGGATTTTCAATCACTTCATCTTCGATAAAGTCTCCAAGATGGCTATCATCCTCTTCACCGATAGGAGTTTCAAGGGATACCGGTTCTTGGGCAATCTTCAAGATTTCACGAACCTTATCAGGTGTCATATCCATACGTTCAGCGATCTGTTCTGGTGTCGGATCTTGTCCCAATTCTTGAAGGAGATTCCGCTGTTCACGGACCAATTTATTGATGGTTTCAACCATGTGGACTGGGATACGGATAGTACGAGCTTGATCTGCAATAGCACGAGTGATGGCCTGACGAATCCACCAAGTTGCGTAAGTTGAGAACTTGAATCCTTTAGAATAATCAAACTTGTCAACAGCCTTCATCAAGCCCATATTTCCTTCTTGAATCAAGTCAAGGAACTGCATACCACGACCGACATAGCGTTTGGCTATAGAAACAACCAAACGAAGGTTTGCTTCCGCAAGGCGTTGTTTAGCTTCGATGTCACCCGCTTCAACAGCCAGTGCTAACTCTTTTTCCTCTTCATTGGTCAAAAGAGGAACGACCCCGATTTCTTTCAAGTACATACGAACAGGGTCATTGACCTTAGCCGAAGTTGAACCAATCAAGTCCTCATCGCTGAGTTCTGGCTCTTCTTCAGTGCTAAGAACACGCGCACTTGGATTTCCTTCGTTATCTGTGATAGAAATTCCTGCATCCTGAATCCGTTGCAAGAGATCTTCAATCCCATCAGCGTCCAAGGTAAAAGGAACGACAAGACTAGCATTGATTTCATCATCTGTTGCTGTCCCTTTTTGCTTATGATTACGGATAAATTCTGCTACTTGTACGTCAAATGTTGTTACTTCTTTTTGTTTTGTTGCCATTATTACTCCATTCTTCTCTTTTGGGAAATTAAACGTTCCAATTCTTCTAAGGCTGTATCTGTATCTCCTACATGGCTAGCTTCCTGCACCTTCTTTTTGATTCTCATATTGTCCTGATTCAAGAGAGCCTTGTTTCGAGTCATCTCTACTTCACTTAGTTCCTGCGGTGACATATCAGCAGGCAAATCCTGAGCTAAGACTTGGTACCAAGCTCTTTCAACTTCCTCTGTCTGTTCTGCTAAAACTTCTGGAGGAAGATTTCCATACTGACCAAGCAAGTCATATAAGACCTGAAATTCAGGTGTGTCAAATGTAAAGTCTTCTCGCAAGCGGTAATCGTTTAAAATAAGGGGAGATTCCATCATCCGATAAAGTAGATGGGCTTCTGCCCTCATAATAGCCGATAACTGCTTGGTAACAGGCATAGTGATTTGCGTCGGTCTGGAAATTCCTTCCATGCGATTCTGCCTTTGCGCCTGACGACTCTCATTAACAATCTGCTCAATCTGGGCATAATCAAAGGATGCCAGACTGTCAGCTAAAATATGAATATAGCTGTTTTGAGCAGTGATGGACTTTTCTTGAACAATCAAGGGAGCTATTTTTTCAATAAACTCAATCTGGGCCTGCAGATTTTCACTATTTTCAGGCTTATACTGATGAATGTAGAACTCAATCGGACTAATACGAGTTTTTGTTAATAGATAGGCCAAGTCTTCTGGTCCATTTTTTTGTAGATATTCATCTGGATCCAAGTTATCAGGCATGCTGACGATCTGCACAGGCATATCACCAATTTCGTCCAGCGCTTTCAATGTCGCAGCTTGCCCAGCCTTATCGCCATCGTAAACAAGAACCAACTTCTTGGTTAACCTTTTCAGATGCTCAACATGCTCACGACTCAAGGCTGTTCCCATAGATGCGACAGCATTTTCGATTCCAGCCCGATAGGCTGCAATGACATCCATGAACCCTTCCATCAGGTAAATCTCACCGGCTTTTCCAGAAGATTTTTTTGCCCTATCCATATGATATAATTCGTAACTTTTGTTAAAAATTTCAGTCGATCGGCTATTTTTATACTTAGAAGTTTGTGAATCCGTTTTCTGCCAGATACGACCTGAGAAGGCAATAACCTTCCCTTGGTCATTTGTCAGGGGAAACATAATCCGATTATGAAAGGTATCTACAAATTGATTAGCATCCGAGAGATAAAACAGTCCCGAATCTAGGAAATCCTCATCACGATACTGACCAGACAAACGTTGATAGAGATAGTTTCGTTCTGGAGGTGCTAAACCAATCCGAAAATGCTTGAGCACTTCATCTGTCAAACCACGCTGATAAAGGTAGTTTCTGGCCTCTTCCCCCATAGTCGTTGTCATGAGAATAGCATGATAAAATTTAGCCGCATCTTCGTGCATATCATAAAGAGCTTGGTGAGGAGAAACTGGCTTTTGTTCACTAGAAAGCGGTTTTTCAACCTCAATTCCAACACGCTGACCTAAGATTTGGACAGCTTCCATAAAGGGGACCCCTTGGTACTCCTCGATGAACTTAAAGACATCACCCGAGCGGCCACAACCAAAACAGTGGTAAAACTGCTTGTCCTCTACAACGTTGAAAGAAGGTGTTTTTTCACCATGAAAAGGACAGAGCCCTAGATAGTTCCGTCCTGCCTTTTGTAAAGAAATCACATCTCCTATGACTTCCACAATGTTGGCATTGTTTTTGATTTCTTCAATGACTTGTTTGTCAACCATACACAATACCTCCATGTTATCATAGTTTACTTTATATAGTATACTTTATTTCAGAAAAAAAGTAAACCATTTCACTCATTTTCCCTACTTTATTCAAAGAGTTGATAATAATCAGAGATTTTCATTTTTGCTTTTTCTTCTTGGTTCAAATCTTGGATAATCCGTCCTTCTTTCATGACAATTAAGCGATTGCCATACTTAAGAGCATCTTCCATGTGGTGAGTAATCATAAGAGCTGTCAACTGGTCTTTCTTGACAAATTCATCCGTCAATTCCATGAGTGCGACACTGGTCTTTGGATCAAGAGCTGCAGTATGCTCGTCTAACAAGAGTAATTCAGGACGCTTCAAGGTTGCCATCAAGAGACTCAAGGCTTGTCTTTGACCACCTGATAAAAACTCAATCGGTGTATTCAAGTGTTTCTCAAGACCATTTCCCACTTTTTCAATGGTTTCCTGAAATTCATCCTTATAGCTATTCAGTCGTCTCGGAAACAGTCCGCGTTTTTCACCACGAAACTTGGCAATCAAGAGATTTTCAGCCACTGTCATACGAGGAGCTGTCCCCATCTTTGGATCTTGGAAGACTCGAGACAGATACTTAGCCCGCTTCTCTGGTGAAAACTTGGTAACATCTTCACCTAAAATACGGATGGTTCCGCTGGTTAGTGATAAAGTTCCTGCAATGGTGTTAAAGAGAGTTGATTTCCCAGCACCATTTCCACCTAAAATCGTGATAAAATCCTGTTCAAAAATTTCTAAGGAAACATCATTTAAAATAATCTTTTCTTCATCAAAGCCATTTTTAACGACTTTGGTTGCATTTTTTAATTCTACAATTGCTGTCATTTGCTTAATTTGGCTCCTTTCAAGATTGTTTGCTTAAATGTTGGAATCATGAGGCAGACTGCTAAAATCACGGCACTGTACAAACGAAGGTAACTTGTATTAAAGCCAAGCGCAATAACTGCCCACACTAAGAATTGATAGGCGATAGAACCTACAACGATGGTAACCAAACGTTCTGCCAAGCTCAAACTCTTGAAGATAACTTCTCCAATAATCAAACTTGCAAGCCCCACAACGATAACTCCGATTCCTCTAGATACATCAGCATAGCCTTCTTGCTGGGCAATAAGAGCTCCTGCAAGGGCAATCACACCATTTGATAAAACCAAGCCCATAAGCTCCATGCGTCCAGTATGAATCCCGAAACTTCTAGCCATATCAGGATTGTCACCTGTAGCAATATAGGCTTGTCCGAGTTTGGTGTCCAAGAAAAAGAGCATGAGAGCAATAACAATACTCACAAAGATGAGACCTGTCAAGAGTTGATTCAAATCCGAATCAAAAGGCAAGGCATCCTGAATTTGCTTGGTTCCAAGCAGGCCTAAATTGGCGCGTCCCATGATCAAGAGCATGATAGAGTGACAAGAAGTCATCACCAAAATCCCTGATAGCAAGGTTGGAATCTTCCCTTTTGTATAAAGAAGTCCTGCTACCATTCCAGCCAAACACCCTGCTCCTACAGCAAGCAGTGTCGCTATAAATGGATTTACACCTTTTGTTATCAGAGTGACAGCAACAGCTCCCCCAAGAGGGAAGGAACCTTCTGTCGTCATATCTGGAAAGTTCAAAATCCTAAATGTCATAAAGATTCCCAGACCTAAAATAGCCCAGACAAATCCTTGAGAAATAATAGATACAATCATATTTTATTTAATCCTTTCTATATTCATCTTTTTAAAAAATGGGAAGAGTCTCCTCCTCCCTACCTTATTTATTCGATGACTTGTCCCGCTTCTTTGAGAACAGACTCAGGAATAGTAATACCTAGTTCTTGAGCTATTTTTTTATTGATGACTGACTTACCAGTTGAAAAGACATTGACTGGGGTATCGGCTGGTTTCGCACCTTTCAAGACTTGCGCAATCATTTTTCCAGTTGCCACACCAAGGTCATGTTGGTCAACTACAACGGATGCCAAACCACCTACTTCTACCATAGCTGTCGCACTTGGATAAATCGGTTTCTTAGAACTTTGATTGCTAGAGACAACCGTTGGAAATCCTGATGCAATGGTGTTATCAATTGGAACCCAAATAGCATCTACCTTGCTAGTCATAACAGTGACAGTTGAGGCAATTTCATTTGTTGAAGGAACTGCAAATGTTTCCACTGTCAGACCTGCTTTTTCAGCATAAGCCTTAAATTCTTCGACCTGTGTTTTTGAATTGTCTTCGCTACTTGAGTAAAGAGCTCCGATTGTTTTCACATTCGGTGTCAGAGCTTTGATGAGTTCAACTTGTTGTTGAGCTGGATTATGGTCAGATACCCCTGTAACGTTACCACCGGGTTTTTTCAAATCTTTAACCAAGTTAGCACCAATTGGGTCTGTAATAGCGGCCATGATAACCGGTAAGTCTTTTGTAGTGCTAGCCAACCCTTGGGCTGCTGGTGTTGCGATACCAACCACAAGGTCATTACCATTTGCAACCAATTGTTTACTCATTGTCGCAACCTTACTTTGGTCACCTTCTGAGTTCATAAAGTCGATCTTCAACTGGTCATCTTTATAACCTTCTTCTGCAAGTCCAGCTTGAATCCCTTTATAAATCAAATCAAGAGATGGATGGCTCACAAATTGAAGTACACCAATCTTGGTTATTTTCTTCTCATCCTTATTATTCTGAGCTTCTGATTTATTCATTGAAGAATAAATCAAGCTTCCTGCTACTAAGACTGCTAAGGCAGCGATAATTCCAATTAAACGTTTATTTTTCATTCTATTTCTCCTTTTTAATTCCTTTAAAATACTTCACTTATCTAATACTCTTCGAAAATCTCTTCAAACCACGTCAGCTTCACCTTGCCGTAGCTATGGTTACTGACTTCGTCAGTTCTATCCACAACCTCAAAGCAGTGCTTTGAGCAACCTGCGGCTAGCTTCCTAGTTTGCTTTTTGATTTTCATTGAGTATAAACAAGCGACGCCATCGTTTTCTTTCCATACTAACCTCCATCAAAAAAATCCTCACACAAAAAACTTGTGTGAGGACGTCGATGCGCGGTACCACCTCAATTATAGGGAATTTCCCTATCGCTCTGTCTCGCAATAACGAGATGCACTGTAAGGTGTGCTCACCGAATTTTTATGATTTCAAATTCTAAATAACATTCAGCCCAATTTTCATCATCACCACTTATCTGTTTTCAGCTACCACAGACTCTCTAAAAAGTTTGAATGATTACTTTTCTGAATGGTTAAATTATATCATTTTTAAACTACTTGTCAATAGTCTATTAGAATTTTTTTCATCTTCACTTTTGAAAATGATTAACCTGAATTACGCAAGCCTGTAGCAATTCCGTTGATGGTGATATGAATCAATCGTTCTTGATCACTGGACAATTCTCCACGACGTTGGCGTTTAATCAACTCTAACTGAATATAGTTGAGAATATTAAAGTAAGGCATACGGTAATCCAGACTAGCTTTTAGATATGGATTGTCAGCTAAGAGTTCGTCATGTCCTTCAATAGCCAAGATAACGTTCTTAGTAACTTGCCATTCATTTAAAATAGTCTCATAGATGGCCTTAACTTGCTCATCTTCACAAAGTTTAGCATATTCAAAAGCAATATTCATATTTGATTTTGACAAGACCATATCAACATTTGAAAGAAGCGATTGGAAGAAAGGCCAATTTTGATACATATCTCGTAAGATAGCAATATTCTCTGGATTTTTATCGATAAATTCCTTGAAGCTTGAACCAACCCCGTACCATCCAGGGAACATGACACGACTCTGTGACCATGAGAATACCCAAGGGATGGCACGCAAACCACCGATTTCAGTAATCGTCTTACGAGCGGCTGGACGAGAACCAATATTAAAACTTGAAATAGCCTTGATTGGACTTGACTCAAAGAAATAGTCATAAAAATGCTCATTACCAAAGACCAAATCACGGTAGATATCATAACTACGATCCACCACTTGATCCATAATAGCTTCATAACGATTTGAGGTATTGGTATCGCTCTTCTTCTGCGTAATCATACGGTTAATAGCTGCCGATACTAGCATTTCAAGGTTATAGTAAGCGGCGTCTTTGTTACCGTATTTATTCCCAATTACTTCACCCTGCTCCGTCAAGCGGATACGATCCTTGATAGACTTGAGCGGTTGAGATGTGATGGCTTCATAGGTTGGCCCACCACCACGACCGACAGTACCACCACGACCATGGAAGAAAGTAACCTTAACACCAAATTCATCTCCAATAGCAGTCAATTGTTGTTGAGCCTTGTAGAGGGTCCAACATGATGATAGGTAACCACCATCTTTATTACTATCAGAGTAACCAAGCATGATTTCTTGGTAGTTATTTCGTGAGGCAATCCATTTTTTGGCAAGGCTAAGAGAAAGATATTTTCTCATTGTTTCCTCTGAATGATCCAAGTCTTCAATTGTTTCAAAAAGGGGAACAATCTGAACACGCGCCCTTTCCGTATCCACCAGTCCTACTTCTTTTAATAGAATAGCTAATTCTAGCATATCAGAAAGGCTGGTAGCATGCGAAATGATGGTTTGGCGGATGACATCATCTCCCAACTTGTCTTTCAAAACACGAGCCGTCTTAAAAATAGCTAGTTCTTTTGCTAATAATTCTGATTTTTCTGCGTGAGTCGCAGAAAGAATTCGTGGATCTTCTTCTAATTCTTTCAAGAGAAGGTCACACTTTTCTTCTTCGCTCAACTCGCTATAGCGAGAATGAATTCCTGCTGATTTCAAGAGTTCTGCCACACAGGCTTCATAGACGCTAGAGTCTTGTCGCATATCAATTGATGCTAGGTAAAAACCAAATATCTCTACTGCCTGCAATAATTCCACAAAATCACCTGAAATCAAGGACTCGCCCTTATTTTCTAGTAAAGAATCTCGAATGGCAATCAAATCCTTGTAGAAATCATTAGCGGTTTCATAGCGAGTCCCAACTTCCTTATCCTCAATCAGATAGGTTTTAGTTGCCTGAATTTTTGATTGAATATCAAACAAGGCACGACGGTAAAGCTCTTTTTCGCGGTAAATCGAATTATCCTTAGACTGACGAGCCATTTCTCTGACTTGCTTACTGACATTGACAATACTAGTTGAAAGAGAAAATTCACGATAAAGTTGGTAAATCTTTTCATCATAATAGTTCATGATGACTTCACACTGAGTGAGTGCAGACTGCTTCAAGGTCTCTGCTGTAACAAATGGATTTCCATCACGGTCACCACCTATCCACATACCCATGGTGATCGGTTTAGCCTGTTTTAAATTCAGCCCATGGGCTTGCGCTAAGCGCTTATACTCCGTCGTCAAGTGAGGTACAGCTTTCAAAAAGGAGCTGTTGTAATATTCCATAGCATTCGTGATTTCGTTAGTCACTTTTAATTTTTTCTCACGAATCATGTCTGTCTGCATGATAATTTCGATGTAACGACGCAAATCATTGTGCCATTTTTCTTTAT
Source organism: Streptococcus pneumoniae (assembly GCF_001113365.1). Lineage (GTDB taxonomy): Bacteria > Bacillota > Bacilli > Lactobacillales > Streptococcaceae > Streptococcus > Streptococcus pneumoniae_C. The sequence continues at coordinate 35,937 of NZ_CKYA01000006.1, read as the reverse complement.
TGATCAACCCCAACTTAACATCACGGTATTTACGCAAAAGACTATGAATATGATTTGTTAAATCCAACATACTTTTGCGTTGCACTTGTGTTGGATGGGCTGTCAAAACAGGGACAACATTCAAGTGTTCAAGAATTTCAACGGCATTTTCTTTTTCAGCAACCATTTTGATCGTTGTAGATAATTTACCTAAATAGTCCTGATCAATATTATTTTGATGATTGATTTCATAAGCTAAATCCACATCCTCTGAAATATTAATCAAAAGAGGTAAGATTGAAAAATAGCGTGAAATATAGACCATTTCATCATTTGATAAGCTAGTCACTAGACGGTTTAGACCTTGATAATCTTCCTGCGTTGATAATTCTTTCAACTGCATGATTTTTTCAAAGGTCTCTGGAGCAAGCATATTTTTAGTAATATCTTCCAGCAATTCTGTTAGAATAAATACTTCTTCTTGCACAACACTTTTATTACTATAATTTTCTAATTTTTGAAGAGACATAGACTATCCTTTCTTTATTCTACTTCACAGAAGGTTCATTGGTTGATTTTCCAATTCTCGGTACAACTTAGCGCGTTTTTCACTGGCGTCAATATTTAAGACAAAGGCCACTGCCACTGATAAGACTAGAAGACTATTCCCCCCCTGGGATAAGAAGGGAAAGGTTACTCCTGTAGATGGAATCAAGCCCGAAATCCCTCCAATATTGACAAATACCTGAACCAACATCATCCCTCCGACACCGAGTGCAACCATGGCATTGAAAGGATTCTCCGCTCGGATACCGACCAAGATAATCCGCAGAATCATGAAAAACAAGAGAGCTAAAATGAGACTGGCACCAACAAAGCCAAATTCTTCAATCACGATAGAAAAGACAAAGTCTGTATGAGCTTCTGGTAAATAACCTCGTTTTTCAATCGAGTTTCCAAGACCTAGACCAAACCAACCGCCATTGACCATGGCAAAATAAGAATTAGATAACTGGTGACCCGCATCAGCACGATCCGCAAAAGGATTAAAAAAGGCACTAAAGCGCTTGGCTACATAGCCAAATACTGGAATTTTTGAAAAGGTCTCAACACCGATTAGGCTGATAGTAGTCAAGACAAAGACAGAAGCGGCAGATACGAGCGCCAGAATGGTTGAAAACCAGCGATAAGCGATTCCACTAACTGTATACATAATCAAGGAAACCAAGACTAAAATAGTCGCATTCCCTAAATCAGGGAAAATTCCCAAACTTCCAATCAGAACTAGGAGAACGAATCGCCAATCATTAAAAGCACGAGGAAGCCATTGATTTTGAGTCAAAACTTGAAAATCATAAATAGCTATTTCTTCTTGCTGTTTGGAGAATCGGTGAGCCAAATACCAAATAATAATGATTTTTAAGTACTCAGCTGGCTGAATAGTTACTCCTGCAACCGAAATCCAACCGTATGCCCCGTTTACAGAAATACCAATAAAACGAGCCAAGAACAATAAAAGCATTTCTATCAATATAACTAAAATGATTAGTCGCTCATTTCTCAAAAAATCTAGTCTCAATTTATAAATTAAGGCAATCAGTATCAAACTAACAATCCAAAAGATTCCTTGGTTTCGAACCAATTGCAAGGCGCTCTTGCCTTCTTCAATTAAAATAGCGCTGGTGGTCGAATAGACCACAATCAAGCCCAAAATAGATAAAAGCAAGTAAGGAATCAAGATGGAATAATTTAATAAGTGCCTCTTACTAATCTTCATAGTATCACCACTCTACTAGGATACAGACAAATCTGTTCCAAATTCCGTTTTATTTTCTAGTTTTGATTGCTATTATACCATTTTTTCAGAAAGAAAAAAACTCTTACCTTACAATCCTTCGAATTTTACTGTTTTTACAGAATTAAGGCAGAATTTGAAATCGTAAAACCATTTTGAATAAGAGTTGCTTCAATCCATTGACTCCGACTAATTAAGTTGCTTTCGTGAATGCCAAAATCATCCGCAATTTGTTCATAAGTGCGCTATTCTCGCATGTATTGAATAGTTACCATGAGGAGATCGTCTAGGCTTAATTTGGGTTTTCGTCCACCTTTTGCGCGTTTACGTTGATAAGCTGTTTTTAACACAGATAACATCTCTTCAAAAGTCGTGCGCTGAACATCTACAAGGCTCTTGAAACGGCTATCGCTTAATTGCTGACTTGCTTCAGAATTCATAGTTTTATTGTATTATATTTTGTTTCGCAGAAAGTCTATTATTCCTTTCGTTCCAAGGTTTTTACGCTTTTACCAGTAAAGCTACACATTCGACGTGGTGCGTTTGAGGAAAAAGATCCACCGGCTGGACTTTCTTCAACTCATATCCCAATTCTTGGTAAAGTTTAATATCACGCGCCATGGTTGCGACATTGCATGAGATATATGCGATGCGGTCTGCTCCTGTTTGGATACTTGCCTTGATAAAGCTCTCAGTGAGGCCTTTTCTTGGTGGGTCCACTAGAATAACGGTTGGTTGAATACCTCCCTTGAGCCAATTCTTCATGGCATTTTCAGCTGTGTCACAGACATAGTGGGCGTTTGAAATATGGTTCAGTTGGGCATTCTTCTTGCTATTCTCAACAGCTTCTGGAATCACTTCAACACCATAAACTTCCTTGACATGTTTCGCAACAGAGAGGCCAATCGTCCCGATACCAGAATAGGCATCAATGACCACATCATCTTCTTTTAATGCAGCAAAGTCAATGGCTGTTTGATAAAGTTTTTCAGCCATTTCAGTATTGACTTGGTAAAAAGCGGGTCCAGCGATTTGGTAGTCATTTCCCAACATCTGATCCGTAATATAGTCTTGTCCATAAAGTGTGCGCCATTCCTTACCAAAAATCGCATTGGTATTCTGGTCGTTGATATTTTGCATAACAGACACAATCTCTGGGAACTGCTTAATCAGTTGTTCAATCAATTGGTCAACACGAAAAACTTTGGGACGAGTTGTTACCAAAATAACCATAATTTGACCTGAATAGTGTCCGCGACGCACCACAAGGTTTCGAATCAAGCCAGCTTGTTCCTTTTCATCATAAGGTTTCAAATCATAACGACGGAGCAAGTCACGTAGGGCTACAACTACCTCATCAATCACAGGATCTTGGATAAAGAAATCTTCCAGTGGCATGAGGTCGTGGGAATTCTTACGGAAAAATCCTGTTTCCAAGACACCATTTACTCGACGAACAGGGACCTGTGCCTTGTTGCGGTACTTGATTGGATTTTCCATACCAAGCGTCTCAGCAACCTCTACATCAGCAATTCCAGCAATCTTGTAAAGACTGTCCTTGACTTGCTTGGTTTTAAACTTGAGCTGTTCTGGGTAGGCAAGATGTCCTAAATCAGCGATTCCTGAACGCAGGTAAGCCAAATCTACGTCTTGGTTACGGTGTGGTGATTGGACAAGGTATTCCTCAACCTTCCCAAAGCCAATCTTTTTATTAACCTTGAGGACACGCATGAGGATTTTTTCACTCGGTAAAGCATTCTCTATAAAAAATACCAAACCATCCACCTTGGCAACTCCTGCTCCTTCATGGGTCAAATCAACAATTTCAACTTCTACAATATCATTTTTCTTTAACATTCTCTTCTCTTTCTATTGGCCGACAAAAAAGACGGCAACGTTACGGTTACCATCTATTATACCATGAAATTTCTTAAGAACCAAAACTCTTGAAGAAGTTGACAATAGCTTGCCAGAGGGAGCTTAAGAAATTACCGCCGTCCTCTAACGCCTTATCAGTATCAAAGTTAAGGTTGATATTTTTAAAACTGTCGCCAGCTTGTGAAACAATACTTTGTTTAAGGTCATTTAGGGTTTTAGTGAAGTCTGCATTACTGAGGATATCACTCTTTGAGAGATTCAAAGCAAAATTGATGATGATATTGATCTGGTTTCCTGTTATAACCTGATCAAGTTTGTAATTTTTTAAGGTATCTTCAACGATTTTACGGACATCTTCCTCCGTCAGATTTCCCTTTCTTTCTTTCGCTTTGGCGAGTCCTGACTTGATATCGGCTAGGGCAACGTTTAATTTATTAGCATCATAGCCAGTTTTGTCCTTATTTTCAGCATTGATATCTGACAAAGCCTTTAGCTCTTCTTGAGCCAAGTCTTTATTGGCTTGCGGCACCTTGGCTCCATTAGCCTCTAGCGAATAGTAAATCCCTGCTAAAGCACTTTCACCAGTAACTGGAATAGGGGCTGCTACAATGATTTTGGCATGTTCCACACCCAAAGTTACGGCCGCATTGCGGTACATATCCTGCGTCACCTTAGTGATGTTTTCTGGTGTTTCAATCTTGACCTCAAGTGGCGATTTATCACCTAACTTTTGAATCTTGGCTGATGAATACAACTGTAAACTAGAGTCATTGGCAACATTCATAATCTTAGAATAGACATCAGGTGTCATGGTCTTGAGTTCTTTGGTGTCTGTTGAGGCATTATAGCCTAGTTTTTTAAGGGTTTGATTTTTTTGGTCTTCTGATAGTGATGAACCTAGGACATATTCAGGTTGGACATAGGTTTCATCGATAACTTTTTGCACATCTGTTGCTGCATGGACGCTATTCATAGCTGTTACTGCCCACAAGACCGCAGCACTAGTCAGAAAGAGTTTCTTTCTCATAGGGAATTTCCTCCTTTACCTTTCTAGAGTAATATATCTATCTTAAAGAAAACTTATAAAAAAACACCTGGACTAGCCAGATGTTGAAAAGAGAGTGAAACATTTGATGATGTAAAGGTTGAGTTGCACCTGTCTAGAATAGTAATAATTTCCTCCATTTACATAGAGTTCGGCTCCATGGAAAATGGAAATGGGGTGAATATAACTATAAGTCTTTCCAGTGGTATTACCAAGCAAGGGAGCAACAGTCTCACGAGAGTACTGTTTGGCCAGAGCCAAGGTGTTTTCCTTGCCATTTTGGGCAATATAATCGATATAGGCAGGACCAAAATTATAAGCTTGAACAGCTGTCCAGACATCAACACCCTGCTTCTGGGCCAGATAGAGATTGTCTGTCAGAGTTTGAACGCCTTGCCGAATGCTAGAGGCATTATCATTGATGGTGTTGGTGGAACCACTGGCAGACTCACTAGACTGCATAACATCGCCTTCTTTTCCTTTTGTTTCGGTATAAATCATAGCGAGCACAAGCTCTTCGTTTGCTGGAGTGTCTTTTTCACTCAAAATTTCTCGCACCATGGGTTGATAGGTCATGACTTGCTTAACATCTTGGTGAATGCGGTAAGCTTTATATCCAGCAAAAAGGAAGACTGCTAGTACAAGCACTCTTCGAATTCGTTTAAACATTATTTACTTTGAATATCCTCGATATTTTTGATTAAGATAGAGTAGGTTCCATTGTCGTTTTGGATAAACTCAACAGACTCGGCGTCTTGATAGACGTTATTGGGAACGATGAGCTCAATTCCATTTGACAAGGAAAGTTTTTGGTTTTCAAATTTTTTAAGCTGACGACTGGCATCAATTTCATCAAATTGAACAGGCTCTGGTACAGCTTCCTTCACTTGATCAATAAAGCTCAAACGAGCCGTCAGATTATTGTCAAAAAGATCGTTGGCCAATTTTTCAGGTGACAATTCATTGCTTTCTTCTAGGTTGTTGAAAATCGCTGATTTGACCTTGGATTGAAATTGAAAATCGTCTGTGTTAAAAGTTTCAGCAATTCGCTGTGCCGTTTTTTCCAGTTCTTTGATAGATTTCTTTGGTGAAATCTTAGGGGCAACGGCAAGAAGATTATCTGAAAAATAGTTCAAAAAAGTTCCATTGTATTTGATTCGTTTTTCAATCAAGTGATATTTACGACTCTGAAGATTAACCACCAAGGCTTCGTCAGCACCCGTTCCAAATCCAGGCAGGTTATTCTGAGTCAACTTGATTGGATTATCAACTTCTCCTCCGAGGTGGGTCAAGGTCTCTCGCAGGGCAATTCGTAAGAAAGCAAAATGTTCTAGACCTTCTTTAGAAAATTGCACAAAAATCAAGTCATTGGTCTTGAGATTTTCTGAAATGCTGAACTCCTCTTTCCAGAGATTAGCCAGTGTTACTGATGTCTCCAACAAATCGTCTGTGATGTGATTGAAGAAGGGATTTTCTTCTTCGAAAATCCCAGTCTTAGCTTCATCTGAATACACACGTTCAATTTTTTTACGCAAGTATTCTTCGATTTTTGGAGTGATATTGAGAAACTTATCCGCTAGAAACAGCTCGGTATCATCCGGGCTAAACTGATGGATAATGGCTTTCTTAATATAAATGTCCATAAAAGTTTTAGTCCTCGTATAATGGGAAGGCATCTGTTAATTCTTTGACTGCACTTCTCACTTCTTCTAATACAGCCTCATTTTCTGCGTTTTTAAGGGTTTTAATGATCAGTTCAGCCACTTTGCGACTTTCTTCTTCACCAAATCCACGTGCAGTAATGGCTGCTGCTCCGATACGAATACCACTTGTCTTGAATGGTGACAAGGTTTCGTAAGGGATTGAATTTTTATTTAGAGTAATATTGACTTCATCCAGCAAGTTTTGAGCAACTTTTCCGTTTTCTACAACTTTAGTCACATCCACTAGGAAGAGATGGTTTTCAGTCCCACCAGAAATAATACGGAAATCAGGGTCTTGCAAGAAGACATCTGCCATAGCCTTGCTGTTTTTGATGACATTGGCAGCGTATTCCTTGAAAGCTGGATCTAAGACTTCTTTGAAAGAAACAGCTTTAGCCGCCACAACGTGCTCCAAAGGACCGCCCTGAATACCTGGGAAAATAGCTGAATTGATTTTCTTAGCTAAGTCTTCATCATTGGTCAAAATCAAACCACCACGAGGGCCACGAAGGGTTTTGTGGGTTGTGGTTGTCGTGATATGAGCGTATGGCACTGGACTTGGATGTAAACCAGCAGCAACCAAACCAGCGATATGAGCCATATCTACCATAAGTTTAGCTCCAACAGCGTCCGCAATTTCACGGAATTTTGAAAAGTCGATAATTTGAGAATAGGCTGAAGCACCTGCTACGATCAATTTTGGTTTTACTTCTTGGGCTTGTTTCAAGATAGCATCAAAGTCCAAGAATTCCGTTTCAGGGTCAACACTGTAAGAAACAAAGTTGTAGGTTTGACCTGAGAAGCTAACTGGAGCTCCGTGGGTCAAGTGTCCACCTGCTGCCAAATCCATCCCCATAACGGTATCACCTGGCTCAATCAAGGCCATGTAAGCCGCACAGTTGGCTTGGCTTCCTGAGTGAGGTTGTACATTGGCGAATTTAGCACCGAAAATTTCTTTTGCGCGTTCAATAGCAAGAGTCTCTACCACGTCTACCACATCCGTTCCACCATAATAACGGCGTCCTGGGTAGCCTTCGGCGTATTTATTCGTCAAGATAGACCCTTGAGCTGCCATAACAGCCTTGGAAACTACGTTTTCCGAAGCAATCAACTCAATGTTGTTTTGTTGTCGTTCTTCTTCTTTGGCAATAGCATTCCATAGATCAGCATCATATGCTTTAAAATCATCTTTGTCAAAAATCATAGGTCTTCTCCTTTATTGTGTGACTAGTCCATTAGTTTAATTTTCTTATTAGAAAATCAAACTAAAAGATGCGAATAAACCGTTTCTGCATTTTATCACAAGTATAACCAACTTTTTCATAAAATGCATGAGCTCCCAGACGATGATCGGCAGAATTTAAGCGGATAAACCCATAATCACGTCTTTTTGCTTCTTCTTCCAACCCTTGTAGTAAACTTTTACCAATACCTTGACCTTGTGCTTGAGGTGAAACTGCTAAGGCTAAGATATTAAATCCTGCTTTAGAATAAAGTGATTCATAGACCTCAGCGTGGACATATCCAAGTAAGACATGACTAGCTGCATCCTCATAGCCAAGAAGGAAATGATGGGAATCCTGAGATAATCTAGCTAGTTGACTAGCTGTGTCCTCTGGACTAAAAGAATAGCCTAAGACTTCTTGGTTAATTTCACATATAGCTTTCACATCAGTTTCTCTTAAATCTCTTAGCATTTCATGCCTCCTCAAAAGAAATCTCTGGCAACCGAGCAAGAATATCTTCTCGCTTAATGGCCCCTTGGCGTAAGATTTTCACCTTGTCTCCAGACAAATCCAAAATAGTTGAATCCTGTCCAGTTAGAAAAGAATCGTCTTCTAGACCCAGAACCTCTTGGTCAAAATCCTTCAGAATTTGTTCAAAGGTTACTCCACTTGCCTGACCTGAAATATTGGCAGACGGCCCAATCAGGGGTCCTGTCACTCGAATTAAATCAAGGGTAATGGGATGACTAGGCATCCGAAATCCAACAGTCACGAGGCCAGAATTGACCCAATAGGGAACTCGGTCATTGGCTTCAAGGATAATGGTCAAGGGACCTGGTAAAAAGGTCTCTACAAGTTTTTGTAGATAAGTTGGCTGATTCATAGAAAAGTGCAAGATGTCCTCTAGAGAGGCGATATTGAGGTTAAGCGCCTTGTCTCTTGGACGACGTTTAAGTTGGTAAACATGGTCAACTGCTTTTTCGTCTAGAGCCTTGGCAAAGAGACCGTAAACTGTCTCTGTAGGAAGAACAACCGCCCCACCCTTTTCTAACTCTTGTCTAATCCTGTCCATCATCAACCACGACCATCCTATCTTGACCAAATTGGTCCTTGAGTGTTCGTACTCGCTTTTCAGTAAGATGTTTCCTAAAAAGTTCAGGAACACTTTGACCTTGCTTGTATCCAATTTCAAGGTAAATCTTACCACCATCTTTGAGATAGTCTTTTGCATCTTCCGCAATTCTACGGTAAATAGCTAGGCCATTCTCGTCTGCAAAGAGAGCTAGATGAGGCTCCGAATGCAAAACATTCAAGCCGACCTCTGACTCATCTTCACGAGAGATATAGGGTGGATTGGAAACAATTATATCATATTTTTCAGAAATTTCTGTAAAACAGTCAGATTTTTTTAAAAATATTTGAAGATTTTGATTTTTAGCATTTTCCTTAGCTAAATCTAAAGCATCTTGGGAAATATCTGCTGCTGTCACTGACCAAGCTGGTCTATTTTTTGCTAAGGCGAGAGCAATAGCTCCACTTCCTGTTCCAATATCCAGAACTGAAAGATTCGTCTCAGGATTTTCAGCCAGGATAAGCTCCACCAACTCCTCTGTTTCTGGACGAGGGATCAATACTCGCTCATCAACTTTTAACTGCATTCCATAAAAATCTGCCTGTCCAATGATGTACTGAGCCGGTTTATGAGCTGCTAACTGTTGGAAAATTCCTTTTACAAATACTTCTTCCTCTTTTGTCACCTCTTGCTGGAGGGCAAAAACAAAGTCCGTAAAAGAGAGATTTTTCAGGCTACGATAGACAAAAGAGAGGCTTTCAGCTTCCTCTCCTTGTCCTATCAACTCTTCTTCAAAATCTGAAAATAATTGAGCTAATTTCATTATTTGTTTAATTCTTCTAATTTTTGTGTTTGGTCATAAAGCACCAAGGCATCTACAACTTCGTCCAATTTACCAGACAAAATAGTATCTAGTTTTTGGAGGGTTAAGCCGATACGGTGATCTGTGACACGGTTTTGTGGGAAGTTATAAGTACGAATCCGTTCTGAACGGTCACCAGTACCGATTGTCGACTTACGCTCAGCGTCTTGTTCATCTTGTGCAATTTGTGCGAAGTGGTCAGCAACACGCGCACGGATGATTTTCATGGCCTTCTCACGGTTTTTCTGCTGGGTACGTTCTTCCTGCATCTCAACCTTGATATTGGTTGGTAAGTGAACGATACGAACGGCAGTCGCAACCTTATTGACGTTCTGTCCACCAGCACCAGAGGCGTGATAGATGTCGACACGAAGGTCTTTTGGATCAATGTCGTATTCAACCTCTTCAACTTCAGGCATAACAAGAACTGTCGCTGTCGAAGTATGTACACGACCTTGGCTTTCTGTCACAGGGACACGTTGAACACGATGGGCACCAGACTCATACTTGAGTTTAGAGTATACAGACTGACCAGAAACCATGGCAACGACTTCTTTGAAACCACCGACACCGTTCATAGAAGCTTCCATAACTTCAAAGCGCCATCCCTGAGCTTCAGCATACTTTTGGTACATGGTTAGCAAATCTCCAGCGAAAAGTGCTGCTTCGTCTCCACCAGCAGCGCCACGGATTTCAAGGATGATATTCTTATCATCATTTGGATCTTTAGGAAGGAGCAAAATTTTCAGTTTTTCTTCGTATTCTTCTTTTTCAGCCTTGGCATCTTTGAGCTCTTGCTTGGCCATTTCTTCCAAGTCCGCATCTCCGCCTGATTCCTTAATCATCTCTTCAGCATCAACGATGTTTTGAAGGACTTGTTTGTACTCACGGTAGGCTGTTACCGTATCACGAGTAGAAGCCTCTTCTTTGGAAAGATCCATGAAACGCTTGGTATCAGAGACCACATCCGGGTCACTCAGCAACTCTCCTAATTCTTCATAACGGTCTTCTACAGCTTGTAGTTGATCATAGATGTTCATTTTTCTTCATTCTCCTTATTGATTTCAGGCACAAAATAATGTTTACGGCAAACTGAGATATAGGTTTCATTACCACCAATCTGGATCTGTTCTCCATCGTAAACGGGCAGTCCATCCTGTGTTCGCAAAACCATAGTCGCCTTTTTCTTACAATACTGACAGATGGTCTTGATTTCGTCAATCTTGTCTGCTAAAAGCAAGAGATATTTGGAACCTTCGAACAGTTCATTGCGAAAGTCATTTTTCAAACCAAAAGTCATGACAGGTATATCTAACTCATCAACAACACGAGCTAGGTCGTAAACATGGTGACGCTTGAGAAACTGAGCCTCATCGACCAACACACAGTAAGGTGTTTCTGGTAAATCACGAATAAATCCAAAGATATCAGTCGTTTCCTCAATCGCAATGGCAGGGCGTTTCATGCCAATCCGACTCGACACATAGCCAACACCGTCACGAGTATCAAGAGCTGAGGTCATAATCACAACACCTTTTCCTTGCTCCTCATAGTTATAGGCCACTTTGAGAATCTCAATGGTCTTACCAGAGTTCATGGTCCCATAACGATAATACAACTGTGCCATGTTTCTTGCTTCACGTCCATTTCTAAATTTTTGCTACATTCTAGTATATCATAATTTTCTTAAGCTTTAAACGGCAAAATGTGGTAAAATAGAAGAAATCAAAAACTAGTGGAGGAAGCTATTATGCCATTTGTACGCATCGATTTATTTGAAGGACGCACGCTCGAGCAAAAGAAAGCTCTTGCTAAGGAAGTAACGGAAGCGGTTGTTCGCAACACTGGAGCTCCTCAATCTTCTGTCCATGTCATCATCAACGACATGCCAGAAGGAACTTATTTCCCACAAGGGGAAATGCGCACCAAATAAGCTAGCTTAAGCAGAATTGCTTAGGCTTTTTCAATCTCCAAGTAGCATTCATTGAAGAAATAGTTCAAATTTGTTACAATTTGAAAAGAGACTTGGAAAAATTTCCAAGAAAAGAGCCATTTATTAAAGGAAACATTATGATTACACGTGAATTTGATACCATCGCTGCTATCTCTACTCCACTAGGTGAAGGGGCTATTGGTATTGTCCGCCTGAGCGGAACAGACAGTTTTGCTATTGCGCAAAAGATTTTTAAAGGAAAAGACTTGAGCAAGGTTGCTAGCCACACTCTCAACTACGGTCACATTATTGATCCTCTGACTGGTAAAGTCATGGACGAGGTTATGGTTGGGGCTATGAAGTCTCCAAAAACCTTCACTCGTGAAGATATTATCGAGATTAACACCCACGGTGGGATTGCGGTGACCAATGAAATTCTCCAGCTAGCTATTCGTGAAGGAGCTCGGTTGGCAGAACCTGGTGAATTTACCAAACGTGCCTTTTTAAACGGTCGCGTAGATTTGACACAGGCCGAGGCAGTGATGGATATCATCCGCGCCAAGACAGACAAGGCCATGAACATTGCGGTCAAACAACTTGATGGTTCACTTTCTGATCTTATCAATAATACCCGTCAAGAAATCCTCAATACACTTGCCCAAGTCGAGGTCAATATCGACTATCCTGAGTATGATGATGTTGAGGAAGCGACTACTGCTGTTGTCCGCGAGAAAACTATGGAATTTGAACAATTGCTAACCAATCTTCTTAAAACAGCCCGTCGCGGTAAAATCCTTCGTGAAGGAATTTCCACTGCCATCATCGGACGCCCCAACGTTGGAAAATCAAGCCTTCTCAACAACCTCTTACGTGAAGACAAGGCAATCGTTACAGATATTGCTGGTACTACACGTGATGTCATTGAAGAATACGTCAACATCAACGGTGTTCCTCTAAAATTGATTGACACAGCTGGTATCCGCGAAACGGATGACATCGTGGAACAAATTGGAGTTGAGCGTTCGAAAAAAGCTCTTAAAGAAGCTGACTTGGTTCTACTGGTGCTAAATGCCAGTGAACCACTAACCGCCCAAGACCGCCAACTCCTAGAAATCAGTCAGGATACTAATCGCATTATTTTGCTTAACAAAACTGATCTTCCTGAAGCGATTGAAACTTCGGAACTTCCAGAAGATGTCATCCGTATTTCAGTTCTTAAAAACCAAAACATTGATAAGATTGAAGAACGCATTAATGACCTCTTCTTTGAAAATGCTGGTCTAGTCGAGCAAGATGCAACCTACTTGTCTAACGCACGTCACATTTCCCTGATTGAAAAAGCAGTTGAAAGCCTACAAGCTGTTAACCAAGGTCTTGAACTAGGTATGCCAGTTGACTTGCTTCAAGTTGACTTGACTCGTACTTGGGAAATCCTCGGAGAAATCACTGGAGATGCTGCTCCAGATGAACTTATTACCCAACTTTTTAGCCAATTCTGTTTAGGAAAATAAGAAAAATCCATGATCATTCTTGCGATCATGGATTTTATTGTCTTATTAGTAATCTGGTCTTAAAACCCCTGTTACAGTTGCCTTGGTCGCTTCGTAGTCGCCATCTACAACAACCTTGATAATGCGTTTGGCATCTTCTTCTGGTGCTGGAACAAGAGGTAGACGAGTTGGGCCAGCTGCAAATCCCATATAGTTCAGAACTGCCTTAACTGGAGCAGGACTTGGATAAGAGAAGAGGGCATTGACTTTAGGAATGAATTTACGCTGAATAGCCGCAGCTTTCTTCATATCGCTTTCTGCAATGGCAGTAAACATCTCGTGCATTTCATCCCCATTTGTATGAGAGGCAACAGAAATAACCCCATCCGCACCAAGGTTCATGGCATGGAAAGCATCTCCATCCTCACCAGTATAGACCAAGAACTCTTCTGGTTTGTGCTCAATCAAGTAAGCCATATTTGCTAAACTAGTACATTCTTTTACGCCAATGATATTTGGATGGTCAGCCAAGCGAAGCATGGTTTCTGGAGTCAACTCGACAACTACACGCCCCGGAATGTTATAGATAATAATAGGTAGGTCAGAAGCATCTGCAATAGCCTTAAAGTGCTGATACATCCCTTCTTGAGAAGGTTTGTTATAGTAAGGTACAATAGCAAGTCCAGCAGCAAAACCGCCAAATTCCGCTACTTCTTTGACAAACTCAATAGAATCACGCGTATCATTAGTACCTACACCCGCAATCAAAGGAACGCGTCCATTGACAATCTTTTGTACAGCCGCAAAGAGTTCCAACTCCTCATCGTGGGTCAAGGTTGGACTCTCAGCAGTGGTCCCTGCGAGAAGAATTCCGTCTGTATGATGGGCCAATAAATGCTCAATCAAGGCTGGAATGGCATTAAAGTTGATGGAACCATCCTCGTGGAAGGGGGTAATAAAGGCTGTGATGATTTTACACTCTTTTAAATCTTGATAAGACATGAAAACACCTCTCTATTTCAAAGAAGGAGTTCATCTGAACTCCTAAATTATATGACTATTTTAATTCAAATTTCAATTCAGCTGTTGGACGAACCAAGCCACGTTCGTGCAAAGTTTCAGCAATCTGAACTGAGTTCCAAGCAGCACCTTTGAGAAGGTTATCTGAAACAACCCACATGTGGATTCCTTTTTCAGCATCCAAGTCTTTACGGATACGACCAACAAAGGTATCACGCGAACCAACTGCATTGATAGCTTGAGGATAGATTTGATGAGCTACATCATCTTCAAGAACAGCACCCGGGAAGGCTGCGATAGCGGCTTTTACTTCTTCGATTGGAGCCACTTCTTTTGTTTCGATGTAAACAGACTCAGAGTGAGCTGACAAGACTGGAATACGCACACATGTTGCAGATACTGCAATGCTATCATCTTCCATGATTTTCTTAGTTTCCTTGGTCATCTTCATCTCTTCATATGTGTAATCATTGTCAGTGAAAACATCAATTTGTGGAAGAGCATTAAAAGCGATAGGATAATGTTTCTTATCACCACCTGAAGGCAAGATTTCCGCATGTAAATCACGTGGGGTTACACCATCATTCAAGACTTCACGAAGTTCACGTTGTGTTTCAAGAATTGCTCCCATACCAGCACCTGAAACTGCTTGGTAAGTTGAAACGATGATACGCTCCAAGCCCCATTTTTGGCGAACTGGCTCAAGAGCCACCATCATTTGGATTGTTGAACAGTTAGGGCAAGCAATAATCCCATTGTGGGCATCAAGTGCATGAGCATTGACCTCTGGAACAACCAAAGGAACATCTGGATTTTGACGGAAGTAAGATGTATTATCTACTACTACCGCTCCAGCTTTAACTGCGTATGGTGCATACTTAGCTGATGTAGAACCACCTGCTGAAAAGAGAGCAATGTCAACTCCTTCAAAAGCTGTTTCAGTCGTTTCTTCAATCGTAATATCTTGGTCTTTAAATTTTAAAGTCTTGCCTGCTGAACGTGCAGAAGCAAGTAAACGAATTTTATCGATTGGAAGTGTTGATTCTTCCAACATTTTTATCATCTGAGCACCGACAGCACCTGTCGCGCCGACTACAGCAACTGTATATCCCATAAATAACCTCTTTCGGAATTTTCTAAAAATTTCTATAATAGAAGTATTATACTACTTTTTCCATGAATTGCAAAGCTTTTTCATCATTTTTTGGAAAATAAAAATCCCCAGTCGCTAGACTAGGGACTAAGAGGCATCTTCATGTGATGAGCAGGTTCACACAACTCATCAAGGTCCGCTCCTGCGTTATGACCTCCTTATGCTCAATAGTAGTCTGAAGACTACCTATCGACTCATCGCATCTTCTATTCTACTAAAGAGAATGACTTTTGTCAACAGACGAAACTCTTTATACTCTTCGAAAATCTCTTCAAACTTCGTCAGCATCGCCTTACCGTATATATGGTTACTGACTTCGTCAGTTTCATCTACAACCTCAAAAACATGTTTTGAGCTGACTTCATCAGTTCTATCTACAACCTCAAAGCAGTGCTTTGAGCAAGCTGCGGCTAGCTTCCTAGTTTTCTCTTTGACTTTCATTGAGTATTAGTTTTATTTACACAAGTGCATAAGAAACATCTTTGAAAAATTTGGGGCAGATTTGGGGCAGAGATAACAAAAACCTTGATCTCCCAAGGTCATTTTGTCTATATCATGCTAATTGCCGGGATTGAACCGGCGACCTCATCCTTACCATGGATGCGCTCTGCCAACTGAGCTAAATCAGCTTACTTAAGAAGTATACTATAATCAGAAAAGCTTGTCAAGTTTCCTTAGAAATTTTCCATAAGAAAAAGCCAGGTAAAGGCTACCTAGCTTGTCCTGTTCTATTTGCTTAAATCGATTCGACGACCAATTTTACCGATAATAATCGCTCCAATAATCAATGAGGCAAATTCACCAATTCCTGTTGTAAACCAAGTAAGGAAGAATGGTAATTCTGCTACAATATTTAACTCTGCAGCGATGGTAAACATGGAAATTGAAAAGAGGATTGAAAAGAAGAAATGATCTTTTCGAATCAATCCGTTAAAGAGGTAATCTTTGCTGTATTTTGCAAAAAGCCAAACACCTAAACTGAGGAATACCAAGGTTGATCCACCACCAACAAAGACATCTAGGAGTCCGAAGCTAAAGAAATTAGCAATCATACAACCGATAGTAACTCCTATGATGTACTTGGGATTGTAAAAAGCCATAAAGTTCATCATTTCTGAAATACGGAACTGATAAGCACCATAGCTAATGGCATTTAGAGGCGGTGTGACAGTCAAAACGACATAGATAGCAGCGACGATTGCAATATCTGCAACATCACGAATAGTTAATTTTTTCATCTTTTCTCCTTTGGCGGTTATCCGCGTGTAATATGCTTGGTGAAAGAAGCTAAGCACCAAGGGTTGCTTTATTCAACCTTACTAGTATAGCACAATAGCCTGCTTTATGCTATACTTAAAGTATGAAAAAACCTATTCAAAAATTTTTTAACAATGAAATCTTAGCCTATCTCTTTTTTGGCCTTGCAACAACTCTAGTTTCGATTCTCTCACGACTAGTCATTTATCAGCTAACTCATCAGGAACTCCTTGCTACTGCCCTCGCAAATGTTATCGGTATTTTATTTGCCTTTATCACAAATGATACAATCGTGTTTAAGCAAACAAGGAAGAGTCGACTTATCCGTTTAGTGAAATTTTTTCTTGCCCGCCTTTCTACTTTTCTGTTAGATTTGCTCTTTACTTTTCTGTTTGTGACTCAATTCCCTCATATCATAGGGCAATTCGTAAATGAAAATCTTGATAAAGTAAATGCAATTGAAACGATTATTGCACAAATACTCATTATTATCATCAATTATATCTTGAGCAAGGTCTATATTTTTAGAAAATAATATTCCATTTATGAGCCTTTTAATTGCCTTCTATAATGATTTAGGATACAATGAAACACGAAACGTTGAAAGGAAAACAGTATGTTAAAAAATCTAAAATCATTCTTGCTTAGAGGAAATGTTATTGACCTTGCTGTCGGTGTTGTCATTGCCTCTGCTTTTGGTGCTATCGTCACTTCGCTTGTAAATGACATTATCACTCCTCTTATTTTAAATCCCGCTTTGAAAGCTGCTAAAGTCGAACGTATCGCTCAACTGTCTTGGCATGGAGTCGGCTATGGTAACTTTTTAAGTGCTATTATCAATTTTATCTTTGTCGGTACCGCCCTCTTCTTTATTATCAAGGGTATTGAAAAAGCACAGAAACTGACTGGTATAAAGGAAGAAAAAACTGACGAAAAAAAACCAACCGAATTGGAAGTACTTCAAGAAATCAAAGCGCTTCTTGAGAAAAAATAATCGATTAAAAGGATCTAGCGCAAAGCTAAATCCTTTTTTCTTTACTCTTTGGGTAACTTGCCTGCTTTCTCAAGCATTTTCTTAATAAGATAAGGCATCTTAACATTTTCCCGACCTTTTTTCTCAATCAGTTTTTTCACAAATTCCGGCATTTGTAAATCTTCAGATTCAGCCAAAATATTTTTCGTCTCATCTGAAGGAACTAACTCATCAAAGGTTTCTTCTTCTGGGAGAAATTCCTTAAACTCTTGATGTTCATTGGCTCTGACTGTATTGACCAAGGCATCAATCAAGCGAGAATCCGTATTGGGCATTGGTGGTCGATGGTAATTTACACCCAATTCCTGACACAAGTCATAACATTCCACATCATTATCAAACAAGACTTCAATATGCTCGCTAATGAAGCTGATAGGAACAAAAATATAATGGTCTGGATGTTCTGTCTGTTCTCTGAGATATTCTAATACATCTGGCTTAATCCATGGAATCCCAATATCACTCTCACTTTGCCAAGTATTTGTATATTGTTCGGAACTCAAACCTAGTTTTTCAGCGACTAACTTGCTATTTTCGAAAATTTGGTCAATATATGGGTCACCAAAATCCAAGGCAAAAATGGGCACACTGTGGGCTGAAAAGATGACTTTAAAGCTATCCTGCTTTACTTCTTCTTTTAAAATCTTAGCAATTTCATCAGCCCAATAGTTTAAGAGTGCTTCTTCTTGATACCAGTCCTTAATGACCAAAAATTGAATTTGCTTGCTTTCTAAAAATTTCTCATAGCCCATGACAGAGTAGAAAGAATAATGGGGCTCCAAAATCAAGCAAATACACTGTTCAATGCCGTCTGCTTCCATCTGACCAATCACATCTGGGATAAAAGGTTTGGAAAATTTATTGGCAAAATAGACACTATATTCATTTCCCAGTCTAGCTTCTACCAAGGCAACTTCTTCACGAGTAATTCTTTGCAGAGGCGTGCCTCCAATTCGTACATAATTATCATAGAGAGTTTGAATCTCATGGTCTTGAGGTCTCACTCCACGACGAATATTTGTGAAAAAATCAGCTACACCTTCAAAGGTAATCTCTTCTGGTGAACCGAAGGTCATCATTAAAATTGCTTTTTTCATAACTGCTTCCTTGTGATGTTTTTATCAAGTTTATTTTATCATGAATCCACTGATAAGTAAACGCTAACATAGCAGATTGCCCTAACTTCTGTCTTTTGTTTTTCTCTCTTTTCTATGATACAATGGAAAAAATGAATTCAAAAGGAGTTTTTTTATGACTTACCCCAATCTCTTGGACCGCTTCTTAACATACGTTAAGGTCAACACGCGCTCTGATGAACACTCTACTACTACTCCAAGTACACAGAGTCAGGTTGACTTCGCAACCAATGTTCTTATCCCTGAAATGAAACGTGTTGGACTTCAAAACGTCTACTACCTTCCAAATGGTTTTGCTATTGGAACCTTGCCAGCCAACGATCCGTCTTTAACACGTAAAATTGGCTTTATATCTCACATGGATACTGCTGACTTTAATGCCGAAGGAGTCAATCCACAGATAATTGAAAACTACGATGGTGGTGTGATTGAACTTGGAAATTCTGGTTTCAAACTCGATCCAGCTGACTTTAAGAGTCTTGAGAAATATCCAGGACAAACGCTCATCACAACCGATGGAACAACCTTACTAGGTGCTGATGATAAGTCAGGAATTGCTGAAATTATGACTGCTATTGAATATCTGACTGCCCATCCTGAAATCAAACACTGTGAGATTCGTGTTGGTTTTGGTCCAGATGAGGAAATCGGTGTTGGTGCTAATAAATTTGATGCAGAAGATTTTGATGTTGATTTTGCTTACACTGTTGATGGTGGCCCACTAGGTGAGCTTCAGTACGAGACCTTTTCAGCAGCGGGTGCTGAATTGCATTTCCAAGGCCGTAATGTCCACCCTGGTACTGCCAAAGGGCAAATGGTCAACGCCCTTCAGCTAGCAATTGATTTTCATAATCAACTTCCAGAAAATGACCGACCTGAGTTAACGGATGGTTACCAAGGGTTCTACCATCTTATGGATGTGACTGGTAGTGTCGAGGAGGCGCGTGCAAGCTACATCATTCGTGATTTTGAAAAAGATGCCTTTGAAGCGCGTAAAGCAGCTATGCAGTCTATCGCTGATCAGATGAATCAAGAACTTGGTAGCGACCGTGTCACCCTAAACTTGACAGACCAGTACTACAATATGAAAGAAGTCATTGAAAAAGATATGACTCCAATTACCATTGCCAAAGCCGTTATGGAAGATCTGGGAATCACTCCTATTATCGAACCAATCCGTGGAGGGACAGACGGCTCTAAGATTTCCTTTATGGGAATCCCAACTCCTAATATCTTTGCGGGAGGAGAAAATATGCACGGACGTTTTGAATACGTTAGCTTTCAGACTATGGAACGTGCAGTTGATACCATCATTGGCATCGTAGCTTATAGAGACTAAAAAGACGAGGTAGCTCAGCTACTTCGCCTTTCTTTTTACTCTGCTGGTTTTGCTTGATTTCCAGTAGTTGTAGAAGATTCTGTGGTTTCCTTTTCTGAAGCTGATTCAGCAGGTTTAGAATCTCTTGTGTTGGTTGGTTTGTTTTCGTCGCTAGCAGTTTCACTGTTAGATTCCGTAGCTACATTTGGTTGGTTCTCAACACTGGTGTTATCACCATTTGCCTCGGCATTTGTTGCTGGAGTTGTTTCTTCACTTGCGCTAGCTTTTGACTGGATTTGGTGATTCAAAACTAGAATAGCTTTGGTCAATTCAAGTAAAGCTGCTTTGTCTTTACTCTTAGCAGAAAGTTGATCTAGTAATGCATCCACTTTATCAAAGTCCTCATCAGAACCATTATTACTTTCTAAATAAGAGTGAAGCGATATGAGAATATCGTAGAGTTTTTGATAGAGTACAAGTGTCTGAGGGTCTTGCTCAGCATTTTCCTTCTCTTGTTGAAGGGCGCTAGCGATACGAGTCAAGACATCTTTTACCTGACTGTTTACTTCATCCAAGTCTGCATCAGCCTTGTTTGTGGCAGCTTTGAGATTTTCTACTTCTTCTGCCAAGGATTGTCTGATTCCTTCTTCATGGATTTGTTCCAAGAGTTGATTTGCCTTGCTCAAGAGGCTTTCTACTTCTTCCTTGCTAACATGATTGACATGCTCTTCTTTTTTAAGATCAGGATAAAGATCTTTCAAAAATTCATAAATCGCTTGCTTAGCAGATTGGTTATCAACTGTTTCTTTATCTAAAACTGTTTCATTTACTTTTGTAGAAGCTGGCTGATTTTTCAAAGCCTCTTCTACTTCTTGTTTTGTTTGATAAATGCTTGGGAACAGTTTATTCAAGTCCACAGCCTTACGGAAGGATTGGGATTGATATAAAGTAAAAGTCAAATTAGCTACTTTATTACGAAGTTCATCACTTAAACGACTATCGTTTACGTGCTCATAGAAGTACTTGATGTATTCAACACTTGTATCACCTGTACGATCATTAAAGTCTTGAAGAGCTTGAAGTTGTGATTCAACTGCTGCTAAAGCAGCCTCATCTTTAGCCAACTTAGCTTCTTGGAGTCGAACGAGAAGGTCTTTCTTAGGAAGTCCATAAGAATCTGTATCCAGTGTATTGATTTTATCAATCAAGGCCTGATATTTCTTATCTAAAGCACTTGTTTCAACAGGTTTGATACTTTCATCAATATGGATATATTGCTTATCAAAAAGATCCAGTGTTGCAAGATAACCTGCTGTAGAGTTAGTTGCCAGTTTCTTCATGTTTTCAGTAAACTGACCTAAGGCTAACTCAATCTGTCTTTGTTCAATAGGCTTGTCTTTGTAGATACTTCTGCTATCAGCTAGAAGTTGATCTACTTTTGCCAAGACTGCCTTCTCATCAAAAGCTCCAGGTTGATAATTGGATTGTAGGGCTGGAATCTTGTTTTTCAAAGCCACTTCATATCCCTTAGTTTGCACCTTGATGTAGTGATTGTGGTCGCCATGAGGAATCACAAAACTACCATTTTCTACCTGCAAACTATAAGGAGACACACCATCTCGCAAAGCAGTGGTATAAAGTTCATTTAAGAAATCAAGCTCTGGATTACCAGTTTGGAGCGGAAGACGAACGTGTTCCTTACGTACAGCATATGGATGGATATGTGTTGGATCGTAGGCTTGGTCTGGATTTCCAAAGACAAAGAATCCGTTTGAAATTCTAATAGCTTCAAGTGGAACACCATAGGTCTTAGAAATGTAAGCAATCTTTTCTTCATCACTAGCATCTCTTGAGAAAGACTCTACCGTTTTAGCAAGAGGTTTTACAGGCCCTGCATCATGATGTGTTTTTAAATGATCCTGTGCTGCCTTAATTTGCTCAGCTGTCAAGTCCTTCTTGAAGAAGTAATGATTGTGGTCTCCGTGACTCATGACAAATCCTTGATCATCCTCACTGATGACACGATCGGCATCAAAACCGTGATCATGGTCTTCACCATGATGGTGGTCATGCTCATCGCCATCGTGATCGTCATCATGAGCTGGGCTTGGTGTTGCTAGTGTTTTACCTCTCAAATGATCTTGTGCTGCCTTGATTTGTTCTGGTGTCAAATCTTTCTTAAAGAAGTAATGATTGTGGTTACCATGAGTCATGACAAAGCCTGCTTCATCTTCTCTGATAATTCGATTGACATCAAAATCATGACCATCTTCTTCATGTTCCACATGTGAAACACCTGGATTGATTGGAAGTGATGGCGAAGGTGTTGCTAGACCATTGTTCGGAAGAGTCGGTTGCCCAATTTGATTCGCCTTAGGAATGTAATGGAAATGGTCACCATGTCTGACGATATATGCTGTGGCTGTTTCTTCGACAATATCTTTAGGATTAAAGATATAACCATCAGATGTTGAAGAGATAGGCTTATTTGTAAGTAATGAGGCATGATTCAAAGTAGATGGACTACTTGAAAGACTTCCTAGACTAGACGCTACTTCATGAGGTTTTACATTTGTAGAAACTGTAGAACCAGTTCCATCGATAGGCACCATTCTAGCAATCTTTTCTTCTAAAGGAGAGAGCTTGCTGTAAGGAATAAAGTGATAATGGTCGCCATGCGGAATCGCAACTCCATTTGGTGTACGACTGACAATCTTGGCAGGGTCAAAGACCAGACCATCTGATTCACTGTAACGTTGGTCACTAGGTAAATCGTAGAGTTCTTTCAATAGACTTTGGAGATTTTCAGTTTTGCTTTCTGGATTGCTAGTTGATCCTTGTGCTACAGATTGCGTGTTATTGTCACTAGCTGTTGAAGAATAGCTTAACTGGCTCGGTTGCGTATTTTTGCCAGCCAGATGTGCTTTTGCTGCTGCTAATTCACTAGCAGACAAATCACTTTTTGGAATGTAGTGATAGTGACCTCCGTGGGGAACGATATAAGCATCACCAGTATCTTCGATAATATCAGCTGGATTAAAGACATAACCATCATCTGTCGTATAGCGTCCCTGAGACCTTGCTACAGCAACATTAGAGTTGACCTTCTCATTATCTTTGACATGTTCTTGTTTTTGACGATTGATTTCATCCTTAGTTCGAACATTATCAGCATGAGCTACATCTTTCAGGTAGACATAATATTTTCCATTGACCTTGATAATGTAGCCACCCTTGACCTCATTGACAATATCTCCATCCTTAAGTTGGTAGTTTGGATCCTTCATCAGAAGTTCTTCACTAAAGAGGGCATCATAAGGAACTTTCCCATTATAGTAATGATAGTGGTCACCGTGTGACGTCACATAGCCCTGATCTGTAATTTTGATGACAATTTGCTCAGCCTGAATTCCTTCTTTTTGACTGACCTGATCTGGTGTCAGGTTTTCACTTTTCTGACTTGACTGGCTACCATCCACATAAGAGACACGATTATTGTCCTTATTTTCCTGCGAACGATGCTGGTTTAGTGCATATGCACATAGACTCAAGGATACGATAACAGCTGATCCGGCTGCTATATACTTTTTACTGAATTTCATAAATCCCTCATTTCAATAAATGATGAAGCTTTTCTTAACTTCTTTTTCTCGGTTAAACAATTTTTCTAAACTGGTTATTTAACCATTTAATTAACCAGTAAATAGTTTACCTTTTTTAAGCTTATCTGTCAAGATTTTTATATCATTTAAAAAAATAAAAGCCAGTATTGCTACTGACTCTTACATCATCTTGATTTAATAGGATAAACTTATGCTTCTGGTTTCGTCGTAACTGACTCACTACCTTTTAACAAAGCAAGTAGTTTCTCTGCTTCTGCCATGATGCCATTATTATCCATGGTTTGCAGGCTCAAGTTACCTCGTAAACTAGCTAGGCTCTCTGTCACATGGTCTTTCAAACTAGCATCGGTTACTGTATCAAGTAGAGCTTCTACTTCTTTGAGTTTGGCTTCCACTTTTTCAGTCTCTACTTGATGGACTTCTGGCTCTTCTGTAGTATCTTCAGCTTCTTCCTCTGTCTCGTCTTCATCAGTGCTCGGTTTATAAAGATTATCTGCTGAAGGATTTAAAGCTGCGTGATTCTCTTCTTCATCAGATTCAGGGCGAGTTGGCTCACTTACTTCATCATGTTCCTTATTTTCATCAGGTTTACCGTCTTGGTCTGCCTTATTTTTACGAACATGGTCGCTAGCATTACCCCAACCATTATCTGAATGAGGACGTTGGTCCGGATGTTCAACGTAGTATTTTACAGTCGCAAATAAATCTTCTAAGGTATAACCCTCAGGTGCCTTATAGAGTCCTTCGTCAAACCATGCAAACTTAAGATTATGATAGTGATCAAAGTGAGGAATGATAAAGTAACCATTCTGTACAGCTACAGTATACTGTAAATGATTTGGTATTTTTTCTAATGGTACCTTGTTCTCAGCTTTTACGCGGTTATAGATAGCTTCTGTCCCTGTTGCCTCTGGTTTTGCTTCAGTAGAATTTGGAGCTTGTAAGCCTTTTTCTTTAGCATAAGCCTGAGCTGCTGCCCTTTCAGCTTCAGATAAGCTGTCTTTTTTAATCCAGTGGCTATGGTTCAAGTGTGGAGTGACGTAGGCATTTCCTGCATCACTTTCAATATCATGTTCGTCAAAAATGTAGCCATCTGAGGTTGTATATTTACCTGCTAATTTCGCTAATTTAATTTCATCGTCTGTATAGGCAATTTGAGCATTTGGTTTGCCAAGGCGTTCTGGGTGGGTAATTGGTGCTAGAAATGCCAATAAATCATCTACCAATTTTACTTTATTATTAGAAGATTCATTATTCAAGCGTTCTGCTAATTTGTCTAAGGCTTGAAAATCAACAGCACGCCCCTTATTTTCAGACAAGGCTTTATGAGCCTGGGTTAACAGATTATAAGCTTTATCATAAAATTCTTTGTCACGAGAAGAGACGTTTTCTTTCTTCGCAACTAGAGCATGTGTCTCTTGAGTTTTCTTAGACAAGAGATTTTCAATAGCATCAATCTTATCCTTAGCCAAGTCTTTAGCAAAAACATAGTGACTGACACCAGCAATTTCCACAACATATCCTTTTCCAACTTTTCTAACAACCTGTTCTACTGCAAAATTAGTTTGTTTTTTCTCAGTTGATGGTTGAACTTGCGGTTTTGGTGCTGGTTTCAAATAATGCATTCCTGGCAAGACTGCACCATTTTGCCCTTTTAACAGAATCATTCTTGCAATCTTCTGCTCTAAATCAGACATTTGTGAATAAGGGATAAAGTGATAATGATTTCCGTGAGGCACAGCAACACCATTTGCTGTACGATCTGTTATTTGTGCCGGGTCAAATACTAGTCCATCCGATTCTACATGGCGTTCTGATAAGGGTTTGGCATACAATTCACGTAAAAGGCTTGAAATATCTTCCCCTTGATTTTGATGATAAGTTGGAGTGACAGTCAGATTGTGGTTCTCTGACAAGCTTGGTTGAGCTGGATTTGCATTATGACTAAAACTTGAAGAAGGACGAGATCCCTGCTTCCCATTCCAATAGGCTTGGGCTGCAGCCAATTCTCCTGCAGACAAAGCGCCTTTTGGTATATAGTGGAAATGATTGCCATGCGGTACAATAAAAGCGTCTCCTGTATCTTCAATCACATCTGACGGACTAAAGACATACCCATCATCCGTTGTATAGGCTCCTCCAGTTCCTCGATTTGATGCTTGCGTATTGAGATTAAAGTTTGGTTTAATGGTTGAACTTAGTTTATCTGTACTGCTTGGTTTCATATTATCAGAATGCTTTTGAACTGGCTGACCTCCAATTGGTAGATTTCGAGCTAATTTTTCTTCCAAGGCAGACATTTGCGAATAAGGGATGAAATGGAAATGATCCCCATGAGGAACTGCCACACCATTGGCAGTACGTTTTATAATCTGTGCTGGGTCAAATACCAATCCATCAGACTCCACATGACGTTGGCTCAGTGGCAAAGCGTACAATTCTTGAAGGAGACTAGCCAAGTCCTCATTTTGACTTTCAGAATCTGTTGCAGGATTTTGAGGAGTTCCAGATGGACTCCTTCTCACACTAGATCTTGTTTCTCCCCTGCTAGAACGATATGCAACCGTACTTAATTGACCGCCTTTTCCAGATAGGAAGGCTTGGGCAGCAGCTAATTCACTAGCAGACAAGTCACTCTTAGGAATATAGTGGAAGTGATTGCCATGAGGAACAATATAAGCATCACCCGTATCTTCTATAATATCAGAGGCATTGAAGATATACCCATCATCCGTTGTATAGCGTCCTTGGGCTCTGGCTGCAGCAACAGCATTATCTGTACTTGCATTATGATTATGACTGTGTTCCTGCTTCTGACGTTTAATCTCTTCTTTTGTCCGAATATTGTCCGCATGAGCAGCATCCTTGAGGTAAACATAGTATTTCCCGTCTACCTTAATGACATAACCACCCTTGATTTCATTGACAATGTCTGAATCCTTCAACTGATAATTCGGATCTTTCATCAGCAGTTCTTCACTGATGATAGCATCATAAGGAACCTTGCCATTATAGTAATGATAATGGTCTCCATGAGAGGTCACATAACCTTGATCCGTAATCTTGATAACAATTTGTTCGGCGTTGATTCCCTCTCTCTTACTGACTTCATCTGGTGTCAAATTTTCTGCCTTTTGACCAGCCTGATCACCGTCTATATAAGCAACTCGATTAGACTCTTTCTTAGCCTGACCAGCTTGGTAACGACCAAGTTCATAGGAACAAACACTTAGGGCAAGAACTGCCACTGAACCTGCTACATATTTTTTATTGATTTTCATTCTTTCCTCACTTTAATTCTTCTGCTAAAACACTTATATTTTCTTCAAGATTTTCTAAATAAGTCTTGTCATTTTGTGGGTCTGCCTCTAAAGGATTCAGAGTTTTAAGACCCACACCTGTTGATTTGACAAGAGTTTCAGCTACTTTTGAAGAAGCATTACTTTCTGTAAAAATCGTTTTAACCTTATAGGTCTTAACAAATTCCTGAATTTCTGTTAGTTGTCTTGGACTTGGTTCTTGTTCGGGAGAGATACCTGCAATACCAAGTTGATTAAGTCCAAATCTCTTCGCTAGATAAGAAAAGGCTGTATGTTGTGTTACAAAGGTTTTCTGAGTCGCTTTTTCAAATTTAGGCTGAAATTTCTTAGTCAATTCTTGAGCTTTTTTGATAAAGGCTTGCGCATTTTTTTGATAAGTTTCTTTATGTTCACTATCCACCTCTGAAAGTTTATCAGCAATAATCTGAGCTTCTTCACCAGCTTTTTCAGGATCTAGCCAAGTATGAGGATCATAGAGCGTTTTTTCATCAACACCATCCCCTGCTTCCACATCTTCTAGCCCAGGAACACGGTCTAAGGTCATTCCCTCAGAAGCCTCTAAAACCTTAACTTTAGATTTTTTTAGATTTGGATCCAGACTTCCTGCCCAAGATTCGAGTGTATGCGAATGGTAAACAAAGACATCTGCATCATAGATGGCCGCGATGTCATTTGCTGAAGGTTCAAAGGAGTGAATCCCACTACTTGACTGAATCATCCGAACATCATTCAAGTCACCAGATACTTCCTTAACCATAGCGTAGATAGGATAAAAACTGGTCACAATTTTCATCCCCTTTCCTGTCTGGCTTTCCTTTTGACTACAGGCTCCTAGCAATAAAAGAAAGACACTTAACAAGACTAAAAATAAATTTTGTTTCTTCATGAACAACTCCTTAACCATTTAATTAACTAGTAAACATTCTACTCCTAAAAATTTAATCTGTCAAGATATTTTTAGAAAAAATTTGAAATTTCTTTCACATATAAAAATCTGCTGAGTTTCAACAACTCAACAGACTTTTACTTTATTCTTCTATGGTAGAATGCTTATAACCATAAGTGAAGTAAATAATACTTCCTATCAACAAGGTAATCAGGAAAGCAATCCAAGTTTCCATATTATACTGCAACATGAAGGATAAACAAATGATGATTGATAAAATCGGTAACAGGGGAACCAATGGTGTTTTAAATTCTCCAGCTTTGGGCATTCCTTTTTCTTTCCGTAAGCGAATCAGACCGTAAGCCAGCATGATCAAGTAGGCCAAGGTACAAATGTTTAAGAAGGCTGCGATACTAGCAAGAGGGAACATTCCTGCTGCTACTGCTGAAGCTAGACCTGTCAAGATAGTCGCATTTTTAGGTACCTTGCTAGTCTTCGTTAGTTCCTTAAAGGCAGCAGGCATTAAGCCATCGCGCGCTAAACTGTAAATCATACGTGATAGGGCATAGGTCATCGAGATACAAACCGTAATCAAGGTCAAGATAGCCACCAATGACACATAGTTGGCTGCCCAACTAATCCCAACACTACGAAGAGCAAAGGCAACGGCATCGTCTACATTTAGATGACTGTAGTGAACTACACCAGTCAAGACAAGGGTCACCAAGGCATAGAGAATGGTTACGATAGAAAGCGATAAGACAATCCCCCTAGGAATATTTTTTTGAGGAGTCTTGACCTCATCTACAGCCATAGAGATGGATTCAAATCCCAAAAAACCGAAGAACATCAAGGACGCACCAGCCATAATACCAGTACTAGCTCCATAGATTTGTCCAAAACCATAAGGAGCAAAATTGCTCCAATTATCAAGTTTGATATGCCAAATTCCTACTAAAACAAAGAGAGCTAAAGCGGAAAATTTCAAAATTACTAGAATAGAATTAAAGCGTAAGGCAGCCTTGGCATTAAGTAAAACAAGCGAAGTCACCAAGACCAAGACAAGAATAGGCAATAAATCAACAAATGTCCCTGCTTGAGGATTAAAGGTACCATTTAAAGCATGAGGAAGAGCTATCCCATATTGAGAAAGCAAGCCTTTAAAATAAGCTGCCCAACCCGAAGCCACACCTGATATGGCTGTCATGAATTCCATCATGGTTAACCAGCCAGCCAACCAAGCTGGAAATTCTCCTAAAATAGCATAGAGATAACTGTAGGCACCACCTGTAGCAGGTACCCGTGAAGCAAATTCTGCAAAAAAGAGGGCTGATAAGCCTACACACAAGGCAGAAATGACGATTGAAATCACTAGGGCTGGACCAGCCAGCGTTGCAGCTGCAGTACCTGTAATTGTAAAGACACCTGTCCCTACCATGGCTCCGATCCCCAGCAAAATCAAATCCCATAACTTCAAATGCCTGTGCATCTCCGTTTTATCTAAACTAACGTTCTTTGTTCTAAATATATTCATCTTTTTCTCCAAAATAAACTGATGATTCTATTTTACCATAAATATAGGGGAATTGTGAATATTTATAAAATAATTTTCTAAAAAAATCTGACTACATCTTGTAATCAGATTTTTATCTATTCTAGTTCATTTCTTTAAAGGCTGCTTCTGCATCCGCGTTGCTGATAACACCAAATTGAATCTTCCCAATCTTTCCTTGACTATCAATTAGGTATTCTGTAGGAATGCTTCGAATTTGATAAGCTTGGAAGGTGGTTGCTTTAGTATCATAAAGAACTGGGATATCCTTATATCCTTGTTCTTGGAACCATTGTGGGAATTGCTCAACAGTTTTTTCACCTTGAATTCCTGGTGCAATGACACTAAGAATTTCGAAATCACGATCTGGTTTTGCAGCTAATTCCATCAACTCAGGCATACTTTTCTTACATGGACCACACCATGAAGCCCAAAACTTCAAGTAAACCTTTTTACCCTTAAAATCAGATAACTTAACCTCTTTGCCATCCATGGATTGTAAGGTAAAGTCTGGAGCATCTTTTCCAACAGCAATTTGCTGTACAGGCGTTTGTTGTTTTGGCTGTTGTGGGGCTTGAGTTTTTTTAGTTTCTTCCTCACCACAGGCCATCAATACAACTAATGACAAGAGACTTAAGCCAGCAAACATTACTTTTTTCATCATTTTCTCCTTTATTCAAAAATTCCAGCTAGAACATTTACTTGTCCTAATAGTAACAAAATTCCCATTAAAATAATGAGCAAACCACCAATTTTCTTCAGTAGCATCATATGACGCTTGATTTTACTAAAATAAGGCATGACTAGGCCTGATGCTAGAGCCAAAACCAAGAAAGGAAGGGCCATGCCCAGAGTGTAAATCAAGGTATAGATAGCTCCTTGCCAAGCACCATTGCCTCCAGAAGCCGCAAGCGCTAAAACAGAACTCAAAACTGGACCAATACAAGGCGTCCAACCAAAGCTAAAAGTAATACCGAGTAAAAAGGCTGACCAATAACGATTGGCTTCTGATTTCTTAAAAGTAAAGCTTTTTTGAACCTCTAATTTCTTAAAATGAAAAATTTCCATCTGGTGAAGGCCCAAAATGATAATAATGGTTCCCATGACATATCGAAACCAATTTGCATAGAGAATATGACCAAAGTAACCAGCACCAAAGCCTAGAATAAAGAAAATGAGAGAGATACCTGCAATAAAGCAAAGTGTTCGAATCAAGCCTGACCAAAGAACCTTTCTCCCAAATAAAGAAAAGCTTTTTGCACTTTCCTGATCATCCAGTAAAATCCCAGCATAAACTGGCAAAAGAGGAAAGATACAGGGAGAAAAGAAAGACAAGACCCCTGCTAAAAAAACGGAAATTGAAAATACTATCGTTTCCAATAAAGAACCAACTTTCTTAAGATTTCTAATCCTATTTTACTATATTCAATTTAATTTGTATGCTTTCTGCTACGCAAAATCGTATCGGGCACTACTGGACCAATCTTTTCTTTTGCTAGTCAAGGCAGATCTTATCCCCAAAAATAGCCAAAAAGCAACGACAAGGGTTACTCGTCGCTGCTTTTGTGAACGGAAATGTCTTTTAGGTCTGACATTTCATAAATCATGTTTTACTTGAGTTTGGCAAGGATTGCTTTAAGCTCCTCTACTAGTTTAGCTTCTGTCTCTGCTGAGCCATTTTCTTCTTTTACGAAATCAAGGGTTTCTTGGAGAAGGTTTTGGGCTTTGGCAAGGACTTTTTTATCCACTTTTTCTGCATCTAGCTGTCCAAGAACTTTTGTCAATTCCGTGCTTAATTGCTGGATTTCTGACTCTTTCTTACGACGAACTAACCAGAAGGCAATCACACCTAGAAGGGCAAGTAGACCGACTACAATCACTCCTGCTGGAACTGAGTTTGTTTCAGTCATCTTATCTGAATCCTTACTATCTTCCGTTCCTTGTTTGGCATCCTTCTTGTCCTGTGCAGGTTTGCTGTCGCTAGCATTTGCTTGCACATCTTTGAGAGAGTTCAAGGCAGCCTTCACAGACGCTACTGCAGTACGCAGACCTTGCTCTGTCAAGGCACTATCTTCCAGAGCTTTTTGAGCATCTAGGAGAACCGCCTTAGCTGCATCGATTTTCGGATCAGATACTGTTACCAAAGCTTTCAAGCGTTGGTCTAACTCTTGACTCAAGACACGAAGTTCAGACTTGTCAACTTGCTCTTGAGCTGGAGCAGGTACTTGCGTGCTCGTTGAGCTAGCTGAAGGACTTGCTGCCACTCTAGGAGCTTGAGTCGGAGCTGAACTTGGAGCTGGGACAGGACCTGCAGGTTGACTAGGAGCAGTTGGTTGAGACGGTTGTGGAGCTGGCTCAGATGGAGCTGTTGGAGTCTCAGTAGCTCCTTGGTCTGGCTGAGTAGGTTCCTCAGTAGAATGTGAAGGAATTTGAATATCTCTCAAACCATCTTTCGCCTCTTGAAGTTTCTTCATTGCAGATTTTAATTTTTCGATTTCATCACTGACAGCTTGAGAAGTTGCGTTTTGATCTTGAATCACTTCATCTGCTTTTCGAACAGCTTCTTCTGCTTCTTGTTTAGCTGTCTTATATGCATTCGCTGTACTTGTTGTTTTGCCTGGTGTTGGATCTGTTTCTTTCGCCAATCCATCTAACGTATTTCTAGCTGTTGTTAGTTGTCCTTTATCTGCTTGTTCTACTAATACTCTAGCTGCTTCATCCAAGCGTGCTTTAATGCCATTAACTTTTCCTTGAGAAGTTTCCACTTCTTCCTTACTTGCATCTGCACCTTTATTAGCGATATTCAAGGCTTCAGTCTTGGCATTTTCCAACTCTGTTTTTAGCGCTTCATATTTTTGATTATATGCTTCAACACTCTTTGGAGTTTTGTTTGTTGTAGAAGCTTTTTCCAACGCTTCGGCACTTGTTCTTAATGCATTTCTAGCTGTTTCACTCGCTGCTTCTTTCAATTTGTTTTTAGCTTGTTTTAAAGCTTCAGTTTTTTCATTAACTGTATTTAGAGCTGTTGAAACCTTATCTGCAGTTGCGTTTTGATCTTGAATCACTTCATCTGCTTTTCGAACAGCTTCTTCTGCTTCTTGTTTAGCTGTCTTATATGCATTCGCTGTACTTGTTGTTTTGCCTGGTGTTGGATCTGTTTCTTTCGCCAATCCATCTAACGTATTTCTAGCTGTTGTTAGTTTAGATTTATCCACCGGCTCTGTCGCTTGAAGGCTATCATTAGAAAACAGCGATTCTAATCCTTCATAATAAGTTTCATTTGTTCCTTTTTTTGTATATTTTACAACAAGTTTAAGGGCTTTTGTCCCTACAGTATTTGAAGTATATTCAGGAGGAACGAAATCAAATGTCCCATCAGCTTTTATTCGTGTAACAGCTATAGTAGTATAATCTGATGCCCCAGGAATATAACGATTGTCATCAACTCTCCCACCAGTCACTAAATAAGCCTTTAATTCTGCATCGCTTGGAATATTATTAGTTTCAACCGGATACGGTATTTTCCCACTGATCACTGGGCGATCATTACCTTCCTTATTTGCTTTTCCATTCAATGCTTCATTTTTAGTTGTAAAGCTAGCTTTAGGCAACGGTCTGGTAATTCCAACTGTAGTTGTTTGTATATGTCCTGATGAATCTTCAGCTTCAACAACAATATTATTTACTCCGAATCTATTATCTGGTATATGTCCAGTTAAATCTACCCATTTTTTACTTCCGCTTCCTTGTAATCCTGAAGTTGTCAAGTTTAACTTATCTTTAACAGCAGCTACTGTGAATCCACCTCGTCCATCATTCGCTTGTGGATCATAAGCTTTTACTGTAATTGTTCTTATTTCTTTACCACTTGATGATTCCGCTATAAAACGAATATTGTTTCCTATTGGGTGCCCGTCTGAAGGGATAATTTTGTCATCTGAAAGTCTAGGATTGCTTCTTGTTCCTTTTGCAACTCCTACTTTCAAACTAGAAGTTTCCCTAGAATGTCTTAGATTTCCATCTAAATTAGCCACTTCTCCCTGCTGAAGTTGACTAGCCTTTCTATACTCTTCAAGTGCCGTATTAAAAATCTCCTGATCAACAAGTCCAGTTTCCGATGTTCCCAATGCTGCATTGAATTTTTCATATGCTTCATTGAGTTTTTGGACTTGTTCTTGATTTCCAGCACTGTTCTTGAGATTTTGAAGAAGCTTGTGTATATCATCTGATAGAGAGTAACTTCCTTCACCATTTATATAACTTGTGCTACTTGCAGCACTTCCCTCATTCTGTTTCTCTACACTTCTATCTTGAGATTGAGGTGATTTGCTTCGGCGACCTATGGACACTGTTTCCTCTTCCAACTCTGGTTGTACTTCTTTTTTATCTTTTTCTACCTCGGACACGGGAGATGATTCACCAGACACAGGTTTAACTACACCATCAACTTTTTCGTCACCTTTATTCTCTACTGTTGACTTAGCTTTTCCTTCGCCATCTTTAGATGAAGTTCCTGGCTCTTTTTTCTCTGTTCCTTGAGTTTCTGCTTCAGTTCCTGCTTGTCCTACGCTTGGATTTTGACTGCTTGTCTCTGATGAGCTTAGGGCAGATGAATTGTCAGGCTTGACATCCCCATCCTGAGCGACCACTTCTGTACTTGCTTCTGCCGCCTGGACTTCTGTCGCTGGATTAGCCACAAAAAAGACAGACCCTAGCAAGACTGAGGCTGCTCCGATTGAAAACTTGCGTATAGAAAAGCGTTGGCGCTCATTCATTTTAAACTGTTTCATAGTTTTTTACCTTTCTTTCTACCCTGTCTTTGCCCCTCTAGCCATGTTCGCGCAGGACTAAACTCGCAATAAAAACAGGAAAACATGACCTTTTCTCACCTTGAAAAAATGACAAAAAGCCCAGTTTTTACTAACACTTAATTATATCAACTTAGTTCCCTTCCTTCAACCTCACTTTGTGTTAGAAAATCAGAGATTATATATATATATATGCAAGCTACATGTTTTAAAGGGTTTACAGGCTTTTTATTGGAAATTTAGTATATTTTTCGTTATTTTCAGAAATTTTAAATTTATATGACATTCGAATAAAGCTGTTCGTCTTGCTATCTATCGCCAGAAAGACCTACCCTAGACTCAGCAAATAAAAAAAACAGGCTCTCCGAAAAATCAGAAATCCTGAGATATTATTTGATATAACTCCTTAACCAAATCACTTGATGTAGGCTCTCCCAGCTTTGTCGAGTAGCAGAGGTAGACTAACCATGACAAAAATCAGCCATAGCCAGACTCATAAAAGCCCAGATAAATATAGGAAAGAAGCAAAGAGAAAGGCCGATAGCAAAATCATACCCAAAGTCTCTCCAAAATTCCTGCAAATAAATAGAAGCCAAAGGAGAGATAAATGATAAAGAGACTAAAGCAAAAACGCTTGCCTGTCTTTTTAGTACAAAAAGCACACCTTGGCTAGATTGTTTTCCTGACCGTTAGTGCTGACTTTACAACAATGTCTCAAACTCAGCGACAGTCATACCCAACTGCTGACTGGCAACCTCAGCTGTCAAAACATGTTGGCGCACCATATCTAGGAAGGCAAAAAGTTTCCCTTCTTCCCTTCCTTCAACTTTCCCACGCTCCAAGCCTTCTTCTCGCCCTTTTTCAATACCTTCTGCACGGCCACGTTCAAGTCCACGCTCTAAACCTTGTTCAATACCCTCTGCACGACCACGTTCCAACCCTTTTTCCTCAGCTTGTTCCAAGGCATAGTCCTGCTCTAACAATGCTTGTTCTTCACGCATACGTAGTTGACTAAACATCTTCCTGTCCTCCTCGGACCAGCTCTTATAGTCTAGCAGTTGGTCTGCTTGGCTGATTGCTCGCTCGGGTTGCTGAGTAAAGGGTTTATTCCCGAAAAACTCCAACCACGGCTTGCGAACGCTATCCTTGCTGGTTTCTCTGTATTTTTTTAATTCCAAGAATGCCATCTTAACCAGATGATTTTCTTGTCCATTATTGGTGATGGTTAAAACCTCACCTGTCGTGTCCTCTCGCATACTAAAGCTATGAAAAGCCAAATCATCTGAGAAATAATTACTATCCACGATAGCGATAGCGTATACTGGTGCGATGTGTTTATAGCTCTGGTGTGTATCACCTTCTCGTTGGCGAATTTTTTCTAGGTTTTGATTGACCTGACTGCACAGATAAGCCCACAGGCGATTGATGAAAAAATTCTGATGATGGACTTGAATCTCAATGATAACTTGAGTGCCGTTGTCCAACTCCGCCAAAACATCTATACTGGTATAGAAATCCTGCGCCGAGTACGGCAGGGAAGGCAAGACGTGAATATTGCTTCCCTCCAAAATGGTCACATTTTTGGCTGGTAAATCCAACATATCGCGAATAAATTGACAAGTGATTTCTGGATTGCTAAAAATCTTCTTAGCTACCAAGTCATTGGTCGGGCTAATGCCCGGATGTCTGAGAATCATATTTCCTCTCCTTTCATTATAGCACATTTTTCAATCTAGGTTTACTAGATTCACTGCTTCTATCTATTTATTCGGAAAAGAGAGTGAAAAGTTCAAACTTTCCTAACAAAAAAGATAGCTAATCTCTTTTCCATCAAGAAATTTAGCTATT
>NZ_CKYA01000005.1 GCF_001113365.1 Streptococcus pneumoniae | reverse complement strand
ACCCCTTGACCAACGGACCAGAGTTGTTATTTTCAACTCTTACTATTATACAGGCTTTTCAAACTTTGTCAACACCTTTTTTAAATTTTTTTATTTTTTTGCATGAACTCCTAATGAGTACGGATGTCAAACTCTTTAAACACAATACGTAAGTCTCTTAATACTCTTTGACGACCTCGGAAGCGTTCATTTCTTAAGACGCGTTCTAGTTCTTCTTGTTTCTCTTTACTTTGTTTGTTTCTATAATCTCTTAGTGTTTCATGAAAGAAATAATAATCATCTAGCCACAGACCGCCCTCACTTATACGATGACTTATATCACCCACTTCTTCATAAAGTTCTTTATTATATCTTCGTTTGTAGCTTTCTTGTTTACGGATATAGTCTAAAATTCGATTTCGAAACTTGGTTTTGAAATATTTCCTTAAACGTGGAATATCGTCTACTAGTCCTTCTTCTCTACTAATCAATTCATGTAAGCAAATCATACCCTCTTGGTTCCAATCCGATAGCTCCCACAAATGAAGGTAATATTCATTTCTACACTTGTATACAATTCCTTGGACTTCTTCATACATTTTTTTAAGCATAATCTTCCCCTTTCTAGATACAGTCTAACAGATTCAGAAACACTTTTGGCACATTTCATCCATTCTGCACCCTTTAGCTCCTCAACTGCACAAAAAGAGAGGTCTTGCCTCTCTTTGGGTTATTTTTCGTCATTCATTTTTGACTTTACTTCATCATAGGATAGTGCATGAGATTCCTCTTCTACTGTTTCAGGCATCTTTCCTGTTTCATAGAGAGATTTAATTTGTGTACTATCCAATGTTTCGTATTTCAATAATGCTTCTGCAATCAACTTGTGAGTTTCACGATTTGACTGAATAATTTCAGCAGCTTTATTTCGTGCTTCATTCAATAATGAACGAACCTCTTCGTCAATTTCATAAGCTGTTTGTTCTGAAATTAATTTTTGAGGACTCTGTGCCCCAAACATAGCATGGTTTCCTTCATATTGTACTGGGCCAAGTTTTTCACTCATACCGTACTCTGTAACCATTGCACGCGCCATTTGTGTCGCTTGTTCAAAGTCGTTTGAAGCTCCTGTAGTTTGGACATTAAAGATAATTTCTTCAGCTACACGTCCACCCATTAAGCCAGCTAATTGCTCTTTCATATCTTCTTTAGATAGAAGCATTTGATCTTCTTTAGGAAGTGCAATCATGTAACCACCTGCACGGCCACGTGGTACAATTGTAACCTTATGGACAACGCGAGCATTCGACAAGACTAGACCAACAATGGTATGTCCTGCCTCATGGTAAGCAACCAATTCTCGTTCTTTTTGTGAAACTGTCTTATCTTTCTTAGAAGGTCCAGCAATAACTCTATCTTCTGCTTCATCAATATCTGAGGCATCAATTATCGATTTATTGCGACGAGCAGCAACTAAAGCCGCTTCATTCAAGACATTTTCCAAATCAGCACCAACAAAGCCTGGAGTTTGTTGAGCCACTAATTTCAAATCAACATCTTCTGCTAAAGGCTTGTTCTTAGCATGAACTTTCAAGATTGCTTCACGACCTTTAACATCAGGGCGACCAACCAAGACTTTTCTATCAAAACGTCCTGGGCGCAGAAGGGCAGGGTCAAGTACATCTGAACGGTTTGTCGCAGCGATGACAATAATCCCTTCATTTCCCTCAAAACCATCCATCTCAATCAAAAGTTGGTTCAAGGTTTGCTCACGTTCATCATTACCTCCGCCGAGACCGACTCCACGTTGACGTCCAACAGCATCAATTTCATCGATAAAGATAATAGCTGGTGCTGCTTTTTTGGCATCTTCAAAAAGAGAGCGAACACGACTAGCTCCAACTCCGACAAACATTTCTACAAAGTCAGAACCTGAAATGCTAAAGAATGGAACACCTGCTTCTCCGGCTACTGCCTTAGCAAGCAAAGTTTTACCTGTTCCTGGAGGTCCCTCCAAAAGAACACCTGCTGGAATACGGGCTCCAAGTTTCGTAAATCGTTTTGGATCTTTTAAGAATTCAACAACTTCAACTAGTTCTTGTTTTTCTTCTTCAGCTCCAGCAACATCTGAAAATCTTACTTTAATATCTTCTTTATTTGCGGCTTTAGCCTTACTACGTCCAAAACTCATCGGGTTACGGCCATTTCCTCCTCCCATATTTCCCATCATAGAGAATAGGAAGAAGAATAGAATTCCAAATGGCACAATGGATACGAGTAGATTAATCCACATACCACTTGAACTTTCATGCTTAACAGTTACTTCTGCTTTATGGTCAGAAGCAAGCTTTTGCAATTCTGATACTGTAGTATCTGAAGGAAGAATAATACTTGAAAATTTCTCTACTGTTGTAGCAGAAGGAGAAAAGAACTGAATGCCTGTTTCTTCTTTACTTGTTTTAGGATTTTTATAAACACCCGAAACTTCGATAACACTGCCATTTGGTTGGTAAGTCAATTCTTTTACATTGTCATCGGTAATTTCTTTTACCAATTCTGTATAATTAATTTGCTCACTTTTCCCTGCAACACTACCTGTACTAAAATACTGGTAAGCTGTAACTAGGAAAAAAATAAGTAATAACCATAGAAATGGATTTTTAATTAAACCATTATTTTGTTTTTTCATTAAAAATTGTTCTTTCTAATTTGAATATACTTCTTCTTTCAATACTCCAACATAAGGAAGGTTACGATAATTTTCTTTGTAATCTAAACCATAACCTACTACAAACTCATTTGGGATAGTAAAGCAGGTATAGTCTGCCTCAATTTCTACAACACGTCCCTCTGGTTTATCCAATAAGGTTGCAATCTTAACAGAAGCTGCATCTCTTGCAATAAACATATCTCGCAAATTCTTCAAAGTTTGACCTGTATCAATGATATCTTCTACAAATAAAACATGTCTTCCTTTGATGTCTTGAGTTACATCTTGCTTAATATTGATCACACCGCTACTTGCTGTTCCACCATGATAGCTAGAAACCATCATGAAGTCCATTTCAATATGAGTGTCGATATGTTTGACCAATTCAGCCATAAAAGGAATAGATCCTTTTAAAATCCCAACTAAAATTGGATTTTTTCCTGCATAGTCTTTAGTGAGTTGAGCACCTAATTTTTTAGCAGCTTCTGTAATTTCATCGTGTGAAACGAGGATTTTTTTAATATCGTTTTCTAACATTTTTTTACCTATCTATTTTTTCTATATAAAGTACAGTGTTCATTATATCATTTTTCGTGTTTTTACTCAAATTACTGGTCGCAATTCCCAAAATTGAGACAATTTCTCCAAATTGCTCAATAATAAGAGCAGATTTTCGCTTTTCCATAGGGATTTTCAAATCAATAAATAAACGTCTGAGTTTCTTTCTATGCCCATTTTGAATCAAAACATCTCCAGGTTTTCGATGACGAATGTGTATGGATGTTTCGCGTGAAACAAGTATTTGTTGAATTGATTCACCTTCTAAAGGAAGTCCAAAGGAAAATAAATATCCTTGATAAGATACCTGATTTTGATAGTGTAACACAAGTTCATCTTCCTTTTCATCAGCCTGAGGACCGATTTTACAAATCTGAAAATGTTGGTATTCTTTTATCAATTCATAGCCATTTTTAAGTGGATGACGATACTGACTTTTAGTTTTTAAAATCTGTCGAACTTCATCAAACTGAGCTTTTGTAAGATTCAAATCTGGAAAACAATTCAGATAAGTTTGGAGTAAAACTCTTTGTGTAGACTCAGAATAAGAAAATAACTGCTGTAAATCTTCCACATCAATATTGTTAGATAATTCAGCTATAGCTAAGTCATAATCTAAAATTTCATTTCCTATACTTAAGATTGCATCTCTAAATCGAGGATTTTCTTTTTCTAATTCTGGTAAGTAAGAATTTCGAATACGATTACGAAAATAATGATTTTCCTTATTTGATGTATCTTCAAAGTGAAAAATTGGTGGAAAGTCTTTTTTCTGAAAATGCAAGAAGGGACGAATGATTTCTATCTCTCCGACTACTTGCTTCTCCTTAATTCCTGATAGATAGCGCAAACGAGTGCCTCGAATCAAACGCATCAAAATCGTTTCCACCTGATCATCCGCATGGTGGGCAGTGACTAAAGCTGTCGCACCTGTCTTTTTCATGACCTCTTGAAAAAAATCATAACGAAAATTTCGTGCACGCGCTTCTGAAAATTCTCCTGAAAAATTGCTGACATAAATAGGAAGTCTAGCTTCAACAGCTAACTTCCTTAATTCCTTTTCTTCCCAATCTGATTCTACTCTCTGCTTATGATTCACATGTGCTAAAATCAGTTCAATTTCTAACTCTTTTTGATAAGTAGATAATACCTTAAATAGAAACATAGAATCTAACCCACCAGAAAGAGCTAGCACCACCTTAGTATGATTTTTGAAATATCCCTTCTTGAGAAAATGATTTAAAAAATCTTGTTCCCTCATTTTAGAACCTCATAAACATCCTTGGCTATCTGAGAAATTGTATCATAATCAGAATTCTTAGTGAAAATAGAAAGAATAAATGGAGAATCTGCATAGACAACACCCGTATCATGCTTAAATTCATCCGCATCTCCAATTTTATGAGCTACTTTAACAGAAACACCTTTGGCAATTCTCTGATTATCAAAATCTGTTTTAGTCAAAGAATCCAATACAAATCCATTTTGGTTATAAATAGCTTCCATGACTTTCCCAGCCATTTTAGAAGAAATCAATTTTTCTTTTGGATCCCAATCATCTCCCATAATAGCAGACATCCTAGACTTGAATGTGGCATCAGATTGATTTGAAATGTAATATCCCAATAAATTATGAGCTACATTATCCGATTCTTTAGATACTTTTGTGATTAAGTCCTTGAGAGAATACTCTTTATTATCCTCTTTTTTAGGAAGACTACCACTTCCCTCTGGTTTATAAGAACCTGGAAAATCATTGACTGCAGATACATATTTTACAGTCGTGTCTAACTGATAAAGACCCTCATTTATTTTTTCTTGCGCATAATAGAGATAAGGGAGTTTCAAAACACTAGCTGCATACATCTTTTCATCTTGATTGATACCAGCTTCTTTTCCAGTAGTCAGTTGCTTAACATAAATAGAGAAAGAATCTTTCTGGTATTTTTCCGATAACATTTCTTGAACTTTACTCATCCGATTATCTTCTTCAGAAGTTGATTCCTTATCTACCCATCCAGCCTGATCAATATGTAGAAATTCTCTTCCTTCTACAAACATTATCTTGTCAATTGATACTTGTGAATAAGCTGATAAGGATGATTTCACTTCTTTTAAATCATAAGGACTATTGTACAGTTTAAAATCAGATTCTAACCATACTTTTTTGATTGTTGGAGTCACCTCTGACTGATCATATAAAAATCGTTTGTCCGCAGCTATAAATTGATGATTTGATAGCTTAAATACCGGAATTCCTTGTTTATTTAAGCGCCACTCAGTTATTTGAAAACTTGTTTTGGGAGTCAATTTTCCAGATTCCACTACTAAATCTTCATTCGCATAGACAGGGATCTCTCCATAAACCGTGGGAGAACTTAATTTTTCTCTAAAATAAATACCAAAGTCAGATTGTGAAAGGTAATAAATTTCTTTCGAAGTATAGACTACTTCTTTTTCTGTGCTAACGACTTTTGAAATGGTCAAAAAACTCGGTAGCAACAAAATAATTAAGAATTTACGCATTCTTCCTTTCCTTTTCTTCTTGTAAACGCAATAATTGATTTTTATCAGCCAACTCTTCCAGCTTTTCATCCGATAGACTCAAAAATTGCTCAATTACGTCTAATAAATTTTCCATTTTATCACCTTTGAAGCAAGTCAGGAATCGTATAAACTATTTCCCTCGACTTAGAATAATAGTACTTCGCTCGTGTATATTTGGCAGCATAATCCTCATCTTTCAACTTGGTAGCAAATGCTGTTTCCTTATCCTTTTCATCACTCAAAGTTTGATACTGAGTTTGCAAGTCTGCTAATTGCTGACGTCTTTGGAGTAATTGTTGATAGCTCTGCGCTAAATTAAAAGTTGGCAAGATAAATAATAGCATAATCAAAATCAATACCCACCCCATAAAACGATTCCGTTTTTGTCGTTCTTTCATCAGGTAGCGACGACGTTGATATTCATTTTGAATAAAAGAATTATTCAATTGTACGATATTTTTAGACATTTTCTTCTACCCGTGTTTCACTGATAATTTCATACATGCCTGCTGCATCTTCTTTTTTTGTACTATCTTTCATCTCCAGTACTTTTACAAGTAGCAACTTATTTCCAAAATGAATTTCAACTTGGTCATTAACTTTCAAATCCGTTGAACTTTTGGCCAAGATTCCATTCACCTTGATTCTACCTTTATCTGCTACTTCT
Source organism: Streptococcus pneumoniae (assembly GCF_001113365.1). Lineage (GTDB taxonomy): Bacteria > Bacillota > Bacilli > Lactobacillales > Streptococcaceae > Streptococcus > Streptococcus pneumoniae_C. The sequence goes on along the minus strand of NZ_CKYA01000005.1, from coordinate 154,319 downwards.
TTTGCGACTGTACGACGCTTGATAATTCGCGATACTTTTAAATATTTGTCTAATCTCATCCTTATTACCTCAACTTATTATTGTACCATTTTTATCTATTTTATAGAAGAAAAATATCAAATGGGATTTTCTTTCTTAGACTCTTTTATATCTAATAAACTTTCTCCAAAAATCAGCAAACCTTCTAAAATTTCATAATCTTTCTTATTTTGGACATCAAATACAAGCTCCATTGATCCCTTATTCTCAGCGATGCCTGCTTTTAAGTTCGTTGCGGATAGAGCTTTAAAATAATCTTGAGCTAAAAACAGTCGTTGAGTGACTTTTTCAAATTGAATTGTAACTTTATTATCTTTTCTTTCCACACGTTGAACAAAGACCTTGTCCAAGTATGATTTGACCAAACCAATCTCTAAAAGATAGGCTACTACATCTAGGTATTCTCCAAAACGGTCTATCAACTCCTCTTGTAACTCTTCATAATTGACACGGTTGTCAATTTGACGAATTTTCTTGTAAATTTCAATCTTATGTCGTTGATCAGAAATATAAGTATCAGGAAGATAGGCATCAATTTGCAAAATCAACTCAGCATTCCCTTTGGTTCTTGTGTTAGCGTTAGCATTACCGTTTCGTTTAGCAATAGCTTCCTCTAATAACTGCGAATACAATTCAAAACCAACAGAATCAATGAAACCAGACTGGGATTTTCCTAGGAGATTTCCTGCTCCACGAATCGAAAGATCTCGCATAGCAATCTTAAATCCGGATCCCAATTCTGTAAATCCTTTAATCGCTTCTAATCTCTTCTCGGAAACTTCACTGATTGATTTTTCTGGACGATACATTAGATAGGCATAAGCAATACGATTACTACGACCGACTCTTCCTCTTAACTGATACAAGGTTGACAAGCCCATATGATCCGCATTTTCAATAAATAAAGTATTAGCATTTGGAATGTCCACCCCTGTCTCAATAATGGTAGTTGTTACTAAAATATCATATTGTCCTTCAATGAAGTCTAATAGAGTATTTTCCAACTGAATCTCACTCATTTGCCCATGAACATAACCAATCGAAGCCTCTGGAATCAACTCCTGTAATTCTGAAACCTTCTGGTCAATCGTGTCAACTTTGTTGTAAAGGTAGTAAACTTGACCTCCACGCTCCATTTCACGTAAGACCGCATCACGAATGACACTATCATTCTTTTCCAAAACATAGGTTTGCACTGGATAACGATTCGTTGGGGGAGTTTCAATAACAGATAAATCTCTGATTCCCAGCATAGATATATGAAGGGTACGAGGAATTGGCGTTGCTGTCAAGGTTAGGACATCTACTTGTTTTTTCAGTTCTTTCAATGTTTCCTTATGCTTGACACCAAATCGTTGTTCCTCATCAATAATCATCAAGCCCAAATCAGCAAACACAACATCTTTTGACAAAACACGATGGGTTCCAATCAAAATATCAACTTGACCCTTTTTCAATTTTTCAAGTGTTTCAGTCTGCTCTTTTTTACTTCTAAAGCGACTCAACACATCAATATTAACTGCAAAATTTTGGAATCGTTCCTTAAAATTCGTATAGTGCTGTTGTGCTAAAACCGTCGTCGGAACTAGAACGACAACCTGTTTGTGATCATTGACTGCCTTAAAGGCTGCACGCATAGCAACTTCCGTCTTTCCAAAACCAACATCCCCAACTAAAAGTCGATCCATTGGCTGAGAAGTCTGCATATCTCTCTTGATTTCCTCAATACTACGAAGTTGATCATCCGTTTCAACATAAGGGAAGGCATCATCAAAAGCATGTTGATCTTCATCATCAGCTGAGAAAGCAAACCCCTTCAACTGACTGCGTTCAGAATAGAGTTTGATTAAATCGTCAGCTATATCCTCTACCTGATTCTTAACCTTTTGCTTGGCCTTTTTAAAATGACCGTCATTTAATTTATTGAGTTTTGGCGCTTTACCATCACTTGAAACATATTTAGATAGTAGATGAATCTGTTCCACTGGGATGGAAATTTGATCCCCATTTTGATACTGGACACTGACATAATCGCGGTGAATCCCCTTGATTTCAATTGTTTCAATTCCTAGATATTGACCAATCCCATGAATATGGTGAACAACGTAATCTCCTTTTTCAAGTTCATTGTAATCTTTTAATCTCTCTGCGTTTGAAACATGTTGTCTTCGGAAACGACGTTTCAATTTCTTTTGAAAAATCTCATGTTCAGTTATCAATAAAATCTTTTCATCTACAAAATGAAAACCATGTCTGAGATTTCCCTCAATTAAGTTTACAGATTCTTTACAAATACTTGACTTATCTCTGGAATCCAATTTAATCTGGTATTCCTCTAAAACATCCTCCAATGTTTTACTTCCCATTGAATTGCTAGACTGCAGAATAATAGTGTAATCCATTTTTTTGTATCGCTCAATTTCTTCTTTTAGAAAAGAAAATTGATTGAAAAACTCCTGCATAGGATATTGATTAAATTGATAAATCTGGTCAAACTTGAGATTGCCTAAACCCTTTTGCAGATTAGAGAAAAAGGTAACCGGACTCTGTTTTTTATAGATCTGCTCTGTATCTGCAAAATACTGCATTTCAGAAACTGCTTTACCATTCTGTAATTCTTCTGTAAAGTATTGCGCTAATTCTCTTTCAAATATTTCATACTGATTCATCAATTTTTGATAATCATCAAAGAATATTGGGGTATCTTTTTCAATATAGTCAAAAACAGTCCATGTCTTGTCATAACATAAAGATAAAAATTTCCGTGAATCAGAATGAATTTGTTTTTGGTGAAAACTTGAAAAAATTTCTTCTAGGTATGATTTCAAAATAGGTGATAAAGTTTTTGAAATCTGTTTTTCCAAAGCTGACTGTCCTAGTTGATAATCCTTTTCTCTCAAAAGTATATCACTAGCTGGAAAGATAATGAGTTCTGTCTGATTTTCTTTCGATAATTGTGTTTCTACTTCAAATGACCTGATACCATCAATTTCATCACCAAAAAACTCAATTCGGCAAGGTTCTAACTGGGATATTTCAAAAATATCTAAAATATCTCCTCGAAGACTAAATTCGCCTTGAGTTTGTACTTGTGTAACCTTTCGATAGCCGATTTCTTTTAACTGATGGATAAGTGCATTTTGGTCATATTCTTCACCAACTGAGATTTTTACAATACTATCTTTGAATACATTTGGAGACGGTAAAATCAATCGACTTGCTGCGATATTACAAACTAAAATCCCTTTCTTAGACGGATCAGTCAAAAAACGCAAGGCTTCAACCCGTGAAATGATTTTTTCTTGTGAAGACATCAAAAACTCGACCATAGGTGAGTCATCTACCAAAAATGGATAAACAAGTTCCTCACCCAAGATAGATATAAGATCACTAACAAGTCCTTCTGCTTCTCCATAAGTTGACGTCAACAATACAATCTTCTCTTCTTTTTCTAAACTGCTTGCAATTGCAAGAGCCTTAGTAGACGTTGATAAACCAAGTATCAGTTGTCTTTTCTTATCTGTTAAATTTTGATGCCATTTTTTGATCTGATTATTTTCTGAGAATAAATCTAATAAGGTCACCATTTATCCATTATACCTCTGCATTGTTTTCTCAAAATTTTTCTCTTGTAAATAGTAGTTTACAGAATCGTCAACCTTGTCAATAGACTGTAAAATACCTATATAATCATCCTTGTCAAAGGTACTCAAAACATGGTGAACAACTGACATACCATTTTTAGGTCTTCCGATTCCAATCTTAACACGGTTAAAGACCTGAGTTCCAATATGTTGAATAATAGACTTAATGCCATTGTGACCACCTGCGGATCCCTTTGCTCTTAAACGAATCTTTCCAACTTCCATATCAAGATCATCGTAAATGATGAGTAAATCTTCAATATCCAAACCATAGTAAGTCAATAAAGCATGAACTGCTTTTCCACTTTCATTCATAAAGGTCGTTGGTTTAACCAGATAAATTTTTTCTCCATTTAGAAAAAAGGATGCTAGTTCAGCTTGAAATATCTTATCGTGTGTAAAAGTGACATTCTGTTTCTTCGCTAGTTGGTCAATCAACATAAAACCAACATTGTGTTTTGTTTCAAAATATTTATCCCCTGGATTTCCCAAGCCTACAAGTAATTTGGTCATTTATTTTTCCTTTCAAAAGCCAAAAGGGTTGGAATTTTTTTCCAACCTAATTGACACCATTTATTAATTTTTTAGACATTAAAGCGGAATTCCATGATATCGCCATCTTGAACGATATATTCTTTTCCTTCTTCACGCAAGCGTCCAGCTTCTTTTACGGCCTTTTCAGATCCGTATTTCACTAAATCCTCATATGACATGGTTACTGCACGAATAAATCCTTTTTCAAAGTCTGAGTGGATAATCCCAGCTGCTTGAGGAGCCTTCATACCACGTTTGAAAGTCCAAGCGCGAACCTCTTTTTCACCAGCTGTGAAATAAGTTCCCAGTCCAAGCAAATGGTAAGCTGCACGCGTCAACTTATCTACACCTGATTCTGTCAAACCAATGGCTTCAAGAAACTCTTTTTTATCTTCATCGTCCAATTCAGAAATTTCTTCCTCAGCACGCGCAGAAATAACGACTACTTCAGCATTTTCTGTCGCTGCAAATTCACGAATTTGTTTGACATAGTCGATAGAATCTGGATCTGAAACTACATCTTCATCTACATTCGCTACATAAAGAACTGGTTTAGTCGTCAAAAGGAAGAGACCTTTTACAACCTTTTGTTCTTCATCTGTAAATTCAATAGTTCGAGCTGATTTCCCATCTTCAAGGACTGGTTTAATTTTTTGAAGAACATTAAACTCTGCTACTGATTCCTTATCTTTTTGCGTACGTGCCATCTTTTCTACACGCGCATATCGTTTGTTCACTGATTCTAAGTCAGCAAGAATCAATTCCAGATTAATTGTATCAATATCTGCAAGTGGATCTACAAAGGCGTCTTCACGTCCTTGTTCACGCATCACATTTTCATCATCAAAAGCACGAACTACGTGAACAATCGCATCTACTTCACGAATATTGGCCAAGAATTTATTCCCTAGCCCTTCTCCTTTTGAAGCTCCTTTTACAATCCCTGCAATATCTGTAAATTCAAAAGTTGTTGGAACTGTCTTTTTAGGAGTAATCATTTCAGTTAGTTTTTGTAGACGTTCATCTGGAACTTCTACCATTCCAACGTTTGGATCAATCGTCGCAAATGGGTAGTTTGCTGCCTCTGCTCCTGCTTTTGTAATTGCATTAAATAGTGTTGATTTACCAACGTTTGGCAAACCAACGATACCTGCTGTTAAAGCCATATTTTCTCATTCTCCGTTTTCATTTCAATCCCTAATATTATAACACAAAAAGGGATAAAGTGCTAAAATTCCTTGATATAGCTATTTCCCATAACTGAAATAATAATTTTATGGACTTTTTTAGGAACTTTTTAATTTTTCAATAGCTTTTTCATAAAATGAAGTAGCATTTTTCTGATTGTCTTTGGATAGGTGGCTATAAATATCCATGGTCATAGAAAGTTTTGCATGGCCGAGCCGTGTTTGTATCTCTTTGTAAGGTAGTCCAGCATTGAGCAAGATACTAGCGTGAGTGTGGCGGAAGGCGTGGAACGTAAAACGAGGGCATCCAGCACGTTCCAAATGTTTTACTAACCTAAAACTAAGCATTCTAGCGTCTATATGCTTATCAAAGCTATTAGAGAATACTTTCTCATAGGTCAACCCCATTTCTTTTCCTATTTGGGATTGTCTTGCTTTATAGAGCCGTAGCATGAGCACCGTCTTATTATCCAAGTCAATTACCCTAATACTTGATTTAGTCTTAGGGCTAGTGATTTCTTTGATAATATTTAACGTTTTATTGACGTCTAGTGTACCATTTTTTAGGTCAATATCAGACCACTCTAAGGCTAAACACTCACGAATACGCAAACCAGTAGCTAAAAGCGTCTTATATAGCACCGTATCAAAGAAATTTTTGTAAGTGTTTGGCAACTGATCCATATAAGCTAAGAACTTTTTCAAATTCTCATCATCCAGATATTTCAGTTTTTGCCCTTCTTTGAGTTTACGCCGTGGAATAATGACATCACGGGCAGGGTTGAAGGGGATAGCTTGCAAAGATACGGCATATTTAAGTATGCGTTTGTTTAGAGAGTGAAGGAGCGGATATTCTTGGAATCCCTCACCTAATTGATTGTAGTCTTTTGCCCACTGGTTAACTTGACTTTGAATGATTGGGGGCGTCAGTTTATCCAGCCTATAGTTTCCGAAAGCTGGAAGTAGATATTTATCTATTTTGAATTTGGTACCCATTAAGGTAGATTTTTTAACCGTATGGCAGTATGTTTCTAGCCAATTCTCCACCAGTTCGGCATAGGTATTGATTTGAACCGCTTTAAATACTGTTGACCCGTCTTTTTCAAACTCTATTTGAGCCTGTAACGCTTTGGTTTTGAGTTCCTTCTTGTTTCGGCCTGATATAGTTGTCTTGACTTTCTTACCTGTTACTGTATCTGTACCCAGATAGATACTGGAGCGGTAGACTATTGACCCGTCTTTCTTTTTGTATTCTGTTATTTTCATGATGATAAACCTTTCTAAAATACATCAGCAGGCAAGCTATTATTAAAAAGGTTTTAGATTGTGGTTTAAATCATGCTAGGGCTTCATAGATTGCCCCACATTCGATTTTAAAGAGTCAGGCGGTAAATAATACCAGAGTTGGAAACAAGGTGGATATGGGGTTATTTATCGGCTAGACGTTTTAGATTGTCCAGAGCTTTTTGATTGTTTTTGTAAAGTACCTCTAACTGTTCTTTGGCGATTCTATTGAGTTCAGTTAGGCGGTTGCTTTGTGATAGCCCTTGTTTTATCATTTCAGCGTTAAGACTTTGTAAATTATTAAGAACTAATAACTGTTCAATAGTGGCATTATCTCGCTGATTGCCGTCTTTTTCTGGGAAAGCTTTCTTGTATTCTTTGGCAGTCATACCGAACAAGGCAACATTAACCAAATCAGCTTCAGAGGAGTAAGCGTATGATATTTGAGACGGCTGAAGTGTTGGGACAATATTTTCTTTAATTGCATCAGTTTGTATTGTGTAATTGAGTTTTGAAATATAGCGGTTCACTTGCCAATCTAACTGATTTCTATAGGCCTCTTCTTGTTTAAGCCGTTGATAGTCTTGAATGATGTAGAGTTTGAACTCTGGGGAAATCCAAGAAGCAAACTCAAAGGCTATGTCTGAGTGGGCATATGTTCCACCGTAACGGCCAGCTTTTGAAGTGATACCGATGGCGTTCATTCTTTCTATCCATTGTTTAGAAGTCATTACAAGCCTACCAGGTTCATTTCTAACCGTATGGAATTCCATACGGTTAAAATTTGGGTTATTAATACTTTCCCAAGTTGCTAAAAAATCTATAGTAGCGTAACTACTAAGCCAGTTTGATATGACTATTCTAGGATCTTCGCTATTTTTATATTTAGCTATATCGGTCAAGCTGATATAATCAGTATTATTGGCTAGTAAAGTGATTTCTTTACCGTTTGCGTTGATTTTAACCATGGTAGTCCTTTCTAAAATATTGAAAGTGGTTGACATTTGTTGACATCAAAAAAATTAGTAGATATGGGGATTATATTGGGTTGAAGCTTGAGAATCCACGCGCTTCAGGATTGTTGAACATTGTGGCGCGTGGGTATGCTATAGGTCGCATAATCGGACTTTTCGGCCACCCTAAAGAAAAATATTAGTGCTAAGGTTTGCTATTGGCGAATATGGGGGATTTTTATCTTCCTCTCATAGCTAATAATTCAATAGTTTTACCTATATTTTCTTGTTCAGTTTCTGTTAGTATGCTCCATAAAGCTATAAATTTTTGTAATCTAGCAGGGAGAAATAGAAACGAGCTATAAAAGTCTTCACGGTGCTTTACAACTATTTCAGGAGGTACAGCGGTATTTTTATAGCTTTCATAAAACTGTTTATCAATATACTCATAAAATTTTTTTACTCTTTCTCCGATTAGTTCCTTTATCTCTTGATTAAGAAATGTTTCAACATCAGAATAATTTGAAAAAATTGTTTTATCAAGGGCTTTTTCTATTTCTCTATACTCACTATACCCCAGCAGATACCCAACGCTTACCTCGAAGTATTTAGCTAGCTGCTGGGCTTTTTCTGGTTTAATTTGGCTTTCTCCGTTTTCCCAGCGTGATAGAGTCTTTTCTGATATGCTCATTTCTTTTGCTATTTCCTTTTGAGATAGCTTTTTTTCTTTACGTAACTCTTTTAATCTATTCATTTATATCAACACCTTTCAAATGTATTATATCATTCTTTTTATCGAACCAGACAAAAAAAGTCCAATAAAATAAAAAATATCCTTGACAAAGACAAAAAGTGTCTGTGTAATAAAAACCAATCAGACAAAAAGTGTCTGAATAGAGCCTACAGCACAACACTTTTCAATCTATTCTGCTGGAGGTTGATTTTAAAAATAATAGAAAGAGGTAAGACATTTGAAAAATAATATGCGTGTTATTTTAGCAAAGAAACGCTTGAAGGTGGCAGATGTTGCAAGAGAAACAGGGCTATCAAAAAGCACTTTGACGGCATTGTATTATGAGCGTTCAAAAAATCCGACTTTTGAGACATTGCAGAAAGTAGCTGACTTTTTAGAAGTTACGATTGATGACTTGTTAAAGGTTGGATAAATAGAAAGGCAGGCAAGCAATGAAGAGGAACTATACAAGGGTCATCGATGAAATGCGAACCACTCACGGGCTGAACTTGGTAGCTATTGGCCAACGAATAGGCATAGATCCCCGAACAGTTGGCAAGTGGGCACAGGGCAAGCATAAGCCCAACAAGGAAAGCAGAAAAAGGCTAAACAAGTTATACAGAGAGGTTAATCAAGACATGACAACACAGCAAAAAGATTTATGTGATTTTTTTGGGAACTTCTATCCCAAAGGAGAACAACACAACAAAAAGGAAGTTTTGGAAGTTGTAACAACTCAACGATTTGGCTCTAAACACTTTGATGTTTATGGAGACATTCAAAATCCGTTATTTGTAGCGGTAGAGGTTGCTGAGATGATTGAAATCCAAAACACCACGGATTTACTAAAACGGGTAGATGATGATGAAAAGCTGACCTATGTAATATCTAGGGCAGGTCAAAAAAGAGAAATGAATATGCTGACAGAGTTCGGAGTCTATGAAGTTTTATCGCAGTCACGCAAACCACTAGCAAAAGAGTTTAAAAAAGTGGTCAAGCACATTCTGAAAGAAATCCGACTAAACGGCTACTACATGGATGGGGAACTGGTGGAAGAACCACAGACCACTATAAAAGCCCCTGACACGTTGGCAGAGGCAGAGCGGTATTATATCGATACACTAGCCAAAGCTATTGCAGAGGCTCAGAATATGGACGAGAAGAGCCGTCTGACAAGCAAGTTAACCAAATTCATGCAGGAGGTAGAACCACAATGGAATTAGTCTATATGGACGGTAAAAAAGAGCCGTATACTACGAGTGAGATCATCGCTGAATGTGCTGGAGTCACTCATCACACAATCACCAAGATGATCCGCAAACATCAAGCAAGATTTGAACAGTTCGGAAAGGTTGGATTTAAAATCCAAGCTATGGAAAGTGGCCAGAATACCAAGGACTATATTTTGAACGAACAACAAGCGACCTTGTTAGTTACATTCTTAAAGAACACCGAGCAAGTGGCCAACTTCAAAACCAACCTGGTCAAAGCATTCTTTGAAATGCGTGAGGAACTTTCTAAGTTTCGTATGCAGAGGGCGCTAGAAAAGCCAAAAAGAAAAACACTGCATGACAGTATTGAGAACTGGGAACAAGCACCAAAGCACGCGCATAGTACTATGAACAACCTGCTACTAAAAGCAGTAACCGACAGGAACGCTAAACAGTTAATGGCGGAACGTGGGGGCTATAATGGCATTGATAGCTTGACCAGTGACGAGCTGGAGCAATACCAGGCATTTGAGGATATGGTAATAGCCATGATTGGCTTGAATATGAGTTATCAGGAAATCAAAGCTATGGCATTCATAAATAAAAAAACACGCCAAAGAAGCGCGTGAGAGCAACAAAAAGGGCTTAGCAATAACCACACCGCAGAGCCTTTCACACTAACACTAAAACGAATTTAACAAAGCAGGCAAGCTATTATCAAAGAGGTTTTAGTAAGATTTATACCTAGATTATAGCATATTTAGGGCAATTTGACCATACGGAGAGCGCCAACTCTTTAAACTGGTACTTTCTCACGCTTTCAATTTGGCGAGTCTGAGCGTGAGGATTAGCGTTATAAGAAACAACTCAAAAAGCCCCACGCTCTCGGTCGGCAAACTTCTGAGCGTGAGGAACTTCATTGCAAGAAAAACTGTATAAGAAACAACCATTCAAAATCCCCACACTCGCCATCGCCCAACTTTGAGTGTGAGGATATCCTGGATAGTAAAAGACAAAGAAGGTAAAGCAAAATGGATGAATTTTTTAAAGAATTTGAAAAAGAATTAGGCAACGTAGAGGAAAAGCTAGATATTTTATCAGAGTGGCATTTATCCAAGAAACACCACGGAGCAACAGAGATAGCCGAAGATTGTAGATCAGCAATTAGTCAGTTATGGATGCAATTTTATAGATTATCGGAAACTTATAAACAACAGGAAGCTGACCATGAAACATTTTTAGATGCAAACATCAGCAACTTACTAGGCGAGTTAAAGAAACATGATGAATTTTTAGCAACTAATTCCATCAATTTAGGGAAAGAACGCCCAAACTGGTTATTATTTAACTATTTGAATAAAGCTGTTAGAAGTTTTACAGATCCGAATAAACTAGCAACAGATAACACTGGTAACATTTGGGATTATCTACGTAGCCTAATTATCAAGGATTTGAAAGAAAGAGGGTTATTAAAATGAATGAACTAGATATAAGTAACACACAGGCTGCTGTCTTAATCGTGGTATTGATTGGCTTACTGCTTTATCTAAACCACCGAGACCGCAAAAAAAGCGCCCAATTTGAGCGAGAAAACCAACAGACGATAGAAACACCTAGCGAGGATTTAAACCCTGAATATGGGCGATATATCCAGCTTGCAGGGGTAAGAGTTTACGGAGGGATGAAATGAGTTACACAGTGAAGATATACCTTGATAGTGAAAAAATACCAGATGAACCTTATTTTACTAAAGAGATTTTTCTAGCTACGTGTATGGACAATGCAACAAAGTTAGCTGTAACTATGGGCTTGTTGACAAAACAAGCGTTTGATTTAGAGACTAAGACAGCTATTTTGAAAACCTTGAATACAATCATAGAAACTCAAAAAGATATTTTGCAAGGGGTAGCGAGCGGACAAATAACCTTTTTGAATAAAAGCAAAGGAGGGGAGGAACTGAATGAGCCTATCAGAGAATGATAAACGAGTATTAAGACTAATCAAAGTAGGGGCTGAGAACTCCATAACAGGGGCAGAAATCAGCCTGACAACCAAGCTAACAGAAAGAACAGTACGTGACATTATCAAGCGTCTAGTAGTTAAGCACAACATCCCTATTGTAGGGGTTAGATGTGGCGTTTTTAGTGGGTACTTTATCCCAGCGAATAAAGACGAGTTACTAGATGGTGCTAAGGCCTTTTACAACCAAGTACAGGAGGAGAGTAAGCGCCTAGCGGTGTTGATGAACAGCGACCTAGAAAGCTACAAAGAAACCTTGAAGGAGGTGGGCGGATATGTTTAGCCTAAGCCGAGAAAGCGAGCAAGATCTAGCGCATGGCATTCTGGAGGTAGTGGAAAGATACCTTGAAGCGCGTGATACAGTCAAACCACGACTGACAGGTTTAATCTCAGCCCAGGAAGTCATGGACGAGTTAGATATAAAATATTTGACGCTCCAAAAGTGGGAAAAAGCTGGGCTAAGACGATACCAGCCCCCGCTAGAAGATACTAGGAAAATCTATTACAAAGTTACGGACATCTGGAAGTTTCTGGGGGTGGAGAATGGCAAAAACTAAAATATATTTTTGGCTAAAAATTGATAAGAAATTTTTTGATAATATTTTTATCAAGAGACTAAAAACGGTACCTGGTGGGTACACTATGACAGTGATTTATATTAGGCTCATGCTAGAGAGCTTAGAAAGTGACTGTATTTTATACTATGAGGGTTACTTTGACAATCTCAAGGAAGAGTTAGCCCTAAAATTAGACGTATCGGAAGATGATATAGATATGACCATGGCATACTTTACTAAGTGTGGTCTAATACAAGTTGATGAAGATAAAAACGCAGAACTACCGCAGGCAAAAGCCTTGGTTGAGAGTGAAACAAACTGGGCAAACTATAAACGTGAACAACGAAAAAAAGGAAAATTGGAAGAAGTCCAACCATCTTTGACAATTTCCAACTCGTGTCCAACAGAGATAGAGATAGAGAAAGAGAAAGAGATAGAGTTAGAAGAAGAGATAGAGAAAAAAACTTCTTCTGCTCCTACTGCTGAAATCTCTAATTATTACCAAAAGCGTATAGGGGTTATGGATGGGCAACAATATCAAATACTGACTGACTATCTCACTCTTGACGGTATGGAGCTAGAGGTTATCAAGATTGCCATAGACAAGGCTGCAGATAACGGCAAGCGATCTTTTAGCTATATCAATTCAATACTCAAGAGCTGGAGACAGAATGGTATTAGAACCATGGTACAAGTCGAAGATGAACAGAGACTGTTTCAGCAAAAGAAACAAGGTCAGTCTGACGATGATATTCAAGATCCGTTTATCTACTGACGGAGAGGAGAAACAATGGAATTACTGAATACAGACCAGCTCAATGAAAAAATAAAGGTCACTGATGAGCTTTGCCCAACCCATCAGATTAACCTAGTACAATTCAAAAAGCCAGATGGTTATACATCACCCTACTGCATGGAATGTACTAGGGAGAACATCAAACAGACGGAGCTAGAGGGCATAGAAAAAGCCCTAGGCCATGATCTGGACTCTTCAACCTATGATGTGCTAGCGCGTGAAAGTACGGTGTCAAATGAGCTGAGAGAGGCCTCTTTTAGCACTTTCAAAGCCGAGACAAAAGAGGAACACGAGGCCAAGGAGTTTGCTATCAAACAAGCTAAGGAGTACCTAAACGGTATGACAGGGAACACGCTAATTATGGGCAATCCAGGTACTGGCAAAAGTCATTTATGCTATTCTATGGCCAAAGCCATTAACGAGGGCTATAAGTCTAGGAATGAGCCTAAGAGTGTGCTTTTTATCAGTATTACTGAGATTATCACGCGCATTCAGTCAGGTTGGCAGTATAGACAGAGTGATTTTACAGAGTATGATGCCTTGAAGTTGCTGACTGAGGTTGACTATCTCTTTATTGATGATTTAGGAACAGAAAGCGTTATGAACAGCCAAAAAAATGAAGCTAATAATTGGGTACAGGCCTTTCTTTTCAAGATTTTTGATAAGCGAGACACAACTATCATCAACACCAATCACAACGGAAAAGAGCTGGCCAGAATCTATAATGATAAGCTAGTCAGTCGCATTGGAAAACAATCAGAGGGGAACGTATTTATTATTACAGACATTAAAGATAAGAGGATGAAGCGTAATTTTTAACCAAATAAAAAAAGGAGGAATTCCATGATAGAACCAGCATACTTTGAACAGGCAGATCAGGAACTGGAGGAACTCAATCGCAAACGTGACGATTTTATGGCGGATGCAACACCAGTATGTCTTGAAGATACGCCTAAACTGATTGAACTAGGTGAGAAGCTCCGGACGGAAGACACCAGCATAAATGCCTATGAGTTATACAGACACCCTGAAGCGCGTGCAAAGTTATTCGCCCAAATCGCGGAAGCCTGCTTCTTGCTGATTGCAGATAGCTCACCAGTACCAGTGCAGCCGACACAAGCACAGCGGATACATTTTTGCGAGTACTTGGAAGGACAATTCCAGAATATCATTAAGAAGTTGATTGCAGGAACTGACAAGCAAGTTCTAGAGTCTTTACTTGAAGCTTTGCAACTACCCAAAGAAAAACAAGCTCAATTTGTCCGTGATGTGGTAGTAAGTGGCTCACTCAGTGAAGAATAGTAGCAAAGGGGCATTGCCTCTTTTTGTGGTTTCACTACTACTGAACCCAATAGTTTTGGGTTTTTCCATATAGGGGGAAATAATGAAGCGGTTAGCAATAGAAACAATCATTAAACCAATGAAGCTAAGAGGAATAACTAAGGGTATAGCAGAGTTGGACGGTCAACGTTTAGAGATTGATTTGGATAATTTAATGATTGATTTTGGTGGAGAGTCATTTGAATTAGACAGAATAGCAGGAACTAAGGGAGGTAATCGATATTTCTTTCTTTGCCCTGATTGTGGGAGACGGTGCAGGTTACTTTATAAACGGTATTTATATTTTAGTTGCGGTACTTGTCTAGCTATCCACAAGAGTACCCTGAACCGTAATAAAACGGATTGCCAATACTACTGGGAGCTTGCACTAAAAGAAGCCAGAAAGGTAGAACCAGGGTGGAGTCCTAGACGTGGTGGATATATGTTTGATGGTTTCCCTGAAAGACCAAAGTATATGAAGCGTGACAGGTATCGTAAGCACTATAAGAAGTTTTTGAAGTATATTGAAAAAGGGGATAGACTTTGGCTGAATGGTTCGAGATTGTAGGACAATATGAAGTAGTGTGTAATTTACCCAACGAACAAATACTACATATTAGACGGTTTAAATGTTAAAAAAGCTGGATATATCAAGAGTTTAAGTAAGCAGAGCGTTCCAAAAAAAGGGTGTGGTAAGCGTTCCGAAAAATGGTAAGGTTTTGGTGAGGTAAGAGCAAAAAATGTAAAGGTTTTGTCAAGGTTGCATATTTAAAAGCCCCAAAGGTTACTACAAGGCAGAGAGGTTTACCGGGGGTTAGAAAAGGTGAGATTTTGCTTAGGTAGTGGCAGTAAATATGCCTGACAAATGGCAGGGTTATGTGTGTTGAACTCCGAGCGAACGCCGAGAAAGTGGCTATATCCCCCTATCATTTATCAAGCAGATAAGAGCAATAAAAACCCTCCTTAACCCCCTGAGAAACGACAAGCAGATAAGCGGAGTTTTTACCCCTCTTATTTCGGATTTACTCCTTGCAGAATGACAAGCAGATAAGGACGACAATAAGCCTTCTTAATTGCTTATCAAACCACAAGGAGATACGGGGGGCTATCTCCCTCCCCACGCGCTTCTATGAGCTTCCCCCGTCATTGTACATTTTTTCTCACGGGAAAGCATTTGAAGCTAGAGCGAACATAGAGAATACGAAAAAAGCCAGCACAGGGCTGACTCCTTTGTGATATATCCGATAAAAATATTATATCATAGAGGAGGCCGATGTATGACACCAGAGCAAGTAAAAGAAAAACTAGAAGGCGTTAAGTGGATAAACAAAGAGATAGAAGGCTTATATTTAGAGCTTGCAGCTTTAGAAAGTGGTATTATCAAAAAGCAAGAACTGAGCAATACCAGAGTACAAACAAGCAGGGTAAATACAGCAGAGAATAACCTTATAAGTGTTCTAAAACTAAAAGAGGACACTTTACAGAGAATTGAGCGACTTACTGAAGAGAGAATGGAAATATCTAGGCTGATTGATAAGTTGGTCAATCAGCTTGAGCGTTCTGTTCTAAGACTTTTTTATTTGAATAATCTAGACGCTTGGCAGGTTGCTGAGGAAATAGATAAATCAAAGACTACAGTATATCGAGTAAAGCAGGAAGCTATAGAACACTTAGCAAATGTGGGGTAATAGGTGAGCACAAAAAAACGCCTAGAACAATCTAAGCGCTAAAGAGTAGTGGACGGTGTGCCTGTCCCGTCATCTCATACTATGAAGTTGCGTAGCGACACTATCATCTCTACCTCACTTCTCTTTAGACTAATTATACCACAAAGGAGCGAACTAATGGAGCTGGATAAGTTTAAAACGATGATGAACGTCAGAAAGCGGATGACTTACTTTCTACGATTCCAGAGGATGGCAGGAAGTGAAAACCAAGTTACGATAGATGAAGAGGCTTGGAAACTTGTCTTACCTGATCAGTGGAATTTGAGCGGTGAACATGAAAAAGCAATCCGTGAGGGGTTGGAGATATTCGCCCACGACATCAACAGCATAGAGAACGAGAGAGCCAGAAAATACTTCATTATCCATTATTGCTACATGAGAAAGAAAACAATGAGCGAATGCGTAGAAATGGCAGGTACTAGCTCCACTAGTTATCACCGATACAAACAGATAGCCGTCTTAAACTTTGCGAGAATCCACCAGAACGGAGAGCTAGAAGCATATAAGTAGGCAAATATAGGTTGAGGCTTCATATTCGCCCCCTATTTCGCTTGGTTTCGTACTGGACAACTAAAACACCATGGATAAACCAGAAGCCCTCAGAAACGAATCTGGGGGCTTTTGTGAGGTCATAATCTTATAAACCACGCGCTTCATGGTATAATATACCTATCAGCAACCAGCAATAAAAAAAGCACGTTTGACCGTGCTAGTTTCTTGCCTGCTGAACTCGTCAAATCTTAGCCCTTTTGTGGGGCTTTTTTTGTGTACTTTTTGAGAATTTTTAGGAACTTTTAATGATTTCTAATCAAATGAGATTTTTTAAAAACTCAACAATATCAAGCTTTTGGGCGCTCTAAACAAGTTTAAAAGTGTGTGGATTATAATCTAACACAAAAAGGGAAAACTTG
This sequence comes from Streptococcus pneumoniae, assembly GCF_001113365.1. Taxonomy (GTDB): domain Bacteria; phylum Bacillota; class Bacilli; order Lactobacillales; family Streptococcaceae; genus Streptococcus; species Streptococcus pneumoniae_C. Next base: position 137,404 of record NZ_CKYA01000005.1, on the reverse strand, counting down.
CTAACCCTCTAACTAAGGGTTCTCAGTCAATAATTTTATTCATTTTTCGATCAAAATCATAGCGTCCCATCATGACAACATGGTCACAATTACTGCATTTTATTTTGATATCTGCTCCCACACGTGTAATTTCCCAACGATTAGCTTTTTTTCCTGTTGACTTGATAGTACAAGCATGTGGTTTTTTCATTTCAACAAAATTTCCAACTTGATACATACTACTCTCCTTTTCTTTTTCGATTATATCATAAAAGAGGCGAGCCAGGCTCAACCTCTTTCACTTAATTTGTACGAACTGGTGTAATGAGCTGCATGAAATCTTCGTCAGTATCTGCTGGAACAAGAGTAAATGGACGAACAGCTGAGATAAAGCTAATGGTCACCTTTTCGCTATTTAAAGCTTTAAGAGAATCAATCAAGTAAGTTGGGTTGAAACTAATAGTCAAATCTTCACCAGTAACCTGATCAGTATCGATTTCTTCGTTTACTTTACCAACTTCTGGAGAGTGAACATGGGCACTAACAACCCCACCTTTAATTTCAAGTTTAACGGTACCATTTTGAGTCGCACTTGATAAAAGACGAGCACGTTCCATTGACTGACGTAAGTTTACCACATCAAAAGTAATTGTAGTGTTAAAGTCTGTTGGAATCAAGCGATCTGTATCAGGATAGTTACCTTCTAACAAACGAGTATAGAAGCTAATATTTTCGCTTCTAAAGAGGATTTGATTGTTGGCAAAGAAAATCTCCACAGTTTCAATATCATCTGTAAATACCGCTGAAAATTCGCGTAAAGAACGGCTAGGAATTACGACATCAAAATCATCACTATTTTTTTCAAGAGTCAATTTTTTCTGGCTTAGGCGATGAGAGTCTGTTGCAACTGTTTTTAGCTCCTTGTGTTGACTCAATACAAAATGAACACCTGTCAAAATTGGACGACTTTCTTGTGTACTTGCAGCAAATGCTGTTTCATTGATTATTTTCTTGAGTAATTTTGTTTCAAGAATTAAAGGAGTACTTGCTGAAATTTCTTGGATTCGTGGGTACTGTTCGCTATCTTTTCCTTTTAGGGTAATTTCTGATTTGCCACTTGTTAAAACAATTTGATTTTGTTCAATTTCTTTAAAATCAAGAGTCACATCAGGTAGACTAGATACTACATTGATAAAGAAAGAAGCTTCAAGAAGGATAGAACCTAAAGAAGTAATTAACAAACCAGCATCTTCATTTTTTTGAGAAATAAAATTTTCAATTGAAATTTGACCATTTGAACCAATTAAAGTAACACCTTCATTGGTTACGTCAATTTTGACAGTTGATAAAATAGGAATGGCATTTTTAGAACTAATAGCTCTCTTAGTAATATTTAATGCTTGTAGAAATAAATTTTTATTAATTGAAAAATGAATCATGGATTCTCCTTTATTTATTTTTAATATTAGAAGGATAATAGTAATAATAGAGTCTGTGAAATATGTGGAAAACAGACTTTAAACAAGTCATATCAAGTTTTTTAGCTTGTTTAAAAAATGTGGATAAAAAAGATAAAAAACTAAAAGTTATCCACAAGTTATTTTATTTTCTTTTTGATTGATTCAATTTCTAAACGTAAATTATCGTCTTCATCAATCAAAGATTTAATTTTTGCATGGGCATGAATGACTGTTGTATGATCTTTTCCTCCAAATTCCTTCCCAATTTTTGGAAGACTATTATCTGTTAATTCTCTAGATAAATACATAGCCACTTGACGGGCTAAAACAATATTTTGAAGGCGTCTGCTTCCTTTCATTTCTTTGATACTAACACCATAAAAGTTACCAACTTCATTTTGGATTTTGTCAATTGGGATGACGAGCATTTGGCTAACATCTTGTTTGCGAGCTCTAATAGCTTCTGCAGCAATATCAATAGTGATATCCTTGATGTTTTTTACTCTGGCAATTAAAGTGATGTCATTGATAGCTCCCTCAAGATCTCGAACATTTGAGTCAAATTGCCCAGCTAGGTATTCTAGAGTATCACTTTGAAAATTGTAGCCTAAATGTTCCGTTTTACTTTGTAAAATGGCAATACGTGTTTCAAAGTCAGGGGGGGTGATAGTTTGTGTCAATCCCCAACTAAAGCGCGTGACAAGCCTCTCCTCGAGCCCTTCTAGATGTTTTGGACTACGATCACTGGTTAGGACAATCTGTTTTTGCTTGTCATGAAGGGCGTTAAAGGTATTGAAAAATTCTTCCTGAGTTGCGACTTTTTTTCCGCTGAGTGACTGGATATCATCGATTAACAAAAGATCAAGACTACGATAGGTCTTTTTAAACTTTTCCATTTCCCCAAGTCTTAGGTGATCAAGAAAGTCATTGATAAAGCTTTCGGCAGGAATATATTTAACACGCGCATTTGGAATATTTTTTAGAATTTCATTTCCAATAGCGTTTAACAGGTGAGTCTTACCAAGCCCAGGTCCTCCATAGATAAAAAGAGGATTATAGGTCAAGGCCAAATCTTCAGAGACAGCCAAAGCGGCTGATACTGCCCAAACATTTCCATCCCCTTGAATAAAATTATCAAAGGTATACTTTTCTTTTAATCCCGTATCCGAATAAGGAATAGATGCTAACTTTGGACTATAGTCATAAAGAGTTGAATTTGTAGCTTCTTCAACTTGTGAGATAGCCGTATCTTGAGGTTTAGTGAAAATATAGTGAGGAGTAATCTCAGCATCATAAATTTCAAATCCAGCAACTACAATAATATCTTTTAGTTGTTTTTCCCAGACCATTTCCATTTCAGATCGTGGTAAAAATATAGTGGCAACATTTTCCTCTACCTTGATGAGTTCAGCTTGAATAGCATAGAAATCATACATGGATCGAGTCAGTCTTTCTTGAGCAAATTCTAATATACGATTCCAAAATTGTTTTTCTTTCAATCCTTTCTCCTCCTTTACTATTTAAAAGTTTAATACTAGACCTATTTTACCATAGATAGTAAGAATTTTCCACAAGCTGTGAAAAATAATCCACAATGTTATCAAGTTTTATCCACAGGTTGGGGATAAAGTCAGAAACTATTGATTTATTAAGCTTTTTATCGAAAAAAATAGTGGATAACCTTGTGAGATAAAAAAATAAAAGAACAGCCTTATTTCAGGCTGTTGATAATTCTACTATATTCTTCTTGATTTGAAAAAGAAATAATGATTTTTCCACTATCTTTTTTAGATAGTTTAATTTCTACATCTAATCCGAGTAGTTTTTTTAACTGTTCTTCTTCATTTTGTATGAAATGATCATTTTTTTGCTGTTTCTTTTGTTTTTTCTCTGTCAGAAGAGCTTCTAATTTCCTTACAGAAATATCTTCTTCTATAACCCGTTGAAAGAAATAGTCTTGTTGTTCCTTATTCAATCCAACTAGCGAACGAGCATGTGCTTGTGATAGTTTGCCATTTTCTAGTTCTGAGAGGATAGCATCTGGTAAGGAAAGCAAACGAATGGAGTTGCTAATATATGGACGAGACTTGCCCATTTTATCTGCAATTTCAGCATGGGTGAATCCTTTCTCTACGAGAGATTCATAAGCGCGTGCTTCTTCTATTGGATTTAAATTTTCTCTCTGTAAATTTTCAATGATGGATTGGACCATCATCTCTTGATCTGAAAGCTGTTTAACAACAGCTGGGATAGACCTTAGACCAGCTAAAAGTGAAGCCCGATAGCGTCTTTCTCCTGCAAGGATTTCATAACCAATCACAGGAGATTGACGAACAATAATCGGTTGAATGAGTCCATTTTCTTTGATAGACTGTGCTAGTTCATCTAGTTTTTCTCTATCAAATTCTTTTCGGGGTTGATAGGGATTTTTTTGTATATCCGTGATAGAAATCATTTCAAATTTTTCCATGATTCTACACTAACACATCTTTTCTCTTATGTAAAGTTTTCTTTACATAGATGTCAATTAAGATTCTAAATCACCTGAACTCTTGTCAAGCTTGATGGATGTAGTTTCTTCTTTACCGTTACGATAGTAAGTAATCTTAATGGTGTCTCCGATAGAATGATTGTAAAGAGCACTTTGTAAGTCTGTTGATGAAGCAATATCTTTGTCATCTACTTTTGTAATCACATCGTATTTTTCGAGGTGCCCATTGGCAGGCATATTACTTTGTACAGAACGAACAACTACGCCAGATGTAACATTACTTGGAATATTGAGTCTTCTGATGTCGCTTGTACTTATATTAGATAAATTGACCATTTGGATGCCCAAAGCTGGACGCGTCACTTTTCCATTCTTTTCCAACTGTTCAATAATATTGATAGCATCATTTGCAGGAATTGCGAAACCAAGGCCCTCTACAGATGTTCCTCCATTTGTGGCAATTTTACTTGAGGTAATTCCGATAACCTGTCCTTGAATATTGATCAGTGGGCCACCAGAGTTACCTGGGTTAATAGCAGTATCAGTTTGGATGGCTTTTGTAGAAATGGCTTGTCCATCTTCAGATTTTAAGGATACATTTCGATTGAGACTAGATACGATACCTTGAGTAACAGTATTTGCATATTCAGAACCTAACGGGCTACCAATAGCAATAGCAGTTTCTCCTACGGTTAACTTACTAGAATCACCAAACTCAGCTACTGTTGTCACTTTTTCTGAAGAGATTTTGACGACAGCAATATCAGAGAAAGTATCCGCTCCGACGATTTCTCCAGGTACTTTAGTCCCATCTGACAAGCGAATATCTACTTTGCTAGCGCCATTTATAACGTGATTGTTGGTGACGATGTAAGCTTCTTTATCATTCTTTTTATAAATAACTCCAGATCCTTCACTAGAGATTTGCTGAGAATCTGTGTCAGTATCATCATTGCCAAATACGCTATTTTGTCTGTTAGCTGAATAAGTAATAACAGAAACAACAGCATCTTTTACTTTGTTAACAGCCTGAGTTGTTGAATTTTCATTCTTATAGGCAGTCTGTGTGATAGTACTATTGTTGTTAGAGTTGCTTACACTACTTTTTTGAGTTAGTTGAGCTATTGAAAAACTACCCAAGGCTCCACTAAAAAAGCTAATGACGATAACGACTAATAATTGAAACCCTTTTTTGTAAAATGTTTTTAAATGTTTCATATTTGCCTCCATATTTTTGAATTACTGAAAGTATAAACTGACTAGCTTAATTATAACTTAAACACAAAAAGTTTTACACAAACTGTGGATAACTCTTTTAAAACTGTGATTTTCTCAATTGAAATCTATTTTTTATTTTGTGAATAAGATGTGAAAAAATAGAGAATATGTTAGAATAGAGTCATGAAAATTAAAGTTGTAACAGTTGGGAAACTGAAAGAAAAGTATTTAAAAGATGGTATCGCGGAGTATTCAAAACGAATTTCTCGATTTGCTAAGCTTGAAATGATTGAGCTAGCAGATGAAAAAACACCAGATAGGGCTAGTGAGTCAGAAAATCAAAAGATTTTAGAAATAGAAGGTCAGAGAATTTTATCAAAAGTTGGTGACCGTGATTTCGTTATTGTGTTAGCTATCGAAGGGAAAATGTCCTCCTCGGAAGAATTTAGTAAGCGGTTAGAAGAAGCTTCTATAAAAGGATTTTCTACTCTTACTTTTATTATTGGGGGGAGTCTGGGATTAGCACAGGATGTAAAAAATAGAGCAAATCTTTCTGTCAGTTTTGGTCGTTTAACCTTGCCCCATCAGTTAATGAGACTAGTCCTTGCTGAACAAATCTATCGCGCTTTTACGATTCAGCAAGGCTCGCCCTATCATAAATAGAAAATTGACTTTTAATTGAATTTTTGGTAGAATAATTGTATTAGGTCTCATAGCTCAGCTGGATAGAGCATTCGCCTTCTAAGCGAACGGTCGCAGGTTCGAATCCTGCTGGGATCAATATAGTAGCAAAGCTGGGAATTTTCCCGGCTTTTTTCTTAAAAAAGTACACTTGGGGAGAAAAAAAAGACAGTTGAGAGAATTTTATATAAAACGAAATTCCATTTTGTATAATAGTTTTTGTAAGTTAGCTTACAAGAAAAAACATTGAGGAGATTTTATTATGAAAAATACAGTTAAATTGGAACAGTTTGTAGCCTTGAAGGAAAAAGACTTGCAAAAGATTAAAGGTGGGGAAATGAGACTTCCAAAAATCCTCCGTGATTTTATTTTCCCAAGAAAAAAGTAATAAAATAAGGGGAAAGAGTAATGAATTTATTTGGATTTGGGACAGTTATTGGTCATTTTTTAATTATTAGTCACAGTTACCGTTTAATTTGTAAAGGTCAAATAAAATCAAAGGAACTATATTTTTTTGGTCTCTATACATTACTAGTAGAAGCAGTACTTGAACTTTCCTTTTATCTTCTATATTTAGATGAAATAGTGATTGAAAGATTTTTATTTCCTTTGGGGTTATATTCCTATTTTCGATGGATGAAACAGTATGAGAGGGATAGAGGACTATTCCTAAGTTTACTACTATCTCTTTTATATGAGAGCACTCATAACTTTCTGTCCGTAACTTTCTCTTCTATAACAGGAGACAATTTTGTTTCACAATATCATGCCCCATTCTTTTTCGTTGTAACGGTGTTGACCTATGTTGTTGTCTTAAAAATCATTCATTATTTCCATTTGGAACTAACCTATTTTGACAAGGACTACCTTTATCCTTTCTTGAAAAAAGTATTTTTTGCCTTACTACTGCTCCATATTGTATCTTTCGTTTCAGATATGGTAAGTACGGTTAAACATTTGAATAGTTTTGGAAGTATTTTGTCATCTATTGTTTTTATCTCGTTACTTTTGACCTTCTTTGCAATGAATTCGCATAAAGAACAAATGGAAAAAGAGATTGCTTTGAAGCAGAAGAAATTTGAACAGAAACATTTACAGAATTATACAGATGAAATTGTCGGACTGTATAATGAAATCCGTGGTTTTCGACATGACTATGCTGGAATGCTTGTCAGTATGCAGATGGCAATTGACAGTGGTGATTTACAGGAAATTGACAGAGTTTACAATGAAGTTTTGGTTAAAGCTAATCACAAACTGCGTTCAGATAAGTACACTTACTTTGATTTGAATAACATAGAAGATTCAGCTTTACGAAGTTTGGTTGCTCAGTCCATTGTCTATGCTCGAAATAATGGTGTAGAGTTTACACTGGAAGTAAAAGATACGATTACTAAGCTTCCAATTGAACTATTGGATTTGGTTCGTATCATGAGCGTTTTATTGAACAATGCTGTTGAAGGATCGGCTGATAGCTATAAAAAGCAGATGGAAGTAGCAGTTATTAAGATGGAAACTGAAACAGTTATTGTGATTCAGAATTCATGTAAAATGACGATGACTCCTTCAGGAGATCTATTTGCTTTAGGATTCTCTACTAAGGGAAGAAATCGCGGAATTGGATTAAATAATGTGAAAGAACTACTAGATAAGTACAACAATATTATTTTAGAAACAGAGATGGAAGGCAGTACATTTAGACAAATTATTAGATTTAAGAGGGAATTTGAATGAAAGTTTTAATTTTAGAAGATGTTATTGAACATCAAGTGAGACTAGAGAGAATATTGGATGAAATTTCGAAAGAGTCGAATATTCCAATATCATACAAGACAACAGGAAAAGTCCGTGAATTTGAAGAATACATTGAAAACGACGAAGTAAATCAGCTTTATTTCCTAGATATCGATATTCATGGAATTGAGAAAAAGGGATTTGAAGTGGCTCAGCTCATTCGTCATTACAATCCTTACGCTATTATCGTCTTTATCACCAGTCGATCAGAGTTTGCGACTCTAACCTATAAATACCAGGTATCAGCCTTAGATTTTGTTGATAAGGATATCAATGATGAGATGTTTAAGAAGAGAATTGAGCAAAATATCTTCTACACGAAGAGTATGTTACTTGAAAATGAAGATGTTGTAGATTATTTCGACTATAATTACAAGGGAAATGATTTAAAAATTCCTTACCATGACATTCTGTATATTGAAACGACAGGGGTCTCTCATAAATTGCGCATTATTGGTAAGAATTTTGCAAAAGAGTTCTATGGAACAATGACAGATATTCAGGAAAAGGACAAACATACTCAGAGATTTTATTCTCCTCATAAGTCATTTTTGGTAAATATAGGCAATATTAGAGAAATTGATCGAAAAAACTTAGAAATTGTTTTCTATGAAGATCATCGCTGTCCTATTTCAAGGTTAAAAATTAGAAAATTAAAAGATATTTTAGAGAAAAAATCTCAAAAGTAATTGACAATTAGCAAGAAATTGATATAATGGTTATATCTGCTACAGATAGAAGGTCCGTTGGTCAAGGGGTTAAGACACCGCCTTTTCACGGCGGTAACACGGGTTCGAATCCCGTACGGACTATTTTATCCGCCATAGCTCAGTTGGTAGTAGCGCATGACTGTTAATCATGATGTCGTAGGTTCGAGTCCTACTGGCGGAGTATAGATAAAAGGGAACACAGCTGTGTTCCTCTTTTTGTATCAATTTGTATCACCAAGCATCTTCATAAGGAAGTCTGTTATTTCTTGAGGACTTTCTTTTTTTCCGTGTGCAATCCAAGTTTGGCAGACACCAAAAAGTGCATGAGTTAGATAGATGCTACTGTATTCTAATTCAGTTGTATTGAGATTCAGTTGCATAAATCGCTTTTGTAAATCTGTACTGAGCATGATATGAAGTTTATTTCGTAAGAAATTTTGGATTTCTTTGGTCCCATTTTCAGAAAGAAGGGCAGCCAGAAGTGGTTCTGATTCCAGATATTCAAAGACTTCTAAAATAGCGTCTCTTTTGTGATGAGCATGTTTTTGAAAAATATATTCAAATGTATGAAATAGCTTACTTTGATAGTGCTCAATCATATCATACTTATCCTTATAGTGAGTATAGAAGCTGGAACGACTAATTCCGGCTTTTTCTGCTAACTTGACAGTAGAAATTTGATCAAATGGTTGTTCCATTAGTAATTGTACCATAGCATTTTCAATAGTTCGCTTTGTTTTTAAGCGTTTGTTACTTTCTTGCATATTTCCTCCTTGTAAACAAATTAGACTATATGTCTAAAAATGGATTTTTTATCTTGTAATTTAGATTTTTTATTGTATAATCTATTATATCAAAATTTTAGACAATATGTTTAAAAAAGGAGAAACTATGTTTAAAGAATGGAAAGTAATTTTTAAAAAACCAACCTTTATTATTGTCATGATAGGGATTTCTCTTATTCCAGCTCTGTACAATATCATATTTTTGTCATCAATGTGGGATCCATATGGGCAATTGTCTGACTTACCTGTGGCAGTTGTCAATAATGATAAAGAGGCTTCCTATAATGGTAATACTATGGCAATAGGAAAAGACATGGTGTCCAATTTAAAAGAAAATAAAACCTTGGATTTTCATTTCGTGGATGAAGATGAAGGAAAGAAGGGATTGGAAGATGGCGATTACTATATGGTAGTGACTTTACCCAGTGATTTATCTGAAAAAGCAGCTTCTATTTTAACGGATCATCCAGAGCAAATGCAAATTGATTATCAGACTTCAAGTGGTCATAGCTTTATTGCCAGCAAGATGAGCGATTCTGCGATGACACAATTGAAGCAGAATGTTTCTACAAATGTAACTGAGACCTATACTAAAGCCTTATTTAACAAAATGATTGATTTAAAGGATGGTATGAGTCAAGCAGCTTCTGGTAGTGAAAAATTAACTGATGGAGCGAATCAGTTAGTGGCAGGAAGTCAAACATTAACTACCAACCTACACTCTTTAGCAGCTTCAAGTTTAACATTTTCAAATGGAACGGAGCAGTTTACTAAAGGATTATTTACTTATGTTTCTGGTGTCGAACAACTTCATCTTGGCTTAGGGAATTTTAATAGTGGTTTAGTTACATATACTGGTGCAGTGAGTCAATTAGATAGCGGATTAGGTCAATTATCTTCTAAAAGTCCTGAATTAGTAAGAGGAATCAATCAGTTATATACTGGTGTAGAATCCTATACTGGCGGTGTTTCTCAGCTTAATGCTGGTCTTAATCAATTTTCATCTGGTGTTAGTACCTACACCAATGGAGTGGGAAATCTTGCAACAGGTGCTAATCAGTTATCCAATCAATCAGCTACACTTCGAATGGGGGTGGAGCAATTAAGTGAAGGGATTCAACAACTTTCTAGCAAGTTAGATGCTTCGTCTGGGAAAAAAGATCAAATTGCTCAATTATCTTCTGGTTTGAATCAGTTAAATCAAGTTATTCAAAATATTGATGTTGGAGATATAAAACAATTAGATTCTGTTTTATCAAGTATAGCATCTCTTTCTAATCAAATGTTAGCAAGTGATCAGTCTGAAAAAGCAACTACATTAGCAAATATTCAATCGACAGCAGCTTATCAATCTTTGACAAGTGAGCAACAAGCTGAGATAAGTGCTTCTGTATCTCAAAATTCAACTGATAGTATTCAATCGGCTCAGTCAATTGTAGCTTTAGTACAAGATTTACAGAGAAGTTTAGAAAACTTACAAAATCAATCTTCAAATCTTTCGACATTAAAAAATCAAGCTAATCAAGTATTACCTATTACTTCTACTTCTTTGACAGGATTGTCAAGTGGATTAACAGAGATACAAGGAGCTGTTACTAGCAAATTAGTTCCTGCTAGTCAGTCGATTGCATCGGGGGTAAATGCATATACTGCAGGTGTTGATAAAGTTTCTCAAGGCGCAAGTCAACTAAGTGAAAAGAATTCCACCTTGACAGGTAGTTTGGACCAATTAGTTTCAGGCTCAACTACCTTGACACAAAAATCTTCTAACTTGACAGCAGGAGTTGGTCAATTAGTTGAAAAAACTCCAGAATTAGTATCTGGTATTGAAAAATTATCAACTGGCCCTAATCAATTGAATCAAAAGAGTCAAGAATTGATAGCAGGAGTTGATAAATTGCAGTCAGGATCTAGCCAACTAGCTGACAAATCCAGTCAGTTAATTTCAGGTGCTTCTCAATTAGAAAGTGGAGCTAATAAATTGGCAGCTGGAGCTGGGAAACTAGCAGAAGGTGGAACAAAGTTAACTTCTGGATTGGAAGGTTTACAGACAGGAGTTGCTTCTTTGGGACAAGGATTAGGTAATGCTAGTGATCAACTCAAGTCAGCATCAACGGAATCTAAAAATGCAGAGATTTTGTCAAATCCTCTCAGTCTTTCCAAAACAGACAATGACCAAGTTCCTGTAAATGGAATTGCAATGGCTCCCTATATGATATCAGTTGCTCTTTTTGTTGCAGCAATATCAACGAATATGATCTTTGCGAAGTTGCCTTCAGGACGTCATCCGGAGAGCCGTTGGGCTTGGTTGAAATCTCGAGCTGAAATAAATGGTATTATAGCTGTTTTAGCAGGAATTTTGGTATATGGAGGAGTTCATCTTATTGGTCTAACGGCTAATCATGAAATGAGAACATTTATTCTCATTATTCTAACAAGTTTAGTATTCATGTCCATGGTGACCGCTTTAACAACATGGAATAGCCGTATAGGAGCTTTCTTTTCTCTTATTTTGCTTTTATTACAGTTAGCATCAAGTGCAGGTACTTATCCACTTGCCTTGACAAATGATTTCTTTAGAGCTATTAATCCCTGGTTACCAATGAGTTATTCAGTTTCGGGATTACGACAAACAATCTCTATGACAGGAAATATTCATCATCAAGTCATTTTCCTTGTTGTGATATTAGCCCTATTTACTGGTTTAGGTATGCTAGCCTATCAACCTAAGAAAATGGAGGAAGATTAAAAAATCGACCAACTGGTCGATTTTTTTATGCCTTAGATAACTTTCGTCTGTGATTATAGATTCCAAATAGTAAGAGAGAAGTAAAGGAACAGATTGCTCCAGTAATAAAACCATTTGGAATGAAGGAAAGTGTAATAGTTCCTTTCCCCTTAGGAACATCAACTTTCATAAAGCCAGTTTGAGCTTGTTTAATTTCTATTTTCTTACCATCTTGGTAGGCAGACCAACCTTTATCATAAGGAATGGTGAAGAAAATGGACGTATCTTGTTTAACATCATATCTAGCAAAGACCTTGTTTTTAGAAGTTGATACTGTTACAGGTTGCTCTTTAATTTTTTGAATTGCCTCAGTTAAAGTTTGGGTATCTAAACGATAGAAGGTAGGAGATTCAAATGATACTTGTGAATTTCCAGGGAAACTAACATTGATATTGAACGTTTTTTTCTCTTTTGCATAGCCTATATTAAAGAAGTAGAAGACATTATCAGTTGTAAAAGTCTTTTTTTCACCATTTACAAGGATGTCAACCTTCTTTTGTTTATCATTAGAAAAGTGAAGATTTGTGAAAGAAAGATAAACTTGGCTGTTTTCTGGTACTTCAATTTGATACTGGATTGCTGCATCCTCATTTGAAGAGCTTGTAACACTAATCAAATCATCAGTACTCTCTGTTTTTTCATAGGGTATTGGAGAAAAATAATCAAAATTGACGTTAGCAAGTTGATTTAAAAATGAGGCCTGATTATCTAAGGTATGTTCATTGAACTTGACATCATTGTAAACAGATTGACTAGCAAATGCAATCGGAAGAGAGTATTGATTTTCATATAGGGTAAGATTATCTTTTTGATAGATATCTTTAAAACCATACTTATCAATAGGACTGTCTGAGATATTGTACTGGATGCCAAATAAACTATCAGCCAAAATACTATTATTTGCATAGCGGAGATTGAGATTAGTCCCAGAGGATTTAAACCCAAGTTTATCCAAAGTAGAGCTTGCTGAACGATTTCGAACAGATGAAAATTGAGAGATTCCATTGTAGTTGAATTTCATACTGTCATTTCCTGTCTGAGTTTCTAGTTTCTCAGTACGAGTAAATTGATTCCCAATATATGTTGAGAAAGATTTCATAGCTGGGATATCTCGATTATATGCACTTCGAGAAGCAAATCCCCATTCTTTAGCAATTCCGTCCATTTGAGATGAAGCATTTAAACTTATTTCAACTATTATAAATAAAGAGATTAGAATGGCAAACAGATTCACAGAAATAAACTTTTTGATAACTGCAAGGAGTAAAAGCGAATAGACAACCAAAAATTCAAGAGTCAGTAGAATATTCAAATCTGTTAAAAAAGAATAATGTGATTTTAGATAGATGGTAGCTAAAAATCCTGTTACTATAAGAAAAAGCGAAACTAAAAAATTCCAGATTTTAAGTTCTTTCAGACGATTTAAGACTTCCGCTGCTGTGTAAATTAACAAGGTAGAGAAAATCCAAGCATAGCGATGTAAAAACATATTTGGAGTATGCATGCCTTGCCAAAATAAGTCAAGAGGTTCTATGTAAAAGCTTGCAATTAGAAATGCAAAGAAGATTGCATAGATGAGTTTCACGTGAAACTTAATAGATTTCAGCGTAAAAAATAAAATGGTCAAAATAAAGGGAAGTAGTCCAACAAAAATCATTGGGATGGCCCCATACTTTGTTGTGTCAAAGGAACCAATGAATTGCTTAGCAAAGAGATCAAGATACCAGCTACTTTCAGTTTGAAACTTTGTAACTTCAGTCAATTTTTCCCCATGTGTCTGTAAATCAAATAGAGTGGGAAGAGTCATAATTAAACTAGCCATACCAGCTAAAAAGGAGGTAATAACAAAATCAAGAAAAGATGATATTCGAGTCTTAAAGTCCCACGAAATTTGACAGAGATACCAGAAAATAAGAAACAATGCTGTCATATAGCCAAAATAATAATTTTGAATAAACAAAATTGACAGACTTGTAAAGTACAAAAGGAGTTTCTTTTCAGTTATCAGTAGATGTAAACCAGTGATAATTAAAGGAATTAAGATAAAAACATCTAGCCAGGTCTTTATCTCTAATTGACTGACAGAGAAACTCATCAGAGAATAGGAAGTAGATAAAGCTAGTTTTAAAGGCTTAGGAATCGATTGAAATAATTTATTTAAACTAAAATAAGTTGACAGTCCAATCAATCCAAATTTTAAGAGAGTTGTCAGATAGACAGCATCTGGCATATTCGACAGATTAAAAAAGTAGACTAGAGGTGAAAGGAAACTCCCCAAGTAATAACTAGATAGGGCATAGAAATTTAATCCAAGGCCACTTGTAAAGGTGTAAAACAGACTACCATTTCCATGTAGGATATTTCGTAGAGCTATATCAAAAATAACGTATTGATGAAAGCCATCTCCTAATAGTGGAGATGTATCGCTATTCCAGTAGATACCTTGAGATAGATATACTCCTATCATAATGATTACGGGAATGATGAAAGAAACAAAATAGGTCCAATATGTTTTAAAAAATAATTTCATGTTACCTCATAAAATGTTAGAAAACTCAGCTGGTTAACCCAACTGAGTTTTGAAGTTTTATTTAGTCTTTCCAAAGTTCTTTAACTTTTGCTTGTACTTCTGCATTCTCTAGGAATTCATCATAGGTTTCATCGATACGGTCAATGACACCATTTTTAGACAAGACAATGATATGGTTAGCCAAAGTTTGAATAAACTCGTGGTCATGACTGGCAAAGATGATTGATTCTTTAAAGTTTTTCAATCCATCATTCAAGCTTGAGATAGATTCCAAGTCCAAGTGATTGGTTGGATCATCAAGTACAAGGACATTTGATTTTAAGAGCATGAGTTTTGATAGCATGACACGAACTTTTTCTCCCCCTGACAAGACGTTGACAGGTTTGTTAACTTCATCTCCAGAGAAGAGCATACGGCCGAGGAAACCGCGTAGGAAAGTATTGTCATCTTCTTCTTTACTTGCAAATTGACGCAACCAGTCAAGGATTGACTCTCCTCCTGCAAAATCTGCCGAGTTATCTTTTGGCAAGTAAGAACGGCTAGTAGTTACTCCCCACTTGACAGTTCCTTCATAGTCAATGTCCCCCATGATTGCACGAATCAATGCAGTCGTTTGGATGTCATTTTGTCCGATAAGAGCTGTCTTATCACCTGGACGCAAGATAAAGCTGATATTATCTAAAATAGTCTCACCATCAATCTTTACAGTTAGATTTTCTACCGTCAAGAGATCATTACCAATCTCACGTTCCGCTTTAAAGTTGATAAATGGATATTTACGACTAGATGGTACAATTTCTTCTAGCTCAATCTTATCAAGCATTTTCTTACGTGATGTTGCTTGTCTTGATTTGGAAGCATTGGCAGAGAAACGAGCAACGAACTCTTGTAATTGCTTAATTTTTTCTTCTGCTTTAGCATTACGGTCTGCTAGCAATTTAGCAGCGAGTTCAGAAGATTCCTTCCAGAAGTCATAGTTTCCGACATAGAGTTTGATTTTTCCAAAGTCAAGGTCGGCCATGTGAGTACATACTTTGTTTAAGAAGTGACGGTCGTGGGATACTACAATAACGGTGTTATCAAAGTCAATCAAGAAGTCTTCTAACCAAGTAATAGATTGGATGTCTAAACCGTTGGTGGGCTCGTCCAAGAGAAGAACATCTGGTTTACCAAAAAGTGCTTTGGCGAGGAGAACCTTTACTTTTTCACCGTTGGCCAATTCGCTCATATTTTGATAGTGCAATTCTTCTGGGATATTTAGGTTTTGAAGGAGTTGAGAGGCTTCACTTTCTGCTTCCCAGCCCCCAAGCTCGGCAAACTCTCCTTCGAGTTCGGCAGCACGCACTCCATCTTCGTCTGAGAAATCTTCCTTCATGTAGATGGCATCTTTCTCTTTCATGATGCTATAAAGTTTTTCATTTCCCATGATAACGACATCAATGGCACGTTCGTCTTCATAGTCAAAGTGATTTTGACGAAGAACAGAGAGACGTTCATCTGGACCAAGAGAGATGTGACCAGTAGTAGGTTCGATATCACCCGCTAAAATTTTTAAAAAGGTTGATTTTCCGGCACCATTAGCACCGATTAATCCGTAAGTATTTCCTTCTGTAAATTTGATATTGACATCATCAAAAAGTTTGCGATCACTAAAACGTAGTGAAACATCAGATACTGTAAGCAATGTTTTTCTCCTATATGTGTAATATATTTATTCTACTAGAAAATACGGAAATATTCAAATTTTTATCTGTCAATTTTGTGTAAATTACATTTACAGAATACTTTACACAAATCCGTAAATAGCAAGGTTGATTTATTTTGATAAATTGCGGTTATTTCATTAAAAAAATGCTATAATTGAAGGGACCATATCGAAGGAGAACAAAATGACTAAACCCATTATTTTAACAGGAGACCGTCCAACAGGAAAATTGCATATTGGACATTATGTTGGAAGTCTCAAAAATCGAGTATTATTACAGGAAGAGGATAAGTATGATATGTTTGTGTTCTTGGCTGACCAACAAGCTTTGACAGATCATGCTAAAGACCCTCAAACAATTGTAGAGTCTATCGGAAATGTGGCTTTGGATTATCTTGCAGTTGGATTGGATCCAAGTAAATCAACTATCTTTATTCAAAGTCAAATTCCAGAATTGGCTGAGTTGTCTATGTATTATATGAATTTGGTGTCATTAGCACGTTTGGAACGAAATCCGACAGTAAAAACAGAGATTGCTCAGAAAGGCTTTGGAGAAAGTATTCCGACAGGCTTCTTAGTCTATCCAATCGCTCAAGCAGCTGACATCACAGCTTTCAAGGCTAATTATGTTCCTGTTGGGACAGATCAGAAACCAATGATTGAGCAAACTCGTGAGATTGTTCGTTCTTTTAACAATGCATATAAATGTGATGTCTTGGTAGAGCCGGAAGGTATTTATCCAGAAAATGAGAGAGCAGGGCGTTTGCCTGGTTTAGATGGAAATGCTAAAATGTCTAAATCACTCAATAATGGTATTTATTTAGCTGATGATGCGGATACTTTGCGTAAAAAAGTAATGAGTATGTATACAGATCCAGATCATATTCGAGTGGAAGATCCAGGTAAGATTGAGGGAAATATGGTTTTCCATTATCTAGATGTTTTTGGTCGCCCAGAAGATGCTCAAGAAATTGCTGACATGAAAGAACATTATCAACGAGGTGGTCTTGGTGATGTGAAGACCAAGCGTTATCTACTTGAAATATTAGAACGTGAACTGGGTCCTATTCGTGAGCGCCGTATTGAATTTGCTAAGGATATGGGAGAAGTTTATAATATGCTTCAAAAAGGTAGTGAAAGAGCGCGTGAAGTTGCAGGTCAAACCCTATCTGAAGTTAAAGGAGCAATGGGACTTCATTACTTTAACTAAGTTTATTTTACAAGAAACTATCATTTCTATCTCAAAGAAAAGATAGTTTTTTATTTACCCCTGTAACATTTGACAAATTTTTATAGAATGGTATGATAGATACAATATAAAAAGAGTCAAGCTCAAAAAGAAAGAAAAGAGGAAACTTCGAATGTCTAATTGGGACACTAAATTTTTGAAAAAAGGTTTTACCTTTGATGATGTATTGCTTATTCCAGCTGAAAGTCATGTGTTGCCTAACGATGCAGATTTAACAACTAAATTGGCAGATAATCTGACTTTAAATATCCCAATTATTACCGCTGCCATGGACACAGTTACAGAGAGTCAAATGGCCATTGCTATTGCTCGTGCAGGCGGTCTCGGAGTTATCCATAAAAACATGTCTATTGCTCAACAAGCAGACGAGGTTCGTAAGGTAAAACGTTCTGAAAATGGAGTTATTATTGATCCGTTCTTCTTGACGCCTGAACATACAATTGCTGAGGCAGATGAGCTTATGGGTCGTTACCGCATCAGTGGTGTTCCAGTTGTTGAAACACTTGAAAATCGTAAATTGGTTGGTATTTTGACAAACCGAGATCTTCGTTTTATTTCAGATTATAATCAACCAATTTCAAACCATATGACCAGTGAAAATCTTATTACTGCTCCTGTGGGTACAGATCTTGCAACAGCTGAGAGCATTCTTCAAGAACACCGTATTGAAAAACTTCCTTTGGTAGATGAAGAAGGTCGTCTTTCTGGTTTGATTACTATCAAAGATATTGAAAAAGTTATTGAGTTTCCAAATGCCGCTAAAGATGAGTTTGGTCGTCTACTAGTTGCAGGTGCAGTAGGTGTTACTTCAGATACATTTGAACGTGCAGAGGCTCTTTTTGAAGCAGGAGCAGATGCGATTGTTATTGATACTGCACATGGTCATTCTGCAGGTGTCTTGCGTAAAATTGCTGAGATTCGTGCTCACTTCCCAGATCGTACTTTGATTGCTGGAAATATTGCAACAGCTGAGGGTGCACGTGCCCTTTATGAAGCGGGTGTAGATGTTGTCAAGGTTGGTATTGGCCCAGGTTCTATCTGTACTACTCGTGTGATTGCTGGTGTCGGTGTTCCGCAAGTAACAGCTATCTATGATGCTGCAGCTGTTGCGCGTGAATATGGTAAAACGATCATTGCTGACGGTGGAATCAAGTATTCCGGAGATATTGTAAAAGCACTTGCGGCTGGTGGAAATGCTGTTATGCTTGGATCAATGTTTGCTGGAACTGATGAAGCTCCAGGTGAAACTGAAATCTTCCAAGGACGTAAGTTCAAGACTTATCGTGGTATGGGATCAATCGCTGCTATGAAGAAAGGTTCAAGCGATCGTTACTTCCAAGGTTCTGTTAATGAAGCAAACAAACTCGTTCCAGAAGGAATTGAAGGTCGTGTTGCTTATAAAGGTGCGGCAGCTGATATTGTCTTCCAAATGATTGGCGGTATCCGATCTGGTATGGGTTACTGTGGTGCGGCTAACCTTAAAGAACTACATGATAATGCTCAATTTATTGAAATGTCTGGTGCTGGTTTGAAAGAAAGCCATCCTCATGATGTGCAAATTACTAATGAGGCACCAAATTATTCTATGTAAAAAACAATGAAAAGAACTCCCGTGAAAACAGGAGTTCTTTTACGATATTGTCAATTTTAATTTACACTAACTTTACCATCCTGAATAGTAAAGATACTTAGATTTTCTGGCAGATTTTGAAGATGATCTAAGCTTGTTGTTGTGATAAAGGTTTGGATTGAATGAGAAATCGTTTCTAATAATTTTAGTTGTCTAGTGTTGTCAAGTTCGCTCATAACATCGTCAAGCAGTAATATTGGAGATTCTGTAGTAATGCTTTCCATTAATTCGATTTCTGCTAATTTTATCGAGAGGACGAGACTACGATGTTGACCTTGACTTCCAAAACTAGCATCCATCCCATTTATATAAAAAGAAATGTCATCTCGATGAGGACCGACACCAGTATTCTTTTTAAATAAATCTCTGGATCTACTTTTTTCTAAAGCAATTTTGAAAGATTCGGATAAGTCTTCTTTGTCAGTTAACTTGACAGAAGATTGATAGGATATTGACAACTCTTCAATCTGATTAGAGAGTTCAAAATGTTTCTTACGCCCAAATGATTCTAGTTTTTTTATGAAATCTAAGCGGTGATTCATCACACGACATCCATAATCAACTAGCTGATCATCTAGTACTGAAAGGAAGGTTTCATCTATTGTTTGAGCTGATTTTAGATAAGTGTTTCTTTGC
This sequence comes from Streptococcus pneumoniae, assembly GCF_001113365.1. Classification (GTDB taxonomy): domain Bacteria; phylum Bacillota; class Bacilli; order Lactobacillales; family Streptococcaceae; genus Streptococcus; species Streptococcus pneumoniae_C. The sequence continues at coordinate 117,748 of NZ_CKYA01000005.1, read as the reverse complement.
TTAAGAATATGGTTATAATTGGTTAAATCTGATAAATAGATGGGCTTGATTTGTCCAAGCTCCATATCAATGAATTTTCGTCGAACTGAAGGTGCTCCTTTAATTAGTTGTAAATCTTCAGGAGCAAATAAGACAACATTCATGTGTCCTACATAATCTGAAAGTCGTGCCTGTTTTAAGTAATTAACTTTTGTTACACGGCCTTTTTGTGTTAGTTCTATTTCTAGAGGAATGGATCCCGTTTTTTTCTGAATAAGACCTGAAAGATGAAGTTGTTCCTCATCAAAATGAATGAGATTTTTATCTGTTCGAGTTCGATGGCTACGTGTTAAGGCTAAAAAATAGATAGCCTCTAACATATTTGTTTTTCCTTGTGCATTGCGTCCTAAAAAGACATTTAATTTAGGATTAAAGTCTATTTTCGTCTCTTTATAATTACGAAAAGTTTTGAGAGATAGGTGTTGTAGCCACATGATTATCTACCAGGGAATCGCGGAGCTTGTTTGCTTTTGGGTGATGAAGTAGGTTTTGATTTGTCTTTTTTTACTCCTTTATTCATCTCCTTAACAAGTTTAGCGATTCGTTCTTTTTCAACTTTATCAGCTTGGTATTCATCTTGTTCTTCAGAAGTAGGTTGTGTCAACAAGATGTCAATATTCATGTCAGGGATGTCAACTTTATCACCAATACGAAGTTTTTTACCACGACGACTCTCTAATTCCCCATTAAAGTAAACAGAATGTTCAGAGAGAAAGGATTTGATAGCTCCTCCGCTATGTGTGATTCCAAGTTCTTTGAGTAGTGCTTGGAGGGTAATAAATTCTTCAAATAATTTGTATTCCATAATTCACCTCAATCTTTGGTATTATACCATATTTTCCTAAAAATAGTGAGAGAAACAGGGAGAAATGTAAGCGATTTTTATTTCAAAAGTGTTACAGAGAACAAGAAAATTTCAGGTTTTCATGATATAATAGAAGTCTGTATATAAGGAGGTAAATCATGGAGTTAGTGCATGGAATTTCAACACATTTTATCCAATCAAAAAAGTTTAAAACGAACAAAATTACCGTGCGTTTTACAGCTCCATTATCTTTTGATACGATTGCAGGTCGCATGTTGAGTGCGAGTATGCTAGAGACTGCTAATCAGATGTACACCACTTCTCAAGATTTGAGAAGACATTTGGCCAGTCTATACGGTACAGATATGTCAACCAATTGTTTCAGAAGAGGGCAAAGTCACATTGTAGAATTGACATTTACCTATGTTCGTGATGAGTTTTTAAGTAGGAAAAATGTGCTAACTTCACAGGTTTTGGAACTAGTAAAAGAAACTCTTTTTTCCCCCGTAGTAGTTGATAATGGGTTTGATCCGGCCTTATTTGAAATTGAGAAAAAACAATTGCTAGCAAGTTTAGCAGCTGATATGGATGATTCTTTTTATTTTACACATAAAGAATTAGACAAATTATTTTTTCATGACGAACGTCTCCAATTGGAATATAGTGATTTACGAAATCGTATTTTAGCTGAAACTCCACAAAGTTCTTATTCTTGTTTCCAAGAATTTTTGGTCAATGATCGAATCGATTTCTTTTTCCTAGGTGATTTTAATGAGGTTGAAATTCAAAATGTATTAGAATCATTTGGCTTTAAAGGTCGAAAAGGAGATGTGAAGATTCAGTATTGTCAACCTTATTCCAATATACTACAAGAAGGTGTGGTTCGGAAAAATGTGGGACAGTCTATTTTAGAGTTGGGATATCATTGCTCTGCTGAATATGGTGATGAGCAACATTTACCCATGATTGTAATGAATGGTTTACTTGGTGGATTTGCTCATTCTAAGCTCTTTACAAATGTCCGTGAAAATGCTGGATTGGCTTATACTATTTCAAGTCAGCTTGATTTATTTAGTGGATTCTTGAGGATGTATGCGGGTATTGATCGAGAAAATCGGAATCAGGCTCGTAAAATGATGAATAATCAACTGCTTGATTTAAAAAAAGGATATTTTACAGAGCTTGAGTTAGAGCAGACCAAGGAAATGATTCGTCGGTCGTTGTTACTTTCTCAAGATAATCAAGGTTCATTGATTGAACGTGCTTATCAAAATGCCTTACTTGGAAAATCTTCAGCAGACTTTAAAAGTTGGATTACAAAACTCGAGCAAGTTGACAAAGATGCTATTTGTAGAGCAGCTAATAATGTGAAACTACAGGCGATTTACTTTATGGAAGGAATAGAATGACAAAGGTTGTTTTTGAAGAAAAATACTATCCAGCTGTAAAAGAAATGGTTTATCGAACTCGTTTGGCAAACGGATTGACAGTTTCTCTTTTGCCTAAAAAGGAATTTAAAGAGGTTTACGGGAGTGTCACTGTACAGTTTGGTTCGGTAGATATGCTTGTCACAGAAGTTGACGGAGATGTAAAAGAATATCCTGCAGGAATTGCTCATTTTCTCGAACATAAATTATTTGAAAGAGAAGATTCTAGCGATTTGATGTCAGCTTTTACGAGTCTAGGTGCAGATAGCAATGCCTTTACAAGCTTTACAAAAACAAGTTATCTTTTTTCAGCAACGGATCATTTTTTAGAAAATTTAGACTTACTTGATGAATTGGTAACATCAGCACACTTTACTGAAGATTCCATTTTAAGAGAGCAGGATATTATCCAGCAAGAACGAGAAATGTATCAAGATGATCCAGATTCGTGTTTATTCTTTTCAACCTTAGCGAATTTGTATCCTGGTACTCCTTTAGCAACTGATATAGTTGGAAGTGAGGAGTCCATTTCCCAAATCAATCTAACTAATTTGCAAGAAAATTTTACAAGGTTTTACAAACCTGTAAACATGTCTCTGTTTTTAGTTGGTAATTTTGATGTGGAGCTAGTACAGGGATACTTTGAAAGAAAAGAACGGAAAGATTTAGATGTTCAGGAAGTAGCAAGAGAAAAAATTGTTTTACAGGCTGTAAAGCAAACAGACAGTATGAGAATGGAAGTATCTTCTCCCAAACTAGCGATTGGAGTTAGAGGTAAGCGAGAAGTTTCTGAAGCGGATTGCTATCGACATCATATTTTATTAAAATTATTGTTTGCAATGATGTTTGGTTGGACTTCGGATCGTTTTCAAAAGTTATATGAATCAGGTAAAATTGATGCGTCCTTATCTCTGGAAGTTGAAGTAACAAGTCGCTTTCATTTTGTCATGTTGACAATGGATACAAAAGAGCCAGTTGCTTTATCTCATCAGTTTAGGAAGGCTATTCGTAATTTTACAAAGGATTTAGATATTACAGAGGAACATTTAGATATTATCAAAAGAGAGATGTTTGGCGAATTTTTCAGTAGCATGAACTCTCTTGAATTTATTGCAACGCAATATGATGCTTTTGAACATGGTGAGACAATTTTTGATTTACCAAAGATTTTACAGGAAATTACTTTAGAGGATGTCCTTGATGCTGGACATCATTTAATAGATGATGGTGACATAGTTGATTTTACAATATTCCCATCGTAGTAACCTATCATAATAGACACTAGAAAGAAGGGATGACAAGTATGAGGAAAAAAACAATTGGTGAGGTTTTACGATTAGCTAGAATCAATCAGGGATTGAGTTTAGATGAATTGCAGAAAAAGACAGAAATCCAGTTAGATATGTTGGAAGCAATGGAAGCAGACGATTTCGATCAACTTCCAAGTCCTTTTTACACGCGTTCTTTCTTGAGAAAATATGCATGGGCTGTTGAGTTAGATGACCAAATTGTTTTGGATGCTTATGACTCTGGGAGTATGATTACTTATGAGGAAGTAGATGTTGATGAAGACGAGTTGACAGGTCGTAGACGTTCAAGTAAGAAAAAGAAGAAAAAAACATCATTTTTACCTTTATTTTATTTTATCCTTTTTGCCTTATCTATTTTAATTTTTGTGACCTATTATGTTTGGAACTATATTCAAACTCAACCAGAGGGGACTTCTTTTTCTAATTACAGTGTGGTTCAATCAACAAGTTCAATAAGTTCAACTAGCTCTGTTCCCCACTCCTCAAGTAGTAGTTCATCTAGCAGTTCTTCTAGTGTAGAATCAGCTATAAGTGTATCAGGTGAAGGAAATCATGTAGAAATCGCTTATAAGACAAGTAAGGAAACAGTTAAATTGCAATTGGCAGTTTCAGATGTTACAAGTTGGGTCAGCGTTTCAGAAAGCGAACTTGAGGGCGGTGTGACCTTATCACCGGATAATAAAAGTGCAGAAGCAACAGTTGCAACTAAAAGTCCTGTAACCATTACCTTAGGTGTTGTAAAAGGTGTTACTTTGACAGTAGATAATCAGACTGTTGATTTATCGAAGTTAACAGCGCAGACTGGACAAATCACTGTAACCTTTACTAAAAATTAAGGAAAAACGAATGAAAAAAGAACAAATTCCAAATCTCTTAACAATAGGTCGAATTCTTTTTATACCTATTTTTATCTTTATTTTAACAGTAGGAAATTCGATAGAGAGTCATATAGTAGCAGCTATTATCTTTGCTATTGCCAGTATTACCGACTATTTAGATGGATATTTAGCACGTAAATGGAATGTAGTCAGTAATTTTGGTAAATTTGCGGATCCTATGGCGGATAAGCTACTAGTTATGTCGGCTTTTATTATGCTGATTGAGTTAGGTATGGCTCCGGCTTGGATTGTTGCGGTGATCATCTGTCGTGAGTTGGCTGTGACAGGTTTGAGGCTTTTATTGGTTGAAACTGGTGGGACAGTTTTAGCAGCAGCAATGCCTGGAAAAATTAAAACTTTCAGTCAGATGTTTGCAATTATTTTCCTGCTATTACACTGGACTTTGCTTGGTCAAGTTCTACTTTATGTAGCCTTGTTTTTCACTATCTACTCTGGCTATGATTATTTCAAGGGTAGTGCTTATGTATTTAAAGGGACATTTGGTTCGAAATGAAATCAATAATTGATGTAAAAAATCTTTCTTTTCGCTATAAGGAAAGTCAGGAATACTATGATGTGAAGGATATTACGTTTCACGTGAAACGTGGGGAATGGCTTTCGATTGTAGGGCATAATGGTAGTGGTAAATCAACGACGGTTCGCTTAATTGATGGCTTACTGGAAGCAGAATCTGGCGAGATTATAATTGATGGTCAAAGGCTGACTGAGGAAAATGTTTGGAATATACGTCGTCAAATCGGTATGGTTTTTCAAAATCCAGACAATCAATTTGTTGGAGCGACTGTTGAGGATGATGTTGCCTTTGGTTTGGAAAATCAGGGACTTTCTCGTCAAGAAATGAAAAAGAGAGTGGAAGAAGCTCTGGATTTGGTTGGTATGTTGGACTTTAAAAAGAGAGAGCCAGCGCGTCTATCAGGTGGCCAAAAGCAACGTGTGGCTATTGCAGGTGTTGTAGCCCTAAGACCAGCTATTTTAATCTTAGATGAAGCAACGAGTATGTTGGATCCTGAGGGGCGTAGAGAACTGATTGAGACAGTAAAAGGAATTCGGAAAGACTATGATATGACGGTCATTTCCATTACCCATGATTTGGAAGAAGTTGCCATGAGTGATCGTGTGTTGGTCATGAAAAAAGGGGAAATTGAATCAACTAATAGTCCAAGAGATCTTTTCTCTCGAAATGATTTGGATCAAATTGGATTAGACGATCCTTTTGCCAATCAATTAAAACATTCTTTGAGCCAGAATGGCTATGATTTACCTGAAAATTATTTGACAGAAAGTGAGCTAGAGGATAAGCTATGGGAATTGCTCTAGAAAATGTGAATTTTATATATCAAGAAGGGACTCCCTTAGCTTCAGCAGCTTTGTCGAATGTTTCTTTGACGATTGAAGATGGTTCTTATACGGCGTTAATTGGACATACAGGTAGTGGGAAATCAACTATTTTACAACTATTAAATGGTTTATTAGTTCCAAGTCAAGGGAGTGTGCGAGTTTTTGATACCTTAATCACCTCGACTTCTAAAAATAAAGATATTCGTCAAATTAGAAAACAGGTTGGCTTGGTATTTCAGTTTGCTGAAAATCAGATTTTTGAAGAAACGGTTTTGAAAGACGTTGCTTTTGGACCGCAAAATTTTGGAGTTTCTGAAGAAGAAGCAGAGAAGATTGCGCGTGAAAAACTGGCTCTGGTTGGAATTGATGAATCACTTTTTAATCGTAGTCCGTTTGAGCTGTCAGGTGGACAAATGAGACGTGTCGCCATTGCAGGTATACTTGCAATGAAACCAGCCATATTAGTCTTAGATGAGCCCACAGCAGGCCTAGATCCCCTGGGAAGAAAAGAGCTGATGAATTTGTTCAAAAAACTCCACCAGTCAGGGATGACCATTGTCTTGGTAACGCATTTGATGGATGATGTTGCTGAATATGCAAATCAAGTCTATGTGATGGAAAAGGGACGTTTAGTTAAGGGTGGTAAACCAAGTGATGTCTTTCAAGATGTTGTCTTTATGGAAGAAGTGCAGTTGGGAGTACCTAAAATTACAGCCTTTTGTAAACGATTGGCTGATAGAGGTGTGTCATTTAAACGATTACCGATTAAGATAGAGGAGTTCAAGGAGTCGCTAAATGGATAGTATGATTTTGGGGCGTTATATCCCAGGAGATTCGATTGTTCACCGATTGGATCCACGTAGCAAATTACTGGCTATGATGCTACTGATTTTGATTGTGTTTTGGGCTAATAACCCCTTGACAAATTTAATTCTTTTTATAGCGACAGGGATCTTTATTGCCTTGTCAGGAGTATCTCTTTCATTTTTTATTCAGGGCTTGAAGTCTATGTTTTTCTTGATTGCCTTCACAACTATTTTTCAACTATTTTTCATTTCTAATGGGAATGTTTTATTTGAATTTTCGTTTGTGAGAATCACAGATTATGCTTTGCAACAGGCTGGGATTATTTTTTGTCGCTTTGTATTGATTATTTTCTTTTCAACTTTGTTAACCTTAACGACTATGCCCTTAAGTTTAGCATCAGCTGTCGAAGCTTTATTAGCACCTTTAAAGCGTGTGAAAGTTCCAGTTCATGAAATTGGTTTGATGCTGTCCATGAGTCTACGTTTTGTCCCAACCTTGATGGATGATACGACGCGGATTATGAATGCACAGAAAGCGCGTGGAGTGGATTTTGGAGAAGGAAGCATTGTTCAAAAAGTAAAGGCGATGATTCCCATTTTGATTCCTCTTTTTGCGACAAGTTTAAAACGTGCGGATTCCTTGGCTATCGCCATGGAAGCGCGTGGTTATCAGGGTGGAAAAGGCAGAAGTCAATACAGACAATTGAAATGGACTCGAAAGGATACGCTGACCATTCTTGTTGTTCTCGTACTTGGTTGTTGCTTATTTTTCTTAAAATCTTAGTAGCATTTAAAGAATTGATTAAAAGTTACTGTAACAGTTTTTGATATAAAGGTAGGGATATGAACCGTTTTAAAAAATCAAAATATGTCATTATTGTTTTTGTCACTGTTCTGCTTGTATCAGCTCTCTTGGCGACGACTTATTCAAGTACAATTGTGACAAAATTAGGAGATGGAATCTCATTGGTTGATAGAGTTGTTCAAAAACCTTTTCAGTGGTTTGATTCTGTCAAATCAGATCTGGCTCATTTGACACGAACATATAATGAAAATGAAAGTTTGAAGAAACAGATTTACCAGTTAGAAGTCAAAGCAAATGAGGTGGAAAGTTTAAAGACAGAAAATGAACAATTGCGCCAATTGCTTGATATGAAGTCCAAGTTGCAAGCTACAAAGACTTTGGCAGCAGATGTTATTATGCGTTCTCCGGTATCTTGGAAGCAGGAGTTGACCTTAGATGCAGGTAGATCAAAAGGTGCTTCTGAGAACATGTTAGCTATTGCAAATGGTGGCTTGATTGGGAGTGTTTCAAAAGTGGAGGACAACTCTACTATGGTCAACCTTCTGACAAATACGGAAAATGCTGATAAGATTTCTGTTAAAATTCAACACGGCACTACTACAATTTATGGCATTATTGTTGGCTACGACAAGGAAAATGAAGTTCTTAAAATTAGCCAATTAAATAGCAATAGTGATATTAGTGCAGGCGATAAGGTGACAACGGGTGGATTAGGAAACTTTAACGTTGCGGATATTCCTGTAGGTGAAGTGGTTGCCACAACGCATAGTACAGACTATTTGACACGAGAAGTAACTGTTAAATTGAGTGCAGATACTCATAATGTAGATGTGATAGAATTAGTGGGGAATTCATAATGAGACAGTTGAAGCGGGTTGGAGTGTTTTTATTGCTCCCTTTCTTTGTTCTAATTGACGCCCATATTAGCCAGCTTCTGGGCTCAGTTTTCCCCCATGTACATTTAGCTAGTCATTTTCTTTTTCTATTTCTCTTATTTGAGACAATAGAAGTATCAGAATATCTCTACCTAGTCTATTGTTTTGTGATAGGCTTGGTTTACGATGTTTACTTTTTCCATCTAATAGGGATTGCAACTCTCTTATTTATCTTATTGGGAGCCTTTCTTCATAAATTGAATAGTGTTATTTTGTTGAATCGTTGGACACGAATGCTCTCTATGATTGTCCTGACCTTCCTGTTTGAAATGGGTAGTTATCTTTTGGCTTTTATGGTAGGGCTGACAGTGGATAACATGTCGATTTTTATAGTTTATAGCTTGGTACCGACGATGATTTTAAATTTTTTATGGATTACTGTTTTTCAATTTATTTTTGAAAAATATTATCTATAAGAACGACATATAAATGTAACAAAGGCGTAATATTTATTGGAGTTTTTTTTGGTATACTAGTATTGTCTTAAACAGAAGGAGTATTTATTAACCATGAAGAAAAAAATCTTAGCCTCGCTTTTATTAAGTACAGTAATGGTTTCTCAAGTAGCTGTTTTAACAACTGCGCATGCAGAAACGACTGATGACAAAATTGCTGCTCAAGATAATAAAATTAGTAACTTAACAGCACAACAACAAGAAGCCCAAAAACAAGTTGACCAAATTCAGGAGCAAGTATCAGCTATTCAAGCTGAGCAATCTAACTTGCAAGCTGAAAATGATAGATTACAAGCAGAATCTAAGAAACTCGAGGGTGAGATTACAGAACTTTCTAAAAACATTGTTTCTCGTAACCAATCTTTGGAAAAACAAGCTCGTAGTGCTCAAACAAATGGAGCCGCAACTAGCTACATAAATACAATCGTAAACTCAAAATCAATTACAGAAGCTATTTCACGTGTTGCTGCAATGAGTGAAATCGTATCTGCAAACAACAAAATGTTAGAACAACAAAAGGCAGATAAAAAAGCTATTTCTGAAAAACAAGTAGCAAATAATGATGCTATCAATACTGTAATTGCTAATCAACAAAAATTAGCTGATGATGCTCAAGCATTGACTACGAAACAGGCAGAACTAAAGGCTGCTGAATTGAGTCTTGCTGCTGAGAAAGCGACAGCTGAAGGGGAAAAAGCAAGTCTATTAGAGCAAAAAGCAGCAGCTGAGGCAGAGGCTCGTGCAGCAGCAGCAGCAGAAGCGGCTTATAAAGAAAAACAAGCTAGCCAACAACAATCAGTACTTGCTTCAGGTAATACCAACCTAACAGCACAGGTACAAGCAGTATCTGAATCTGCAGTAGCACCTGTTCAGGCTAAAGTACGTCCAACATATAACACGGATGCCTCAACTTATCCAATTGGTGAATGTACCTGGGGAGTTAAAACATTAGCACCTTGGGCTGGAGACTACTGGGGTAATGGAGCACAGTGGGCTACAAGTGCAGCTGCAGCAGGATTCCGTACAGGATCGACACCTCAAGTTGGAGCAATTGCATGTTGGAACGATGGTGGATATGGACACGTAGCGGTTGTTACAGCTGTTGAATCAACAACACGTATCCAAGTATCAGAATCAAACTATGCAGGTAATCGCACACTTGGAAACCACCGTGGATGGTTTAATCCAACAACGACTTCTGAAGGTTTTGTGACATATATTTATGCAGACTAATTAGAGAGAGGGACTCGAATAGAGCCCTCTTTTTCAGGTTTTACCAGAGACAATAACTATTAAAAATTATATCAAAATAGCTTGAAAATATTGGAAAAGTATGGTAAAATGAGAATTGTCGTGTGAACGATAATACTCATTCTTGATGAATTGTGAAGCAGTTGCCCTTGGGTCGTTTTGCGAGTTGAAGTCAAGAAGAGGAAAAAAACAAAAAGGAGAAATACTCATGGCAGTAATTTCAATGAAACAACTTCTTGAGGCTGGTGTACACTTTGGTCACCAAACTCGTCGCTGGAACCCTAAGATGGCTAAGTACATCTTTACTGAGCGTAACGGAATCCACGTTATCGACTTGCAACAAACTGTAAAATACGCTGACCAAGCATACGACTTCATGCGTGATGCGGCAGCTAACGATGCAGTTGTATTGTTCGTTGGTACTAAGAAACAAGCAGCTGATGCAGTTGCTGAAGAAGCAGTACGTTCAGGTCAATACTTCATCAACCACCGTTGGTTGGGTGGAACTCTTACAAACTGGGGAACAATCCAAAAGCGTATCGCTCGTTTGAAAGAAATCAAACGTATGGAAGAAGATGGAACTTTCGAAGTTCTTCCTAAGAAAGAAGTTGCACTTCTTAACAAACAACGTGCACGTCTTGAAAAATTCTTGGGTGGTATCGAAGATATGCCTCGTATCCCAGATGTGATGTACGTAGTTGACCCACATAAAGAGCAAATCGCTGTTAAAGAAGCTAAAAAATTGGGAATCCCAGTTGTAGCGATGGTTGACACAAATACTGATCCAGATGATATCGATGTAATCATCCCAGCTAACGATGACGCTATCCGAGCTGTTAAATTGATCACAGCTAAATTGGCTGACGCTATCATCGAAGGACGTCAAGGTGAGGATGCAGTAGCAGTTGAAGCAGAATTTGCAGCTTCAGAAACTCAAGCAGATTCAATTGAAGAAATCGTTGAAGTTGTAGAAGGCGACAACGCTTAATTCATAATAAATAGTAATTACCTAGGAGGGCGGGGCTTAGCCCGGCTCTCCTATTTTTAAAAAATATAGGAGAATCAAAATGGCAGAAATTACAGCTAAACTTGTTAAAGAGTTGCGTGAAAAATCTGGTGCTGGTGTTATGGACGCTAAAAAAGCATTGGTTGAAGTGGAAGGCGATATCGAAAAAGCGATTGAATTGCTTCGCGAAAAAGGTATGGCAAAAGCAGCTAAGAAAGCTGACCGTGTTGCTGCAGAAGGTTTGACTGGTGTTTATGTTGACGGTAACATTGCAGCAGTTGTTGAAGTAAATGCTGAAACTGACTTCGTTGCGAAAAACGCTCAATTTGTTGAGTTGGTAAACGCAACAGCTAAAGCAATCGTTGAAGGAAAACCAGCTAATAATGAGGAAGCACTTGCTTTGACTATGCCTTCAGGTGAAACTCTTGAAGCTGCATACGTATCTGCAACAGCGACTATCGGAGAAAAAATCTCATTCCGTCGCTTTGCTTTGATTGAAAAAACAGATGCACAACACTTCGGTGCATACCAACACAACGGTGGACGTATCGGTGTTATCTCTGTAATCGAAGGTGGAGACGAAGCACTTGCTAAACAAATTTCAATGCACATTGCTGCTATGAAACCAACAGTTCTTTCATACAAAGAATTGGATGAGCAATTTGTTAAAGATGAGTTGGCACAATTGAACCACGTTATCGACCAAGATAACGAAAGCCGTGCAATGGTTAACAAACCAGCTCTCCCACACTTGAAATATGGATCAAAAGCTCAATTGACTGATGATGTTATTGCTCAAGCTGAAGCTGACATCAAAGCTGAGTTGGCTGCAGAAGGCAAACCAGAAAAAATCTGGGACAAAATTATCCCAGGTAAAATGGATCGCTTCATGCTTGACAACACTAAAGTTGACCAAGCTTACACACTTCTTGCACAAGTTTACATCATGGATGATAGCAAGACAGTTGAAGCATATCTTGAATCAGTTAACGCTTCAGTAGTTGAGTTCGCTCGCTTTGAAGTTGGTGAAGGTATCGAGAAAGCTGCAAACGATTTCGAAGCTGAAGTTGCAGCTACAATGGCAGCAGCCTTGAATAACTAATTATAGAAAGGAAGTAAATTTGCTTCCTTTTTTCTATGCAGTCGATCTTTATAGGGAGATTTTCCTATTTTCAAGGTAAAAATAAAAAGCCCTATAATAAGGGCCAATTGTATTTAGGAGACTAAACTTCAAATTCATAGAGTGCTGTAGAGAGATAACGTTCACCGTTATCTGGTGCTAGAGCAAGGACTTTTTTACCTGTACCTAATTTTTTGGCAACCTCGATGGCTCCGTAGATAGCTGCAGCTGAGGAAATCCCTACAAGGAAGCCTTCTTTTCCACCAATTTCACGTCCGAGTGCAAGAGCATCATCTGATGTTACACGAACGATACCATCATAGGCTTTAGTATCAAGTGTATCAGGAATAAATCCAGCTGAGATACCTTGAATTTTGTGAGGACCAGGTTTTTCACCAGATAGAATAGCAGATTCATCAGCTTCCACTGCATAAACTTGAATGTTTGAATTTGCTGATTTGAGTGCATGAGAAACACCAGAAATCGTTCCACCGGTACCCACTCCAGCAACAAAGGCATCTAGTCCATCTTTACCGAAAGCAGCTAGTATTTCAGCTCCTGTTGTTCTTTCGTGTACTTCTGGATTTGCTGGGTTGTCAAATTGAAGAGGAAGGAAACCATCACGTTCAGCAGCGATTTCTTGAGCCTTAGCAATAGCACCTTTCATTCCTTCGCTACCAGGCGTAAGGATGAGTTCAGCACCATAGGCTTGGATAATTTTACGTCGTTCTACACTCATAGTTTCAGGCATAATGATAACAACTTTATACCCTTTAGCAGCCCCTACCCATGAAAGTCCAATACCAGTGTTTCCACTTGTTGCTTCAACAATAGTAGAACCAGGTTTTAGAATACCGTCTTGTTCAGCTTTTTCAATCATGCTAAGAGCAATACGGTCTTTTACAGAAGAACCAGGGTTAAATGCTTCAAGTTTTACATAGACATCTGCAGCACCTTCTGGCACTATGTTGTTAAGTTTAACAATCGGTGTTTGACCGACTAGTTCAGTAATGTTGTTATAAATAGACATATGAATACCTCTTTGTATAAGATATTTCTAGTATAACGCTAACTATACCATTTGTAAAATATAGAAATCCTATCGGAGCGATAGGATTTTTTTATATCACAGGTCTAAGCCATTAATTTTAAGAGATTGTGTTAGGCTAATTCTAGTAAATAGGTGTAAAGGAGAACGCTATCCATTTTCTTTTTGAATTACTTCATTTTCTAGTATATTTTGGTACGCATCTTTTTATTTTGCTAATTAAAGTAGCGGTGGAAATATCAGTGAAACACTGTATTATCTATTGTTTACACTAAGTTTACAGGAACTTCAACTTCGCGTAAACCTTGGTCAGTTAAAGTGACTTTTCCATTAAAAAATTCCACAAGTGAAGCTTTAATAGTTTCTTTTTCTTCTTTATCAACATAAATCATCGTATCGACTTGATCTGTAAAGTTTGTATCTAGCTCCATGAGATCATGTTCTTTAAGAAAGTTACTATACTCTTGGTATTGAGCGTAAGACATTTGAATAGCAATGCCAGCCTGTTCTTTTATTTCAATAATACCAATTTCTTTGATAGCTAAGGCGACACTGCCGGCGTAAGCACGAATGAGTCCTCCAGCGCCTAGTTTAATACCACCAAAGTAGCGTGTCACGACCACACAGACATTGGTGAGATTGTGATTTTCTAGTACCCCAAGCATGGGAACGCCAGCAGTACCACTGGGCTCACCATCATCACTTGTACGTTTAATTTCACTACGTTCTCCAATAATGAAGGCAGAGCAGTTATGTGTCGCTTTGTAGTGTTCTTTTTTGATAGCAGTAATGAAGTCACGAGCCTCTTCTTCGCTATAAACACGCTTGGCATGACAGATAAAGCGGGATTTTTTGATTTCTTCTTGGACTTGACCGTCCTCTTTAATTGTTCTAAATTCCATGATTTAATTGTACTAAAAAATCATCTAAAGTGCTAGTTTTTACGAATAAAGAAGTATGAAAGTAAATCCAAATTATCTCGGTCATTTGTTTACGGAGAATGAATTAACAGAAGAAGAACGTCAGTTGGCGGAGAAACTTCCAGCAATGAGAAAGGAGAAAGGGAAACTTTTCTGTCAACGTTGTAATAGTGCTATTTTAGATGAATGGTATTTGCCCATCGGTGCTTACTATTGTAGGGAGTGTTTACTGATGAAGCGAGTCAGGAGTGATCAAGCTTTATACTATTTTCCACAGGAGGATTTTCCGAAGCAAGATGTTCTTAAATGGCGTGGTCAATTAACTCCTTTTCAAGAGAAGGTGTCAGAGGGACTGATTCAAGCAGTAGAGAAGCAAGAGCCAACTTTAGTTCATGCGGTAACAGGAGCAGGAAAGACAGAAATGATTTATCAAGTTGTGGCTAAAGTAATCAATGCGGGTGGTGCAGTGTGTTTGGCCAGTCCTCGCATAGATGTTTGTTTGGAGCTGTACAAACGCTTGCAAAATGATTTTTCTTGCGAGATAGCCCTCCTACATGGAGAATCAAAGCCGTATTTTCGAACACCACTAGTTGTTGCGACGACCCATCAGTTATTGAAATTTTATCAAGCTTTTGATTTGCTGATAGTGGATGAAGTAGATGCTTTTCCTTATGTTGACAATCCCACGCTTTACCATGCTGTCAAGAATAGTGTAAAGGAGAATGGGCTGAGAATCTTTTTAACAGCGACTTCGACCGATGAGTTAGATAAAAAGGTCCGTTTAGGAGAACTAAAAAGACTGAGTTTACCGAGACGGTTTCATGGAAATCCGTTGATTATTCCAAAACCAATTTGGTTATCGGATTTTAATCGCTACTTAGATAAGAAGTGTTTGTCGCCAAAGTTAAAGTCCTATATTGAGAAGCAGAGAAAGACAGCTTATCCGTTACTTATTTTTGCATCAGAAATTAAAAAAGGGGAGCAGCTAAAAGAAATCTTACAGGAGCAATTTCCAAATGAGAAAATTGGTTTTGTATCTTCTGTAACAGAGGATAGATTAGAGCAGGTACAAGCATTTCGAGATGGAGAACTGACAATACTTATCAGTACGACGATCTTGGAGCGTGGAGTTACCTTCCCTTGTGTGGATGTTTTCGTAGTAGAGGCTAATCATCGTCTGTTTACCAAGTCAAGCTTGATTCAGATTGGTGGACGAGTTGGACGAAGCATGGATAGACCGACAGGAGATTTGCTTTTCTTCCATGATGGGTTAAATGCTTCAATCAAGAAGGCGATTAAGGAAATTCAGATGATGAATAAGGAGGCTGGTCTATGAAGTGCTTGTTATGTGGGCAGATTATGAAGACTGTTTTAACTTTTAGTAGTCTATTACTTCTGAGGAATGATGATTCTTGTCTTTGTTCAGACTGTGATTTTACTTTTGAAAGAATTGGGGAAGAGAATTGTCCAAATTGTATGAAAACAGGTTTGTCAACAAAATGTCAAGATTGTCAACTTTGGTGTAAAGAAGGAGTTGAAGTCAGTCATAGAGCGATTTTTACTTACAATCAAGCTATGAAGGATTTTTTCAGTCGGTATAAGTTTGATGGAGACTTCCTGTTAAGAAAAGTTTTCGCTTCATTTTTAAGTGCGGAGTTAAAAAAGTACAAAGAGTATAGATTTGTCGTAATTCCCCTAAGCCCTGAAAGATTGCTTGACAGAGGATTTAATCAGGTTGAGGGCTTGGTAGAGGTAGCAGGTTTTTCGTATCTGGATTTACTAGGGAAAAGAGAAGAGAGAGCCAGTTCTTCTAAAAATCGTTCAGAGCGCTTGGGGACAGAACTTCCTTTCTTTATAAAAAGTGGAGTCACTATTCCTAAAAAAATCCTACTTATAGATGATATTTATACTACAGGAACAACTATAAATCGTGTTAAGAGACTGTTGGAAGAAGCTGGTGCTAAGGACGTAAAAACATTTTCCCTTGTAAGATGAGGAAAAAATTTGCAAAAATAGAATGAAAGCGTTATAATAAAATCATAAAAACAAAAATGTTTAGAAAGAAGGTACTCATATGATTAAATATAGTATCCGTGGTGAAAACCTAGAAGTAACAGAAGCAATTCGTGATTATGTAGTTTCTAAACTCGAAAAGATCGAAAAGTACTTCCAGCCAGAACAAGAGTTGGATGCCCGAATTAACTTAAAAGTTTATCGTGAAAAAACAGCTAAAGTGGAAGTAACGATTCCGCTTGGATCTATTACTCTCCGCGCAGAAGATGTGTCTCAAGATATGTATGGTTCAATTGACCTTGTAACTGATAAAATTGAACGTCAGATTCGTAAAAACAAAACAAAAATCGAGCGTAAAAATAAAAATAAGGTAGCAACTAGTCAATTATTTACAGATGCTTTGGTGGAAGATTCAAATGTTGTCCAGTCTAAAGTTGTTCGTTCAAAACAAATTGATTTAAAACCAATGGATTTGGAAGAAGCTATTCTACAAATGGATTTGTTAGGACATGATTTCTTTATTTATGTGGATGTTGAAGATCAGACAACCAATGTGATTTATCGTCGTGAGGATGGCGAGATTGGTTTGTTAGAGGTTAAAGAATCTTAAGAAAAATGAAATATAAAAAGTGGTTTACTTTCGGGTAAATCACTTTTTATATTTCAAGGAAGAGGGAGTTTGTGTAGCTAATTGAAATTAGAGTTGAACGTCTTAGGTGCTAAAATATTGCTAGTAATTGGATTGAATTTCCTAGTCAATTTGTTTAGATTTTATTTCACTATATAAAGCGACTGTGTTTAGTTTAAGTATTTTTTATCTATTTTGTCTTTTGTAATACAAGTAGCTATGAGGAATAATAGATATCTATTTAGAGGGTGTGTAGATTGTAGAATGGAAGTTTGGAAGAAAAAGTTATTGCCCATATAAGAGAGATGGCTTGTCTCTATGGATAAATTCTTAAAAAGTAAGTGGAAGAACTATCTATAAATTCAACTTATAGCTCTATTCATTTTTATTAAGTAGACAAAATACTGGTTGAAGCGATAGAATGGACTTGTCAACAAATAGCGAGCAATAAAATGTAAGCGTTCTTAAAATAAAAGAAGGAGTCATTACTATGGCAACAAAACAAGAAATTTTACGTGAACTATATCCTGAAGATCTTTTTCATTACGCTGATGGTTTAACATTAGGGGAAGCTGAAGTACTACAAGAAACTCGTCGTTTGATTGAAAAACATCTACGTCCAGTTATCAACGAATACTGGGAAAAACCTGATTTCCCATTTGAAGAATTTTATGCTGTCGCTAAGGGTGCTCAAATCATGAACAATCCAAAATTGTTTGAAGGTCGTGAAGGAAGCTATAAACCATCTGAATTGTACATCACATTTTTATATTTGGAACTAGCTCGCTTCGATGCTTCAATCGCAACGTTCTATACAGTTCATGGAGGACTTTGCTATAACACTATTTTATTGGGTGGGGATGAAAGACAACAGAAAGAATTTCTTCCTAAGTTGGCTTCATTTGACTGGCAAGGATGTTTTGCCTTAACAGAACCGCTTTCTGGATCTGATATTGCTGGTGGTCTATCAACAACTGCTGAGCGTGTTGGAGATAAGTGGATTTTGAACGGAGAAAAGCGTTGGGTTGGTGGTTCAGATACAGCAGATGTTGTTCCTGTATTTGCTCGTGATGTGGCAGACGGTAAGGTGAAATGTTTTATTGTCCGTAAAGGTGCCCCTGGCTACCATGCAGAGCCTATTCCACATAAGATTGCACTGCGTTGTATCCGCAATGGTCATATTACAATGAAGAATGTAGAAGTTCCAGACTCAGATCGTTTGGTTAACATCAATGGATTTGGAGATGTAGCACGTATTCTAACATTTACTCGTGCCGATGTAGCGCACATTGCTATGGGAGTAACATGTGGTTCATATGTGGCAGCTCTTAAATATGCAAAAGACCGTCAACAGTTTAAACGTCCGATTGCCAAATTCCAAATTGTTCAAGAAAAATTAGCTAGAATGCAAGCCAATGCTGTAGCAGCTCTTGCATATTCAACTCGTATTGCTGAAATGCAGGAAGAGGGTAATGAGTTGATGCTCAATTCTGCTCTAGCGAAAATGCATAACTCCTTAGTAATGCGTGAAACAGTAGCTCTTGCGCGTGAAACATGTGGTGGTAATGGTATTACTTTGGAAACAGATGTGGCACGATTCTTTGCAGATGCGGAATCAATCTATACTTATGAAGGTTCGCACGAAGTCAATGCTTTGATTGTAGGTCGTGAAATTACTGGATTGGGTGCATTTGTTTAATAGAACTAGGACGATTGAAGGGTTTGTTTTCAATCGTTCTTGCTTCATAATGTGATTTACTTAGAATAAAAAGGAGAAAAAATGATCTCAAATGTAATGATAATTGGCTCTGGTCAGATGGGAAGTGGTATTGCTCAAGTATTTGCTCAAGCTGGATTTACGGTTTATTTGAATGATATCAAAGAAGAATTTGTTCAACGAGGATTGAACAACATAACAAAACAGTTGGAACGTTCGGTTGAAAAAGGACGTCTATCTGCAGATGAGAAAGACAAAGTGGTTGCCAATTTAATTCCTTCTACTTCATACGAAGACGCGAAAAATGTACAATTGGTTATTGAAGCTGCGACTGAAAATCGTGATATTAAACTCAGTATATTTAAACAATTGGACGAAATCACAGATTCTAAAACAATTCTAGCATCAAATACTTCCTCTCTATCTATCACAGATATTGCAGCCGCAACTAAGAACCAAGAACGTGTGATTGGAATGCACTTTTTTAATCCTGCTCCAGTGATGAAATTAGTTGAAGTGATTAAAGCTTTGCAGACTTCGGATGAAGTAGTGGCAGAAATCCGTGAACTTACAAAGAAAATTGGAAAAACTCCTGTTGATGTTAAAGATTCTTATGGATTTGTAGTAAACCGTGTATTGATTCCTATGATCAATGAAGCTATTTATATCTTAGGAGAAGGAGTTGCTAGTGCTGAAGAAATAGATGAGGCAATGAAACTAGGTGCGAATCATCCTATTGGTCCCTTAGCTTTGGCCGATTTGATTGGCTTGGATGTTTGCCTTGCAATTATGGGTGTTTTGAACCAAGGATTTGGTGATCAAAAATACCGTCCTGCTCCTCTTTTGAAGAAAATGGTAGAGGCTGGAAAATTGGGACGTAAGTCAAAAGAAGGGTTCTTTACTTACTAGAAAAAATGGAGGTAGTCATGAAAGATGTAGTTATTGTATCGGCGGTACGTACTCCTTTGGGTTCCTTTGGAGGAAGCTTGAAGAATATTTCAGCTGTCGAATTGGGCTCTTTGGTAATTAAGAGTGTTTTGGAAAAAGCGAATATTAAATCAGAGCAGGTAGATGAAGTGATCATGGGGAATGTCCTAGGCGCAGGTTTAGGTCAAAACGTGGCTCGCCAAATGAGTATTCATGCAGGACTCCCTGAATTTACACCAGCTTTTACTATCAATAAGGTTTGTGGTTCAGGTTTGAAGGCAGTACAATTGGCTGCTCAAGCTATTCAGTGTGGGGATGCTGATATTATCGTAGCTGGTGGGGCAGAAAATATGAGTCAAGCTCCATACGTATTGCCAAACTTCCGCTGGGGAGGACGCATGGGAGACTCTAACGTTGTTGATACCATGATTAAAGATGGGTTGTCTGATGCCTTCAACGAATATCATATGGGGATTACAGCTGAGAATGTGGCTGAAGAATATGGTATTAGCAGAGATGATCAAGATGCTCTTGCTTTAGAATCACAAAAAAGAGCAGTGGCAGCTATAGAATCTGGACGCTTTAAAGAAGAAATTGTTCCAGTGGTCATTCCGCAACGTAAAGGAGATCCGGTTGTCTTTGATACAGACGAATTTCCTAGAAAAGATGCCAGCTTGGAAAGCTTGTCTAAGTTACGTCCTGTTTTCAAAAAAGACGGTTCTGTTACGGCGGGGAATGCTTCTGGTATCAATGATGGAGCAGCAGCTGTCTTGGTCATGAGTGCTGACAAAGCTGAAGAATTAGGACTTCCAGTGATTGCTCGCATTCGTTCTTATGCAAGCGCAGGTTTGGATCCTAAGATTATGGGATGTGGACCGATTTATGCGACACGCAAGGCTCTTGAAAAAGGCAATTTGACAGTTGATGATCTTGACTTGATTGAGTCAAATGAAGCTTTTGCCGCCCAGGCTTGTGCGGTTGGTAAAACGCTTGGTTTCAATACAGATATTGTCAATGTTAACGGTGGTGCTATTGCTCTTGGTCATCCAATCGGGGCTTCAGGTTGTCGTATCCTAGTGACTCTTGTACATGAGATGATGAAGCGCGATGCCAAAACTGGATTAGCGACTCTATGTATTGGAGGCGGTATGGGCACAGCTCTTATCGTTGAACGCTAATGAACTATTTATGTCGTGTGTCTTTCTTTTAATATACCATTATTAAATAGAGTTTTATTTGGAAACTGATAATTCTTATACCTTATCACGCATGCTCTTCATGATGCTGCGTGATAAGGTATTTTTGATAGTGTAAGTTAGTAGCAGCCATGGAACATAGATTAAATTAAGATCTAAGTCTGCTGGATAAGAATTGTAGTAGAGCTGTTAGGAAAAGGCGTTTAAGAAGTAACTTCTATATTAAAGTGAAACAAGAATTTAACAATTTAATTTTTGAATTCAAATCAATTAGTTTAGAAACGATATTGCACTAGTCCAGATTCACTTCGCTATATATTTTCCTAGACTTAAGGTAGTTGATATTGTTGAAATGAACTATTTTTTTAATGGTCATATATGTATTTATGTGATTGTTATCGTTCATTTGATGGGGATTATTTGAAGCAAAATTAAACTATAAGTTATACTTATAGGATTATAAACTAAGATTAAGTAGACGGATTGATTTAAATGAGTTATCATAAAAATGTAAGCTCTTACATTTGGTATCGGTATTTGTTGACACTGTACTCTGTACTCAAAAAAAATTAAGTAGGAGCAGAATAATGAGTAAAACAGTTTTATTAGAGCAGAAGAATGGGATTGGTTACCTTACAATAAATCGTCCAGCAGCTTTGAATGCTTTAAGTTCAGAAGTTTTGACTGACTTAAATCATGTTTTAGACGAAATTGAAGCAAGTGATGATATTCGTGTTGTGATTGTGACTGGACAAGGTGAAAAAGCATTTGTTGCAGGAGCGGATATCAAAGAGATGGATCAAATGTCTCCTATCCAAGCACATGATTATATGACCTATGCTAATGATACGTTTACCCGTCTATCTGAACTAACGCAACCAACTATTGCAGTTCTAAACGGTTATGCTTTAGGAGGTGGCTTGGAATTAGCTCTATCAACAGATATTCGTATTGGTTACGAAAAGACCACTGTAGGATTTCCAGAGGTAGGCCTAGGTATTATTCCAGGATTTGCTGGAACACAAAGAATGTCTCGCTTAATTGGTACCAGCAAGACAAAAGAACTAATTTTTACTGCTAGAATGGTTAAAGGTCAAGAAGCCTATGAATTAGGCATCTTGAATAAATTGGTGGCAGCCGAGGAATTGTTGACAGCAGCTGAGGAATTGGCAGTCTCTATTATGAAAAACGCTCCTTTGGCAGTTGAAAAAGCCAAGCATATTATTCAAGTTGGATCAGAACTCCCACTGAAAAATGCGATTCGATTAGAAACAGAAGCTGAAGCTCTCCTCTTCTCAACAGAAGATAAGGTAGAAGGAATGCGCGCTTTTGTTGAGAAACGCAAAGCTGAGTTTCAGCGTAAATAGAAAGAGGAGATAGAAGATGCAAGTTGTAACATTATCGGATGCAATTTCCTTGATTCACTCAGGAGATAAAGTAGGAATTTCAGGTTTTCTTGGAGTAGGGGAACCACTTGAATTGATTGAAGAATTGGTTTCTCAAAACCAGCAAGATTTGACATTGGTATCAGTCGTAACATCTCAACCTGGTAAGGAAGTCGGTGTGGGGCGTCTTTGTGAAAATCACCAAGTTAAAAAATACATTGCAGCTCACGTAGGAACGTCTGCAGCAGCTCAACACGAGTATTTCAGTGGAAATATGGAAGTTGAATTTACTCCAATGGGAACTGTTGTTGAACGATTACATGCAGCTGGAGCTGGTCTAGGAGCAGTATTGACACCAACAGGTGTAGGTACTATTTTGGAAAAAGATCAGGAGAAGGTTACTCGCAATGGAAAAGAATATTTAATTTATGATCCATTGAAGATTGATGTAGCTTTGATTAAGGCTACGAAGGCAGACAAGTATGGAAACTTATACTTGGACGGTACGACAAAAAATATTTCACTTCAGCTAGCTTTGGCAGCTAATACAGTCATTGTAGAAACTAATGAGTTGTTAGAAGTGGGAGAAATTGATCCTAATGATATTTACATCCCAGGTATCCTTGTCGATTATGTTGTTCAGGGATTGTCTCCAGAAGAGCATCATAAAATGATGGGTGATTTGTGGACAGAGACTAAGAAACTTGCGGGGGTAAACTAAAATGAAGGCAAAAGAAATTATTGCAAGACGTGTGGCGCTTGAGTTTAAAGATGGGGATGTTGTGAATCTGGGCTTTGGTATTCCAAACGCATCTGCCGATTATATCCCTGAGGGAGTTAATGTCATTCTTCAAGCAGAAAATGGAGCTCTTCGTTTTGGGGAAACCCCTACCAAAGATGGATACAATGCAAACTTGGCAAATTCGGGAGGTGCCCCAATCACCTTGTTGCCAGGAGCCGCCTTGTTTGATTTGCAAACATCTTTTGCGATTATTCGTGGAGGTCATGTGGATGCTACAGTATTAGGTGCACTTGAAGTGAGCCAAGACGGTAGTATCGCAAACTGGATTATTCCAGGTAAGTTTGCCCCAGGTATGGGTGGTGCTATGGACTTACTTGTTGGAGCAAAACGTGTTATTGGTGCGATTCAACATACGACAGGGGATGGTCAATCAAAATTGTTGAAAGAGTGTACCCTTCCTTTGTCAGCTAAAGGAGTATTGGATTTGATTATTACTGATTTAGCTGTTTTTGGAATCCAAGATGGTAAATTCTTATTGAAGGAATTAGCTCCTGGTGTGACTTTAGAGGAAGTCCTTGAAAAGACAGACGGAGATGTTATTGTTTCAGATGATTTGAAAATCATGCCTATTTGATAATGAGCAATCGGTAGGAAGATATTTTTTTCATAGTGTGGTATGATATATATTGATAACTTTTGTAAGCGATTTATAAATGAGAGTGCAATAGTTATCTAACAGACTATACCTAATGAAAAGAGGTTGAAAGATTTCTAAATTATATGATTTGCTATAAGATTTAATTATTGGGTAGCTTGTATAAATAACGGAGATAGAACTGAGCTTGTGTTAGTTTAGAGTTTCCTGTTTGCGTATAAGTTTGGTGAAAAAGATAGTATCTATAGTAGCGAAGGAAAGAGAGGTGATTGGCCAGTGGATATTATTCAAATGAATTATTTTATCAATATTATAGAATGTGGATGTAATCTTTCCATTGCTGCGAAAAAAATCCACATCAGTCAGTCTGCCTTAAGTCAGTTTGTAACAAATTTTGAAGCGACTGAAGGGGTTCAGTTATTTCATAGAAAAAATGGGAGATTAGAAAGTCTCACTGGAGCTGGAAGAAAGATTTATCGGTTTGCTACTGAGATTGTGAATCGTCATGAAGAAATGCTTTCCATGATTCATAGTGAAGCGCAAAAACAAAAAGGGACAATAAACCTTGGAATTCCATCCTTGATTTTACGTGTGTATTTTGCTAGTTTGCTTCCACAATTTTTCAAAAATAACCCTCATATCCATATACAAGTGACAGAAGGAGGGGGAAAAGAAATTCGTCAAAAAATGACGGAAGGAGATTTGAGCCTAGCATTTTTGATTGAGCCTACTTTGTTGGATACAAAGAAGTTTGATCAGCATGTTATCCAACTGGATGAGTATGTTGCTTATATGGATAAAAATCATCCACTTTCAGATAAAGGATTGTTGGAATGGTCAGATATATCTGACTATGAGATAGCAACCTTTAATAAGTCCTTTACTACTTATGATTTGGTTACTGAAAAATTCGCTTCACAGGGAATTTCTCCTAAATTTGCTTATCTTTCCTCTACATGGGACTTTTTGGTTGAGTCAACTTACCAAACGGACTTAATCGCGATTTTACCTAAACCGATTAGCCATCTAGTAGATAGTAGTCGCTTTAAAGCAGTGACTTTTAAAGATCCGATTCCATTTAATATTTGGTTTTGTAGACCATATAAATCTTCCTATAGTGAGGTTGAATCATATGTTTACGAAGAGCTATTGAGGGATTATTACCAACCTGTTGCTGATAATTAAATTGAGGTGAAGATGATGATTGATAATAATGCCTTGGAGCAAGAGTTACGGAATTTACTTTTACCCTATTTGAGGAACAGAGAGGATGAAAATCAATTTCCGAAAGAATTGCTCTCTAAATTTATTGATAAATATAATATTTTTTCCTCTTGTGTAGATAGTCAGCTTGATGGGTCGACTGTACCTTTTCTAACTCTTATTCGTCTGATTGCAAAGTATTTTCCAGCATTTTCTACAATTTTATTGACTCAAGCTTACTATGGAATCTACCCTTTTATGCGCTTTGGAACCATAGACCAGCAGTCTCATTATCTTGAATCATTAGTAAAAGGTGAGAGATTAGTAGGCTTGGGATTCTCTGAAGGAAAATCCATGGAAAGTTTGTCAGTAATTGAAACTACTGCTGCGAAAACAGCTACTGGTTGGCGTTTATCAGGTGAAAAATCAATTGTGTCTAGTTGTCGATTTGCTGATATTTTATTGATACTTGCGAAGATAGAAGCAGATGGGGAAAAAGATTCTTTTGGTTTTTTCATAGTCGATACAAGAGACCCAGGTGTTGTTATTGGTGATGACATTAGCAAACCAGGTCTAAAGGGGTTACCCATCAGTTCTGTTGCCTTTGACAATGTGCTTCTGACGCAAGACAGATTATTGGGTTTGAGCTTATCAGGTGATGAACAATTGAATGATATTCTTCAAAAATTACAGCTTGGTCTTAGTGCAGTCTCCCTCGGAGTTGCTGAAGGTGCATTTGAAAAAGGATTGTCTTTTGTGAAAGTTAAACGTGGGTTTGGCAAGCGTTTACTAGATGCAACTGTTTATCAGTATCAGTTTGCAGACTTGTATACAAAATTGTGTTCAGCAAAAGCGTATTTTAATTCGTATCAAGATAACATGGGAGATGTACTTTTGTTTGTATGTCAGATTAAACTTTATACAACAAAAGTTGCCTTGGAGATTTCTGAGGATATTATTCGGTTGATGAGCCCCCTGCATACTGTGGAAGATATTCCCATTGACCGGTATTTAAAAGATGCTAAAACGCTTGAAATGTATGGTAAATCAGGAGATTCGATTCGCAAGCGAATTGCCTGTCAGTGGCTAAAGGAGTAAAGAATGACAAATCTCACACTACAGGAATACCAGTTCCATGATATGAAGTTGACTTGGCTACGTGGTGCAGATAAATTAACTGATGCAGGAACACTTTTTGGCCCTGTTCCTAAAGTTGTATGGTCGCGCTATTATCCAACCAATGAGGATAATATGATGGCTGAGCTAACAGATCCAATTTTGATTCAATATAAGGAGAAAAATTACCTTATTGATACTAGTTTTGATACAGCTAAATTATCAGAAAAACAAAGACGAAATTTAGGTATTTTATCAGAGAGCAGGGTTGAGGAGAGTTTGGAACTCTTAGGATTGACTACTAGTCAGATTGATGTTGTTCTCATGACTCATATGCATCATGATCATTCAGGTGGTTTGACCTATAGGGATGTCTCTGGAGACTTGGTATCCAAGTATCCCAAAGCAAAAATCATTGTAAACGATGTCGAATGGTATGAAATGCGAAATCCTAATAATCGGACAAAAGGCACTTATCTTAGAGAAAACTGGGAACCAATTGAAAAGCAAGTAACAACTTTTTCAGAATACATTAATGTGATTCCAGAAATTCAAATGATTCGTACGAGTGGTCATAGTAATGGTCATAGTATTATTCTATTGAAACAAGGAAAGGATACGATGATTCATATGGGAGATTTGATGTTGACACATGTTCATCGGAATTCTCTGTGGGTCCCTGCAGTGGATGATTACCCTATGAAATCAATCTTGGCAAAAGAGAAGTGGCTCCGTCAAGCTTTTGAAAATGACTATAAATTTTTCTTTTATCATGATCAATTTTTAGCAGTCGCCCAGTTTGATAAAGAAGGTAAAGAATTTGTAGATTATGTGCCACGCTCTCGACCTCCAATAATTCCTTTTACAGATAGGCAAGATCGCAAACCAATTTTTTTAGGATAGTCGTATATAAGGAGACAAATGATTTCATTTTCTTGTTGACTTGGATCAGGTGGGATGACTACCCATACGCCAACAAGAAGCAACAGAAAATAAAGGAGTATTCACATGTCTATTACAAAACTTTTACAAATTAAATATCCAATTTTTCAAGGAGCTATGGCCCAAATTTCTCATTATCAATTAGCTGCAGCTGTATCAGAAGCTGGGGGATTGGGAATTATTGCCTCTGGTGGGATGACTGGAGAACAGTTACGTGAAGAAATTCGTGAGTTAAGAAAGTTGACAGATAAGCCTTTTGGTGTCAATATTATGTTGATGATGAAGAATATCAAAGATATTGTTACAGTTATTATCGAAGAAAAAGTGCCTGTTGTTACAACTGGGGCGGGAACACCAAAACATGTCATGCCTTATTTGAAGGAAGCTGGAATTAAGGTTATTCCAGTTATTGCTAGTGTGAAACATGCTCAAAAAATGCAAGAACTCGGAGTTGATGCTGTTATTGCAGAAGGTTCAGAAGCAGGTGGTCACATCGGAGAAAGTAACACTATGGCCCTTATCCCGCAAATTGTAGATGCTGTTACGATTCCTGTTATCGCAGCAGGAGGAATTGCGGATGGTAGAGGACTAGCTGCAGCCATTGCTTTAGGAGCAGCAGGTGTGCAGATGGGAACTGTTTTTCTAGCTTCAGATGAGTGTCCGATTGCTACAGAGTACAAAGAAGCAGTTTTGGAGGCAAATGACACGGCAACTGCTGTTACTGGACGGATTGCTGGGGCACCAGTTCGTTGCATCCGAAATGCCATGACTGATCATTATATTGAATTAGAGCAAAAAGGAACTAACCGTGAGGAATTAGAGGAAATTACTATCGGATCTCTTTCTAAAGCGGTTTATGAAGGAGATACAGAAAATGGTTCAATGATGAGTGGTCAGATTGCGGGGTTAGTCAAAGAAATCAAACCTTGTAAGTTTATTATAGAGTCTATTGTAAGCCAAGCCCAAGAAAGATTGAAAGGTCTTCAGATAGAAGTTGGAGAATAGTCTCTTTTAGTTAAAGAAACTATCGTTAATGAAGAAAATAGAGGATGACTACTTCTTCCTCTATTTTTTATGTTCAAATCAAGAAGAAATAGAGACTGAATGTATAAACTAACAGCTAAACTGTTAATGCTAATAGCCATAAACTTCCTTAAAAGTCGCTTTTTGAGGGGTATTATGGTATAATGGGTGCCAAGAGGTTTGGAATGAAAAAATTTTATGTAAGTCCAATTTTTCCTATTCTAGTAGGATTGATTGCGTTTGGAGTCTTATCCACTTTCATTATTTTTGTTAATAATAATCTGTTGACGCTTTTAATTTTGTTTCTTTTTGTAGGAGGCTATGTTTTTTTATTTAAGAAACTGAGAGTGCATTATACAAGGAGTGAAGTAGAACAAATCCAGTATGTAAACCACCAAGCGGAAGAAAGTTTGACATCTCTATTGGAACAGATGCCTGTAGGTGTTATGAAATTGAATTTATCTTCTGGAGAGGTTGAGTGGTTTAATCCCTATGCTGAATTGATTTTGACCAAGGAAGATGGCGATTTTGATTTGGAAGCTGTTCAAACGATTATCAAGGCTTCAGTAGGAAATCCGTCTACTTATGCCAAACTGGGTGAGAAGCGTTATGCTGTTCATATGGATGCTTCTTCCGGTGTTTTGTATTTTGTAGATGTATCCAGGGAGCAAGCTATAACAGATGAATTAGTAACGAGTCGACCAGTGATTGGGATTGTGTCTGTGGATAATTATGATGATTTGGAGGATGCAACTTCTGAGTCAGATATTAGTCAAATCAATAGTTTTGTAGCTAATTTTATATCAGAGTTTTCAGAAAAATACATGATGTTTTCTCGTCGGGTAAGTATGGATCGATTTTATCTATTTACTGACTACACGGTGCTTGAGGGCTTGATGAATGATAAATTTTCTGTTATTGATGCTTTCAGAGAAGAGTCGAAACAGAGGCAGTTGCCCTTGACCTTAAGTATGGGATTTTCTTATGGCGATGGAAATCATGATGAAATAGGGAAAGTTGCTTTGCTCAACTTGAACTTGGCTGAAGTACGTGGTGGCGACCAGGTGGTTGTCAAGGAGAATGATGAAACGAAAAATCCAGTCTACTTTGGCGGTGGGTCGGCTGCGTCCATCAAGCGCACTCGTACCCGTACTCGATCAATGATGACAGCCATATCTGATAAGATTCGTAGTGTGGATCAAGTGTTTGTAGTTGGACATAGAAATTTAGATATGGATGCCTTGGGCTCTGCTGTAGGTATGCAGTTGTTCGCCAGCAATGTGATTGAAAATAGCTATGCTCTTTATGATGAAGAACAAATGTCTCCAGATATTGAACGAGCTGTTTCATTCTTAGAAAAAGAAGGAGTTACGAAGTTGTTGTCTGTTAAGGATGCAATGGGGATGGTGACCAATCGTTCTTTGTTGATTCTTGTAGACCATTCAAAGACAGCCTTAACATTATCAAAAGATTTTTATGATTTGTTTACACAGACCATCGTTATTGACCACCACAGAAGGGATCAGGATTTCCCAGACAATGCAGTTATCACTTATATAGAAAGTGGTGCAAGCAGTGCCAGTGAGTTGGTAACGGAATTGATTCAGTTCCAGAATTCTAAGAAAAATCGTTTGAGTCGTATGCAAGCAAGCGTCTTGATGGCTGGTATGATGTTGGATACTAAAAATTTCACCTCGCGAGTAACGAGTCGGACATTTGATGTTGCTAGCTATCTCAGAACGCGCGGAAGTGATAGTATTGCTATCCAAGAAATCGCTGCGACAGATTTTGAAGAATATCGTGAGGTCAATGAACTGATTTTACAGGGGCGTAAATTAGGTTCAGATGTACTAATAGCAGAGGCTAAGGAGTCGAAATGCTATGATACAGTTGTTATTAGTAAGGCAGCAGATGCCATGTTAGCTATGTCAGGTATTGAAGCGAGTTTTGTTCTTGCGAAGAATACACAAGGCTTTATATCCATCTCAGCTCGCAGTCGTAGTAAGCTGAATGTACAACGGATTATGGAAGAACTGGGAGGTGGAGGTCACTTTAATTTGGCAGCAGCTCAAATTAAAGATTTAACCTTGTCAGAAGCAGGTGAAAAACTGACAGAAATTGTATTAAATGAAATAAAGGAAAAGGAGAAAGAAGAATGAAAGTAATCTTTTTAGCAGATGTTAAAGGAAAAGGTAAAAAAGGCGAAATTAAGGAAGTACCAACAGGGTATGCGCAAAACTTTCTTATCAAAAAGAACCTAGCAAAAGAAGCGACTGCTCAAGCTGTAGGTGAACTTCGTGGTAAACAAAAATCCGAAGAGAAAGCTCACGCTGAGATGATTGCAGAAGCAAAAGCAATTAAAGCCCAACTTGAAGCAGAAGAAACGGTTGTAGAATTTGTTGAAAAAGTTGGTCCAGATGGACGTACTTTTGGTTCTATTACCAATAAGAAAATTGCAGAAGAATTGCAAAAGCAATTTGGAATTAAGATTGATAAACGTCATATTCAAGTACAAGCTCCGATTCGAGCAGTTGGTTTAATCGATGTACCAGTGAAAATCTATCAAGATATCACAAGTGTAATCAATCTTCGTGTGAAAGAAGGATAAGTTTACACCTTCTTGACAAGATTGTAAAAGGAAGGGAAGTCTGATGGCAGAAGTAGAAGAGTTACGAGTACAACCTCAAGATATCTTAGCTGAGCAATCCGTTTTAGGGGCTATCTTTATTGACGAGAGTAAGCTTGTTTTTGTGCGAGAATATATTGAGTCTCGAGACTTTTTTAAGTATGCCCATCGTTTGATTTTCCAAGCTATGGTCGATTTATCCGATCGTGGCGATGCTATAGATGCAACAACGGTTCGTACCATTCTTGATAATCAAGGTGATTTACAGAATATTGGTGGCCTGTCTTACTTGGTTGAGATTGTCAATTCTGTGCCAACTTCTGCTAATGCGGAGTATTATGCTAAGATTGTTGCAGAAAAAGCAATGCTACGGCGTTTAATCGCCAAGTTGACAGAGTCTGTCAACCAAGCTTACGAGGCTTCACAACCAGCTGATGAAATCATTGCTCAGGCAGAAAAAGGCCTGATTGATGTCAGCGAAAATGCAAATCGAAGTGGATTTAAGAATATTCGAGATGTGTTGAATGTCAACTTTGGAAATCTGGAAGCTCGCTCGCAACAAACGACCGATATTACAGGTATTGCGACAGGCTATCGTGACTTGGATCATATGACGACTGGACTTCATGAGGAGGAGTTGATTATCCTAGCAGCCCGTCCAGCGGTTGGTAAGACAGCCTTTGCCTTGAATATCGCTCAGAACATTGGGACTAAGTTGGACAAAACGGTTGCTATCTTTTCGCTCGAAATGGGTGCGGAAAGTTTAGTGGATCGTATGTTGGCGGCAGAAGGTTTGGTGGAATCGCATTCTATCCGTACGGGTCAATTGACTGATGAGGAGTGGCAAAAATATACCATTGCTCAAGGGAATTTAGCTAATGCAAGTATCTATATCGATGATACGCCAGGGATTCGGATTACAGAGATTCGTTCTCGTTCCCGTAAATTAGCTCAAGAAACTGGAAATCTTGGTTTGATTTTGATAGACTATTTGCAGCTTATCACGGGAACTGGTCGGGAAAATCGTCAACAAGAGGTTTCAGAAATTTCACGTCAGTTGAAAATCCTAGCCAAGGAACTGAAAGTTCCCGTAATTGCTCTGAGTCAGCTTTCTCGTGGTGTAGAACAACGTCAGGACAAGAGGCCAGTCTTGTCTGATATTCGTGAATCGGGATCTATCGAGCAGGATGCTGATATCGTAGCTTTTCTCTATCGTGACGATTACTATGAGCGTGGTGGTGAAGAAGAGGAAGGCATCCCAAATAATAAGGTGGAAGTTATTATCGAGAAAAACCGTAGTGGAGCTCGTGGAACAGTGGAATTGATTTTCCAAAAAGAATACAATAAATTTTCAAGTATCTCAAAAAGGGAGGCATAAAATGACAGATGCATTTACAGATGTAGCTAAGATGAAAAAAATCAAAGAGGAAATCAAGGCGCATGAGGGTCATGTAATTGAAATGACCTTGGAAAATGGACGTAAGCGCCAAAAAAATAGATTGGGTAAGTTAATTGAAGTTTATCCATCCCTATTTATTGTGGAATTTGGGAATGTGGAAGGAGATAAACAAGCTAATGTTTACGTTGAATCCTTTACTTACTCAGATATTCTTACAGAAAAGAATTTGATTCATTATCTTGACTAAAGTGAGAAATTTTCTCACTTTTTCTTTTTTCTCCGAATAGTTTAAGTGAAGGTAATCTTCGATTTATACTCTTCGAAAATCAAATTCAAACCACGTCAGCTTCGCCTTGCCGTACTCAAGTACAGCCTGCGCCTAGCTTCCTAGTTTGCTCTTTGATTTTCATTGAGTACTATACTATTTCAAGGAGGAAGAATGAAAAGTTCATCATTTAAAGTAATAGAGACAGGATTTTCTTTTAGAAAGTCGGTTAAAAAGGTTGTTCCCTTTTTAGTAGTAGGATTGATGCTAGCAACTGGCGATAGTGT
Organism: Streptococcus pneumoniae; assembly: GCF_001113365.1. Taxonomy (GTDB): domain Bacteria; phylum Bacillota; class Bacilli; order Lactobacillales; family Streptococcaceae; genus Streptococcus; species Streptococcus pneumoniae_C. Next base: position 85,460 of record NZ_CKYA01000005.1, on the reverse strand, counting down.
CTATGCCTATTCCGGAGGGAATGGATCGATTGCGCGAGGGGATGATTATCCTGTTTATTATAAAAATGGGAGCCAGGAGATTGATCAGTGGCGCATGTATTCTCGTCAGTGTACTTCATTTGCAGCCTTTCGCTTGAGTAGTGTCAATGGTTTTGAGATTCCAAGGGCTTATGGAAATGCGAATGAATGGGGGCATCGTGCTCGTCGTGAAGGCTATCGTGTAGATAATACACCGACGATTGGCTCCATTGCTTGGTCTACTGCAGGAACTTATGGGCATGTTGCCTGGGTGTCAAATGTAATGGGAGATCAGATTGAGATCGAGGAATATAACTATGGTTATACAGAAGCCTATAATAAACGAAGTATAAAAGCAAATACGATGACAGGATTTATTCATTTTAAAGATTTGGCTGGTGGCAGTGTTGGGAATAGTCAAACCTCAGTTTCAACAGGAGGAACACATTATTTCAAGTCTAAGTCTGCTATCAAAAATCAGCCACTAGCTAGCGCAACTGCGATTGATTACTATTATCCTGGGGAGAATGTTCATTATGATCAAATTCTCGAAAAAGACGGCTACAAGTGGTTGAGTTATACAGCTTATAACGGAAGCTATCGTTATGTTCAATTGGAGGCTGTGAATAAAAATCCTCTAGGTAATTCTAGTCTTTCTTCAACAGGAGGAACTCACTATTTTAAGACCAAGTCTGCTATCAAAAATCAGCCACTAGCTAGCGCAACTGCGATTGATTACTATTATCCTGGGGAGAAGGTTCATTATGATCAAATTCTCGAAAAAGACGGCTACAAGTGGTTGAGTTATACGGCTTATAACGGAAGTCGTCGTTATATCCAGTTAGAGGGTGTGACTTCTTCACAGAATTATCAGAACCAATCAGGGAATAGCTCTAATTATAGCTCAAATAATGGATCGACTGTCGGTTGGAAGAAAATAAATGGTAGTTGGTATCATTTTAAATCAAATGGGTCTAAATCAACGGGATGGTTGAAAGATGGATCTAGCTGGTATTATTTGAAATCATCTGGTGAAATGCAGATAGGCTGGTTAAAGGAAAATGGCTCGTGGTATTATCTGGATAGTTCAGGGGCAATGAAAACAGGCTGGTATCAAGTTTCTGGTAAGTGGTATTATTCTTACTCTTCAGGTGTCTTAGCTGTTAATACGACGGTGGATGGCTACAGAGTAAACAGTGATGGAGAACGAGTATAGAAAATTGGAGTAGGAAATTTTTCCTGCTCTTTTCTGTAAGCAGTTTCCTTGACATTTTTCTTATTTTGCGCTATCATATATCTATATAATATATGGGAGTCTGTGTACAGTCTGAGAGGAAGTGTTAAACTTCGACCGCACCTGATCTGGGTAATGCCAGCGTAGGGAACGATACTTAGTCTATTCTTGACCTTTTCCATATATGGTAAAGGTTTTTCTTTTTGTCAAAGGAAAACGAGAAGAGGAGGTTTTTATGAAAGCAAGCATTGCCTTGCAAGTTTTACCCCTAGCGCAGGGGATTGATCGGATAGCTGTTATCGATCAGGTCATTGCTTACCTGCAAGCTCAAGAAGTGACCATGGTGGTGACACCATTTGAAACGGTCTTGGAAGGGGAGTTTGATGAGCTCATGCGTATTCTCAAAGAAGCGCTGGAAGTGGCAGGGCAGGAGGCAGATAATGTCTTTGCCAATGTCAAAATAAATGTAGGAGAGATTTTAAGTATTGATGAGAAACTTGAAAAGTATACTGAGACGACACATTAGTCTATTGGGCTTTCTGGGAGTCTTGTCAATCTGGCAGTTAGCAGGTTTTCTTAAACTTCTCCCCAAGTTTATCCTGCCGACACCTTTTGAAATTCTTCAGGCCTTTGTTCGTGATAGAGAATTTCTCTGGTACCATAGCTGGGCGACCTTGAGAGTGGCTTTGCTAGGTCTAATTTTGGGAGTCTTGATTGCCTGTCTCATGGCTGTACTCATGGACAGTTTGACTTGGCTCAATGACCTGATTTACCCTATGATGGTGGTTGTTCAGACTATCCCGACCATTGCCATAGCTCCTATCTTGGTCTTGTGGCTAGGTTATGGCATTTTGCCTAAGATTGTCCTGATTATCTTGACGACAACCTTCCCTATCATCGTCAGCATTTTGGACGGTTTTAGGCATTGCGACAAGGATATGCTGACCTTGTTTAGTCTGATGCGGGCCAAACCTTGGCAAATCCTGTGGCATTTTAAAATCCCTGTCAGTCTGCCTTACTTTTATGCAGGTCTGAGGGTTAGTGTCTCCTACGCCTTTATCACAACAGTGGTATCTGAGTGGTTGGGAGGCTTTGAAGGACTAGGTGTCTACATGATTCAGTCCAAGAAACTGTTTCAGTATGATACCATGTTTGCTATTATTATTCTGGTATCGATTATCAGCCTTCTGGGTATGAAGCTGGTTGATGTCAGTGAAAAATATGTGATTAAATGGAAACGTTCATAAGAAGAAGGGATGTTTCTGAAAAAGAAAAGAGGAAATCAAAATGAAAAAAACATGGAAAGTGTTTTTAACTGTTTTAACAGCTCTTGTAGCCGTTGTGCTTGTGGCCTGTGGTCAAGGAACTACTTCTAAGGATAACAAAGAGGCAGAACTCAAGAAGATTGACTTTATCCTAGACTGGACGCCAAATACCAATCACACAGGGCTTTATGTTGCCAAGGAAAAAGGTTATTTCAAAGAAGCTGGAGTGGATGTTGATTTGAAATTGCCACCAGAAGAAAGTTCTTCTGACTTGGTTATCAATGGTAAGGCACCATTTGCAGTGTATTTCCAAGACTACATGGCTAAGAAATTGGAAAAAGGAGCAGGAATCACTGCCGTTGCAGCTATTGTTGAACACAATACATCAGGAATCATCTCTCGTAAATCTGACAATGTAAGTAGTCCAAAAGACTTGGTTGGCAAGAAATACGGAACTTGGAATGACCCGACTGAGCTTGCAATGTTGAAAACCTTGGTAGAATCACAAGGTGGAGACTTTGAGAAGGTTGAAAAAGTACCAAATAACGACTCAAACTCAATCACACCGATTGCCAATGGCGTCTTTGATGCTGCTTGGATCTACTATGGATGGGACGGAATTCTTGCTAAATCTCAAGGTGTAGATGCTAATTTCATGTACTTGAAAGACTACGTTAAAGAATTTGACTACTATTCACCAGTTATCATCGCAAACAACGACTATCTGAAAGACAATAAAGAAGAAGCTCGTAAAGTCATCCAAGCTATCAAAAAAGGTTACCAATATGCTATGGAGCATCCAGAAGAAGCAGCTGATATCCTCATCAAAAATGCACCTGAACTCAAGGAAAAACGTGACTTTGTCATCGAATCTCAAAAATACTTGTCAAAAGAATACGCAAGCGACAAGGAAAAATGGGGTCAATTTGATGCAGCTCGCTGGAATGCCTTCTACAAATGGGATAAAGAAAATGGTATCCTTAAAGAAGACTTGACAGACAAAGGCTTCACCAACGAATTTGTGAAATAATGACAGAGATTAGACTAGAACACGTCAGTTATGCCTATGGTCAAGAGAGGATTTTAGAGGACATTAACCTGCAGGTGACTTCAGGAGAAGTGGTTTCTATCTTAGGCCCAAGTGGTGTTGGTAAGACTACGCTTTTCAACTTAATTGCGGGGATTTTAGAAGTTCAGTCAGGGAGAATTGTCCTTGATGGTGAAGAAAATCCCAAGGGGCGCGTGAGTTATATGTTGCAAAAGGACTTGCTCTTGGAGCACAAGACGGTGCTTGGCAATATCATTCTGCCCCTCTTGATTCAAAAGGTGGATAAGGCAGAAGCTATTGCTCGCGCAGATGAAATTCTTGCGACCTTTCAGTTGACAGCTGTACGAGACAAGTATCCCCATGAACTTAGTGGTGGGATGCGCCAGCGTGTAGCCTTACTTCGTACCTATCTTTTCGGGCACAAGCTCTTTCTCTTAGATGAAGCCTTTAGCGCTTTGGATGAGATGACCAAGATGGAACTACACGCTTGGTACCTTGAGATTCACAAGCAGTTGCAGCTAACAACCTTGATTATTACGCATAGTATCGAGGAGGCCCTCAGTCTCAGCGACCGCATCTATATCTTGAAAAATCGACCTGGGCAGATTATTTCAGAAATTAAACTAGATTGGTCTGAAGACGAGGACAAGGAAGTACAAAAGATTGCCTACAAACGTCAAATCTTGGCAGAATTAGGCTTAGATAAGTAGAAAAATAGGGAGTTGGTGAAGATTATCCTTTACCAGCGCCCTTTTTCTTTTAAAAATGAGAAAATTTCGGTATAATAGTCAAAGATAGTCAAGGTTTAAAGAGAGAGGTGGGTTTGTAATGAGATTTAAAAATACATCGGATCATATTGAGGCCTACATCAAGGCGATTTTAGATCAATCTGGTATTGTGGAGTTGCAACGGAGTCAGTTGGCGGATACCTTTCAGGTTGTTCCCAGTCAGATTAACTATGTGATCAAGACACGCTTTACGGAAAGTAGAGGCTACTTGGTTGAAAGTAAGCGTGGTGGCGGAGGCTACATTCGTATAGGACGGATTGAGTTTTCTAGTCATCATGAAATGCTCCGCGATTTGCTTTACTCGATTGGTGAGCGGGTCAGTCAAGAAATTTATGAGGATATTCTGCAGCTTTTGGTTGAGCAGGAATTGATGACCAAGCAGGAGATGAATTTGCTGGTAGCAGTAGCTTTGAATCGCGTTCTAGGAGAAGAAGCTCCAGTTGTTCGTGCAAATATGCTACGACAGGTCATACAAGAGGTAGATAGAAAAGGGAAGTAAGATGAACTATTCAAAAGCATTGAATGAATGTATCGAAAGTGCCTACATGGTTGCTGGCCATTTTGGAGCTCGTTACCTAGAGTCTTGGCACTTGTTGATTGCCATGTCTAACCACAGTTACAGTGTGGCAGGGGCAACTTTAAATGATTATCCATATGAGATGGACCGTTTGGAAGAGGTGGCCTTGGAACTGACTGAAACGGACTATAGCCAGGATGAAACCTTTACGGAATTGCCGTTCTCCCATCGTTTGCAGGTTCTTTTTGACGAAGCAGAGTATGTAGCGTCAGTGGTCCATGCTAAGGTGTTAGGGACGGAGCACATCCTTTATGCGATTTTGCATGATGGAAATGCCTTGGCGACTCGTATCTTGGAGAGGGCTGGTTTTTCTTATGAAGACAAGAAAGATCAGGTCAAGATTGCTGCCCTACGTCGAAATCTGGAAGAACGTGCAGGCTGGACTCGTGAAGACCTCAAGGCTCTACGCCAACGTCATCGTACAGTAGCTGACAAGCAAAATTCTATGGCCAATATGATGGGCATGCCCCAGACTCCAAGCGGTGGTCTCGAGGACTATACGCATGATTTGACAGAGCAAGCGCGTTCTGGCAAGTTAGAACCAGTCATCGGTCGGGACAAAGAAATCTCGCGTATGATTCAAATCTTGAGTCGGAAGACCAAGAACAATCCTGTCTTGGTTGGGGATGCTGGTGTTGGGAAAACAGCTCTAGCGCTTGGTCTTGCCCAGCGTATTGCTAGTGGGGATGTGCCTGCGGAAATGGCTAAGATGCGCGTGTTAGAGCTTGATTTGATGAATGTCGTTGCAGGGACACGCTTCCGTGGTGACTTTGAAGAACGCATGAACAATATCATAAAGGATATTGAAGAAGATGGTCAAGTTATCCTCTTTATCGATGAACTTCACACTATCATGGGTTCTGGTAGTGGGATTGACTCAACTCTGGATGCGGCCAATATCTTGAAGCCAGCCTTGGCGCGTGGAACTTTGAGAACGGTTGGTGCGACCACTCAGGAAGAATATCAAAAACATATCGAAAAAGATGCTGCCCTTTCTCGTCGTTTCGCTAAAGTAACGATTGAAGAGCCAAGCGTGGCAGATAGCATGACCATTTTGCAAGGTTTGAAGGCGACTTATGAGAAACATCACCGTGTACAAATCACAGATGAAGCGGTTGAAACAGCGGTTAAGATGGCCCATCGTTACTTAACTAGTCGTCACTTGCCAGACTCTGCTATCGACCTCTTGGATGAGGCAGCAGCAACAGTGCAAAATAAGGCAAAGCATGTAAAAGCAGACGATTCTGGCTTGAGTTCAGCTGACAAGGCCTTGATGGATGGTAAGTGGAAACAAGCAGCTCAACTAATTGCTAAAGAAGAGGAAGTGCCTGTCTATAAAGACTTGGTGACAGAGTCTGATATTTTGACCACCTTGAGTCGCTTGTCAGGTATTCCAGTCCAAAAACTGACTCAGACTGATGCTAAGAAATACTTAAACTTGGAAGCAGAACTGCACAAACGTGTCATCGGTCAAGATCAAGCTGTTTCAAGCATTAGCCGTGCGATTCGCCGCAACCAGTCAGGGATTCGCAGTCATAAGCGTCCGATTGGTTCCTTTATGTTCTTAGGGCCTACAGGTGTCGGTAAGACCGAATTGGCCAAGGCTCTTGCAGAAGTTCTTTTTGACGACGAATCAGCTCTTATCCGCTTTGATATGAGTGAGTATATGGAGAAATTCGCAGCCAGCCGTCTCAATGGAGCTCCTCCGGGTTATGTGGGTTATGAAGAAGGTGGGGAGTTGACCGAGAAGGTTCGCAACAAACCATACTCTGTTCTCCTCTTTGACGAGGTAGAGAAGGCCCATCCAGACATCTTTAATGTTCTCTTGCAGGTTTTGGATGATGGTGTCTTGACCGATAGCAAGGGCCGCAAGGTTGACTTTTCAAATACCATTATCATCATGACGTCAAACCTTGGTGCGACAGCCCTTCGTGATGACAAGACAGTTGGTTTTGGGGCAAAGGACATTCGTTTTGACCAGGAGAATATGGAAAAACGCATGTTTGAAGAACTGAAAAAAGCTTATAGACCTGAGTTTATCAACCGTATTGATGAAAAGGTAGTCTTCCATAGCCTATCTAGTGACCATATGCAGGAAGTGGTGAAGATTATGGTCAAACCTTTAGTGGCAAGTTTGGCTGAAAAAGGAATTGACTTGAAATTACAAGCTTCAGCACTGAAATTGTTGGCCAATCAAGGATATGACCCAGAGATGGGAGCTCGTCCACTTCGCAGAACCCTACAAACAGAAGTGGAAGACAAGTTAGCAGAACTTCTTCTCAAGGGAGAATTAGTGGCAGGCAGCACACTTAAGATTGGTGTCAAAGCAGGCCAGTTAAAATTTGATATTGTATAAAAGAATAAAAGTATCAGCATCTGACCATAAGTCACAGTGGAGTGATACTCAATGAAAATCAAAGAGCAAACTAGGCAGCTAGCCGCAGGTTGCTCAAAACACTGTTTTGAGGTTGCAGATAGAGATGACGTGGTTTGAAGAGATTTTCGAAGAGTATGAAACTAAAACCTATAGCTTCTAAAGGATCCGTGGTTTTCACTATTCAACCCAAAATTCATATGTTTATTACCATCCATCGTATTTGTCTTAGAGCGTGTGTAGTAGAAAAAGAGCAGTCTTATCTGAAATTTTTATCCTTTCAAAAGAGACCTGTTTCTTTTTTGCCTGTCAAACCCGTTCTAGCTGGTATTTGAAAAATTAAACTAAGTTGCAAGATGAATGATTTTCTTGTATTGACGTTGTTGTTGACAACAAGTAGCGGATAAATGAAATCCATTCCATTATCATAGATGATAGGCTGGTAGGAAATTTTCAAATAACATACAGGAAATAGATGTGTGAAGTTCTGGTAGTAGAAAGGGAGAAAGATGAACATTTTAGTTGCAGATGACGAGGAAATGATTAGAGAAGGAATTGCAGCATTTCTGACAGAAGAGGGTTATCATGTCATTATGGCTAAGGATGGACAAGAGGCCTTGGAAAAATTTCAAGATCTCCCTATCCATCTCATGGTACTGGATTTAATGATGCCTAGGAAGAGTGGTTTTGAAGTGTTAAAAGAAATCAATCAAGAGCACGATATTCCTGTCATCGTCTTGAGTGCTCTAGGAGATGAAACTACTCAGTCACAGGTATTTGATCTCTATGCTGATGATCATGTGACAAAGCCTTTTTCTTTGGTACTGCTTGCCAAGCGTATTAAAGCGCTTATCAGACGTTACTACGTCATAGAGGATCTTTGGCAATATCAGGATGTAACAGTGGATTTTACCTCTTACAAAGCACATTATAAAAATGAAGAAATTGATCTCAAACCAAAGGAATTATTGGTACTAAAGTGTTTGATTCAGCATAAAAATCAAGTTTTAAGTAGAGAGCAGATATTGGAAGAAATTTCAAAAGATGTAGCTGATTTACCTTGTGATAGGGTCGTTGATGTCTATATTCGTACTCTTCGCAAAAAATTAGCTTTAGATTGCATTGTGACTGTGAAAAATGTTGGGTATAAGATTAGCTTATGATAAAAAATCCTAAATTATTAACCAAGTCTTTTTTAAGAAGTTTTGCAATTCTAGGTGGTATTGGTCTAGTCATTCATATAGCTATTTATTTGACCTTTCCTTTTTATTATATTCAATTGGAGGGGGAAAAGTTTAATGAGAGTGCAAGAGTGTTTACGGAGTATTTAAAGACTAAGACAGCTGATGAAATTCCAAGCTTACTCCAGTCTTATTCAAAGTCCTTGACTATATCTGCTCACCTTAAAAGAGATATCTTAGATAAGCGGCTCCCTCTTGTGCATGATTTAGATATTAAAGATGGAGAGCTATCAAATTATATCGTGATGTTAGATAAGCCTGTTAGTACAGCAGATGGTAAACAGGTAACGGTGCAGTTTGTGCAGGGAGTGGATATTTACAAAGAAGCAAAGAATATTTTGCTTTTGTATCTCCCATATACATTTTTGGTTACAATTGCTTTTTCCTTTGTTTTTTCTTATTTTTATACGAAACGCTTGCTCAATCCTCTTTTTTACATTTCAGAAGTGACTAGTAAGATGCAAGATTTGGATGACAATATTCGTTTTGATGAAAGCAGAAAAGATGAAGTTGGTGAAGTTGGAAAACAGATTAATGGTGTGTATGAGCACTTGTTGAAGGTTATTCATGAGTTGGAAAATCGCAATGAGCAAATTGTAAAATTGCAAAATCAAAAGGTTTCCTTTGTCCGTGGAGCATCACATGAATTAAAGACACCTCTAGCTACTCTCAGGATTATCTTAGAAAATATGCAATACAATGTGGGAGATTATAAAGATCATCCTAAGTATCTTGAAAAGAGTATTGATAAAATTGATCAGATGAGTTTCTTGCTAGAGGAAGTGTTGGAATCTTCTAAATTTCAAGAATGGACAGAGTGCAGTGAGATTTTAATGGTAAATACCGTTTTGACAGATGTTTTGTCTCGATATCAGGAATTGGCATTTTCTAAAAATCTTGTGATTGATAATCAGTTGACTACTGATACAAAAGTAAGGATGAGCTTGAAGGCTTTGGATAAAGTCTTGACAAATCTTATCAGTAATGCTATCAAGTACTCAGATCAATCTGGCATTGTGACTATTTCTGAGCAAGATGGTTATCTTTCTATTAGGAATACATGTGCTCCGTTGAATCAGGAAGAGTTAGAACATTTATTTGATATTTTTTACCATTCACAAATTGTAACAGACAGAGAAACAGGATCAGGGTTGGGTCTTTATATTGTTAAGAATATCTTAGAAAGTCATCGTATGTCCTATAGTTTCTTGCCTTATGAACAAGGGATGGAATTTAAAATCTGCTTGTTACCAGATAGTTAGCTTTAGTAAGACTCTTTTCTTACTTGAGGATGATTTAAAGAAGCATAGTTTGAATGGTAGTGATAGAGTAAATCAAAGAACGGAATCAGTTTTCGTTCTTTTTCTTTTTTTATACTCAATGAAAATCAAAGAGCAAACTAGGAAGTTAGCCGCAGGCTGTACTTGAGTACGGTAAGGCGACGCTGACGTGGTTTGAATTTGATTTTCGAAGAGTATCAATTCATATTGGGTTAACATAGAGATGTTACAGTAGTGGTAAAGAAAGGGGATCGTGATGATAGCAATAATCATTATCTGTGTATTTTTAATTCGCTTGTTGTTCCTAAAGAAATCAATTGCAAATGAAAAACGGCTTCGTAGGGATGGTGGGCGAGAATTTGGCATTAAAAATACCAAACGTCTTACCTTGGTTCATATTGTTTTTTATCTGGCTTGTTTTATGGAAGCCCTAGTCTATCGACCGTCTTTCAATATGATGAGTGTTGTGGGTTTGGTGCTCCTGATATTTTCTATGTTGATGTTGCTACTTGTCATTCATCTGCTTGGGGATATTTGGACAGTCAAGTTGATGTTAGCACCGAATCATAAGTTTGTGGATCATGTCTTATTTAGGACAGTAAAACATCCCAATTACTTTTTAAATATCCTTCCTGAGTTGATTGGCTTGACCTTGCTGAGTCATGCCTATATGACTTTTGTTTTAGTTTTTCCAGTTTATGCAGTTATTTTGTATCGACGAATAGCTGAAGAGGAAAAGTTATTACATGAAGTTATAATCCCAAATGGAAGCATAAAGAGATAAATACAAGATTCAATTCATATACAGTTCATATTGAAATGATATAGTAGTGTTAAGAAAAATATTGGAGGAAATAATTATGTTTGCATCAAAAAGTGAAAGAAAAGTACGTTATTCAATTCGTAAATTTAGTATTGGAGTAGCTAGTGTAGTGGTTGCTAGCTTGTTCTTAGGAGGAGTAGTCCATGCAGAAGGGGTTGGAGGTGGGAATAACCCCACGGTTACATCTAGTGGGCAAGATAGGTTGAAGGAATATAGACAGCAGTTGATAAAAGAATTGGAAGATACGGATCTATCTAGTGATAGAAAAGCTGACTATAGAAAACAAATTGAAACAGAGACAAATCCTCAAAAGTTGGAGGAAATAGAGAATAATTTTCATAATGAAAGTCGGATAGATCATGATCAAGCTGTTGACCAAGCTAGCACTAGTTTGTCTATGTATATGACTAACCTTCTAAATGAATTAGATAGTTCTGCTTCTGGATTTGAAGGGGTTCTCAAGCAAGCTATGGAAATTGTAAAAGAGTATCAACGTAAATTTGGTGAAGATCACAATAGAAAAGAAATAGAGCAACTGCAACAAGAGGGGCAAACGAAGCTAGATAAGTTGGTAGAGGACTTTAAGAATAGTTTATCAAATCAACAAAGTGAACCATCAGGAAATTCTAATTCTTCTAATGGTAGAGGTGATACGACTAAGCCTGCGAATCAAGGATTAGATTCTGATTCACCTTCTGGAAAAGAACATAATAATCCAACTCCACCAAAAGTAGAAAATCAAGGAGGAAATATAGTTTCTACTGAAAAAACTACGGAGACAAATCTTAAAGAAGCTAAAGAAACAGCTAAAACAACTTTGGATAATTATATGCTTACTCGTTTAAAAAAGGAAAATGGAGGAGTTTTTTGGTTTACAGATCTTTTAAGAGAATCCAAAGAATCTGTAGAGAAGTATAAAAGGATGTTTGATGAGGCTTTGAGTAAAGAAAAAGTGGAAAACCTGGTGAAAGAAGCTGAACAGGAGATAGAAGCTCTAGTCGTTAAACATAAGGGACGAGAAATCGGCTTAGAGCGAGATAAGGCAAAGGAAGCGGTCACTAAGCATCTAGCAAAATTATTGAATGACATCAAGAAAAATTTAGAAAAAGAGCAACATATCAATACTGTAGAGCTAATTAAAAATCTAAAAGATATTGAAAAAACGTATTTGCATAAATTAGATGAATCAACCCAAAAAGCCCAACTAAATAAACTGGTGGCAGAGAGTCAATCAAAACTAGATGAAGCTTTGTCTAACTTTAAAAAAGGCTTATCTTCTTCGTCAAATTCAGGATCCTCCACTAAACCAGAAACTCCAGAAAAACCAGAGGTTAAACCAACACCGGAAACTCCAGAAGTGAAACCAGTTCCGCAACCAGCACCTCCAAAACCAGAGGTTAAACCAACACCGGAAACTCCGGAAGTAAAACCAGTTCCGCAACCAGCACCTCCAAAACCAGAGGTTAAACCAACACCGGAAACTCCGGAAGTGAAACCAGTTCCGCAACCAGCACCTCCAAAACCAGAGGAACCTGCTCCAAGCAAACCTGCGGAAAAAGAGCAGAACCCATCAGGATCCACTGCAGGAAGTCACTCCGGTTCTACCAGCTCTTCAGGAAGTTCTAGTGCTTCCACTAAACCAAAATCTCCAGAAAAACCAGAGGAACCTGCTCCAAGTAAACCATCAGGAAACGAGACAAATTCTTCATCTCCTACAAGATCTAACAGTCTTTCTCCTACTCTCTCATCTCAACCGACATCTACTGTTCAAAAGGTATTTACAACTCAAAATGGAAATACCAAGATTACTGTTATGTTTGAAACTGCTACAGAAGCAGACTCTGTCAATCTTAAAGAGGTAACAACAAAAGAAATGATTGATAATGTTACCCGTCAAACAGGGCAAGGAACGGTGCGCATATTTGATATTTCCCTTTCAAAAGATGGGAAAGAAACCCATGTGAAGGGAGAGAGAGTAGTTCGTCTTGCAATTGGTAATATTGACTCTGAGATTCAAGTTTACCATGTGAAAGAAAATGGAGAGTTGGAGTTGCTCCCATCAACAGTTGAAAATGGGCAAGTCGTTTTCAAAACGAGTCATTTCAGCTTATTTGCGATTAAAACACTTCCTAAAAAACAAATGATTGCCGAGCCAGAGGCAAATAGGGAAGGAAAAACTCAATCTGATGATAAGGAAATGGTTCTTCTTGCTGATAAAGCAAATCAAATGAGTGAAAATCGTTCAACTTCAGATAAAAAAGATAAGCAAGCGCTCCCATCAACTGGAACAATGTCAACGTTGCTTATGGAATTCTTAGGTCTTATATCTCTAGTAGGTGTTTATCTATTAAAAGGAAAAAAGACGGAGAATGACTAATTTCATATAGACATTGATTGCTTATATAAATCAAAGAAACCCGTAACCTTTAAGAGAGTTACGGGTTTTGTCTATTAAGCCTTATCCAATTGTAAGAGAGCTTCAATCTCTGCTAGGGTGCTAGCTTGTGAAATGGCTCCACGGAGTTTGGCAGCGCCAGATGTTCCACGGAGGTAGTGAGGAGCGAGTCCACGGAATTCACGAACTGCGACATTTTCCCCTTTGAGGTTAATCAAGCGTTTCAAGTGCTCGTAGGCGATTTTCATCTTATCTTCAAAGGTCAAATCAGGTAGGATTTCTCCTGTTTCAAAGTAATGGTTGATTTGGTTGAAGAGGTAAGGATTTCCCATGGCAGCGCGGCCAATCATGACTGCGTCAGCACCGACTTCTTCGATGCGTTGTTTGGCTTCTTGAACTGTACGGATGTCACCGTTGGCGATGAATGGAATCTTGGTCAAAGCTTGAGCTACGTTGTGCAGGGTCTCAAGGTCTGCGTGACCTGTATACATTTGCTCACGGGTACGGCCATGCATGGCGAGGGCAGAAACACCTGCAGCTTCAGCAGCGAGGGCATTTTCTACTGCCAGAGATGGATCAGCCCAGCCTGTACGCATTTTGACAGTAAGTGGAATATCAAGGACAGATTGAACCTTGTTGATGATAGAGTAAATCTTATCTGGATCCTTTAGCCACATAGCGCCAGCTTCGTTCTTTACGATTTTGTTAACTGGGCAGCCCATGTTGATATCCACGATATCGGTTTTGGTGTTTTCTTGGATGAATTCTGCTGCGCGTGCTAGGCTGTCTTCATCACTACCAAAAAGTTGGATAGAGACAGGGTTTTCGCCTTCGTCGATATGAAGCATGTGCAGGGTTTTTTCGTTGTTGTATTGGATTCCCTTGTCAGAGACCATTTCCATGACAACGAGTCCAGCTCCGAGCTCTTTTGCGATAGTACGAAAGGCTGAGTTGGTCACGCCAGCCATGGGTGCTAAAACGGTACGATTGGGAATCTCAACATTGCCAATCATAAAAGGTGTATTAAGATTTGTCACGAATGAGTTCCTCCAGATCGTTTTCATCAAAGTTGTAAGTAGTTTGGCAGAATTGACAAGTGATTTCTGCTCCGTGGTCTTCCTCTTTCATTTCCTGTAAGTCTGAGCTTGGAAGGCTGGCAAGAGCGTTCATAAAGCGCTCATGGCTACAGTCACATTGGAAACGGATTTCTTCTTCAGAAAGACGCTTGTAGGCCTCGTCACCGTAGATAGCTTTGAGGAGGGCTTCGATATGGTCTTCACTTTCGAGAAGCGTTGAGATAGCTGGCATTTCTTGGATGCGTTTTTCAAAGCGAGCAATCTCTTCTTCCTTGGCTCCCGGCAAGACTTGAACTAGGAAACCACCAGCAACCTTGACCTTGTCTTCCTCGTCCAAAAGGACATTGAGGCCGACTGCTGAAGGGGTTTGTTGGCTTTCAGTCAGGTAAAAGGCAAGGTCTTCACCAATCTCTCCAGAGATAAGTGGGGTCAAGGAAGTATAAGGATTTCCAATGCCGTAGTCTGTGATAACGAGAAATTGACCATTTCCAACAAAAGGTCCGACTAGGACTTCACCAGTTGCAGTCTTTTTGATGTCAACACCAGGATTTTGAACGTAACCTTTGACATTCCCCTTGGTATCCGCGACCGTGATGATGGCGCCTAGAGAGCTAGATCCAAGCACTTTAACAGTCAGCTTGGTATTTCCTTTTTCATTGGCTGCGAGAATCTGGCTAGCGATAAGAGTTCGACCAAGTGCTACAGTTGAGGTAGCTTGGGTTTGGTGTTTTTCTTGAGCAGTGCGGACGGTTTCTGTGCTGTCAAGGACAAAAGCACGAAAGGCTCCGCTTTCTGATATTGTTTTAATAATTTTATCCATAGCTACTATTTTAGCATAAAAATGCCCAAAGGGGGAGCCGTGTGTTTGCTGATTTTTAGGATAATGGACCAGGAAATCAGCATGAAAATAAAAAGAGAAACAGATTATTTCAGCATTTGTAAGATTTATGCTATGCTTAAGGTAGAAAATGAAAGGGGTAACAAATGTATTTAGGAGACTTGATGGAGAAAGCCGAGTGTGGTCAATTTTCAATCCTTTCCTTTCTATTACAAGAGTCTCAGACGACCGTCAAGGCTGTAATGGAGGAAACAGGATTTTCAAAAGCAACCCTAACCAAATATGTCACCCTGCTCAATGACAAGGCTTTGGATAGTGGCTTAGAGCTGAACATCTCTTTAGAAGATGAAAATCTGCGCCTGTCAATCGGTGCAACTACCAAGGGAAGAGATATTCGGAGCCTGTTTTTGGAGAATGCTGTTAAATACCAGATTCTTGTTTATCTTCTCTACCACCAACAGTTTTTAGCCCATCAGCTGGCTCAAGAATTGATGATTAGTGAGGCGACGCTTGGCCGTCATTTAGCTAGCTTAAATCAGATTTTGTCAGAATTTGATTTATCCATCCAAAATGGACGTTGGCGAGGTCCAGAGCATCAGATTCGCTATTTCTATTTCTGTCTTTTCCGCAAGGTCTGGTCGAGTCAGGAATGGGAAGGTCACATGCAGAAACCAGAGAGAAAACAGGAGATTGCCAATTTAGAGGAAATCTGCGGTGCAAGTTTGTCTGCGGGGCAGAAATTGGACTTGGTTCTCTGGGCTCACATCAGTCAACAGCGTCTACGGGTTAATGCCTGTCAGTTTCAAGTGATAGAAGAGAAAATGCGAGGGTATTTTGACAATATTTTCTACCTTCGTTTGCTGAGAAAGGCTCCGTCCTTTTTTGCTGGGCAACACCTTCCTCTCGGAACTGAGGATGGGGAGATGATGATTTTCTTCTCTTTCCTCCTATCTCATCGCATTTTGCCCCTACATACCATGGAGTATATCCTTGGGTTTGGAGGGCAGTTGGCAGATTTGCTGACGCAGTTGATTCAAGAAATGAAGAAGGAGGAGTTGCTGGGCGGTTATACAGAGGACCATGTCACCTATGAACTCAGTCAGCTTTGTGCTCAAGTCTATCTCTATAAGGGCTATATTTTACAGGATCGCTACAAGTACCAGTTAGAGAATCGTCATCCTTATTTGTTGATGGAACATGATTTTAGGGGAACGGCAGAGGAGATTTTTCATGCTTTGCCTGCCTTTCAGCAGGGGACGGATTTGGATAAGAAAATTCTCTGGGAATGGCTCCAGTTGATAGAATATATGGCTGAAAATGGTGGCCAGCATATGCGAATTGGTTTGGATTTGACATCTGGTTTTCTTGTCTTTTCAAGGATGGCAGCCATTTTGAAACGGTATTTGGAATACAACCGTTTTATTACCATTGAAGCCTATGACCGAACTCGGCATTATGATTTGCTGGTTACCAATAACCCGATTCATAAGAAGGAACAGACACCAGTCTATTATTTAAAAAATGACTTGGATATGGAAGATTTGGCAGGGATTCGTCAGTTATTATTCACTTAAAAGGCTTGGTTGTTCCAGGTCTTTTTTGTGAAATTCACACAATCTCCTCACATTTTTTTAAAAATTAAAAAAAGTTGATGAACAAGAAAGCGCTTTATTTTGTATACTAGTTAGTGTAAAGAGGAAACATCCTCAAGATCTTTATCAGGAGGACAGCACATGTCACAAGAAAAATACATTATGGCCATTGACCAGGGAACTACAAGTTCTCGTGCCATTATTTTTAACAAAAAAGGAGAAAAAGTTAGCTCGAGTCAAAAAGAGTTTACTCAGATTTTCCCTCAAGCAGGTTGGGTTGAGCACAATGCCAATGAAATTTGGAACTCTGTTCAGTCAGTTATTGCAGGTGCTTTCATCGAAAGTGGTGTCAAGCCAAATCAAATCGAGGCAATCGGGATTACCAATCAACGTGAAACAACGGTTGTCTGGGATAAGAAAACAGGACTTCCTATCTACAATGCTATCGTTTGGCAATCACGGCAAACTGCTCCTTTGGCTGAACAACTAAAAAGCCAAGGTTATGTGGAAAAATTCCATGAAAAGACTGGTTTGATCATCGATGCTTACTTCTCTGCTACCAAGGTTCGTTGGATTTTGGACCATGTAGAGGGCGCTCAAGAGCGAGCAGAAAAAGGGGAATTGCTCTTTGGTACCATCGATACTTGGTTAGTTTGGAAATTGACTGACGGTGCGGCTCACGTGACGGACTACTCAAATGCAGCCCGTACCATGCTTTATAACATTAAAGAACTCAAATGGGATGATGAGATTTTGGAAATTCTCAACATTCCTAAGGCTATGCTGCCAGAAGTTCGTTCTAACTCTGAAATCTATGGTAAGACAGCCCCATTCCATTTCTACGGTGGACAAGTGCCAATCTCAGGTATGGCTGGTGACCAACAGGCAGCCCTCTTTGGACAGTTGGCCTTTGAACCTGGTATGGTTAAAAATACTTATGGAACAGGTTCTTTCATCATCATGAATACTGGGGAAGAGATGCAGTTGTCTGAAAACAACCTTTTGACAACCATTGGTTACGGAATCAACGGCAAGGTTTACTATGCCTTGGAAGGTTCTATCTTCATCGCAGGAAGTGCCATTCAGTGGCTTCGTGACGGTCTTCGCATGGTCGAAAATTCACCAGAATCTGAAAAATATGCCCGTGATTCTCACAATGATGATGAAGTTTATGTAGTTCCAGCCTTTACAGGACTAGGAGCACCATACTGGAACCAAAATGCTCGCGGTTCTGTCTTTGGTTTGACTCGTGGAACAAGTAAGGAAGACTTTATCAAGGCAACTCTTCAATCAATTGCTTATCAAGTCCGTGACATCATCGACACCATGCAGGTGGATGCGCAGACAGCTATCCAAGTATTGAAAGTGGATGGAGGTGCAGCCATGAATAACTTCCTCATGCAGTTCCAAGCTGACATTTTGGGAATTGACATTGCACGCGCCAAAAACTTGGAAACAACAGCTCTAGGGGCAGCCTTCCTAGCAGGTTTGTCAGTAGGTTACTGGAAAAACTTGGATGAGTTGAAACTCTTGAACGAGACAGGAGAACTTTTTGAACCATCTATGAACGAATCGCGCAAGGAACAACTCTACAAGGGCTGGAAGAAGGCTGTGAAAGCAACGCAAGTCTTTGCGGAAGTAGACGACTAATACTGGCAGAATAAAGCGATTTATTTAGAAAGTGTGTAAATATGGAATTTTCAAAGAAAACACGTGAATTATCAATTAAAAAAATGCAGGAACGCACCCTGGATCTCTTGATTATCGGTGGAGGAATCACAGGAGCTGGTGTAGCTTTGCAGGCTGCAGCTAGTGGTTTAGATACTGGTTTGATTGAAATGCAGGACTTCGCAGAAGGGACATCTAGTCGTTCAACAAAATTGGTTCACGGCGGTCTTCGTTACCTCAAACAATTTGACGTAGAAGTGGTCTCAGATACAGTTTCTGAACGTGCAGTGGTTCAACAAATCGCTCCACACATTCCAAAACCAGACCCAATGCTCTTACCAGTTTATGAAGAAGATGGAGCAACCTTTAGCCTCTTCCGTCTTAAAGTAGCCATGGACTTGTACGACCTTTTGGCAGGAGTTAACAACACACCAGCTGCGAACAAGGTCTTGAGCAAGGAAGAAGTTTTGGAACGCCAACCAAACTTGAAGAAGGAAGGCTTGGTAGGAGGTGGGGTTTACCTTGACTTCCGTAACAACGATGCACGTCTCGTGATTGAAAACATCAAACGTGCCAACCAAGACGGTGCCCTCATTGCTAACCACGTGAAGGCAGAAGGCTTCCTCTTTGACGAAAGTGGCAAGATTACAGGTGTTGTAGCTCGTGATTTGTTGACAGACCAAGTCTTTGAAATCAAGGCGCGTCTGGTTATCAATACGACAGGTCCTTGGAGCGACAAAGTACGCAATTTGTCTAATAAGGGAACCCAATTCTCACAAATGCGTCCAACTAAGGGAGTTCACTTGGTAGTGGACTCAAGCAAGATCAAGGTTTCACAGCCAGTTTACTTTGACACAGGTTTGGGTGACGGTCGTATGGTCTTTGTTCTCCCACGTGAAAACAAGACCTACTTTGGTACAACTGATACAGACTACACAGGTGATTTGGAACATCCAAAAGTGACTCAGGAAGATGTAGATTACCTACTTGGTATTGTCAACAACCGCTTCCCAGAAGCGAATATTACAGTTGCTGACATTGAAAGTAGCTGGGCAGGTCTTCGTCCATTGATCGCAGGTAATAGCGCTTCTGACTACAATGGAGGAAATAACGGAACCATCAGTGATGAAAGCTTTAACAACTTGATTGCGACTGTTGAATCTTATCTCTCTAAAGAAAAAACGCGTGAAGATGTTGAAGCTGCTGTCAGCAAGCTTGAAAGTAGCACATCTGAGAAACATTTGGATCCATCTGCAGTTTCTCGTGGGTCTAGCTTGGACCGTGATGACAATGGTCTTTTGACTCTTGCTGGTGGTAAAATCACAGACTACCGTAAGATGGCTGAAGGAGCTATGGAGCGTGTGGTTGACATCCTCAAAGCAGAATTTGACCGTAGCTTTAAACTCATCAACTCTAAGACTTACCCTGTTTCAGGTGGAGAATTGAATCCAGCAAATGTAGACTCAGAAATCGAAGCCTTTGCGCAACTTGGAGTGTCACGTGGCTTGGATAGCAAGGAAGCCCATTACCTAGCAAATCTCTATGGTTCAAATGCACCGAAAGTCTTTGCTCTTGCTCATAGTTTGGAACAAGCGCCAGGACTTAGCTTGGCAGACACCTTGTCCCTTCACTATGCAATGCGCAACGAGTTGGCTCTTAGTCCAGTTGACTTCCTTCTTCGTCGTACCAACCACATGCTCTTTATGCGTGATAGTTTGGATAGCATCGTTGAGCCAGTTTTGGATGAAATGGGACGATTCTATGACTGGACAGAAGATGAGAAAGCAGCTTACCGTGCGGATGTCGAAGCAGCTCTCGCTAACAACGATTTAGCAGAATTAAAAAATTAAGAAAAAATAAAAGAGGTGGCGGGCAGGACTCCTAGTCTACCCTCTCCTCCTTTTTAATGGAGACAGAAAGATGATGAATGAATTATTTGGAGAATTTTTGGGGACTTTAATCCTGATTCTTCTAGGAAATGGTGTTGTTGCAGGTGTGGTTCTTCCTAAAACCAAGAGCAACAGTTCAGGTTGGATTGTGATTACTATGGGTTGGGGGATTGCAGTTGCGGTTGCAGTATTTGTATCTGGAAAACTCAGTCCAGCTCATTTAAACCCAGCTGTGACTATAGGTGTGGCCTTGAAAGGTGGTTTGCCTTGGACTTCCGTATTTCCTTATATCTTAGCCCAGTTCGCAGGGGCTATGCTGGGTCAGATTTTGGTTTGGTTGCAATTCAAACCTCACTATGAGGCAGAAGAAAATGCAGGAAATATCCTGGCAACCTTCAGCACAGGACCAGCCATCAAGGATACTGTATCAAACTTGATTAGTGAAATCCTAGGAACCTTTGTTTTGGTCTTGACAATCTTTGCTTTGGGTCTTTACGATTTTCAGGCAGGTATCGGAACCTTTGCGGTGGGGACTTTGATTGTCGGTATCGGTCTATCACTAGGTGGGACAACAGGTTATGCCTTGAACCCAGCTCGTGACCTTGGACCTCGTATCATGCACAGTATCCTTCCAATTTCAAACAAGGGAG
Source organism: Streptococcus pneumoniae (assembly GCF_001113365.1). GTDB lineage: Bacteria > Bacillota > Bacilli > Lactobacillales > Streptococcaceae > Streptococcus > Streptococcus pneumoniae_C. Next base: position 64,704 of record NZ_CKYA01000005.1, on the reverse strand, counting down.
ACGGAGACTGGTCTTATGCCTGGATTCCTGTTGTGGGACCTGTTATTGGTGCAGCCTTGGCAGTGCTTGTATTCTCACTTTTCTAATCTAGAAAACAATTATGATGATAGAGCTTGAGATGAGTATCTCGGGTTCTTTTCTTTTAAAATATACATAGAAAAACCGCATAATCCTTAAAATAAACTGAAATCTATTGAAAACATACGGTAAACAATTGAAAAACTAGTCTATAAAGTGGTACAATAGTAGAAAAATACTATAGTAAGAGTCACTCTTATTTTAGCGAAAAATTACAGAAATGAATGGTTTTTCTTGATGAAACAGAGAAAAGAATTGTACCTCTTTCTTGGTCGGACAGCCTTGTATTTTCTTATCTTTCTAGGGCTGCTTTACTTCTTTAGCTATCTTGGTCAGGGTCAAGGAAGCTTTATCTATAATGAATTTTAACTTGAAGGAGAATTCCTATTGTGTCAAATAAACCAATAGCAGATATGATTGAAACCATTGAGCATTTTGCTCAGACCCAGCCTAGCTATCCTGTTTATAATGTTTTGGGTCAGGAACACACTTATGGAGATTTAAAGGCTAATTCGGATAGTTTAGCTACAGCCATTGACCAACTAGGCTTGCCTGAGAAGTCTCCTGTGGTTGTTTTTGGTGGCCAAGAATATGAAATGTTGGCAACTTTTGTAGCGCTGACTAAGTCAGGTCACGCCTACATTCCAATTGATAGCCATTCGGCCTTGGAGCGAGTTTCAGCTATTTTAGAAGTGGCAGAGCCAAGCTTGATTATTGCCATTTCAGACTTTCCATTGGAGCAGGTTTCTACACCGATGATGAATCTAGCTCAGGTTCAAGAAGCCTTTGCTCAAGGGAATAACTATGAAATCACGCATCCAGTCAAGGGCGATGATAACTACTACATTATCTTTACTTCTGGTACGACTGGTAAGCCTAAAGGAGTGCAGATTTCCCATGATAACCTCCTCAGCTTTACCAATTGGATGATTACGGACAAGGAATTTGCGACGCCAAGTCGTCCGCAAATGCTGGCTCAGCCACCTTATTCTTTTGATCTGTCTGTCATGTACTGGGCACCGACCTTGGCACTTGGTGGTACGCTTTTTGCTCTTCCATCTGCCATTACTCAGGACTTTAAGCAACTCTTTGCGACCATCTTTTCATTGCCGATTGCTATCTGGACATCAACCCCTTCTTTTGCGGATATGGCCATGTTGTCTGAAGACTTCAACAGTGAGAAAATGCCTGGTATCACTCATTTTTACTTTGATGGCGAAGAATTGACGGTTAAAACGGCTCAAAAACTGCGCGAGCGTTTCCCAAATGCCCGTATTATCAATGCTTACGGCCCAACAGAAGCGACAGTGGCCCTGTCCGCAGTTGCCGTGACAGATGAGATGCTAGCGACTCTCAAACGCCTACCAATCGGCTATACCAAGGCTGATTCTCCAACCTTTATCATTGACGAGGAAGGAAATAAACTGCCAAATGGCGAACAGGGAGAAATCATTGTTTCTGGGCCAGCTGTTTCAAAAGGCTATATGAACAATCCTGAAAAAACAGCAGAAGCCTTCTTTAAGTTTGAAGGTCTGCCAGCCTATCACACAGGCGATGTGGGAACCATGACAGATGAAGGCTTGCTTCTCTACGGCGGACGCATGGACTTCCAAATTAAGTTCAACGGTTACCGCATTGAGTTAGAAGATGTCTCTCAAAACCTCAATAAGTCTCGCTTTATCGAGTCTGCTGTTGCAGTACCGCGCTATAATAAGGACCACAAGGTGCAAAATCTATTGGCTTATGTCATCTTGAAAGACGGTGTTCGTGAGCAGTTTGAGCGAGATATTGATATTACCAAGGCTATCAAGGAAGATTTAACAGATATCATGATGTCCTACATGATGCCGTCTAAATTCCTTTATCGAGACAGTTTGCCACTGACTCCAAATGGGAAGATTGACATCAAAGGATTGATTAACGAGGTGAACAAGAGATGATGGAGTTCTTTCAACAGCTTCCTCATTTAGAGCCATATGGCAATCCTCAGTATTTTGTCTATGTGATTGCTGCAACCTTGCCCATCTTTATCGGCCTCTTTTTCAAGAAACGCTTTGCCTGGTATGAAGTGCTGGTTAGTCTCTTCTTTATCGTCACCATGTTGGTAGGTGGGAAGACCAATCAACTAGCTGCCTTGGGTATTTACCTTTGCTGGGAAATATTGCTCCTGCTTTTCTACAAGCATTATCGAAAAAGCAAGGATGGCAAGTGGGTCTTCTACCTAGTTAGTTTTCTGTCCCTCCTTCCGATTATCTTTGTCAAGGTGCAGCCGGCTATCAATGGAACGCAGTCTTTGCTTGGGTTCTTGGGAATTTCTTATCTGACCTTTCGTTCGGTTGGAATTATCATCGAGCTGAGAGATGGAGTGATTAAGGATTTTACCTTCTGGGAATTCCTCCGCTTTCTTCTATTTATGCCGACTTTTTCAAGTGGTCCAATCGATCGCTTTAAGCGTTTTAATGAAAATTATCAGACCATTCCTGAGCGAGATGAGTTGATGGATATGCTGGATGAATCTGTTCGCTATATCATGTGGGGTTTTTTGTATAAGTTTATCCTAGCTCATGTTTTAGGAGAGACCTTGTTGCCTCCTTTGAAGAATTTAGCATTGCAGTCAGGTGGCTTCTTTAACCCCTATGCCTTGGCAGTCATGTATACCTTTGGTCTGGAGCTCTTCTTTGACTTTGCAGGTTACTCTATGTTTGCCTTAGCCATTTCAAATTTGATGGGAATTCGTAGCCCTATCAACTTTAACAAGCCCTTTTTATCAAGGGATTTAAAGGAGTTTTGGAATCGTTGGCACATGAGTCTCTCTTTCTGGTTCCGTGACTTTGTCTTTATGCGGATGGTCATGGTATTGACCAGAAAGAAGGTCTTTAAAAATCGTAATGTAACCTCAAGTGTGGCCTATATTGTAAATATGCTGATTATGGGATTTTGGCATGGAGTGACTTGGTACTATATCGCCTATGGACTCTTTCATGGATTAGGCTTGGTCATCAATGACGCTTGGGTTCGTAAGAAAAAAACACTCAATAAGGAACGGAAAAAAGCAGGGAAGCCTGCTCTACCTGAGAATCGCTGGATTCAGTTGCTTGGCATGGTTGTCACCTTCCATGTCGTCATGCTGTCATTCTTAATCTTTTCTGGATTTTTGAATGATTTATGGTTTAAAAAATAAAAGGAAATAAAATATGGATATCAAATCAGAAGTTATCGAAATTATTGATGAGTTGTTTATGGAAGATGTTTCTGACATGATGGATGAAGATCTTTTTGATGCAGGTGTCTTGGATAGTATGGGAACGGTTGAATTGATTGTGGAGATTGAAAACCGTTTTGACATTCGTGTCCCTGTAACAGAGTTTGGTCGCGACGACTGGAATACAGCTAATAAAATCATAGCTGGTATTGTGGAGCTACAAAATGCTTAAACGCTTATGGATGATCTTCGGACCGGTCTTGATAGCTGGTTTGTTGGTTTTTCTGCTCATTTTCTTTTATCCTACTGAGATGCGTCATAATCTAGGAGCTGAAAAGCGTTCAGCGGTGGCTACTACTATCGATAGTTTTAAGGAGCGAAGTCAAAAAGTCAGAGCACTATCTGATCCAAATATGCGTTTTGTTCCCTTCTTTGGCTCTAGTGAATGGCTTCGTTTTGATGGTGCTCATCCTGCGGTATTAGCTGAGAAATACAATCGCTCCTACCGCCCTTATCTTTTAGGACAGAGGGGAGCTGCATCGCTTAACCAGTATTTTGGAATGCAACAGATGTTGCCACAGCTAGAGAATAAACAAGTTGTGTATGTTATCTCACCTCAGTGGTTCAGTAAATATGGCTATGAGCCAGCAGCTTTTCAGCAGTATTTTAATGGAGACCAGTTGACCAGTTTTCTGGAACATCAATCTGGAGATAAGGCTAGCCAATATGCGGCGACTCGCTTACTACAGCAGTTCCCAAACGTAGCTATGAAGGATTTGGTTCAGAAGTTGGCAAGTAAAGAAGAATTGTCGACGGCAGACAATGAAATGATTGAATTATTGGCTCGGTTTAGTGAACGCCAAGCTTCCTTTTTTGGTCAGTTTTCAGTTAGAGGCTATGTCAATTATGATAAGCATGTAGTTAAGTATTTAAAGACCTTGCCAGACCAGTTTTCTTACCAAGCTATAGAAGATATTGTTAAAGCAGATGCTGAAAAGAATACTTCCAATAATGATCTGGGAATGGAAAATTATTTCTATAATACGCAGATCAAGAAGGATTTGAAGAAATTAAAGGACTCTCAGAAAAGCTTTACCTATCTCAAGTCGCCAGAGTATAATGACTTGCAGTTGGTTTTAACACAGTTTTCTAAATCTAAGGTCAACCCGATTTTTATCATTCCACCTGTTAATAAAAAATGGATGGACTACGCTGGTTTACGAGAGGACATGTACCAACAGACGGTGCAGAAGATTCGCTACCAGTTAGAAAGTCAAGGGTTTAACAATATAGCAGATTTTTCTAAGGACGGCGGGGAGCCTTTCTTTATGAAGGACACCATTCACCTTGGTTGGTTGGGTTGGTTGGCTTTTGACAAGGCAGTTGATCCTTTCCTATCCAATCCCACACCAGCTCCGACTTACCATCTGAATGAGCGCTTTTTCAGCAAAGATTGGGCGACTTATGATGGAGATATCAAGGAATTTCAATAGATAATAGTATGGAAGAGTTCAAGAATAAAGCCGATTTTTACGTTTTTTCTTGACTCTTTTTTTGCTTGTGATATAATTAACTGGTAAATAAAATTCTACAGAATAGTATTTTTGTCTTAAAAAAGAAAAGTCCAGAAGGAAAGGAGTCAGATATGAGACAGCTAGCGAAGGATATTGATGCTTTTTTGAATGAGGTAATTTTGCAGGCGGAAAACCAACATGAAATCCTAATAGGTCATTGCACTAGCGAGGTGGCCCTGACTAATACTCAGGAGCACATTCTCATGCTCTTGTCAGAGGAATCTTTAACAAATTCAGAGTTGGCGCGTCGCCTCAATGTCAGTCAGGCAGCAGTTACCAAGGCCATTAAGTCTTTGGTCAAGGAAGGGATGTTGGAAACATCTAAAGATCCTAAGGATGCGCGTGTGGTTTTTTATCAGTTGACTGACTTGGCTCGTCCAATCGCTGAGGAGCATCATCATCACCATGAGCATACACTTTTAACCTATGAACAAGTGGCGACTCAGTTTACTCCAAATGAACAAAAAGTGATTCAGCGGTTTTTGACTGCTTTAGTAGGAGAAATCAAATAATGAGATATATTACGGTAGAGGATTTATCCTTCTATTATGATAAGGAGCCCGTTCTTGAACATATCAATTATAGTGTTGATAGTGGGGAATTTGTTACCTTGACAGGGGAGAATGGGGCAGCTAAGACGACACTCATCAAGGCCAGTCTTGGAATCCTCCAGCCACGCATTGGCAAGGTGACCATTTCAAAGACAAATACGCAGGGTAAGAAATTGAGAATAGCTTACCTTCCTCAGCAGATTGCCAGTTTTAATGCTGGTTTTCCAAGTACGGTTTATGAATTTGTCAAGTCGGGTCGCTATCCGCGAAAAGGCTGGTTCCGTCGCTTGAATGCTCATGATGAGGAGCATATCAAGGCCAGTTTAGACTCAGTTGGTATGTGGGAACACCGAGACAAACGCTTGGGGTCTCTATCTGGAGGACAAAAGCAGCGAGCGGTGATTGCGCGTATGTTTGCTTCGGACCCAGATGTGTTTATCCTAGATGAGCCGACAACGGGGATGGATGCAGGAAGTAAAAATGAATTTTACGAACTCATGCACCACAGCGCCCATCATCATGGCAAGGCTGTTTTGATGATTACCCATGACCCTGAAGAAGTTAAGGACTATGCGGACCGCAATATTCATCTAGTCCGTAACCAAGACTCGCCATGGCGTTGTTTCAACGTTCATGAGAATGATCAGGAGGTGGGCCATGCTTAGTTTGTTATCTTATGACTTTATGCAACGTGCCTTTCTGGCCGTTATTGCCATGAGTCTTTTCTCGCCAGTATTAGGAACCTTTCTCATCTTGCGTCGTCAGAGTTTGATGAGTGATACCCTCAGCCACGTCTCGCTTTCAGGTGTAGCCTTTGGGTTGGTTTTGGGGATTTCTCCGACTATTTCCACTATTGCCATTGTCTTGATTGCGGCGGTCTTTCTGGAGTATCTCCGTACGGTTTACAAGAGCTTTATGGAAATCGGGACAGCTATCCTCATGTCAACGGGTCTGGCTGTTTCTCTGATTGTCATGAGCAAGGGGAAAAGCTCTAGTTCTATGAGTTTGGACCAGTACCTTTTTGGTTCAATCGTGACTATCAGTGAGGAGCAGGTGCTTTCCCTCTTTGTCATTGCGGCAGCTGTTTTGATTTTGACCTTCCTCTTCCTTCGTCCAATGTATATCCTGACCTTTGATGAGGATACGGCCTTTGTGGATGGCCTGCCCGTTCGTACCATGTCTATTCTTTTTAACATGGTGACAGGGGTGGCCATTGCCCTTATGATTCCTGCTGCGGGAGCTCTTCTGGTATCGACCATTATGGTCTTGCCAGCTAGTATTGCCCTGCGTCTGGGGAAAAACTTTAAATCGGTTATGCTGCTTGCCAGTGCGATTGGATTTTTGGGAATGGTGGCAGGACTCTACATTTCCTACTATGCAGAAACACCTGCAAGTGCAAGTATTACTATTATTTTTGTAACTGTTTTCTTGCTAATCAGTTTAGTAAGACGTTTTATCAAATAGGAGACTAAGATGAAAAAAATTAGCTTATTACTAGCCAGTCTATGTGCCTTGTTTTTAGTGGCTTGTTCCCATCAAAAACAGGCAGATGGCAAACTCAATATCGTGACAACCTTTTACCCTGTCTATGAATTTACCAAGCAAGTCGCAGGAGATACTGCTAATGTAGAACTCCTCATCGGTGCTGGTACAGAACCCCATGAATACGAACCATCTGCCAAGGCGGTTGCTAAAATCCAAGACGCAGATACCTTCGTTTATGAAAATGAAAACATGGAAACATGGGTTCCTAAATTGCTAGATACTTTGGATAAGAAAAAGGTGAAAACCATCAAGGCGACAGGCGATATGTTGCTTTTGCCAGGTGGCGAGGAAGAAGAGGGAGACCATGACCATGGAGAAGAAGGACATCACCATGAGTTCGATCCCCATGTTTGGTTATCACCGGTTCGTGCTATTAAACTTGTAGAGCATATCCGTGATAGCTTGTCAGCAGATTATCCTGATAAAAAAGAGACCTTTGAAAAGAACGCATCTGCCTATATCGAAAAATTGCAAGCCTTGGATAAGGCTTATGCAGAAGGCTTGTCTCAAGCCAAACAAAAGAGCTTTGTAACGCAACACGCAGCCTTTAACTACCTTGCCTTAGACTATGGACTCAAACAAGTCGCAATCTCAGGCCTATCTCCAGATGCAGAGCCATCAGCTGCTCGCTTGGCGGAATTGACAGAGTACGTTAAGAAAAATAAAATTGCCTATATCTACTTTGAAGAAAATGCCTCACAAGCCCTTGCTAATACACTTTCAAAAGAAGCAGGTGTCAAAACTGATGTCCTCAATCCTTTAGAAAGTCTGACAGAAGAAGATACCAAGGCGGGAGAAAATTATATCTCTATCATGGAGAAAAACCTCAAAGCTTTGAAACAAACAACAGACCAAGAAGGACCATCAATCGAACCTGAAAAGGCAGAGGATACGAAGACAGTTCAAAATGGTTACTTTGAGGATGCAGATGTCAAGGACCGCACCTTGAGTGACTATGCAGGTAACTGGCAATCAGTTTATCCTTTCCTTGAAGATGGCACTTTTGACCAAGTCTTTGACTACAAGGCTAAGTTGACTGGTAAGATGACCCAGGCTGAGTACAAGGCCTACTATACAAAAGGCTATCAGACAGATGTGACTAAGATTAACATTACTGATAATACTATGGAATTTGTTCAAGGTGGACAAAGTAAGAAATATACTTACAAGTATGTCGGTAAAAAAATCTTGACTTACAAGAAAGGCAATCGTGGCGTGCGCTTCCTTTTTGAAGCGACAGATGCGGATGCTGGACAATTCAAATATGTTCAGTTTAGTGACCACAATATTGCCCCAGTTAAGGCAGAACATTTCCATATTTTCTTTGGAGGAACAAGCCAAGAAGCCCTCTTTGAAGAAATGGATAACTGGCCAACCTACTACCCAGATAACCTATCTGGACAAGAAATCGCCCAAGAAATGTTGGCGCATTGATGAGAAATCGACTAGTTCATAAGAGCTAGTCGGTTTTTTGATACTAGATGGCTAACTTCATTATAGACCTTTAAGATACCTAAGGCACTTTAAAAAAATAAATAAAACTCTTGAAATATCTGGACCTGTATGTTAGAATAAAATCGATAGGCAAGGTTCATTAGAACACCAAATCCCTTAACTATTGCAGTAGTTAAGGGATTTTTTGACGTATCTTAGCGATTTAACGGGTGTTTACAGGCTAGTCATTCGGTCTACTTCTTACCATCTAGCCATTTGCAGACGAAATACAAGATAATTCCTGCTATGACGTCCGCTACAATAGTAAGAACGAGCTCTGGGGCAAGGTTCATTAGTTTCACCTCCTCTCACGAACCGTAAGGAACGTAATCGGTAACCGATGACAAAAATAGTATATCACATTAAATTTAGATCATCAACATTGCTTAATCCTTGAAATATCTGGACTTATATGCTAGAATGTAGTTAGTGTATAAGGTTCATTAGAACACCAAATCCCTTAACTATGGCAGTAGTTAAGGGATTTTTTGACGTATCTTAGCGATTTAACGGGTGTTGATAGGCTAGTCATTCGGTCTACTTCTTACCATCTAGCCATTTGCAGACGAAATACAAGATAATTCCAGCTATAACATCTGCTACAATAGTAAGAGCAAGCTCTGGTATAAGGCTCATTAGTTTCACCTCCTCTCACGAACCCATAGGAACGTAATCGGTAACCGATGACAAAAGTATTATACCACACTAAATTTAGATCATCAAGGTCACTTAATGCTTGAACTATTGTAGATTATATGCTAGAATATAGTTAATTGATAAGGTTCATTAGAACACCAAAGCCCCTAACTATTGCCGTAGTTAAGGGCTTTTTTGACGTATCTTAGCGATTTAACGGGTGTTGATAGGCTAGTCACTCGGTCTACTCCTTACTATCTAGCCATCTGCAGACGAAATACAAGATAATTCCTGCGATGACGTCCGCTATAATAGTAAGAGCGAGCTCTATGATAAGGCTCATTAGTTTCACCTCCTCTCACGAACCCATAGGAACGTAATCGGTAACCGATGACAAAAATAGTATATCACAACAAATTTAGATCATCAAGGTCACTTAATTCTTGAAATATAGGGTCTAAGCGACAAAGTCTTTAAAATCAGAAAAACGCATAATATCAGGTGTGCAAAACCTTGATTTTATGCGTTTTATTGTGAGAAGGTTTACTCCATTTTCTCCTGAAATTGAGTTTTTGCCCAGCTTCTGTTTTTAGGGTTGCTGAGAAAATAATGTCATGTGGTGAGTATTTGTAGATAAGTCAGCAGACAGAACGAATATTCTTCGAAAATCTCTTCACATCATGTCAGCTTCGTCTTTCCGTATATATGTGACTGACTTCATCAGTTCTATCTACAACATCAAAACAGTGTTTCGAGCTGACTTGATCAATTTTCAAATCTGTACTTTGAGCAACCTGAGACTAGTTTCCTATTTGATTTTCATTGAATATCAGAAACCCATTCTCCATCAAATAATTCTACTGCGTCTAATAATTTTTGATCTGGCAAGGTGTCAGAAATAAAGGTTGTGTATTTGGAGAGGGGATTAATTTTAAAAAATCCAGTCTTGTAAAATTTAGAACTATCAATCAGTAAGATGGTTTCATGGGCTTTGTCAATAATATTCTTTTTTGAAATAGCTTGGCTGAGAGAAGCTTCATAAACATATTGGTCATCAATACCTCTTGCTGAACAAAATGCTAAATCGATATTAAAGTGATCTAATAAAGAATTTTCTTTATCATAGTTAATAACTGAACAAGATTGATGTTTTACTTCTCCAGAAGTAATAAAAATTTTAGAACTATCTCTAACAGTTTCAGATAAGGTTTGTGCAGTATGCAAACCATTTGTAAAAATAATTAGATTATCTAGTTCGGCGAGATGAGGACAGAGTTCGTAGACAGTCGTACTGGAATCAAGATAAATACACATGCCTGACCGAATAAAGTCTTTAGCGAGACTAGCGATTAGTCTTTTTTGCCTAGTACTTTCTCCTTCACGTATTTGATGAGAAAGTTCAATTGTGTTCATAGAGGACAGGGTCACGTATCCGTGCTTTCTTTTGATAAGACCTTGATTTTCTAAGAAAATTAAATCACGACGTAAGGTACTTGTGCTGGAGAAAGTGATTTCTGCCAGCTCTTTTACGGCAATTCTTTTTTTCTTTTTAATAATTTCAATCAATTCAAGTACACGTTCATCTTTTATCATAAGCTCCTCCTAATTTATCATTTCAACTATATTATAGCACAAATTGGAGGAATTTGAATTATTTTTATGTTTATGGAGTAAATATATGAACATTATTCAAGTAAGCGTTCACATATTGAAAAAATAAAACGTGGGGATTATAATAAAGTTAATCAAGGACGAAGAGAGAAGAAAAATGGAAGCGGTTTTAGCAATAGATTTAGGTGCGACTTCTGGAAGAGCAATCGTTGGTTACCTTTCTGAAAATAAACTAGTAATGGAAGAAATAAATCGCTTTTCTAATCTACCTATTAGAGTAAAAGGGCATTTATCTTGGGATGTTGACTTTCTACTAGCTAAAATTCTTGAAAGCATCCACTTGGCTAATACTAGTTACAAGATTTTATCTATCGGTATTGACACATGGGGAGTTGATTTTGGACTGATTGATAATGAAGGTAAGCTGTTATCACAACCTGTTCATTATCGTGATGAAAGAACAAAGGGAGTTTTAAAGGAAATATCTGAAATGACTGAATTAGAAAAACTGTATTCAGAGACAGGAAATCAGATTATGGAGATAAATACCCTGTTTCAACTCTTTAAGGCACGTCAAGAATCTCCTGACTCTTTCTATAAGACCAATAAGATTCTTTTAATGCCAGATTTGTTTAATTATCTCTTGACAGGCAAGTTTGCTACAGAAAAAAGCATTGCTTCAACAACCCAACTCTTTGATCCGAGAAGTCAAAAATGGAATCAGAATATTTTAAAACTATTTGAATTGGAGTCATCTTTACTTCCTGAAATTGTTTCAGAGGGGAATGTTCTTGGTAGACTCAAAGAGGAATATGGTTTAGGCAATATTCCTGTTGTAAATGTTTGTAGTCATGATACAGCAAGCGCGATTGTATCAGTTCCTAAGACAGAAGATAGTTTGTTTATTTCATCAGGGACTTGGTCTTTGGTTGGAGTGGAGCTTTCTTCACCTATTCTTAGTACCGAATCCTTCAGTTATGGATTTACAAATGAAGTCGGTAAAGATGGAGTGATTACATTTCTGAAGAATTGTACAGGGCTATGGATCATAGAGGAACTAAGACGTTCATTTGAACGAAGAGGGAAAGCCTATTCTTTTGATGATATTAGGACAATGGTGGAGAAAGAAAAAGAAAATCTTCCTCTGATTGATACTGAATCAACTGAATTTGCAACAGAATCTGACATGTATAAGACTTTGACAGAATATCTAGCTTATCATCATGAAACTAGAGAGTGGACAGATGGGCAACTATTTAAGATCGTTTATGAAAGTCTAGCTGAAACGTATAAGAAAACGATAGAGTTATTAGAAGAACTAACTCATAAGGTTTATAAGAGGATATATGTTATCGGAGGAGGTGCTAGAGCCAGTTACTTTAATCAAATGATTGCTGATAGAACTGGTAAAGAAGTTCTTACAGGTTCAACTGAGGCTACAGCTGTGGGGAATATTGTTGTGCAGCTATTGAGTCAAGGTAAAATAAACGAGGATACAGGGTTAAAGGATATTATGACAAATATTGCTGATACACAATATTATTATCCTCAGCTATCATAAACAAAAATAAAAAAACGGAGGTTTTGTCATGAACAAAAAAAGTCTTTTGAAATGCGCTGTTATCGGGTTAGTAGCTACCCTTGGTTTAGCAGCTTGTGGAACATCTAAGGATGCAAGCGGTGGAAGTTCTTCTGGTAAAGAAGTATTAGAATTTTATCATGGGTATCATCATAGTGAAGATGAATGGCCTGTAGCTAAGACTATGCGAGATTTATATGATAAATTTGCAGAAGAACATAAAGATAGTGGTGTAGAATTTAAACCAATTCCTATAAATGGTGATTTGAAGGATGTAATGAATAACAAGGTTGCTAGTGGTGAATTTCCAGATGTGATTGACCTAGCAGGCAATGCAGTATCATTAGCTGCAATTGAACAAAAACTTGTTTTAGATTTGAAACCATATATCGATTCAAATAAGCTTGAAAAAAATGTTGGTTTGAACTATAAACAAAACCAAAAAGATGGAAAAATTTATACAGTACACGAACAGTTATTTACAATGGGTTTGTGGTATAACAAGGATATATTTGCAAAAGCAGGTGCTAAGACACCTGATCAGTGGAATACTTGGGAAGATTTTACACAAGCAATGGCTGCTGTGAGAAAGCAAGATGGAGTGTATGCATTTGGTGCTGGAGAACCATCTATTCGCTTGTTTAATACAGTCTTAGGAACCACAGAAAGTGGGCGTAAATTATTAGATAAACCATTAACAAAAGAAGGAATTGAATCTAAAGAATTTGCAGATGCTTTGAAAATGGTTATGAAAGAAATTCAAGCTAATGGTTCTAAGAATGCTGGTGGCGATGCTAATGCTTATTCTAAAGACTTCCAAGAAGGTAAATCTGCAGTCTTCTTTAATGGTGTGTGGGCTTCTGGTGAGATGTCTAAGAACCCAAGTCTTGCACCTGGAATCTATCCTGCAGGTGTAGCAATTAGTTCTTCTGGAGGTGGTATCACTATCTCAAGTAAGATGTCTGAAGCTAAACAAAAACTAGCTCTTGAGTTTTTGAAATATATGACTAGCGATGATGTACAAAAAGTAATTTTTGAAAAAGTAGGAGCAAATCCTTCTGATGAAAATGTAAATGTAAAAGAACTTTCAGAAAAGAGTTCAGAAGCTACTACTAAAATTTTAGGACAAGCAATCACTCAAGTTAAGAATGCAAAAGTAGTTGTTCCAACTGTAAGTGATGTTTGGGGTGGCGATGTACACACAGCTATTATCAATGCATTGACAGAAAGTGCTGCTGAAAATGTAGATGTTGATCAAAAAGTGAAATCTACTCAAGATGTGTTGAAATCATTGATTGGTTAATTGTTTTAGGGAGTGGAAACGAAGCTCAGTTGGCACTGCCAACTGAGCTTGATTTTACTCATATAGTTGAAAAAAGGAGTTTGTTTATGGCACAAAAAGTTATGAGCCTACAAAATAGGAAGAATCAAAAAAGACGATTTATCTTTTTATTTCTTTTGCCAACGTTGATTTGTTTCTTTCTATTTTATTTTTATTCTGTAGTAACAATCTTTTTAACTTCATTTGCTAAATGGGATTATACAAATTTAAACACCCCTGAGTTTCTAGGATTTGATAAATTATTTGAAAATTATAGGTATGTTTTTAAAGAATACCCATTTTTTACAGAAGCTCTAATTAATTCTGTTCGTTGGGCTGTAATTGGTGTTATTATTCAAGTTCCTTTAGCTTTATCTGTTGCAATTACATTATCTAAGAAATTAAAAGGATGGAAGATATCTAGAAATCTTTATATTGTACCGAGTATTATTTCCAGTGCTGCTATGGGATTGATTTTTCTTCAAATCTATAATCCAAACTATGGTGTTGTTAACCAAGTTATCCATCTATTTAATCCATCGTTTAAAGATTCAGTGCTGTTGACTCCAGGATTAAATATAGCAGCCATGACTGGCGCTTATATCTTCTTTGCAGGAGCATCAACCATTATGATTCTTGGGCAAATTTTTGCTATTCCAGAAGAAGTTCAAGAAGCTGCTATTTTAGACAACATTACTGGTTGGAGGAAAGAGTGGTATATTACGATTCCGATGATTAAGGGGACAATTAAAACTGTTTCAATTATGGCAGCAACTTCAGGATTTTTGCTCTATAACGAAGTATTCTTTTTGACAAATGGTGCTGCAGGAACAAAAAGTATCAGTTTTGTTATTAGAGAATTAGCGGTGGCTAGCTCACGAACTCAGTATGCTCGTGCAAATACAATTGGAGTTATACAAATCTTAGGTGGAATGTTGATTATCGTTTGTATTAATATTTTATTCAGAGAAAGAAAAAGACTGAAAGGTGGGAAATGATTATGAATACACATATAAATGGTATTAGTAAAAAAGGCAAAGTTCTTATATATGGTTATATGCTCCTTACCATTTTAATTTCCATTTTCCCTATTGCGTGGATATTTTTATCATCATTAAAAGCGGATCCTATGAAAAATCCAGGTATTAGTTTACCAACTGACTTTACTCTTGATGGTTATATAAATGTTTTTACAAAACTTCATGTTTTCACTTACTTTTGGAATAGCTTTAAAGTAGTGTCTATATCAGTTATTATTAGCATTGTTATGATTTCCATGTCTTCATATGTTATTGCTAGGATGGAATTTAGAGGGAAGAAGTTAGTGACTTCTATGCTGTATTCTACTCTATTTATTCCAGCAACAGCTATGACTTTTCCAGTTTATAGATTAGTAAATGCGTTGGGGATTTATAATACCCCAGTTGCTCTAATTCTAGTCTACTCTTGTAGTGGAATTGCTATGAGTTTCTTCATTATAAAGAACTATTTTGAAATTATTCCAAAAGAATTGGAGGAGGCGGCAGAGATTGATGGTGCGACATATGCTCAAACTTTCTGGAAAGTGATGTTGCCAATTGCTAGACCTGGAATTTTAACAGCAGCCGTACTTGCCTTTATTAATAACTGGAATGAATATTATTGGGCATCAATGTTGGTGATTGATAAAAATGAATTAACAGTACCGGCATTACTAGGTCAATTTACTACAAGTTTTAATACTAATTATAATGGTCTCTTTTCAGCGATTGTTGTAATCGTATTACCACCAATCATTCTATTTGCATTTACAAGTAAATACTTCATTGAAGCTTTAGGAGGAGGAGCAGTAAAAGGATGAAACATACACTTGAAACTATCAATAGTAGAACTCAGTGGTTTAGAGAAGCAAGATTTGGGATGTTCATTCACTGGGGTTTATATTCTATTCCAGGAAAAGGGGAATGGATTCGTAGTCATCAGAAATTATCTATTGAAGATTATGAACCATATTTTCGAGCTTTTGATCCTAAGGAATATAACCCTAGAGAATGGGCTAAACAAGCAAAAGCTGCGGGGATGAAGTATATGGTTTTAACGGCTAAACATCATGATGGATTTTGTTTGTTTGATTCAAAATTTACGGATTATAAAGCAACAAATACACCTGCAGGTAGAGATTTAGTTAAAGAGTTTGTAGACGCCGTCCGAGCTGAAGGTTTAAAAGTAGGGTTATATTTTAGTTTGATTGACTGGTATCATCCTGATTTTCCTAAATATGCTGATCTAAATCATCCAATGAGAGGAAATGAAGCCTATCGAGATGAGAAAATTAACTTTGATCGTTATTTGGAGTATTTGCACAATCAAGTTAAAGAAATTGTAACTGGTTATGGTCAGATTGACATATTATGGTTTGATTATTCTTATGAAGACATGGTAGGTGAAAAATGGGGAGCTTCAAAATTAATAGACATGGTTCGTCATTATCAGCCAAACGTTATCGTAGATAATAGATTAGAAACATCAGGTGAAGGATTCGGAAGTATTGTTACAGATGAAATTACCTCTTATGCTGGAGATTTTGTTAGTCCAGAGCAAATTGTTCCTCACGAAGGTATTCGAAACTTTAAAGGTGAGCCTGTTCCTTGGGAACTTTGTCTAACTATGAATAACAATTGGGCTTATAATCCTACTGATTATCTATATAAGTCTAGTCAAACTTTGATAAGAAAGTTAGTTGAATGTGTTAGTAAAAACGGGAATATGATTCTTAATGTAGGCCCAGATGCTTTGGGAAGAATTAATGATCCAAGTAAGAAAATATTAGATGATTTTCATCAATGGATGTCTCGAAATGGTGAGGCAATTTATGGATGTTGTGGAGATGAAAATTTACCAAAACCAGATTGGGGATACTATACTCGTAACGGAAATACGGTTTATGCTCATGTATTTGAACAACCTATAGGTCCGTTAGCTCTTCTTGGGATTAGTAAAGAAAACGTAAAAAGAATGAGCTTTCTTCATGATGGAAGTGAGGTGAAAATTTCAGAAAGCTGGACGACCAATGCCTATAAAGGAATTTGTTTTGCACAGTTTGGAGAAGTTCCTCATTTTACCTATCCATTACCAGACTTGATTGATAGCGTAATAAAAATTGAGTTGAGAGAGTAGTTTATATGAAAATTGAAAATAAAAATGTAAGACGTAATTTCTTTTGGGGAGATGGTCGATTTTATACTACTGATATCGTAAACAAACGGGCAGGAGTAATGATAAAAAATGTTTCGAAAGAGGAATTTACCATTACATTGGAGAATGGTATAAAACTTTCTTCAAATCATTTTTCAGCAATCGTTAGGGAAGAGGGAGATAAGCGGATTGAGGTTTCTTTTGTTTATCCTTCCATTCGTTTACGTTTAATCTTTGAATCGAGGGATGATGTTCTTTCGAAACAATTAGTTTTAGATTCTTCTACTGAAGTTATTAAATCTGTAGAGGTAGAGAGTTTTGAGTTTGAAACAGAAGACCATATTTTCTATCCTAAAAGACAAGATTGTATTAAGGAAATGGCAAATTTTTCCGGTTATTATGTAGAATTGGGACAACCTGTTTATGCTAATTCTTTATTCTTAGGAATGGAATTTCCCATGTCTGAAAACAAGGTAGATGGTAGACATTATGTATCAAGGTATTACTTAGGAACGGTTATTAATCAAGAGAAAAAATTATGGCCTTGTATTGTTGGGGGAGCAGGTTCCTATAAAAAAGAAGAGATTCAAGAGGCATTTTTTGAATATGTGGAAGGAATAGCTCAACCTAGTTATTTCCGTAAACAGTATAATTCCTGGTATGACCATATGACCGACATTACAGAAGAAGGTATTCTAAAAAGTTTTTCTGAGATTAGAGATGGATTTGAAAATCATGGAGTCCATTTAGATGCTTATGTTGTTGATGATGGTTGGACAAACTATCAATCAGTTTGGGAATTCAATCATAAATTCCCAAATGGTTTGAGAAATATTAAACATCTTATAAATGGATTTGGTTCAAGCCTAGGATTATGGATTGGTCCCAGAGGTGGTTATAATGGGACAGAAATCATTATGAGTGATTGGTTGGAAGCACATCCAGAGTTAAGGATTGGCTCTAAAAATTATACTTCAAATGATGTAAACGTCGCTGATTTTAACTATCTCAATCAAATGAAGAAAAAGATGTTGGAATATCAAAAAGAATTCGATATCAGCTATTGGAAAATTGATGGTTGGTTACTTCAACCTGACAAACCTGATAAGAGTGGGTCGCATGGTATGTATACCATGACAGCGGTTTATGAGTTCTTAATTCAACTGTTGATAGATCTAAGAAAGGAGCGAGGAGGAAAAGATTGTTGGTTAAACTTGACTTCTTATGTAAATCCTAGTCCATGGTTTTTACAGTGGGTCAATAGTTTATGGATTCAAATATCTCAAGATGTAGGGTTTACAGAGAACGCAGGTAATGATATCAATCGTATGATTACTTACCGAGATATTCAGTATCAAGAATTTTTGGAAAAACGTGAGATACAGTTACCTATGTGGTCGCTTTATAATCATGAACCAATCTATGCTGTCAGTGCAAATACCTGGTACATGGATCACCAAATGTTTGCATCAATACCAGATTTTGAAGCTTATCTATTATTTATTTCAACAAGAGGGAATGCTTTTTGGGAGTTTCACTATTCTTTTGATATGTTTGATGAAGAACGCTGGAAAGCCAATGCTCGTGCCGTCAAATGGATAGAGGAGAATTATCAAACACTAAAATATAGTAAAAAAATAGGAGGAAGTCCTGAAAAATTTGAAATTTATGGTTATAAGTGTCACAATCAGAAGACTTCTACTGAAATTCTCTCTCTGAGAAATCCTGCTCAGATTAAACAAAAAATAAAAATAGAGAATCTTTCGATAGAGAATTTTACCAGAGTAATTGGAGATTTTACTATTCAAGAAGATGAGATAGAATTGGCACCGTACTCTATCGTGATACTGAAGAAGTAAAGAAAAAATTGTGAGGTAGAGATGACGATTTATATTAATAAGGACGAGACCGTTTTTCATTTGGAAATGAAAGATAGTAGTTATATTTTTAGAATTTTAGAAAATGGGGAACTTCAACATCTATATTTTGGGAAAAGGATTCGTGTCAAGGAAAATTATAACCAATTGATGGCCTATGAAAAAAGAGGATTTGAAGTATCTTTTTCTGAAGAATTTGAGGATATTCAACAGTCTATGATACAAAATGAATATTCTTCATATGGGAAAGGAGATTTTCGGCATCCAGCCTTTCAAGTACAAGGAATGAATGGTAGTAGGATAACGACACTAAAATATCAAGGTTTTGAACTTGAAAAAGGGAAAAATCGTCTTAACTCTCTACCTTCAACATTTGATGATATTGGTCAGTGTGCGGAAACATTAACGATTATTTTAACAGATTCCATATTAGATTTAACTGTTAGACTAAATTACACAATCTTTCCAGAATACAATGTCTTAGTCAGAAATACGGAATTTTTAAATAATAGTAATAATAAGTTGACTCTTTTGAAAACAATGAGCTTACAGTTAGATTTACCAGATAGTCAATATGATTTTATTCAATTTTCTGGAGCATGGCTGAGGGAACGTCAGTTATATAGGACTCCGCTTAGACCAGGTATTCAAGCAATAGATAGCTTGAGATACTCATCAAGTCCTCAGCAAAATCCTTTCTTTATGTTATCAAGGAGGGAAACTACAGAGCATAGTGGTGAGGTTTATGGTTTTAACTTTATTTATTCTGGAAATTTTCAAAATATGATTGAAGTTGACCATTTTGATACCACTAGAGTAACAGTAGGAATAAATCCAGTAGAATTTCGTTTTTTATTAAATCCTACCGAAAGTTTTGTGACACCAGAAGCAATTGTGACCTATTCTGATCAGGGAATGAATCAGATGAGCCAACAACTATCAGATTTCTATCAACATCATCTAGTTAATCCTAATTTCTCTCAAGCTAGTCGGCCTATAATACTCAATAGTTGGGAAACATTTTATTTTGACTTGAGTACAGAAAAAATTTTAGATTTAGCAAAGGCTGCTAAGGATTTAGGCATAGAATTATTTGTGTTGGATGATGGTTGGTTTGGTCATAGGAAAGATGACAAAAGTTCTCTGGGTGACTGGGTAACAGATAGAAGTCGCCTTCCTGAAGGTATTGGATTTCTTGCAGATGCAATTCACAAAATAGGTTTACAATTTGGTTTGTGGTTTGAGCCTGAAATGATTTCTATTGATAGTGATTTGTACAAGAATCATGCCGATTGGACTATCCATTTGTTAGACAGAGAGAAGTCAGTAGGAAGAAATCAATATGTGTTGGATTTGACGAGACAGGAAGTTGTTGATTACCTTTTTGATTCTATTTCTAAAATCATAATCGAAACAAATCTGGATTATATCAAATGGGATATGAATCGTCATATAACAGATATTTATAGTATTGAACTTGATTCTGAACAGCAGATGGAATTTGGTCATCGATATATCTTAGGTCTTTATCAGTTATTAGATCGTTTAATAACTAAGTTCCCTTCAGTTCTATTTGAATCTTGTTCTTCAGGTGGTGGACGTTTTGATTTAGGACTTATGTATTATGCACCGCAAGCGTGGACGAGTGATGATACGGACCCGATAGAAAGATTGAAAATTCAGCATGGAACTTCTTATGGATATTCTCCATCAATGATGACAGCCCATGTTTCTATTTCTCCAAATGAACAAAGTGGAAGACAAACGAGTTTGGACACTAGGACAAATGTAGCTTATTTTAGTTCTTTCGGTTATGAATTAGATGTTACGAGATTGTCGGTAGAAGAAAAAGAACAAGTGAGAGAACAAATTCAGTTTTATAAAAAATATCGTTCATTGTTTCAATATGGGGATTTTTATAGGATAAACAGTCCTTTTAGTTGTGATTCGGCTAGTTGGCAAGTTGTTTCAAAGAATAAATGCCAGTCGATTTTACTGTATGCTCAATTGAATAGTAAGTTAAACCCAGGTTATACAAGAGTTTATTTTAGTGGTTTAGATAAAGATAAATGCTATTCCGTCTCTGGATTTGATGAGTTCTTTTATGGAGATGAATTAATGAATGCTGGAATAAAAGTCAGTTTAAGTAATTTAGCACTATGTGTTCCAGAATATCTTACAAAATTATTTGTTATTGAGGAAGTTGAGAATTAGAATAATGTTTCAACAGAATTAAGAAATTAGTGAAACAGAATCATGCTATTTTGAATGAGTGAGAGAGAGTATTTAATACTTAATCAAGGTAGTGAGTGTTAGTTTATCACTATTAAGATTTAATAATAGTCATATGTTTTGTTTAATATTTTAGAAAGGATAATAATCGATGTTTAATGAATCAGAAATTCGTGAACAGATTTGTGATGTTTGTCATAAGATGTGGCAACTTGGTTGGGTTGCTGCTAACGATGGGAATGTATCTGTTCGATTAGATGAGGATACCATTATTGCAACTCCTACTGGCATCAGCAAAAGTTTTATTACTCCAGAAAAGCTGGTGAAGTTAAATCTCAAAGGAGAGATTTTAGAAGCAGAAGGTAATTACCGCCCTTCTAGTGAAATTAAAATGCACATTCGTTGTTACGAAGAACGTGAGGATGTCCGTGCGGTTGTTCACGCGCATCCACCGGTTGCAACAGGATTTGCTCTTGCACATATTCCTTTAGATACTTATTCACTAATTGAGAGCGCGATTGTGGTTGGGGCAATTCCTATAACGCCATTTGGAGTTCCGTCTACAATGGAAGTGCCAGAAGCAATTACACCTTATCTACCAGATCATGATGTCATGCTATTAGAAAATCATGGAGCTTTGACTGTCGGAAGCGATGTCATTACAGCATACTACCGTATGGAAACTTTAGAATTAGTCGCAAAGACAACATTCCACGGAAGAATGTTACTTTCTACAAAGGGCATTGAGGAGCAAGAAATTGCTCGTCCGACTTTGGAGCGTCTCTTCTCTATGCGAGAAAATTATAAGGTTACAGGTCGTCACCCAGGCTACCGTAAATATAATGGTGATGGTAGTATAAAAGAAACAGAAAAATAAGAGGAAAGTATTATGATCCAACATCCACGTATTGGTATTCGTCCGACTATTGATGGTCGTCGTCAAGGTGTACGCGAATCACTTGAAGTACAGACAATGAACATGGCTAAAAGTGTGGCAGATCTTATTTCGAGTACATTGAAATATCCAGATGGAGAACCTGTGGAATGCGTGATTTCTCCATCTACTATTGGTCGTGTTCCAGAGGCTGCAGCTTCACATGAATTGTTCAAAAAATCAAATGTTTGTGCAACAATTACAGTCACACCATGCTGGTGTTATGGTAGTGAAACTATGGATATGTCTCCAGATATTCCTCATGCTATTTGGGGATTTAATGGAACAGAACGTCCAGGAGCTGTCTATCTTGCAGCTGTACTAGCGTCCCATGCTCAAAAAGGGATTCCAGCGTTTGGTATTTATGGTAGAGATGTTCAGGAAGCTAATGATACAGATATTCCAGAAGATGTCAGAGAAAAACTTTTACGTTATGCGCGCGCAGCTCTTGCAACTGGCTTGATGAGAGACACAGCTTACCTATCAATGGGTAGTGTTTCGATGGGGATTGGCGGTTCTATTGTGAATCCAGATTTCTTCCAAGAATACCTAGGAATGAGAAATGAATCGGTAGATATGACGGAGTTCACGCGCCGTATTGACCGTGGTATTTATGACCCAGAAGAGTTCGAACGTGCTATGGTTTGGGTAAAAGAACATATCAAAGAAGGTGTTGACCGAAATCGTGAAGATTTGATTCTTTCTAAAGAAGAAAAAGAAAAACAATGGGAATTTGTTGTAAAAATGTTCATGATTGGTCGAGATCTTATGCAGGGGAATCCTCGTTTAGCAGAGCTTGGTTTTGAGGAAGAAGCAGTTGGTCACCATGCTTTAGTAGCTGGTTTTCAAGGTCAACGCCAGTGGACAGACCATTTCCCAAATGGAGATTTTATGGAAACTTTCCTCAATACTCAGTTTGACTGGAATGGTATTCGTAAACCATTTGTATTTGCAACAGAGAATGATTCACTAAATGGTGTGTCTATGCTCTTTAATTATCTATTAACAAATACTCCACAAATCTTTGCTGACGTGCGTACTTATTGGAGTCCAGAGGCTGTTAAACGTGTAACAGGGCATACTTTAGAGGGTCGTGCTGCAGATGGATTCTTACATCTAATCAATTCTGGCTCTTGTACATTGGATGGTACAGGTCAAGCTACTCGAGATGGCAAACCTGTTATGAAACCATTCTGGGAGTTGGATGAAAGTGAAGTACAGGCTATGCTTGAAAACACAGACTTTCCACCAGCAAACCGCGAATACTTCCGTGGAGGAGGATTCTCAACTCGTTTCTTGACGAAGGGGGATATGCCAGTAACAATGGTACGTCTCAATCTTTTAAAAGGAGTTGGTCCAGTGCTACAAATTGCAGAAGGTTACACACTTGAACTTCCTGAAGATGTTCACCATACTTTAGATAATCGTACAGATCCAGGATGGCCAACTACTTGGTTTGCTCCACGTTTGACAGGAAAAGGTGCTTTCAAGTCTGTCTATGACGTCATGAATAATTGGGGAGCCAATCACGGAGCGATAACTTATGGACACATTGGAGCAGATCTGATTACCTTAGCTTCTATGTTGAGAATTCCTGTCAATATGCATAATGTACCTGAGGAAGATATCTTTAGACCTAAAAATTGGTCCTTATTTGGAACAGAGGATCTAGAATCAGCAGACTATCGTGCATGTCAGTTGTTGGGACCACTACATAAATAAAACTTGTTTATATAGGAGGTGAACTTACGTCCCTCCTATCCTTTTAAAAAGATTTGTTAAACAATTCACAAATAATTGAAAACGAATACAAAAAGTAATATAATGATGTTAAATAGATAGCGCGAAGGCGCAGGAGGAAAATTATATGGCTACATTTTATGTTCCAGCAGTCAACCTTATTGGAAAAGGTGTTGTAAATGAAGTCGGTCCTTATATCAAGGAACTTGGCTATAGAAAGGCACTTTTGGTGACAGATAAGTTTATCGAAGGAAGTGACATTTTGCCTAAGGTTTTAAAACCGCTAGATACAGAAGGAATCGAATATGTCATCTTTAGCGATGTAGAACCAAATCCTACTTGTAAGAATGTCACAGATGGGGTAGCTGCTTTGGAAGAACATGGATGTGATTTTATCATCAGTCTTGGTGGTGGGTCTCCACAGGATGCAGCTAGTTGTATCTCTATCATGGCTACAAATGGTGGAAAACCACAGGATTATGAAGGACTTCATAAGTCTGCTAAAAAAGGCTTGCCAGTTGTGGCTATCAATACAACAGCAGGAACTTCTGCAGAAATTACTATTAATTATGTGATTACTGATGAAGAACGCAAGGTTAAGATGGTAATGGTTGACAAGAATAGCCTTGCCTTGATTTCTGTCAATGACCCGGAACTCATGCTTTCCAAACCTCAAGCTTTGACTGCAGCGACAGGTATGGATGCTCTGACCCACGCAGTTGAAGCTTTGGTAACACCTGGTGCTTATGATGTGACCAAGAAATTATCTATCGGAGCTATTGAGCTTATCAAGGAATACCTTCCTCGTGCCGTAGCAAATGGACACGATATTGAAGCGCGTGAAGGTATGGTCAATGCTATCTTCCTTGGTGGTATGAGTTTTAACAATGCAGGTCTGGGCTATGTTCACTCAATGGCTCACCAACTCGGTGCAGTATATAATTTGCCACATGGTGTTTGCTGTGCCATGTTACTACCAGTTATAGAACGTGAAAATGCTAAACGTGTACCAGAAGCTTTCCGCAATGTTGCTAAAGCCTTGGGACTTCATGTAGAAGGTAAATCAGATCAAGAATGTGCCGATTATGCAATTGCTGAGATTGAGAAGCTTTCTGAGACAGTAGGTATTCCTAAGAAATTGACTGAACTTGGTATTGAAGAAAAAGATTTCGACTTTGAATATCTTTCTAAGAATGCCTTGATTGATGCCTGTGCACCAGGAAATCCATTTATGCCAACCTTAGAAGAAACGATTGCCTTTTATAAAGAGTTGTTTTAGTAAGAGATTAGACGACAATGTGACAATTCACCTCTAATTATTGACATTTCAGGAAAAATCGCAGTAAAAACTGCACAGCCTTCTTTAAATGTGCTATAATACAGGAAAAAATAATGATGGAGGTCGTCGCGATGATAACAACATTTTTGATGATTTTTGTGGTGGTTTGTGTGCTCCTATTGCTGATAGTCACACTGAGTACAGTTTATGTGGTTCGTCAGCAGTCGGTGGCGATTATTGAACGCTTTGGGAAATACCAAAAGGTTGCCAATAGCGGTATTCATATTCGCTTGCCTTTTGGGATTGACTCGATTGCAGCGAGGATTCAGTTGCGCTTGTTGCAAAGTGATATTGTAGTTGAGACCAAGACCAAGGATAATGTGTTCGTTATGATGAATGTAGCGACTCAGTACCGTGTCAACGAGCAGAGCGTGACAGATGCCTACTATAAACTCATGCGTCCAGAATCTCAGATTAAATCTTATATCGAAGATGCTCTTCGCTCTTCTGTTCCAAAATTAACCTTGGACGAATTGTTTGAGAAAAAAGATGAGATTGCCCTTGAAGTTCAACACCAAGTAGCAGAAGAAATGACCACTTACGGCTATATTATCGTGAAAACCTTGATTACCAAGGTCGAACCAGATGCAGAAGTTAAGCAATCCATGAATGAAATCAATGCGGCGCAACGTAAGCGGGTCGCAGCGCAAGAATTGGCGGAAGCTGACAAGATTAAAATTGTCACTGCAGCTGAAGCCGAAGCAGAAAAAGACCGCCTTCATGGTGTGGGGATTGCCCAACAACGTAAGGCGATTGTGGATGGATTGGCAGAGTCTATCACAGAACTCAAGGAAGCCAATGTTGGCATGACAGAAGAACAAATCATGTCCATCCTCTTGACCAACCAGTATTTGGATACCTTGAATACCTTTGCCTCTAAAGGAAATCAGACTATCTTTTTACCAAATACGCCAAATGGTGTGGATGATATCCGTACACAAATCTTGTCAGCCCTTCGTGCTGAGAAGAAATAATAGACTAATACTCTTCGAAAATCAAATTCAAACCACGTCAGCGTCGCCTTGCCGTAGTACGGTTACTGACTTCGTCAGTTCTATCCACAACCTCAAAACAGTGTTTTGAGCTGACTTCGTCAGTCTTATCTACTACCTCAAAACGGTGTTTTGAGCAACCTGCGGCTAGTTTCCTAGTTTGCTCTTTGATTTTCATTGAGTACAAAGAGCTTGGCAACAGGCTCTTTTTGTATTGCTTTTGTTAAGAAAAACAAAAAACATTGATATACATTTAACTAAAAATTATTGTATATTGTCTCCTTTAACTTGGAGTGATAAGGGAATAACTAGAAAGATTTGTGAATACAGACTATTTCTGATATACTAAATATACAGTAATAATGAATGATGGGAGATGGGATGAAAGAATTTCAATTTGAGAGAAAGCAGCGTTTTTCTTTGAGAAAATATACAATAGGAGCTTGTTCGGTCTTGCTAGGAACGAGTTTATTTTTTGCTGGTATAGGGGCTCAACCCGTACAGGCTGCAGAAACGACTTCAACACTAATTTCAAGTCATTATTTGGATGAGCAGGATTTACCTGAAAAGCTGAAATCTGAGTTGCAATGGTTTGAAGAAAATAAGATTGAGGTAAAAGAGGGAAAAGAATACTATTTTGTCTATCGAAAATTGGCTACAAGATTACCAGAAACAGGTCTGTTTTCTAATGATGGGATGTTTATCCTGGGAGCAGGATTATTATTGCTTTCCTTTACTTTAATCAAGAGAAAAAAGGGAGCGTCTTACTTCCTTGTGAGCGTCTTTGCTGTTGGTGGCTGGGGAGCATCCATTTCTGCTTTAGAAAATCTGGTAGAATTGCAACCAGCCCTTGTTAAGAGAGTAGAAGGTCAGTTTTTACCAAGTCCTGAAACAGTCCAAGGATATGAATTTACGGGATATTATTTGGTAAGAGATAGTGGTAACAAGGAACTTTCTGCTGATAAGGTAGAGTCGCCAGCATTATCTCAAAAGGAGGACAGTTCAGAACCTCAATCTAAGAAGATTGTACCACAGACTGCATCTCATTTTAGCTCGACTGAAGATTTTGTGCAATCTCCTCAACCATCCTACGCAGTTGAGAAAATTGTTGAAGCTCCTGTAAGCAAACAAGCTCCTGATGAAATTTTGCCTATAGGGACTAAGGAAGAAGTTGCAGGAAATCCCCAAGTAGAACAACCGAAAGTAGAAAATAATAGTGATTATAAAACAAGTCCTGAGGAAGGTGTGTTAAATGTCACAGTAGAGAAACCAGAATTGCTAGTCACTACAGAGGAGGTTGCTTTCCAAACGATAGAACAAGAAGATGCAACCTTAGCTAAAGGGCAAACTAAAGTTGTTCAAGAAGGTGTTGTTGGTGAACGCACCATCTATACAGAAGTCACTATCGTTAATGGGGAAAAATCTAGCAAAGTTATAGAAAATATAATCACAAAAGAACCGGTGAACAAGGTGATTGCAGTTGGGACTAAGGAAGAAGTTGCACCAAAACCAACACAACCTGTAACTCCAGAGCCAGAGGAAGTTAAACCAGTTCAACCTGAAAAAATTGAGAAAAAACCAGCTGATGGAATAGGACAACCAAGACCAGAAGCCGAAGCAAGACCGGGCGAGAAACAAATACCTGACAAACCCGAAGCCGAGCCGAAGCAACCAGAACCAGCAACCCCAGCCGTGGAATCAGGGGGCGAGGAAAATCTAACTCATGCCCCACAAGGTACTGAGTCCCAGCCACCATCTAAAGAAACTGCTGAGGCCAAAGATTCTGAGCCAGAAGGCCCAGCCGTGGAATCAGGGGGTGAGGAAAATCAATCTCTTGCGGAACAAAAGGGTGAGGAGAAACAGCTGGAGAATCCAGCTGAGGGGGTCAAAGATGTTGGTGAGTCTGCCCCACAAGAAACCCAAAAACAACCAGAACAAACGGCTCCATCTCCAGAGGTCAACCCAAGTCAAGGAAACGAACCAGAACCAGCTGTTCAGCCTGAACCCTTAGCTCCCCAAGAGCAACCAACTGTCCCAAGTCCAGTAACTAAAGAAAAAGTATTGGAATATAAAACAACATATAAAGCTTCACCAGCCTTAAATTACAAAGAGCAACGAGTAGAAGTAGCAGGCGAAAATGGTAAGGAAGTGACAACTACTTCTTACAGTTTTGATGAAAGTACTGGGAAAATAGTAGAAAACACTTCAACAAAGATAGAAAAACATCCAGTAGATAGAGTTGTTAAGGTTGGGAATGTAGAAGAAACAAGATCAACAGTCAAAAGAGGTGAACAGTTTGTCGCGGATGAGTCACTTGATAAAGGTGTCAAAGAAGTCAGAAATCAAGGTCAGGATGAAGAAACGACAACAATAAAAGTTTACAAAGTAAATGAACAAACAGGAGACTTGACTGAGCCAGAAGTTTCAACAAAAGTAGCCAAAGCAATGCAAGCGAAAATAACGGCAGTAGGAACTAAGTCTAAGGTTGAAATAAAGGATACTTCGTTTGAAACACGATATGTAGCAGATGAGACGCTAAGTTATAAGGAAAAAGTAGAAACACCAGGTGAAAGAGGGCGTACAGTATCAACTACAAAATACACATTAAATCAAGAAACAGGAGCTATCTCAGAAGAAACGACAACAGAAAACATTCCAGCTAAAGACAAAATAGTAAAAGTTGGAAATGTAGAAAAGATAGTGTCACCTATAGAAATTACAGAGGTGAAAAAAGACGCTCCTGAACTTCTGAAAGGAAAAGAAGTAGTTGAAGATGCAGGTGAGCAAGGGGAAACAACCGTCACTAAAACTTATGCAGTTAATCCGGAGACAGGAGAGTTAACAAATCCAACTGAGAAAACTGAAGTAACTAAAGCTATGCGCCAAAAAGTAATTTTGGTTGGTACTAAAGAAGACAAACCACATCTGTTGCCAGAAAATAGTGAGTTGGAAAATGCAGTGGATGTGATGGAAGCTAGTAGAGAAATGAAGTCTGTAGACTTCTTAACAGATGAAAAAATAAAAGCGCAACTAACTCCGCCAGCTTTAGAAATAGACCGCGATTTTTATAAAAAACGCAGTGAGTTGAAAAAAACGCAGCCGCAGATAAGGGATGATGAAGTAAGAGAAATTCTACGAAAAGAATATCTTGAAAAATTATCGATTAAAGAAACACTCGATGCGACTAAAACCGATTTAGAAGCTAGTTTGAAAAAAGTTGCGGCGCATACCTTGAGTATTTTAGGTGACAATCAACAAAATAGAGAAAAAGTAAAAGGTGATATTGAAGCTAATAAAGAGAAAATATTACTAGGGTTATCCTATATCAATCGTTTTTATAATATTGATTTTGGAGATACCAATATCCGTGATATTCTAGCTTATAATCCAAGCTCGTTTGGTAAGAAAGATGTTACTTCTCTAGATTGGTTAAAACACCTTGGGTCTATGAGTTATGATGAATTAAGATTAACCAATAGTCCAAAAACATTTGAGAAATACTTTGGTAAAATTACAGATAAACCAACATTATTAGAGTTCTTAGATTACAACAGAACTACATTCACTAATATGGATGGGGATACGTGGTTGAAGAAAGCGACTAAAGCTATCGTAGTTGAAAAAGCCTCGAAAGAAAAACCTGATGAAAAAGTAGACTTATATACAAAATTAACTACTCCTCCTGAGAAATATGGAGCTGAAAATCTTCAAATTGAAAGTAGAAGACAACAAAATGTAGCTACATTATTAGGTTTGGTAAATATTAAAGAACCAAGCGTGTATGCTATAACTAACATAGCGACGGTAACCTACGGAAACATCGGAACGTATATGGATACTTCTTTAGAGAAAACCAATCCAGTTAAGTATAAAGAAGAATTAGAAAAAGTTAAAGCATTGATAGAATTAACTGCGACAAGACAGGCTAATTATGTTGATACTTTATACAGAATTACAAAAGAAGAAAATCGTCCGAAACTAATTACAAATAGAGTAATTGTAGATACGATGAAAAAATATACGACAAATGTGACTGCTGGAATAGCAACAACATGGTCTAAAGAATCAGGACCAACAGCAGATAAAGGGGTTAAAGATTTTATGACACCTCTAGGATTGTATTCACCATGGCAAAATGTAGGTGCAGAAGCCAATGGATTAGGTGTCCGTTACTTTATAGATAGGGTTTTGGATGATAGAGGTTCAGCGACTTACTCTCACGAAATGACGCATTTATTAGACAGAACAGTACTGTTTAATAATCACGGTCGTCGAGATGGTACAGCTGCAGAGTTTTATGCTCGAGGAATTTTTGAAAATTCCTATAATCCAGAAAAGGATACTTATTTCAATCTCAACTTTGTATATGATGAGAGTGATAAGAATGGATTTTACAATAGAACACCTGATCGATTTAAAACAGCAGAAGATTTGCAATCTTACATGAAGGGAAGTTTTGATGTGCTGTATAGTTTAGATTATTTAGAAGCGGAAGCAACAAAACAACTTTCAGCGACAGATAAAACTAAATACTTCAAAAAAATAACACCGATTGCGTCGATAGGACCTAGAGCGACAGTAAAATACACAAATCCAGCAGTTCAAGCTACGCACAAGAGTGAAAAAATCTCGGAAATCACATTGGCAGAAGCGGAAAAACTAACGGATATCAATAGCTTGATTGATAATAATATTTTAGTGAACCGTTATATCATAAATGGATTTACTGACAAAGGTGATATTAAAGCTAATGGGTATTATTTAGTGGATATGTTTGATACCATTTATGGTGTTAGTCAGAATGACTCTGGTATGAGTGGGGACATCACCTTTAGAAAACAAGCCTTTGAATTGATGGCTGCTTTGGGCTATTATGAAGGATTTGTTCCTTATGTGTCAAATCAATACAAGCAAGCAGCAGAGGCTGAAAACAAGCCTTTATCTGATACTTACATTTTAAATAATATTTTGAATGGTAAGAGCTATGCTGAGTTCAAAAAAGCACAGATCAAGGAAAGAGTAGATAGGCTCAATCAATTGAAACCTTTGACAATCCAATATGAAGGTCAAGAAATAAGTCTGACAAGTCAGAAGTTAAGTGAATTGATGCAGAAAGCTGTTTTAGCTGAACTAGCTCAAATAAAAGCAGGAAATACCACGGCTAAAAAGTTTGAGTTTATCGAAACTCCAGTTCAAAAACTGAAAAAAGCGATTTATAAAGCTTATCTCAAAGATTCAGATGACTTTAGACAGTCGATTTACAATAGCTAAGACAAAAGGGACATCTCTCTGGAATGAACATTCAGAGAGGTGTTTTTTGCTCTCTTGTAAGGTTTGAGCTTATTTCTTGAAAATGACAGTTTGCTTGAATATGGAATGATTTTCAGACTTTTCCACAAACTATAGAATCTTTTCTGAGGATTTAGGGAATGATGGAGGAAGTCTTGAAAGCGCTTTTGTTTTGTGCTATAGTCAAGTCAATAGACTTGTTTAACGAGGAATGCTTGTATGAGAAGAGAAGAAGTTTTACGAAATCACTGGTTTTTTAGTAAAGAGGTGGGGAAAGAGGATGCCTTGGCACCGGATTTTCAGAGGGAAAATTGGCAGGCTATTCAAGTGCCACATGACTGGAGTATTTACAATGATTTTGACCAATACTCGCCAGCACAAAATGAGGGTGGTCAGTTAAACGGGGGTCAGGCTTGGTATCGGACACAGTTTTACTTGGAAGAAGATGCCAGTCTTGTATCGGTGCGTTTGCTCTTTGACGGGGTTTACATGAATGCCCAAGTCTATATCAACGGGCAAGTGCTGGGCTATTATCCCAATGGCTATACACCCTTTTCTTATGATATCACCCCTTATCTAAGAAATGATGGGACAGCCAACCAGCTTGCGGTTTTTGTGGAAAATCAGCAACCTAGCAGTCGTTGGTACTCTGGTAGCGGTATTTACCGGGAAGTAAAATTGTTGATTACAGATGCAGTTCATCTGGATTTGTATGGGATTAAGATAGAAAGTCCCAAGCTAAAGGAACAAAGAGATGGATGGGTGGAAACTCAGCTTACAAGTAAGGTTTCAAATGACGGACCTCAGTCTGTGTCGGTGTATTTAGAACAGAGTATCTGGTATGAAGGACAACAGCTGTCAGACTGGCAGGTGACAGACTCTCTAGTGATTGAAGCTGGGGAAAAACATCATTTTCAACAAGCGATATCTATTTTTCACCCTTTGCTTTGGGATATTGACCATCCTCACCTTTACCAATTGAAGACTCGCCTTTACAAAAATGGCATTTTGGTTGATGAAGAAGAGGAGAGCTTTGGTTACCGCTATATGGATTGGCAAGCAGATAAGGGCTTCTTTCTAAATGGTCGCTGGTTGAAGATTCATGGGGTTTGTTTGCACCATGACTACGGAGCGCTGGGAGCTGTGGAAAACAGGTCAGCTGCTGAGAGACGCTTGCGCCAGATGAAGGAAATGGGCGTCAATGCGATTCGGATCACCCATAATCCAGCTAGTAGTATCTTGCTGGATGTGGCTGCTAAAATGGGGCTACTTATTCAAGAAGAAGCCTTTGATACCTGGTATGGAGGCAAGAAAGAATATGATTATGGTCGCTTTTTTGAGGAAGAAGCGACTCATCCAGAAGCGAAAGCAGGCGATTTCTGGTCAGATTATGATTTGTGCACCATGATTGAGCGTGGCAAGAATAATCCAGCTATCTTTATGTGGTCTTTGGGAAATGAAGTTAGCGAAGCAAATGGCGATACTCATTCATTGAAGACGATCAAACGCTTGTTAGAAAGGGTCAAGGAGGTTGATGATAGCCGTTTTGTGACCATGGGAATGGATCAATTCCGCTTTGGTGATGGTTCTGGAGGTCATGAAAAGATAGCAAATTTGCTGGATGTGGTGGGCTTGAATTACTCAGAAGACAATATTGACGCGATTCGCAAAAGGCATCCCAAGTGGCGACTTTATGGGTCTGAGACCTCATCGGCTACAAGGACGCGTGACAGCTATTTTCGCCCAGATAAGGAATGGGTTGGGGATAATCGCCGCGTGCGGAATTTTGAACAGTCGGACTATGGCAATGATCGGGTTCCTTGGGGGAAGACGGCGACGGTTTCTTGGATAGCAGATAGAAATCGGCTAGACTATGCAGGTCAGTTTATCTGGACAGGAGTGGACTATATCGGTGAGCCGACTCCTTGGCACAATCAAAATGACACGCCTGTAAAGAGTTCCTATTTTGGGCTTGTGGACACAGCAGGGATTCCTAAAAATGATTATTATCTCTATCAAAGTCAGTGGTTGGACCTAGATCAGCAGCCCATGGTTCATATCCTGCCCCACTGGAATTGGGAAATCCACAAGAGTTATCAACAAGTTGTGGATAAGTATGGGGATATACCTGTTAGAGTGTATTCAAATGCTGGTTCTGTAGAGCTATTTCTTAATGGAAAATCCCAAGGTAGGAAGACTTTTCAGGAAAAATGGACTTCAGATGGCAGAAAATATCAAGAGGGAGAAGGTTCTGACCAACTCTATCTCGAATGGCCTTTGGCTTATCAACCAGGAGAGTTGCATGCTGTAGCCTATGACCGTCAAGGTCAGATTGTAGCAGAAGATAGGGTGGTAACTGCAGGTAAGCCTGTTAAGATTGGGCTTCATGCCGAAAAAACACAACTGGAGCCAGATGGGCAAGACCTCCTTTATCTCTATTTTGATGTATTGGACAAGGATGGAAATTGGGTGCCGAGTGCTTCCAATCAGATTCATTTTAAAATTGAGGGCCCTGCTCGCATTGTAGGTGTGGATAATGGCAGGCAGGCCAGTCGTGAACGTTATCAGGCTCAGAAAAATGGTCGGTTTAAGAGGAAAGCCTTTCATGGCAGAGGTGTCCTCTTAGTTCAGAGCTTGGAGCAGGTAGGTCAAGTGAGAGTAGAGGCTAGTGCCAGAGGGCTAGAGCCAGCAAGTTTTGATCTCTTAGTGGGAGAGGCTTTGGCTACCCAACCAGTGGGAAATAAGCGCTTGTTTGAGATTCGAGTGGACAAGCAGGCAGGTTTACAAGAAGGAGATTCCCCAGTTATTGGACTTTATCCACAAACTGTGGATAACCCTGTGAACAAGGTGGGGAATAGTGAAGTGATTTGGGAGACGAGTGGTAGTGCCCACGCCATTATCAAGCAGGGAGTGCTTCATTGCTTGTCTGCAGGGGACTTGGCTATTCACGCCTTTTATAAAGGAAAGACCTATCAAACTCATTTGCAGGTGGCAGAAAATAGCTCACTAGGGCAGGCAGTTTCTGTAAGACCACTTCGCTTGTATACAGCTAAGGGAACTTATCCACAGCTTCCATCATCAGTTTTGGTGGACTATGAGTCTGGTGGTGCAAAACGAGTCAAGGTTGTGTGGGAGGAAATTCCTAAAGAAGCTTTGGCAAGCTTTCATGAATTTACTGTATATGGCCAGCTAGAAGGGCTGGATTTAAAGGTTTCTGCTCAGGTTTGTGTCCAAGGGATTTGCACTATTGAGCCTGAAAAAGTTTGGACGCTTGTCAAGGAAGCCCCACACTTACCAGACCGAGTCAAGCTAGTCTTATCAGATAGCAGAAGAGATACGGCCAAGGTGACTTGGGATGAACTAGATCCTCAAATCTATACTCAGGTAGGAGAATATGTTCTCACAGGGCAGGTAGCGGGCTGTGACTTGCCAGCAACAGTCACCATTCATGTGACAGATGCCAGTGTAGATGGGGAAGTTATTTCCAATCAATGGACAGGGTCCAATCTGCCTCTGGTCTTTGCTTCCCACTCAGAGCCGAATCACCCAGCCTCTTACCTCAATGACAAGGTCATTTCTCGGAAGAAATCGACAGCCAATACTTGGATTGTCAAGTCAGAGCAAGCCAGCGTGGGCATTCTTTTTGGAGATGCAGGGATTTTAAAACCGCGATTTGTGGATAATGTGACTTTGTATTATGTTGAGAATCAAGAATACGTGGCGGCGGAGCCTAGCTTTATTGATTATTACATAGGGAATGAGCCTGCCTTGCCTCGGACTCCAAATCATTTGGATAAGGATTCTCTGCTCAAACAAGAGGAGAATTGGCGCCCTGTATCAGCTATCCGAAAAGTTTCAAGCGACAAGGATGAAGAGCTTCGTTTTGAATTTGATAAGGTGGAAACTTATGCTCTTCGTCTTCGATTTGAAGGCTTGACAAGCCCCCTAGCGTTAACAGAATTGCAAGTACATGCCAAAAAAGTTAAGAAAAATGTAGATAGGAAGTAATATGGTAAGAGAAATAAAACCGCATGGCCCCTTGCCTAGTCAGGCCCAGCTAGCTTATTTAGAGGATGAACTAGCAGCCTTTATCCATTTTGGTCCCAATACCTTTTATGATCAGGAATGGGGGATCGGTCAGGAGGATCC
Source organism: Streptococcus pneumoniae (assembly GCF_001113365.1). Classification (GTDB taxonomy): domain Bacteria; phylum Bacillota; class Bacilli; order Lactobacillales; family Streptococcaceae; genus Streptococcus; species Streptococcus pneumoniae_C. The sequence continues at coordinate 29,387 of NZ_CKYA01000005.1, read as the reverse complement.
TGGGCGATTTAATCCGACACAGTTAGACGCGCGTGAGTGGGTTCGCGTACTCAAGGAAACGGGCTTCAAAAAGTTGATTTTGGTGGTCAAGCACCATGATGGCTTTGTCCTCTATCCGACGGCTTATACGGATTATTCGGTCAAGGCCAGTCCTTGGAGGAATGGAGAAGGGGACTTGCTTCTTGAAGTATCCCAAGCTGCCACAGAGTTTGATATGGATATGGGGGTCTACCTGTCACCCTGGGATGCCCACAGCCCTCTCTATCATGTGGAGCGAGAGGCGGACTATAATGCCTATTATCTGGCTCAGCTGCAGGAAATCTTATCAAATCCTGCTTATGGTAATGCAGGAAAATTTGCTGAGGTCTGGATGGATGGTGCCAGAGGAGAGGGTGCTCAAAAGGTCAATTATGAATTTGAAAAATGGTTTGAAACCATTCGTGACCTGCAGGGGGATTGCTTGATTTTTTCAACAGAAGGCACCAGTATCCGCTGGATTGGCAATGAACGAGGATATGCAGGTGATCCCCTGTGGCAAAAAGTGAATCCTGATAAACTAGGGACAGAAGCAGAATTGGACTATCTTCAACATGGGGATCCCTCGGGTACGATTTTTTCAATCGGTGAGGCAGATGTTTCCATCCGACCGGGCTGGTTCTACCATGAAGATCAGGATCCTAAGTCTCTTGAGGAGTTGGTCGAGATTTATTTTCACTCGGTAGGGAGGGGCACGCCTCTCTTGCTCAATATTCCGCCGAATCAAGATGGTCTATTTGATGGAAAGGATATTGAACGCCTGTATGAATTTGCGGCTTATCGCAATGAGCTCTATAAAGAAGATTTGGCTCTGGGAGCCAAGGTATCTGGTCCAGCTCTTTCCGCAGACTTTGCCTGTCATCATCTGACAGATGGCCTTGAGACTAGTTCATGGGCAAGCGATGCAGACTTGCCCATCCAGCTAGAACTCGACCTAGGATCTCCTAAAACTTTCGATGTGCTTGAGTTAAGAGAAGATTTGAAGTTAGGGCAACGAATCGCTGCTTTTCATGTGCAAGTAGAGGTGGATGGTGTCTGGCAGGAATTTGGCAGGGGCTTTACAGTTGGTCATAAGCGCCTCCTGCGAGGGCCGCTAGTAGAGGCACAGAAGGTGCGCGTGGTCATTACAGAGGCACAATCTATGCCTGTATTGACCAAGATTGCCCTCTATAAAACTCCTAGCTTATCGAAACAAAAAGTTGTTCAGGGACTAGCATTTGCAGAAAAAAGTCTAGCTGTAGCAAAGGGAGAGACTCTTCATTTTAGGATTGAACGTAGCGAATGTAACACTCCTTTGGAGGCTAAGATTTCGATTCAACCGGGGACTGGTGTGCATGGTGTCGCCTATCAGGACGAGATTCAAGTCCTTGCGTTTCAAGCTGGGGAAAGCAAAAAAGATTTGACCATACCAACCCTGTATTTTGCTGCTGATAAGACCTTAGATTTCTATCTAAATCTAACTTTTAATGGACAGTTGGTTGATCAAGCTCATATTTTAGTTGAAACGAGATAAAATATCTTCACAATTCATTTCTTTTCCGAATAAATAGATAGTAGCAGTAAATCTAGCAAACCTAGATTTAATACTCTTCGAAAATCAAATTCAAACCACGTCAACGTCGCCTTGCCGTACTCAAGTACAGCCTGCGGCTAGTTTCCTAGTTTGCTCTTTGATTTTCATTGAGTATAAAACTGTGGTATAATAAAAGGAGGAAATGGATGATTCTAAGACATCCGGGCATCAGCCCAACCAATGACTTGGTAGCTAAGAAAATTTTCAGCAATCCGGAAATCACTTGTCAATTTATCCGCGATATGCTGGACTTGCCAGCAAAAAATGTAACCATTTTGGAAGGAAGCAATATTCACGTCTTGCCTTCCATGCCTTACTCGGCGCAGGATTTCTATACCAGTATAGATGTTTTGGCTGAACTAGATAATGGAACCCAAGTTATCATCGAAATTCAGGTTCATCATCAGAATTTTTTCATCAATCGCCTGTGGGCTTATCTGTGTAGTCAGGTCAATCAAAACCTTGAAAAAATTCGTCAGCGAGAAGGTGATACTCATCTGAGTTACAAACATATCGCACCAGTATATGCCATTGCCATTGTGGATAGTAACTACTTCTCAGATGACTTGGCTTTCCATAGCTTTAGTATGCGCGAGGACACGACAGGTGAAGTCTTAACCATCACAAATAACGGACAAGAAAACCATCTGGTTAAGATGGCGTTCTTGGAATTAAAAAAATACAGAGAAACCAGCAAAGACGAGGTTCGCAAGCCGTGGTTGGAGTTTTTCGGCAACAAGCCCTTTACCCAACAACCTGAGCGAGCTATCAGCCAAGCAGACCAACTGCTAGACTACAAGAGCTGGTCCGAGGAGGACAGGAAAATGTTTAGTCAACTACGTATGCGTGAAGAACAAGCCTTGTTAGCACACGACTATGCCTTGGAACAAGCTGAAGAAAGAGGATTAGAGCGTGGTCGAGCAGAGGGGATTGAACAAGGACTGGAACGAGGACGAGCAGAAGGCATTGAACAGGGACTGGAGCGTGGGAAAGTTGAAGGAAGGGAAGAAGGGAAACTTTTTGCCTTCTTAGACATGGTCCGCCAAGGTCTCCTGACTTCCGAGGTTGCCAGCCAGCAGTTAGGCATGACTGTCGCTGAGTTTGAGGCATTGCTGTAAATAGGAACAGATGACATGTTGCCAGAATGAGGTAGCATGTTTTATTTTAGCTTTAGTTGTTAGTTGCAACAGGCAGACCAGTCAGAGAATGCTAACACTTTTAGGTCGTAATTAGGATATTTCTACGGTGAGGCGCCTCTAGCGTGTTTAGCCTTTGAATTTTAAGAGAATAGTGCATATGAAAGATAGGGTCTGGTTTTGTTGGGCTCTGCTAGAAAGCTATCAGAGAATCTGGTCATTTAACTGACAGGTTCTCTTTTTTGGAAGAAAAAAGCTAAAAAACCTAAAAATTTTTGTATATTTATTTTACGAATATTTTGTTCAAAAAAACAAGAATAGTTCATTTTAGGTATCAAAGTTATCTGCTTTTCAAAATAAAAAGATTTTATTCAAATTCATTTCCGAATTTTGGTTTTTAACACAACATAATAACATACATAAAATCAAAATGTTTTCTTGATTTTAAAGTTAAAAAATTCATAATTTTGGTTATAAAAACGAACAAATTGTGAAAATTGTCTGAAAATGTTTTTTTTTTTTAAGTAAATTTGATGAGCATTTAGTTTGCATATATATCACTTATCATGTACAATGAAGAAGTAAAGTATCACATGCAAAACCTCGTCCATGGCGAGGAATCTTTGCATGTAGATATGGACATAAAAAAATATTTTTAAGGAGAACACAATAAGTGGATAAGAAATCGCCTATGAGTCGTGTTGAACGCTTGCACCGTGAGAAGGTCACACGTTACTCAATCCGTAAATATAGTTTTGGAGCAGCCAGTGTAGCAGTTGCTGCCCTGTTCATGTTCTTGGGAAATGGAGCTGTATCAGCTAATGAGCTAAGTAAACAAGATACACCAGATGTAGAAGCTCTAGCGCCAGCCCTTGATGCCCCATCAACTCCAGCAGAAAGCGTTCCAGCAGCACAACCAGTTGTAGAAGAACCAGCACAACCAGCTGCACCAGAAGTAACAACTCCAGCTTTGGACAAAAAGCAACTTGAAAACTACATTTCAGAAGTTAAATCAAAACTTTCTGCAGGTACGTATGCTAATAAAACAGAGGAGAGCCTTGCTCTTTTGAATGGTGAATTGGCTTCTGCTGAGTCTACACTCTCTTCTGCAACTACTCAAGATGAATTGACAAAGGCTTATCAGAAACTAGTGACGTTTGTTAGTTCAGGGTTAAAAAACAAACCAAAAGACGCTCCGAAAGTAGACACTACTAACGGACAACCAACTGTAGGTAAAAAAGCAGAAAACACTGAACCTAAATCAGAAACTAACGCAATCGAAAACTCTGGATCTCATGATTCACGTAATGGGAAAGAGATTAGTAAAGATAATCCGTTTAGAACAGAAGCGACTGATACGGAAGGTCCAGTGGCAGAAATACCATATTCCGAGGGTAGGAATGTATATGTATATGGTGGAGAATCAGAAGGGTTTGATATAAAAATCAAAGATAATTCTGGAGTTGTTGCAAATGCCACTATTTTACGAGGAGGTAATCAGCCATTTACTGCTGTTTCAGGTGAAAAAGATATGCTTGACGTGGAATTTGGTTATAAAGCAAATGTCTTTTCAACAGAAACTACAGCGAGTGAGTCTAATCCAGCTGTTATTCATTATACAGGTCTTCCTGGTGGGACATTAAATCAAAAACAATTAGAAGAAGCTAGAACAAAAGGTCTAAATCTAGGTTGGCGTTATGTTAAGGCGACAGATAAAGCAGGGAATGATTTAAGAGCTATAGATGAAAGAGACAACAAACCAGGTGCTCTTTATGTTGTCGTTAAACCTCAAACATACAAATACAACATCCAACAACCAGAAAATAACGCTAATAAAATTGCTGTTTCAGATATTAACAACTTAACGGAAACTGATATTCAGAAAATTAAAGACCAAATCAAAATTGGATATTCTAAAACAAGCCAAGATGCTAGATTTGAATCTAAAAAAGGTCAAGATTTAGATAATCAAGCTTCTGTAGTGAAAAGTATTGAAGTAAATGGACAAACTATCACTGTTACCTATAAAGATGGTTCAGTAGACACTACTCCAGTTGCAGATGTGGCACGTACGGATCTGGATCCTGTAGTGGAGTTCCCGTTCTCTGATGAACCTAAACGAGAAATTTATGTGTACGGAGCAGAAGAAAATTCATTCGACATCAAAATCAAAGACGATGCGGATAAGATTAAAAGTGCAACCTTATTACAATGGGGAAGTAATCCGTTTAAACCTGTTGAAGGTGAACCAGATAAAGTAAACACACAATATGGCTATACAGCTAATGTTATTTCTTCTGAAACACCAGCCACAGAAGCTAAGCCTGCGGTTATCACATACTCAGGTACTCCAGCTCCAGAAGGACAGTTTACACAAGCTAAATTAGAGGCTGCAACTAAAGGAGAGAACCCTCCAGGTGTAGCTTTAGGATGGCGTTATTTAAAAGTAGTCGATTCTGAAGGAAAAGAATTTGTAGGTTCTGGAAAAGAAACTGCTAATAAAATGTCACTTAGAGTAATGCTTAAACCTCAAACTCAAAAATACGACATTCAAACACCAGCAGAAGCTGATAAAGTAGCAGTGGATGATGCGTCAGATGTGAGTGAAGCAGAATTTAATAAAATCAAAGATAAGATTAAGATTGAATACTCTAAAAATAACATCGATGCTCGTCTGGATGATAAAAAAGGTCACGCTGTAGAAAATCAAGCAGACCGTATCGCAAGCATTAAAAAAGTTGATAACAATGTAGTTGTAACCTATAAAGATGGTTCAACAGACACTAGACCGTTAACTGATTTTGCACGTACGAACCATGCTCCAGAAGTAACAATCCCTTATTCTGTAGACGGTAAAAAAGATGTATATGTATATGCAAATGAAGATTTTGAAATTCCTATTAAATATACAGATGATTCAGGGAAAATAGCATCTGCGACGATTAAACGTGGTGGGAATCAGGATTCGCCAGCTAAAGATGAATCTAATCCTGATATTTTAGATAATGAGTACAATACAACAGTTGAAAAAATTTCTACTGAAACAGTAGCAACAGCAGAAAATCCTGCTATTGTAAAAATTAAAGGTAATATTTCAAAAGATAACTCTGGAATTGCCGAGAGCAAATTCCCTAAAGAAGCAGATCAAGAACTTAAAATTGTAACTCGTTATGCAACTGCAACAGATACAGATGGTAAAGAAATCCATAATGTTGCTAAAGGTTCTTCATATGCAACTGACCCAGGGGCATTCACTATCAAACTAAAAGCTCAAACAGCAAAATATGACATTAGAGAATTAGCTGATGCTGATAAGACAGTGGTAACAGATATTGCTCATATTCCAGAGGCTGAATTAACTAAGCTTAAAGAAAATCTTCCATTAGAATACTCTAAGAAAAATGAAGATAAGAACTTAGAAGATAAAAAAGGAAAAGCAGTCGAAGCAGAAAATGCTAAGAAGGTTGTAAAAGACCTTGTTCAAGACGGTGAAAACTTAGTAGTAACTTACCAAGATGGTTCTAAAGATACTATCCCTGTCGATAAAGTTGTGAAATTAGATAAACAACCAGCAATCGATGCAGTAACAACTGAAGCTGATAATAAAATTGAAGCTATTAAACAGAACACGAACTTAACGAAAGCTGAGCAAGATAAAGCTATTGCTGATGTAGAAAAAGATAAAGCAGCAGCATTAGACAAAATCGCTGATGCTACAAATGCAACAGATGTAACTGCAGGTAAAGAAGAAGGTACTGGTGCTGTAGCGAAAGTAAATCCAATCGGTAAAGAAAAAGCTAAAGAAGAAATTGCTAAGACTTTGGAAGCTAAGAAGGAGGCTATTGCGAACAATGATAGCTTAACACAAGCCGAGAAGGAAAAAGCTAAAAAAGATGCTGAAGACAAGGCAGCAGCAGCCCTTGCTGAAATCGAAAAACAACCAGCAACAGCAGAAACAGCAGCTGCGGCAACAGCAGCTCAAACTACTGTAAACGATAAACAAGCTGAAGGAACCAAAGAAGTTGCTAAAATCAACCCAATCGGTAAACAAGCAGCATTAGACAAAATCGATGAAGCCTTAAAAGCTAAAGAAGCAGAAATGGATGCCCGCACTGACCTAACAGAGGAAGAAAAAGCAGAAGCGAAGGCAGAAGCTAAAAAACTTGCTGATGCTAAAAAAGCTGAAATCAATGCGAAAAATGATAATGCAGAAACGCCTAAAGCAGCTGAACAAGAGCAAGGTGAAATCGATACAGCAGGCGATACTGGAAAAACAGAGGTAGAGGGTGTTAAGAAACCTGCTGCTAAAAAACCAGAAGCTAAAACAGCGGTAGAAACTACAGCCGCTGCTAAAAAGCAAGAGATTGAGCAAGATGGAGCATTGTCACCAGAAGCTAAGAAGAAACTTCAAGATGAGGTAGATGCTGTTAAGAAAGCTTCGGAAGAGGCAATCGATGGTGCTAAGAAAAATGCCGATGTTGACCAAGCTAAGAAATCAGCAGAAGCAGCGATTAAAGCTATCAACTCTGCTCGTTTACCAGCGAACAAGGTAATTGCTGAAAATCCATCAGCCTTAAATGAGGATGAACGGAAAAAACTAGAAGATGCTATTAAAGCAGTAAATCCTCCAGGGACTACAGTCGTTGTTAAGGCTGATGGAAGTGCTGAAGTAACCTTACCAGGGAAGCAAGCACCTGAAACATTAAAACAAGAAGATTTAACAAAATCTGAAGCCGATTTAGAAAAAGATGGTGGTGGTAACAACATCAACCGTCCAACGGATAAAGTGATTGTTGGAAATCCTGAAAGTTTGACAGATGCAGATAAAGAAAACATCAAAAAGGCTGTTCGTGAAGTAAACCCTAATGCTGTTGTGACAATTGATGATAATGGTACAGTAACGGTTTCAACACCAGAAGGAAATACAGCAGGATTTACAGCCAAAGAATTGGTGCGTACTTTAGCTGATGCAGCAAATCCTGATTCAGGTAATGCAGGTGTTCGTAAGCCAGCAGATAAAGTAGTTGGTAATGCAACAAATCCAGCTGATCAAGAAAAAGCAACTGCAAAACTGAAAAAATTAAATGGTGGCGACGAAAAAGTTAAAGCTGTTAAATATGACGCTGAAGGAAATGCAACAGTAGTTCTTAAAGATGGAACAATTGCGACAATTCCAGCATCAGACTTATTCAAAACACCAGAAGAAGCTAAGAAAGCAAACGGTGGAGATGACATCAATAAACCAAACTCACAAACTGTTGTAGCAGATAAAAATGCTTTAACAGGACCAGAACGTGAAGCAATTAAAGCGAAAATCGCTGCGGTTAACCCAGAAGGTTCAGTAATTACTGTTAACGAAAAAGGTGAAGCTACAGTAACAACACCAGAAGGTAAAACAGCAGTAATCGATGCTGATGATTTAGTTAAAGGTGCTGACGAAAAAACTACTCCAAAAGCTGGTAACAACATCAACAACCCAGCTGACAGAGTACGTGTTGATAACAGTAAGCAATTAACAGACCCTGAACTTGCTAGAATTAAAGCAGCAGTTGAAGCGGTGAATCCAGATGCTACAGTAGTAGTCGATGACAACGGAAATGCGACTGTAACAACTAAAGATGGTAAAACTGCGACAATTCCAGTGGCAGATTTAGTCAAATCAGATGTTGATAAAGACAATGTAACTGGTGGAAACCAAGTAAACACTCCAGCAGATAGAGTAGTGGTAGCAAATCCAGCTGCATTAACAGAAGATGATAAAAATGCAATTAAAGCTAAAATTCAAGCAGTAAACCCAGGTGCTGACGTAGTATTTGACGAAAAAGGAAATGCAACAGTAACAACACCAGCAGGAAAAACAGCAACAATTCCAGCAAGCGATTTAGTAAAACCTAAAGCTGACTTAGCTGATCCAGCGAAACAAGATGCTGTAAACAAACCAGCCGATAAAGTAGTAGTTGTTCCAGAATTAGAAGCAGCTGATAAAGATTTACCACAAGAAGCTAAAGACGCTATTAAAGCAGCAGTTGAAGCAGTAAATCCAGATTCTACTGTAGTAGTTGATGACAAAGGAAATGCAACAGTAACAACACCAGAAGGTAAAACTGTCGTTATTCCAAAAGCTGACTTAGTGAAGAAAGAAGCTGACAAAGAAACTGCTAAAGCAGGAAACAACATCAACAAACCAGCAGACAAAGTAGTTGCTAATAAAGATGCCTTAACTCCTGAAAATATCGCAGCAATCAAGGCTAAAGTTCAAGCAGTAAATCCAGATGCAACAGTAGTAGTTGATGCAAAAGGAAATACAACAGTAGTTACACCAGACGGTAAGACAGCAACAATTCCAGTAACTGACTTAGTGAAATCTCCAGAAGAAGCTAAAGATGAAAAAGCAGGAAACAACGTCAACAAACCAGCCGATAAAGTAGCAGCAACAAAAGCTGATTTAGCTGATGATGCGAAGAAAGCAGACGTTAAAGCTAAAATCAAAGCGGCTGTAGAAGCAGTGAATCCAGAAGGTTCAAAAGTATTCGTAGACGACCAAGGAAATGCGACTGTAACAACTCCAGATGGTAAAACAGCGACAATCCCTGTTGAAGATCTTATCAAAGATACAACTCAACCAAATGCAGGAAACAAAGTAAACACTCCAGCAACTAAGGTTGTTGTAACAGATCCTGCTAATATCAAGGCTGATGAAGATAAGATTAGAGCAGAAATCCTTAAAGTGAATCCAGGTGCAACAGTTGTATTTGACGAAAAAGGAAACGCAACAGTAACAACGAAAGATGGAGCTGTGGCAACAATTCCAGCATCTGATTTAGCAAAAGATGCAGCTGACTTAAGGAACCCAGACAAGCAAGATGAAGTTAACAAACCAGCAGATAAAACACTTGTTAAGAAAGCAGGTAAATTAACTCCAGCTGAAAAAGAAGCTATCAAGAAAGAAATCGCTAAGGTAAATAGAGATCCGAAGACAACTATCGTAGTTGATGACGAAGGAAATGCAACAGTAACAACTCCAGAAGGAAAAACTGTAGTAATCGCCAAAGAAGACTTAGTGAAATCTCCACAAGAAGTTGATGGTGCAAAAGCAGGAAATAACATCAACAAGCCAGCGGATAAAGTAGCAGCAGCGGCGGCAGATTTAGTTGGACCGAATAAAGATGAAGTTAAAGCTAAAATCCAAAAAGCGGTTGAAGCAGTAAACCCAGGTGCTACTGTCTTTGTTGATGACCAAGGAAACGCAACAGTAACGACTCCAGAAGGAAACACAGCAACGATTTCTGTAGATGATTTATTGAAAGATCCAGCAGCTAAAGAAACTCCATCAGCAGGAAACAAAGTAAACACTCCAGCAGAAAGAACAGTAGTAGCAAATCCAGCTGAATTAACTGATGCTGAAAAAGCTAAGATTACTGCAGCGATTCAAGCGGTAAACCCTGAAGGGACTAAAGTCGTATTTGACGAAGCAGGAAACGCAACAGTAACAGTAGCAAATCAAGACGGTACTACAGCTACAGCGACAATCCCTGTAAGTGACTTAGTGAAATCAAATGCTAAAGAAGACTTGGAAAATGCAGCGAAACAAGATGCGGTTAAGAAACCTATCGATCAAACAGTAGTTGCTGATAAAGATGCATTAACTAAAGCAGATTTAGACGCTATTAAAGCTAAGGTTCAAGAAGTTAACCCAGATGCAACTGTAGTAGTTGATGCAAAAGGAAACGCAACAGTAACAACACCAGCAGGAAAAACAGCAGTAATTCCAGCGGATGATTTAGTGAAAACTGATGATGAAGTATTAAGCGATCCAAAAGCAGGTAACGTTATTAACAAACCAGCAGATCGAGTGTTTGTTAAAGATGGACAAATCACGGATGATGTTAAAGCGAAAATCGCTGCTAAAGTTCAACGTATAAATCCAGGAGCAACAGTATTCGTAGATGACCAAGGAAATGCGACAGTAACAACACCAGAAGGTAAAACTGCAACAATTCCAGTAGCTGATTTAACGAAGACTGACGCTGATAAAGCTAAAGTGAATGCAGGAAATAAAATCAATTCACCAGCAGACAGAGTCTTAGTCAAAGACAGAGACAAATTGACAGCGGAAGATATTCAAGAAATTGAGAAAAACATTTTAGAAGTTAACCCAGGAGCAACAGTAGTATTTGACGCAAAAGGAAATGCGACTGTTAAGAATGCAAATGGAGACATCGCAACAATTCCTGTAGAAGCCTTAGCGAAACCAAAAGCAGATCTATTAAAACCTGAGAAACAAGATTTAATTAAGAAACCTGTTGATAAGGTATTAGTAACAGATCCAGCTAACGTGGATAAAGAAGCTATTAAGAAAGCTGTTGAGGAAGTGAACCCAGGTTCAACGGTTGTTGTTGATGACAATGGAAATGCAACGATAACTACAGAAGATGGTAGAAGCTTTGTAATTCCAGCAAAAGATTTAGTGAAAACTCCAGAAGAAGCTAAAAATGCAAAAGCTGGAAACAACATTAACAAACCAGCTGATAAAGTAGTAGTAGCTGATCCAACTAAACCATTATCTCCAGAAGAGAAAAAAGCGATTGAAGCTAAGATTAAAGAAGTAAATCCAGATGCAAAAGCGATCTTCGTAGATGATAAAGGAAACGCAACGGTAACTATAGAAGATAAAGATGGTAATACGGAAACAGCAACAATTCCAGCGGCAGATTTAGTAACAAGTCCAGAAGAAGCTAAACAACCAAATGCAGGAAACAAAGTTAACACACCAGCAGATAAAGTAGTTGTAAGCGATCCAGATCATTTATCAGATGAAGATAAAACTAAGATTGCAGACGCAATCAAAGCGGTAAATCCAGAAGCTAAGGTGGCATTTGACGATAAAGGAAATGCAACGGTAACAACTAAAGATGGAGAAGTTGCAACAATTCCAGCGGCAGATTTAGTGAAAACTGCAGAAGAAGCAGCGAAACCAAAAGCAGGAAACAATGTCAACACACCAGCTGATAAAGTAGCGGTTGATTCTACTAAACCATTAACGGAAGATGAGAAAAAAGCAATCGCAGCTAAAGTAGCAGAAGTTAACCCTGATGCAACTGTAGCAGTAGACGACAAAGGAAACGCAACAGTAACAGTGAATGGTAAGACAGCGGTCATTCCAGCGGCGGCATTAACTAAGACAGCAGATTCAGCTAAAGAACCAAACGCAGGTAACGACGTAGTTAAACCAGCTGACAAGACAGTTGTAGAAGATCCAGAATCATTAACAAAAGACGAGCAAGATGCAATCGCAGCTAAAGTTAAATCTGTGAATCCAGAAGCTAAAACTGTAGTTGTTGATGACCAAGGAAATGCAACTGTAACAACTAAAGATGGTAAGACAGTGGTTATCCCAGCGAAAGATTTGGTGAAAACAGCAGCAGAAGCCGCTAAGCCAAACGCAGGAAACGATGTCAACACACCAGCAGATAAGACAGTCTTGGATCCAAATGACTTAGAAGCATCTAAGAAAGCAATCGAAGACAAAGTTAAAGCTGTAAATCCAGGAGCAACTGTAGTAGTAGATGACCAAGGAAACGCAACAGTAACAACTAAAGATGGTAAAGTAGCAGTCATTCCAGCATCAGACTTAACTAAGACAGCAGATTCGGCTAAAGAACCAAACGCAGGAAACGACGTAGTTAAACCAGCAGATAAGACTGTAGTAGCAAATCCAGACTCATTAACACAAGATGAGAAAGATGCAATTGCAGCTAAAGTTAAAGCAGTGAATCCAGATGCGACTGTAGTAGTAGACGACCAAGGAAATGCAACAGTTACACCTAAAGATGGAAAACCAGTTGTAATTCCAGCATCAGACTTAACTAAGACAGCAGCAGACGCAGCTAAACCAAACGCAGGAAACGACATCGCTAAACCAGCAGATAAGACTGTAGTAGCAAATCCAGACTCATTAACACAAGATGAGAAAGATGCAATTGCAGCTAAAGTAGCAGCCGTCAATCCAGGTTCAACTGTAGTCGTAGACGACCAAGGAAACGCAACAGTAACATTAGAAAACGGTAAGACAGCGGTCGTTCCAGCGGCAGACTTAACGAAGAATGCAGATGCAGAAAAGGCACCAAACGCAGGAAATGACATTGTTAAACCAGCTTCTAAGACAAAAGTAGCAAATCCAGATGCTCTATCTCCAGAAGAGAAAAAAGCAATTGCGGATAAAGTAGCAGCTGTAAATCCAGGAGCAACTGTAGTAGTAGACGATAAAGGAAATGCAACAGTAGTTAAAGATGGTAATGTTTCAGTTATCCCATCAACAGACTTAGTTAAAGTAGAAGACGATGCTAAGAAAGAAAATGGTGGTAACGATGCAAACACACCAGCAGCTAAAACTGTAGTAGCAGATTCAGCTAACTTAACAGATGAAGAAAAAGCAAAAGTTACGAAAGCAGTAGAGGCAGTAAACCCAGGTTCAACTGTAGTAGTTGACAACGAAGGAAACGCAACAGTAATGAAAGCTGATGGAACAGTTCTTAATATCCCAGCTTCAGACTTAGTAATCCCAGCGACAAAACTAGCTGACGAAGCTAAGAATGCTAAAGTTAAAACACCAACTACTCGTACATTAGTTGGAGATAAAGATAAACTAACAGATGCAGAGAAAGCAGCAGTTAAGAAAGCAATTGAAGCAGTAAACCCAGGAGCAACTGTAGTAGTTGACGACAAAGGAAACGCAACAGTAACATCACCAGACGGTTCTACAGCAACAATTTCTAAAGAACAACTAGTGAAGAATGCAGAAGAAGCGAAAGCTAAAAACGGTGGTAATAATCTTGATTTCGACTTGAGTAAAGTAACGGTAGCAAACCTTGCTAATATTACTCCAGAAGAAAAAGCGAAATTCCAATTCATGGTTTTAGATCTTATTAACTCTAAAGATGAATTTGATCTTGATGCCTTCCTTAAAACTACAGATGCACAAGGAAACACAGTTTATACTTCACAAGATTCTAACGTAACAATTACAATCGATAAAGATGGTAATATGAAAGTTATTAAAAATGGTAAGACTGATTTAGTGGTTAACATTGACGAAGAAGGAAATGTAACGATTGTAACCAAAGAAGGTAAAGTATTAGCTATTTCAAGAGATGACGCATTCAAACAACGTCCATATGTACCATCAAATGGTGGAGGCAATAACAGTGGTAACGGTAACGGAACTTCTGGTAATAACGGAGCTACTAACACTGACGCAAAAGCAGATAAAGCGAAGTTGGAAGGTGCTATCCATCAATTAGATGAATTGTTCATCCAAGAATCAGCTAAGCTTGATGCAGAAACTGCAAAAGAAGCGACTGACTTATTGGCAGACGCTAAGAAAGTATTTGCAGATCCGAAAGCAAGCCAAGATGAAGTGGATGCAATGGTTAAACGTATCGAAGACTTTATGGCGAAAGTTGCTCCATCAACTGACCCTACAAGCCCAGCTAAAGACCAAGCTGCTCAAACATCAGATGTAGCTCCAGCTACTGCTCAAGCAGCAAATGCCAACCAAGCAGCAACAAACGCGCGTAAAGCAGCTAAAGAATTGCCAAATACAGGTACAGCAGATTCTACTGTAGCTATGGTAGCAGCTGCCGCAAGTGCCTTACTTGGTCTTGGTCTTGCAGGCCGTCGTCGTAAAGAAGACGAAGAAGCTTAATTGGTAGATTGTTTGATAATTATCGAATAATAAATCCGATTTTCAAAGCTTAAACAAGTACCTCTCATAAGAAAATCTCCTAGCAGGAAAGTCTGCTAGGAGATTTTTGCATTTCAGGAAGTGGACGGCTGGCTTGGTAACCAGCTAAGGGTAAAGGTTAACTGTTCAGCTTTTAGGAGGTCTTGGTGTTGAATAGTTGATACTAGGTTTTTGTCCAGTCGGCATTCTTTGACAAAGTTGAAGTGGCTGTGGTTTTGTTCAGTATGAATATCTAGCCATTTATCTTCTTTAGCCAGGTAGATACGGAGGTGATTAAAGAGAGGGATTCCGAGATCATAGCTTGGTTTTCCTGGACAGGTCGGATAAAATCCGAGAGCTGACCAGATGTACCAAGCAGAGAGACTGCCGTTATCTTCATCTCCAGGATAGGCTTGCCAACTTGGGTGAAAGGCTTTCTGACGGAGCGTCTTGATGAGAAGGGCAGTGTAGTCAGGGTAGTTGCTGTAACGGAAGAGATAAGGAATGTGGAAGCTCGGCTGGTTGGAAATAGCGAGTTGTCCAAAAGGAGCAGTAGCCATTTCGCTCATTTCGTGAATCTCGTAACCATAGCCTGTTGTCTCAAAGAGGGGAGCATCTTGACAGGCTTTTAAAAGATAGTTGCTAAAGGTTTCTTTTCCACCCATAAGTTGAATTAAATCCGGGATGTCGTGGAGGACGCCTAAAGTCGCTTGAATGGCAGAGCATTCAGCGTAGTCTCGCCCCCAACTATAAGGAGAGAAGTCAGGGCGGAAGTTGCCTCGATTGTCTCGCGCTCGCATGTAACCTGTCTCAGCATCAAATAGATGGCGGTAATTTTGTGAAGCAGTCCTATAGGTTTCCGCGATGTCATTCTGACCAAATTTTTTGGCACAGCTGGCGATACAAAAGTCACTATAGGCATAGTCTAGGGTATGACTGACACTTTCGTGGTTGTCGGTAGAGAGGTAGCCTAGTTCTTGGTATTGGGCTAGTCCGTGACGACCATTGATGCCGAGAGGGTCGGCCTTGCTGGCTGTTTCAAGCATGGCTTGGAGGAGTTCTTCTTCTAGGTCAGGGGCCATGTCCTTGCAGGCGCTATCGGCGATAATACCATCTATCAGAGTACCGGGCATCATGCCCCGTTCATCTGGAGCCAACCATTTTGGAAGGAAACTAGTATCGCGGTAGCTATTGAGAAAGCCTTCTAAAAAGAGACGATAATACTCTGGTATGACAAGGGCAAAGAGGGGGAAGGTGGTGCGGAAGGTATCCCAGAAACCATTGTTGCTAAAGAGGACACCAGACTTGACAGTGCCAGTAGACAGATCCATGTGGATGGCTTGCCCTGATTCATCAACCTCATAAAAAGTCTGAGGAAAGAGGAAGAGTCTGTAGAGACAGTGATCAAAGAAGGTTCGGTCAGTCTCTCCTGTCTCTATAACGTCAAAACGATGGAGGAGATTTTTCCAATCCGCTTGGGCATTTGTTTTACAGTTATCAAAATCTTCTTGAGGTAGATTAAGCAGAGCCTGAGAGTGAGAGATGAAAGAAGTCGCTAGCTGAATCTCGGTTTGACTACTTGCTAAGTCAATTCGCCAGTCTCCGTCTTCTTGGCTAACAGCAAGAATATCCGTGTTTATTTGCAGGACAGTGAACATCGTTAGTGGATTTTTGTTGGTTTCAGTTTTACCTTCTTGTCGCAGGGCAAGAGTTCGCTTATCTACTTGCTCTACTGTCAGTTCATCTGCTGCGTGAAGATAGAGGGAGAGGGCTTTGCCTTGCTTTTGTTCCAAACGAATAGAAGCACCGTAGCAAGTCGGTGTGAGCTGGCTTTCAATCTGATAGCGCAGGGAGAAAATCTTCAGATAATGAGGTTTGAAAGAGGCCTTATCTATGTCATAAGAAGACTGACGATGGAAGAGGCTGTCTCCACCTAGCTGGCCTGTGACAGGTGTTAGAAGGAGCCAAGAGTAGTCGCCAATCCAAGGGCTGGGCTGGTGGGTTAAACGAATCCCCTGAAAGATAGGCAGATGTGGATCGAAAAACCAAGAGCCCTCCTGGTCACTGGTCTGGGGCACAAAGTAATTCATCCCAAAAGGTACGCCTGTGTATGGCAGGGTATTTCCCCGAGAAAAGGCATGCTTGCTGGCAGTTCCAAAGCGGGTATCGATGGTTTCAAGTAGTGGTTTCATAGTCTTTCCTTTAGCTGTTTTTCTACATTATATCAGAAAAAGATAACCTTTAGAAAAGGAGTTTCAAAGATAACTATTTTGTAGAAAAATGACTATCATTTGTGTATGTATTTTCTGTCTCAAAAGCTATATACTGAAAATGAAACTTGTTTGAAAGAGGATACTGCACGATGATTTATTCGAAAGAAATTGTTAGAGAATGGCTAGATGAAGTGGCAGAGCGGGCTAAGGACCATCCAGAGTGGGTGGATGTTTTCGAGCGTTGCTACACCGACACCTTGGACAATACGGTCGAGATTCTAGAAGACGGTTCAACTTTTGTCTTGACTGGGGATATTCCTGCTATGTGGCTTCGGGATTCGACAGCTCAACTCAGACCCTACTTGCATGTGGCTAAAAGAGATGACCTCCTGCGTCAGACCATTGCAGGTTTGGTCAAGCGTCAGATGACCTTGGTACTCAAGGATCCTTATGCCAATTCCTTCAACATAGAGGAAAACTGGAAGGGGCATCACGAGACCGACCATACAGACCTTAATGGCTGGATTTGGGAACGCAAGTACGAGGTGGATTCGC
Source organism: Streptococcus pneumoniae (assembly GCF_001113365.1). GTDB lineage: Bacteria > Bacillota > Bacilli > Lactobacillales > Streptococcaceae > Streptococcus > Streptococcus pneumoniae_C. The sequence continues at coordinate 12,152 of NZ_CKYA01000005.1, read as the reverse complement.
TTTGCTATCCTTTGCAGTTGGCTTATCTCCTCTGGAAAGAGACTGGCGAAACTAGTCAGTTTGATGAAACTTTTGTCGCAGCGACTAAGGAAATTCTCTATCTATGGACAGTTGAACAAGACCACAAGAACTCTCCTTATCGTTTTGTCCGAGATACGGACCGTAAGGAAGATACACTGGTAAATGATGGATTTGGCCCTGATTTTGCAGTGACAGGCATGACCTGGTCAGCTTTTCGTCCGAGTGATGACTGCTGTCAGTATAGTTACTTGATACCGTCAAATATGTTTGCTGTAGTAGTCTTGGGTTATGTGCAAGAAATCTTCGCAGTATTAGACCTAGCTGATAGCTCGAGCATTATCACAGATGCTAAACGTCTTCAGGCTGAAATCCAAGAAGGAATTGAAAATTACGCCTACACAAGCAATAGCAAGGGCGAAAAGATTTATGCCTTTGAAGTGGATGGTCTAGGAAATGCTAGCATCATGGATGATCCAAACGTACCAAGTTTGTTGGCTGCGCCTTATCTGGGCTACTGCGATGTTAACGACGAAGTCTATCAAGCAACTCGTCGTACCATTCTGAGCCCTGAAAATCCATATTTCTACCAAGGAGAATACGCTAGCGGTCTCGGAAGTTCTCATACCTTCTATCGCTATATCTGGCCAATCGCTCTGTCTATCCAAGGTTTGACAACAAGAGATAAGGCAGAGAAAAAATTCTTGTTGGATCAGCTGGTTGCTTGCGATGGGGGTACAGGTGTGATGCATGAAAGCTTCCACGTAGATGACCCAACTCTTTATTCTCGTGAATGGTTCTCTTGGGCTAACATGATGTTCTGTGAATTGGTCTTGGATTACCTAGATATTCGCTAGGGAACATGCTTTATATTCTTCGAAAATCTCTTCAAACTACGTCAGCTTTATCTGCAACCTCAAAGCTGTGCTTTGAGCAGCCTACGGCTAGCTTCCTAGTTTGCTCTTTGATTTTCATTGAGTATAAGGAGCTCGCCTTCGCTTCACTGATTCTTGGAAAGAATCACAAATTTACATCCAAAAACGTTAACAATAAAAATTTAAATTTAGAATGAGGTTTTACTTCATGGAAAATGTTGTCGTACATATTATCTCACATAGTCACTGGGACCGTGAGTGGTACTTGCCTTTTGAAAGCCACCGTATGCAGTTGGTGGAATTGTTTGACAATCTCTTTGATCTTTTTGAAAATGATCCTGAGTTCAAGAGTTTCCATTTAGATGGACAAACTATTGTCCTTGATGACTACTTGCAAATTCGCCCTGAAAATCGCGACAAAGTCCAACGATACATCGACGAAGGCAAACTTAAAATTGGTCCTTTTTACATCTTGCAAGATGACTACTTGATTTCAAGTGAAGCCAACGTCCGCAATACCTTGATTGGTCAAGCAGAATGTGCAAAATGGGGTAAATCAACCCAGATTGGTTACTTCCCAGATACCTTTGGAAATATGGGACAAGCGCCTCAAATTCTTCAAAAATCAGGTATTCACGTGGCAGCCTTTGGGCGTGGTGTGAAGCCGATTGGGTTTGATAACCAAGTCCTTGAAGATGAGCAGTTTACTTCCCAGTTTTCAGAAATGTACTGGCAAGGTGCAGATGGTAGTCGAGTGCTTGGTATCCTCTTTGCCAACTGGTATAGCAATGGGAATGAAATTCCAGTTGATAAAGACGAGGCCTTGACCTTCTGGAAACAAAAACTGGCAGATGTGCGTGCCTACGCTTCGACTAACCAATGGTTGATGATGAACGGATGTGACCACCAGCCTGTACAGAAAAATCTGAGCGAAGCTATTCGTGTGGCAAATGAACTATTCCCAGATGTAACCTTTGTTCACAGTTCTTTTGATGAATATGTTCAAGCCGTGGAAGGTGCGCTTCCTGAACACTTATCAACGGTTACAGGCGAGTTGACCAGTCAGGAAACAGACGGCTGGTACACACTTGCCAACACTTCTTCATCTCGTATTTATCTCAAACAAGCCTTCCAAGAAAATAGCAACCTCCTAGAGCAAGTTGTAGAACCCTTGACGATTATCACTGGGGGTCATAACCACAAGGACCAGTTGACCTATGCTTGGAAAACTCTTTTGCAGAACGCGCCGCATGATAGCATCTGTGGTTGTAGCGTGGACGAAGTTCACCGAGAGATGGAAACTCGTTTTGCCAAGGTCAACCAAGTAGGAAACTTTGTTAAGAGCAATCTTCTTAACGAATGGAAGGGTAAAATCGCTACAGCTAAGGCTCAAAGTGATTATCTCTTTACGGTCATTAACACAGGCTTGCATGATAAGGTCGATACTGTCAGCACAGTGATTGATGTGGCGACTTGTGATTTCAAGGAATTGCACCCAACAGAAGGTTACAAGAAGATGGCTGCTCTTACCTTGCCAAGTTACCGTGTGGAGGACTTGGATGGGCGTCCTGTAGAGGCTAAAATCGAAGACCTCGGAGCTAATTTTGAGTACGATTTACCAAAAGATAAGTTCCGCCAAGCTCGTATTGCTCGACAAGTGCGCGTGACCATTCCAGTTCACCTAGCGCCACTTTCTTGGACAACCTTCCAATTGCTGGAAGGAGAGCAAGAACACCGCGACGGTATTTACCAAAACGGAGTGATTGATACGCCATTTGTAACGGTAAGTGTGGATGACAACATCACAGTCTATGACAAGACAACTCACGAAGCCTATGAAGACTTTATCCGCTTTGAAGACCGTGGTGACATCGGAAACGAGTATATCTATTTCCAACCAAAAGGAACAGAGCCAATCTATGCAGAGCTTAAGGGCTACGAGGTCTTGGAAAACACAGCTCGCTACGCTAAGATTTTGCTCAAACATGAATTGACCGTGCCTGTCAGTGCAGATGAAAAGCTAGAAGAAGAGCAAAAAGGCATCATCGAGTTTATGAAGCGTGAAGCTGGACGTTCAGAAGAATTGACAAACATTCCTCTGGAAACTGAGTTGACTGTCTTCGTTGACAATCCACAAATCCGTTGCAAGACTCGCTTTACCAATACTGCCAAAGACCATCGTATCCGTCTCTTGGTCAAGACTCACAACACGCGTCCAAGCAACGATTCTGAAAGCATTTATGAGGTGGTGACACGACCAAACAAACCAGCAGCTTCATGGGAAAATCCTGAAAATCCTCAACACCAACAAGCCTTTGTTAGTCTGTATGATGATGAAAAAGGTGTGACTGTATCCAACAAGGGATTGAATGAATACGAAATCCTTGGAGACGACACCATTGCAGTGACTATTCTGCGTGCGTCAGGTGAGCTAGGTGACTGGGGTTACTTCCCAACACCAGAAGCACAATGCTTGCGTGAGTTTGAAGTCGAGTTTGCACTTGAATGCCACCAAGCCCAAGAACGCTTCTCAGCCTATCGTCGCGCCAAAGCCTTGCAGACACCATTTACCAGCCTTCAGCTTGCTAAACAAGAAGGAAGCGTGGCTACGACTGGTAGCCTCTTGAGCCATTCTGTTCTCAACATACCGCAAATCTGTCCAACAGCCTTTAAGGTAGCTGAAAATGAAGAAGGCTATGTTCTTCGTTACTACAATATGTGTAGTGAAAATGTATGTATACCGGAAAGTCAACATCTCTTACTTGACCTACTTGAGCGACCATATCCAGTTCATTCAGGACTATTGGCTCCACAAGAAATTCGTACAGAATTCATCAAAAAAGAAGAAATTTAATTTCAAAAAGTAAACATAAAAAGAAAGGAGGGGCGAAAAGGTAAGAACTAACTGCTGATTTGCCCCTTTTATGGTAAAAACAATGACCATTGCAACGATTGATATCGGAGGGACTGGGATTAAGTTTGCCAGTCTGACTCCTGATGGGAAAATACTGAATAAGACAAGCATTCCAACGCCTGAAAGTTTGGAGGATTTACTAGCTTGGTTAGACCAGCGCTTGTCAGAGCAGGATTACAGCGGGATTGCTATGAGCGTTCCAGGCGCGGTCAATCAAGAGACAGGTGTGATTGATGGCTTCAGTGCCGTCCCTTATATCCACGGCTTTTCGTGGTATGAGGCGCTTGCTAATCATCAACTACTTGTCCATCTGGAAAATGATGCCAACTGCGTTGGACTCAGTGAATTACTGGCTCATCCAGAACTTGAAAATGCAGCCTGTGTCGTGATTGGAACAGGGATTGGCGGAGCCATGATTATCAATGGCAGACTTCATCGAGGTCGTCACGGCCTGGGTGGAGAATTTGGCTATATGACCACCCTTGCCCCTGCTGAAAAGCTTAACAACTGGTCGCAACTAGCATCAACTGGAAATATGGTGCGATACGTGATTGAAAAATCTGGTCAGACTGACTGGGACGGTCGCAAGATTTACCAAGAAGCTAAAGAAGGTAATGCCCTTTGTCAAGAAGCCATTGAGCGCATGAACCGTAATCTGGCGCAAGGCTTGCTCAATATCCAGTATCTCATCGATCCAGATGTCATCAGTCTGGGAGGCTCTATCAGTCAAAATCCAGATTTTATTCAAGGTGTCAAGGAAGCTGTTGAAGACTTTGTCGATACCTACGAAGAATATACGGTCGCACCAGTTATCCAAGCCTGCACCTATCATGCAGATGCCAATCTTTACGGTGCCCTTGTCAACTGGTTACAGGAGGAAAAGCAATGGTAAGATTTACAGGACTTAGTTCCAAACAAGAGCAAGCATTAGAGTTGCTTAAAAAGCACATTCTGCTACCAGATGTAGAGGTAGCTGTCGATCAATCTGACCAAGCCTCTATCTCTATCAAGGGTGAGGGTGGACACTATCAACTAACCTATCGCAAACCCCACCAACTTTATCGTGCCTTGTCCTTGTTGGCAACGGCTCTAGTAGAAGCTGACAAAGTAGAGATTGAGGAACAAGCAGCCTATGAAGATTTAGCCTATATGGCAGACTGTTCTCGAAATGCAGTGCTGAATGTGGCTTCTGCCAAGCAGATGATTGAGGTCTTGGCTCTCATGGGCTACTCAACCTTTGAGCTTTACATGGAAGATACCTACCAGATTGAGGGACAACCTTACTTTGGTTATTTCCGTGGTGCCTACTCGGCTGAGGAGTTGCAGGAAATCGAAGCCTATGCCCAGCAGTTTGACATGACCTTTGTGCCCTGTATCCAGACCTTGGCCCACTTGTCGGCCTTCGTCAAATGGGGTGTTAAGGAAGTGCAAGAACTCCGTGATGTAGAGGATATTCTCCTTATTGGCGAAGAAAAGGTTTATGACCTGATTGATGGCATGTTTGCCACGTTGTCTAAACTGAAGACTCGCAAGGTCAATATCGGGATGGACGAAGCCCACTTGGTTGGTTTGGGACGCTACCTGATTTTGAACGGTGTTGTGGATCGTAGTCTCCTCATGTGCCAACACTTGGAGCGCGTGCTGGATATTGCTGACAAATATGGTTTCCACTGCCAGATGTGGAGTGATATGTTCTTCAAACTCATGTCAGCGGATGGCCAGTACGACCGTGATGTGGAAATTCCAGAAGACACTCGTGTCTACCTAGACCGTCTCAAAGACCGAGTGACTTTGGTTTATTGGGACTATTATCAGGATAGCGAGGAAAAATATAACCGTAATTTCCGCAATCATCATAAGATTAGTCATGACCTTGCCTTTGCAGGGGGAGCTTGGAAGTGGATTGGTTTCACACCCAATAACCATTTCAGCCGTCTAGTGGCTATCGAGGCCAATAAAGCCTGCCGTGCCAATGACATCAAAGAAGTCATCGTGACGGGTTGGGGGGACAATGGTGGTGAAACTGCACAGTTCTCTATCCTACCAAGCTTGCAAATCTGGGCAGAACTCAGCTATCGCAATGACCTAGACCGTTTGTCTGCACACTTCAAGACCAATACTGGTCTATCGGTTGAAGATTTTATGCAGATTGACCTTGCCAACCTCTTGCCAGATCTACCAGAAAATCTCAGTGGCATCAATCCCAACCGCTATGTCTTTTATCAGGATGTCCTCTGTCCGATCCTTGACCGACACATGACACCTGAACAGGACAAACCACACTTTGCTCAGGCAGCTGAGACCCTTGCTGACATTAAAGAAAAAGCAGGAAATTATGCTTACCTCTTTGAAACTCAGGCCCAGTTGAATGCCATTTTAAGTAGCAAAGTCGATGTGGGACGACGTATTCGTCAGGCCTATCAAGCGGATGATAAAGAAAGTCTGCAAGAAATCGCCAGACAAGAATTACCAGAACTCAGAAGCCAAATAGAGCACTTCCATGCCCTCTTTAGCCATCAATGGTTGAAGGAAAACAAGGTCTTTGGCTTGGATACAGTTGACATCCGTATGGGCGGACTCTTGCAACGCATCAAACGAGCAGAAAGCCGTATCGAGGCTTATCTGGCTGGTCAGCTTGACCGCATCGATGAGCTGGAAGTGGAAATCCTGCCATTTAACAACTTCTACGCAGACAAGGGCTTCGCAGCCACAACAGCTAACCAATGGCATACCATTGCGACAGCTTCAACGATTTATACAACTTAAAAACAAGAACACCTTGCTTGGCGCAGGGTGTTTCGCGTGAAACAGAAGAATTATCTAGTTTCAAATGCCACAGTTAGACAAACTTATGCTAGAATAGCAGAAAGGGAATGTTTCCTAAGAGCAATTCTATCGATTAGCAATTGGAGGTATTGTGGTACACTTAAAATTAGTAAAACAAGTGTTTTTTTGTGATGGTTTCAGATAAGAGAACTTTTTTAAGTTTGTTGAGGGTGTAGCTAATACGTATCAAGTCTGGTAGATTGAGAAAACTTGACAAAAAATTAGATAGTGCTAGAATAACATTAACGAAAGACATTTGAGGGCAGAAAGGTTCCTGCCACACCTTGCAAAAGGGTATCTGAGATGCTGGGTACACCGACCAGCCAAAGGGTCCGTTATTTCAAAGGAGGGGCTTAAATGCTCCTTTTTTATTTAAAAATTTCAAAATAGATTACACTCACCGCAGGCTTAGGCTTGCGTTTTTTTGTTTGACAAAATTAAAAAAATGTGTAAGAATAAGTAGAATTGAAAACAGGAAAACTCACCTCCTTTCGATTCGTCTAGCCTTTTCGTGAGGCAATGAGGGGGCGGAGAGACGCGCTCGTCAACAGAAGTATCTCATTGGAAATGTTGCTCACTTTTTAGTGAGCTTTTTATCTAGGGAATAGAAATGAAAAGCAAAAAATTAAAATTAGGTCAAATTGATTTAAAAATGTGCAAGGATTACGACCTTATTCAAGCGATGGACTATGACTTTAAGACGAAGGAAGTAATGAATAAAGGAAGGGGATTTGCGGTAACTGTTGTCAAAATACAGGGGCTAACTTTCTTGATTCCATTTAGAAGTTACATTCCTAAAAAGTATCAATTGAAGTATAAGCTTAGAAATTCAGCAAAAGAAGGATATGTTGAAGGATTAGATATTGGTAAAACATTGATTTTAGAAGATAAAAGTTATTTACTAAATACCACTTTTCGCCTTCGGAAAGTCGAAGATTATTATAAAGTAATGGATAATGATAAAGCTATAATCAATAAGTTAGTGAAAGCTATTATAGACTATAACCGTGCTTTAGAAATGAACGATAGAAACAAACTTGAAGATCCTAAACGCTTTAAATTCTCAACATTCCAGAATTATTCTACTAGATTAAGAGTCATAACAGAAAAAGACTATTTAGAATAGATAATGTTTCCGCAGGCTTAGGCTTGTGTTTTTTTATAGTAGATTGAAATAAGATTTGAACAAATTGATTAGGAAAGTCAAATTAATTTCTAGAAATGTTTTAGTAGTCGTAGTGTACTGTTCTAGTTCCAATCCACTCTATTCTTCAAAAAAGCCCGATTTTATGGGGTTTTAATTCTGATAAAATCCGATAATTTCGGCATGATAAGGTGAGGTAGTTATTGTCTTAATGCTCAGTTACGTTCTGGAAATCGCTAGAATTTTTTCAAAAAAGCCCGTAATAGTTGAATTATCTAAGCTTTAACAGTATAATTAAGCTAGTAGCTTCATCAGGAGGTTCTATGCTACAATATAGTGGGTGGCACGGCACCACCAATAAAAGGAAAGAAAAGATTCTATCTGCTGGGTTTTCTTATGAGAAATATAAACCTGGTATTCATAAACAGAGACATCCGAACGATTTGGGTAATGGTATTTACTTTTTTCTACCTTTTAACAAAGATACTGGTAAAACGATTGCTTCTGCTTATGTCGCAAAGTATAAGTCATTTGAACTAAGCAAACCTGGGGTTAGGCCTGAGTTAATTCATGCTAAAATCACCCTAAAATCTATAGATAAGATTTTTATTTTAGATAACCCAAAAAACCAAAGGTTATTAGAGGAATATCGACAAGCGGCATCTATTCAAATTGAACGTGAGATTGCAGGTATTTCAGGTAGCGGAGCCAAAAATAGAGCTACTCTTCTTAACCAAAATCAAGGATTAATTATTGAACTGTTGCTTGATTTAGCGTCTCAGCATGGGAAGAATTATGAAGCAGTGCAGTCCAAAACATATACTGCTATTCCATCTTTACCAGTAATTGACGGAAAGAATGGAGAAGAAATCTGTATCCGTGATTTAAATTGTATTACAAACATTTTATAAATAAGGAGGCTTTTATGAGTTTATTGTCAAACTTTTTAGGAACTGAAGAATTTTCTTTGATGGATTCTCCAATGTTCCAAGAATTAGTTGAAAATATTAAGGCCAACAAAATTTATTCAGTAAACAATGAATTTGCTTATGATTTGAATATATCAGGAAGTCTTAAAAAATATAAAGATGAAATCCATTTTACTCCTCAATTAAATAATCAAAAAGAGTTTGATGATTTGAATTCTGTAACTAAAGTAAATGCAATGCCTGAATATAATATAAAAAACAAGAAGTCATGTTTTTCATATTTACCAATAGATTCTGAAAACTTAATTACAACAAAAGAAAATAGTGAGGTGGCAGCTTAATGTCCTCTTTACAATTTAAAGATTATTTTTTAAATGAAGTATCATACCGAAGAAATCCTAGTTTTGACCAAACAAATAGTACTATTAATTTACATCCTGAATTGTCTGCACAGATTTTAATAAGAAAATCTGAAAACCTTGCTTATGTTAACTTGATAACAAAGCAAGGAAATATAGATTCAGATGATTCTGCTTTTGAGCTTATTGTAGATATTGTTGGAGAATTTTCATTTATATATGACGAGACAGAATTTGATATTGATTTTGAAACTTTTCTTAAAGAGAATGGCTTAGCAATTCTTTGGTCCTATATTCGGCCTATCGTATCTGATATGATTACTCGGGGTAATGAGTTCCCCAACTTCATATTGCCTGTCGTTAACATTAAAAAAATGCTTGAAGACAAAGATTCTATCAAGTTAACATACGAATAAAAACAGTGTATGTATTTTTCAAAGCTCCAATGAAATGCTTTCACATTTAAAAGGTATTCGGAGAACTATAAATCAAAATTGTGATAAAAATAAATAGGATCAAAGAGTTTTGTATGATAGTAGTTTCAATTTAAACTCTACCTTCTTCGAGACTCAGCTATCAATGAAAATCACCAGAAGGGCAGTATTTTAACGGCTCTTCTGGTGGTTTTTGAATTGTTTGGTTAGTGTGAGATATGAATAATTTGGGGTTTAATATTCTTCGAAAATCTCTTCAAACCACGTCAGCTTCCATCTGCAACCTCAAAACAGTGTTTTGAGCAACCTGCAGCTAGCTTCCTAGTTTGCTCTTTGATTTTCATTGAGTATAAAAACAAGAACACCTTGCTTGGCGCAGGGTGTTTCGCGTGAAACGCTATATTTCCACGATAAGATGCATGATACCAAGCTTAGTTCATAACATTTGATTTATAAAACAAAAAAGAGTATAATGAATTATGCCAGTCTAAAATATGCATAAATATTTTAGGGGGGGGGGCTTTTTATTTGTCCTTCCATTATATATTAACCGATAATTATCGGAAAAGGAGCAAAATGATATATGTTTTATAAAGGTAATGAAGATAGAGAAAAACGCCTGCGGTTTTCGATTCGTAAGGTTAGTTTTGGAGCTGCTAGTGTTGCAGTAGCAGCCTTGTTCATATTTCCAGGAAATGGGACAGTGTCTGCCACAGAGCAAGGTGTAACCCCAACTAATGAGGGAAGACAAGGCTCGCCACTGAAAGACCCAGATGTCCAGAATGGAACCTACGGGGCGACTCCAGTAGTCAGTCAGTTGGATGGAAATTCTGGTAGCAGTGAGACTACTGCTCCGAATGGTCAAGAAGAAACAACTACTCCAACATCTACTGATGCAAGCGCACTATCAGTCGAATCACCTACTGTTTCAAAAGAGAAAGAAGAAACATCTACTACTGCGACTCCAGCGCCAGTAGTATCATCTACTGCTTCAGCAACAGAAAAAGCTACATCTGACTTGGATAAAAAACAGCTGGAAGATTACGTAGCAGAAATTGATGCTAAATTAGCCTCAGGTAGCTATGCGACTAAGACAGATGAAAGTGTCGCAACCCTTAAAGAACATTTAGAATTAGCAAAACTTGCCCTAACAACAGCCAAAAGTCAAGAGGAGTTAACAAAAGCTTACAGAAAACTTCTTATGACAGCTAGCAGCGGTTTACGTAATAAGCCTAAAGCGCAAGTGGAAAGTCCTAAACTAGATACCACAGAAGGAAAAGCGACTGTCGGTAAGAAAGCCAGCAATACTGAGAAAGCTACAGGAAGCAACTCTATCGCAAATTCAGGACAACATGATTCACGTAATGGACAAGCCCTAGATAGAAATAATCCATTCCGAACAGGTGAGACAACGACTGATACTGATCCAGCTGCGAATCAAACTTATACTGCACCGAGCGCTGATGCGAGTTTAGAGGAGTTGGTTAAAGCCTTAAAAACTCTTCCAACGACGATAACTAATGAAACAAAACTTGCAGATATAGATCAGGTTGCGGCAACCAAGGGTATAGATCCGGGTACAGTAAAAGAATTAGATGAGTTCGGAGGGTGGAAGGCTGTAAGAGATTCAGAAGGACGGGGGAAGTTTGCTGTTGCAAGAAAAACAAGTGACGGTGTCTTTCCGATTGAGACAGTGAATACCGTAAAATTACACGAGTATACCAATAGAACATGGACTCTAGAGTCTGTTGTGGATCGTGGAAATGAGCATGTCTTGCTTTTATCAGAAGTAAGAACTGAAAAAACGAAAGATCAAGCAGTATTTGACGAAACAAAGTATAGAGAAATTGGTGAACCATTAACAATTGCTAGAGGATTAAAAGGCTACAATGGAATAGAAAAAACATTTAAAGCTTATTCGCCTACTACTGGATCAACTACAAAGGTTTCGTTCAAGACTGGATATACAGGAGATATAGATGGTCATAAAGCTAAGTATAAGGTTGAGGTGTTGGGTAGAACTACCAAGAATAGCAACTTTACCAGTCTTTATAGTGTTACTTTTGATCCTTCAGTGGGTAAAAAAGATGCTAATATGCAAGTGATTGCGGCCAGAGATGGAAATTCTCAACGTTTTGATACTCCTAGAGGTTCCACAACTCCAGACACTCTAAACAAGAAACTAGCTGATAGGCGCTACAGTCCCAACGGAAGGACAGGTACGTTTACAAGTAAAGATATTGAGATTCCTGTCGGATACACTGAATATACTGTGCGTATCAGTTCTGCGGATAATACTCATTTGGGTATGGGATACCAAGTTCCGTGGAAGCACTATGCTCTACCTATCGCTGGATTAGAGTTTAGTATAACTCAGGATACTAAACACATAGCGAAGTCATTATTGCAACAGGCTTATGACAGACTGTTGAAGCAACAAAATAGTGATGAGAATAGGAAAACCCCAGGAACTACTCGAAATTATCAAGAAAAATTAGACGAAATAAAAGGGTTGTTGGACTCGGGAGATTTAAAAAGCAGAACAGATTATCTTACAGCTTTAGAGGCTGCTATTGAGGCCAGAGATGACTTGAAAACGCAAGCACCAAGTGCACCAGTCCCAGCAGTAGTGGATACAGCCGACCATGTAGGT
>NZ_CKYA01000004.1 GCF_001113365.1 Streptococcus pneumoniae | reverse complement strand
CATGGTTACACCAGAGTAACGGTTGTTGCGACAGATTCTTCAGGAAATACAAATCAGACTACACTAACTATTGCTAGACCTTTACCTGATGCGAGGATTACGACAACTAATAAGGAGTTAGAAGGTAAAGCCGAGACTAAGCCGATAATTTCGGGAACTATTGGTGTAAAAGCGGAACCTGGTAACACACCAGATGGCGCTGAGTTGATGGCTTATTTAGTACGTGGTGGTTCACCTAATCCTTATAGCTATAACAATGAAGCTCAGGGCTACCATACTATAGCAAAGACACGTGTCTCCGTTTCTGGAACTTTTAATTTTGTTCCACCTGAATACCGAGATTCAAAACTTGGCGAAGGAGATGTCAGAGTAGTGGTTGCCTACGTGAGGAAAGGAACAGATGAAACATTCAGTGAAGGAATGAAGTCTGGATTCTCGACAAATAGCGTTAGAGCTACAGCACCAATTGATAGGGATGGGGCTAAGCAAGAACTACAGACAAAAGCGAACGAGAAGAAAAACAGCTTCAATAGCATTGCACATCTGACAGATGACGAGAAGAGAACTGCGAACCAACAAGTTGAAGCAGCTCTTGATAAAGCGAAGAAAGCGATTGATGCGGCATCAACTCAAACAGAGATTGATAATGCCAAACAAACGTTTGATACTGAACTAAGTAGAGTCAGTCCAAAAGCAACCGCTCATACGAACGCGACAGCAGAAGTTGAACGCAAAGCGAACGAGAAGAAAAACAGCTTCAATAGCATTGCACATCTGACAGATGACGAGAAGAGAACTGCGAACCAACAAGTTGAAGCAGCTCTTGATAAAGCGAAGAAAGCGATTGATGCGGCATCAACTCAAACAGAGATTGATAATGCCAAACAAACGTTTGATACTGAACTAAGTAGAGTCAGTCCAAAAGCAACCGCTCATACGAACGCGACAGCAGAAGTTGAACGCAAAGCGAATCTTACTCTTGCTGTGATTGACGACAATGCCAACCTTTCTCTATTTGAAAAAGATGTTGCTAAAAATCAGGTAAGGCAGGCTCTTCAAGATGCGCTTAAGAAAATTGATCAAGCCAAAACACAAGATGAAATCGATCGAGCGAAGCAAGAAGCTTTATCTAGCATGGATCAGATTCTAGCCGAGGCTATTGCTAAAGCTAACGTTCGAAGACTGTCTAGTCAAGATAAGGATGGTAGTCAAACACTGGCTTCTCCTTCGGATACAGATCAGTCTGGGACAAGTCCTGTGAATCCGCCAGCTGCTACAAGAAATCGAAGAACTCCTCCGCGCCGCGCTCGTAGAAGCGTTGGATTTGCAGGGAATTCCCAAACAGGTACAATTCCATCGGCTGTGGACAAGTCAGAACTTCGTACTCTGGTAGAGGAGCTAGAACGTCGCCTGCAAGATCTAGCAGGTCTATCTCCTGAAGTACTTGAGGAAGCACATCGTATCTTGGGAGAGGCGCAAGCAGCTCTTGCTAATGAAAACTTAACAGCTCAAGAATTGGCAGATCTCCTTGCTAAAGTTAGACAGGTTCTCAATTCTCTACAAACTGGCACATCAGCTGATAAGAGTCAGTCTGCGTCAAACTTAAATAAAGAAGCAGAAAGTACCAAGGGAGCTAAAAATGAGACAGAAGTCCCTCTATATGGTGTCTTAGGAGCTGCAGTTCTTTCTATTCTAGGAGCTCTCCTCTTTGCAGTAGCTCGTAAAAAATCCTCTCAACTAGATAAGCTTTCAAGAGAATTGCACCAGCTTGTAGTTGAGCTAGAGGCTAGCGACAAGGATAAAAAAGTTCTAAACAAGGCTAAGAAATTAGCTGATGAAGCACGACTCTTTGTAGATAGCCATCAAAAAGATTCTCAAAAAGAAGCAGAACTAATTTCTGAAATCAAGACTGTTCTCAGTCAACTCAAAGAAGAAGTCTAGTTTTGAAGAAAACACTACTTTCAGGAACTGAGTGAGTAGCTTTGTAGCTATGATGAGGAAATAATAAAATCTCCAGATTAGGAACCGTCAATGAGTTCTCTAGTCTGGAGATTTTTCAATATACTTCATTATTGGGGGATTACAAATAGTCGGATGTTTTTTTGATTTTTTACGAATAAATAGATGAGTAGAAAAAAGAAATGGAGCTATTTATGAAAATCACAAACTATGAAATCTATAAGTTAAAAAAATCAGGTTTGACCAATCAACAGATTTTGACAGTCCTAGAATACGGTGAAAATGTTGATCAAGAACTGTTGTTAGGTGATATTGCAGATATATCAGGTTGCCGTAATCCAGCCGTTTTTATGGAACGTTATTTTCAGATAGATGATGCGCATTTGGAGAAGGAGTTTCAAAAATTTCCATCTTTCTCTATTTTAGACGACTGTTATCCTTGGGATTTGAGTGAAATATACGATGCACCTGTACTTTTATTTTACAAGGGGAATCTCGACCTCTTGAAATTTCCTAAGGTAGCGGTCGTGGGCAGTCGTGCTTGTAGCAAACAGGGAGCTAAGTCAGTTGAAAAAGTCATTCAAGGCTTGGAAAATGAACTGGTTATTGTCAGTGGCTTAGCCAAGGGTATCGATACAGCAGCTCATATGGCAGCTCTTCAGAATGGCGGAAAAACCATTGCAGTGATTGGAACAGGACTGGATGTGTTTTATCCTAAAGCCAATAAACGTTTGCAAGACTATATCGGAAATGATCATCTAGTTCTAAGTGAATATGGACCTGGCGAACAACCTCTGAAATTTCATTTTCCTGCCCGTAATCGCATTATTGCTGGACTTTGTCGAGGTGTGATTGTAGCAGAGGCTAAGATGCGCTCAGGTAGTCTCATTACCTGTGAGAGGGCAATGGAAGAAGGGCGCGATGTCTTTGCTATTCCTGGTAGCATTTTAGATGGACTATCAGACGGTTGCCATCATTTGATTCAAGAAGGGGCAAAATTGGTCACCAGTGGGCAGGATGTTCTTGCGGAATTTGAATTTTAAACATTATATAAGCTAGAATACTGAGAAAAAATCAATTTTTAATAGAAAATGAAGTAAATATCCCCACAATAAAACGCATCCTATCAGGTTTTCATCACTTGATCTTATGCGTTTTTCTAAGTGAATAAGTAGAGTGGAGGACTTTTCCCATAGGAAGGAAAGCAATTTAGTGTAATTGAGAAAGGAGAGTTGCTTGTGACTAATCTTGCTTAGCTTACTGTTAGGGGGACTTATCATCTAAAATCTTGTCAGTAAGGAAAAATAAAGCCTTCAAGAGTAGAGGTTATAAGCGGTTTGTTAAGAAAGAATTCAAAGACCTTGACAGATAAAAATAAAATGGTTATTATAAAAAATGGTCTGAAATTGATGATGATACTTTTCGAAAATCTTTTTCAATCCGCTCAGCTTTGCCTTGCTGTGTTTCGAGCAAGCTACGGTGAGTTTCCGAGTTTGATTTTCATTTACTAGAAATGAAGCTGATGAGAGATAGCAGTAGACATTTGCGTCAGGATATTATGGAAAATGATAAAAAGACCTCATGAGATTGGCATATCAGACTACTAAAGCATTGAGTTTGTTAGGATTTTATACTCAATGAAAATCAAAGAGCAAACTAGGAAGCTAGCCGCAGGCTGCTCAAAGCACTGCTTTGAGGTTGTAGATAAGACTGACGAAGTCAGTTACATATATCTACGGCAAGGTGAAGCTGACGTGGTTTGAAGAGATTTTCGAAGAGTATTAGCGACTAGTTAGCTAGGAAAGGAAGATATTTGTGACAAATAATAAACTGTATTCGTTGGTAGAATTTAGAAATAAAATATACGAAGAATTAGAACTCTCCAGAAGTGATTTAGCGATTTTGCTATGTGCCATGCTTATCGCCTCTATCGGATTAAATATGGATTCGACTCCCGTGATTATTGGAGCCATGTTAATCTCTCCTTTGATGACACCTATTCTGGGAGTTGGGCTCTCTCTAGCTATATTTGATTTTAAATTGTTAAGAAAATCTTTTAAAATATTAGCTATTCAAATTCTTGCCAGTTTAATCGCTTCAACACTTTATTTTTATCTTTCTCCCATTTCGTATGCTAGTTCTGAGATTGTTGCTAGAACCTCTCCGACTATTTGGGATGTTCTCATTGCTTTTGTAGGAGGGATAGCAGGTATTATTGGTGCTAGGAAAAAAGAGACCAATAATATTGTCCCTGGTGTCGCTATTGCAACTGCTTTGATGCCTCCTCTTTGTACGGTAGGTTATGCTATTGCTTCTGCTAATCTAAAATTTATCATAGGCTCCTCTTACCTATTCCTCATCAATTGTAGCTTTATTGTCATTGCGACTTATATAGGTGTTAGGTTGATGATGGTTAAGAAGCACTATTTTAGAGATAATGAAGAAGACTCTAAAATGCGCAGGATTTTGCTTCTAGTTGCTGTTTTGCTGATGATTCCGAGTTTCATCTCTGCAACGACTTTAGTGAGAGAAACATTGAAAAAAGAGTCCCTTAATAAATTTATATCAGAGCAGTTTCAGGGGCATAATATTTTGAAAAAAACCTATTCTAAAAAAAATCATACCCTAAAGCTAACCATTTCAGGAAATTATTTAACAGAAGAAGAGCTTGATATGATTTTAAGTAAGAGAGGTGACTATGGTTTAAGTGATGTTTCTGTTCAAGTTTCACAATTGTCTGATTCAGAACAACTTAGCAAGGAAGAACTGGTAGAGTATTTCTTCCAGTATATCAAGGATAAGGAAGCAAAAGAAAAGGAAAAAGCTAATAAATTTGATACAGAGTCTGAGGAGCAATAATTTCTTGAGAATAGCTGATTTTTCTCGTGAGTCTTCTATGTATATCAAAGGAAGACTGAGGTCTTAAGTATAAAACTTTTCTTCTATTATAGTAGCTAAGTCTTGACAGGGTTCAAAAAATGGTTTACACTTTATAAAGTTTATTACTTTGAAAAGGTGTGATACTGTGGCTACGGCAACAAAAAAGAAAAAATCAACAGTTAAAAAAAATCTAGTCATCGTGGAGTCGCCTGCTAAGGCCAAGACGATTGAAAAATATCTAGGCAGAAACTACAAGGTTTTAGCCAGTGTCGGGCATATCCGTGATTTGAAGAAATCCAGTATGTCCGTCGATATTGAAAATAATTATGAACCGCAATATATCAATATCCGAGGAAAAGGTCCTCTTATCAATGACTTGAAAAAAGAAGCTAAAAAAGCTAATAAAGTCTTTCTGGCGAGTGACCCGGACCGTGAAGGAGAAGCGATTTCTTGGCATTTGGCCCACATTCTCAACTTAGATGAAAATGATGCCAACCGTGTGGTCTTCAATGAAATCACCAAGGATGCGGTCAAAAATGCTTTTAAAGAACCTCGTAAGATTGATATGGACTTGGTCGATGCCCAACAGGCTCGTCGTGTCCTAGACCGCTTGGTAGGCTATTCGATTTCGCCTATTTTGTGGAAGAAGGTTAAGAAGGGTTTGTCAGCAGGTCGCGTACAGTCCATTGCCCTTAAACTCATCATTGACCGTGAAAATGAAATCAATGCCTTCCAGCCAGAAGAATACTGGACAGTTGATGGCGTCTTTAAAAAGGGAACCAAGCAATTTCAGGCTTCCTTCTATGGAGTAGATGGTAAAAAGCTGAAACTGACTAGCAATGATGAGGTTAAGGAAGTCTTGTCTCGTCTGACTAGCAAAGATTTTTCAGTGGATCAGGTAGATAAGAAAGAGCGCAAACGCAATGCTCCTTTACCTTATACCACTTCATCTATGCAGATGGATGCGGCCAATAAAATTAACTTTCGTACTCGAAAGACCATGATGGTTGCGCAGCAGCTCTATGAGGGGATCAATATCGGTTCTGGTGTGCAAGGTTTGATTACCTATATGCGTACTGATTCGACTCGTATCAGTCCAGTAGCGCAAAATGAAGCAGCAAGTTTCATTACGGACCGTTTTGGTAGCAAGTATTCTAAGCATGGTAGCAAGGTCAAAAATGCTTCTGGAGCTCAGGATGCCCACGAGGCTATTCGTCCGTCTAGTGTCTTTAATACACCGGAAAGCATCGCTAAGTATCTGGATAAGGATCAGCTCAAGCTTTATACCCTTATCTGGAATCGTTTTGTAGCCAGCCAGATGACAGCTGCTGTCTTTGATACTATGGCTGTTAAATTGTCTCAAAATGGAGTTCAATTTGCTGCCAATGGTAGTCAGGTTAAGTTTGATGGTTATCTTGCCATTTATAATGATTCTGACAAGAATAAGATGTTACCAGATATGGCTGTTGGAGATGTGGTCAAACAGGTCAATAGCAAACCAGAGCAACATTTTACTCAACCGCCTGCCCGCTATTCTGAGGCGACACTGATCAAGACCTTGGAGGAAAATGGGGTTGGACGTCCGTCAACCTACGCACCGACCATTGAAACTATTCAGAAACGTTATTATGTTCGCCTTGCAGCCAAACGCTTTGAACCGACAGAGTTGGGAGAAATTGTTAACAAGCTCATCGTTGAATATTTCCCAGATATTGTAAACGTGACCTTCACAGCTGAAATGGAAGGCAAACTGGATGACGTCGAAATTGGAAAAGAGCAGTGGCAACGTGTCATTGATGCCTTTTACAAACCATTCTCTAAAGAGGTTGCCAAGGCTGAAGAAGAAATGGAGAAAATCCAAATCAAGGATGAACCAGCTGGATTTGACTGTGAAGTGTGTGGTAGTCCAATGGTTATTAAACTTGGTCGTTTTGGTAAGTTCTACGCTTGTAGCAATTTCCCAGATTGCCGCCATACCCAAGCAATCGTGAAAGAGATTGGTGTTGAGTGTCCAAGTTGTCATCAGGGACAAATCATTGAACGCAAAACCAAACGTAATCGCCTCTTCTATGGTTGCAATCGCTATCCAGACTGTGAATTTACATCTTGGGACAAGCCTGTTGGTCGTGACTGTCCAAAATGTGGCAACTTTCTCATGGAGAAAAAAGTCCGTGGTGGTGGCAAACAGATTGTATGTAGTAAGGGTGACTATGAAGAAGAAAAGATTAAATAAGAAGAGAGTCCTGAAAGTGAATTTCAGGCTCTTTTTGGTTGGAGCTTGACAAAATTCATCATTGTGTGCGAAACTAGAAGAAGATTATTTTATACTCTTCGAAAATCAAATTCAAACCACGTCAGCTTCGCCTTGCCGTACTCCAGTACAACCTGCGGCTAGCTTCCTAATTTGCTCTTTGATTTTTATTGAGTATTAACTAGGAGAAGTTATGCGTATTATCTATCTAATTATTGGTTTTTTATCACTAGCCTTGGCTATTGTTGGGGTCGTTTTGCCCTTGTTGCCCACAACGCCTTTCCTTTTGTTGTCTATTGCTTGTTTCTCCAGAAGTTCCAAGCGCTTCGAAGATTGGCTTTATCATACCAAACTCTATCAAACATATGTAGCTGATTTTCGCGAGACTAGGTCTATTGCGCGTGAACGCAAGAAAAAAATTATCGTATCTATCTACATCTTGATGGGAATTTCCATTTATTTTGCCCCTCTCTTACCAGTCAAAATCGGTCTGGGAGCTTTGACCATCTTTATCACCTATTATCTCTTCAAGGTCATTCCAGACAAAGAGTAAAAAATAGTATCTATTTTCCTTGATATAAATGAAAGCATATTCACAACAATATGATATAATAAATTTAAAGTAATCTTCAAGGAGAATCAAATGATTTACGAATTTTGTGCTGAAAATGTGACCTTGCTTGAAAAAGCGATGCAGGCTGGAGCTCGTCGAATCGAACTCTGTGATAATCTTGCAGTTGGTGGGACAACACCCAGCTATGGAGTGACTAAGGCAGCGGTTGAACTGGCAGCTAACTACGATACGACCATCATGACTATGATTCGTCCACGTGGTGGCGACTTTGTCTATAATGATATGGAAATTGCTATTATGCTAGAAGACATTCGCTTGACTGCTCAGGCTGGAAGTCAAGGGGTTGTATTTGGTACCTTAACTGCTGATAAGAAGTTGGATAAGCCTAATCTTGAAAAGTTAATTGCTGCATCAAAAGGAATGGAAATTGTCTTCCACATGGCCTTTGATGAATTGAGTGATGAAGAGCAGTTGGAGGCTATTGACTGGCTCAGCCAAGCCGGTGTCACTCGTATCCTAACTCGTGCTGGTGTGTCTGGTGACTCCTTAGAAAAACGCTTTGCTCACTATCACAGAATTTTAGAGCACGCTAAAGGTAAAATTGAAATTCTACCTGGTGGAGGGATTGACCTTGACAACCGTCAAACCTTTATCGATCAGCTAGGCGTGACTCAATTGCATGGAACTAAGGTTGTCTTTTAAAAAATAGAAAGGAACTGCTAGCTTTGGGTAGCAGTTTTCACTTATGTTTGAAATTTTTAAATCCTATCAGTTTAATAAAGAAAAAGCTCATGCCTATGGTCTTGTAGAAAATGGGGAAGTCTGGAATTATAGCTCCAAGATTTTGCAGGGTGACTTTGTCATGACAGTCTCCATCACTACTGATAATGTGAGTTTTCAGGTCTTTGATCAGGAAACGGGCGACCTCTATCCTCAAGTTCATATGGAAAGTATGACAGGAAGTTTTGTTGCAAGTGTCCGTGAGGCTTGTCTGGAGATTCTCTACCAGATTCGGAAGGTTTGTTTTGATGTGCAAGATTTTATCTGTCCTCAGACTAAGCGTATCATGGCTCAGATTCAGGAAAAGTATGGAAACCAGTTGGAGTATCTGTGGGAGAAATCGCCTGATACGGCAGTATTAAGACATGAAGGAAATCAAAAGTGGTATGCCGTCTTGATGAAAATCTCTTGGGATAAGCTGGAAAAGGGCAGAGAAGGACAAGTGGAAGCAGTCAATCTCAAACACGACCAAGTAGCGGACTTGCTTTCACAAAAGGGCATTTATCCAGCTTTTCATATGAACAAACGCTACTGGATTAGTGTGGCGCTTGATGATACTTTATCAGATGAAGAAGTACTGGAATTGATAGAAAGAAGCTGGAATTTAACTTCTAAAAAATGAAATATTTCAAGGATTTTCAATAACTTTCAATTAGCTAAATATTCTCTACTGAAGAAATTTTCAGAAAATATTTGATTTTTTCTTGACAAGTGCTTTTGCCTATGCTAAAATACTAAACAAGATATCAAACGAAGGAGAAAGTCAAACATGAGAACAGCTAAGTTTAATCAATTTGCTTTGTTGTTGAGGTACTCGGGCTAGTGCAAAAAGCATTAGTCCTGTTTGGCTTACCAAGCGGGAGTAAATCAACATCTCGCTTGGGTTTCTGAGCGAGATGTTTTTTTAAAATCACATTTGGAAAAGGGGAAATCTTATGAGAACAGTTGAATTTCTAGATACCAGCCTTCGGGATGGAGAGCAGACACCCGGTGTTAACTTTTCAATCAAAGAAAAAATTGCCATAGCAAGACAGCTGGAGAAATGGGGCATTTCAGCAATCGAAGCTGGTTTTCCAGCAGCGAGTCCTGATTCATTCACAGCAGTTCAGGAGATTGCTAAGGCCTTGAAGAAAACAGCGGTGACTGGTTTGGCACGCTCTGTCAAGTCTGATATTGATGCTTGTTATGAAGCCCTCAAGGACGCCAAGTATCCACAAGTTCACGTCTTTATCGCTACCAGTCCCATTCATCGCAAGTACAAGCTCAATAAGAGCAAGGAAGAGATTTTGGAAGCAATCAGTGAGCATGTTTCTTATGCCCGTTCTAAGTTTGAAATTGTCGAATTCTCTCCTGAAGATGCGACTAGAACAGAGTTGGATTTCCTCTTGCAAGTTGTTCAAACAGCGGTTGATGCAGGGGCGTCTTATATCAATATTCCTGATACGGTAGGATTTACCACACCAGAGGAGTACGGGGCTATCTTCAAATACTTGATTGAGAACGTCAAGACAGATCGTCAGATCATCTATTCACCTCACTGTCATGATGATCTTGGAATGGCAGTGGCTAATAGCCTTGCTGCCGTCAAGAATGGGGCAGGACGTGTCGAAGGAACTATCAACGGTATTGGTGAGAGAGCTGGAAATGCTGCTTTGGAAGAAATAGCAGTTGCTCTCAATATTCGCCAAGATTACTACCAAGCAGAAACCAGTATTGTCCTAAATGAGACCATCAATACGTCAGAAATGGTTTCTCGCTTCTCAGGAATTCCAGTTCCTAAAAACAAGGCCGTAGTTGGAGGTAATGCCTTCTCTCACGAATCTGGTATTCACCAAGATGGAGTTCTTAAAAATCCTCTCACTTATGAGATCATCACCCCTGAATTGGTCGGTGTCAAGAGTAACAGTCTTCCGCTTGGAAAATTGTCAGGTCGCCATGCCTTTATTGAGAAACTAAGAGAATTGGCCCTAGATTTTACAGAAGAGGACATCAAACCACTCTTCGCTAAGTTCAAGGCACTGGCCGACAAGAAACAAGAAATCACAGATGCAGATATTCGTGCTCTGGTAGCTGGAACTATGGTTGAAAATCCAGAAGGCTTCCACTTTGATGATTTACAACTGCAAACTCATGCGGATAATGACATCGAAGCGCTCGTTAGCCTGGCTAATATGGATGGCGAGAAAGTCGAATTTAATGCGATAGGGCAAGGTTCTGTTGAAGCAATCTTTAACGCTATCGACAAGTTCTTTAACCAATCCGTCCGCTTGGTGTCCTATACCATTGATGCTGTGACAGATGGAATTGATGCCCAGGCTCGGGTCTTGGTCACTGTTGAAAACAGAGATACAGAAACCATCTTTAACGCAGCAGGTCTTGATTTCGATGTGTTGAAGGCTTCGGCTATTGCCTACATCAATGCTAATACCTTTGTTCAAAAAGAGAATGCAGGTGAGATGGGACGCAGTGTTTCTTACCACGATATGCCTAGTGTGTAAAGGAGAAGGCTATGACAAAGAAAATAGTAGCTCTAGCAGGGGACGGAATTGGCCCAGAAATCATGGAGGCTGGTTTAGAGGTTATGGAGGCTCTAGCTGAAAAAACAGGTTTTGACTATGAGATTGATAGACGACCTTTTGGAGGTGCAGGTATCGATGCTGCAGGGCATCCCTTACCTGATGAAACCCTCAAGGTATGTCGTGAAGCAGATGCTATCCTCCTAGCAGCTATCGGTAGTCCTCAGTATGATGGAGCAGCGATTCGTCCTGAACAAGGCCTGCTGGCTCTCCGTAAGGAACTCAATCTTTACGCCAATATTCGCCCGGTAAAAATCTTTGATAGTCTCAAGCATTTGTCACCACTCAAACCGGAACGAATTGCTGGTGTAGACTTTGTGGTGGTTCGTGAGTTGACGGGTGGGATTTATTTTGGGGATCATATTATTGAAGAGAGAAAAGCGCGTGATATCAACGACTATAGCTATGAGGAAGTGGAGCGGATTATTCGCAAGGCCTTTGAAATCGCAAGAAATCGCAGAAAAATCCTTACCAGCATCGATAAGCAAAATGTGTTAGCGACCTCAAAACTCTGGCGGAAAGTAGCTGAGAAGGTCGCACAGGATTTCCCAGATGTGACCTTGGAACACCAGTTAGTGGACTCAGCTGCCATGCTCATGATTACCAATCCTGCTAAGTTTGATGTCGTCGTGACGGAGAATCTTTTTGGAGATATTTTATCTGATGAATCAAGTGTCCTACCTGGTACACTTGGGGTCATGCCATCAGCCAGTCATTCTGAAAATGGACCAAGTCTCTATGAACCTATTCACGGTTCAGCGCCTGATATTGCAGGTCAAGGAATTGCCAATCCTATTTCCATGATTTTATCAGTGGCCATGATGCTGAGAGATAGTTTTGGACATTTTGAGGATGCAGAGCGTATCGAGCATGCTGTTGAGGCAAGTTTAGCGGATGGCATTTTAACGAGAGATCTAGGAGGACAGGCTTCGACCAAGGAAATGACAGAAGCTATTATTGCAAGGTTATGAAGTTAGACGAAAAAATTACTCTAGTCCTTTTGATTTGGAATGTCATGGTTTTCTTGATTTATGGTATTGACAAATCTAAGGCAAGGAGAAGAGCTTGGCGCATCCCTGAGAAAATCTTACTTATTTTAGCCTTTACTTGTGGTGGTTTTGGTGCCTGGCTAGCAGGAATCATCTTTCACCACAAGACTCGAAAATGGTATTTTAAAACAGTTTGGTTTCTTGGGATGATGACCACACTAGTAGCCTTATATTTTATTTGGAGGTAATGGATGGCAGGAAAATCGATTTTTGATAAATTATGGGACCGCCATGTCATCACAGGAGAAGAGGGGCAGCCCCAACTCATGTATGTGGATCAGCACTATATCCACGAAGTGACCAGCCCTCAGGCTTTTCAAGGATTGCGAGATGCAGGTCGCAGATTGAGACGGCCAGACTTGACATTTGGTACCTTTGACCACAATGTACCAACGGTCAATATCTATGATATTCGAGATGTGATTTCTAAAGCGCAAATTGATAAGCTAGCTGAGAATGTTGAAGAGTTTGGCATTGAGCATGCGGCCCACGGTTCTGAAAAGCAGGGAATCGTTCATATGGTTGGTCCAGAAACAGGACGGACCCAACCAGGAAAATTCATCGTTTGTGGAGACAGTCATACGGCAACCCACGGGGCTTTCGGAGCTATCGCCTTTGGAATTGGGACCAGTGAAGTTGAGCATGTTTTTGCTACCCAGACCCTCTGGCAGGTCAAACCCAAGAAAATGCTGGTAGAATTCACAGGAGTTCCTCAAAAGGGAGTTTATTCTAAGGATTATATTCTCGCCTTGATTGCCAAGTACGGCGTTGCCTGTGGTGTTGGCTACGTGGTGGAATATCGTGGACAAGCGATTGATGCACTGAGCATGGAAGAGCGAATGACCATCTGCAATATGTCCATCGAGTTTGGATCTAAGATGGGAATCATGAATCCGGACCAAACCACCTATGATTATCTCAAGGGACGAGAATGTGTTCCAGAGGACTTTGAAGAGGCTGTGGCGGATTGGAAAACAATTGTCAGTGATGATGATGCTGTTTATGATAAGGTTATCCAGATGGATGTTTCAGACTTGGCTCCTATGGTGACCTGGGGAACCAACCCTGCTATGGGGGTTGACTTTGACAGTAGCTTCCCAGAAATTAAGGACATGAATGATGAACGAGCCTACAATTACATGAACTTGGAGCCTGGTCAAAAGCCAGCGGATATTGAACTAGGCTATATCTTTATCGGGTCTTGTACCAATGCTCGTCTCAGCGATTTGCAACTGGCTGCTCGATTTATCAAAGGAAAGAAGATTGCTCCCAACTTAACGGCTATCGTAGTCCCAGGCTCTCGTCCTGTCAAACGAGCTGCGGAGAAGTTGGGTTTGGATAAGGTTTTCATAGATGCTGGCTTTGAGTGGAGAGACCCAGGCTGTTCTATGTGCCTAGGAATGAATCCGGACAAGGTTCCTGATGGTGTCCACTGCGCCTCAACAAGCAATCGTAACTTTGAAGACAGACAGGGATTTGGCGCTAAGACCCATCTTTGCAGTCCAGCCATGGCAGCTGCAGCAGCTATTGCAGGGCGCTTCGTAGATGTTCGGCAAATGCCAGAAGCTCAGTAAGGAGAGGATATGGAGAAATTTACAGTTTATACGGGAACGACCGTTCCTCTCATGAATGATAACATCGACACCGACCAAATCCTACCCAAGCAGTTTCTCAAGTTGATTGATAAAAAAGGCTTTGGTAAGTACCTCATGTATGCTTGGCGTTATCTGGATGACAAGTATACTGAGGACCCAGACTTTGTCTTTAACCGACCTGAATATCGTAAAGCCAGTATTCTTATCTCAGGGGATAACTTTGGGGCAGGGTCTTCGAGGGAACACGCAGCTTGGGCCTTAGCAGACTATGGTTTTAAGGTCGTGATTGCAGGATCTTTCGGTGACATTCATTACAATAATGAACTCAATAATGGCATGCTACCTATTGTTCAGCCTAGAGAGGTTAGAGAGAAGCTAGCCCAATTGAAACCAAGCGACCAGGTAACTGTGAACTTGGAACAACAAAAAATCATCTCACCAGTTGGAGAATTCACTTTCGAAATTGATAGCGAATGGAAACACAAACTCTTAAATGGTTTGGATGATATTGGTATTACCTTGCAGTATGAAGATTTGATTGCTGCTTATGAAAAACAACGCCCAGCCTATTGGCAGGATTAGAAGAAAAATAGAAAAGGAAATAGAATTATGACAAAACACATTCAATGGAACGGAACACTTTCACAAGAAGGCTATGATATTTTAAAAGGTGAGGGCGGATGTATCGTTTGTCCTACAAAAGTTGGCTACATCATCATGACTAGTGATAAGGCAGGACTTGAACGCAAGTTTGAAGCCAAAGAGCGTAACCGTAACAAACCAGGTGTTGTTCTCTGCGGTAGCATGGATGAGCTTCGCGCCTTAGCACAACTCAACCCAGAAATTGAAGCCTTCTACCAAAAACATTGGGATGAAGATATTCTTCTTGGTTGTATCCTTCCTTGGAAACCAGAAGCCTTTGAAAAACTCAAAGCATACGGTGATGGCCGTGAAGAACTGATGACTGACGTGCGTGGTACTAGCTGTTTCGTTATCAAGTTTGGGAAAGCTGGTGAACAATTGGCTGCCAAACTTTGGGAAGAAGGCAAGATGGTTTATGCCTCATCTGCAAACCCATCTGGAAAAGGAAACCGTGGTAAGGTAGAAGGAATCGGAGAACGTATCGAAGGAGCAGTGGATCTTGTCATTGAAGCAGACGACTATGTGGCATCCATCCAACCTGACAAAACGATTGAAACGCGCTACGAGCAAGGTGTGATGGTCTCTATGGTCGATAAAGACGGCAAACTCATCCCAGAACAAGGAGGAGCACGATCAACTTCACCAGCTCCAGTTGTAATCCGCAAAGGGCTTGACATTGATAAGATTATGATGCACCTGTCAGATACCTTTAACTCATGGGACTACCGTCAGGGAGAGTATTATTAAGAGAAAAAGAAGTCTAGTGTTAAGAGACATTAAAGCTCCTAACACTGGACTTTTCTTTAGAATTTCTTTTCTTTTTTTGATAGATATGATATGCTAGAGGTGAACTATATATTAATAGAACTTACTTGTAAAAGTTAATTAAAGGAGTATTCAAATGAACAGTGAACAAAATAACTATTTTTTTGTTGGTACAAAATTTGGTGATGATGATTATCTTGAATATTTTAGGGAAGAAGGAAAGTGGGAATTAGGATGGCATAACAACGAGGAAAATAAACAGTATCAAAAAATGTTAAAGTTGTTTAATAAAATTAAACCAGGTGACGTTTTATTTGCTAAATCCACATATGTCAAAAAGAAGAATTTACCTTTCGTAAAGAAAGATGATTCAAAGGTTTCTGTGATGAAAATTCGTGGATTGGCGACTGTTAAAGAGGTTTTAGATGATGGGCATACCATTATTGTTGATTGGAAAAAAGAGTATATAGAGAGGGAGTGGTTTTTCTTTACGGGGCAAGAAACAATATGGTTTCCATCAAATATTAAGTATCGAACTAAAGAGACTAACCAGTTAATAAAATTTGCTGCAAGTGATGAAATTATAATTCAAGACTATGACTATTTTTTGAATCATCCTAATTGGAAAAAGTATAAAAAATTAGAAAGTGAAACTATGTTAAGAAATGATTTTTTATTTAATTATAGTGGTATATTAAGAAGATCCCAAAACCTCATCCTCCGTGGTGCACCTGGTACAGGAAAAACTTATCTTGCTAAAGAAATTGCTATGGAGTTAACGGGTGGCAACGAAGACCAAATCGGATTTGTACAATTTCACCCATCCTATGATTATACGGATTTTGTGGAGGGTTTAAGACCGGTATCAAATGGGGATGGAGCTATTGAGTTTAAATTACAAGATGGTATTTTTAAAGAGTTTTGTTTGAAAGCAAAGAAAAATTGGCTTTATTCACATAAAAACAAGGATGATTTAGAAAAGGAAAAAAAATCAATAGCAAAGATTTCAAAATATTTTGCTAATATGGAGTTTCCGTCTGACAAGTTATATACAAAACGTCAATCGTCCTTTATCATTACAGAAATTGATGAAAATTACATTTATATATCTATTCCTGAAAATGAGGTATCAAAAAATGCAAAATTGAAAATTAAAGATATCGAAGCAATGTTAACTTCAGAATCTCAATTTGAACATGTTAAAGATATAACTCAGTTTTTTAATAAAAATAATGCAACCCAAGAATTTTCATACTATTTGACACTTTACAAAATGATAAAAAATGAAAGTATTCAGGATGAAATAATAGAAATAGATAATGAATTGAAAAACTTCGTTTTCATCATCGATGAGATCAATCGTGGGGAGATTTCTAAGATTTTTGGTGAACTCTTTTTCTCTATCGATCCTGGTTATCGTGGTGAAAAGGGAAGTGTTTCTACCCAGTATGCTAATTTACATGAGACTGATGAGAAATTTTATATCCCTGAAAATGTCTATATCATTGGAACTATGAATGATATTGACCGCTCAGTGGATACCTTTGATTTTGCTATGCGTCGTCGTTTCCGTTTTGTTGAAATTACTGCTGAAAGTCAACTTGGTATGCTTGATGAGGTGCTTGGTGATAAAGCCGAAGAAGCTAAAATTCGTCTAAGAAACTTGAATGCTGAAATCGAAAAAGTTCAGGAATTAAATAGTCATTATTATATCGGGCCAAGTTATTTCCTTAACTTGAAGGATGTAGATTTTGACTATGAATCACTCTGGTCTGATTATCTCAAACCGCTTTTGGAAGATTATGTACGTGGTTCCTATGAGGAAGTTGAAAAACTAAAAATATTGAAAAAAGCGTTTGATTTAAAAGAAAATGAGCAAACTATTCAGAAACATACAGGTGACGAAGAAAGCGATGAAAATAAAGATGCGGATAACTGATAATCATCATGAAATTGCTAAGGAAGACTTTGTCGCAGAATATCCCAAACTAAGTCAAGCACTTCTTGATAGAACACTGGATAACCTTTCTAAAGAGGACAATATCTTTATTTTTCCAAATGATTTGACTCATACTCCTGATTTGGATAAGGACCAAAAGATTTTTGAAACAGTTAATCAGAAAATCAAGACAGGAAATGTGATTGGTTTTCTGGGGTGTGGTCAGGAACGATTAACGATTTCCTCACGATTTTCTGATGAGAGTAATGACCATTTTTTGCATTATCTCTTACACAAGGTTCTTAGTATCAATCTCACTAGTTTAGATGTTGCTTTGTCTCGTGAAGAGAGACTTTATCAACTTTTGATGTATCTCTTCCCTAAGTATCTACAAGCTGCAATTCGAAAAGGTCTTTATAAGGAATACCAGCGATTTTCTCATAACGACAGTCATGTTAAGGGAGTGATTGATGTAAGAAACCATCTCAAGAAAAATCTTCCTTTCACGGGAAATATTGCCTACACAACAAGAGAGTTCACCTATGATAATCCTCTCATGCAGCTAATCCGTCACACTATTGAATACATTAAGAATCAGAAAAGCATTGGGCAAGGGGTTCTTGATAATCTCTTGACTAGTCGTGAAAATGTAGCAGAAATCGTGCGGGTAACTCCTTCTTATAAACTAGCTGATCGTGCTAAGATTATTCGGGGAAATCAATCTAAACCTATACGTCATGCATACTTTAACGAGTACAGAAAACTACAAGCACTTTGTCTGATGATTCTAAACCAAGAAAAGCACGGTTTAGGCTATCAAGATCAAAAAATTCATGGTATTCTTTTTGATGTTGCCTGGTTTTGGGAAGAGTATGTTCATACTTTGTTGCCAAAAGATTTCATCCATCCACGAAATAAAGATAAGACGGACGGAATTTCAGTATTTTCTAGTCGAGAACGAAAAGTATATCCAGATTTTTATGATAGAGAACTTAAAATTGTGTTAGACGCTAAATATAAAAAGCTTGAAGATACTGAAAAAGGAATAAACCGTGAGGACTTGTTCCAACTGATTTCCTATTCTTATATTTTAAAAGCTGAGAAAGCTGGTCTTATTTTCCCGAGTGAGAAAAAGGCGGTTGATAATGAGATAGGAAAGTTAGCAGGGTACGGAGCCTTATTAAAGAAATGGTCTATTCAAATTCCTCAGAACTCTTCATCCTATCGTGAATTTTGTGAAATGATGGAAAACTCTGAAGAAACTTTTAAAAGGAATATTACTAAAGAAGTGGGGAGAAAATAATTTCCCCTCTTTCTTTTATTTTTAACATAAGTAAAACCCGAACAATATGTTTTTGTTTATAAAATTATTTGACAAAAACTGTACTTTAGTTTATAATAAATTAAGGAAACGTCGGAAAAGGCGTAGTGATGCGAGAGCATAGGTAGGTCATTACAAAAGAAACGAGACATCGATATGTTAAATGAATTTCCAATTTTTGATTACGAAGATATTCAATTGATTCCAAATAAATGTGTGATTAAAAGCCGTGCAGAAGCGGACACAAGTGTCACTCTAGGAAAGCACACCTTTAAACTACCTGTTGTGCCAGCGAATATGCAGACAATTTTGGATGAAAATGTAGCAGAGCAACTAGCTAAAGGGGGCTATTTCTACATTATGCACCGTTTTGATGAGGCAGGACGTATTCCTTTTATTAAGCGTATGCATGAGCAAGGGCTTATTGCTTCTATATCTGTTGGTGTTAAGGACTATGAGTATGATTTCGTTAGCCAGCTCAAGGCTGATGCTCCGGAATACATCACGATTGACATCGCTCATGGTCATGCAGATAGCGTGATTTCTATGATTCAACACATCAAGAAAGAATTGCCAGATACCTTTGTCATTGCTGGAAATGTGGGAACACCAGAAGCTGTGCGTGAATTGGAAAATGCGGGTGCGGATGCTACTAAGGTTGGAATCGGTCCTGGTAAGGTTTGTATTACCAAGGTCAAGACTGGTTTTGGTACAGGTGGTTGGCAGTTGGCTGCTCTCCGTTGGTGTGCTAAGGCTGCACGTAAACCGATTATCGCTGATGGAGGAATTCGTACTCATGGTGATATTGCCAAGTCTATCCGTTTCGGTGCTAGCATGGTCATGATTGGTTCCCTCTTTGCAGGACACATCGAAAGTCCAGGGAAAACGATTGAAGTTGATGGTGAACAGTTCAAAGAATATTACGGTTCAGCTTCTCAATACCAAAAAGGTGCTTACAAAAATGTGGAAGGCAAACGCATCTTGCTTCCTGCCAAAGGTCATCTGCAAGATACTTTAACTGAGATGGAACAAGACCTTCAAAGTGCTATTTCTTATGCAGGTGGACGTCAGGTTGCTGACCTTAAACACGTTGATTATGTGATCGTGAAAAACTCCATCTGGAATGGGGATGCTTCCCACTAAGACGGGCCATCTGACCAGAAAAAAACTTGTTATTAGAGCAAATTTCTGTTATAATAAAACAAGTTTCCACCCTTAGTGTAATGGATATCACGTAAGATTCCGGTTCTTGAGATGGGGGTTCGATTCCCTCAGGGTGGATGTAAACATCCTAAAAAGCCTTTAATAGGGCTTTTTTCTTTACACAGCCTTAAATTGGCTCTTAAAACTGAAAATCTCTGTCTAAAGAATGTCCAAATCCCCTCCAGTACCATTTAATACTCTTCGAAAATCTCTTCAAACCACGTCAACGTCGCCTTGTCGTACTCAAGTACAGCCTGCAGCTAGTTTCCTAGTTTTCTCTTTGATTTTCATTGAGTATAAAACTGAAAATCTTATTTTAAAGAATTCCCAAATGCTCTCCAGTCCCGTTTTAAAGTGACTCAGGGGGCTTTTTTTGATATAATAAAAAGGACTGTTATCAGTTAGAAAGAGGTTGGTATGAAAGAATTACAAACTGTACTAAAGAACCATTTTGCAATCGAATTTGCAGACAAAAATTTACTGGAGACTGCCTTTACTCATACGAGTTATGCCAATGAGCACCGCCTCTTAAAAATTTCACACAATGAACGCTTGGAATTTTTAGGAGACGCTGTTCTACAGTTATTGATTTCAGAATATCTGTATAAAAAATATCCTAAAAAGCCTGAGGGGGATTTATCTAAACTTCGTGCCATGATTGTCCGTGAGGAGAGTTTGGCTGGTTTTGCGCGTGATTGCCAGTTTGATCAGTTTATCAAGCTGGGTAAGGGGGAAGAAAAATCTGGTGGACGCAATCGTGATACCATTCTTGGTGATGCCTTTGAAGCCTTTCTTGGTGCCCTCCTTTTGGACAAGGATGTGGTCAAGGTCAAGGAATTTATCTATCAAGTCATGATTCCTAAGGTTGAAGCAGGCGAGTTTGAGATGATTACAGACTACAAAACCCATCTCCAAGAGTTACTACAGGTCAATGGGGATGTGGCTATTCGTTATCAGGTGATTTCTGAAACGGGTCCTGCCCATGATAAGGTCTTTGATGTAGAAGTTCTTGTTGAAGGCAAGAGTATTGGTCAAGGTCAAGGTCGTTCTAAGAAATTAGCAGAGCAGGAAGCTGCTAAAAATGCCGTTGAGAAAGGGCTGGATTCATGTATTTAAAGGAAATCGAAATTCAGGGATTCAAGTCTTTTGCTGATAAGACCAAGGTTGTATTTGACCAAGGGGTGACGGCAGTCGTTGGACCCAATGGATCTGGAAAGTCGAATATTACAGAAAGTCTTCGTTGGGCCTTGGGGGAGTCTAGTGTCAAGAGTCTCCGTGGGGGCAAGATGCCGGATGTCATTTTTGCTGGAACTGAAAGTCGCAAACCGCTCAATTATGCTTCTGTAGTTGTGACTCTGGATAATAATGATGGATTTATCAAGGATGCAGGTCAAGAAATCAGGGTAGAACGCCATATCTATCGTAGTGGAGATAGCGAATACAAGATTGACGGCAAGAAAGTCCGTCTGCGTGATATTCATGACCTTTTCTTGGATACTGGATTGGGACGAGATTCCTTCTCCATCATTTCCCAAGGGAAGGTTGAGGAGATTTTTAATTCTAAGCCTGAGGAACGCCGAGCTATTTTTGAAGAAGCTGCAGGGGTTTTGAAATACAAGACTCGTAGAAAAGAGACTGAGAGCAAATTGCAACAAACTCAGGATAATCTGGACCGTCTTGAAGACATTATCTACGAGTTGGATAATCAAATCAAGCCTCTTGAGAAGCAAGCTGAGAATGCCCGTAAGTTTTTAGACTTGGAAGGTCAACGCAAGGCTATTTATTTAGACGTGCTGGTTGCTCAAATCAAGGAAAATAAGGTTGAACTAGAGTCTACAGAAGAAGAGTTGGCTCAGGTTCAGGAACTCTTGACAAGCTACTACCAAAAGCGTGAAAAATTAGAAGAAGAAAATCAGAATCTCAAGAAGCAACGCCAAGATTTACAGGCTGAAATGGCCAAAGATCAGGGCAGTTTGATGGATTTGACCAGTCTAATTAGTGATTTAGAGAGAAAATTAGCCCTATCGAAATTAGAATCTGAGCAAGTAGCCCTGAATCAACAGGAAGCACAAGTTCGTTTGGCTGCTTTGGAAGATAAGAGAAAATCACTCAGCCAAGAAAAATCTGATAAAGAAAGCTCTTTAGCCCTCTTGGAAGAAAATCTAGTCCAAAATAATCAAAAACTCAATCGTTTAGAAGCTGAATTGCTGGCTTTTTCAGATGATCCTGATCAGATGATTGAGCTCTTACGTGAACGCTTTGTAACCCTTTTACAAGAAGAAGCTGATGTCTCAAACCAGTTAACCCGTATCGAAAACGAGTTGGAAAATAGTCGTCAGCTTTCTCAAAAACAAGCAGATCAACTAGAAAAGCTGAAAGAACAGCTGGCTACAGCTAAAGAGAAGGCTGGTCAGCAAGAGGCTGAGCTTGAAACTGCCAAGGAGCAGGTTCATAAATTATTGGTAGACTACCAAGTCTGTGCCAAGGAGCAAGAGGAACAGAAAACTTCCTATCAAGCACAACAAAGTCAACTCTTTGACCGTCTGGACAGTCTTAAAAACAAGCAGGCCAGAGCCCAAAGTTTGGAAAATATACTGAGAAATCATAGTAACTTTTATGCAGGTGTTAAGAGTGTTCTCCAAGAAAAAGACCGCCTTGGTGGGATTATTGGTGCAGTTAGTGAGCATTTAACTTTTGATGTGCGTTATCAAACTGCTCTAGAAATTGCGCTTGGAGCCAGCAGTCAGCATATCATCGTAGAAGATGAAGAGGCGGCAACCAAGGCGATTGATTTCCTTAAACGAAACAGATCCGGTCGTGCAACCTTTCTTCCTTTGACAACGATCAAGGCGCGTACGATTTCTAGCCAGAACCAAGATACTATTGCTGCAAGTCCGGGATTTTTGGGCATGGCAGATGAGCTGGTTACTTTCGATAATAGGTTGGAAGCTATTTTCAAGAATTTGCTAGCTACAACAGCTATTTTTGATACCGTAGAACATGCGCGTGCAGCTGCTCGCCAGATTCGTTATCAGGTTCGTATGGTGACATTGGATGGGACAGAATTACGCACGGGTGGTTCCTATGCAGGTGGAGCCAATCGCCAGAATAACAGTATTTTTATCAAGCCAGAGCTGGAGCAATTACAAAAAGAAATTGCTGAAGAGGAAGCAAGTCTTCGTTCAGAAGAAGTGGCTTTGAAGACCTTACAAGACCAGATGGCTAGATTGACCGAATCATTAGAAGCTATCAAATCTCAAGGAGAGCAGGCTCGTATTCAGGAGCAAGCCTTGTCCCTCGCTTATCAGCAGACCAGTCAGCAAGTTGAGGAACTGGAGACTCTTTGGAAACTCCAAGAAGAAGAATTAAATCGTCTTTCTGAGGGAGATTGGCAAGCAGATAAGGAAAAATGCCAAGAGCGACTTGCTACTATAGCCAGTGACAAGCAAAATCTGGAATCTGAGATTGAAGAGATTAAGTCTAACAAAAACGCCATCCAAGAACGCTATCAAAACTTGCAGGAAGAGCTAGCGCAAGCTCGCCTGCTTAAGACAGAACTGCAAGGGCAAAAACGTTACGAAGTTGCTGATATTGAGCGCTTAGGTAAGGAACTAAGTAATCTTGATCTTGAGCAAGAGGAAATCCAGCGTCTTCTTCAAGAAAAGGTTGACAATCTTGAGAAAGTTGATACGGATTTGCTCAGTCAACAGGCCGAAGAAGCCAAAATGCAGAAAACAAACCTCCAACAAGGTTTGATTCGCAAGCAGTTTGAGTTGGATGATATTGAAGGTCAACTGGATGATATTGCTAGTCATTTGGATCAGGCTCGCCAGCAGAACGAGGAGTGGATTCGCAAGCAAACACGTGCTGAAGCTAAGAAAGAAAAGGTCAGCGAGCGCTTGCGCCATTTACAAAGCCAATTAACAGACCAGTATCAGATTAGCTATACTGAAGCACTAGAAAAGGCACATGAATTGGAAAACCTCAATCTGGCAGAGCAAGAAGTTAAGGATTTAGAGAAGGCTATTCGCTCACTGGGTCCTGTCAATATAGAAGCTATTGACCAGTACGAAGAAGTTCACAGCCGTCTGGATTTCCTCAATAGCCAGCGAGATGATATTTTGTCAGCGAAAAATCTGCTCCTTGAGACTATTACAGAGATGAATGATGAGGTCAAAGATCGCTTTAAATCAACCTTTGAGGCTATTCGTGAGTCCTTTAAAGTGACCTTCAAGCAGATGTTTGGTGGAGGTCAGGCGGACCTCATTTTGACTGAGGGAGACTTGTTGACAGCTGGGGTTGAGATTTCTGTCCAACCTCCAGGCAAGAAAATCCAGTCTCTTAATCTGATGAGTGGTGGGGAAAAAGCCCTATCAGCTCTTGCCTTGCTCTTCTCCATTATTCGTGTCAAGACCATTCCATTTGTCATTTTGGATGAGGTGGAAGCTGCGCTGGATGAAGCCAATGTTAAACGTTTTGGGGATTACCTCAATCGATTTGACAAGGATAGCCAGTTTATCGTCGTGACCCACCGTAAGGGAACCATGGCGGCGGCTGATTCCATCTATGGAGTGACCATGCAAGAATCAGGTGTCTCAAAAATTGTTTCGGTGAAGTTAAAAGATTTAGAAAGTATTGAAGGATGACAATTAAACTAGTAGCAACAGAAATCGGAATAAGTAAATTGATACAATAGCATATAAAGAAAGCCTTGAAATTTAGCTGATTTCAGGGCTTTTTAACTGTCTATTGCTATCAGGGTAAAATCATTAGAGATGTTGTGAGTTTATGGAGACACCCTTGATTTGTAAAATGTTAAATAGTAGAGAATCATTTCATCTATTCTTTGTTTACCAGTTTATAGAAATGGTTAGTATAGTGTAATTTTAACTTGTCTTCTCCTAAAATATCCAGGACTTGTATGGCCTGTTTCATTTTTTCAATTCCGCTATCTGAATGACGCTTAAATTCAAAGTAACCAGTTGCATAGAGAAAAACTGTCTGTTCATAAAAGTTTAATTCATTATCTAATAATGCTTTTATTTCGGTGATTAGACAAGTACAGTTTGAAAATTCTTCCTTATCTACGCTCAGAATTAGACAATTGATGGCCAATTGAGTGACAATTCGCTTATTTGTTTTATTCAATGAAGAGTAGATGTAATTGTTCAACATTTCCTTTGTTAACAGGAAGTAGGAGTTGTAGTTTATTGTTCGGACACAGTTACCTAATAAAGTGATTTCATAGTAACCCCATTTTTCAACTTTAAAGAGATAATCTGTCAATTGAAGTAATTCTTTATTTGATGGAATAATACTGGAATCCATTGTATGTAGAATGGATTTTATCATTGTCTTCTCGAAAGAATTTAAAGTGTAATGTGATGAGTCAGAAAGTAGAGCAGCTATATTTTTGATGTTTTGTGATGAATATTGCTTACGAATATATTGAACCAAATTAGCGAATAATTCAGTATTAGTATAATCTTCATTATGTAAAACAAGAAACTCATCTAAAGTAATGTGTAATTTGTCTAAAATATTGATAAGTCGAATACAAGATATCTCTGATTCCCCACGTTCGAATCTAGATATTTGAGATTTTGAAAGATGTTCATCTGCTACAGAGCATAGACTAATTTGTTTTCCTTTACGAACTTTTCTAAGTGTGATGCCAAGTTTTGATTTCATAATTTCCCATTTTCCCAACAAAAATTAAATCCGTTTTTAGTTATTGTACAATAAATAAAATCAGTTATCAATTTTAGCTACTCGAAAAGAAACTAGAGGAACAGTTTTTGCGGGAATTAGACTTGTTGAATTTTATGGTCTGACTAAGAATTCTTTGAATACCCAAATGCCAGTTTTCGCGTTTGCAGTAGAATAGGAGATAAAAATGGAAAAATTAGTTATATCTAATGTTATTAAAACATACAAAGACACAGTTGCTTTAAGGGATGTAAATCTAGAATTGGAAAAAGGTAAGAGGTATTTTTTACTTGGAAAAAACGGATCAGGAAAATCTACTTTAATTGATTGTATCGCAGGACATATAAGCTATAAGGGCAGTATTACTTATAATAAAAAGGTTCAATTTTATAGAGAAATAGCTTATCAACCTCAGCATTTTAATATACTAGAAAATTTGAAAGTGTCAGAAGTAATCAATTTTTTTAAATCTTCGGTCTCGTCGTATCGGTTTGATCAGGAGCTCTATAATTTTCTTGAGATTGCTAATATTTTAAAGAAAAAGGTGAAATCTTTATCAGGTGGACAGCGTAAATCCCTATCAATATTCATTTCATTAGTAATGAATAAGAAAATTGTAATTTTGGATGAACCATTTTCAGAGTTGGATTTTGAAAAGAAGAAAGAACTCAATCAGTACTTATCCCAAA
This sequence comes from Streptococcus pneumoniae, assembly GCF_001113365.1. Lineage (GTDB taxonomy): Bacteria > Bacillota > Bacilli > Lactobacillales > Streptococcaceae > Streptococcus > Streptococcus pneumoniae_C. The sequence continues at coordinate 142,101 of NZ_CKYA01000004.1, read as the reverse complement.
ATTATCTTGATAAATTATTCATTGTTATTAGTCATGAATTAGAGGATATGCAGTTATTCACGAGTGATTTGATAATTTTAGATAATGGTAATGTCAAGTGTTGTGGAGACTATAATAATCTGTTCTCTAACTATAAAGTAAATACCATAGAAGATTTATATTTGGCAGTTACTGGGAAGACAATATATGAAAAGAGGATTTAAATATTGAAAAAAATATTACGGATGATTAAGTTTAGTTTTTTAGAAAATATGAGAAATTATGGAATCATTATCAGTTCAATTATTCCATCTACTGTATTTTTAATTATTGGTCTAGCAATTAAAAATATATTAAATAACACAGATATTATAAGTTTGTTACTCTATGGGCAATTTTTACCTATGAGTTTGATGCTACTCGTTTTATCATTCTCTTTCACTTTAAACATTAGTAGTTTTACAGAAAAAAGACAAACAAATTTTTTTAATTTTTTATCACATACTGATGTTAGTAATCTAGAATTTTATATTGGTACTTTTGTAGCTATGCTCTTGTTGTTTAATGTATTCTAATTACCTCTTTTACTTTTGTTCTTATCAATAGTGAAAAATATGTATACTCACATTATCCATCTTAGTATTGCTTCAAATATTATTTTTATAGTGATGTATCCATTAGGAATATTAATTTCCTTATTTATTAAGAGTATGTCTAAAGTTAATGCAATCATGACACCTGTAAATTTGATATTGATGTTTTCAATCTCAATGCCAACTTTATTCGCTAGTTTATTAGGAAAGGAAGTCACGATATTTTACACGTATCTTTTTTGGAATCCTCTAATAATTTTGAATGATTTTATTTTATTTGAAATGAATATAAGTGAAAAAATGTGGTTATCCAAAGAACTCTCTCTCTTTTTATTGTTTATCTTGTTTTTTGTATTCACTTTAGCGGTTTATTGTTTGGAAAAAAGAAGAATTCAGGAAATTTGAAAATATCCCCTATTAAAAATACGTGAATTGTAATTGAGAGCGGTGATAATCTTATGCAACAGTTAATGTATTTTTAAATTATAAAGAGAGGAGAAATAGAATAATAGAACATATTCTTGAAGAAATAAATCCATTTATTACTGAAGAATTTTTTTTGGAAGAACAGTTAGAAATGGATAATATGGCAGCTTCATTTGGCACTTTTAGCTCAGCAAGTTCAGGTTCTTGTCCAGCATCAACGGTTGCTTCAGCTTCTTCAGCTTCTAGTTTTGGGTAATAACGACATCAGTAAAATATTTTAGAAAAGGATAAAAATGGAAAATATTATTGATATTGAATTAGTAAGTTCAACGGACCTTTTTGTAGAGGAACAGTTGGAAATGGATAATATGGCTGGAACATGGGGTTCTGCTTCAACATTTTCCTCTGCATCGACTTTTGGAGGTTGTGCGGCTACTGCTTCAAGCGGAGGCAGTGCATCGTCCTTCGGTTAGTTTGCATAATTTATCATAGAAAAAGGGTATTCAAAATGGAAAATATTTATAACACTACTATCTCTACTATTAATCCCAGTGTTATGGAAGATGTTTATATAGAAGAGCAATTTGATGAAGCGGAGCTAGCAGGTTTCACTTCTACGGGTTCATTTGCGACTGGAGGTAGCTTAGCATGTGCTGGTAGTTGCGGTAGCTCTATATCATCTGCTTCCTCAGTATCTAGTGCAGGTGACTAATCTATTATGAAAAAAACATTTAGAACCCTAACGAGTGGGTTTGGAAATACAGATGATGTTATTCGACTAAGGCTTGACATAACTTCCTCTAAGGGGTTTATAAAAAAGGGGGTTGAAGTAAAAGCTATTGTTGATGATCAAACTGGAGAAGTTAGATTATTTGTGGATCCAGACATGCTTAGGTAGCAATAACTAAATAAATATCTCCCCCTGGTTTGGCTACTTGAAGGTATTGCTTTGGTTTCTCTAATTATTTAATAGTTTTATTAAATAATTTTGTTGTTAAACTGTAAATTCAACTTTGAGGCTGGGCAAAAACTCAACTTCAGGAGAAAATGAAGTAAATCTTTCCACAGAAAAATGCATAATATCAGGTGTGCAAAAACTTGATATTATGTTGTTTTATTATGTGACTTTCAGTCCGTCTCGCTCCGCTAGGTGCGAGACAAAAAAACCACCCGCTATGCGGGTGCGCGTCGAAGGTTATACCCAAAAAACTCCAAACGCGATACAATAAAGGTGTTCAAGCCAATTGTAAAGCGAAAGGAGAAAAATATGGCACAAAAGGCTCATAGTTTATCGCACACAAAGTGGATGTGTTCTATCACATTGTGTTCACCCCTAAGTATAGACGAAAAGTAATCTATAATCAATATCGAAGTAGTTTAGGAGAAATATTTCATCGCTTGTGTAGTTATAAAGGAGTTGAAATTATCGAGGATCACTTAATGCTAGACCATGTACACATGTTAGTAAGTATTCCACCAAGGATAAGTGTTTCGAGTTTCATGGGTTATTTAAAAGGAAAAAGTGCACTCATGATGTTTGACAAACACGCCAATCTCAAGTACAAGTTTGGAAATCGGCATTTTGGGGCGGAAGGTTATTATGTGAGTACGGTTGGACTCAATGAAGCCACAATTAAGAAATATATTCAAGATTAAAGAAATTATCCAGTGGATGATTTCTTCATGAGTATGAAAATTTGAGAACGAGTAAAGCATGATATAGCACTAGATAAATTGAGTGTAAAAGAATATGAGGATCTCTTTAGGGATAGTGGTAAGTAATACTAAAGCCTCTTTGAGAGGCAAGTGACGAGTCAAGAGCAATAAGGCTTGAACAACGTGAAAGCAGCCAGCGTCTTTAGGCGCTGGCTGGTAATTTGGGCTTATAGCCCTGGTTCAAACCACCCGTTAGACGGGTGGTCATGATTTTTATTAGATTAATTTCAACTTTTATTGGCGGTGGAAGTTAGTTTGGGAATTTAGAAAAAATCCAGTTATACTAAAGGGTTAAGTAATATTGGATAAAAATTAAGTGATAAAGTCGGAAGTTTATCAAGCGTCTAATCTCAAATGGATTAGGCGCTATTTGCTTTTTCTATGGTATAATATAAGATAGATTTATTAATTGGAGTATGAAGAATTTATGATTAAACTAGTAGCAACGGATATGGATGGAACTTTCCTAGATGGGAATGGACGCTTTGATATGGATCGTCTCAAGTCTCTCTTGGTTTCCTACAAGGAAAAAGGGATTTACTTTGCGGTGGCTTCGGGTCGGGGATTTCTGTCTCTGGAAAAATTATTTGCTGATGTACGTGATGACATTATTTTCATCGCGGAAAATGGCAGTTTGGTAGAGTATCAAGGTCAGGACTTGTATGAAGCGACTATGTCTCGTGACTTTTATCTGGCAACTTTTGAAAAGCTGAAAACGTCACCTTATGTAGATATCAATAAGCTCCTTTTGACTGGTAAAAAGGGCTCTTATGTGCTAGATACGGTTGATGAGACTTATTTAAAAGTGAGCCAGCATTATAATGAAAATATCCAAAAAGTAGCGAGTCTAGAAGATATTAAAGATGACATTTTCAAATTTACAACCAACTTCACAGAAGAAACGCTGGAAGCTGGTGAAGCTTGGGTAAACGAAAATGTCCCTGGTGTTAAGGCCATGACAACTGGCTTTGAATCCATTGATATTGTTCTGGACTATGTCGATAAGGGTGTGGCCATTGTTGAATTAGCCAAAAAACTTGCTATCACAATGGATCAGGTTATGGCTTTTGGAGACAATCTAAATGACTTGCATATGATGCAGGTTGTGGGACATCCTGTAGCTCCTGAAAATGCACGACCAGAAATTTTAGAATTAGCAGAGACTGTGATTGGTCACCATAAAGACCAGTCGGTTATAGCTTATATGGAGGGCTTATAATGGTAGATATAAAATTGATTGCATTGGACTTGGACGGGACCTTGCTGACTACTGATAAAAGGCTGACGGATCGTACCAAGGCAACTTTGAAAGCTGCGCGTGATCGTGGTATCAAGGTCGTATTGACAACTGGTCGTCCCTTAAAAGCTATGGATTTCTTTCTCCATGAGTTAGGGACTGACGGTCAGGAAGATGAGTATACGATTACTTTTAATGGTGGTTTGGTTCAGAAAAATACAGGTGAAATCCTTGATAAAACAGTCTTTTCATATGATGATGTGGCACGTTTGTATGAAGAAACAGAGAAATTATCACTACCTCTTGATGCCATCTCAGAAGGAACAGTTTATCAAATCCAATCGGACCAAGAAAGTCTTTATGCTAAATTCAATCCAGCATTGACCTTTGTTCCAGTGGACTTTGAAGACTTATCTAGTCAAATGACCTATAATAAATGCGTGACTGCCTTTGCTCAAGAACCCTTGGATGCAGCCATTCAAAAGATTTCTCCAGAATTGTTTGACCAATATGAAATCTTTAAATCACGTGAAATGTTGCTAGAGTGGTCACCAAAGAATGTTCATAAAGCAACAGGTTTGGCAAAACTAATCAGTCATTTGGGAATAGACCAAAGCCAAGTCATGGCTTGTGGTGACGAGGCCAATGACCTCTCTATGATTGAATGGGCAGGGCTCGGTGTTGCCATGCAAAACGCTGTTCCTGAAGTCAAGGCAGTCGCAAATGTAGTGACGCCAATGACCAACGATGAAGAGGCTGTCGCCTGGGCTATCGAAGAATATGTGCTAAAGGAGAACTAAGATATGGGATTATTTGACCGTCTATTCGGAAAAAAAGAAGAACCTAAAATCGAAGAAGTTGTAAAAGAAGCTCTGGAAAATCTTGATTTGTCTGAAGATGTTGAGCCTGTCTTAACAGAAGCTCAGGAAGTTCCTCAAGAAGAAGCAGAGGTTGAAAGTTCTGAAGAAACTCTGCTCCAAGAAGAGGATAATCAAGAGACAGTTGAAGAAAGTCTGGATTCAGAGCTAGCTGTAGAAGTTCAACAAGAAGAAGTCGAAGAATTGCCAAACTCAGAAGAAGTCACAGAGGAAGAGAATCCTGAGTTTCTAGAGACTGTAGAAGGAAATAGTTCTGAAGTGCTTGAAGCAGAAACGCCTCAAGCAGAAGAAACTGTTCAGGAGAAATATGACCGCAGTCTTAAGAAAACTCGTACAGGATTTGGTGCCCGCTTGAACGCCTTCTTTGCTAACTTCCGCTCTGTTGACGAAGAATTTTTCGAGGAACTAGAAGAACTGCTCATCATGAGTGACGTTGGTGTCCAGGTAGCTTCAAACTTAACAGAAGAGCTCCGCTACGAAGCCAAGCTTGAAAACGCCAAGAAACCAGAAGCACTTCGCCGTGTCATTATTGAGAAATTGGTTGAGCTTTATGAAAAGGATGGCAACTACGATGAACGCATCCACTTCCAAGATGGTTTGACAGTCATGCTCTTTGTTGGTGTGAATGGTGTTGGGAAAACAACTTCTATCGGAAAACTGGCTCATCGCTATAAACAAGCAGGTAAGAAAGTCATGTTGGTTGCGGCAGACACCTTCCGTGCAGGTGCAGTAGCCCAGCTAGCTGAATGGGGCCGTCGTGTGGACGTTCCGGTTGTGACTGGACCTGAAAAAGCTGACCCAGCAAGTGTGGTCTTTGATGGCATGGAACGTGCCGTGGCTGAAGGTATCGATATTCTCATGATTGATACTGCTGGCCGTCTGCAAAATAAGGATAACCTTATGGCTGAGTTGGAAAAGATTGGCCGTATTATCAAACGTGTTGTACCAGAAGCACCTCATGAAACCTTCTTGGCACTTGATGCATCAACAGGTCAAAACGCTCTTGTACAGGCCAAAGAATTTTCAAAAATTACCCCTTTGACAGGAATAGTTTTGACCAAGATTGATGGAACTGCTCGAGGTGGTGTTGTTCTAGCTATTCGAGAAGAACTCAATATTCCTGTAAAATTGATTGGTTTTGGTGAAAAAATCGATGATATTGGAGAATTTAACTCAGAAAACTTTATGAAGGGGCTCTTAGAAGGCTTAATCTAATCAGAAGTAAAAATCCTGCAAGGTTATCTTGCAGGATTTTTTTATTCAAGTCTACCATCTTGACGATAGGCGATATCTGGTTGCCAAGTCCATTTGGCATCGAATTTTTCAAGTAAGTCAAAGCTTGCTTGAGGTCCCATGCTTCCAGCTTTATAGTCATGTAGTGGAGCACCATTTTCGGCCCAGAGTTCTTCGATACGGTCAATCAATTTCCATGACGCACCAACTTCATCCCAGTGGCTAAAGTTAGTTGAGTTGTTATTTAGGACATCATAAATCAATTTTTCGTATGGCTCTGGAGAAGCACCAGTTGCGGTCGCATCTGTACGGTAATCAAGTGAGTTTGGAGCCAAGTTAAATTCTTCTCCTACTTGCTTCCCATTTAGGCTAAGAGAGAAGCCTTCTGTTGGTTGGATATAGATGGTCAAAATATTTGGAGCAAGTGGTTCTCCAAATATAGAATCCATTTGTTTAAAGACGATGTTGACATGAGTTCCTTTTTCAGTCAGACGTTTACCAGTACGGAAGAAGAAAGGAACACCACGGAAGCGATCGCTGTCTACAAAGAAGGCACCAGATGCAAAGGTTTCAGTTGTTGATTCTGGATTTACATTTGGCTCGCTACGATAAGAGATGTATTTCATGCCATCAATCTTACCTGAACGGTATTGACCACGGATAAAGTGTTCTTTAAGCTCTTCATCAGTTGGATGATAGAGGTTTTTAAAGACCTTAATCTTCTCAGCACGAATCTCGTCCTTTGTGAAGTTTGCTGGCTTGTCCATGGCAAGGAGGGAAAGCAGTTGTAGAGTGTGGTTCTGTACCATGTCACGGAGGGCACCAGATTGGTCATAGTATCCCCCACGTTCTTCTACACCCAAGCGCTCCGCAAAGGTAATTTGAACATTGTCGATAAAGTCCTTATTCCAAACATTTTCAAAAATCAAGTTTGCAAAGCGAACTGCAAAGATGCTTTGAATCATTTCCTTACCAAGATAATGGTCGATACGGAAAATTTGTTCTTCGTCAAATGTCGCTAGGAGTTCGTCATTTAACTTGCTTGCAGTTGCGTAATCTGTACCAAATGGTTTTTCAACGATTAAGCGCTCAAAACCTTTACCATCCACAATGTTTTCAGACTTGAGGTGTTTGGCAATAGTTCCAAAGAACTGAGGCGCCATAGACAAGAAGAAGAGCTTGTTGTGTTCAGCTTGGTACTTGTCATTTAGTTCAGCCTGCAATTGACGTAAAGCAATGTAGTGTTCCGTATCATTGACATCATGACTTTGATAGTAGAAGTGGCTAGCGAACTCTTGAGCCTGTTCGGTACTATCTGCCAAATCAAGGATCGATTCGACTACAACAGATTCAAAATATTCCTTGCTCCAAGGACGACGGGCAGTTCCAATAACGGCAAAATGTTTGGAAAGATTGCCGGATTTATATAGTCTAAATAGGGAAGGGTAGAGCTTGCGTTTAGCCAGGTCTCCACTCGCACCGAAAATTGTAACAATAACCTTAGATGACATCTAGCTACCTAATTTCTATTTTTATTCCTAGTCTTGCTAGGTATGAGGAAACCTCATTTCATAAACTTAATTCTAACATAATTTTCCGAAAAATCAAAAATTCCAATACGAGATAGAAAAAAACTGCAAGGAAATCCTTACAGTTTGCGTTTAGACGTTTAAGACCTTGTCCAAGAAATCTTTCAGACGTGGGTGTTGAGGGTTATCAAAGATTTGATCAGGTGTTCCATCTTCTAGGAACTCACCATCTGCAGTAAAGATAACGCGGTTGGCAACCTGACGGGCAAATCCCATCTCATGGGTTACAATAATCATGGTCATGCCTTGTTCAGCCAATTCCTTCATAACGTTCAGTACGTCTCCGACCATCTCAGGGTCAAGGGCAGAAGTTGGTTCATCAAAGAGCATGATGTCTGGATTCATTGCTAGTCCACGAGCGATGGCCACACGTTGTTTTTGACCACCTGACAGGCTATCTGGACAGGCCTTAGCCTTATCTGCTAGTCCAACCTTGTCAAGCAACTCCATTCCCAATTTTTCAGCTTCTTCCTTAGTCATCAACTTGTGCTCAATAGGAGCAAAGGTGATGTTGTCCAAAACGGACATGTGTGGGAAGAGGTTGAAGTGTTGGAACACCATTCCGATATTTTCACGGACGTGGTCAACATTAGTTGTTTTTTCAGTTAAGTCATAACCGTTAACAGTGATGTGACCGCTAGTAACTTCTTCCAAAAGATTGAGGCTACGAAGGAAAGTTGACTTACCAGAACCTGAAGGACCGATGATACAAACAACATCTCCTTCATAGAACTTAGTCGTAATTCCTTTTAAAACCTCATTTTTTCCGTAGTTTTTGTGTAAATCATTTACATCAATTTTTAGTTTTGCCATTAACGAATCCTCTTTTCTAAGCGTTTCGCTAGTTTAGTCAAAAGTGTGATAATTACAAGATAGAAGATAGCAAGGATTGCATACATCTTGAAACTTTGGTAGTTACGGGCAATGATAATCTTACCAGTTTGGAAGAGTTCAACCAAACCGATAGCAGATACGATAGTTGTATCTTTAAGAGCGATAACGAATTGGTTAACAAAGTTTGGCAACATCAATTTAGTTGCTTGTGGCAAGATAATCTTACGCATGGTTTTTCCATAAGAGATACCCAAGCTTCGGCTGGCTTCCATTTGTCCAACTGGAACGGCCTGAATACCACCACGAACGATTTCAGCGATATAAGCAGCTGCATTGAGTGAGAGGGCAATAGTACCAGCTACAAAGTCGTTAATTGGGCTTTGTTGGCCTGTGATAGACTCGATGAAGTTTGGAATTCCCCAGAAGATGAAGGCTGCAAGAATCATCAATGGAATACCACGGATAACGTCAACGAAAATCTCAGAGATGACACGAAGAGATTTGTATGGGCTAACGCTAAACATACCGAAGATAATCCCAATGACAATGGCAATAGCAAATGAGATAAGAGCTAGAGCAAGAGTGATACCAAGCCCGCTAAGGAGCTGTTTGTAGTTATTTTGAAGCAAGCCCCAGATAGTTGTCTCATCAACAGTGCTTGTTGAAGCAGTTGATGACTCACTAGCTAGGTATTTATCAAGAATCTTTTGGAATTCTCCGTTTGCTTTAAGGTTTGCAAGTCCGTTGTTGAACATTTCAATCAATTCTGGATTTGTGCCTTTTTTAACGGCAAAGGCTGTTTCTCCGATTGGAGTTCCAGCGATTGGTGTTTTCAATTTTTGTCCTTGGCTGATAGAATATTTGAGAACAGGTTCATCATCCATAACAGCATCAATGGCACCAGTGTTTAAACTGTCATACATTGAAGAACCATCAGCAAAGGTTTTGATTTTGTAACCGTATTTGCTTTGATTTTCAGTTAGGAAGGTTTGAGAAGCGGTTCCGTTTTTAACACCAACTGTCTTTCCTTTTAGATCTTCATAAGAAGCAATATTGCTTGATTCTTTGACACCAAGAATGGTATTAGCAGTGTAGTATGATTCTGAGAAGTCAAAAGTTGCCTTACGAGCATCTGTGACAGACATACCAGCAATGATACCATCGGCTTGACCAGCTTGGACAGCACTAATAGCGGCATCGAAACCAGGGTTGGTGATTTCAATTTCAAAACCTTGGTCTTTAGCGATTGCCTTAATCAATTCCATATCAATACCAGTGTATTGGTTGCTTGAATTTTGGAAAACAAAAGGTGCAAAAGAAGAATCGCTGGCAATGATATATTTAGCCTTAACGGGAATAGCTTTTAAGCCTGCTAGAGTAGTTGTGGTTGGCACTGCTGAAAATGATGAAGCAGTCCATTTCTTGATGATTTTATCAAGACTACCATCTTTTTTCATTTCAGCTAAGGCTTGGTTAAATTCAGTAACCAGGTGCTCGTATTTGCTTCCTTTTTTAACACCGAAAGCAAAGCTACCTACAGCTTCACCATCCATTTCAATATGAAGGTCTTGACCTTGGTTAATGGCATACTCGATAACAGGTTTGTCATCCATCATAGCATCAATGGCACCAGCACTTAAGCTGTTGTTCATCAAATCACTAGTGTCAAATGTTTTAATAGTAAAGCCGTATTTATCTTTAATCGTTTCTAGGAAACGTTGAGCGGCTGTTCCGTTTTTAACACCAACAGTTTTACCAGACAATTGGTCGTACTTGCTAATCTTGTGTGCCTTTGTAGTTGCAATGACAACTTTTGTATCATAGTAGGTATCAGACATGGTGAAAACTTTTTCACGTTCTTTAGTCTTTGTCATCCCTGCCATGATAGCGTCAGCTTGACCAGCTTGAACCGCATTGACCGCTGCGTCAAATCCAGGATAGGACATCTGAATGTTCCACCCTTTAATCTCAGCGACTTTGTTGATAATGTCAACATCAATTCCTTTATAAGTTTGATCTGAATCTTTAAACTCAAAAGGTGCATAGGCGGTATCAGAAACAATCTTAATCGTCTCTGCTTTGGCAATACCTAATGAGAAAATTGGGAATAAAATTAGCAAAAATGCTAGAAATTTTTTCTTCATTTTTAGTCTCCTTTTCCGAATATTTTCCCATTATATCAGAAAAAGTAAAAAAAGGCAAATTTTTATATTTCTGTGTCAGAAAATATAACATCCGTAATTCTTGTTTTGTCTTGAATCACACAACAGAAGTGCTATAATAAAGGTATATCATATAGTAAAAGAGGATAACGTTATGAAAGACAAAAGAATCTTAAAAGACTTTGAAACTTCTAAAATGAGTTTAAACATTTACACAAGCCCCTTGTTAGCTCTATTTTTCGTCTATATATCTGAGTTCATATCTTCTCTATTTTTTGGCCTTAGTTTTTTAGCATTGATCGGGCTATTTAGCAATCTTGGTATGGGTGGTCAAAGAATTGCAGATTTCCTTCAAATGTTATTTCAGAATTTATCTGATAAAACAAGTGACATCCATTTAATATTTGAATTATTGTCCTTTGGTTTTATCATCTTAACTGTGTTTAGATGGACTAGAAAAGTTGAGAAAAGACCGATTCGAACCTTGGGATTTTATAAAGAAAATTTTTTAAGTGCCTTATTTAAAGGATACGGTCTTGGTCTATCCCTCTTTATACTTGCTTTGGCTGGACTAGTAGTGTTGGGGCAGTATCAATTTGACTCCATTCACTTGGATACTTATTCGCTAGCTTTTACTTTATTTACAATCCCTTTTTGGATTTTACAAGGAACGGCAGAAGAATTGGTTACTCGTGCTTGGCTGATTCCACAATTGGCTAAGAGAACCAATCTTAAAGTCGCTATTATCATATCTAGTAGTCTCTTTACCTTACTTCATTTAGGAAATCCAGGCATAACTTTCTTATCTGCAATTGATCTCTTTTTATTCGGAGTTGCTATGTCCCTGTATCTTCTTAAAACAGATACTATATGGGGTATAGGTGGTATTCATGGAGCTTGGAATTTCGCACAGGGAAACCTCTTTGGAGTATTGGTTAGTGGTCAGTCTTCAGGAACCTCAATCATGAAATTTACTCCACAAGGCAATCAAGACTGGCTATCTGGTGGGTCTTTTGGTATTGAGGGTTCCATCGTGTCCAGTATTATTTTGTTTCTGCTGATTCTTTATCTCGCTTATCAATTAAAGAAAGAAAATGAAAGGATGTGACTTCGGTCCGTCCTTTTCTTCGTGAAAATGATACAAGTATGCTAAAATAGGAATAGCACATCGAGAGAGGATTCTTATGATTAACCGCATTACTGACAATCAATTTAAACTAGTATCAAAATATCAACCATCAGGAGACCAACCTCAAGCTATCGAACAGTTGGTAGATAATATCGAGGGGGGCGAAAAAGCACAGATTCTGATGGGGGCGACCGGAACAGGGAAGACCTATACCATGAGTCAGGTCATTTCCAAAGTCAATAAACCCACTTTGGTCATTGCCCACAATAAAACTCTGGCTGGTCAGCTCTATGGGGAGTTTAAGGAATTTTTCCCTGAAAATGCAGTTGAGTACTTCGTATCCTACTATGACTATTACCAACCAGAGGCCTATGTCCCTTCTAGCGATACCTATATTGAGAAGGACAGTTCTGTCAATGACGAGATTGACAAGCTCCGACACTCAGCGACTTCGGCCCTTTTGGAGCGCAATGATGTTATTGTCGTGGCCTCGGTCTCTTGTATCTATGGTCTGGGTTCGCCCAAGGAATACGCTGATAGTGTCGTTAGTCTCCGTCCAGGTCTAGAGATTTCTCGTGATAAACTTTTGAATGACTTGGTTGATATCCAGTTTGAACGTAATGATATTGATTTCCAACGGGGAAGATTTCGTGTGCGTGGGGATGTGGTGGAGATTTTCCCAGCATCTCGTGATGAACACGCTTTTCGAGTAGAATTTTTTGGAGACGAAATTGACCGTATTCGTGAGGTTGAGGCCCTGACTGGTCAGGTATTGGGAGAAGTGGATCATTTGGCGATTTTCCCTGCGACTCACTTTGTGACCAATGACGATCATATGGAGGATGCTATTGCCAAGATTCAAGCAGAATTAGAAGAGCAACTAGCTGTCTTTGAAAAGCAAGGCAAACTGCTTGAAGCCCAGCGCTTGAAACAGCGGACAGAGTACGATATTGAAATGCTGCGCGAGATGGGCTATACAAATGGGGTTGAAAACTATTCACGCCACATGGATGGACGGAGTGAGGGTGAGCCTCCTTATACGCTTCTCGACTTCTTCCCAGATGATTTCTTGATTATGATTGACGAGAGTCATATGACCATAGGGCAAATCAAGGGCATGTACAATGGAGACCGTTCGCGTAAAGAAATGCTGGTTAATTATGGTTTCCGTTTGCCGTCTGCTTTGGACAATCGTCCTCTCCGTCGGGAGGAGTTTGAGAGTCACGTTCATCAGATTGTTTACGTTTCAGCGACACCTGGTGACTATGAAAATGAACAGACCGAGACAGTGATTGAGCAAATCATTCGTCCAACGGGACTCTTGGATCCAGAGGTGGAAGTCCGTCCGACTATGGGACAGATTGATGACCTCTTGGGTGAAATCAATGCCCGCGTTGAAAAAAATGAGCGTACCTTTATCACAACTTTGACCAAGAAAATGGCAGAGGACTTGACCGACTACTTCAAGGAAATGGGTATCAAGGTCAAGTACATGCACTCGGATATCAAGACCTTGGAACGGACGGAGATTATCCGTGACCTGCGCTTGGGTGTCTTTGATGTCTTGGTCGGAATTAACCTGCTCCGTGAAGGAATTGACGTTCCTGAAGTGAGCCTCGTAGCTATTCTCGATGCTGACAAGGAAGGTTTCCTTCGCAACGAACGTGGACTCATCCAGACTATTGGACGTGCTGCTCGTAACAGTGAAGGCCATGTCATCATGTATGCAGACACGGTTACCCAGTCTATGCAACGTGCTATCGATGAAACTGCCCGCCGTCGGAAAATTCAGATGGCCTATAATGAAGAGCATGGTATCGTACCACAGACAATCAAGAAAGAAATCCGTGACCTGATTGCCGTGACCAAGGCAGTTGCTAAGGAAGAGGACAAGGAAGTCGACATCAATAGCCTCAACAAACAAGAGCGTAAAGAACTCGTCAAGAAACTAGAAAAACAAATGCAAGAAGCCGTCGAAGTGCTTGACTTTGAACTGGCGGCTCAGATCCGTGATATGATGTTGGAAGTCAAGGCAATTGGATAGGGAAGGATAAAAATAAATGGATATATTAGATGATTATAAAAATGGTGCTAACTATTTTGAATTAGAAACTGCAATACGGTCTCTAGATAACTTAGATAGTAAAGTAGAGAATATTAAGAATATAACTGAAGCTTTTTTACGATTTTCTTCAAAAGAAAAATGGGTAAAATTAGAAACAACTTTATATATACTATTAGTATTTAGTAACCTTGTCGATAAAACAATTTTTAAGAATATTTTATTGGATGCAGAATCATTAATTAAAGAGAATGATGAAGCGTTTATTTCTGATAATATTCTATATAATTACTTTCGGTCTTTGAACAAATATTTGGAAAAGAATTTAGGAGTGGAAGATTGCCAAGATTTTTTCAGTGAGAATGGTATATTTTTTACAATTATTAATCGTATTAAAAATCAAGACTTAAATGGCATCGATGAATTTGTTTGTTATGTAATGCTCGACATAATGATAACTATATTTGCAAGAGATGATGATTTTGAGAGCGTAAAAGAAAAAATCAATCAAAACATTGATGTAATAATTAACAATATTCTTTCTAAGTTTCAATATGACTTAATATTTGTTCAGTATTTTGAACTTGACAGTCTTGTAAATATTTTTAAACTTGATCATCTAAGTATAATTAATTGCTTTTATAAAAATAATCCTGATAATTTTGGTATAGGATATTATTTATCGTGGATAGATACAAAAGACTCTGATATTATCAAGGAATCTATAGAAACACTTCAAACTATACTAAAATATACTGAATCAGATATTAGGAAAAGTGTAATTTTTAGATTATTAGAGAAAGCAGGTGAAATAAAGAATGAAAATGAAGAGAAAAGAAATATACAAGATATTCAAGTAGATGAATTGGGAGAAATCGGAAATACTCTTATTGATGAAATTCGCTTTCACTTAACAATCAAAGCCCGAGATCTTGAGAATAGTGAAGAATATGGTCATTATACTAAAATTGAAACTTTAACGAATCATTTAATTAAAACGAAAAAATCAGGCGATCCAAGTGAACCAGCGTATTTAAGATTAACAAATTCTAAACAATTAAATGATCCTATGGAAGGAAGAGCCATCTATGACTATTTGGAAATAGAAAATTCCTCGGACTGCTATCAGAGTTCCAATGTCTTCCTATCCTCGATGACAACTATATCTGATAGTCTTCCCATGTGGAAAGAATATGCAGAAGAATCTAAAGGAGCTTTTCTACAGTACGATAAAAAGTATTTACAACAAATTATTGAGCATGACTCCTTAGAGTTTGTGAGAATATTCTACTTAAACAGTACGAGAGAAGACGATTCTGATATTATACAAAAGCTTAATGACTTAAAAGAGCTAATTCAAGAATTAAAAGCTAGACATACTGAAGAAAGTAGGAAGGTACAGTCAAGTATTTTTAAAAATTTAGCGAAAATATCCTATCTTTTTAAGGTATCCGATTATGAATATGAGAGCGAGTATCGTATTCTAATCAACTTTGATGATTCACAAGTTGAAGAACGACTAAATCCAAAACTCAAAGCTGAAGATAAAATCGAACTTGAAGAACTAAAGGTTTTATCGGGTGGTATTGGACTAAGTGAAAATAAGGAATCTGGTTATAATGATTTTAGGAAATATATTCACTTAGAATCCAAAGAGGAAGGAAGGTATGCTTTATTTGTATATATCAATTTACTTCCTTTGAAATACTCAAAAGTAATCCTAGGTCCAAAGGTTACGGATGCAGACTATATTGCTCCTTATCTTAAACTTGCCAATCCTGATATAGAGATAGAAAGTTCGAAAATTCCTTATCGTTAAGTTGAGAACGATTTAGAGCAGAAGGTGGAATGGCAGAATTTATTTCAAACGGATAGATAATTCAGAGATACCAGATTCCTTACATGAGTTTTCTTACTACTATTGTGCTAAAGGATGGCGTTCAGGTAGTAGTGTCTTTTTAAAGTTTCAGAGTTATAAGGTAATTAAGTTTAAAGTGAAAGATAATTCAAAATTAGAAAGCGAGTAAATTTATGTCCCGTTCCCAATTAACGATTTTAACAAACATTTGTCTGATTGAAGACCTCGAAACTCAGCGCGTGGTGATGCAGTATCGCTCTCCTGAAACCAATCGCTGGTCTGGTTATGCCTTTCCTGGAGGTCATGTAGAAAATGGCGAAGCTTTCGCGGAGTCTGTCATTCGTGAAATCTATGAAGAAACAGGATTGACTATCCAAAATCCGCAACTGGTCGGCATTAAAAATTGGCCACTAGATACAGATGGGCGCTATATTGTCATTTGTTATAAGGCGACCGAGTTCTCTGGTACCCTTCGCTCTTCAGAAGAGGGAGAAGTTTCTTGGGTGCAAAAAGACCAGATTCCAAATTTGGATCTGGCCTATGATATGTTACCCTTGATGGAAATGATGGAAGCTCCTGATAAGTCGGAGTTTTTCTACCGCCACCGTACAGAAGATGGCTGGGAGAAAGAAATTTTTTAGTCTTTTACTAAATAACCAAGTTTATCCAAGGCCTCCTCTATATAGTGGAGGTCTTGTTGTGTTTCCTGTCTAATAGTAGTAGAAGATTAGGAAAAAATATCTATACTCGCTAAAATTAAATGCTAATTGAATTAGACAAAATATATGCTTATGCTGTTAATTTTTCTGAGAAAGATGTAAAATAGAAAGTGTACTATGTTTTTAAAACAGTGTGGTACCCAAAATTAAAAAATGTATCCTTTCTTTAAATTGCTAAAATATTTAAGGGGGGGGTATTTTTTAGTACCTCAAAAATAAAAATAAGAAAGAGGCGATTAGATGAGAAAATCAAATCGAGAAGTGAACGGAGAAAAGGTATTCCGTTATTCTATTCGTAAGTACCATTTTGGTGCTGCAAGTGTTGCTGTAGCAGCATTAATGTTTTTTGCTAATGGTGCGGTTAAGGCAGACACTTTACCAGTATCACCTGCTACGGCTAATACTGAAAAGGTAAATGCTGGTGTTACGGATTTGACAGAGGGAGTTCCTCTAGAGAAATCTCTAGAAACTGAGGGGAATAAGGAAATCGTAGCTCCAGAGTCTGTAGAGAAAACATCCAACAAGGAAGATGGAGCTGGTTCTAATGCTCAAGGTGAAAAAGAGATTAAAGTGTCTGATAAAACAGTGATTCCTGCTAATCAGACGGAGGAAATCAATAAAGTCGAAACAAATGGCAAAGAAAAGGAAGTAGTTACTAATAAAGATAAATTGGAATCTCTTCTAAAAGAAATTGATCAATTAAACTTAAAGGACTATACAGAAGATACTGTTAAAGTATTACAAGAAAAAGTTGCGAAAGCAAAAGAAGTACTTGTTAATGCAACAACTCAAAAAGAAATTGATCTTGCTTATAATGCCTTGGTTGGATATAAAAACGCTGGTTTAAAACGTGTACCTAAACCAAAAGGAGAACTCATTCCTAAACCAGATACAACAAATGGTAAAGCAACAGTAGGAATAAAAGCGGAAAATACTGAACCAAATGGCACAAATATTGCAGGGCATAATCATAGTTTGAACGGGACTACGCTGCCTGAAGGTAGTGGGTTTAGAACAGAAACTACTAATGGTTTGTCCATAGAAGTTACAGGAGATACTACTTTCAGACCAGGGGATTATCTTAACTATAACTCTAAGTATGTTCTTATGAAATTAAAATATGATAAGAATCAGTATGGTGAAAAACCTACATTCGCAATTACTGGAACACCAAATGTAGGCATACAATTTGAGTCTTCTAATCCTTATAGAGATAAAAAGAAGTTTTATAATAGAGATGAAGGATATGTTAGTGGATATTTAAGGGGAACTATTCCAAATGAGATGATTGGTAAATATAATATGTTAATTCATATGAAGTATAATGCCAATGGAGTGACAACTACATTGAAATTCCCAATTGAGGTAAAACCTAATGCTCCTACATTAAAAGAACCTGCAGGAAATGATGGGAATAAGTATTCTTCTTTGGCAGCTACAACTCTTGTTGGAAATCATAGTGAGGTTAAATTTGAGGTAAATGGACAGGAAAGCCCATGGATAAATGCTTCAAATGGTGAAGCTGTTTATAATAGAGAACAAGGGTTTCGACCAGGGGATAGAGTAAGAGTGAAAGCTAAAGCTTATTCAGATACAATAAGTGTGGGTGAACATAGAGATAAACTTAGTCCAGAAGAAAGTGAAAGTGATTGGAGTAGTGAAACAACCTTGCCTAATTTTCCAGCTCCGACATTAAATAAAGATGGGGCAAAAAATGAAGTAAATACAGCATTTACAACAAAGTCTACTCAAATAGATAATGACAATTCTTTAACTAATGAAGAAAAAACAGAAGTAAAAGGATTAGCAGAGGCGGCTAAAAACAATGCTATTACTAAAATAAATGATGCTCAAACTGAAACGGATTTGAATACAGCTAAAGCCGATGGAATCAGCAATATTCAAAATGTAGCTCTAACAGGAACAACTAAGAAGGCAAGTGCGACGGCTGAATTAGAAGAAGCGGCACGAGTTAAGAAAGAAGCGATTGCTTCAGATTCTACGTTAACAACAGAGGAGCGCGCTACAGAGACTAATTCTGTGACAGAGAAATTGACTGCGGCTAAGCAATCTGTTTCAGGTGCTTCAAGTAATCAAGATGTTACAAATGCCTTGACTGCAGGTAAAGAAGCTATTAATGGAGTAACAACCGCAAACAAGGCTAAGGCAAGTGCGATAGCTGCAATTGAAGCTGCTGCATCTGCTAAGAAAACAGAAATTTCGAATCGTTTTGATTTGGCAACTGAGGACAAGTCAAGAGCATTGCAACAGGTGGATCAAGAAGCCAAGAATGCTAAGAGTGCTGTGGATAAGGGCGTAACAAATAAGGATGTAGAACAGGCAAAAGTGGCAGGAATCGATGCTATCAATAACATCAATCCACAACCAACTCCACGTCCGCTTCCTACGCCTCAACCTCAACCTTCTACCCCTACTCAGCCATACCAAGGAGCTACTGAGACTCCGACAAGTCCATCTGAGCCAGCTCCACAACCGTCTCAACCAACTACACCGAGTCAACCTGCAAGCCCTGCTCCATCTCAAAGTTCAGCTCCGACTCAAGCTCCTAGGGTGGCAGCAAGCCCTTCAGTTAGCTCAACGAGTACGCAAGCTCCAGCTCAAGAGCAAGTTGACAAGTCTGAACTTGGTGCCTTGACTCAAGAGTTAGACCAACGCTTGAAAGCTTTGGCGACAGTATCTGATCCGAAAATCGATGCAGCCAAAGCTGTCCTCCTAGATGCTCAAAAAGCTCTGGAAGATAGTGCCTTGACAGAGCAAGGTCTGCGTACTGCAGTAGAGTCTGTGAAGGCTGCCTTGAACTCTCTCAAAGATGTGCAAGCCAATGCTAGCGACAGCAAGCCTGCACAAGACAAGAGCGATGTTAAGAAAGTAGCAGAAGATAGCAAGGATTCAGATAAGATGTCTGAAACATACTCAGTACCAACAGGAGTGTTTGTAGCAGGTCTTCTTGCTCTGTTAGGAGTAATTATTTTCTGGTTGATTCGTCGTAAGAAAGATTCAGAACTCAAGCAATTAAGTATTGAATTGACTAAGGTTCTAGAACAACAAGATGTAGCAAAAGCAGACAAAAAAGTCCTAGCTAAAGCTCAAAAACTTCTCCAAGAAACTCTTGATTTCGTGAAAGAAGAAAGTGGCTCAGCAGAGACAGAAGCTAAGTTAGTAGAACAACTGAAAGCAATCATTTCTAAGCTTAAGTAAGAGCAAAAAAAGTGAAATGTTGGATTAGAAAGATATTTCTATAAAAGCTAAGATCTAGTGGCTCTTTGTCAACTGTAATAGGTTGAAGAAAAGTTAATATTTAGAAGAGGCTGGGTAGAAAGTCTTTAAAATCAGAAAAACGCATAATATCAGGTGTTGAAACCTTGATACTATGCGTTTTATTGTGGGAAGATTTACTTCATTTTCTCCTGAAGTTGAGTTTTTGCCCATCTTTTTTTGATATTTAGAGCGATGAAAATATTATTATAGAGCTGTTTTTTATAGTTCAATTGACTACAAGGCGACTGAGTTTACTGGTACCCTTCGCTCTTCAGAAGAGGGAGAAGTTTCTTGGGTGCAAAAAGACCAGATTCCAAACTTGGATCTGGCCTATGATATGCTACCTTTGATGGAGATGATGGAAGCTCCGGACAAATCTGAATTTTTCTACCCTCGCCGTACAGAAGACGATTGGGAAAAGAAAATTTTCTAGTCTTTTACTAAATAACTAAGTTGGTCCAAGACCTCCTCGATATAGTGGAGGTCTTGTTGTGTTTCTTGTGTAATAGTAATAATAGATTTGGAAAAATATATGTACTATGAAATAAATTTAAAATATTTTTAGAAAAGTATTGACAAATCAAAAGAAAACGTTTACTATAGAATAAGGGAACGGTTCCACAACGTAAGAAGGAGGAGTGATGACTACAATAAAACAGGTTGCTGAAGAAGCTGGAGTATCAAAATCAACGGTTTCAAGATATATATCAAAAAAAGGTTATGTTGGAGATGATGCGAGAGAGAAAATAAAAAATGCGATTAAAAAATTAAATTACACACCAAATGTATTAGCACAATCTTTAAAAACTAAAAAAAACCAAATGGTAGGACTCTTATTACCAGATATTTCTAATCCCTTTTTCCCAAGATTGGTTCGAGGAGCTGAATCATATTTGAAAGATAAAGGTTATAGAATTATGGTTGGTACGATTTCAGACCAAGAATCGTTGAGTGAATATGTTAACTTACTGTTGAAAACAAATGCTGCTGGCATTATTACTACACATGACTTCACAAAAGAATATCCAGATTTATCATTACCTGTTGTTGTAGTTGACCGAATTAGTAAAGATACAGGTTACGGTGTTTTTTCTGATAATCAGTCAGGTGGTCGTTTGGCTGCTGAAGCAATCTGTAATGCAGGTGCTAAACAAGTTCTGATTATTAAAGTTTTAGATGATAAAGCCGAGAATATCGCGGAACGGTTTGAAGCAAGTTTAAACTATTTGAGGAATAAATCTTTAGAAATTTGTATTGAAGAAAGTGAAACGTTTGACTTTGAAAAAATTCAAAAAGAAGCTAAAGAGAATCTAAAAAGAAATCCAAATATCGATAGTATTATAGCACCTTCTGATATTCATGCGATAGCTTATATTCATGAAATTTTAGCAATTGGTAAAAAAATTCCAGATGATATTCAAATCATTGGTTATGATGATATTGTACTTAGTCAATTTATTTATCCTTCTTTATCAACTATCCATCAATCATCATATAAAATGGGAGAACAGGCTGCAAAGCTAATCTATAATATGGCAAATAAGTTCTCTATAGATGAAGCTAAAATTAAACTCCCTGTTAGGTACATAGAAAGAAATACATTAAGGAGAAAGAAATGAGTAAAATTGTTGTTGTTGGAAGCATTTCAATGGACTTAGTTATGAGAACAAAAAGGATTCCAGAAGGAGGTGAAACGATTTTTGGCGATTCATTTAATATAGTCCCAGGTGGAAAAGGTGCAAATCAAGCTGTAGCTATTGGCAGATTATCCAGTGTTGAAGATAATATTTACATATTTGGGAACGTAGGAGAAGATATTTTTTCAGCAGATTTATTAAGTAATCTGCAAAATAATGATATTTCTACAGCATATGTGGGAACGGTACCACAGTCTACTGGAGTTGCACAAATTACTTTATATGGAGGTGATAATAGGATTATTTATTATCCCGGAGCTAATAATTTAGTTAAAACAAATGATTGGAAAAATGAGTGGAAATTACTTAGTGATGCAAGTATTGTTGTATTACAGAATGAAATACCACATGAAGCCAACTTATCTATAGCTAAATTTTGCCAAGAAAATCAAGTTAAGGTGCTTTACAATCCTGCACCAGCTAGAGAAACAGACATAGAGATGATTCCTTTTTGTGATTTTATTACTCCTAATGAGCATGAATGTTCAGAGCTTTTTCCAGATAAGAAATTAGAAGAAATTATTAAAATTTATCCTAATAAAATGATTGTGACATTAGGAGTTGAAGGTTCTATTTATTATGATGGGACAGCAGTTCAGAAGATTCCTGCTATAAAAGCAGAAGTAGTTGATACTACAGGAGCAGGAGATACGTTTAATGGTGCTTTTGCTTATGCTATCTCAAAAGGAAAAGAGATGAATGTTGCATTGTCCTTTGCAACGATTGCTTCACATCTTTCTGTTCAAAGTTTTGGAGCGCAAGGAGGCATGCCGAGTTTGAAAGAAATAAAGGAGCATTCAGGATATGAAGAAATATGGGATTTTAAATAGTAATATAGCGAAACTAGCTGATGATTTAGGTCATATGGATTTGGTTTGTATCGGAGATTTAGGATTGCCAGTTCCAAAAGGTGTTGATAAAATTGATTTAGCATTAAGAAAAGGTAGTCCAAGTTTTTTAGAAGTTTTAAAAGAATATTCAGATCATGTACTTATTGAAAAAATTTTCTTAGCAGAAGAAATTAAGGAAAAAAACAAAGAACAGTGGCAAGCAGTTATAGATCTTTTAGGATCGAATATAATTATTGAATATATTAGTCATGAAGAATTGAAAGCTATGAATACTAAAGTTAAGGCAGTTATTCGCACTGGGGAAGATACACCATATTCGAATATAATCTTGCAATCAGGAGTTATTATTTAGAAGGGGGTTGCCTATGAAAATTGAAATGAAGAACATTTCAAAATCTTTTGGGAATAATCGTGTTTTAGAAAGTATTGATTTGGTTCTTAATTCAGGAGAAGTTCATGCTTTAATGGGAGAGAATGGTGCAGGCAAATCAACCTTAATGAATATTTTAACTGGACTTTTTCCAGCTACTTCAGGAACTATTTTTATTGATGGAAGAGAAAAAACATTTTCTAATCCTCAAGAGGCAGAACGGTTTGGACTGAGTTTTATTCATCAAGAAATGAATACTTGGCCAGATATGACTGTACTTGATAATCTTTTTTTAGGAAGAGAAATTAAAAATTCGATTGGGTTTCTAGATAAAGCTAGTATGGAAAGGAAAGCTAAAGAAGCATTTAAACGTCTTAATATATCTATTCCTCTCGATGCAATCATTGGTCAATTATCAGTCGGACAACAACAAATGATAGAAATAGCAAAATGTCTATTATCAGAAGTTTCCTTGTTAATTATGGATGAACCCACAGCAGCTTTAACTGATCGTGAAACTGAAACACTTTTTAAAGTGATAGAAGGATTAAAATCTGATGGTGTAGGTATTGTGTATATTTCACATCGGATGGAAGAAATCTTTAAGATTACAGATCTTATAACTGTTATGAGGGATGGGTTTGTAATTGATACCAAGAAAACGAAGTTAACTAATGCGGATGAATTAGTTCAAAAGATGGTGGGGCGTGAATTAGAAGATTATTATCCAGAAAAAAAGGCTGAGATTGGGAATATTGTTTTTCAAGCTAAGAATCTTTCTGGTGATGCTTTTACGGATATTTCTTTCTATGTACGTCAAGGGGAAATTATTGGTTTTTCTGGTTTGATGGGTGCTGGTCGTACTGAAATAATGCGAGCAATTTTTGGAATTGATTCTTTAAAATCTGGTCAAATTATAATAAACGGAGAAGAACTGATAATTAAAAATCCTTTTGAAGCAATTAAGCATGGAATTGGTTTCTTAACAGAAGATCGTAAAGATGAGGGATTGATTTTAGATTTTTCTATTAAAGATAATATGACTTTACCTAGTACTCGTGATTTTGTTAAAAATGGCATTTTTGATAATAAAACAAGTGATATATTTGTACAACGTTTAATAGATAGGCTACGAATTAAATCAGGTTATCCAGATAAGGAAGTTGGAACACTTTCTGGTGGTAATCAACAGAAAGTAGTTTTAGCAAAATGGATAGGTATTGCTCCAAAAGTACTGATTCTAGATGAGCCAACTCGTGGGGTAGATGTTGGTGCTAAGCGTGAAATTTACCAATTAATGAATGAATTGGCTGAACGAGGTGTGCCGATTATTATGGTATCTTCAGATTTACCAGAAGTGATCGGAGTCAGTGATCGCATTATGGTCATGCATGAAGGTAGAATTAGTGGGGAATTAACACGTCGAGAAGCTACACAAGAAAAAGTTATGCAACTAGCTACAGGAGGACAATAGTGTGAAAAATACTATGAAGTATATGTCAGAATTGACAACAGTAATAGCATTGATAATTTTAATGGCTGTCATCACTATTATCAATTCAAATTTTTTAACAGCAAATAATCTGTTAAATTTACTATTGCAAGTAACATCAAATGCACTGATCGCTTTTGGAATGACCTTTGTTATTCTAACAGGTGGAATTGATTTATCAGTTGGATCAATTTTAGCCTTATCCAGTGCGCTCACAGCTGGCCTATTAGGATCTGGAATGCCTGTTACATTAGCAATTCTCATCTCTTTAATTTTGGGTTGCATTCTGGGGATGATGAATGGTTTATTGATTTCCTACGGGAAATTAGCTCCATTTATCGTTACTTTAGCAACTATGACTATTTTTAGAGGCGCAACACTTGTTTATACAAATGGGAATCCTATTACAAAAGGATTAAGTGATACATTCTTATTTCAATTTTTGGGGCAAGGTTACATAGTCGGAATTCCATTTCCTGTAATTATTATGTTTATTGTATTTATTGTTTTATATGTTTTACTTCATAAAACAGCATTTGGTAAATCTGTGTATGCTATAGGGGGGAATGAAAAAGCAGCATATATATCAGGTGTGAAATTAAATAAAGTGAAAATTATCATTTATTCAATATCAGGTATTATGGCTTCAATTTCTGGATTAATTATAACATCACGCTTAAGTTCTGCTCAACCAACAGCAGGTGCTAGTTATGAAATGGATGCTATTGCAGCTGTTGTTCTTGGAGGAACCTCTTTATCTGGAGGTA
This sequence comes from Streptococcus pneumoniae, assembly GCF_001113365.1. GTDB lineage: Bacteria > Bacillota > Bacilli > Lactobacillales > Streptococcaceae > Streptococcus > Streptococcus pneumoniae_C. Next base: position 117,230 of record NZ_CKYA01000004.1, on the reverse strand, counting down.
AAGGTCGTATACTTGGGACTCTAATAGGTGCTTTAATTATTGGAGTTTTGAATAATGGACTTAATATTATTGGTGTTTCAGCATTTTGGCAACAAGTAGTAAAAGGAGTTGTAATCTTAATTGCTGTTCTGATTGATCGTTTTAAAGTTGTAAAACAGTAGAATAATTTTCAATTTTTTTGGAAATAGTAACAATTTATTAGATGACGTACAATAATCGGGATTGAAACTGTCCCTATAGATATATATTACGAGGAGTAATAACATGAAAAATATTAAAAAAATTAGCATTTTTGCTTTGTTTGTAACATTTATTTTTGCTTTAGTAGCTTGTGGAAAAACTGGTTTAGGAAATTCATCAAATGATAATAAATCTACGATTCAAAAGTCTGCAAAAGAATTAAAATTAGGAGTTTCTATTTCGACTACTAACAATCCCTATTTTGTAGCTATGAAAGATGGTCTTGAAAAAGCCGCAAGAGAAAAAGAAGTAACTTTGAAGATAGCAGATGCACAAGATGATGCTGCTAGACAAGCAGATGATATTCAAAATTTTATTAGTCAAAATGTAGATGCTTTACTAATTAATCCAGTTGATTCTGATGCAATTGTAACATCTATTAAAGCTGCTAATAATGCAAATATTCCAGTAATCTTAATTGACCGCGGTAGTAATGGCGGTGAAGTCTTGACAACTGTTGCTTCTGATAACGTAGAAGCAGGTAAAATGGCTGCAGAATTTATTACCAAGCAATTGGGAGAAAAAGCAAAAACTTTTGAATTATCAGGAGTCCCTGGCGCTTCTGCAACTGTAGATAGAGGTAAAGGATTTGAACAAATTTCAAAGACAAATTTAGATGTTCTTTCTAGTCAATCCGCTAATTTTGATCGCGCAAAAGCTTTGAATACAGCGCAAAATATGATTCAAGGAAACAAAGAAGTACAAGCAATCTTTGCACAGAATGATGAGATGGCGTTAGGAGCTGCACAAGCAGTAAAAGCAGCTGGTCTTAGCAATGTATTAATTGTTGGTATTGATGGTCAACCAGATGCACATGATGCGATTGCAAAAGGTGATATTACTGCCACTATTGCTCAGCAACCAGCTAAGATGGGTGAAATTGCTATTCAATCAGCAATAGATCATTATCAAGGGAAAAAACTGGAAAAAGAAACAGTTTCTCCAATTTATCTTGTGACTAAGGATAATGTTGATCAACATAACTGGTGATATATTTTTAGTAAGTAAGTAGTTGTTAATTTTCATTCAATGTAGTTTTTAAATATCATTGTTACTATTTGAGCTATTGGATTCAAAAAGACCAGATTCCAAACTTGGATCTGGCCTATGATATGCTACCATTGATGGAAATAATGGTAGCTCTGGACAAATCAGAGTTTTTCTACCGCCACCGTACAGAAGATGGCTGGGACAAGAAAATCTTCTAGTCTTTTACTAAATATCCTAGCTGGTCCAAGGCCTCCTCAATATAGTGGAGGTCTTGTTGTGTTTCAGCTTCAACTAGGTGGTAATGGATGCCATCTGTCAATTCAGATAGAGGTCTAAAGTCAGAATGCTCGACTTGTTCTAGAAAATGTTGAACATCTCGGCGACAAGACAGTTTCAGCAAGGTTTCAATTTCTCCATAAACGGGATGGTCAATCAAGGTATTCTGGACACGCCCTCCATTATCGACGATAGCAAGGAGTTCCTGACCGATTTCTTCAACTTCATGTTTGACTTTGAAAAGTTTATGGACATAAGGATTGGTATCAACTTGCTTATAGATGTAGCCACGATTGGTAGATAGGATAGGAGCGCCATCGGCTCTCAAAATTGCAATGTCCTGCACAATGACCTGACGTGTGACATGAAAATGTTCCGCCAAACTTTGGCCATTAAGGGCTTTAGGAGCTTCTTTCAAGAGTTGGAGCAGGGCTTGTTTGCGATCTTTTGTCATAGCTTTTCCTTTTAACGGCGTTTTCGAAGCACTTTATAGACCGCTAGTGCTAGTGTATAGTCTACCATACTATGGATAATTGTGCCAAATCCAACCAGCACAAAGAGAACATAAAACATATTTTCTACATTAGTACCAGAAGTTGCGTAAAAAACGACACAGGCCAATACTTCAGCAAGGGCATGAACAACAGCCAAAACAAAGTTGAAAATCCAGGAAGCTTTTGGTTTATCTAGGGTATCGGGGAATTTTTGTAGGTAAAGAGCCCCCAAAGTCCCAAAAAAGATATGGGAAAAAGCTCGAAAAACGATAACCATAGGATAGCCAGCCATCAAAAATCCAAAACTAGAGGCTAGGATGACAAAAACAGCCATCAAGGGCGACAAGAACATGGCTATAAAAATAGCGATGTGGCTCCCCAGAGTGTAAGAAGCAGGTGGAATGACAATCTTAAAAGGCATAACAATTGGAATCAAAATCGCAATAGCCGTTAAAAGGGCAGTCATTGTCATAAATTGTGTCTTTTTCCGTGTGTTCATAAGAATCTCCGTTTTAACTGTATATACACTAGTATAGTACAATAAAAAAGACAATAAAGCAAGGATTTACTTGGGTTTATAGATCATTTTTTAGTTAATACTCTTCGAAAATCTCTTCAAACCACGTCAGCTTCCATTTGCAACCTCAAAACAGTATTTTGAGCTGACTTCGTCAGTTCTATCCACAACCTCAAAACCGTGTTTTGAGCAACCTGTAGCTTGCCTCCTAGTTTGCACTTTGATTTTCATTGAGTATAAATATTAGTAAAGATTTCACTAAAAAGAAACTGTATAGAGCAAAATCTCCACCTTCAAGTTTGAAAGCGGAGATTATTTTTATTTCTTCAAGGTTTGTAGTCTTGGAACAATGGCTAGAGTTAGAACTGCGGAAATGACTAATTCGGCAATCGAATTTGTTGAGATAACAGTTGCTAGGAGTTTTTGGATATTACCATCAAAAACATTTCCAAAAAGGTAGAAAATTCCACCAAGTACAAAGACTGTGTTGGTAAGTGAACCAAGGGCACCAGCTAAAATCAGACCAGTCTTGTTTTTCATTAGTTTATAGACTAGATACGGAGTTAAACCAATCAAAATACGTGGGACGATGGCAATGATAGCTGAGTAGATGTTTCCGTTTGGTACAAATGGTGAGAAGAGATAGCTTGTAGGTAGAATCGTAATCGTATTAACTGTCAAGCTAAGAAGTCCCATCAAAAATCCAAGTGTAACCCCAACTCGTGGACCGTAGATAATGCTGGCAATAATGACAGGAATATGAACAATGGTCGGTTTGATTGGAAATGGAAAAAGGTTAAAGGCAAGCGAGCTCATAAAGTGTACAACGAGCATGGTTGCAAAAAAGATAGCAATAGGTGCAATATTAGAGCGTTTTTTCATCGAGAGTTTCCTTTATTCTTTCTAAAATAATTGTGAGGTCGGCTAAAGCTCCTCGTCCATGGTCTCCACAAGCTAGTAGGGATTTTTTAGGAGCAATCAGCTGATAGCCGTATGTTTCTAGTGTTTTCAGATTAGTCTGAGTTGCCGGATGGTCATACATTTTTGTATTCATAGCAGGAGCTATTAGTTTAGGAATATTTTTGGGCAAGGCTAGAGCTATGCTGGTTACCATGTTGTCAGCATAGCCGTGGGCTAGTTTTGCAATTGTGTTAGCTGTTGCAGGGACTACGATAAATAAATCTGCTTTTTTTCCAAGCTCGATATGATTGACTTGGTCAGGATAGGGTTCTTTCATGACATCTAAGTGGACAGGATTCTGTGAGAGTACCTGCAGTGTCAAAGGTTGGATAAACTCTGTAGCGGCCTGAGTCATTAAAACCGTGACTTGATGACCTTGTTTTTTTAGAGAACTGACTAAATCTGCCGACTTGTAAGAGGCGATAGACCCCGTTACAGCCAAGAGAATATGTGCCATATCTTTCCTTTCTAAGAATGGTAGGCTTGAATTTTTTCAAGGAGGAGTTCTGCAATTTCTTCCTTAGTATTAACTGATTGAAGTTGATTTTTCTCAACAAAGATAGCACGATGCTTGTCTGTTGAAATTTGAGTCTGGTCATTTGCAATGATTAAGTCTGCTTGATTATTGATAAGACTGTTTCTAGCAGTGTCAATTAGATGATTTTCAGATACATCAACTAGTAGTTTAAAACCAATCAGATGAATAGCAGGATTCCATTCCTTGACTAGAGAGATGATCTTGGGTGTTTTTTTCAGGAATAAGACCTGAACCTCGTCGGTTGAAGAAATCTTAGCCTGATGATTCTGCTTGCTTAAAAATTCTTCTAGATTGGAGCTAGCCTGAACTTCCTCAAGTCCTGTCATATAAACAGAAGTGTAGTCGGACACCGCCATTGAGTGAATCAAAACCTGATAATCTGCAACCCGTTCTTGCATTTCCAGTAGAAGGTCGTTGGTATTGGTAATTTCTCGAATGCTTAGATTAGGGTGAGCTTCTGGCTTCTGAGCTCGTTTTGTCGTAATTAAACAAACTTCATGCCCTGCAGCAAGCAAGGTTTCTGTGATGATTTTCCCCAAGCGACCTGTAGAATGGTTAGTGATAGAGCGGACGCTATCGATAGCTTCACTGGTACCGCCCGATGTAACTAAAATTTTCATAGCACCATTGTACCAAAAAAAAAATAATAAGCAAAAGAAAGCGCTTGAATATATATAAAAAATAATAAGAATCTACTATAGTTTTAAACTATAAAGCCATATAAAATTTAAGAAAGGACTCTAAAAACCTTAAAAATAGGGATATTTACGAACGTTTAGAGAGTTTAAGGATGTTAAAAATCTTGTTTTGTGTTATAATGAATTATCATATAAGAGGTTAGAGGAGTTTTGAATGAAAACAGATATTGAAATCGCACAGAGTATTGAGTTGAAGCCAATCGTTGATGTTGTAGAAAAACTGGGTATTTCTTACGATGATTTGGAGTTGTACGGAAAGTACAAGGCTAAACTCAGCTTTGATAAAATTCGTGCAGTTGAGAGTAATCCAGTTGGGAAATTGATTTTGGTTACTGCCATCAACCCAACACCAGCAGGTGAGGGAAAATCAACCATTACCATTGGTCTTGCGGATGCCTTGAATAAGATTGGCAAGAAAACCATGATTGCTATTCGTGAACCGTCTCTTGGTCCAGTAATGGGGATTAAGGGTGGTGCCGCTGGTGGTGGTTACGCCCAAGTGCTGCCAATGGAAGACATCAATCTCCACTTTACTGGGGATATGCATGCCATTACAACTGCCAACAATGCTCTTTCAGCCTTGATTGATAACCACTTGCACCAAGGAAATGAGCTAGGAATTGACCAGCGCCGTATTCTCTGGAAACGTGTAGTGGACTTGAACGACCGCGCTCTTCGTCATGTAACCGTTGGACTTGGTGGCCCTCTAAATGGAATTCCACGTGAGGATGGCTTTGACATTACCGTCGCTTCCGAAATCATGGCGATTCTTTGCTTGGCAACGGACATCGAGGACTTGAAACGCCGTTTGGCTAATATCGTTATCGGATATCGCTATGACCGTACACCTGTTTCTGTAGGTGATTTGCAGGTTGAGGGTGCCTTGGCTTTGATTTTGAAAGATGCTATTAAGCCAAACTTGGTTCAGACAATTTACGGTACACCTGCCTTTGTACACGGTGGTCCATTTGCCAATATTGCTCATGGATGTAACTCTGTCTTGGCAACGACCACAGCCCTTCACTTGGCTGATTACACAGTTACTGAAGCTGGTTTTGGTGCGGACCTTGGTGCCGAGAAATTCCTTGATATTAAGACACCAAACTTGCCAACTTCTCCAGATGCAGTAGTTATTGTCGCAACCCTTCGTGCCCTTAAGATGAATGGTGGTGTGGCTAAAGACGCTCTGACTGAAGAAAATGTAGAAGCAGTTCGTGCAGGTTTTGCCAACTTGAAACGCCACGTTGAAAATATCCGCAAGTTCGGTATTCCAGCAGTTGTTGCGATCAACGAATTTGTTTCTGATACAGAAGCTGAAATCGCAGCCTTGAAAGAACTCTGTGCCTCAATCGATGTACCAGTTGAACTAGCAAGTGTCTGGGCTGATGGTGCAGAAGGTGGAGTAGCACTTGCCGAAACAGTTGTCAAAACTATCGCTGAAACCCCAGCTAACTACAAACGTTTGTATGACAATGACCTTTCTGTCCAAGAAAAGATTGAAAAGATTGTTACTGAGATCTACCGTGGTAGCAAAGTAAACTTTGAGAAGAAAGCTCAAACACAAATTGCTCAAATCGTTCAAAACGGTTGGGACAAATTGCCAATCTGTATGGCTAAGACCCAGTATAGCTTCTCTGACAATCCAAATGCACTTGGAGCACCTGAAAACTTTGAAATTACCATTCGCGAATTGGTGCCAAAATTAGGTGCAGGCTTCATCGTTGCCTTAACTGGTGATGTCATGACCATGCCAGGACTTCCAAAACGACCAGCAGCCCTCAACATGGATGTTGAAAGCGATGGAACAGTCCTAGGCTTGTTCTAGTATATTGTACTTGACTTTAAATGAGTTTGGAAATACTATCCAAGCTCATTTTTTCTCAGACTGCAAGCAGTTCATCAATAAGATTTATACTCTTCGAAAATCTCTTCAACCTACGTCAGATTCACCTTGCCGTATAGATGTTACTGACTACGTCAGTTCTATCTGCAACCTCAAAACGGTGTTTTGAGCTGACTACGTCAGTTCTATCCACAACCTCAAAACAGTGTTTTGAGCAACCTGCGGCTAGCTTTCTAGTTTGCTCTTTGATTTTCATTGAGTATCAGTCCTTTTCCCTTGGGAAGAGGCTTTTTAATACTAGGAAAAGGACAGTTAGAGTCTTCTGTGTTATACTAGAGATATGTTAGATTTGAAAGAATACGGTATCGTCATGTGGCCGGAGGAGAAGATTGTTTCTTTTCGTCAGAAACTCCTCACTTGGTATGATGAAAACAAAAGAGATTTACCGTGGCGCAGAAGTAAAAATCCTTATCATATCTGGGTATCTGAAATTATGCTCCAGCAGACCAGGGTGGATACGGTTATCCCTTATTACGAACGATTCTTGGACTGGTTTCCAACAGTGGAAAGTTTGGCAACTGCGCCTGAGGAGAGTTTACTGAAAGCTTGGGAGGGTTTGGGCTATTATTCTCGAGTTCGCAATATGCAGGCTGCAGCCCAGCAGATTATGACTGACTTTGGTGGCCAATTTCCAAACACCTATGAAGGAATTTCCAGTTTGAAAGGAATTGGCCCTTACACAGCAGGAGCCATTTCCAGTATTGCTTTTAACTTGCCTGAGCCAGCTGTAGATGGTAATGTTATGCGTGTTTTGGCACGCTTGTTTGAAGTTAATCATGATATTGGCATTCCAAGTAATCGCAAAATTTTTCAGGCAATGATGGAAATCTTGATTGATCCGGATCGTCCGGGTGATTTTAATCAAGCCTTGATGGACTTGGGCTCAGATATTGAGGCGCCTGTAAATCCCAGACCTGAAGAAAGCCCAGTCAAGGACTTTAGTGCGGCATATCAGAATGGAACCATGGACCGTTATCCAATCAAGGCTCCCAAGAAAAAGCCGGTCCCTATTTATCTTAAAGCCTTAGTTGTGAAAAATTCTCAAGGGCAATTTTTACTTGAAAAAAATGAAAGTGAAAAGCTATTGGCAGGATTTTGGCATTTTCCCTTGATAGAAGTAGATGGCTTTTCGCAAGAAGAGCAGTTTGACCTCTTTCATCAGGTTGCAGAAGAAAGCGTGAACTTTGGCCCAAGTCCAGAAGAGAGTTTCCAGCAGGATTATGACCTAGAAGTTGATTGGCTTGATGTTTATTTTGAGACTGTCAAGCATGTCTTTAGCCATCGCAAGTGGCATGTTCAAATTGTAGCAGGTCAGGTGAGTGACTACCATGATTTTTCAGATAGGGAAGTTCGGTGGCTTTCACCAGTAGAGTTTAAGAATTACCCACTTGCCAAACCCCAACAAAAAATCTGGCAGACTTATGCAAAAGCCAACTTAGACAGTAGCCAAGACTAGCTATTATGTCTTCTTGCTATTTTTTTGGTATAATAGTAGAGAAAAAGGTGAACAAATGAAAAAAATATTAATTGTAGATGATGAAAAACCAATCTCGGATATTATCAAGTTTAATATGACCAAGGAAGGTTACGAGGTTGTAACTGCTTTTAATGGTCGTGAAGCGCTAGAGCAATATGAAGGAGAGCAGCCAGATATTATTATTCTGGATTTGATGCTTCCAGAAATTGATGGTTTAGAAGTTGCTAAGACCATTCGCAAGACCAGCAGTGTGCCTATTATCATGCTATCAGCTAAAGACAGTGAATTTGATAAGGTTATCGGATTAGAGCTTGGGGCGGATGACTATGTGACAAAACCCTTCTCCAATCGTGAGTTACAGGCGCGTGTTAAAGCTTTGCTGCGTCGTTCTCAACCTATGCCAGTAGATGGGCAGGAAGCAGAAAGTAAACCTCAACCTATCCAAATTGGGGATTTAGAAATTGTTCCAGACGCCTACGTGGCTAAAAAATATGGCGAAGAACTAGACTTAACCCACCGTGAGTTTGAGCTTTTGTATCATTTGGCATCGCATACAGGTCAAGTCATCACGCGCGAACACTTGCTTGAGACTGTCTGGGGTTATGACTATTTTGGTGATGTCCGTACGGTTGATGTGACTGTTCGACGTCTGCGTGAGAAGATTGAAGATACACCCAGCCGACCAGAGTATATCTTGACGCGCCGTGGTGTAGGGTATTACATGAGAAATAATGCTTGATTTACTGAAACAAACCATTTTTACCAGAGATTTTATCTTTATCCTGATTTTGTTAGGTTTCATCCTTGTTGTAACCCTCTTATTACTGGAAAATAGACGTGATAATATTCGATTGAAGCAAATCAATCAAAAGGTTAAAGATTTGATTGCAGGAGATTATTCCAAGGTTCTTGATATGCAAGGTGGGTCTGAAATCACCAACATTACCAATAATTTGAATGACTTGTCGGAGGTTATTCGTCTCACTCAGGAAAATCTAGAACAAGAGAGTAAGAGACTAAATAGTATTCTTTTTTATATGACAGATGGGGTTCTTGCGACCAATCGTCGGGGTCAGATTATCATGATTAACGATACAGCCAAGAAGCAACTGGGGCTGGTTAAAGAAGATGTTCTGAATAGAAGCATTTTGGAATTGCTCAAGATAGAAGAAGACTATGAATTGCGTGATTTGATTACCCAAAGTCCAGAATTGTTGCTAGATTCCCAAGACGTCAATGGCGAATATCTGAGCCTTCGAGTTCGCTTTGCCTTGATTCGTCGAGAGTCTGGCTTTATTTCAGGTTTGGTGGCTGTTTTGCATGATACGACGGAGCAGGAGAAGGAAGAGCGCGAACGGAGACTCTTTGTTTCCAACGTTAGTCATGAGTTACGGACTCCTTTAACCAGTGTGAAATCTTATCTTGAAGCCTTGGATGAGGGAGCTTTGTGTGAAACTGTAGCACCAGACTTTATCAAGGTTTCTCTTGATGAAACCAACCGTATGATGCGCATGGTGACCGACCTCCTTCATCTTTCACGGATTGATAACGCCACCAGTCACTTGGATGTGGAACTGATTAACTTCACTGCTTTTATTACCTTTATCCTCAATCGTTTTGACAAGATGAAAGGACAGGAAAAGGAGAAAAAATATGAGTTGGTGAGAGATTACCCCATCAATTCTATCTGGATGGAAATTGATACAGATAAGATGACGCAGGTTATCGACAATATTTTAAATAATGCTATTAAGTATTCGCCAGATGGGGGTAAAATCACTGTCAGAATGAAGACAACTGAAGACCAGATGATTTTATCCATTTCTGACCATGGTTTAGGCATTCCTAAGCAGGATTTACCACGTATCTTTGACCGTTTTTATCGTGTGGATCGTGCTAGAAGTCGTGCCCAAGGTGGTACAGGTTTGGGACTGTCTATTGCCAAGGAAATTATCAAACAACATAAGGGCTTTATTTGGGCCAAGAGTGAATACGGTAAGGGATCAACCTTTACCATTGTGCTCCCTTATGATAAGGATGCAGTGAAAGAAGAAGTATGGGAGGATGAAGTAGAAGACTAGAATGAGTGAAACAGGCTTTAAATACAGTATTTTAGCGTCGGGTTCCAGTGGAAATTCCTTTTATCTGGAAACACCAAAAAAGAAGCTTTTAGTGGATGCTGGCTTGTCTGGTAAAAAGATTACTAGCCTACTTGCTGAAATTAACCGCAAGCCAGAAGACCTGGATGCCATCTTGATTACCCATGAGCATTCAGATCATATCCATGGAGTAGGCGTTTTGGCTCGCAAGTATGGTATGGATCTTTATGCCAATGAAAAGACCTGGCAAGCTATGGAAAATAGTAAATATATTGGCAAGGTGGATTCTTCGCAAAAGCATATCTTTGAGATGGGCAAAACCAAAACCTTTGGAGATATTGACATCGAGAGTTTTGGTGTAAGCCATGATGCAGTCGCACCGCAGTTCTATCGCTTTATGAAAGATGATAAAAGTTTTGTCCTTTTGACAGATACAGGTTATGTTAGTGATCGTATGGCAGGGATTGTAGAAAATGCGGACGGCTATCTTATCGAGTCCAACCATGATGTAGAGATTTTGCGAGCAGGATCTTATGCTTGGCGACTCAAACAACGAATCCTATCGGATCTGGGTCACCTTTCTAATGAAGATGGTGCTGAAGCTATGATTCGTACCTTAGGAAATCGCACTAAGAAAATCTACCTTGGTCACTTGTCTAAGGAAAACAATATCAAGGAGTTGGCTCACATGACCATGGTCAATCAGCTAGCACAAGCTGATCTGGGAGTCGGAGTAGACTTTAAGGTTTATGATACCTCACCAGATACCGCAACACCCTTGACAGACATATAAAAAGAAGGCGAGTGCCTTCTTTTTTATAAATTAGCAGATATTTGTTGTGGTATAATGTTTAAAAATGACATAGGAGAAGTAGTGTGAAAAGAAAATGGTTATTTAAGGATTACTATGACACAACAATTATTTTACTTGCTTTAATCTCTGTTATTCTGGTATTGCTTGGATTTTCTGAGATGATTGATTTGGACAATCCTCCGTACAATATTATTGATTTACTACTTTGGGGTGTTTTTGTAATTGATTATAGTTGGCGCTTTTTTATTACTAAAAGAAAATGGCGCTTTATTCTTGAAAATATTTTTGATTTATTGGCTATTCTCCCTTTAAATGCTATTTTCACAGTTTTTCGATTAGGGCGTATCTTCCGCTTAGCAAGGCTGACAAAATTACTGAAACTGACTCGTTTACTTAGAATAATTGGACTTACAGGTAAATTAGAAAGAAAAATTAGTAGATTCTTACGGACAAATGGCCTGATTTATATCTTGTATGTTAATATTTTTATCGTTCTAGTAGGAAGTTCAATTTTATCTGTAGTTGAAGAAAAATCCTTCTCAGATAGTCTTTGGTGGGCTCTTGTGACAGTAACTACTGTTGGTTATGGTGATATTGTTCCAGTTTCCCTTTTTGGGAAATGGCTAGCAGTTTTACTGATGCTTGTCGGTATTGGAACAATAGGAATGTTAACGAGTGCCTTGACGAACTTTTTTGTAAAAGATAATCCAGATGAACAGATAAAACTTGATAAACTTCAAGATGAATTATCTAGTCAGAGAATATTACTAGAGAAGCAATCTGAGAAAATCGAAGAACTGCATCGGATGATACAGGACTTAGTTGAAAAAATATCATAAAGGTGAGACGAAACAAAACTTGATTCGAGGAGAAATCAAGTAAGTCTTGACACAATAAAACGCATATTATCAGGTATAAAAACTTGATACTATGCGTTTTATAGAGAAATGAAATAAAATCTGAACAAATCAATTAGGAATTTAAAGCATTTTGTAACAACGTTTTAGAGTAATGGGGTGCTATTTCAACTTCAACCTACTATAATACAGAAAAAAACAACTCCCTGATGATTCAAGGAGTTATTTCTATCTAAATTAGTTTTTAGAAGCTTCTTGGAATTCTGGGTTTTTCCATGCTTCGTCAATGATAGCTTGCAATTCTTTAGCAGATGCTTGCATTTTTTGAGTTTCTGCGTCGTTCAATGGGATATTTACTGGACGAACGATACCATGTGCACCAACAACAGCTGGTTGACCGATAAAGACGTTCTCAACTCCGTATTGACCTTCTTGGAATACTGAAAGTGGAAGTACTGCGTTTTCATCGTCAAGGATTGCTTTAGTGATACGAGCAAGGGCTACTGCGATACCGTAGTATGTTGCACCTTTTTTGTTGATGATTGTGTAGGCTGCATCACGAACACCTTCGAACAATTCAATCAATTCAGCTTCTTGAACATTTTGAGTGTCTTTAAGGAATTCTTCAAGGTTTACACCAGCGATGTTTGCGTGTGACCAAACAGCGAACTCAGAGTCACCGTGTTCACCCATGATGTAGGCGTGCACTGAACGAGCATCTACATCCAATTTTTCAGCAAGTGCTTGACGGAAACGAGCTGAGTCAAGTGAAGTACCTGAACCGATAACGCGTTCTTTAGGGAAACCAGAGAATTTCCAAGTTGAGTAAGTCAAAACGTCAACTGGGTTAGCAGCAACAAGGAAGATACCTTTGAAACCTGATTCAACAACTTGAGTTACGATTGATTTGTTGATAGCAAGGTTTTTACCTACAAGGTCAAGACGAGTTTCACCTGGTTTTTGAGGCGCACCTGCAGTGATCACAACAAGGTCAGCGTCTGCACAGTCAGAGTATTGAGCTGCATAGATTTTTTTAGGTGAGGTGAAGGCAAGGGCGTGACTAAGGTCAAGCGCGTCACCAACAGCTTTTTCATGCAATTGTGGAATTTCGATAATTCCAAGCTCTTGTGCAATTCCTTGGTTAACCAGTGCAAAAGCGTAAGATGAACCTACAGCACCATCTCCGACAAGGATAACTTTTTTGTGTTGTTTAGTTGAAGTCATTGTTCTAAACATCTCCTTAATTTTATTAGGGGATTTTCCCCAGATAACTTCATTCTATCACTTTTAAAAAACTTTGTCACGAATATGCCTTATAGTTCTCAATGTAAACGTTTTAGTGGTTTAGAGGCTGAAATAGATGGGAATTTATGGTATAATGTTGTTACTTACTAATTGTGAAATGAGGCATTTATTAATGCAGGATAAAAATTTAGTGAATGTCAATCTGACAAAGGAGATGAAGACGAGCTTTATCGATTACGCCATGAGTGTTATCGTAGCCCGGGCTCTTCCTGATGTTCGAGATGGCTTGAAACCTGTTCACCGTCGCATTCTCTACGGAATGAATGAATTGGGTGTTACTCCAGACAAACCTCATAAAAAATCTGCTCGTATTACAGGGGATGTCATGGGTAAATATCACCCACACGGGGATTCCTCTATTTATGAAGCCATGGTCCGTATGGCTCAATGGTGGAGCTACCGTTACATGCTTGTAGATGGTCATGGGAACTTTGGTTCCATGGATGGAGATGGTGCTGCCGCCCAGCGTTATACTGAGGCACGTATGAGCAAGATTGCTCTAGAAATGCTTCGAGATATCAATAAGAATACGGTTGATTTCGTCGATAACTATGATGCCAATGAACGGGAACCCTTGGTCTTGCCTGCACGTTTTCCAAACCTTTTGGTTAATGGAGCAACTGGTATCGCTGTTGGGATGGCAACCAATATTCCACCTCATAATCTGGGTGAAACCATTGATGCAGTGAAGTTGGTCATGGATAATCCTGAAGTGACTACCAAGGACTTGATGGAAGTCTTGCCTGGGCCAGATTTTCCAACAGGTGCCCTTGTCATGGGGAAATCAGGCATTCATAAGGCTTATGAAACAGGTAAAGGTTCTATTGTTCTTCGTTCTCGTACTGAAATCGAAGAAACTAAGACTGGCCGTGAGCGCATTGTTGTAACAGAATTTCCTTATATGGTCAACAAAACCAAGGTACATGAGCATATTGTTCGTTTGGTTCAGGAAAAACGCATTGAGGGGATTACAGCAGTACGTGATGAGTCAAACCGTGAAGGGGTTCGATTTGTTATTGAAGTCAAGCGCGATGCCTCAGCCAATGTTATCCTCAATAACCTCTTTAAGATGACCCAGATGCAAACCAACTTTGGTTTCAATATGCTGGCTATCCAAAATGGTGTACCGAAGATTTTATCCCTTCGTCAGATTTTGGATGCTTATATCGAGCACCAAAAAGAAGTAGTTGTTCGTCGGACACGTTTTGATAAGGAAAAAGCGGAAGCGCGCGCTCATATCTTAGAAGGTCTCTTGATTGCGCTAGACCATATCGACGAAGTGATTCGTATCATCCGTGCTAGTGAAACGGATGCGGAAGCACAAGCTGAGTTGATGAGTAAATTTAAGCTTTCTGAACGTCAAAGTCAGGCCATCCTAGACATGCGTCTTCGCCGTTTGACGGGATTAGAACGTGATAAGATTCAGTCTGAGTATGATGACCTCTTGGCTCTGATTGCGGATTTGGCGGATATTCTTGCTAAGCCTGAACGTGTTTCTCAAATTATAAAAGACGAATTGGATGAAGTTAAACGTAAATTTTCTGATAAACGCCGTACAGAGTTGATGGTCGGTGAAGTCTTGAGTCTTGAAGATGAAGATTTGATTGAAGAATCGGATGTCTTGATTACCCTTTCTAACAGAGGCTACATTAAGCGTTTGGATCAGGATGAGTTTACTGCTCAAAAACGTGGGGGTCGTGGTGTCCAAGGAACGGGAGTGAAAGATGATGACTTTGTTCGTGAGTTAGTGTCAACTAGCACCCATGATCATCTGCTCTTCTTCACAAACAAGGGACGTGTCTATCGTCTTAAAGGTTATGAAATTCCTGAGTATGGTCGGACTGCCAAAGGGCTACCAGTAGTCAATCTCTTGAAATTGGATGAAGACGAAAGTATTCAGACGGTTATCAATGTTGAGTCTGATCGCAGTGATGATGCTTACCTCTTCTTTACAACCCGTCACGGTATTGTGAAGAGAACCAGTGTTAAGGAGTTTGCCAATATTCGTCAGAATGGTCTCAAAGCGCTGAATCTAAAGGATGAAGATGAGTTAATCAATGTCTTGTTGACGGAAGGAGATATGGATATTATCATTGGTACCAAGTTTGGTTATGCAGTTCGCTTTAATCAATCAGCCGTTCGTGGTATGAGCCGTATCGCCACTGGTGTGAAAGGTGTTAACCTTCGTGAAGGAGACACAGTTGTTGGTGCCAGCTTGATTACTGATCAAGATGAGGTTCTTATTATCACAGAAAAAGGATATGGTAAGCGTACAGTCGCTACTGAATACCCAACAAAAGGTCGTGGTGGTAAGGGAATGCAGACAGCTAAAATTACCGAAAAAAATGGCTTGCTGGCCGGTCTTATGACTGTTCAAGGGGATGAGGATGTGATGATTATCACTGATACAGGTGTCATGATTCGAACCAATCTTGCCAATATTTCACAAACAGGACGCGCAACTATGGGAGTTAAAGTAATGCGCCCGGATCAAGATGCTCAGATAGTGACCTTCACAACGGTTGCAGCTGCAGAAAAAGAAGAAGTTGGGACAGAAAACGAAACAGAAGGTGAAGCATAATGTCTCAAAAAAATAATAAAAAGAAAAACAAGCGAAAAAATCTGCTGACAAATATCCTAGCAGGATTTCTGATAGTACTGTCACTGGCTTTGATTTTTAATGCGCAAATTCGAAATATTTTCATGGTCTGGAATACCAATAAGTATCAAGTTAGCCAGGTATCAAAAGAAAAAATAGAAGAAAATCAGGATACAGAAGGAAATTTTGATTTTGATTCGGTCAAAGCAATTTCTTCGGAAGCTGTTCTAGCTTCTCAATGGGATGCTCAAAAATTACCAGTTATTGGGGGAATTGCAATTCCTGAATTGGAAATGAATTTGCCGATTTTTAAAGGACTTGATAATGTTAATCTCTTCTACGGCGCTGGTACAATGAAACGCGAGCAAGTAATGGGAGAAGGAAATTATAGTCTAGCTAGTCATCATATTTTTGGGGTCGATAATGCTAATAAAATGTTATTTTCTCCTTTGGATAACGCTAAAAATGGTATGAAGATTTATCTAACTGATAAAAATAAAGTTTATACCTATGAAATCCGTGAAGTCAAACGTGTGACACCGGATCGTGTTGATGAAGTTGATGATAGAGATGGGGTCAATGAAATCACATTAGTAACCTGTGAAGACCTTGCTGCTACAGAACGTATTATTGTAAAAGGTGATTTGAAAGAAACAAAAGATTATTCACAAACATCTGATGAAATCCTAACAGCTTTCAATCAACCATATAGACAATTTTATTAATACAAATCAGTGAAATCTTGGATTTCACTGATTTTTTTAAGATTTTCATAAAAATAAACTTTTATGAAATACAGAAAACGCTTCCTAAAACCTAAAGTTTGTGATATAATTATCAAGAAAAAAGATTTAGGAGTTTATTATGGTTTCATCAGAATTTATCTCAAAGATTGAATTTGCTTGCAAGAAGAAAGAAAGTCTTTATAGCCAAAGCAAATTTAAGTATGCAATTCGTTCTATGTTCGCGGGTGCATTTTTAACCTTCAGTACTGCTGCTGGTGCAGTTGGGGCTGACTTGATTAATAAAATTGCACCAGGTAGTGGACGTTTCCTCTTCCCCTTTGTTTTTGCTTGGGGTTTGGCCTACATTGTTTTCTTGAATGCCGAGTTGGTAACATCAAACATGATGTTCTTGACTGCAGGTAGTTTCTTGAAAAAAATCTCTTGGAGAAAAACAGCTGAGATTTTATTTTACTGTACCTTCTTCAATCTTATCGGAGCTTTGATAGCAGGTTGGGGCTTTGCTCATTCGGCAGCCTATGCGAATCTGACACACGATAGTTTCATCTCAGGGGTTGTTGAGATGAAGTTAGGCCGCTCAAATGAATTAGTTTTGCTTGAGGCGATTTTGGCAAATATTTTCGTAAATATTGCGATTCTTTCATTTGTTTTGGTCAAAGATGGTGGTGCCAAACTTTGGCTTGTGTTGTCAGCTATTTACATGTTTGTATTCTTAACAAACGAGCACATTGCCGCAAACTTTGCTTCTTTCGCGATTGTAAAATTCAGTGTTGCTGCTGACTCAATTGCCAACTTCGGTGTTGGAAATATGCTTCGCCACTGGGGGGGAACCTTCATCGGAAACTTTATCGGAGGAGGTCTCTTGATGGGCCTTCCATATGCCTTCCTCAATAAAAACGAAGATACCTATGTAGATTAAGAAAATGAGCACGATTGAATCGTGCTTTTTTCGATTTTGTAAGAAGCAATAGCCACTCCTTATATCAAAATATAGAAAAGAGGTATTAGTCAAGGTAGGTCGATAGTGCTACAATATCCTTAATCAAACTATTTGGAGGTCGTTTTATGACTCGTGATTTTAAATTTGAAACCTTACAATTGCATGCTGGTCAAGTTGTGGATCCAGCTACCAAGTCTCGTGCAGTGCCGATTTATCAAACAACATCCTTTGTTTTTGATGACACGCAGGAAGGTGCCGATTTGTTTGCCTTGAGAAAACCAGGGAACATTTATACTCGTATCACCAACCCTACAACAGCTGCCTTTGAAGAAAGAATCGCTGCCCTTGAAGGTGGTGTCGGAGCTCTTGCAACAGCATCAGGTATGGCCGCAGTGACTTATACGATTTTGGCACTTGCCCATGCTGGTGACCATGTAGTGGCTGCTTCGACTATTTACGGTGGGACTTTCAATCTTTTGAAAGAAACCCTTCCTCGTTATGGGATCACAACAACCTTTGTGGACGTGGATAATTTGGAGGAAGTGGAAGCAGCGATCAAAGACAATACCAAGCTTGTCTTGATTGAAACCTTGGGCAATCCCTTGATTAACATTCCTGACTTGGAAAAATTGGCTGAGATTGCGCATAAACACCAGATTCCACTCGTTTCAGATAATACCTTTGCCACACCTTACTTGATTAACGTCTTCTCTCACGGCGTAGATATTGCCATTCACTCTGCGACTAAGTTTATTGGTGGGCATGGTACGACTATTGGTGGAGTGATTGTCGATAGCGGGCGTTTTGACTGGGCGGCTTCAGGAAAATTCCCTCAATTTGTTGAGGAAGATCCAAGCTACCACAATTTGAGCTATACTCGTGATGTGGGTGCAGCAGCCTTTATTATCGCTGTCCGTGTTCAATTGCTTCGTGATACAGGTGCAGCCTTGTCGCCATTTAATGCCTTTCTCTTGCTTCAAGGACTGGAAACCCTTTCTCTTCGTGTGGAACGTCATGTGCAAAATGCAGAGAGAATTGTTGATTTCCTTGTCAACCATCCTAAGGTAGAAAAAGTCAACTATCCAAAACTTGCTGATAGTCCTTATCATGCCTTGGCTGAGAAATACTTGCCTAAAGGTGTGGGATCAATCTTTACCTTCCATGTTAAAGGTGGAGAAGCAGAAGCCCGCAAGGTAATCGATAATTTGGAAATCTTCTCTGACCTAGCGAACGTAGCGGATGCCAAGTCTCTTGTTGTCCATCCAGCCACAACCACTCATGGTCAATTGTCAGAAAAAGACCTTGAAGCAGCAGGTGTCACACCAAACCAAATCCGTTTGTCAATCGGACTTGAAAATGTAGATGATTTGATTGAAGATTTGCGCTTGGCCTTGGAAAAAATTTAAAGAAAAAGAAGATAAACAGTGGGTTTCGACTCACTGTTTTTGATTTTCCTTCAGGCATGATATAATGGTTACAGAAGTCTAGAAAGAGGAACGATATGAACGAAATCAAATGTCCCAACTGTGGGGAAGTTTTTACAGTAAATGAAAGTCAGTATGCTGAACTTTTATCCCAAGTGAGAACGGCAGAGTTTGATAAGGAACTACATGATCGGATGAAGCAGGAACTGGCCTTGGCTGAGCAAAAGGCCATGAATGAACAACAGTCTAAACTGGCTCAAAAAGACCAAGAAATTGCGCAATTACAGAGTCAAATCCAAAACTTTGATACAGAAAAAGAATTGGCCAAGAAAGAAGTTGAACAGACAAGCCATCAGGCCTTATTGGCTAAGGACAAGGAAGTACAGGCCTTGGAAAACCAATTGGCGACCTTACGTTTAGAGCATGAAAATCAACTGCAAAAGACTCTTTCTGACTTAGAAAAAGAACGGGATCAGGTCAAAAATCAGCTCCTATTACAAGAAAAAGAAAACGAGCTTTCTCTTGCTTCAGTTAAGCAAAACTATGAAGCACAGCTCAAAGCAGCGAGTGAACAGGTCGAGTTTTATAAGAATTTTAAGGCTCAACAATCTACAAAAGCGATTGGGGAAAGCCTAGAACAGTACGCAGAGAGTGAGTTTAACAAGGTCCGCAGTTTTGCCTTTCCAAATGCTTACTTTGAAAAGGATAACAAGGTTTCTGCGCGTGGGTCTAAAGGGGACTTTATCTTCCGTGAGTGTGATGAAAATGGGGTCGAAATTATTTCCATCATGTTTGAGATGAAAAATGAAGCAGATGGAACAGAGAAGAAGCACAAGAATGCCGATTTTTACAAGGAATTGGACAAGGACCGTCGTGAAAAGAACTGTGAGTATGCGGTTTTGGTGACTATGCTTGAGACCGATAATGACTACTTTAATACAGGGATTGTAGACGTCAGCCATGAGTATGAAAAGATGTATGTGGTTCGTCCTCAATTCTTTATCCAGTTGATTGGTCTCTTACGTAATGCGGCGCTAAATTCCCTAAAATACAAGCAGGAGTTGGCCTTGGTTCGGGAGCAAAATATCGACATTACTCATTTTGAAGAAGATTTGGACGCCTTTAAACTAGCCTTTGCCAAGAACTACAACTCAGCTTCGACCAACTTTGGTAAAGCTATCGATGAAATCGACAAGGCCATCAAACGCATGGAAGAGGTCAAGAAATTCCTAACCACATCTGAAAACCAACTACGTCTAGCTAATAATAAACTGGAAGACGTTTCAGTAAAAAAACTAACTCGAAAAAATCCAACTATGAAAGCGAAGTTTGAAGCATTGAAGGAGGAGTGAGAAAACAAGATATGAACGGTATTATCAACTTAAAAAAAGAAGCGGGGATGACCTCGCATGATGCGGTTTTTAAACTGCGTAAGATTTTGGGAACCAAGAAAATTGGTCATGGTGGGACCTTGGATCCGGATGTAGTGGGCGTTTTGCCTATTGCGGTTGGCAAGGCGACACGCATGGTCGAGTTCATGCAGGATGAGGGCAAGGTCTATGAGGGGGAAATCACTCTTGGCTATTCAACGACGACAGAGGATGCTAGTGGGGAAGTGGTCGCAGAGACACCTGTTTTATCGCCCTTGGATGAAAAGCTTGTTGATGAAGCGATTGCGAGCTTGACTGGGCCTATTACTCAGATTCCACCTATGTATTCGGCTGTCAAGGTCAATGGTCGTAAGCTCTATGAGTATGCACGTGCAGGTCAGGAAGTGGAGCGTCCAGAACGTCAGGTGACCATTTATCAATTTGAGCGAACAAGTCCGATTTCTTATGAGGGGAATCTTGCATGCTTTACTTTTCGTGTAAAATGCAGTAAAGGGACTTACATCCGTACCTTGTCAGTTGATTTGGGAGAGAAGCTTGGTTATGCGGCTCATATGTCACATCTGACTCGTACTAGTGCAGCCGGTTTACAGCTAGAAGACGCTCTTACCTTGGAAGAAATTGCTGAAAAAGTGGAGGCTGGTCAATTGAGCTTTCTCTATCCTCTAGAGATTGGGACGGGGGACCTTGTCAAAGTTTTCCTAAGTCCAGAAGAGGCTACAGAAGTACGCTTTGGTCGTTTTGTCGAACTCGAACAAACAGAACAAGAATTGGCTGCTTTTGAAGGAGATAAATTGCTAGCAATTCTAGAGAAACGAGATAATCTATATAAACCAAGGAAGGTTTTTAGCTAGTCTAACTGAGGTGTAGGGAGTGTTGTTTCCCTTATTAGACTATCCAAAATCAGACTATAAATTTTGCTAAAAATGTGATAGAATAGACGACGGATAAAAAAACGGAGGATAGCATGCAAAATAGACCAATCATTATCGGAGTGACAGGTGGTTCTGGTGGTGGTAAGACCAGTGTTTCAAGAGCCATTTTATCGCATTTCCCTGATGAAAAGATTTCCATGATTGAGCATGATTCATACTACAAGGATCAGTCTCATTTGACCTTTGAAGAGCGTGTCAAAACCAATTACGACCATCCTTTCGCCTTTGATACAGACTTGATGATCGAGCAGATTAAGGAATTGTTGGCGGGTCGTCCAGTGGACATTCCGACTTATGACTATACAGAGCATACACGAAGCAGCAAGACCTATCGTCAAGAACCTCAAGATGTCTTTATCGTTGAGGGGATTTTGGTCTTGGAGGATAAGCGCCTGCGTGATTTGATGGATATCAAGATTTTTGTGGATACAGATGATGATGTGCGCATTATTCGTCGTATCAAGCGGGATATGGAAGAGCGTGGCCGTAGTCTTGATAGCGTTATTGACCAGTATTTAGGTGTGGTCAAGCCCATGTACCATCAGTTTATCGAACCAACCAAGCGTTATGCTGATATTGTCATTCCTGAGGGAGTCAGCAATACAGTTGCTATTGACCTGTTGACGACCAAGATTGCTAAGATTTTGGAAGAAGCTCGAAATAGCAAATAAACAGATGAATTAGATTTAAGTAAATTTATTGTATATGTATTAAGTTTGGAATATAAATAATCAAAAGAAACTAAGTTTTCTCTAAATCGTTCTAAGAAAGAGTGAGTAATATGAACAAAAACTCAGTAAAATTTGGATTAGCAAGCGCATGCTTAACTTCTGCTATCTTATTTGGGGTACATACAGTTGAAGCCTCTGACCAATCTTCAAACATTCAACAAAACGAGTCTGATAGTTATGGCAAGGATTTAACTACGTATAAGGCAGAAACAACAAAATATGAATTAGATAAGAAAGCATATGAAGCAGAACTTAAAGCCTACAATGAAAGTGTGGCTAAATATGAAGCAGATAAGGCTGAATACGATAGAGCTGTTTTAGCAAATAAAGAACTTACTACCAAATATGAAGCTGATAAAGCAGCCTATGAAAAAGCAAAAGCTGAATATGACAAAGCGTTAGTTGCAAACAAAGAGACACTTACAAAATACGAAAGTGACCTTTCGGAATACAATAAACAAAGAGCTGAGGCGGACAAGGTAAAAGCTGAATACGAAAAACTTAAAGCTGAGTGGGATGCTAAAAAAGCACAATATGAAAAAGATAAAGCGACCTATGACAAAGCTCAAACTGACTATAATATGGCCAAAGCTGATTATGACGCTAAACTCGCAACATACAATACAAAACTTGCAGAATACAATAAACAAGTTAAATCTAATGAAGCTGCTGATAAAATTGAAAACGATAAACGTAGAGCAGAATATAACGAAAAATTGAAAAAATTCGAAGAAGAATCGAAGAAACCAGGTCGTTTTTCAAGCGAAGAAAAAAACTATTTGATTTTCGTTAAAGAACCAAATGCTAAAATCAGCATAGAAGTTAAAGATACTGGTGATACTGGTGCTTTAGCAATGTTGAAATATACTCAGAAAGACGGAAGTTTTTGGAAACTAAATCATAAAAAGTTGAGTAGCGACCAATTATCAGATGAAGCATTAGCAAAAAATAATTTGACAGATAAGATCATCAAACGATGGGATGAAACAGTAACAGGTTATCGAGAATACGGCAAAGACCCACATATCACCACATATCCTGTCATTGCCAAAAAAGATAGACCGTTTACCGTGACTTACACAAACTTAGAGAACACCACATACGATAAGAAAAAAGTCACACGTATTGATTATGAATACACTGTCTTAGATACTGGTAGTTCTGTTGATACAATGCAAATTTCTCCTGCCTACGATCCAACTATTTCAGTATCAATCTATGGTGATTTCAGAAAACATGGATATAGTACAAGAGTTCGTATGAAACCAACTCTATATCTTGAAGATGGAACGAAAGTGATTCCAACAAAAGAAAAACCAGTTATGTTTGCAGTGAGTTCTATGAATACAGGATGGCATGGTTATAGTGACAATTCGTATTATTTCGCAGACAATAAGGATATGTTTAAGGAATTCTATGGGAAATCAGGAGTTTATGACGAATACTTAAATGACGAATTTAAGAAACTGTATAACGTAGACCTTGAAACAGCATCAAAACCCGGCGGATTATTGAGTGACCCTTCCAAACGTCAAGAGTGGAATACAAAAAAAGCAGAATTGAAAACAGCATACGTAAAAGATGAAGAAGAGTACAAAAAAGATGGTTTCAAAAAAGTCAAAGATTATATGACTAACAAATATGGATCCAATGTGAATACATGGCCTAGTACCTATCGTGAAATTGTGTATGCTATTCATAATGCTTCATTTATCAAATTGAATGAATCTTTTGTCTATAAACATGGTGATGGAATTTATGCTGATAAAACATTAGATGAAATTAACAGTGGAAACCCGGTATGGGATAACCAAGAATCACCTTACAAGTACAGGGGTGCAGGTGTTATAAAAGTGACAGAAGATGGCTTCTATTTGGAATTTGGTGCAACCGTCCCATTCACTCAATTATTCGGAATCAACACGGCTATCGTTGACGAATATATTGATGTGAAACCGAAACTAGAATTGGTTGAAACACCAAAACCAACGCCACCAACGAAACCAGTTGAACCAAAACAACCAGAACTTAAAGAACCAACACCATTAGGAGTTGCTCCAAAAGAACCAAACAAGTTCGATAAAGAAAAACCAGTGAAACCTGACTTGAAAGAACCAAAAGCTCCAACCCCACCGGTTAAGCCTGACTTGAAAGAACCAACGCCACCAACGAGACCAGTGGAGCCACCAAAAGAGGAGACACCAGTAAAACCTGTTGAACCACCAAAAGAGGAGACACCAACGAAACAAGTTAAGCCACCAAAAGAGGAAAAACCAACATTGCCACGTACGGGGAGTGCGTCGGACATGAGTATGACTGTGGTTGGGTTATTAACAACTTTAGCATCATTCTTTGTGTTTACTAAACGTAAAGATGAAAGTAACAAATAGTTATCAAGGTTTTGTCGAAAAGATTTAAGCAGAAGGCAAAAGTTCACTTTTAAAATATCAAAAAAACGAGTATATCCGTAATGGGAGATACTCGTTTTCTTATGCCATAAGCTGTCAGATATTTGTTCTAAACCTATTATTTATTTTTCCCTCATAATGGTACATAAATGGAGATTTTTAGGCATATTTTTGGTATAATAATACCCATGAAAGAGCAAGTAAATGAATAGTAGGTGGAGATGGAAAAGTATTTATCGGTAACAACTTTGACCAAGTATCTGAAAATGAAATTCGATAAAGACCCTTACTTGGAACGGGTCTATTTAACTGGTCAAGTTTCCAACTTTCGTAAACGACCTACTCACCAATATTTCTCCCTAAAAGATGACCATGCAGTTATTCAAGCGACCATCTGGTCTGGGATTTATCAGAAATTAGGCTTCGACCTGGAGGAAGGGATGAAGATCAATGTGATTGGGCGCGTACAGGTCTACGAACCGAGCGGTAGCTACTCCATCATCATTGAAAAGGCTGAGCCTGATGGAGTTGGGGCGCTTGCGATTCAGTTTGAACAACTCAAGAAAAAATTGACAGAAGAAGGCATGTTTCAAGAACGTTTCAAGCAACCTCTGCCCCAATTTTCTAAGAGAATTGGTGTAGTAACCAGTCGCAGTGGAGCCGTGATTCGAGATATTATCACGACAGTCAGCAGGCGATTTCCAGGTGTCGACATTCTTCTCTATCCGACCAAGGTTCAAGGTGAAGGGGCTGCGGAGGAAATTGCTCGAAATATTGCGCGTGCTAATCAACGTGACGATTTGGATTTGTTGATTATTGGTCGTGGTGGAGGTTCCATTGAGGATCTCTGGGCCTTTAACGAAGAAATTGTGGTACGAGCTATTTTTGAATCTCGTTTGCCAGTTATCTCTAGTGTGGGACATGAGACGGATGTGACCTTGGCGGATTTTGTGGCAGATCGACGAGCTGCAACGCCAACAGCAGCTGCTGAACTAGCAACACCTGTGACCAAGTTGGATCTATTAGCTCATTTGCAAAATCAGGAAAAGCGGATGGCAACAGCAGTCCGAAATGTCCTATCTAAGAAACAAGAAGCTTTGAAAAAATGCAGTCAGTCTGTTATCTTTAGACAGCCAGAGCGCTTGTATGATGGCTATTTGCAACGCTTGGATCAGCTGCAACTGCGTTTAAAACAAAGTTTACGTACACGGATTTCTGATAACAAGCAATTAGTCCAAGCAAGGACGCATCGACTGGTTCAGTTATCACCTGTTACCAAAATCCAACGTTATCAAGACCGTCTAGGCCAGTTGGATAAGCTCCTCCGTAGCCAAATGGCGCTGGTTTATGATGCCAAGGTTGCTGAAGTGAAGCGACTTTCGGAAGCCTTGCTCATGTTGGATACCAGTCGAATTGTAGCGCGTGGTTATGCAATTGTCAAAAAAGAAGAGTCCGTAGTTGATTCGGTTGAAAATTTGAAGAAAAAAGACCAAGTGACGCTTTTGATGCGAGATGGTCAAGTAGAATTAGAGGTTAAAGATGTCAAAACAAAAGAAATTTGAGGAAAATCTAGCAGAACTGGAAACCATTGTCCAAAGTTTGGAAAATGGTGAAATTGCTCTGGAAGATGCGATTGCTGCCTTTCAAAAGGGTATGGTCTTGTCAAAAGAACTCCAAGCGACGCTGGACAAGGCTGAAAAGACCTTGGTCAAGGTTATGCAAGAAGACGGAACAGAAAGTGATTTTGAATGAAGAAGCAAGAAAAATTAGCTCTTGTCGAGTCAGCCTTGGAAGATTTTTATGGAGACCAGCAGTTTGTCTCTAGTTTGCGAGAGTCTGTTCTCTATTCCATTCATGCTGGTGGCAAGCGTATTCGGCCTTTTCTCTTGTTAGAAGTTCTGGAAGCCTTGCAGGTCGCTATTAAACCTGCTCACGCGCAGGTGGCCGCTGCCTTGGAAATGATTCATACAGGGAGCTTGATTCATGATGATCTTCCTGCCATGGATGATGACGATTATCGCCGGGGACGATTGACTAATCACAAGAAATTTGGCGAAGCAATGGCCATTTTGGCAGGAGATGCCTTATTCCTGGATCCCTATGCCTTGATTGCGCAGGCAGATTTGCCAAGTCAGATTAAGGTAGACTTGATTGCCAATTTATCTCTTGCTTCAGGTAGTCTGGGCATGGTGGCAGGGCAGGTTTTGGATATGGAGGGTGAACACCAGCATTTGTCTTTGGAAGAACTCCAGACTATTCATGCTAATAAGACTGGAAAATTACTATCCTTTCCTTTCCAAGCGGCTGCTATTATTGTTGAATTGGCTCCTGAAATGCAGGCAAAGCTGAAAACTGTTGGTGAATTGATTGGACTTGCTTTTCAGGTCAGAGATGATGTGCTGGATGTGACAGCTAGTTTTGAGGAAATCGGCAAGACACCTCAAAAGGATTTGCAGGCAGAAAAATCAACCTATCCTGCTTTGTTGGGCTTGGAAGAGGCTATTGCCTTTTGTAACCAAACCTTGGATCAAGCTAATGCCAAATTAGAAGAAATTGCCCAGCAGATTCCCTTTGAGATAGAATCGATTGTAAGTGTAGTAGAAAGTTTGAGAATCAATGGCTAAGGAAAGAGTGGATGTACTAGCTTATAAACAGGGTTTGTTTGAAACGCGCGAACAGGCCAAGCGCGGTGTCATGGCTGGTCTAGTCGTAGCAGTCCTTAACGGAGAACGGTTTGACAAGCCAGGAGAGAAAATTCCAGATGACACTGAGCTGAAACTCAAGGGGGAGAAACTCAAGTATGTCAGCCGTGGTGGCTTGAAATTAGAAAAGGCCTTGCAGATCTTTGATTTGTCAGTGGAAGGAGCTACAACGATTGATATCGGTGCCTCTACTGGAGGTTTTACCGATGTCATGTTGCAAAATGGTGCTGAGTTAGTCTTTGCAGTAGATGTTGGTACCAATCAGTTGGCTTGGAAATTACGCCAAGACCCACGAGTTGTCAGCATGGAGCAGTTCAATTTCCGCTATGCTGAAAAGACTGATTTCGAGCAGGAACCGAGCTTTGCCAGCATTGACGTGAGTTTCATTTCCCTTAGTCTTATTTTACCGGCCTTACACCGAGTCTTGGCTAATCAAGGTCAGGTTGTGGCTCTGGTTAAGCCTCAGTTTGAGGCAGGACGTGAGCAGATTGGGAAAAATGGAATTATTCGAGATGCCAAGGTTCATCAGAATGTCCTTGAATCTGTCACAGCTATGGCAGTAGAGGAAGGCTTTTCAGTTCTTGGTTTGGACTTTTCTCCCGTCCAAGGTGGACATGGAAATATTGAGTTTTTAGCGTATTTGAAAAAAGAAGAGTCAGCAAGTAATCAGGTTCTTGCTGAAATTGAAGAAGTAGTAGAGAGGGCGCATAGTCAATTTAAAAATGAATAAAAAAGAGAGACTTGAAAAAATTAGACGATTTGTGACAGATTATCAAATCGGTACACAAGAAGAAATTGTAGAACATTTGAAAGAGGCAGGCATCACTGCCACTCAGGCAACTGTATCCCGAGATATCAAAGAACTAGGTATTGTCAAAATTCCTTTGAGAGACAACACCTATGTCTATGAATTACCAAAATCAATCGTAAAAAGTTTGCAACTGGCTGAAGACAATATCGAATCGGCTGAATTGATGGATAAGATGATCAATCTCCAAGTTATTCCAGGAAATACAGCCTTTGTAAAAGCTCAGTTAATCGAGACATTTGCGGACAAAATTTTTAGCTGTTTGGCTGATGATAGCTCGATTTTAGTCATTGCCAGAAGTGAAAGTCTAGCTGAGGAAATCTTTGAACAAGTAAAAAATTGGTAGGTCTATATGTTACTTGAAATTTCGATAAAAAACTTTGCCATTATTGAGGCTATTTCCCTCAATTTTGAAAAGGGAATGACTGTCCTGACTGGTGAAACGGGTGCAGGGAAGTCGATTATCATTGATGCCATGAATATGATGTTGGGAGCTCGTGCTACGACAGATGTTATTCGTCATGGTGCGCCAAAGGCAGAGATTGAGGGGCTTTTCTCAGTTGAGAATAGTCGACTTTTACAGGAAATTTTTGATGAGCAAGGTTTGGAAATGGGTGATGAAATTATCATCCGTCGAGAAATCTTGCAAAATGGTCGGAGTATCAGCCGTGTGAATGGCCAGATGGTCAATCTATCTGTTTTGCGTGCTATTGGGCAACATCTGGTGGATATACATGGTCAGCATGACCAAGAAGAGTTAATGCGCCCCCAACTGCATATCCAGATGTTGGATGAATTTGGTGATACAGCCTTTTGGGACTTGAAAGAAACCTATCAAACGAGTTTTGATGCTTATCGGAAAATGCGTAAGCAGGTTCTGGAAGTCAAGAAAAACCAACAGGAACACAAGGCTCGTATTGAAATGTTGGAATTTCAAATGGCAGAGATTGAGGCAGCAAACTTGCAGGCTGGAGAAGATTTGGCTCTCAATCAAGAGCGTGACAAACTGCTCAACCATAAAAATATTGCGGATACGCTGACCAATGCCTACAGTATGTTAGACAATGAAGATTTTTCAAGTCTGGCCAACGTTCGTTCAGCCATGAATGACATGGAAAGTGTAGAAGAGTATGACCCTGAATACCGTGAAATTTCAAGCTCTCTGTCTGAGACCTACTATGTCTTAGAAGATATTAGCAAGCGTCTGGAAGCTATTATTGAGGACCTTGATTTTGACGGCAATCGTCTCATGCAGGTTGAGAATCGTTTGGATCTCCTTCATACTATTACCCGCAAGTATGGTGGGACTGTGGATGATGTCTTGCTTTATTTTGCCAAAATTACAGAAGAATACAATCTCTTGACAGGCAATAACCTTTCTTCTGAGGACATGGAAGCAGAGCTCAAGAAATTGGAAGTCAATCTTGTTAATTTGGCTGGTCAACTTGCCTCTGCTCGTCATGACTTAGCTCAGCAGCTTGAAGCTGAGATTAAACAAGAACTGCAAGACCTTTATATGGAAAAAGCCCAGTTTCAAGTTCGTTTTAGCAAGGGTAAATTCAGTCGTGAGGGCAATGAAATGGTCGAATTTTACATTTCAACCAATCCTGGAGAAGACTTTAAACCTTTGGTTAAGGTTGCATCTGGCGGAGAATTGTCTCGTCTCATGCTAGCTATCAAGTCTGCTTTTTCACGTAAAGAAGGCAAGACCAGTATTGTCTTTGATGAGGTGGATACGGGAGTTTCAGGCCGTGTAGCTCAGGCTATTGCACAGAAGATTCACAAGATTGGTCAACATGGTCAGGTTCTAGCAATTTCCCACTTGCCACAAGTGATTGCGATTGCGGATTATCAATTCTTTATTGAGAAGATTAGCAATGACCATTCAACAGTTTCGACTGTTCGTCTCTTGACGGTTGAAGAGCGAGTGGAGGAAGTTGCCAAGATGTTGGCAGGTGATGATGTGACGGAAGCAGCCCTGACGCAAGCCAGAGAATTGTTGAGAAACAGGGAGAAATAAGATGACAGACTATTATGTAATTGGAGATGTTCACGGAAAAGCTGGGATGCTGGAAGACCTTCTCAAAATCTGGGATGGTCAGACCCAGTTGCTCTTTCTAGGAGATTTGATTGACCGCGGTGAAGATAGTCGCCGCGTCCTTGAAATGGTTAAGAACTTAGTAGATAATCAAGGGGCTATCTGTTTGTCTGGAAATCATGAGTATATGTTTTTAACTTGGCTTGATAATCCTGAAGAAAGCTACGACCACTATCGTCGTAATGGTGGTGATACAACCATTAACTCTATCCTAGGTCGTCCTTTGGATGCCCCAGTTGATGGAGTTGAGGATGCCAAGCGTGTTGCCACTGAAGCGGCAGACCTGGTCGAATTTATTCGTCAAATGCCATTTGTGGTAGAGACAGACAAGTATATCTTTGTTCACGCAGGTATTGATTTGACATTGGATGACTGGCATGAAACTACAGATTACAAGAAAGTATGGCTTAGAAAACCATTCCACGAAGCCGAAAATCATACTGGAAAAACCATTGTATTTGGCCACACACCAGTTTATGGTTTGTTAAAGCAAGAGCGAGGTACAGCTGAGCTTTGGACTACAGAAGACGGTAAGATTGGGATGGACGGAGGAGCTGTCTATGGTGGTGTCCTTCACGGAATTGTCTTTACAGACCAAGGAATGACAGAACACCACTTTATCGAAAATGACGGCTTTGTCGCTGAAGATTAGTACTCCTAGCAGGGTATGGTCTTGTCAAAATGTCAAAAACAATTTATAATAAATAGATACCCTGAAAGGAAGAGAATCATGAACTTAGAAGAATTGAAAAAACGACAGGAGAAGATCCGTAACTTCTCTATTATCGCCCATATTGACCACGGGAAATCAACTCTAGCAGACCGCATTTTGGAAAAAACAGAGACGGTTTCAAGCCGTGAAATGCAGGCTCAACTTTTGGACAGCATGGATCTAGAGCGGGAGCGTGGGATTACCATTAAGTTGAATGCCATCGAGTTGAATTACACGGCAAAAGATGGGGAAACTTATATTTTCCACTTGATTGACACACCAGGACACGTAGACTTTACCTATGAAGTTTCACGTTCACTAGCTGCCTGTGAGGGTGCTATTTTGGTGGTCGATGCTGCCCAAGGGATTGAGGCTCAAACCCTTGCCAATGTTTATCTGGCCTTGGACAATGATTTGGAAATCATGCCTGTCATTAACAAAATTGACCTGCCAGCTGCAGATCCAGAGCGCGTGCGTACGGAGATTGAAGATGTCATTGGTTTGGATGCCAGTGAAGCAGTGTTGGCTTCTGCCAAGGCTGGTATCGGTATCGAAGAAATTCTCGAGCAAATCGTAGAAAAAGTTCCAGCACCAACGGGTGATGTGACGGCGCCCCTCAAAGCCTTGATTTTCGATTCTGTTTACGATGCTTACCGTGGGGTTATCCTCCAAGTGCGTGTCATGGATGGGGTAGTCAAACCTGGCGATAAGATTCAACTTATGAGTAATGGTAAGACCTTTGATGTGACCGAAGTTGGTATTTTTACACCCAAAGCAGTTGGTCGTGATTTCCTTGCGACTGGTGACGTTGGTTACATTGCGGCTTCTATCAAGACGGTCCAGGATACGCGTGTGGGTGATACCGTTACCTTGGCAACCAATCCTGCGGCAGAGCCATTACATGGTTATAAGCAGATGAATCCTATGGTCTTTGCTGGTCTCTATCCTATCGAGTCAAACAAGTACAATGACCTACGTGAAGCGCTTGAAAAATTGCAACTGAATGACGCTAGTCTTCAGTTTGAACCAGAAACATCTCAGGCTCTTGGATTTGGTTTCCGTTGTGGTTTCCTTGGACTTCTCCATATGGATGTTATCCAAGAACGTTTGGAACGTGAGTTCAATATCGACCTCATCATGACAGCTCCGTCTGTTATCTATAAGGTTAACCAAACTGACGGGGAGTCAATGGATGTGTCTAACCCGTCTGAGTTCCCAGATCCAACTAAGATTGCGACCATTGAAGAGCCTTATGTTAAGGCGCAAATCATGGTACCGCAAGAGTTCGTTGGAGCAGTAATGGAGCTGGCTCAGCGTAAGCGTGGGGACTTTGTGACTATGGACTATATTGATGATAACCGTGTCAATGTTATCTATCAAATTCCACTTGCTGAAATCGTCTTCGACTTCTTTGATAAACTCAAGTCTTCGACACGTGGTTATGCAAGTTTTGACTACGAATTGTCAGAATATCGCCCATCTAAGCTGGTCAAAATGGACATCCTTCTCAATGGAGACAAGGTGGATGCCCTCAGCTTTATCGTTCACAAGGACTTTGCCTACGAGCGTGGGAAACTCATCGTTGATAAGCTCAAGAAAATTATCCCTCGCCAACAATTTGAGGTGCCAATTCAAGCAGCTATTGGACACAAGATTGTGGCTCGTACTGATATCAAGGCCCTTCGTAAGAACGTACTTGCTAAATGTTATGGTGGTGACGTTTCTCGTAAGCGTAAACTCCTTGAAAAACAAAAAGCTGGTAAGAAGCGTATGAAAGCCATCGGATCAGTAGAAGTTCCTCAAGAAGCCTTCCTCAGCGTCTTGAGCATGGATGAAGAATAAGTTATCAGAAATGCCTTTCCTTGTTCACAGGAAATTTATATAAGAATCAATAGTAAAGCAGGCTTTAATGGCCTGCTTTTTTAGTTTTTATACTCTTCGAAAATCTCTTCAAACCACGTCAGCGTCACCTTGCTGTAGATATGATAACTGACTTCGTCAATCTTATCTACAACCTCAAAAGCATGTTTTGAGCTGACTTCGTCAGTCTTATCTACAACCTCAAAAGCATGTTTTGAGCTGACTTCGTCAGTCTTATCTACAATCTCAAAAGCATGTTTTGAGCTGACTTCGTCAGTCTTATCTACAATCTCAAAACCATGTTTTGAGCAACCTGCGGCTAGCTTCCTAGTTTGCTCTTTGATTTTCATTGAGTATTAGAACAGAAAAAATGCTGGTAGTATTTGTTTGTGTGTTTATTTTTATATAACAAACTATAAACACAACAAAAATATAAAAAAAGAGACAAAAATCAACAGAAAACTATTGACAACGATTTCATATAGTGTTATACTTATGGCATAAAGTTAATGGAAAGAAGGGAAAACCTTATGGGATTAGATTATTTCTTTGACAAAAACCTTGTGTTTTGCTTAGAAGCGGATAATCAAGAACATCTCTTTGATCAGGTTGCAACTTTATTGGAAGAACGAGAAATCGTAACTCCGACCTATCGTGAAGCCTTGATTACGCGTGAAAAGTCATTTCCAACTGGCTTAGATATGGAATTTTTAGGTAAGGATTTGCCGAATGTAGCTATTCCTCACACAGATATTGTTCATAATCTGGCTGAAAAAGTTGTGGTCGTTCGATTAGAGAAACCGGTGACTTTCCACAATATGATTGCGCCAGATAAGGAAGTAGAAGTATCCTTGCTCTTCTTTATTATTAACAACTCAAGCTCAAGTCAAACCAACATTCTTGCTCAGTTGATGGACTTCTTTACTGGAAATGGTCATCTTGAAGACCTATCAAAAATTTCTGAACCAGAAGCCCTCTATGCTTATATCGCTGAAGCAATCGCTTAATCTTGTCTATTAAAAATATTAAATCGGAGGAGATCCATATGATTAAAATTCTTGCTGCCTGCGGTGCAGGTGTTAACTCAAGCCACCAAATTAAAAGTGCTCTTGAAGAAGAACTTTCAAACCGTGGTTACGATGTGCACTGTGATGCAGTCATGGTCAAAGACGTTAACGAAGACCTTATCAAAGGTTATGACATCTTCACACCAATTGCTGCGACAGACCTTGGTTTTGACCCAGGTATTCCAGTTATCGAAGCTGGACCAATCTTATTCCGTATCCCAGCTATGAGTGCTCCAGTATATGATAATATTGAAGCAGCTATCAAAGAACACGGGTTAAGCTAATTTTAATTTGTTAACATTCATATAACATAAAAAAGGGAGGAACTGTTATGGATGCAATCTTTGACCTAATCAAAGAGGTCTTTACACCCGTCTTAGATATGGGTGGTCCTGTCATCATGTTAATCATTTTGACATTATTGGCTTTACTTTTTGGAGTGAAATTCTCCAAAGCGCTTGAAGGTGGTATCAAACTTGCCATCGCTCTTACAGGTATCGGTGCCATCATCGGTATGCTAAACACTGCTTTCTCAGCGTCGCTTGCAAAATTCGTTGAAAACACTGGTATTCAATTGAGTATTACCGACGTTGGTTGGGCACCACTTGCTACAATCACTTGGGGTTCTGCTTGGACACTTTACTTCTTGCTCATCATGTTGATTGTCAACATAGTGATGCTTGCAATGAAGAAAACAGATACACTTGACGTTGATATCTTCGATATCTGGCACTTGTCTATCACAGGTCTCTTGATTAAATGGTATGCAGATAACAACGGTGTGAGCCAAGGGGTTTCACTCTTGATTGCTACAGCAGCTATCGTCCTTGTCGGTGTGTTGAAAATTATCAACTCTGACTTGATGAAACCTACATTTGACGACCTTCTTAACGCACCAAGTTCATCACCAATGACATCAACTCACATGAACTACATGATGAACCCAGTTATCATGGTTTTGGATAAGATTTTTGAAAAATTCTTCCCAGGTCTTGATAAATATGACTTTGACGCTGCTAAATTGAACAAGAAAATCGGTTTCTGGGGTTCTAAATTCTTTATCGGTTTCATTCTTGGTATTGTAATCGGTATTATGGGAACTCCACATCCAATTGCAGGGGTTGAAGATGCAGATAAATGGCGTCTTGTTATCAGAGGATGGTTGTCTCTTGGTTTGACTGCCGGTGTATCTTTGGAACTCTTCTCACTTATCGGTTCATGGTTCATCGCGGCCGTAGAACCTCTTTCACAAGGTATTACAAACGTTGCTACTAAACGTCTTCAAGGACGTAAATTCAACATCGGTCTTGACTGGCCATTCATCGCTGGTCGTGCTGAAATCTGGGCTTGTGCCAACGTACTTGCTCCAATCATGTTGATTGAAGCTGTGCTTCTTTCAAAAGTCGGAAATGGTATCTTGCCACTTGCAGGTATCATTGCTATGGGTGTTACTCCAGCTCTCTTGGTTGTAACACGTGGTAAATTGCTCCGTATGATCATCTTCGGAACACTCTTGTTGCCACTCTTCCTTCTTTCAGGTACACTTATCGCACCATTTGCAACAGAACTTGCTAAAGGTGTAGGTGCCTTCCCAGCAGGTGTGAGTGAAACTCAATTGATTACTCACTCTACTCTTGAAGGACCAATCGAAAAACTTCTTGGTTGGACAATTGGTAACACTACAACTGGTGATATCAAAGCAATCCTTGGTGCTGTAGTCTTCCTTGTATTCTATATCGGTATCTTTGCTTGGTACAGAAAACAAATGATCAAACGTAACGAAGAGTACGCAGCAAAAGCAAAATAATGCGCTCCTATAAAATGTAAGCTCAATGAAAATCAAAGAGCAAACTAGGAAGCTAGCCGCAGGTTGCTCAAAATACAGTTTTGAGGTGGTAGATAAGACTGACGAAGTCAGTGACCATATCTACGGCAAGGCGACGCTGACGAAGTTTGAATTGGATTTTCGCAGAGTGTAAATTGTTGAAACTAGGTTGTCATACCATTAGGAGTGACAGCCTAGTTTTTTATAAACTATCAAGAAATCGGAGAAAATAATGGTAATTGAATTAAAATCAGAACAATTAAGAGTTCAATTTAACAGTTTTGGTGGGGCTCTTTCTTCTATAAAAGATGCTGAGGAACTTGAATATTTGTGGCAAGGAGATGCTACTTATTGGAGTGGACAAGCTCCTGTTCTATTTCCCATTTGTGGTTCATTGAGAGAGGATACAGCACTTTATATAGATGAGAAGGGGCAAGAAAGCAAAGGAAAGATTCCTCGTCATGGTTTGGTTCGCAAGAAAGAATTTGAATTAGTTGAACAGACAGATAAGAGTGTAACTTTTGCAATTGAAGACGATGAAAATAGCTATCAGAACTACCCTTATCATTTCCGCCTAGAAATCACTTATATCCTTACTGACAAGACAGTACGGACTCAATACAAGATTTTCAATAAAGAAACTAGCAAGGTCATGCCTTACTTTATTGGTGGACATCCAGGCTTTAATTGTCCCTTACTGGATGATGAGATCTATGAAGATTACTATTTAGAGTTTGAGGAAGAAGAGACTTGCTCTGTTCCACGTCCTTTCCCAGAAACAGGTATGTTGGATTTCCAAGATAGAAGTCCATGGCTAGATGGTCAAAAAGAATTAGACCTCAGCTATGATCTTTTCAGCACAGATGCAGTGACTTTGGATGAATTGCAATCTCGAACAATTGCCCTTCGTTCTCGTAAACATGATAAGGGATTGAAAGTGCACTTTGCAGAGTTTCCAAACCTCATCATCTGGTCAACTTTGAACAAGGGACCTTTCATTGCCTTTGAACCATGGTCTGGCTTGTCAACATCCCTTGAAGAAGGAGATCATTTAGAAGATAAGAAGAATGTTCGTCTCTTAGAAGCCAATCAGGTTGAAGAAATAGGGTTTGAGATAGAAGTTTTATAAAAAAGTAAAAAATAAATAACAAAAACAAACACAAACTGTTGACTTTTTCAAACAATAGTAGTATATTATGTTTGTGAGGACTAATTGACTGTTTTTTAAAGACAGCCAATACACTGCTGGAATCCAGTATAGAAAAAATAAAAAGGAGTATACAATATGTCTATTGTTATCGGTGCAGATGCTGCAGGTTTGAGATTGAAAGAAGTTGTGAAAGACTTCTTGGAAAAAGAAAACTTCCACGTTGTGGATGTTACAGCTG
Organism: Streptococcus pneumoniae; assembly: GCF_001113365.1. GTDB lineage: Bacteria > Bacillota > Bacilli > Lactobacillales > Streptococcaceae > Streptococcus > Streptococcus pneumoniae_C. Next base: position 80,434 of record NZ_CKYA01000004.1, on the reverse strand, counting down.
AAGGTCAAGACTTTGTTGATGTGACTCTTGCTGTTGCTGCAGAAGTAAACAAAGAAGAACAAAACCTTGGTATCGTGATTGATGCTTATGGAGCTGGTCCATTTATGGTTGCAACTAAGATCAAAGGAATGGTTGCTGCAGAAGTATCTGACGAACGTTCAGCTTATATGACTCGTGGCCACAACAACTCACGTATGATCACTATGGGGGCACAACTTGTTGGTGATGAATTGGCTAAAAATATCGCTAAAGGATTTGTTAACGGTAAATACGACGGTGGTCGTCACCAAATTCGTGTCGACATGTTGAACAAAATGTGCTAATTAGATTACAGTAAGAAAGGTAAGATAAAAATGAGAATTGCAATTGGATGTGACCACATCGTAACAGATGAAAAAATGGCGGTTTCAGAATTTTTGAAATCAAAAGGATATGAAGTCATTGACTTTGGTACATATGACCATACACGTACTCACTACCCAATCTTTGGTAAAAAAGTTGGTGAAGCCGTAACTAGCGGTCAAGCTGATCTTGGGGTATGTATCTGTGGTACTGGTGTTGGTATCAACAACGCTGTAAATAAAGTTCCAGGTGTCCGTTCTGCCTTGGTTCGTGATATGACAACAGCACTTTATGCTAAAGAACAATTGAACGCCAACGTTATCGGATTTGGTGGTAAGATTACTGGTGAATTGCTCATGTGTGACATCATCGAAGCTTTCATCCATGCTGAATACAAACCATCTGAAGAAAACAAGAAATTGATTGCGAAAATTGAACACCTTGAAAGTCACAATGCTCAACAAACTGACGCAAACTTCTTCACTGAATTCCTTGAAAAATGGGATCGCGGAGAATACCACGACTAAGAGGTGACCTATGATTTTAACAGTCACAATGAACCCATCCATTGATATTTCCTATCCCTTGGATGAGTTGAAGATTGATACTGTCAATCGTGTGGTGGATGTAACCAAAACGGCTGGTGGTAAGGGACTCAATGTCACTCGAGTACTTTCAGAATTTGGTGATTCTGTTCTTGCTACTGGTTTAGTGGGTGGCAAACTTGGTGAGTTTTTGGTTGAACATATCGATGATCAAGTAAAAAAAGATTTCTTCTCTATTCAAGGAGAAACTCGTAACTGTATCGCTATTCTTCACGGAGACAACCAAACAGAAGTTCTTGAAAAAGGTCCTGTAGTATTGGAACAGGAAGGTCAAGACTTTTTGGAACATTTCAAAAAACTCTTGGAGTCAGTTGAAGTAGTAGCTATCTCAGGTAGTCTGCCAGCTGGCCTTCCAGTTGATTACTATGCAAGCTTGGTAGATCTTGCTAATCAAGCTGGCAAGCCTGTTGTATTGGACTGCTCTGGTGCGGCTCTTCAGGCGGTTCTTGAATCACCACATAAACCAACAGTCATCAAACCAAATAATGAAGAATTGTCTCAACTTCTAGGAAGAGAAGTTTCTGAGGATTTGGATGAATTAAAAGAAGTCCTTCAAGAGCCTTTGTTTGCAGGTATTGAATGGATTATCGTTTCACTTGGTGCCAACGGTGCCTTTGCCAAACATGGGGACACTTTCTACAAGGTCGATATTCCTAGAATTCAGGTAGTCAATCCTGTTGGATCTGGAGACTCTACTGTGGCAGGGATTTCTTCAGGACTTCTTCATAAAGAATCGGATGCAGAATTACTCATCAAGGCAAATGTCCTTGGTATGCTCAATGCTCAAGAAAAAATGACTGGTCATGTCAACATGGCCAACTATCAAGCTCTATATGATCAATTAATAGTAAAAGAGGTATAAAATGGCTTTAACAGAACAAAAACGTGCACGCTTAGAAAAACTTTCTGATGAAAATGGTATCATCTCAGCTCTTGCATTTGACCAACGTGGTGCTTTGAAACGCCTCATGGCTCAACACCAAACAGAAGAACCAACTGTGGCTCAAATGGAAGAACTGAAAGTTTTGGTAGCAGATGAATTGACTAAATACGCTTCATCTATGCTTCTTGACCCTGAGTATGGACTTCCAGCAACTAAAGCTCTTGATGAAAAAGCTGGTCTCCTTCTTGCTTATGAAAAAACAGGTTATGATACAACAAGCACAAAACGCTTGCCTGACTGCTTGGATGTTTGGTCTGCAAAACGTATTAAAGAAGAAGGTGCAGATGCAGTTAAATTCTTGCTTTACTATGATGTAGATAGCTCAGACGAACTCAACCAAGAAAAACAGGCTTACATCGAACGTATCGGTTCTGAGTGTGTGGCTGAAGATATTCCATTCTTCCTTGAAATCCTTGCTTACGATGAAAAAATTGCGGACGCAGGTTCTGTAGAATACGCTAAAGTAAAACCACACAAAGTTATCGGTGCTATGAAAGTCTTCTCAGACCCACGCTTTAACATTGATGTCTTGAAAGTTGAAGTTCCTGTTAACATTAAATATGTTGAAGGATTCGCTGAAGGTGAAGTAGTTTATACACGTGAAGAAGCAGCAGCCTTCTTCAAAGCTCAAGATGAAGCAACTAACTTGCCATATATCTACTTAAGTGCTGGTGTATCAGCTAAACTCTTCCAAGATACTCTTGTATTTGCTCATGAATCAGGTGCAAACTTCAATGGTGTTCTTTGTGGCCGTGCTACATGGGCTGGATCAGTTGAAGCATACATCAAAGATGGTGAAGCAGCAGCTCGCGAATGGCTTCGCACAACTGGTTTTGAAAACATTGACGAACTCAATAAAGTTCTTCAAACAACAGCGACTTCATGGAAAGAACGCGTGTAAGAAAGTCCTCCTAGGTTAGGAACATGAATCTAAAAATTTTTAAAAAAAGTTGTATGTAAAGGTTTACAAAATAACTTACTTGTGCTATACTTAAATCACAAGTTAATACAAGGTGAGTGTTACTAAGTAATATTAGGCATGATCACAGGTGAATTAGAAATCGGCTGATTTTCTAGTTCATTTGTGGTCATTTTTTATACTCATATACCTTTAAAATATAAAAGGAGGTTGACATGTATCGAATTCTAAATCCAATGAATCACAATGTCTCGCTTGTCAGAAATGATAAGGGAGAAGAAGTGATTGTGATTGGTAAGGGGATTGCATTTGGAAAGAAGAAGGGGGATTTGATTGCTGAACATCAGGTTGAGAAAATCTTTCGGATGAAGACCGAAGAGTCCAGAGAAAACTTTATGGCTCTCCTCAAAGATGTTCCGCTTGATTTTATCACAGTGACTTATGAAATCATTGATAAGCTATCAAAGAAATATCATTATCCGATTCAAGAGTATCTCTATGTAACCTTGACAGATCATATTTACTGTTCTTACCAAGCTCTAGCACAAGGAAGGTACAAGGATAGTAATCTGCCAGATATTTCCACTAAGTATCCTGTCGCTTTTCAAATCGCAAATGAAGCTTTTGAAATTTACCGCCAGAAGCTAGCAGATCATTTTCCTGAGGACGAAATTATTCGGATTGCTTATCATTTCATCAATGCAGAAGGCGAGAATGAAGTGGAACTTGTGGAGTCGATTGATAAGAGGAAAGAAATTCTCAGGAATGTTGAAGAAGTTTTAAAGGACTATGCAATTCAACGAACCAAAGAGAATACCCATTTCTATGATCGCTTTATGATTCATCTGAATTATTTCTTGGATTATTTAGACAGATCTAGAGATGATAACCAATCACTTCTGGATATGGAAGACCATATCAAACAATCCTATCCAAAAGCCTTCGAGATTGGTTCTAAGATCTATGATGTGATTACGCAACATACAGGTCTTGATTTGTATAAAAGTGAACGAGTTTATCTAGTTCTACATATCCAACGTTTATTATCATAAAAATTATTTAAAATTATATAAGGAGAATTCTATCATGAATAGAGAAGAAGTAACATTGTTAGGTTTTGAAATCGTAGCCTATGCTGGCGATGCTCGTTCAAAACTATTGGAAGCCTTGAAGGCTGCTGAAGCTGGTGATTTTGAAAAAGCGGACGCTCTTGTAGAGGAAGCTGGTAGCTGTATCGCAGAGGCACACCACGCGCAAACAAGTCTATTGACCAAGGAAGCAACTGGCGAGGATTTGGCTTATAGCGTAACCATGATGCATGGCCAAGACCACTTGATGACAACTATTTTGTTAAAAGATTTGATGCACCATTTAATCGAACTCTACAAGAGAGGAGTTAAGTAATGAATAAACTAATTGCATTTATCGAGAAAGGAAAGCCTTTCTTTGAGAAACTATCTCGTAATATCTATCTTCGTGCTATTCGTGATGGTTTCATTGCAGGTATGCCTGTTATTCTCTTCTCAAGTATTTTTATCTTGATTGCCTTTGTACCAAACTCATGGGGCTTTAAATGGTCTGATGAAGTTGTAGCTTTTCTGATGAAACCTTACAGCTATTCAATGGGAATTCTGGCTCTCTTGGTAGCTGGTACAACAGCTAAATCTTTGACTGACTCAGTCAATCGAAGCATGGAGAAAACCAATCAAATCAACTATATGTCAACATTGTTGGCAGCAATTGTTGGTTTGTTGATGTTGGCGGCTGACCCAATTGCAGGTGGTTTTGCAACAGATTTCCTTGGAACAAAAGGTTTGCTTTCAGCCTTCCTTGCTGCCTTTGTTACTGTGGCCATCTATAAGTTTTGTGTTAAGAACAACGTCACTATTCGTATGCCTGACGAAGTTCCACCAAATATCTCACAAGTCTTTAAAGATGTGATTCCATTCACTCTCTCAGTTGTTTCACTTTATGCTCTTGATTTACTAGCTCGTCATTTTGTTGGTGCAAGCGTAGCTGAATCAATCGGTAAATTCTTTGCACCATTATTCTCTGCTGCTGATGGTTATCTAGGTATTACGATTATCTTTGGTGCCTTTGCCTTCTTCTGGTTTGTTGGTATCCATGGTCCATCTATTGTTGAACCTGCTATCGCAGCAATTACCTATGCCAATGCCGAAGTCAACTTGAACCTTCTCCAACAAGGTATGCACGCTGACAAGATTCTTACTTCTGGTACACAAATGTTTATCGTTACCATGGGTGGTACAGGTGCGACACTAGTTGTTCCATTCATGTTCATGTGGTTAACAAAATCAAAACGTAACCGTGCAATCGGACGTGCTTCAGTAGTTCCTACCTTCTTTGGTGTAAATGAACCTATCTTGTTTGGTGCACCACTTGTATTGAACCCGATTTTCTTCATTCCATTTATCTTTGCTCCTATCGCAAATGTATGGATCTTTAAATTCTTTATTGAAACTCTTGGAATGAATTCATTTACCGCTAATCTACCATGGACAACCCCAGCTCCACTAGGTCTAGTTCTTGGAACTAACTTCCAAGTTCTATCATTCGTTCTAGCTGCCCTCCTAATCGTGGTTGACGTAGTCATTTACTATCCATTCCTTAAGGTCTATGATGAACAAATTCTCGAAGAAGAACGTTCAGGTAAATCTAATGATGAATTGAAAGAAAAAGTTGCTGCAAACTTCAACACTGCAAAAGCAGATGCTATTCTTGAAAAAGCGGGTGTAGAAGCAACACAAAATACCATCACTGAAGAAACAAATGTCCTCGTTCTCTGTGCTGGTGGAGGTACAAGTGGTCTCCTTGCAAATGCTTTGAACAAGGCAGCTGCAGAATACAATGTTCCTGTGAAAGCAGCAGCAGGTGGCTATGGTGCTCACCGTGAAATGTTGCCAGAGTTTGATCTTGTTATCCTTGCTCCTCAAGTTGCTTCAAACTTTGAAGACATGAAAGCAGAAACTGATAAACTCGGTATTAAACTTGCGAAAACAGAAGGTGCTCAATACATCAAATTAACCCGTGATGGAAAAGGTGCTCTTGCATTCGTACAAGCGCAATTCGATTAAGGCTAGGAACTGTGAAACAGTCTCCTCTCGTTACGGAAATCGCTATGGCGAATTTCCTAATCGCCTTGTTAATTTGTCGGTAAAAAGATATTGTTTTTACCTCCTCATGTCACAATTCGGTGACTTGGTACAAGAAGTGAGATGGAGAAGGATGGCTCACTGACTCCTCTCCTCTCACTTTTACTTTATTTAAATCAAGAAATAGGTGAAAAAAATGACAAAAACATTACCAAAAGACTTTATTTTCGGTGGCGCAACAGCTGCCTATCAAGCAGAAGGCGCTACGCATACTGATGGAAAAGGACCAGTAGCGTGGGATAAATATCTTGAAGATAACTACTGGTACACTGCAGAACCAGCCAGTGATTTTTACAATCGATACCCAGTTGACCTCAAGCTAGCAGAAGAGTATGGTGTCAATGGCATTCGAATTTCTATTGCCTGGTCACGTATTTTTCCGACTGGTTACGGCCAAGTAAATGCTAAAGGTGTCGAGTTTTATCATAATCTATTTGCAGAGTGTCACAAACGTCATGTTGAGCCTTTTGTAACTCTTCATCACTTTGACACGCCAGAAGCTCTCCACTCAAATGGAGACTTCTTAAACCGTGAAAATATTGAACATTTTGTAGACTACGCTGCCTTCTGTTTTGAAGAATTTCCAGAAGTAAACTATTGGACAACCTTTAATGAAATTGGACCAATCGGTGATGGTCAATATTTGGTTGGTAAATTCCCTCCAGGTATTCAGTACGACCTTGCCAAAGTTTTCCAATCGCACCACAATATGATGGTTTCTCATGCACGCGCGGTAAAATTGTACAAAGAGAAAGGCTATAAAGGGGAAATTGGTGTCGTGCACGCTCTCCCAACCAAGTATCCTTTGGATCCTGAAAATCCTGCAGATGTTATTGCGGCAGAGTTGGAGGACATTATCCATAACAAATTTATCTTGGATGCAACTTATCTGGGTCACTACTCTGAAAAGACTCTGGCAGGGGTAGAGGCTATCTTGGCTGCCAATGGTGGTAGCTTGGACCTTCGTGAAGAAGATTTTACAGCATTAGAAGCTGCGAAAGACTTGAACGACTTCCTAGGAATCAACTACTATATGAGTGACTGGATGGAAGCCTTTGATGGAGAAACTGAAATTATCCATAATGGTAAGGGTGAGAAAGGAAGCTCTAAATACCAAATCAAAGGTGTTGGTCGTCGTGTAGCTCCTGATTATGTACCACGTACAGATTGGGATTGGATTATCTACCCTCAAGGTTTGTATGACCAAATTATGCGTGTGAAGAAAGATTATCCAAACTACAAGAAAATCTACATCACTGAAAATGGTCTAGGCTATAAAGATGAGTTCGTTGATAACACTGTTTACGATGATGGACGTATTGATTATGTGAAACAACACTTGGAGGTCTTGTCTGATGCGATTGCAGATGGAGCTAATGTAAAAGGTTACTTCATTTGGTCATTGATGGACGTCTTCTCATGGTCAAACGGTTATGAGAAACGTTATGGTCTCTTCTATGTAGACTTTGAAACTCAAGAACGTTATCCTAAGAAATCAGCTCATTGGTACAAGAAAGTAGCGGAAACTCAAGTGATTGAGTAGTAGAATGAGTCATTAGATATAGAATTTTAGTGAGGCAAAAAGATGTTCAAAGATTTTATCCAATCTATTTATGAAAAAGTTTATATTATAAATTTCGAAAAATGTTCTCAAATACCGTGTTTGACGAATGAGGAACTGAAAAGTCTTGGAAAATGGTATGTCTCGACTGGTAAAGAATGGATTTGTCATTCAGATTATGAGCTGGAAGAATTTAAAAATATCTTTTTAAATTTTATCAATCCTGAAGAATGGGATAATATCTCCTTTGATTCAGATTTTATGCCGTTTCAACAATCGTAACCAATTTCCAAAAAAGTTAAATCTCGTATTTAGTACTCTGCAAAACTCTTATCTAATCACGTTGCTTATACTCAATGAAAATCAAAGAGTAATTTTAAACTAGGAAGCGAGTCGCAGATTTCTCAATGCATAGCTTTGAGGTGGCAGATAAAGCAATTGGGCAAAAAGTCTTTGATACAGAAAAACGCATAATATCAGGTGTTGAAAAACCTTGATACTATGCGTTTTATTGTGGGAAGATTTACTTCTGAAATTGAGTTGTTACCCAGAATCTTTCAGTTTATTAAGGCTTGATGACTTTAGTAAGTTTAGATAGCTCAAAAAGGATTGAATCACTTAGTTTAGAATCTGAAACAATAGTATCAAGATTTGATACATTATAAAAAGTGTAAAAATCAAACTTATTGAACTTACTATGATCTGCGAGTAAATATTTTTTATTAGAATTATTTAAAGCGATGCGTTGAGCCTCTCCCTCTTCCTCGCTAAAAGTAGCTAGAGCTCCGTTTTGAATACCATTACAGCTAACGAAAGCTTTAGAAAATTGGAGATTAGAGAGATTTTGTAGGGTCAATGTGCCAACAAAAGCACCTGTAATATCGCGATAATTTCCACCTATCAAAATCAAATCTGTTAATTTTCGTTCGCTTAAAATTAGAAAGACAGGTAGACTGTTGGTCACGACGCGGATATTGTCAATAGGCAATTCGCGCGCAAAAAATTCTAATGTTGTTCCTGGTCCAATAAAAATAGTTTCTCTTTCTTCTACTAGACTGCCTGCAAAACGGGCTATTTCTTGTTTTTCTGCCGTTTGGAGGGCTTGTTTTTCAATATTTGATCGCTCATTAGTCAAAAGGGAGTTGGTTCGAAGTTTTTCAGCTCCACCATGCACACGAATCAGCAAATCTTTATCAGCTAATTCCTGTAAATAGCGCCTTGCAGTCATATCTGAAACGGCTATTTCATCCATAATCTGTTTAACCGTTATGGTTCCTTTACTATTTACTATCTCTAAAATTTTGGTTAATTTTTCTTGTTTGAGCATATTATCACCTCGTTTCCTACTACTATCTTACCATAAACTAGCTCATCATTCAAATACAAAAACAACAAAATAAAACAAAAACAAAAATATCGAGGTTTATTTTCAAAACTTTCGATATTTTTATTAAGTTATTATTTTGTTGTTTCTAGTTTACTTTTTGATGGTTAAGAGTGGTGGAGAATTATACTCAATGAAAATCAAAGAGCAAACTAGGAAGCTAGCCGTAGGTTGCTCAAAACACAGTTTTGAGGTTGTAGATAAGACTGACGAAGTCAGTGAGCATATCTACGGCAAGGCGAAGCTGACGTGGTTTGAATTTGATTTTCGAAGAGTATTAGTCCAAACCGTAGTTGTAGTCATCATCTTGCATGGCTTCAACTTCGCCAAGAAGGTAACCATTTCCGACTTGAGAGAAGAAGTCATGGTTGGAAGTTCCTGTTGAAATACCGTTCATAACGATTGGGTTGACATCTTCAGCTGAATCTGGGAAAAGTGGATCTTGTCCCATGTTCATGAGAGCTTTATTGGCATTGTAGCGAAGGAAGGTTTTAACCTCTTCAGTCCAACCAACACCGTCATAAAGACTCTCTGTGTAGCCTTCTTCATTTTCATAAAGAGTATAGAGTAGGTCGTACATCCATTCTTTGAGTTTTTCTTGCTCTTCTTCAGGCAATTCATTGAAACCAAGTTGGAATTTGTAACCAATGTAGGTTCCGTGAACAGACTCGTCACGAATAATCAATTTAATGATTTCTGCAACGTTGGCTAGTTTGTTGTTACCGAGATAGTAGAGGGGAGTGAAGAAACCAGAGTAGAAGAGGAAGGTTTCGAGGAAGACGCTGGCAACTTTCTTTTCAAGTGGGCTGCCGTTTAGGTAGATTTCGTTGACAATCTCAGCCTTCTTTTGTAGGTAAGGATTGGTATTGGTCCATTCGAAAATTTCTTCAATCTCAGCCTTAGTATTCAAGGTAGAAAAGATTGATGAGTAAGATTTAGCGTGGACAGATTCCATAAATTGGATGTTATTGAAAACAGCTTCCTCATGTGGTGTACGGATGTCTGCGCGAAGGGCTTGAACCCCAGTTTCAGATTGCATAGTGTCAAGAAGGGTTAAACCACCAAAAACTTTTCCAACTAAGTCTTTTTCTTTGTTAGATAGCTTTCTCCAGTCATCCAAGTCGTTTGACAAGGGAATACGTGTATCGAGCCAGAATTGCTCCGTCAGTTTTTCCCAAGTTGATTTATCGATGACATCTTCGATGGCATTCCAGTTAATGGCTTTGTAGTAAGTTTCCATTTGAAATCTCTTTCTGTGTTTAGTATTGCGAACTCACAATTATCTCTATTTTATCATAATTCTATAGGAGTATCGCACAAAAAGTCGGAAGCCCGACTTTTAAAATGTTACATAAATTATGTTATGACATAGTAGATTTGATTTTATCAGTGCTGCTTAGGAGAAAAATAGTGTTTCTATGCTAGAAACTAAATTACACAGCTTTCACATTGGTTGGCACCGACTTCTCCACCATCATCTGTAAAGGTACGGACGTAGTAGATAGACTTGATACCCTTGTTAAAGGCGTAGTTGCGAAGGATAGACAAGTCACGTGTCGTTTGTTTATTTTCTTTCTTCCATTCGTAAAGACCTTTTGGAATGTCACTACGCATAAAGAGAGTGAGTGAAAGTCCTTGGTCCACGTGTTCAGTCGCAGCAGCGTAAACATCGATGACTTTACGCATATCCATGTCGTAAGCAGAAGTGTAGTAAGGAATGGTTTCTGTTGACAGTCCAGCAGCTGGATAATAGATTTTACCGATTTTCTTTTCTTGACGTTCTTCGATACGTTGCGTAATCGGGTGGATAGAAGCAGAAACGTCGTTGATGTAGCTGATAGAACCATTTGGCGCTACAGCAAGGCGGTTCTGGTGGTAAAGACCATCTGCTTGAACCTTGTCGCGAAGTTCAGCCCAGTCAGCAGCACTAGGGATAAAGACATCTTTGAAGAGTTCTTTAACACGGTCTGATTTTGGAACAAACTCGCCTGTAATATACTTGTCAAAGTAGCTTCCCTTAGCATAATCTGATTTTTCAAAATTGTGGAAAGTGATACCACGTTCACGCGCGATATTGTTTGATTCTACCAAGGTCCAGTAGTTCATGAGCATGAAGTAGATGCTTGTAAATTCAATAGACTCAGGTGAACCATATTCAATCAATTGTTGGGCAAGGTAGCTGTGAAGTCCCATAGCACCGAGACCAAAGGTGTGGGCTTGGCTATTTCCATGGTCAATCGTAGGTACAGCCACGATGTGTGAACTATCTGTAACGAAAGTAAGGGCACGAACCATAGCACGGATAGAACGACCAAAGTCAGGTGAAGTCATCATGTTAACTACGTTGGTTGAACCAAGGTTACATGAAACGTCCGTTCCCATTTGAAGGAATTCTTGAGCATCGTTGATCAAGCTTGGTTCTTGGACTTGAAGAATCTCAGAACACAAGTTACTCATGATGATTTTTCCATCAACAGGATTTGCACGGTTAGCCGTATCAATGTTGACTACATAAGGGTAGCCAGACTCTTGTTGCAATTTAGAGATTTCAGTTTCCAAATCACGCGCCTTGATTTTTGTCTTGCGGATATTTGGATTTGCGACTAGTTCATCGTATTTTTCAGTAATGTCGATGTAGTTGAATGGCACACCGTATTCAAGCTCTACAGAGTAAGGGCTGAAGAGGTACATTTCTTCATTTTTACGAGCCAATTCGTAGAATTTATCTGGTACTACAACACCAAGTGAAAGGGTCTTGACACGAACTTTTTCATCGGCGTTTTCTTTCTTAGTTGAAAGGAAGGCGATGATATCTGGATGAAAGACATTGAGGTAAACAACCCCAGCACCTTGACGTTGCCCCAATTGGTTGGAGTAAGAGAAACTGTCTTCGAAGAGTTTCATAACTGGAACGACTCCAGAAGCTGCTCCTTCATAGCCTTTGATAGGTGCACCAGCTTCACGAAGGTTGCTGAGGGTAATTCCCACACCACCACCGATACGTGAAAGTTGAAGAGCTGAGTTGATAGAACGTCCGATAGAGTTCATATCATCCGTCACTTGGATTAGGAAACAAGATACCAACTCCCCACGACGAGCACGTCCAGCATTTAAGAAGGAAGGAGTAGCTGGTTGGTAGCGTTGGTGGATGATTTCATTGGCAATATCGATTGCAACAGCTTCATTCCCATCAGCGAAATAAAGCGCATTAAAGAAGACACGGTCTTCCATACTTTCAAGGTAATATTCACCGTCGTTAGTTTTCAAAGCATATTGATTGTAAAACTTATAAGCTGCCATGAAAGACTTGAATTGGAAGTTTTGGTCTTTGATAAATTGAGACAATTCTTCCAAAAATTCTGGACGGTATTTCTTGATAAAGGCTGTTTCGATGTAGTTGTGTTCAATGAGGTAGTTGATTTTATCTTTGATTGAATCAAAAACCATAGTGTTTGGAACGACATTTTCTTTAAAGAAGGCATCCAAGGCTTCCTTATCTTTATGAAGCATGATTTGTCCATTGACAGGACGGTTGATTTCGTTATTGAGACGGAAGTAAGTCACGTCCTCAAGATGTTTTAATCCCATAAAATTTCCCTTATCTAATTACAAAAGAAAGGCTTCTAAGTTAACCCTAGAAGCAGTTTCTTCTGGATGATGTACTAAGATTATGCTAATTGTTTCAGTTTTCCTGGTTGGAAACCTGAAAAGACTTCAGTTGGTGTTTGGATAACAGGAGCTGCGCTAAAACCGAGTTCTTTGACTTGATCGATGTACTCAGGCTGCTCATCAAGATTGATTTCACGATAAGCGACATTATTACTGTCCAAGAAACGTTTGGTCATCTTACATTGGACACAGTTGTTTTTAGAATATACGGTTACCATTGTGTAACTCCTCTTTAAAATTTAATTCTATCCTAGTATATCAGAAAATAAAATTTTGTCAATGATTTGAACTAAATATAGTGGTCTGTTTTTCTAGTCAAGCTCACAAAACACAATATGTAGTGTTTGTTTTATAAAACAGCAATGATTATCCTATAAATCGTTTTTAAAGAAACTATATCCTGTGTTTTGTTATCTAGGATAGAAGATTTTCAGTAAGTTATCTGAAAGGAAATTGAAGGAAAATCCAGAAAATGCTTGAAAAAAATCCTAGAAGATGATATAATACCAAATTGTAAGGGTTATCACATATAACTCAAAAAAGAAAGAACAAAAGGAGAGTCAAACTATGGCTTCTAAAGATTTCCACGTAGTGGCAGAAACAGGTATTCACGCACGTCCAGCAACATTGTTGGTGCAAACTGCTAGCAAATTTGCTTCAGATATCACTCTTGAGTACAAAGGTAAATCAGTTAACCTTAAATCAATTATGGGTGTTATGAGTCTTGGTGTTGGCCAAGGTGCTGACGTAACTATCTCAGCTGAAGGTGCAGATGCAGATGACGCTATCGCTGCAATCTCAGAAACAATGGAAAAAGAAGGATTGGCATAAGGGAAATGACAGAAATGCTTAAAGGAATCGCAGCATCTGACGGTGTTGCAGTTGCAAAAGCATATCTACTCGTTCAACCGGATTTGTCATTCGAGACTATTTCAGTCGAAGATACAAACGCAGAAGAGGCTCGTTTGGATGTTGCTCTTGAAGCTTCTCAAAACGAGCTTTCTCTTATCCGCGAGAAAGCTGTAGGTACGCTTGGTGAAGAAGCGGCTCAAGTTTTTGACGCTCATTTGATGGTTCTTTCTGACCCAGAATTGATTGGTCAGATTAAAGAAACAATTCGTGCTAAGAAGGTCAATGCTGAAGCAGGTCTTAAAGAAGTGACTGATATGTTCATCACTATCTTTGAAGGTATGGAAGACAACCCATACATGCAAGAACGTGCAGCGGATATCCGTGACGTGACAAAACGTGTATTGGCAAATCTTCTTGGTAAAAAATTACCAAACCCAGCTTCTATCAATGAAGAAGTGATTGTCATTGCGCATGACTTGACACCATCTGATACAGCTCAATTGGACAAAAACTTTGTAAAAGCTTTTGTAACAAATATCGGTGGACGTACAAGCCACTCAGCTATCATGGCACGTACACTTGAAATTGCAGCTGTATTGGGAACAAATAATATCACTGAAATCGTCAAAGACGGTGATATCCTTGCCGTTAGCGGAATTACTGGTGAAGTGATTATCAACCCAACAGATGAACAAGCGGCAGAATTTAAAGCAGCTGGTGAAGCTTATGCTAAACAAAAAGCTGAATGGGCACTTTTGAAAGATGCTCAAACAGTGACTGCTGACGGTAAACACTTCGAGTTGGCTGCTAACATCGGTACTCCAAAAGACGTTGAAGGTGTTAACAACAACGGTGCAGAAGCTGTTGGACTTTACCGTACAGAGTTCTTGTACATGGATTCTCAAGATTTCCCAACTGAAGATGAGCAGTATGAAGCATACAAGGCTGTACTTGAGGGAATGAATGGTAAACCAGTGGTTGTTCGTACAATGGATATCGGTGGAGATAAGGAACTTCCTTACTTCGATATGCCACATGAAATGAACCCATTCCTTGGATTCCGTGCTCTTCGTATCTCTATTTCTGAAACTGGAGATGCAATGTTCCGCACGCAAATCCGTGCCCTTCTTCGTGCTTCTGTTCATGGTCAATTGCGTATCATGTTCCCAATGGTTGCCCTTTTGAAAGAATTCCGTGCAGCTAAAGCAGTCTTTGATGAAGAAAAAGCAAACCTTCTTGCTGGAGGTGTTGCAGTTGCGGATGATATCCAAGTTGGTATCATGATTGAAATCCCTGCAGCAGCGATGCTTGCAGACCAATTTGCTAAAGAAGTAGACTTCTTCTCAATTGGTACAAACGACTTGATCCAATATACAATGGCAGCAGACCGTATGAATGAGCAAGTTTCATACCTTTACCAACCATATAACCCCTCAATCCTTCGCTTGATCAACAACGTTATCAAGGCGGCTCACGCTGAAGGTAAATGGGCCGGTATGTGTGGTGAGATGGCTGGTGACCAAAAAGCTGTTCCACTTCTTGTCGGAATGGGCTTGGATGAATTCTCTATGTCAGCAACATCTGTCCTTCGTACACGTAGCTTGATGAAGAAATTGGATACTGCTAAGATGGAAGAGTACGCTAACCGTGCCCTTACAGAGTGTTCAACAATGGAAGAAGTTCTTGAACTTCAAAAAGAATACGTTAACTTTGATTAATGTCATTAACCTTGTAACCTAGTTGCAAGGTTTTTTTGACGCATTTTGGAAAAGTATGGTCTTATAAAGTCCACTTTTCAATGAGTCAGAGGCATGATATAATAGGGGGAAACAAATAGAATAAGAGAGAAACCATGTCTAAAGAAATTGATATTGAGTATTACCACCAGCTAGCCTTGCAAAAGCAGAAGGAGCATCGAAAAGTTTTAGCCAATCTAAAGAAAAAGCCACCAAAAAATCTAGATAAGATAGCCCAGCAGATTCACCAAGAAGTCTTTGCGGAGATTGATTGTACCGCCTGTGCTAACTGTTGTAAGACTTTGGGACCCGACTTCAAGGAAGCAGACATCACCCGTATTGCCAAGTATTTCAAAATGAAATTGCCGGCCTTTGAAGCTGAATTTCTGCAGGTGGATGAAGATGGAGATAAGGTTTTCAAATCCATGCCCTGTCCCTTTTTAGGAGGCGATAATCTCTGTTCCATCTATGACGTTCGTCCAAAGGCCTGTCGTGAATTCCCTCATACTGACCGCAAAAAGATCCATCAAATCAATCATTTAACGATTAAGAATACCTTGACCTGTCCGGCAGCCTATCTCTTTGTTGAGAAATTAAAGGATAAGTTATAGAGATTTAAAGGATAAAAAATCTCTAATAATAACTAGTAATATGAAGGGAGTAATCCTGTGCCTAGACCGAAAACAAAAGAGGAGCTAGTGCTGGCCTCTAAGGAAAACTATGAAAAGCTCAATCGATTCATCTCCCAACTAAGTGAAGATGAGCTACAGAGTCCATTTGATTTTTCAATAGACCCAAAGAAAAAAGAAGCTCACTGGAAAAGGGATAAAAATCTACGGGATGTCTTGATCCATCTTTATGAATGGCAGCAGTTACTTTTGACTTGGGTACATTCTAATCAAGAAGGTCACGAAAGACCTTTTCTCCCTGAACTTTATAATTGGAAAACTTATGGACAAATGAATGTCGTTTTTTGGAAGAAGCACCAGAAAACGTCCTTAGAAGAAGCGACTAGACTCCTAGAACAATCACATAGGGAGGTTTTAGAGTTGATAGAAGTTTTTAGCAATGACGAACTCTTTACCAAAGGTATCTATAAGTGGACGGGAGGAACAAGTCTAGGTTCCTACTTTGTTAGTAGCACGTCAAGCCACTATGATTGGGCTACGAAAAAGCTCAAGGTTCATCGGAAGAATTGTAAGGGATAGATGGCCTATTTGAAATTGCAAGAATGAGTTCTTTTAAACGTAATACTCTTCGAAAATCAAATTCAAACTGCGTCAACGTCGCCTTGCCGTACTCAAGTACAGCCTGCGGCTAGTTTCCTAGTTTGCTTTTTGATTTTCATTGAGTATAAGATAAAAGCAAGGGGCTATCAAGTGATGTAGCCCTTTTGAGTTATACAATTAAATTACCATGCAAAAGCTGTCGTTGGAGCATTGAGCGCTTCTAACCACTGTTTATTTTTTACGGGGCAAAGAGTTACGGATATACCTGCCATATCTAGACTGGTCATAAATGTTCCTGATTTTATAAAGGTAATAGTGATTCCTTCAATTTCTAAGAGTTGAAGGAGATCATTGATAAATATGCCCATTTCTAAGTTGCTGGTAGTGCCTAGATTATTTACAAGCAATATAAATTGATCACCCTTTTTCCAATGATAGTGCAATCTTAATTTACTTATAATTTCATTTGCCAGGATTTCCGATGATTGGAATGGGACGATACGATAGCCTTCTTCGCCATGTATCCCAATACCATAAGAAATATTTCCTTCTTCTAAGTTAAATAGTGGAAGGGGGGCTTGGGGGAGACTAGCAGCTTTCGTTGCAAAGCCAATTGTTGCGATTTCGGGAGCAAGCTGATGACCTAAATCAGTTAGTTGCTCGATGTCAGCACCGTTCTGAGCCGCATACCCTAGGATTTTATGAAGCAAAATTGTACCTGCAAGCCCTCTTCCTCTAATTTGAAATCTATTGTGAGGTTCAATTGAAATATCGTCGTGTGCTAGACTATAGCCGACCTTAATTCCTTCTTGTCTAGCAGTGTTAATGGCCGAACTAAATTCTTTGATGTCTGCTTCGAAATTTTTTACAATGATGAAGACACCGTGACCATTGTTTAAAAAACGAATGGACTCTAAGATTTCAGTTCTTGTAGGAGGAGTAAATAATTGGCCATAGATAGCAGCAGTAAGCATTCCTTCTCCCACATATCCAATATGCGCAGGTTCGTGACCGGAACCCCCACCCGCCAATATTGGAACCTGATGAGGATTGCGATTTTTTTGATAGACTAATGGTAAAGTAGGGTGTTTTTCTAATTCAGGATGACTGCTGACAGTTGCCGAAATGTAACTTGAAATAATTTTTTGTTTATGATTTGAAATAAATGTCATTGTGTTCTCTTTCCAATAATTGTCATGATTAGAAAGTCTGGTTGTGGAACTGGACTTTTTTTATTGACGTAAGCTTTTACGATTTCTGCTAGAGCATGTGAATGATAGTCTAACAAAAAACAAGTATAAGCAGATGAATCGATATCAATCTGACCATATTCTCTTAAAATTTTTGATACAAGCAAGCGACAGTAGCTGATAAAGTGGTCATAGAAGCTATTTTGCCCTTGAATATCAAAAAGTTGAATATAAAAGTCACGCTCTTGTTCGAAATAAAGAAATAGTTCTTGTAATAGTTTTTGGCCTGAAATGAAGTCCAAGTTATTGGTGATATACTCGGTTAAGTCATTTTCAAATATCCAGTCTAGTAGTTCATATTTGTCAAGAAAGTGATTGTAAAAGGTCTGTCTACGAATGCCAGCTGATTCCATGATATCTACAATAGAGATTTTATCAAATTCTCTAGTAGCTAATAGGTCTCTAAATGCCTTGGCAATCCGTTTTTTTGTAATAAATGATGATGCCATAGGAAACCTTTCTTTTACTTCCTTCATTTTACCAAAAAAATGTTTTAAATGGGTTTAAAAGGGGACAAATAATAGAATCTGTCCCTTATCATCCAGCAATAAAAAATATATAATGAAAGCGAAAACAAAGATAGATGCCGAAAGGAGTTTCTCATGAAAAAAATTATAAATGAACCGACACAAGTTGTTGATGAAATGTTGCAGGGATTGTCATTCATGCATGATGACTTGGTAGAACGCTTAGATGGTTTTGATGTCATTGTTAGAAAGGCAGAAAAGACAGGAAAAGTTGGACTCATTTCAGGTGGAGGTTCAGGACATGAACCAAGTCATGCTGGATTTGTAGGAGATGGAATGTTGTCTGCTGCCATTTGTGGAGCAGTCTTCACTTCACCTACTCCGGACCAAATTTTAGAAGCCATCAAGGCGGCTGATGAAGGTGCTGGAGTTTTCATGGTCATCAAGAACTATTCTGGTGACATTATGAACTTTGAAATTGCACAAGAACTTGCTGAAATGGAAGGTATTGATGTAGCAAGTGTTGTAGTCGATGATGATATTGCGGTTGAAAATAGTCTCTATACCCAAGGTCGTCGAGGTGTAGCAGGTACTATATTAGTCCATAAAATTTTGGGTGCTGCAGCTCGTTCTGGTAAATCATTAGCTGAAATGAAGGACTTGGCCGATAAACTTGTCTTAGAAATTAAAACAATTGGGCTGGCCCTGTCTGGAGCAACTGTTCCTGAAGTTGGGAAACCCGGTTTTGTTCTAGAAGATGATGAATTTGAATATGGAGTTGGTATTCATGGTGAGCCAGGATATAAAAAAGAGAAAATGCAACCTTCAGCACAATTGGCCTCAGAATTGGTTGAAAAATTATCTGAAGGTTTCCAACTTAAGGCTGGAGAACGCTATGGCCTTCTCATCAATGGTTTAGGAAGCACTCCTCTTATGGAACAATACGTATTTGCAAATGATGTGGCTAAATTACTCCATGAAAAAGGTGTTGAGTTGGCATTTAAGAAAATTGGAAACTATATGACATCAATCGATATGGCTGGATTATCATTAACATTGATTCGATTGGCAGATGATGAGTGGTTGGATGCTCTAAATGCACCTGTTACTACACCAGCTTGGTAAAACTCAAGGAGGAAATGTCAAATGAATGCTGAACAAGCTCTTGAATGGATGAAGCTTTTTAATGAAAAGATTCAAGAACAGAAAGATTACCTTAGTGAGTTAGACACTCCTATAGGAGATGGAGACCACGGTGGAAATATGGCGCGTGGCATGGCTGCGGTTATGGAAAACTTAGAAGGAAAGCAATTTGAGACCAGCAGTGATGTGTTTAAACTTGTCTCAATGCAACTACTGAGTAAGGTAGGCGGTGCTTCTGGTCCCTTGTATGGATCTGCTTTTATGGGCATGGCCAAGGCTGATTCTAATTCGAAAATAGAGGAAATCTTACAAAGCGGTTTGGATATGATTGTCAAACGTGGGAAAGCAGAAGTTGGAGAAAAGACAATGGTTGATGTTTGGACTCCTGTTATTGCTGCCTTGTCTGCTGGCCAATTGACTCAAGAGGTTATTGATCAGGTAGTGAATGCTACCAAAGATTTACTTGCAACTAAAGGAAGGGCATCTTATGTAGGAGAACGTTCTCTTGGACATATTGATCCTGGATCATTCTCATCAGGATTACTCTTTACTGCTCTTTTAGAAACTGGGGTGGTTTAATGGGAAGTATTGGTTTTGTTATCGTTTCACATTCCAAACACATTGCACAAGGTGTCGTTGAACTGATTAGTGAAGTAGCTAAAGATGTTCCGATTACTTATGTAGGAGGAACCGAAGATGGAGGAATTGGAACGAGTTTTGATCAAGTAGATAGGGTTGTTTCCGAAAATCCAGCAGATACTTTATTAGCTTTTTTTGACCTAGGTTCTGCTAAAATGAACTTAGAAATTGTGGCTGATTTCAGTGATAAAAGTATTATCATCAACAGGGTTCCAATTGTAGAAGGTGCCTATACTGCAGCTGCTCTTCTTCAGGCTGGTGCAGAACTGTCAGTTATTCAAACACAGTTGTCGGAGCTTGAAATCAATAAATAAGGAATTTTACTATAACTCTTTTTATAGGTGGGCTATTGATTATCTCAACTATCAAAGTTTAATACTCAATGAAAATTAAAGAGCAAACTAGGAAGCTAGCCGCAGGCTGTACTTGAGTACGGCAAGGTGAAGCTGACGTGGTTTGAATTTGATTTTCGAAGAGTATAAGTAAATGATTTCAAAATCAGAAAAGGATTGCTTTATGCAGTTCCTTTTTAATGTAAAAGGAGTAGAATCATAGCGTTTCTAAATTGTGAATCAATCAAAACTGATTGTGATGGGACTATTCTAGCTTTAGAATTCTTTAAAAATTAAAATTTAAGGCAATCAATGGCTTAGAATAGTGCGAAAACATTTAGTTTATAGGAATTCTAGGCCTAGAATTACATGGATATTTATGAAGTTAGGGTGTTCGATAGATAGGATTGTTCTATTCTGAAAGATTTGAGCTGTCAATTGTATAGGATAGTGTTTTACCAATGAATTTTGAAAATTAGAGGGGATAAAAAGAATCTTGACATTATTACTTTCTTGCATTATAATGAGATTACGTACCATTAGTATGTTTGGAAGGAGTTATAATGGCAAGGAATAGAAACTCACATGAAACTAGAAAAAAAATATTAGAAGTTTCGAAAGATTTATTTTTAGAAAAAGGATTTGATAATACCTCAATACAAGATATAATCGATGGGTTAGGTGGATTGACGAAAGGTGTTATTTATCATCATTTCGAGTCTAAAGATGAAATATTGCAATCAATCATTAGCGAAAATAATCATGAAATTTTAAATTACAATTGGAGAGGAGATACTGCATTAGAAAAAATACAAAATTCTTTGATGGATGCGTTCTCAAATTTAGAACAACAAAGATTAGTATACTCTGTCTCAATTATGCTAAGAAGTCCACGTTTGTTAGGAGAGCAGTATTTAAGTTTATTTTCTGATTTTTTACCAGGGATTAGAGAAAAAATTTTCGAAGGTGTTAAAGATAAATCAATTAAAACAGAATATCCTGAAGAGCTAGCTGATTTGATTGTTTTAACTTTGAATATTTGGATTGGGTTCCAAATTTCTATTTATTCAGTAGAAGAATTAAAGAGTAAAATGAAGTTCATTAAACTAACTTTTGAAGGTTTGGGAGTGCAGTTGATTACTGATGAAATGATGGAAGTAATTTTCCAATTATTTGATCACTTAAAAGGTGTCAAATAAATTTTAAGTATTGATATTTTAAAAAATACCATACTCTAGATATGGTATTAAAAATTCCAGTATACATACCTTTAGTATGTTTATTTTTTGAATCTTAACATACCGGTAGTATGCAAGGTGCTTTTTGAATAGTGTAATTAATATTAACAAAATTTTTTGGAGGAAAAATCTATGTTGTCGCTTATTAAAATTGAATTAAATAAAGTTTCAAAATCAAAATTATTTTTTGCTTGGTTGGGTACCATATTGATAGTATTAGGTATTACAGGAATCATAATCATGGGGTTAGGTACTGATAATAAACTGGGAGATTTTGTTGGACAGAGTGCCAATAATATTAAAATTACTGATAAATGGGGAAGTTGGGCAATTGCAACATCATTGTTTGGATCTTTATTTACCAAAGCAGCATTTTTAATTTTCGAATCTTATTTATTGTCTACGATTATTATTGATGAATTTAAACGAAGAACAATTTTTCAGCTGTTTTCCTACCCTGTTTCTAAAATAAAGTTACTATGGGGAAAAGTGCTTACAGTAATTCTGATATCATTTATTGCTCATTTTACTGCACATTTAGTTATTCAATTATTAATTAAATTAGTAGCAGTTTTAACTGAATCAAATTATATACCAGTAGCTAATCAAATGATTAACTTAGCTGGAATTACGTTTGGAACAGTATTAGTCGGAATACTACCTTTTGTTTTAGGTATGATTAGGCATTCAATAGCTATAACAATGCTTTCAGGACTTGGTTTAGCAGCGTTACTTTCGAATGTAAGTCCAGGCAGTTTAACTAATAATTTTGTTGATAACTTATTCTTCTTAATATTTGCTAGTTTCATAAGTTTAATGATTGTTTCATTTTCAATTTATACTATTTCAAGAAAAGATATTAATATCAAGTAGTATATCTGAGTTTAATGGAAGGAAAGTGCTAATTTTGTGATGATTTATTTAAACGAAGAGACTGTATAAGTTAGTATTTATGCTCCTGAAGAAAAATTCTTGCATTTAAAGCTAGATATAGAAAGAGAGATAGAAATGAGAAATATTGTTGAAATAAAAGAAGTTTTTAAAACAATTGATAAAGAAAAAATTTTAAGTGGTATCAACCTTCAAATTGCTGAAGGAGAAATCTATGGATTTTTAGGACCAAATGGCGCAGGGAAAACAACTTTAATGAAATGTATGTTATCCTTATCAACTGTTACATCTGGTAGTATTGAAATCTTTGGAAAAAATTTACAAAATCACAGAGAGGAGATTCTAAGTCAAGTTGGAAGTGTTATTGAAACACCAATTTTTTATGAAAACCTCACAGCAAAAGAAATTTTGGAAATTCACGCTCAGTATATGGGGAAAAATATTATTGAATCAGATATAATAAGAGCCTTAAGAATGGTCGGATTAAAAAATAAGACTAAAAAAGTAAAAGAGTTTTCGTTAGGAATGAGACAGAGACTTGGTTTAGCTCGGGCTTTCCTAACAAAACCAAAATTGTTAATTTTAGATGAACCAATCAATGGTTTAGATCCAATAAGAATTCAAGAAATTCGAAATCTGTTGTTGTCTCTTTCTAAGGAATGTGGTGTTACAATATTCATCTCAAGTCATATTTTATCGGAAATTTCACAGATAGCAGATAAGATTGGTGTTATCAAAAATGGACAAATGCTAGAACAGGTCTCTATGAAAGAGCTTAAGAGAGAGAATATTGACTTAGAAGAATATTTTATGTCACATTTTCTAAATGAAATTTAAGAATTATGAGGTAGATTAGGAATGAAACAATTGACAAAGTACCATAAGAAGTCTTTTTATACTTTCATGATTTTTAATATATTAGTTCCTTTAACTAATATTGCTTTTGCTTATTCTATTAAAATTATAATTGATAGTGGAATGTCCCAAAATAGGGAAGCTCTAACCCAAGCGATACTAATAGGCTCTATCGTAATATTTATCTATGCCAGTCTTAATTTTATATCCCTTCGATTAAGAAATAAACTTGTTAGGCAGATTATGTCAAGATACAAAAATAAGGTGTTTAAATCTATTTTAGATAGGGATTATAGAGAATTTTCTAAGGAAAAATCAGGGAAATTTATTTCAATATTAACTGAGAACATGAAGAAAATTGAGCAGGATTATTTGCACCAGTATTTTAATATTTCAAAAAATATTTCCTTAATGATTTTCTCACTAGTAGCCATGTTTATAGGTAATTGGTTTTTGACCTTATTAGTTATCATTGCTAGCATTATTCCTATGATGATTTCAGGTTTTATTGGACAAAAATCAGCCTCTCTACAAAATAGTTCTATGATAGCCGATCAGAAATATTTAGCTAAGGTTAAAGATATTTTAGCAGGGTTTCTAGTTATAAAGAGTTTTAATGTGAAAGAGGCTATCGGTCAAGATTACAAAAACGAAAGCGAGAAATTGGATGAGATATATTTCATCAAAGGGAAATTTGATGTTTTATCTAATGTTATTTCTCAACTTTCAGGGATGATTGTTTTTTTAGTAGCCTTTGGTGGAGGAATGTATCTGGTCTTCGGTGGGCATACCACAATTGGGAGTGTTACAGCTATTGTTCAACTAGTCAATTTTGTAGTAATGCCACTAAATGAAATTGGTATGGGAATGAGTAAATTCCGCGAAGGTCAAGCTACACTGAATTCATTTGAGGTAAAAGATGTAATCGAACTTCAAACTGGTAAAACGAAAGAATATTTTGATGATGTCATTTCTTTTTCAAACGTAGATTTTTCCTACCCTAATGCTGAGGAAAAGATTTTTAATAATTTATCTTTGCAGATCAAAAAGGGGGAAAAAATTGCAATAGTAGGTATGTCAGGCAGTGGAAAATCAACTTTACTCAATCTATTACTGCGTTTCTATGATGTAACAAGTGGGTATATCTCAATTGATAATCAAGATTTGCAAGCTATTTCAGCAGAGAGCCTTTATAACTTAATGACTATTGTTCAGCAAGATGTTTATATCTTTGATGATACTTTAAAAGCAAATATTACCCTTAGTCAATCCTTTACTGAAGATGATATAAAAAGAGCTGTACAGCAGTCTGGTTTAGAAAGTTATATTTTAGAAAATGAATTAGGTCTACAAACTTTATGTGGTGAGAATGGATCAAATCTATCTGGGGGAGAAAGACAGAGACTTAGTATTGCGCGTGCCTTGATTCGAAAAACACCAATCTTATTATTGGATGAGGCTACTTCGTCTTTGGATAATCAAGTAACTACTGAAATTGAAAGTTCAATCTTGGATATTCAAAATTTGACTGCACTTGTAGTAACCCACAAGTTGAATGAAAACATTTTGAAAAGATACGATAGAATTCTCTTTATGAAAGCAGGCGTCATTGTTGAAGATGGTTCTTTTTGTGACTTGATGGATAGGAGAGGTGAGTTTTATAAGTTGTTTGAGTTGAGTGTGTAATGCTACCAGAATAAAAAGAGGATGAAAATCTTTAATCTCAAGTTGTTTTTCAATAATATTATAGTTGTATAAACAAAGGGAATTTGAGAATTAAAAAGTGACTAAAAAAGAAGGCTAAATAATATTAATCTGTAAAATACAACTCATCGAATATGATTAAATGGTAAGTATCAATTAAATTGAAAATTTTATAGTGTTATAATATAATTAAACCATAAGAGCAAGAAGGTTGTGCTTAAAAAATAATCTTAGTATAGCTTATCTCTGACAAATATTTAGATTTTAGAGCTGTTTAATTTTAAGCAGTCATTATTTTTAAACATTAGGGGCTTCAAAGGAGAATATTTAAAATGAAATATTTTTTTGCAGGATTTGGTAAAATAAACTTTATAAATTATCTATTGTTTCTATGTGTAGGACTAGCCCCTCTTTTTCATATCTATGTAATAGGCTCTGAAATGAATTTTGTGAAAATAGTGTTATCTATTTTGGGAGTCATATTTGTATTTATTTTAACTATTGCTCGAATTTATAGAAGATTTTTCTATAATAAAAATAAACTTGACTATAATAGTATGGATTAGTTAATCAATTGGAACGATTATTCTTTGTGATACTATACCACTTTTAAGTTTTTACATTAAACAGCTGGCTGAAGTGAAAGTTGTTTATCTTAGAAAGGAAAACACCAAATTGTCCTACAAATTTCTACTCTTCGACCTCGACCACACCTTGCTTGATTTTGATGCTGCTGAGGATGTGGCTTTGACGCAACTTCTAAAAGAAGAAGGGGTTGCAGATATTCAGGCTTATAAAGACTATTATGTTCCTATGAACAAGGCTCTCTGGAAGGACTTGGAGCAAAAGAAAATCAGTAAACAAGAGCTGGTTAACACGCGCTTTTCTCGTTTATTTGCTCACTTTGGACAGGAAAAAGACGGTAGTTTTCTAGCCCAGCGTTACCAATTTTACCTCGCTCAACAGGGACAAACTTTTTTAGGTGCTCATGAACTCTTGGATAGCCTTATCGAGCGAGATTATGAGCTGTATGCTGCGACAAATGGCATTACTGCCATTCAGACGGGGCGTCTGGCTCAGTCTGGTCTGGCTTCCTATTTCAACCAAGTCTTTATCTCTGAACAGTTGCAAACACAAAAGCCGGATGCTCTCTTTTATGAAAAGATTGGTCAGCAGATTACAGGCTTTAGCAAAGAAAAGACGCTGATGATTGGAGATTCCCTAACCGCCGACATTCAAGGTGGCAATAATGCGGGGATTGACACTATCTGGTACAATCCTCATCACCTCGAAAATCACACACAAGCCCAGCCAACCTACGAAGCCCATTCTTACCAAGACTTGCTGGATTGTTTAGATAAACTGTAAAAAGTGGTTTCCATAGCCACTTTTTGCTATAATAGAGGCAGTAAAAATGAAGGAGTCAGCTATGGAACACTCGTCTTGGCATGCTTTGATTAAGGCGCAATTACCTGAGGGTTATTTCGGGAAAATCAATCAGTTTATGGAGCAGGTCTATTCTCAGGGGATTATTTATCCACCCAAGGAAAAGGTTTTTCAGGCTCTCTTGACAACACTGCTTGAAGAAGTTAAGGTGGTAATTCTAGGGCAAGACCCCTATCACGGACCAGGTCAAGCGCAGGGCTTGAGTTTTTCCGTACCTGACTCTATCCCAGCTCCACCATCCTTGCAAAATATCTTGAAAGAATTGTCAGATGATATCGGAGTTAAGAAATCTCATGATTTGACAGCTTGGGCTGAACAAGGAGTCTTGCTTCTTAATGCTTGTTTGACTGTTCCTGCTGGACAGGCCAATGGTCATGCTGGTCAAATCTGGGAGCCTTTTACTGATGCTGTGATTCAGGTGGTCAATCATCTAGATAGACCAGTCGTTTTTGTACTCTGGGGAGCTTATGCACGTAAGAAGAAGGCATTAGTTACCAATCCTCATCACTTGATTATCGAATCAGCCCATCCAAGTCCTTTGTCGGTTTATAGAGGATTTTGGGGTTCCAAGCCCTTTTCCAAGGCCAATGCATTCTTAAAAGAGACAGGACAAGAGCCAATCGATTGGCTTAGATAAGGAGAAAATATGCCTCAGTTAGCGACGATTTGCTACATTGATAATGGGAAAGAACTGCTCATGCTCCATCGTAATAAGAAACCCAATGATGTCCATGAAGGGAAATGGATTGGCGTGGGTGGTAAGCTAGAGAGAGGTGAGACTCCTCAGGAATGCGCTGCGCGTGAAATCCTCGAAGAAACAGGGCTCAAAGCTAAGCCTGTTCTAAAAGGTGTCATCACTTTTCCTGAATTTACACCAGATTTAGACTGGTACACCTATGTTTTTAAGGTGACGGAGTTCGAGGGTGACTTGATTGACTGCAACGAGGGGACGCTAGAATGGGTTCCCTATGACGAGGTTTTGAGTAAGCCGACTTGGGAAGGTGACCATACCTTTGTTGAGTGGCTTTTAGAGGATAAACCCTTCTTTTCAGCCAAGTTTGTTTATGATGGGGATAAATTGTTGGATACCCAAGTCGATTTCTATGAATAAAGGAGAAAGCAGATGTTACTAATCAAAAATGGTCGTGTAATGGATCCCAAGTCTGGTTTGGATCAAGTGTGTGATGTCTTAATTCAAGATGGGAAAATTGTCAAAATTGCGCCTGAGATCACAGAAGAAGGAGCAGAGATAATTGATGCTAGTGGTCTTGTAGTTGCTCCTGGCTTGGTCGATATTCATGTTCATTTCCGTGAACCTGGTCAAACCCACAAGGAAGATATTCATACTGGTGCCCTAGCAGCCGCTGCAGGTGGTTTTACAACTGTCGTCATGATGGCTAATACTAGTCCAACTATCTCGGATATAGAGACTTTGCAAGAAGTTCTCCAGTCAGCTGCCAAGGAAAAAATCAATGTTAAGACGGTTGCGACCATTACTAAGAATTTTAATGGGCAAGATTTGACTGACTTTAAGGCACTTTTAGAAGCTGGTGCGGTTGGTTTCTCAGACGACGGTATCCCACTTGAAAGTAGTAAAGTTGTCAAGGAAGCCATGGAGGAAGCTAAAAAGCTTAATACCTTTATTAGTCTTCATGAGGAAGATCCAGGTTTGAATGGGATTCTTGGGTTTAATGAAAATATTGCTAAAGAGCATTTCCATATCTGCGGTGCGACTGGGGTGGCTGAGTATGCTATGATGGCGCGTGATGTCATGATTGCCTATGCAACCAAGGCCCATGTTCATATTCAGCATTTGTCTAAGAAAGAAAGTGTTAAAGTAGTTGAGTTTGCTCAAGGTTTGGGTGCGCAAGTCACAGCAGAAGTAGCACCACAGCATTTCTCGAAAACAGAAGCTCTCCTTTTGACACAAGGAAGTAATGCCAAGATGAATCCGCCGCTTCGTTTGGAATCAGACCGTCGTGCTGTTATCGAGGGTCTTAAATCAGGCATCATCACAGTTATCGCGACAGACCACGCGCCTCACCATGCAGATGAGAAAAACGTTGAGGATATTACCAAAGCACCATCTGGTATGACAGGTTTAGAAACCTCCCTGTCTCTCGGCTTGACCTATTTGGTGGAAGCTGGTGAGTTGAGCTTGATGGAATTACTCGAAAAGATGACATACAACCCAGCCAAGCTTTACAACTTTGAAGCAGGTTACTTGGCTGAGAATGGTCCAGCGGATATTACTATTTTTGATGCTAAGGCTGACCGCCTTGTGGACTCCCATTTTGCTTCCAAAGCGACTAATTCACCATTCATCGGTGAAACCTTAAAAGGGCAGGTTAAATATACCATCTGTAAGGGACAAATTGTCTATCAAGCTTGATAGGAGTTAGAATATGAATTATTTTCGAAAACGTAGGGAGAGAAAAGCAAAATCTAATAGCGGAATTTACTGTCTCGCATCTAATCGTTCTAAAATTCAATATGAAACTAAAGAAAAAGCTGACCATGCGGTTCAATATGATAATGGAGGTTTAGTTAGAAGCTATTATTGTCGTACATGTGCGTGTTGGCATACTACTTCAAAATCTAATAACCCTCCGCTAAGTTTGAAAAACTATGGTCTGAAACTCTTTGGTTTAGATAAATCAGAATAGAAAGAGAAGTATGTATAAGACAAAGTGTTTACGAGAGAAGTTAGTATTATTTTTAAAAATTTTCTTCCCAATCCTGATCTACCAATTTGCCAATTATTCTGCCTCCTTTGTTGACACTGCAATGACAGGCCAATACAATACCATGGACTTGGCTGGTGTGTCTATGGCAACCAGTATCTGGAATCCTTTTTTTACATTCCTAACAGGGATTGTGTCGGCCTTGGTGCCCATCATTGGTCACCATCTTGGTCGTGGCAAAAAGGAAGAGGTTGCGTCTGATTTTTACCAATTCATCTATCTGGCCTTGGGTCTATCTGTGGTCTTACTGGGACTGGTACTTTTCTTGGCACCTCCTGTCTTGAATCATATAGGACTAGAAGCTCCTGTAGCAGCAGTAGCGGTTCGCTATCTTTGGTTTTTATCTATCGGGATTATCCCCTTGTTGCTCTTTAGTGTCATTCGTTCCTTGCTGGATTCGCTGGGCTTGACCAAACTGTCTATGTATCTCATGCTTTTGTTACTTCCTCTCAATAGTGGATTTAACTACCTCTTGATTTACGGAGCCTTTGGTGTTCCAGAACTGGGAGGTGCTGGGGCTGGTTTAGGAACTTCTTTGGCTTACTGGGTCTTGCTGGGGATTTCTGTTCTGGTTTTATTTAAACAGGAAAAGCTCAAGGCTCTACATCTTGAGAAACGAATTCCGCTTAATATGGATAAAATCAAGGAAGGAGTTCGTTTAGGTCTGCCTATTGGGGGGACTGTCTTCGCGGAAGTAGCTATCTTTTCCGTGGTTGGCTTGATTATGGCTAAGTTCTCGTCCTTGATTATCGCTAGCCACCAGTCAGCCATGAACTTTTCAAGTCTCATGTACGCCTTTCCTATGAGTATCTCATCGGCTATGGCTATTGTCGTTTCCTATGAAGTGGGAGCCAAGCGATTTGATGATGCGAAAACCTATATTTGTCTAGGAAGATGGACAGCCCTTATTTTTGCGGCCTTCACCTTATCTTTCCTTTACATTTTTATGGGAAATGTGGCCAGTCTTTATGGTAACGACCCAGAATTCATCGATTTGACAGCACGTTTTTTGACTTATAGTCTTTTCTTCCAATTAGCAGATACCTTTGCAGCACCTCTTCAGGGAATTTTACGGGGGTATAAGGATACCGTTATTCCTTTTTACCTTGGTTTGGTTGGTTACTGGGGGGTGACACTCCCAGTAGCTATGGTATTCGACTCTCTAACAGATTTTGGAGCTTATTCTTACTGGATCGGTTTGATTATTAGTCTAATTGTGAGCGGGGCCCTCTACCGTTGGCGTCTAACTGTGATTATGAAGAGATTTGATTCCAGAAAAGCTTGATTTTTAGAATTCCTACAAGCAAAAATATCTTTCCTTATCTGCATTATTTTAATTAGTAGTAGGTAGACGAGAACTTCAAAAATATAGAAACAATTGATATTCTACGCTACTTTACTGGTATCAGATATAAAGAAAAAGAAGTTGCTTATTTTTAGCAACTTCTTTTCTTGACATATATTTTACATAAGTTATATTACGTAAAATCATAAACTATCCAAGGCATTCTTTTGTTCATCATTGACGATATGGGTATAGAGGTCAGTGACTTGTGTGCTGGCATGTCCTAGCTGGTGACTGACCAAAACTTGCGATTTAGTGGCATCATAGAGCCTAGTTGCTAGGGTATGTCGTAGTTTGTGGGGGGTTACACGGACTTTGAAGTCCTCAGAGTACTTAGCAACCATTTTCTCAACGCTGGAAGCATCGATACGATTAGGAACACCTCTGTAGAGAGTCAAAAAAAGGGCTGTATCTGTTTTTTCCGTCTTATAGCGTTGATTACGAATGGCTAGATAATTCTCTAAATAAGGCTTAGCAAAAGCAGCGACATTGACCGAATCACGTTTGCCCCCTTTTCGAGTGACATCAATAACCATCATTTTGAGATTGAGATCCCTTATATCCAGATTAACAGCTTCAGATAAGCGAACGCCAGACGCTAAGAGAAGGGCAATGATGGCCAAATCACGTTCTTTATTTTTGTTGAATGATGAGAGAGCTCGATTAGAGAGCTGTTGTGGGTACTCTTGGTCAATATAAGTAAGAAAACCTTCTGTTTCATCACCTAAAAAGAGTTTTTGCTTGATGTTTTCAGCTCTGGCAGCAAGTGTTTCTTTCTTTTTCTTGGTTGAAACTTTTTTCATTACATTACGATAGAAATAAGGTTCCCCCTGATCGTTTTCAACCTCCTCGGTCAGATACTTGTAAAGACTAGAAAGTGCTGACAAAGTCCGATTGATAGTTGTCTGAGAAACTCCTTGCTTGGTTGTATTAGCATTCAGCAAAGGACGTTCACGTAGGTAAAGAATAAAAGATTCCATGTCTTTCTTAGACATATTTTCCAAGACAGATAAAGGAATATCAGACATTTTATCAGCATTTGAAATGCCAGACTCCAAAACCCAGCTGAAAAATCGATCGTATTCCTTGAGGTATTCGTACAAGGTTGTAAAACTGTAAGGAACAGCAAGCTTAGATTGGTAGTATTCAAGAACATACCAGGGCATGATTTGTTTTAGTTTGTCGATTCGTTCCAGTAAAATCTCACGTTTCATGTATTTTCTCCATAAATAAGTCTACTAGTAGTATAGCATAGACTTATTTATTTTTCAAGAAAATTATAGTTTTTCGGAAAGATGTTATAGAGCTTTTTAAAAAAGACTTAGACCTGAGTAAAACAGATCTAAGTCTTTGGAGGTTTTATTGTGAATTATTATCTAGTGCTTTTTCTAGTTTCCAAATACTAAACCAGAATGAAATAGTCAGCAGAATAAGGAAAATAAAAAAGAGATTATCAGTAACGATATTTCTGTTCATTCTACATAACTGAAGAGCTATATAAGGAGCTATGAGATACAAAATACATTGTATAATTGCTATTGTTTTCTTTTTCATGATTTTAATCTTACTGTACAGATTTGATACAGTAAACTCCTTTCTAGCTTTATGCTTTATCATTTCTAACTTAATTATAGTCTTATTTTCAACAAAGTTCGATTACTTGATGTTAAACATCTTGTTAGTAAAGAATAACCGATCTCATTACTGAGAATCGGTTTTCTAATATATTAAATTAAGAAGTTTATTTTTTACATAACATAAATTATGTAAAAAATCACTACAACAACAAATCTTTGACTTTTCCAATTTCACTTTTTGGAATAACCAGGTGAATCATATCTCCGAGAAACATTCTAGTTGAGCCGTTAACTGTTTGGCTCTTACCATTATGGACTTGGGTAGTGATGAGGACGTTGTGTGGTAAGTTGAGTTCATGAACTTGTTTCCCAGCAATTTTATCAGAAACTGGTATTTCGATAAGTGTAACTTCTCCTTCGCTGGATACTTCTTCTGGGAGCATTTTTTCCAGCATGACTTCATAGACTGGTGCACCCTTGAGCAAATCCATGATAATATAAGAAACAAGAGTGACAAGACCAAGTGGCATGAGGTTGCGAATATCTCCTACCATCTCAGTTACCAGAATCATAGCAGTTAAGGGAGCTTTTGATATAGCTCCAAAATAGCCACTCATTCCTAGGATAATAAATATAGGGAATTGCTCTTGACTGACAAGTCCAAGATTGACACAGATAACACCAACTAGGGCACCAAGTAAGGAACCGAGAGCCAAAATAGGTAGGAAAATTCCTCCTGGAAGACCACTTCCATAACTAATCATGCTCCAGATAAAACGGATCAAAAAGTAAGCTAATAGAACTTGAAAACTAAAATCTTGTTCAGTTAAGGAAAGAACCAGCTGATTTCCACCACCAAGGATTTGGGGTAAGAAGATGCCGACTGGTATGATGAGAATAAAGGCAAGGATTGGATAATAAGCTCTATCCAAACGGATTTTTTGACCAATCAAGTCATAAACTCTTCCGACGTTTAATACAGCTTTCTCATAGAGAAAACCTGAAAATCCAAGGAAAATTCCCATGACGAGATATATCCAATACTGATCTAGGGTCATGAGAGGGATATTATCAGGCATATCCAGTACGGGTGTTAGGCCAAATATGAGTAGAGACACAAAATTTGCTACGATGCTGGCTGCTAGAGTTGAGACCCAGAAAAAGCGTGAAAAGTGATGATAGACTTCTTCTACGACAAAGAGAAGTCCCGCTATTGGAGCATTAAAGGCTGCGGCTAGGCCTGCTGCAGCACCACTGGCAATCAGGGAACGTTCCTCTACTGGACTGGATTTGAGCCACTTGGCAATTCCTTTGCCACCAACTGCTCCCAGTTGGATACTTGGACCTTCACGCCCCAGCATAAGACCACTGGCAATAGCTAGAATACCTAGCACATATTTTTTCCAGAGAACGCCCCACCAGTTGAGGGTCATGAGACCTTTCAGTTCGGCTTCGACTTGCGGAATTCCTGAGCCTTTGATATCTTTTTCTGACCGTGTCAGTTTGGCACTGAGCCAGCAAATGACTAGATAAAACAGGCTGATAATAAATAAATTAACAAATAGGTGCGCTTGATCTTGATAAAGCCCTTGTATCAGGTGGAAGCCTTTTTCAATTAAGAAACGAAAGGATCCAACAATTATCCCTACGACGAGACCAACAATGATTCCTCGACCAACTTGGGATAGGATAGTGCTGGATGCAAAGGCGAATTCTTTCTTAGAACGGACTATTTCCGACTGTTCCTCCATGGTATTTCCTTTCAATTAACTTTCTTTTTTACCTAAAACCAGTGATTTAACGGGTTCAAAGCTGGTTCGGTGAATTGGGGTAACTCCTAGTTTTGTGAGGCCTTCCAGATGTTTAGCTGTGCCATATCCTGCATTAGTAGCGAAATCATAACCAGGGAACTGCTGATCGTAGTCCTTCATCAATTCATCACGTGTCGCCTTGGCTACTATGGAAGCTGCTGCGATCGAGAGGGAATTAGCATCTCCTTTGATGATGGAGGTTTGTGAAATGGGCAACTCCAGTTTCATGGCATCTATCAAAAGGTGCTCAGGTTGAGGACTGAGCTGGGAGATTGCTTCCTGCATGGCTAGTTTGGTTGCTTCATAGATATTGACTTGGTCGATGACCTGATTATCCATGATACCAATTCCAATTGACAAGGCTTGGTCTTGAACGGCTTGATAAATTTCTAGGTGTTTCTTTTTAGGAATTTTCTTGCTGTCATTGAGACCTTTAATCTTACAATTTTGAGGTAAGATGACGGCTGCAGCGACCACAGGACCAGCCAGAGGACCACGACCAACCTCATCAACACCAGCAATTAAGGTCAATCCTTGCTTGTAAAGTTCTTTTTCATAGGAAAGCATGGATTCCAAACGAAAATCTTCATCCAATTCTGCCTGAATGGCTTTTTTACGCTTGCTGATTTCCTTTTGAACTCCAGAGCGATGATCCTTTTCAAGTTCTAAAAAAATAGAGCTTTCTAACTCCTTGACCGTTGCAAGGAGTTCTTTGATTTCTTTAATCGTCGCCATCGAGGTCTTCCAATGTATCTAAGGTATAGTTACCAAGTTTGCCGTCGCGGACTTCCTTCACGAAGAGACTGTAGAAACGGTCATAGTCATCACGGAAACCGAGGGCACGGGTCATGTCCATAATAATAACAGGCGCTTCTTCTTCAATTTTCATTTGCTTGAAGCGTTCGGCCAGCTTTTCTGGATAATGTTCTTTGAAATAATTGAGGCCAAAAATAGTTACCTCATCCATAGGAAGCAACTGGTCTTTAATAGCTCCAGTCAAGGCTAGTTTAAGAGCAACAGTTTCATCTTCAAACTTAGGCCAGAGAATCCCCGGCGTATCCAAGATTTCCAGGTCTTTATTGGTTTTGAGCCATTGTTGCCCCTTGGTAACACCTGGTTTATTGCCGACAACGGCAATTTTCTTACCAGCCAAACGGTTCATAAGAGTTGATTTACCAGCGTTTGGAATCCCGATAATCATGGTACGCAAGGTTTCAATCTGAATCCCACGTTCTTTCTGGCGAGCAATCTTATCAGCCATGAGCTTTTTAGCAGCATCTGTTACAATTTTTACAGTTACTTGTTCTTTGGAGTTGATAGCTAGCGTCTGGATTCCTTGTGATTCAAAATACTGGCGCCATTCTTTGGTCATTGCTGGATCGGCCAAGTCCGCCTTGTTTAAAATCAAGAGTTTTGTCTTATCACCAACAATCTTGGTCAACATAGGATTTTGACTAGATAGAGGTAAACGAGCATCCACCAAAATCGTCACAAAATCAACAAATTTTAAATTTTCCTGCACCTGTCGACGCGCTTTAGACATGTGACCAGGAAACCATTGAATAGTAGCCATTGAGTTTTTTTCCTTTCATAGCAAGGGTTTAGATACCCTATTTTATTTTACTATAGTTTGAACATAAAGAGTTCTCAAATGAATGATGTTCAAACAGTTTTTTGTTTTATGACATAGAAATCTACTTTATATTATATCATGCCTTCTTTATTTTGTCCGATGATAGCCTATCAAGTACCCTATATAGAAAAAAGTCATCAAATGATGACTTTTCAGAGGGAGCAAAAAACTGTCCTCTTTATGTTTTAAAGATTTAAATGTCTTCTTTAAACAGTTGGTTAAAGAAACCGTCTGTGTTTTTAAGAAGAGCTTTGAATACTTTGGATTTCAAGTCTACTGTATTTTTGAAATGATCTTTAATTTTCGGATTTGACATACCATCAAGGTCTTTTTGAACAGCTTCAGCAAATAAAGTGCGTAACTCATCATAGTTGCTAATATGAGTTCCATCAATATCGATAGCCTCAAAACCTTTCTTAGCTTTAGCAAGAACTTCCCCGTACCAATGTCTCTTCCACTCTTCAAGTGTCTTGAACTTGTCTCCAGAAACTTTTTTGATAATGAAATCATCACCTAAGAGACCTTTATTTTCTTTATTAGCGGCTCCTTGATGTTTGCTTGAAACATAATCAATGAATCCATGTTCGTATCCATAGTAACCCCACATACGGAAGGCGTTATGTTTGAAGGATAGAGAACCAGGGGCACCTTGACTCGTATTACCGCCATAAATACCAGCCATCATATTAACATTGACATATGCCGTACCAAAGTCCTCTGGGTGGAAGACCTTATTACCTGGATTTCCATGAATAGTCATAAAATTATTATCAATTAAATCGTTAATACTTGATAATTTCTTAGAATTCTCTTCTTGATTTAAGTCACGAACTTTGTCCCATTGGTGTGGACCACTTAGTTTATTTCTATCCATTGGTTGACGTATTTCACGGTCAATTTTCTTGAACCACTTGTTATTATTACTATTAAGTTTCTCAATGACTGCATCAGCTTCTAGATGATCTAGCATCATCAGTGCTTCATTATAGTTTTTCATATATCGATCGATGTCTTCACGAGTTTGTAACTTATCAGGATTATAATTGTACCATTGGTTACCATCATTTTGACGTTCAAATGCCATATTTAATCCAAGTGCACCGTATTCACCTTGATGTCCGTGTTCTGCTGGAGTTTGTAACATACCCTGAGCAAATGCTTCAAGGTCTGTACCTTGTCGATGTCTATGCCCCCCCAGATATGCCATGCGGTCATTTACATGGGTAGTTTCATGTGTAAAAGCAGATGTGCCGTATTCACTTATTAAATCCGACATAACAAAATATACAGCATCCATAGGTTGAGGATCAGCAAAAATATAAGCATAAGCTCCATATCCAGGTTTATAAGCATGATACTTCCCAATACGACCAAAGAATTCCCTGACTGG
Source organism: Streptococcus pneumoniae (assembly GCF_001113365.1). Lineage (GTDB taxonomy): Bacteria > Bacillota > Bacilli > Lactobacillales > Streptococcaceae > Streptococcus > Streptococcus pneumoniae_C. The sequence continues at coordinate 43,556 of NZ_CKYA01000004.1, read as the reverse complement.
AGTATAGTCTGGTTTTCCATTTCTATGTCCGAATCTATCAGGCCAGCCACCTGGAGCGTTATGATTATCCCATACAGGAGTTGGAACTACATTTTGACTCTTAAGAAGTTTATCGCGGACATTATCAGTAGCAAGACGTGACCAAAAATCTAAGTAATTAACTTGCTCTTTGGCACGTAGATTAATCTCTTTTTTAAAGGCTTCACGTTCTTCTTCAGTATTTTTGTTGTATTTTTCAAACGAACTAAATGAGATAGTATTATACGTTGAAATCATAAATAAATGTGCATTTTTCAAGTTAAGAAGAGGTAAAATCATGCGCCCATGCTGCCCATTATTAATTCCTTCGTATAGACGATATTTTTTGTTGGCAAATGCAGGGTTCGTTGATGGTTGTTCAACTACATACGCGTTCTTTTCAATAGCTTTCTTAAACCAATCATTTATATCTGTATGGTTAGTGAATAGCTTCATATTGTAATGTAAGAATCCATTTAATTCATTTATTCCAATTGTTCCACCTATAGTTTCACGATAAGCTTCTAAAGTTCTATCTCCTTTAACATTTCTTTCACTTGAACCAATTTTGATTAAGAAATCTAAAACATCAACATTCTTACCATAAAAATCAGGTTTAAACATCATAATATCTTTAATTGATAATTCATCGTATTTAAAACCATAATATTGATTTAAGTAGGCCAGCCCCATCATGATTTTAGCTTTGTTGTCTTCAACTTTCTTCAGTAAAGCACGCTCGACTGCTTCCCCCCCATTTAACTGATGATCTTCATTTTCTAAAATCTGAGTAACAAGTTTTTCTAAGTTTCCTTTTACTTCTGCGAAACTTTCTTCTAAGTACAAGCCTTTAATATACTCCGTCTTCTTCTCAGGAGTATTTTGCCAAGGCTTCTCACGTTTATCCATCAAAGCACGAACTTCATCTGAAAGTAAGGTAACACTAGCTAACTTCTCTTTAATACCGCTTGCTAACTGGTTACGATTCTTCATAACCATATTTGGAGTATAGACAATGTTTTGACCTGCTACATCATACTCTTTTACTTGAGCTACTTTAGAGTCAGTTTTAGCAGTTACAGCTAACTCTTCCTTTATACCATCAGCATAGTGAACCATAATCTTATCAATATCCGATAAATCAGTTACAAACTGCCCTGCTTTCATACCTGTTACAGACAGAACAGTTTTCTTAACAAGATTTGACTCATTTGTTAACTTATTCCCTTGGTTTACAATCCACTCTTTGTTATAAAATGGTTGCAGTTTTTCCAAGTTTCGATAAGCTAGGTTTCTTGTTTCTTGGTAGTCCTGAATCGCTTTATATTCGGAATCTCTATCAACGATACGATTTAACTTGTTTACGATTGGGGTAGAGATAACATAATCCTGAGCTGTGATACCTAATTTAGCAAATTTCTCTAAGGCCTCTGCTTCAGAAATACTTTTAATTTGTTTTGATTTGTTATATGAAGATAATCCTGAGGCAACACCGTCCACATAGTAGTTATTTTTGAAGTTCTCAAATCCAAAGTAAGAATCACCTGTATCCACTTCACGAGAACCATACATTATTTCCCCATTTGTGACTTTCATCATACTGATATTATTTTCAACAACACCCCAGTTATAGTTATCATGAATCAATCCACCACTACCACCGTGTTGTTGAAGTTTCATAGTACCTTTAACAAAAGAATTAGTTAAGCGACCATGTTGACGAACATCAAATTGATTACTTCCGTGGTTGACTTTAGCGACTAAACCACCAAACTTAGAATTGTTACCTATAATATCACCGTCAAAATAAACACTATCCGTGTTACTTCGCCAACTTTCGCTGACAAGCCCACCAGACCACCAGCCTTTATCTCCAAGACTGTTAATCTTACCAATAAAAGCTACATTGCGCATATTAGCTTCGTCTAACTTATTAACAGCACCGGTTACATCGTTATTTCCTGTTACTGAACCTACTACTTTGATATTCTCAAGGGTAGATTTCTTAAACATATTACCAATAGGTGCAACTTTATCAGCCCAAGGCATATTGATATCTACATTACCTAAGTTAAAGTTTTTGAGTGTAGCACCTTCAGCCTCATTAAACAAAGGTCTTTCTAAGTTATGAATCGTGTACTGATGGTTCTCTACACTTGATAAAGTACCTCTAAACTTAGCCATAACATAAGCTTTACCTGCTGGCTTAACGTTAACTGCATTCAAATCTGCACCAAGTTTAAACTCACCGGTAGGATTTGCTTGCATATCTTTTGCTAAATCATGGAAATTGTAATAAACCTTATCCTCGGTAGCCCTCGGTTTTTCAAGATAATAAGTGTAAATGTCTCTTAACTTACCGTCTTTATCACGTTGAACTAAGTCAGGTGCTTTTGCCGTTACCTTGTAAAGCTGCTTACCTTCTTCAATGACCTCTTCAATCTTATCAATTGCTAAACGAGTCACTTTGTTTTCTCTTGAGGTTACTTTTAAGTAATAGTTGTTAACATCACTTGGAAGAGAAGTTAAATGATTACTATCGCTTTCGACACCGCTTTCGTTTACTTGTACGAGACTGGTGTTTGCAATATCTTTCAACTCAACTTTTTTCAAATCCAAGCGAAGTGGTTTCTCTTCTAATGTTGCAGTCTCTTCTCCCTTACCACGGTCATAGGTCATAGTGGTTTCTATCTTATAGTCCTTGTAGAATTTTAAATCTTCTACTTGTTTATCTAACTGCTCTGAAGTCAAATCTACTGTTTTGACAATTTCATTTCCATCTTTAATTGTAGCAGTAATTTTATTGATCTTGACTCCATCTGTATTAACCAAATGATAAGAAAGATTTGCGGAGCGGTTTAATACATTTGTATCTGTTCGCTCCAAAGTCAAAACAGGAGCTGTTTTTTCTTTTGGCTTTTCTTTTGTACCTTTTACAAGAATTTCGGGCTTCATTTCTTTCAAAATAGTTACTGTTTCAACTGGTTCACTAATTTTTTTGCCATGTAACTCTTCATAGCTAGTAACAATTTGACGTTCGCCATCCTCACCAACTTGTTTAATAGAATCATCGTCTATAAATTTGGTAGGATCAGATTCTTCTATAGTGGTTTTAGGAATAGTCTCTGTCCGAATATCGGTATGTAAAGAAGGCAACTCTTCTCTTTCTGATGCAACTTCCGAAACTGTAGATATTGGTTCAGTATACTCTGGAATGTCGTTAACAGGTGGCTCAATCAAGTTTCCGTTTTCATCTACTCCTGTTGCACCTACTGGCTCAGTATATTCTGGCTTTTCGCTAACAGGTGGTTCAATCAAGTTTCCTTTTTCATCCACTCCTGTTGTACCTACTGGCTCAGTGTATTCTGGCTTTTCGCTAACAGGTGGCTCAAGTAAGTTTCCGTTTTCATCCACTCCTGTTGCACCTACAGGTTCAGTATATTCTGGTTTCTCAGTTTTAGGCGCTTCATCTGGAACTGTACCTACAGGAGCTGTGTACTCAGTTTTCTCTACTTTAGGAGCCTCGTCTGGAACTGTACCTATAGGTTTAGTGTATGCTGGTTTTTCATGAACTTCTGGTTCAACTAAATTACCGCCAATTGGAGCTGTATATTCTGGTTGCTCATGAACTTCAGATTCTACCAGATTACCACTAGCTGGTGCTGTATGTTCTGGCTTCTCAGCTTTAGGCGCCTCGTCAGGGACTGTGCCTACCGGTGCAGTGTACTCTGGCTTCTCTGATTTAGTTGTCTCGTTTGGAACGGTGCTTACAGACTCTGGATTTTTAGGTTTTTCTGCTTTAGGCGCTTCATTATGAACACTTTGAATTTCAGATACTGGAACATTTTTTGTCCCCTCATCCTTATGTTGAATTTCTGAAATTGCATCATCATTAAGGGGTAAGTATCCAATATAACGATACCCAGCAATTTGAATTACTCCTTCATTACTTGAAGCTTTCAAAGGATTGCTTATATCGAGTGCTTGCATGCTAGAAAGACTGATTAGTCCAATCGTAGTAACTAAGAACAGACTAGCAACTTTTTTCTTTTTATGAACCAAAAGGACTAAACTACCAACAGCTAATAGACCTAAAGCTGTAAGCACAGAAGTCGATGAACCTGTTGCAGGAAGAGTTTCCTGCTGATAAATAAGAGCATAAGTTTTCTCATTATCAGTAGGAATTCCTGCCTGAATCTTGCTTTGTTCTTCCTTTGTAAGAGCGCTTTTTTCAATGTAATGATAGGTAGAAGCATGAATGATTGACGGTGCAACCAAGATACTTCCGAGTAATACCGAACCAACAATCCCACAGATTTTTCGGATCGAAAATCGTTCTTTTTTAAATAATGACAAGCGTAATCACCTTCTTTAATTTTATTTCCTAATAGTAAACACTATTTTTTATTCTCAAAAATTGAACTTCTAAAATCATCGGTTTGGTCAAGATAAGCTTTAAAGATTGCTTTTTTCAGTTTAAGAATTCTACTATATTCAGGATAAATATTTACACGTTCATCCTCTGCATCAGCTTTGACAGCAGCAGTTATCATACTTTGAAGATCTTCTATATTTTTTATTGTCACTCTATCTTTTCTGAACCAATTTCCATTTGGGTTATCGAAGCTAATGCTCATTAATTTATTAAATTTAGCTTTTCGTTCTTCATACATTGCTTTTTTAAAGTCTACCCAAGATGAGTAACGATTATTAAATATTTTTTGAAGTACTAACTCATCAGTTACATTACCAACTTCCTTACCATATGACTTAATCACTTTACCTTTAGCTTTTGCTTCTTCTGCGTATTGATTAGAAATATATGGCACCATTCCATCTTTAAATCCTTTTGCAGCTAACAATTCAAACGCCATACGACGTCCCATTAAATCACCCGGTGTTCCTTCATTATTACTTAAAGCTGAATATATTGGTGAAAATAGTTTAATTGTATAATAGCCATTTCGTTTAAAGGTATTATCATTGTCATTTTCATATCCTCTTCTAGTAATAACATCATTTTCAATTAGACTATTAAATGTAGTTAATTTGCTAAGTTCACTTTCATTTAAGTAACGAATAACATTAGTTGCATATACTTTACTTCCGTCTGGATCCGGTTCAAATTTATTTTCTATTTTTCTCAATAACTCATTTTTCTTAGAAATATCTAATTTAACAACTGCATTACCTTCTAGATATTCTAGCATATAAATTACATCAAACAGATTATGCATATATTTTTGCAAGTCTTCTGCATTATTAAATCGTTTTGTAGGATCTTTTACCTGAAGTCTAGTTGGATCTTCTGATTCTTCATACTTCAATATAGAGTTAATCGTAATAGTAGGATCATCAGGATGATCAGGAGCTTGTAACAATCCTTTAGCATAAAACTCTGGTCCAAGTCCATTTCGTCTTCCGTATCCTCCAAGATAAATTTCTCTATCTGAGTTATGTGTCATTTCATGTGTATAAGTTACCGCACCAGATTTATCCAGCATACGATAAGCCATATAGTAGAATGCATCCCCTGTAGCGTATGCTCCATTAGAATTATGAACAACATTATTTCCCGCTGGACCGAAGAAATGTTTTATCGCTGGATGATTAGTTTCAAAAGTTGCTTGATATGTAACTTTATCTTCACTTTTATCTGTACCAAATCTAAACGCATCATAGACTAGAACACTTCTATATAATTTTTCTTTATTATTATCATCCAGTATTTTATACCAGTAATCATAGTGATCTCTAAATCTAACAGCCGCTTCTTTTGCTTTTGTCTCAACATAGTCATTTAAATTAGTTCCTGCTGGATGTTCTTTACTTCTATATCTATCGTAAGCACCAAATCCTATAGTCGAAATGTTGGCTATAATAAACACCGATTTTTCAGGTAATGTTAATAGCGGCAATACCATACTTGGGTATTTCCAAGATGGGCTAGTTAATCTATCATATACTCCAATTGAATATGGACTACCAGCTATTGCTTGCTTATCACTTACCTCTTTAATTGTAGATTTTTCTTCTACTATATAAGCTTTAGTTTGTTCTTTAAACCACTCATTATTTGTTTTATCTGGTACAAAAGCTTTTCTATATTTTTCCAAAGCATCAAATAAATTATTAGTTTTATAATTTTTCGCTAATAAAACGTTATAAGTTATAACATTATTTTTCGCTAGTAAATTATTATATCCAGATCTACCTAGTTCGATAACATTATCTAACGCTGAACTATTTGATTTACCGAAGAAATCCAAGTGGTACATAACTAAATCTTTCGCTTTTGTATCACCATATTTGAAATTGTACCAACGCTCTAAGTATGTTAATCCTAGAAGTAAAGCTTCCTTATTATTTTTAATTTTTTCGATTACATAATTATCTATTATCTTATTGTTATTTTCAGCTATTGCAGCATCTGCAGTAAGAAGTTTCGTCAAACTATCTTTCAAATTAGTTTTTGTAGTATTGAATTGATCTTCTAAATATAATTCCGTTAAGCTAACATCCTTAGAAACATCTAATACTTTTCTAGTTGCGTCTGATTTATATTCTACACTATTTAATGCTGGTAATACTTCATCTAAAATATTATTATAATTGCGAAGTAATGTATTCGGTGTATAAATTAAATTTGTATCGCCTATTCTATACTCTGCTACATTTGAAAAATCACTTTGATAATTTACATTAAGTTTCTCTGCTGTATTATCCGCGTAATATAGTAATAGTTTATTTATACTTGATTTGTATTTGTTAATATCACTAATTACTTCATTATCTTTCATTGGAACAACCGATAATAATTCTTTATTGTAAAGATTACTACTTGACTCTACTAAATTTCCGTACTTAACTATTGTTTCTCTATTATAGAACGGTAATAGTTTTTCTATATTTTTATATACTTTTTCTTTAGATGAAACGGCATTCTCAAGATTTTTATAGTCAGTTACATATCTAGAAGTGAAATTAAAGTCTTCTGTTTTAATAGTATTTTTAGATACCAAAGCAGCTTTTTTCTCTCTAATTTGTGCGTCTTCTAATACTTCTCCTCTTTGAACATCAGAATCCTTAGTTAAGATTTCATCATCTTCTTGTACTACGTTCACAACCTTATTATTTTTATTACTATAAACATTAGTTGCTTTCATGTGATCAAAATGTTTACCCGCGATAGCGTTACCGTTTGTAACATTAACATCGCTTAGCACATTAGAAAGTCGACCAGATTTTTCTAATTCCCCAGCTGGATCCCAAAGATTACCAACTACTCCACCAACGTTTGCAAAACGTTGCACATTATTAAGATTTCCTTCAGCATAACTATTACTAATTAGCGCACTATCTTCTACTGCACCAACTATTCCACCAATAGACTGATCACCTTTAGTTGCGTTTGATGCTAAATCAATTGATGCGAACGACTTATCTATTAATCCCCTTGAACCAGAAAGTTTACCTACTAAACCTCCGATTTGATAACTAGCAACTGTTTTATATGTATTAGTTATTCTACCTGTATAGCTACTGTTAGAAATAATAGAATTATTAACTTGTGATACTAATCCTCCAATTCCATGTTCACCAGCTATCGCTCCATCAGCATGAACATTACTAATTACAGTTCCATTTCTCGCTTCTTTTGCAAGTGTTGCAGCATCTTCTTTTGCTGAAATATTGGCATCTTTTAGTGAAAGATTTTCTACTGTAGCACCATTTAATCCTCCAAATAATGGTTTTTTCAAATTATAAATAGCATAATATTTCTCATTATTTGTACCTACTAATGTTCCATGGAATTCATTTTTCACATAACTTTCTTGACCATCTGGAAGTTCAAGTTCACGAGCATCCATAGTTGCACCTAAACGGAATGTGCCATTAGGAGTGTTATTCATTGCATCTACTAAATTTTTAAATGATGTATAGACACCAGTTTCACTTTGCTGAGTTTTTGGTAAATAGTATGTATAATTTTCTAGTACATTATTATTTTCATGTTGTATCAGATTATTTACACTTGCTACTATTTTATAAACATCTCTATTATCTTTATTAGCATTAGTAATGCTTGTAACTGGTAGCATCACATCTTTAAAATTCTCTGATTTAACTTTCATGAAGTAATTTTGTGGAGCATTTGGCACAGAATCTAATGAAGTAACATGACGATACTTATCACCTTCTTTAGAATATAGTTCAACAGAAGTTATATTTCTAAGTTCCAATTTCTTAATAACTTCTTCTTTAATATCGTCTTTTTTCTCATCTTTATGACGATAAAGTTTATCGTATACTGGTGGAATTTCATTACCTGCTATAATACTCTTAATCCAAGCTAATTGTGTAGGAGATAAAATCAATCCGCCTGAGCGATTTTGTGCTCCATTTTGGTGGACACCAATGACTTCACCATTAGCATTAAATATTCCTCCACCACTCATACCAGGATTTCCACCTTGATATTGAACACCGTAGGTGTTATTCGCATATTCTTGTTCCATTTCTACCGTAGCATCTTTTAAGTGCGTATATTTCCCAGCTGGATATCCATGAACATTTAGTTTGTCATTAAGATTTACTTTAGTATAATTTTTAACTAATTCTACATGTTCTCTGCCAGTTGTTTCAGGTAGCTTAATCACTGCTAAATCATAGATAAATCCTTTTGGATAATCTTTTTTATTATAAAAATGAATATTGTTAGCAGTAAATGTTCCTTTTTGTCCATCAGGAGTCACCCACTCATATACGTTTTTAGATTTATCACCTCTAAATTCGCCCGTAGTATTATCAGTAGAATTATTAATGAAATTATGTGCTACTGTTAAAAGTACATTTGGTGCAATAAAAGTAGCTGATCCTACTCCAGTAACCTTCGACGAATCTGTAATAAAGTTCATATTAATTAATGCACTAGATTTTTTCTGAATACTCATTTCTTCTGGTGTATTAGTATTTTCATTATTTGGTTTAGTATCTTCTGCACTAGGTTGTTCGATTTTACCAGTATATTCTTTCGGTGCTTCTACTTTCTCTGGCTCGACTATCGCTCCGGCTTGTACTCCTGTGTACTCTCTTGGTGCTTCGACTTTTTCTGGTTCTACTATTGCTCCAGCTTGTATACCCGTATATTCTCTCGGAGCTTCCGCTTTTTCTGGTTCTACTATCGCTCCGGCTTGCACTCCTGTGTACTCTTTGGGTGGCTCTACTTTTTCTGGTTCAACTATTGCTCCAGCTTGTACTCCTGTGTATTCCTTAGGCGGTTCCACTTTTTCTGGTTCGACTATTGCCCCAGCTTGTACTCCCGTATATTCTTTCGGGGGTTCTACTTTTTCTGGCTCGACTATCGCTCCAGACTGGACTCCTGTGTATTCTGGTAGTGGTGCTACCTGTTCTGGTTCAACTACTGCCCCTGCCTGTGGACCTGTATATTCTGGCAGTGGGGCTACCTGCTCTGGTTCTCCTTTATCACTTACCACAGTATCTGGCGACTCTGGTTGAACCTCAGTCTCACCGTTGTCACTTACAACTGCTTCGGGTAACGCTGGTTGGACTTCTGGTATACCTTTATCACTTACTACAGCTTCTGGCAACTCTGGTTGGACTGCTGGCTCACCTTTGTCGGTTACTACAGCTGCTGGTAGTTCAGGCTGAATTGCGGGTTCAACAATAGCTCCAGACTGTACGTCCTTATGCTCTACACCAGTCTCAGGTTGTTCCTTTATAACTTGAGTTTTTTTAGTACCTTTTTCGACTACTCTTGGAACAGGCGCAGTCGTTGAAGTTGAAACAATTTCTCGCGAAACTTCTTCCTTATTTACAGAAAATATTCTGACGATTTCAACTTTCTTACCTAATTTACCTTCTTGTTTGACTCTTACAGTTCCTTCAGCTAAATCAGGATTTTCTTGAACTTCTTCTTGAAAATCTATTTTTGTTTCTATAGTTTTGTCACGATATAAGAGTTCCGGTTTGTTCAACTGACCTGATAGCACTTCATCCTGTGGATTTAATGTATTTACCCCAGTCTTTTCCTTTGGAGAGTTCTTCTCCTCTTTCTTCGTCTCTAGATTCTTATGTTCGGCTAATTGTTCTTGAGAATTTGAAGATTGTTTCTCTTCTTTTCTTGGATTGGTTAATTCTGTAGAGAGAGGTTTTTCAACTACTTGGACTTCTGTGGACTTAGTTGAAGAAACAGGTGTTTGTTCCTGAATAGCTTGTACTGTTGATGGATTCTCTACAAAAGTTGGTGTAACACTATAATCAACTTTTTGTTGTTTTGTAGGAGTGGCTGCTGATTTTTCTTGATTGTTTACTTTAGAATCAGAAGTCGTTTTCCCCTCTTTGATATATCCAATATATGTGTAACCTGAAATGGCTTTAGGAAGAGGTAATTTTTCTCCAGAGGTCAATTCATAGTCCGTATTGTAATTTAGCAAAAGATTATTTTCTAAAGCATGAGCGGATACAAGAGCGCCATTTCCTATCCCTGCAACCAATACTAAATGTAGTACCGTTTTATTCTTAATTTTTTTCTTAGAAACGGCAAAAATTAAAATTCCCAGAGCAGCTAAGCTAGCACCAGCAACTAGGGCTTGCATCTCATTCTTACTTCCAGTATTTGGCAAGTCTCCCAGTTGATTTTGGGAATTTAACTTATAAACAAGATAATAAGTCTCATCATCATTCTCCACGTATGTCGGAATATCATAGACAAGCTGATTCTTTTCATCTGATGATAGCTCTGAATCTGTCACATATTTATAGTGAACACCTTTAGTCTCTTGAGCTTCTATAGATGAACTACCTAAGACAGACATAAAAAATAAACTTGAAATCGTTGCAGAGACAAGTCCTACTGATAATTTTCTAAATGAAAAACGCTGCTGTTTTTCACCAAAATACTTTTCCATTATTCCTCCTTGAAATAAAATTTAAAAATATGTAAGGCAAACTTTATTATATTAGCTTGTTATCTTATAAAAAGGTAACATACTTTAATTATACTCTTAATTTACCAAAAAGTCTTAAAATTGCGTTACGTTTTCATACTTTGTTTTATATATAAAATACGAAGGAGCAGGGTTTGCTATTTCCTATTTTCTCTTTTTGGATAAAATGTAACCTACCATGGAATTTCCACGGTAGGTGTTACTTATATCACTAATCGTTCTAAAAATGGTTTGAGGCAGTTGAGGAGAATTCCTTCTATCCAGCTTTCTTGTGCTGAGGATAGATGTTCTGTCTGAAGGCTTTCTTTTAAAAAGTCTCTGACTTGTTCTGGTGCGATTTCAAACTCAAAGGCTTTCATTTTATAGAAAAAGTCTAGCAGATGGTCTGATAAGTATTCAGTTGAAAAAGGCACTTCTCCACTTTTTCGATATTCTAATAAGAGTCGAGCAAAGCGGGATTTTTCGTCAGGAAGCTCACGGAAATAGGAATTGAGGAGCCAGGTCTGCTTCTGCTTTCTTTCAATTGGATCCTGACCGGCAATTCGTTGATCTTTTTCCAACTCTTTTTGGTATTGTTTGGCCTTGATAGCCCGTTCTGTCCGATTTTTACCAAAAAGAATTTTCTCCCACTTGCGTTCTTCTTGAGTCAGGGTCTCTGTAAAGCCAAAGTAATCTTGGTAGGCACGCTCTGCGGGTCCCATGGCTAGGACCAGATTGTCTGCATATTGCTTGGCGATTTTATCCCTCTTCCTGCGCTCTTTCTCTGCCTGGACACGGAGTTCTTGTTCGTAGTCAATTTTCTCCTTACCTAGCTTGACAAGGTAGAGTTGGTCATCTGGTTTGCCAAGTAAAAAGGGTTTGATACACTTTTCAAGGACTTCTTCCATACGAGCCTTTTTCTTGGGCTCTGCCTTGGTCCAACTTCCTCCTTGAAAGACTTCTAGGAAGATCTGGTAGTCTCTCTCAGGTGTAAATTGATTGCCGCGATTAGGCTTGAAAACACCTTTTTCCCAGAGCCACTTTAAAAGACGCTCGTCAAAGTCACTTTTATTGATCTTGATTTTCTCCTTTTTCTGAGCTTTTCTGGTTAGATTTTCAACCTTTCTGAGCAGTTTTTCTTCCTCTTCTAGTTGCTGGTCAAGGGTCAATCGATGAAAATGACGAACACAGTCGCTACCTATCGGAAAGAGGCGTTGGCCTGTGACACCGTTAAAGAGTTCATAAGCGTATTTGATGGCATTTCCACAGACACAATTGCTACGGCCGATGCCATTAAAAATCAAGGAAACTTCATTCCATTCCTTGGTAGCTTGTTCCCAAGTATCAGCTTTTGAAGCCTGTAAAACCGCATCATGCAGGGATTTTCTAACTGGAAGTGTCATGAGGTCTCCTTTCTAATATTCAATGAAAATCAAAGAGCAAACTAGGAAGCTAGCCGCAGTCAGCTCAAAACACAGCTTTGAGGTTGCAGATGAAGCTGACGTGGTTTGAAGAGATTTTCGAAGAGTATAAATTATACTTTTACAACTTGAACCTCGTCTTTACCGAGTAAAATCAAGTATTTTTCAATATTTTCAACCGAATAGGCTCGTGATAAAGCCTCTCCGTATAGGGCTAACTGACCACGATAGCGGTCTATGAGTTGACTCGGTTCATCATAGCGATCTGTCTTGTAGTCGAACAGAACGATTTTGTCTTCGTAAAGTAGATAGCCATCAAGGATACCACGGACAACGAAGTCTTCCTGACTCTTTTGGTCTCGTTTGAGCATGGAGAAAGGTTGCTCGCGATAAAGATGGTTGGTATTAGCGAGAATTTCCTGACCGAGTGCTGTGTCAAAGAATGCAAGGATTTTCGCAAGATTGATCTTGTCTCTAACAGCTGGGCTGGTTTGAACTTGTCTGAGAGTTTCTGTCAGACTAGCAAGCGTTGGTCGCTGGCTGAGGTCAATTCTCTGCATCAGTTCGTGGGTAGCACTACCAATCTCGGCTCCAGTTACCTTTTCTTTGCTTGAAAAATCTGGTAAATCAAAGTTGATTTTCTTGTCTACTGACTGGCTTTGACCTGCAATCTCGACACCTTCCATATCCATAACTGGTTCGTAGAATTTCTTGATTTGACTTGGTGTTTGAACACTAGGCAGTTCAATGGCTGCCCGGTGAAGAGTATTATAAACTTCCACCTCTTTCAGCATTTCAAGAGCTTCTTTAATGCCTTCAGACTGACGATTGTCCGCTTGGGAGCTATCTTGGAGAGGACTTTTGTTTTCCAACTGACCGATAGATTCTCTAGTCAGCTGATCTTCACCAACAAAACGATAGCTAAAGTTGAGATGATCCTTGGCAAATACTTTGCTGATAGCCCAGATCCAATCTTGAAAATTCTTGGCTTGAAGTCTAGTGTTGCTATTTAGTTTTCCATTTTTAGCTGCTGGGTATTCCTTGGCTTCCAGCTTTTCACGAGATCCCTTGCCGACAAGATAGAGCTTTTTCTCAGCTCTCGTCATAGCAACATACAGCAGACGCATTTGTTCTGAATAGCTAGCTAGCTGTAATTCTTCTTCATTCTGTATATAAGTTAGGCTAGGAATAGAGAGTTTGATGGTTTTAGGATAATGAGCTTCCACTGCTCCAGTCTCCATTTTGGCAATATATTTGACACCAAGCCCATTTTTACGGCTGAGAATGACCTCTGACATAGAGTCTTGCTTGTTGAAATCTTGATCCATATTGAGGATGAAGACGTAAGGAAACTCCAGCCCTTTACTCTTGTGGATGGTCATGAGCTCTACTGCATCCTTAGGCGGTGCGACTGCCACGCTTGCAAGATCGTGCTGGGATTCTAAAACTTGGTTAATCATACCAATAAAACGTGACAAGCCTTTGAAATTACTCTTTTCAAACTGATCAGCTCGCAGTGCTAGGGCATAGAGATTGGCCTGTCTAGCAGGACCATTTGGCAAGGCTCCAACATAGTCATAATAAAAACGGTCGTTATAAATCTTCCAAATCAAGTCATAGAGGGAGTGGGTTTTGGCATACAAGCGCCAAGAAGCCAAGATATCCATGAATTGCTTTAGTTTCTCAGCTAGAGCTGTGTGAATCAAGCCTTTTTGACTACTTGCCAGTTTTTGTGTATTGACCAGTTTCTCATAGAGATTTTCTTGGACTTTATCCTCTGCTTTCTGAAGGGACAAACGTGCTAACTCGTCCTCGTCAAAGCCAAACATTGGAGACTTCATAAGGGCAACCAAGGCGTAATCTTGCAGGGGATTGTGAATGACACGAAGGGTGTCTAGCATGACTTGCACTTCTAGGGATTGGAGATAATTGTTTTGCTCTCCGTCAGTTTTGACAGGAATTCCGTACTCAGACAGGGCGAGGAGAATCTGGTCATTACGACTGCGGCTGGAGGTCAGAAGGGCAATTTCTTTAAAGGCAACACCTTGTTCCTGATGGAGTTTAAGAATCTCCTTGATAACTAAGCGCATTTCACCTGTTAGTTTCGTTTCTGCCTGCCCCTCTTCTTCCTCACTTGTGTCGTCCTTATCATAGAGGAGAAATTCTGCCTTGTTGTCTGGATTGGGAGTCAGTTTGGTATTGGCAAAAACAAGCTGGTGCATGTTATTATAGTTGATTTCGCCGACCTCTTGGTCCATGAGACGTTCAAAGACATCATTGGTTGCTGACAGCACTTCTGAACTACTACGGAAATTTTCTTTAAGGAGAATAAGCTTACCCTCTTTTGGATTTTGCGCATAGCGTTGGAACTTTTCATTGAAAATCTGCGGGTCTGCCTGACGGAAACGGTAGATAGACTGCTTGATATCTCCCACCATAAAGCGATTGTGACCATTAGATAGCAATTCCAACATCCGTTCTTGAATATGGTTGGTATCCTGATACTCATCGACCATGACTTCATGGAAGCGCTCCTGATAAGCCTCACGGACTTGCGGGAAATTCTCTAAAATCTCAATGGTGTAATGGCTGATATCAGCAAATTCAAAGGCATTTTCCTGACGTTTGCGCTGACGATAAGCTTTCACAAAATCACTCATAAAGGCTTGGAAGGTTTTAGCTAATCCCCATGTGTCTTGATGATAACGTTCTTGATAGTCGAGAATGGTTATCTGGTCTGACAGTTGTCCTAGTTTAGCAAACTGAGTCTTTCTCTCTTCGTTGTAGGCATCCGCCAGTGGCTTCAAATCAGCCTTACGACTTGCATTCGTCAGAGCACGACCGTTTTTCTCCTTAGAGATGGAGACAACACGCGCAAGCACTGCCTGATAAATCTGACTATCGGACTCTTGATTTAAGGAGCCAATTTCATCCAGAATCAACTGAACATTTTCTAAATAAGCAGCCTTTGGAAACTCCTTGGCATCGTTATCCAGATGGTAACGGAAAAAGCTTTCCAAATCCCAAAGGGCTTGCTGGATTTGCTCAGTCAGTTTTTCTTTTTCACTGGTAAAATCAGCTTTTTCAAAGCCTTCGAGGAAAGATTCACTCAGCCACTTTTGCGGATTACTGGTGGATTGGAGGAAGTCATAAATTTTATAGACTTGCTGGCGCAGACCACGTTCGTCCTTGCTACGCCCTGCAAAGTTTTTCAGCAAATGACTAAAGGTCTCTTTCTGTTTACCTTGGTAATGGGCTTCAAAGACCTCATGAAAGACTTCATTTTTTAGAAGAAGTTGCTCGCTCTGGTTTTGTAAAATCCTGAAATTAGGCGCAATATCAATCAGATAGCCATGTTTGCCAAGGAATTTTTGTGTGAAAGAGTCCATGGTTCCGATGGCAGCGTTGGGTAGGTCTGCCAACTGTTGACCCAAGTGTTGTTTGAGGTCGACATCGCTGTTTTCTTGGATTTGCTGGCTGATTTTTTTCTCCAAGCGTTCTTTGAGTTCAGTCGCAGCCTTAACGGTAAAGGTGGAGATAAAGAGTTGACTGATTTCCACACCACGCGCCAATTGGTCTAGAATACGCTCGGCCATGACAAAGGTCTTCCCAGAACCAGCCGACGCTGAAACCAGAATATTTTGACCAGAAGTGTAGATGGCTTCGATTTGCTCGGCAGTTTTCTTTTGTTCCTTGCTCGAATGCGCTTCTGCTTCTTGCAGTTTTTGAATTTCCTCCTCAGTTAAAAAGGGAATGGGCTTCATCGATTCAACTCCTCTCTTATTTTTTCAAACCAAGCTTGCTTGAGTTTTTCTCCGACCAGACGCTTGCCATCAGTTAAGTCCAACTTTTCTAGAAAACGGGCTTGGCCCAAGTGGTAATTGGCTTCAAATCCTGTGATGGCTTGATGTTGCTGGACGTATGGGGCAATACTTCTGCGATTTTCAGTATAAGGGTTAATGGCGAACTGGCCTTCTAAAATCTTCTCAGCCGCTTTCTTGTAAAGATGGGCATTGTAGTCCAGTAGGAGCTGGAATTCCTCATCCGTCAGCTGATTGGCCTTGTTTTTATTGTAAAATTCGCCCAAATGACTGCTTTCTTTTTCTAAAAAGAGGCCTTGGTATTTCATTGACTTGCTAGCTTCTACTATTGCACCTGCCAGACTTTTAACGACCATCAGAGATTGGACAGGCTCAGCCATTTCCAAGTACATGGCACCAAAAAAGTTCTGCTCCCCTTCCTTTTTAAGGGCAGCTAAATAGGTTGGCAGTTGGGAATTAAGCCCATTAAAGAAATGAGGAAACTGGAACTGAGTCATACTGGATTTGTAGTCTACCACTCCTATCGCCCCATCAGCTTTCAAACGATCAATCCGGTCCACCTTACCTCGTACAAAGACACTGCGACCATTGTCCAATTGAATAAAGGATTGCTCTTTCCCACCGAAATTTGCTTCCTCTTTGATGGTTTCGATGGCTGGATTGTGTCGGAGAATATGTCCAGTTGTCCGTGCAACATCAAGCAGAATTTCCTTGGTAAACTGGGCTTCCAAACTTTCTTGATAAATAGCTTCAAATTCGCGTTCTTGACTGGTTTCTTGAATAGCTTGTTCTAAACGTTGGTCAAAAGAATCTTCGTCAGGCAACTGCAAGGCACGTTCAAAAATGCGGTGCAAAAAATTCCCGTGACTACGGGCATCTGGACGCAGGCGCAATTCTTCCTGCAAGCCTAAAACATAACGGAGGAAATAACTGTATTGGTTCCGGTAAAACTCCGTCAAACCAGAGGTAGACAGGTAAAACTCCTGATTAGTAGGATAGAGAGCTTGTAAGGTATCCTTAGTCAACTGCTTACTGCTTGGAAGGGCAGGATTTTCTAGACCTTGCTGGTCTAACTTTTTACCCATGACACGCGCCAGAACTTTAATAAATGTCAAATCTTGCTCAGTATCGCTCGCATCTCCCTGCTGGTGATAGGCAACTAGACTAGACAAAAGACTATGATAGGACCCAATATCTTCCTTAGACAGCCCTTTGTGATTCATCCTCTTCTCTTTCCGACTAAATCCAAAATGGACCAACTCTTGAAGATAGGCAGATTCCTTACTTTCACTTTCGTTAAAAAGGCTTGGAGCCGACAAGACCAACTGCTTACGAGCAGAATTGACCAAGGAAAGCATAGTATAGCGATTTTTCTTGAGATTTTCACTACTAGCAATCAGCAATTGAACGCCTTCTTCGGTCGCTTGATTTAGGTTTTGCCTTTCTTCATCTGTCAAAAGGCTAGTATTTTGCGCAATTTTTGGTAAATTGTCCTGAGTCAGCCCTATGGCGTAGACAAAGTCAGCCGTTAAGGGCGCAATCAAATCGTAACTCTGCACCAGGACAGTGTCCACTGTCGCTGGAATGGTACGGTATTGGGACAAACTCATTCCAGAATAGAGCAAGGCTAGAAAGTCCTCTAGACTAATCTGTGAACCAGCAAAAACAGTCGCAAATTGTTCTAAAACATGACAGAATGCCTTCCAAACTTCGGCCTGTCTTTCCTGTTCAAGAGTTTCCATAGTAGCTATCAAATCTTGCAGTTGCTTGGTAACAACTCCTTCTTTTAGAAAGACATTCCACTTTTGCAAGAGATTTTCAGCCTTTTGTTTTCGGCTGGCAAAGAGGGTTTCAAGAGGTGTTAAAATACGTAGACGAAGAGCATTCAAACGTTCCAGATTAAATTTTCCATGGTGGGATTTGGTGAAGGTTTGCTGAAAGGCTGGCAAGCTATTGATACCAAGATAGCGAAGATATTGCTCAAAAGCATCAATATCAGCTTGTCTAAGGTTGGTATACAAACCTGTTCTGAGAAGGTTAATCAAATCCTCCTGCCGGAAACGATAGCGTTTCAAAGCCAAAATAGACTCGACAAACTGAGTTAAAGGGTGGTGCGCCATGGACTCGCTTCTACCAAGATAGAAAGGAATCTGATACTGGTCAAAAATGGTTTTCAGCGATAACTGATAAGAAGCTACATCGCCCAAGAGAATACGAAAATGCTTGTAACTCAGATTTGAGTTTTCGTGCAATTTCTGACGAATGTTGCGGGCTACTAACTCCAACTCCTCCTTTTGCGTCAAGCAAGAGCAGATTTGTAAGTTTTCACGGTCCTTATCATCTACATCCAATGTGAGTTCTGAAAAGTCATAAGACGCTTCTAGCAAACGAGAGGCCTTGTCAAAACTATCCATCTTCTCATGAGTTTGAGAACAGTCCAGAGCAGGTGTTTGGTATTTAGAGGCTAGATGATGGAGAAACTCCACACTGGCTTGGTAGAGATTGCCCTCGCTAAAAGGACTAGTGTAAGCTTTCTTACTAGCATAAGCCCCAATAACAATCTCAGCACTCTTGCCATGAAGTAAGTCCACAATCCGCTCTTCCTCAGCAGAAAAACGGGTAAATCCATCAATGACCAAGGCAATTTGAGTGAAATCACTACTAACTTTGTCATTCTCAATAGCCTCAATCAAATGGGACACCTGACTTCCCTGAGCCAACTGGCCTTGATTGAGATAGGCCGTTACTTTCTCAAAAATCAAGAGTAAGTCTGCTCGCTTGTCCTTGTCCGTCAAACTTTCCAAGTCCAAAAAACTCATCTGAGCTTTTGACATTTCATGATAAAGTTCAATCAACTGCTGGATAAATTGAGGATCCTGCTTAATAGCGCCATAAACACGTAATTCTTTGGGATCGAGTTCCGCAAGGCATTTATAAAAGGCCATACCAAGACCGATGTCATCAAGACTTGTCTTGACAGGCAAGTCATTCAAGATCAGGTAGCGAGCCATTTGCGCAAAGCGCGTGACGGTAATTGCAAAAGAAGCCTGCTGGGACAAGCATTCCAGCACGGCACGCTCCTTTTCAAAAGAAAGAGAGTTGGGGGCAATGTAGAAGACCCGCTTGCCCACAGAAACTAACTCCTCCGCCTCTCTGGTTAGAATTTCTGTCAAAGAAGTCCGAATATCAGTATAAAGTAATTTCATCTCAGCCTCGTTGGAATTTTTCATTACCTTTTATTATACCATGATTAGCCTCGTAAATCTGTTAAAATATTTAGGCCATCCTTTCTTTTATTCATCATCTGCTAAATCTGCTAGATCTTAAATACTTAATTTTACTTGTATTATAGATAGAATAAATCTGCCTACTGAAAATCACATAATGAAAAAAGCCTCGGTGATAAGGCTTTGAGTTTTATGATTGTTTCTTAGGTACGGAATACACTTCAATGTGTTGTCCTAGTACCTTGATGTCGACTGGTAGATTATCTGATTTATCACCATCGACATCGGACTCTAATTCGATATCAGAAGAAATTTTAATAGTACGTGCCTTTATATATTCAATATTTTCATTCTCTACAAGATCTCCTTTTAACAAATCCGGAATCAGAGATAATTTAGAGAATATAGAAGCATCTTTCAAAATTAGAATATTTGCATATCCATCCTTGTTTTCTTCAAAGATTTTTTTATCGGCAAAATAATTTGTTAGAAGTACTAAAACATGACTTGCTTCCCCAAGGTAATTTCCATTTTCGGTTTCGACTTTAATGTCAAAGACTTGATCTGTCATGACAGACTTCATGGTATTAACTGCATAAGCCAAGATACCAAATTTCGTTTTATCTTCAATTTCAACATTATGAATGGCTTCAGGGAGAGACCCGATACTAAAGATATATCCAAAATAGTGACCATTTGCTTTTCCGATATCAATCTTATCAGTTAAATTGAAATCCAGCTCTTCAATAGCTCCGTCAATATCTTGATTGATTTCTAAAAGTTTTGTAATAAGGTTACCAGTACCACCTGGTATAATTCCCAGTTTAGGAATATAGTCCCTTTCAGCAATCCCTGAAATAACTTCATTGACTGTACCATCTCCACCAAAAACTAGAATTGATTCATATCTTTCTCTAGCAGCTTCTTCTGCGAAATTTGTAGCATCTTTGGCTTTTTGAGTAATTTTAGTTTCCACATCATCAAAATACTCTCTTGCTTTATTCTCCAGCTTCTCTTTGTAATCTAAAGCTTTTTCTCCTCCAGAAGTTGGATTGATAATTAGCATTATTTTTTTCACTCTGTATTTTCTCCTTAAAATTGAAATAGAAAAGTTATTCTCGATGAAAATCAAGGCGTAAACTAGGAAACTAGACGCAGGCTACTCACGACACTGTTTTGAGTCTGTATATTAGCCTGACGTGGTTTAAAAAGATTTTCTAAGAGTATTAACCTAATGACACATGATATTTGCGTATATTGCTATTATACAATGAAATGTTAAAAAATAGAAATAAATTGCTTTTAATATCGGTTTTTATCTCATATTAAAAAATGATCTATTTTTTACTAGTAGGTTGTTCTTAATCATCCAAACTAGTCTCTCTCCTCCACACGATGGAATATAGTTCGTAGATATAATTGCTATTTTCTAGTTCCGGATAAAGATAAAACTCACTTGAAAGAGGATTTTCCTCATATATAAGTCTATAAGTCAGTCTTTGTCTGACTAGCTACTAGCAAATAGATGAGTTAATGTTCATTGTCTACTAATCTGAAAATGAAAATACTTCAGAGGCAGGCACAGCTAAGGATGGAAAAAACTCAATTTTTAAGAGAATATGAAATAATACTCAATCAAAATCAAATAGCAAACTAAAAAGCTAGCCACAGCTTGCTTAAAGCAGGACTTTGAGGTTACAGATCAACCTAACGCGGTCAGCTCAAGACACTGTTTTGAATTTGTAGATTAGACTGACATGCTTTGAAGAAATTTTTAAAGAGGATGAATATCTCTATAATAAAAGGCATATTATCAAGTGTTTTTGATACCTGATAACATGCACTTTTCTGATTTTAAAGATTTTGCCAGTTTTATTATCATTTAAGATAAGACGCTTCCATCATGTTTGGCATCATCATCAACAAACTGTTCTTTTACTAAATCCTTGATATCACTTTTGATACTTTTAGTATCTATAATAGAATCTTCACCAAGTTGGTGAAATGTCGCCTTATCTCTAATAGTATATTCTTGTTCATCGTCATATTTTTTAGTTATCAATCGAATCATCTTTCGTCTTAAAGATTTTTCCCCTTTGATGTTTCCTCTTTCTTTTATCCATGCCACCGCTAAAATGACCAGCATTAGACAACCGACATAACCTAAAAGAGGATACATAATGGAGACTAATTCTTTAAATCCCATAAAAGATAAACCATATCCTATAGCGACCGTAGCAATTAGAATAGGGTAAAATCGCTTAGGTTTGTTTGAAGAGAAACGTTTTGCCAAGGCATAAAATAAACTGAAAGCTGTATTAAAAATGAGTCCAAAAATAATTAGAGCATACAGTAAAGAAAATAGAGGGTGGATTTGCTCCGCAATTGTTAACATAGGAATATCAACAGTTGAAACAAGTTTTATATTGGCGTATAAAATACCAGTTGCTACGGTAATAATCAAACTAACTACAAGTCCACCTAAGAGACCACTTTTTTCCGCAACACCAATTCTCATGACAGAACCTCCTAAGACAAATGCCATGGATACACCAGTCATAACAGTTAGTGCGAAATAATTTAGTAAAGAAACCCATACATTGGGCATCGGAGAAGAAAGTGTAGCTGTGATTGCTTCCAATTCTTCAAAATCAAAACTTTTCCCTACGAAAGTATGGACTGCCATAATGATAATCATGACAAAGACCAAAGGAGTAAATATCCCAAGAACGCTGGTAATCTTTTCAAAATTAAGAAAACTGACAATAATGACCAAGATAGCACAAATCAATCCTCCCAACCAAAATGGCAAACCAAATTGTTGGTTAAGGTTTGAACCAGCCCCAGCAATCATAACAAAACCAATTACAAAGCAGGAAACAATTAAAGCAAAATCAAGAATCTTATTAGTAATAGGCCCGGCAATTTGGGAAAGAACTTCAAAATGATCATTTGAACGGAAATAGCTTCCTAAGGTAATGATAATTTTACCAAAAATAATACTTATGATTCCGAGAACAATCGTTCCAATGATACCCCATTTACCAAAACTAACAAAGTATTGCATTAAATCTTGGCCTGAAGATAGTCCAGCACCAATAACAACACCGACATAAGCTAATGCTATATTTAAAATACGTTTTAACACTATTTTCTCCTAACCGTTATCACTACAATAAATGACTGTCTATTTAGTATACTATTTTCTTATATTATTGTCAAAAATATAGGTATTAGAACCCTGTACATAGAAATATTTCTGCACGATATAGCAAGATAACACAAGGACTAGTCAGTTACTAATTAAAATTCTATGGTAATCAGTTGTTGGCTGCTCTTACGCCAGACAAATATCACAAAGATAGCAAGACATTAGACATCCACACAACATTCAACCGATACATTCCAGATGATGACGGTACTAAGACTTTTGCAAGCTTTCGAACTACCCACTTAACTAAAAGAGAAATTGAGATACTAGACAAAATGATTGAACTGAACCAGCTCAGTGAAAATACTGACCCAAATTGGTACAAAAGCACTCGTATATTCGTCACAAACACTGGTAAGCCAATCCATAGTTCAATTCTAAGCAAGTCTCTCCAGCGAGCAAACGAACGCCTTAAAAAACCAATTCCCAAACATCTGTCCCCTCACATCTTCAGACATACCACTATTAGCATTTTAGCTGAAAATAAAATTCCGCTAAAAACAATCACGGACAGGGTTTGATCATTCCGACTCTGAAGTCACTACTTCCATCTATACCCACGTCACAAAGAACATGAAAGATGAAGCAATCAATGCACTGGACAAAGTGATGAAAAAGATTTTTTAAAAAGTTTTACCCCTTTTTTGCCCCCTGAACACAAAAATAGCCCTTCGGAAAAAATCCGAGGGGCTTAAAACGTTGTTAAATCAACGGCCGAACTTTTGAATTTCAAGGTTCGGGATAAAATAGTTCACTGAACTATTTTATTTTTTCAAGTTGTAGAATGATTTCAATCCACGGTATTCAGCTACTTCACCAAGTTGGTCTTCGATGCGAAGCAATTGGTTGTATTTAGCGATACGGTCTGTACGTGAAAGTGAACCAGTCTTGATTTGTCCTGCGTTAGTTGCAACTGCGATGTCAGCGATTGTTGAATCTTCAGTTTCACCTGAACGGTGTGATACAACGGCAGTGTAACCAGCTTCTTTCGCCATTTCGATAGCGTCGAATGTTTCAGTAAGAGTACCGATTTGGTTAACTTTGATAAGGATTGAGTTAGCAGCACCTTCTGCAATACCTTTTTCAAGGTAAGAAGTGTTTGTTACGAAGAAGTCGTCACCAACCAATTGAACTTTACCACCAAGACGTTCAGTAAGAGCTTTCCAACCGTCCCAGTCATTTTCATCCATACCATCTTCGATAGTGATGATTGGGTATTTGTTTACCAATTCTTCAAGGTAGTCGATTTGTTCTGCAGCAGTACGTACAGCTGCTCCTTCACCTTCGAATTTAGTGTAGTCGTAAACTTTACGTTCTTTATCGTAGAATTCTGATGAAGCACAGTCAAATCCGATAAATACGTCTTTACCAGGAACATATCCAGCAGCTTCGATAGCAGCAAGGATAGTTTCAACTCCGTCTTCAGTTCCTTCAAAACGAGGAGCAAATCCACCTTCGTCACCTACGGCTGTTTCCAAACCACGAGATTTAAGGATTTTCTTAAGAGCATGGAAGATTTCAGCACCCCAACGAAGAGCTTCTTTGAATGATGGCGCACCAGCAGGTACGATCATGAATTCTTGGAAAGCGATTGGAGCGTCAGAGTGAGAACCACCGTTGATGATATTCATCATTGGAGTTGGAAGAACTTTAGTGTTGAATCCACCAAGGTAGCTGTAAAGTGGGATTTCAAGGTAGTCAGCAGCAGCACGAGCTACAGCGATAGACACACCAAGGATTGCGTTTGCACCCAATTTACCTTTGTTAGGAGTACCGTCAAGTGCGATCATAGCACGGTCGATAGCTTGTTGATCACGTACATCGTAGCCGATGATAGCTTCAGCAATGATGTTGTTTACGTTGTCAACAGCTTTTTGTGTACCAAGACCACCGTAACGAGATTTGTCACCGTCGCGAAGTTCAACTGCTTCGTGTTCACCAGTAGAAGCTCCTGATGGAACCATACCACGTCCGAAAGCACCTGATTCAGTGTAAACTTCTACTTCAAGTGTTGGGTTACCGCGTGAGTCTAGGACTTCGCGAGCGTAAACATCAGTAATAATTGACATTTTTTACTCTCCTTATGAGTTAAATTTTTTACACCTCTATAATACCTTAAAACACCTCCTTTTTCAAGAAAAAACGTTATCTTTGTGCAAATTTTCCTTAACTTTATAAAGTAATCGCTTTCTTTTATCTGTTTTATTCTAACTTTTATGATATACTGTTTTCATGACAGATTTATCAAAACAATTACTTGAAAAAGCTCATGGTGGAGCAAAATTAAATCCGGATGAGCAAAGACGCTATCTTGGTACTTTTGAGGAAAGAGTTCTTGGATATGCAGATATTGACACAGCAAATAGCCCTCAGTTAGAAAAAGGTTTTTTATCTATTTTAGAAAATCTTCGGGAAAAAGCAGAGCCACTATTTGTGAAGATTTCACCAACTATCGAATTTGACAAGCAAGTTTTCTACTTGAAGGAAGCCAAAGAAACTGATAGTCAAGCTACCATCGTATCTGAAGAGCACACTTCTTCTCCTTTTGGACTGATTATCCATACCGATACACCAGTACAAGTAGAAGAAAAGGACCTTCGACTTGCTTTTGCAAAACTTTGGGAAGTTCAAAAGGAAGAACCAGTCAAAACATCCTTCTGGAAGAAATGGTTTGGCTAAATCTTGTGCATATTTAATAAGTGCCCAATATTGGCAGCCGTGCGCTCCAGATAGAGACTGGCATTTTTCAAACTCTCTTCTAAAGATTCACTTTTCTCCAAAATTGAAAAGGCAGCTTGAATATTTTCAAATGGTAGGGAAGGTAAATCTTCAGCAAGACTACCACAAATAGCAATGACAGGAACTCCGACAGGGGTTCTTTTTGCTACGCCTATCGGCGCTTTCCCAGCAAAGCTTTGACTGTCCAGTCTACCTTCGCCGACGATAACCAAGTCAGCATATGCAACTTTCTTATCAAAATCAATCAAATCTAAACAGGTATCAATTCCAGACACGATATTTGCCTGAGCAAAGGCACACAAACCAGCAGCAAGGCCTCCACCAGCTCCTGCTCCTTTAATTTCTAATGTTGCAGGTGAGACTTTTTCATAAAAATCTTGGATCGCTTGATCTACGACTGCAAACATAGCAGGATCTAGGCCTTTTTGTTTGCCAAAAATGTAGGTCGCACCTTGATGACCACATAAGGGACTCACAACATCTGCTAAAATATGAATTTGCACATCTTCAGGAAGTTCATAGCGATTTTCTGTTGAAACAGAAGCTAATTTTAGTAAGGATTGACCGCATGCAGGCAAGACATTTCCATCCTTATCATAAAATCGATAACCTAAACCAGCAGCGATCCCAATTCCTCCGTCATTACTGGCCGTGCCACCAACGCCGATATAGATATCTTTAATCCCTTTAGCAATGAGATGACGAATCAACTCTCCAAAACCACGAGTTTGGATTTGTAGTGGATTTCGTTTTTCTAGCGGAATTTGTCCAAGGCCAACTAAATCAGCAACTTCAAATAGTGCCAGTTCCCCTTTTTGAAAATAGCGCATGGCTTCTTTTGGGCCAAAAGGGCCTGTCACTTGGAACCATTTTTCTTCAAGGTCAAGAGAATGTCGGATAGCATCTACAGTACCTTCCCCACCATCACCAACAGGACAGAGGAGACAGTCTACATCTGCTATCGATTGTTGGAAGCCTCTTTTTATTGCTTCAGCTACCTGTTGAGCGGTCAAGCTTTCCTTAAACGAATCTGGTGCAATTACAATCTTCATATTTTCCCTCATTCTAAACAGTCAATCAAAGGAAGAACTTCTAAAAAATCCCTCTTGTCAACATGATTCGGTATTTCTTTTTTGAGCACTTCTTTGGCACAAAAGGCGATTCCAAGTCCCGCCGACTTCAACATCAATAAATCATTGGCCCCATCGCCGATTGCAATCGTTCTTTCTTTAGAAAGTTTTAGTTCCTCTCTCCATTGCTCCAGAGTCTCTTTTTTAACCTCAGGACTGATAATGTGTCCAACTAATTTTCCTGTTAGATGATCGTCTTTAACTTCAAGTTGATTGGCAGAGAAATAGGCAATACCAAGGGATTTTGCTAATCTCTCAACTATTGGTGTAAATCCACCAGACACCAGACCAACTAGGATGCCATTCTTTTGGAGAATAGAGATAAATTTCTGGGCATTTGGCGATAGATGAATAGAGTTGAAGACTTTATCAAAGACCGAAACAGGAAGACCTTCCAACAAAGCTACTCTCTCTCGTAAACTGCTTTCAAAGTCCAACTCTCCTCGCATTGCTCGACTTGTAAGCTGCGCAATTTCCTCCTCACGATCTACCTCTCTTCCCAACAAATCAATTACTTCTTCTAGGATTAAGGTTCCATCAACATCCATAACACACAAGCCTTTTACTTGAGACATATCTTCTCCTCTCTAAATAGCCCAAAAATCGTATGAAGTCATCATACGATTTTATCTATTAATTAACTAAACTATGGTACAAGTCAAGGTATGACCTGCAGGCTGTATCCCATGAGAAATCACACTCCATAGCTTGTTTTTGTAGGTTTCTCCAAATGTCTTGATGATTTCTATACAAGTCCAAAGCTGTTTGGAAAGTCCAATTTAACCAATAAGGAGATAGATTGTCAAAGCTAAAACCAGTACCGCTTCCTTCGATTGGATTGAAAGCGCGAACGGTATCTCGCAAGCCACCAACTTCATGGACCAATGGCAAGGTTCCATAACGCATAGCCATCATTTGAGACAAGCCACACGGTTCAAAACGACTTGGCATGAGGAAGAGATCACAAGCAGCGTAGATTTCTTGAGCAAGTTTGACATCAAAAGTGATATTTGCTGATAGCTTGTCTGGGTAAATCTGAGCAAACCATGAGAAAGCTCCTTCAAAGGCTGGATCGCCAGTTCCCAAAAGAACAATCTGAACATCTTCTTGCAAGATATGGTGCAGACTTTCCACCACCACATCAAAACCTTTTTGACGTGTCAAACGAGAAACAATTCCCACCAGTGGAACGTCAGCTCTAACTGGCAAGCCAACTCTCTCTTGTAATTTTGCCTTGTTTTGGGCTTTCCCAGACAAATCTTCCTGATTGAAATGATAGTCTAAAAGAGCATCCGTCTGAGGATTATAAAGGTCAGCATCAATCCCATTCACGATACCAGATACCTTACCAGACTCCATTCTAAGAATCTGATCCAAGTTACATCCGAACTGACTGGTCATGATTTCATGAGCATAACTAGGTGAAACGGTTGAAACACGGTCAGCATAAAGAATACCAGCCTTCATCCAGTTCAGACAGTTGTTCCAGCGAAGGGTACCATCAGCATAACGTTCAAAACCGACTCCAAACAAATCCCATAACATTCCTTCTGAAAATTGTCCTTGGAATTCCAAATTATGAATGGTTAAAACAGTTTTAATACCTTGATAGGCTTGAATCCAACGGTATTTTTCCTTTAACAAGAACGGTATCATGGCTGTATGGTAGTCATGAACATGGAGAAGGTCAGGAATGAAGTCAATCCTTTCCATAGCCTCAATGGCAGCCAGTTGGAAGAAAGCAAAGCGTTCTCCGTCATCAAAATCACCGTAAACATGACCACGGAAGAAATAATATTGGCTGTCAATAAAGTAGAAGGTTACACCGTTTAAGACGGTTTTCTTAATCCCACAGTACTGTCTGCGCCAACCGACGCTCACCTCAAAATGAAGAACATCTTCAATCTGATTTCCAAATTTAGCCTCTACCATGTCATAGTAGGGTAAAATCACTGCAACTTCATGTCCCGCTTTTACCAGTGATTTAGGAAGAGCGCCAATGACGTCTCCCAAACCACCTGTTTTTGAAAAGGGTGCACCCTCTGCTGCTACAAATAAAATTTTCATGAATGAATATCCTCTGTTACTTTGCTACCTTTCTTAACGACAACTGGATGTTCTGCCGTTCCTCGAATCACAACACCAGGCTCAACTTCAACACCCTTGTCCAAGATAGCATATTCGATTTGAGCACCTTCTCCAATGACAACACGAGGGAAGAGTAGGCTATCTTTAACCAGGCTATCCTTATGGACATGAATATTACGTGATAGAACAGAATTAGTCACTTGACCTTCAATGATACTACCAGACGCAAACTGAGAAGTGCTTACCTTAGATGTATTAGCATAATAAGTTGGTTCTTCGTTTTTGACCTTTGTATAAATCTTTTGATTTGGTGAGAAGAGAGAATAGAATTTCTGTGATTCAAGCATATCTTTATTAGCTTGGTAATAAGACTCTACAGAATGAATATTTGCAAGGTAGCCTGTATACTCGTAGGCGAAAGCTCCCTCTTTTGCAGCCAAATCCCGTAAAACATAACGCAACTTCTCTGGATGTTCTTTTTTAGCTTCTTCTTCCAAGCGTTCAATCAACCAAGGTGTATCAACGACAAAGATATCTGTAGACATATTGAACGTTTCAGCTGTCGACTTGCTATCAAAGAGTTTATGAGAACGAACATGGTCTGTTTCATCCACTTCTAAGATTGCATTTACTTCTGAAATATCTTTCTTAGCTAGTTTTTTATAAACTACAGTGATAGGCCCTTTTGTTGTACTATGTAGGTGGAAAACTTGGTTCAAATCAATGTTAATCAAAACATCACAGTTGAGTGAAACTGTTTGGTTTGACCCAGAACGTTTCAAATAAGTAAGAAGCTGCTGGTAGTATTCTTTTCCAACTGTGCTACTTTCTACACGGGTATTGTAAATCCCTAGATAGTAATGGCTAAGAAGAGTTGATAAGCCCCACTCGCGTCCTGAACGAATATGGTCAAAGACTGAGCTGATATTATCCTGCTGGAAAATACCAAAGACACTACGAACACCTGCATTAGCAAGACTAGAAAGCGGGAAGTCAATCAAACGATATTTCCCACCAAATGGCAAACTTGCTACTGGACGGTGGTCCGTCAATGTTGACATATCATGAAAACCAACTGTATTTCCTAAAATGGCAGAATATTTATCAATCTTCATCTGTTGCTACCCCCACTACTTCATTATATCCTACAACTTGTACTTCATCTGTTCCATCAATTTCGACACCGTCAGAAATAATCGCACCTTCACCAATAATGGCACGTTTAATCTTAGCTCCTTGACCAATGATAGCTCCACTCATGATAACTGAATCAACAACTTCTGCCCCTTCGCGAACTTGCGCGCCTGTTGAAAGGATAGAATGTTTAATAGTTCCATCAACGAAACATCCGTCTACAACTAATGAGTCTTCCACATCAGCATTTGCCCCGAGGAAGTTTGGTGGTGCAATCAAGTTTCTTGAGTAAATCTTCCATTGACGGTTACGACTATCCAAGGCATTTTCTGGAGAAATATACTCCATGTTCGCTTCCCAAAGCGACTCAATGGTACCAACATCTTTCCAGTAGCCATTAAACTCATATGCATAGACACTTTCACCTGACTCAAGGTAATTTGGAATGACATTTTTACCAAAGTCTGACATATCTACATTGCTCTTTTCAGCAGCGACTAACATATTACGAAGGCGTTGCCAATCAAAAATGTAGATTCCCATAGAAGCTTTTGTAGATTTAGGTTGAGCTGGTTTTTCTTCAAATTCAACAATACGATTGTTAGCATCTGTGTTCATGATACCAAAACGGCTCGCTTCTTTAAGAGGGACGTCTAAAACTGCTACTGTCAAGCTGGCATTATTATCCTTATGAGACTGGAGCATATCATCATAGTCCATTTTATAGATGTGGTCCCCAGACAGAATCAAGACATACTCAGGATTGACACTGTCAATATAATCGATATTTTGGTAAATAGCGTGACTAGTCCCTTCAAACCAACGATTTCCTTCACTTGCAGAATAAGGTTGAAGAATAGAGACACCTGAATTAATACCGTCTAAGCCCCAACTTGAACCATTCCCAATATGGTTGTTGAGAGCAAGTGGTTGATACTGTGTAATGACCCCAACATTATGAATCCCTGAGTTGGCACAGTTTGATAGGGCAAAGTCAATGATGCGGTAGCGCCCACCAAATTGCACAGCTGGTTTTGCAATACTTTGAGTGAGTTTACCGAGACGAGTTCCTTGCCCACCAGCAAGAATCAAAGCTAACATTTCATTCTTCATTTTCTACTCCTTTTTGGTTTTTACTTGTGACGGTTTTAGTAGGTTTCAAGCGACGTTTGATTTTCCAAACACTTGCTCCCATAGCCGGTAGGGTAAAGGTTAAGGTCTGCTCATAATCTTTCCATAGTCCTTCTTGCGTTTGAACAGTTTGATTATGTTCTTTCCAGACGCCTCCCCACTCTTCCAACTCAGTATTCCATACCTCTTCATAAATCCCTGCAACAGGCAGACCGATTGTAAAATCTTTTCGTTCAACAGGTGCCATATTAAAGACGCAGACTAGCATGTCGCCCTTCTTACCCTTACGGATGAAGGAAAGAACACTCTGGTCTCGATTATCTGCATCAATGATTTCAATACCATCATAGCTGGTATCGATTTCCCACAGACAGCGATGATCTTTGTAAAACTGGTTTAGCTGAGAAGTGAAATACTTCATCTTAGCATTCATAGCGTCTTCTAGATTAGACCATTCCAACTGCTCTTCAGATCTCCATTCTAGGAATTGACCATATTCGCTACCCATGAAGAGCAATTTCTTACCAGGGTGACAAATTTGGTACGTATAGAGATTGCGCAAGCCTGCGAATTGATTGTAACGATCTCCCCACATCTTATGCATCATACTCTTCTTGCCATGAACCACTTCATCGTGCGAGAATGGCAAGAGATAGTTTTCATTGAAAACATACATAAAGCTGAAAGTCACCAAATTAAAGTCATATTTACGATAAATCGGATCTTCTTCGTAGAAACGGAGGATATCATTCATCCAGCCCATGTTCCATTTGTAGTCAAATCCTAGACCACCAATCTCTTTCATTCCCGTAATCTTGGTTGCAGACGAACTTTCTTCTGCAATCATCATCACATCTGGATATTCTAACTTAATAATCTCATTCAAGCGTTGAAGGAAATAATAACCTTCATAGTTGAGATTTCCCCCATCTTTATTAGGTGTCCATGGAGCATCATCATAGTCCAAATAGAGCATGTTGCTAACAGCATCCACACGAATACCATCCAAATGATAGACATCAATCCAATGCTTAATACAAGAAATCAAGAAGGACTGGACTTCATTTTTTCCAAGGTCAAAATTAAGGGCACCCCAACCATAGTTATGAGCCTTATTATGGTCTTGGTACTCAAAAGTCGGTGTCCCGTCATAATAAGCTAAGGCATCATCATTGATGGTAAAGTGACCAGGTACCCAGTCTACGATAACCCCAATATTATGGATATGACACTCCTCGACAAAATCTTGAAACTCCTCTGGTCGGCCATAAGCATGCTCTAAAGCGAAGTAACCCATAAGCTGATAACCCCAACTCAAGCCCAAAGGATGGGACATTAAGGGCATAAACTCAATATGAGTATAGTTCATTTCAACGAGATAAGGAATGAGTTCATCCTTGAGCTGGGCAAAACTATAAGGACTACCATCAGGATTTCTTTTCCATGATCCAGCGTGAACTTCATAGATATTGACAGGACGTTCAGCAAAGCCCCAACGTTTTCTTCGTGCCAGCCAAAGTCCATCCTTCCATTTCTTTTCTGGAAGCTCTGTTACGATTGCCCCTGTTCCTGGACGAGCCTCATACCTGACAGCAAAAGGGTCAATCTTCATCAGTTGATGACCATTTTGACGTGTGACATGATATTTGTAAATATGCCCTTCTTGAGCCATATTGGTAAAGACTTCCCAGACCCCAAAGTCATTTCTTACCATTGGAATCTGACCCTCAATCCAGTTGGTAAAATCACCAACCAAGTGGACAGCCTGAGCATTAGGTGCCCAAACACGGAAAGTATAGCCATACTCTCCATTCACTTGCTCTTTATGTGCTCCTAGATAATGCTGAAGGTGAAAATTCTCTCCTGTCATAAAGGTGCGCAAAGCTTCTCTTTTATCCATAATACCCCCCTCTTTTCTGTAAGCGTTTTCTATGTTTTTATTATACTACCTTTTTAGAGAAGATTCAAGTAAATTACTATACTTCTTTAAAATTATTTTGAAAATCTTCAACAAATTCACTGATGTGTCCACTTGTAAATCAATATTTTTTCAAAAAAATTGCGAAAACGCCTTTCTTTTCTCTACTATAATACCAAAAAGTTCGTATTTTTTCTATTATTATTATTGTTTTATAGCAAAAAAATAAAATCAGGAAAACAATTTCCTGACTTTATACGTTTGATGAAAATATTTATCAAATTTTCTATACAAGTGAGTTATCAGCTAAGTTCTTTCTATTCGTTCACTTCCAATGATGTGTTAGAATAGCGAGATAGATGGTCTTTATAAAACACTCAAGACGGCTAGACTAATATCATCTAACACATTGTCTTCTTTTGAGCGACTGTTGGTTACCAACATAGCTAAATTTCCTGCATTTTCAAATGGATAGGGTTCTGATTTAGCATTCACAACCACCAAGAGGTGTTCTTTGCCGTGAACTTCATAGATAAGGCAGCCGCTATGTTCAATCGCAGAATGCACAAAGACATGATGGTAAATTTCATCATAGCTAGAGTAAGAAAAGGCACCAGTTTTTGTCTTCAATCGGATGACTTGACGGATAAACTCAATACTGTCTTGACGCTCATTGATCAAATCCCAGTTGACTTGGTTCACACTGTCAGGAGCATTATAGCTATTCATCGCACGCTCTCTATCATCATGTGTCAACTCACCATTCTCACCAGTCGCAACCAGTTTGGTACGACCAAATTCTTGACCGATTTCCATAAAGGCCATCCCTTGCATGAGTAGGTTCATAGCTGTGGCTGTCTCAACCTTGCGCATGATTTGTTCTGAACTTTGGTCTGGATGAAGGGTTGCCAATAAATCGTGAAGATTGTAATTGTCATGGGCTTCTACATAGTTAAGCACCTGATTTGGATGTGTATAGGTTCCTAATTCACGACTGCCTAGGATTGCTTTGGCAAGAATTGGCTCTGTCGCAGCACCACTGACAAAACCTGATTTAATTGCACCGTAAACTTCTCCACCTTTGACAGCATCACGCTGATTGTCATTAAAGAAACCAATATTTGGCATTTCGTAGGCGTTGTCTTTCTTAGCCTTATCATAAGGGGCAAGACCTGTTCCCATATCCCATCCTTCTCCATAAAGGATAATGTTAGGGTCGATTTCATCCAAGCTCTGACGAATCATCTGCATGGTCTTGACATCATGAATCCCCATCAAGTCAAAGCGGAAGCCGTCAATATTGTATTCTTGCACCCAGTATAGAAGGGAATCAATCATATACTTGCGAAACATTTCGTGTTCACTGGCTGTTTCATTTCCAACACCCGTTCCATTCTGGAAGGTACCGTCTGGATTCATACGATAATAGTAATCAGGGACTGTTGTTTGGAAAGGTGCATCAACTACTGAGAAGGTATGATTATAGACCACATCCATAATGACACCAATGCCCGCATCGTGATAAGCTTGAACCATGGTCTTCAAGTCGCGAATGACCTGAGCTGGATCCTCTGGATTAGTTGAAAAACTAGTTTCTGGTGCGTTATAGTTTTGTGGATCATAACCCCAGTTGTAGGTTACATTCCCGTCCTCATCGTATTCTTTGTGACGGTCTGCAATTGGTTGCAACTGAACATAATTGTAGCCCAACTTCTTGATGTGATCAAAAGCAGTTGACTGGCCATACTGATTAACCGTTCCAGTTTGAGCAGCACCTAAGAAAGTTCCTCGAAGATGTTCATCCACACCTGAGGTCGGTGATTGGGTCAAATCACGAATATGCATTTCACAAATAACTGCCTTACATGGATTTGTCAAACGCCAAGTAGCCTCCAAACCGTGCTTAACCTCAAAGTTTTCAACTTGCTTTTCTGCATGACTCAAAATAGCTGAACGTTTGCCATCAGGGCTGGTCGCGATTGTATAAGGATCACGTGTCAGTGTTTCGTGATGAGGGAATTGGACTTGATACTGATAAGCCTTACCAGTCAAATCTTCCTCAACATCCAAACTCCAGACACCAATAGTATTGTCCTTATGGTTATAAGAGTAGCGATTGCCTCTTTCCATATCAAAAGTTTTCCAAACAGGTGCATCATTAGCAGCTGATTCATAAACCACAACCTGCACTGCTGTCGCTGTTGGTGACCAAAGGGAAAAATAAGACTGATTGTCCTCTACACGGCAACCCAGTTCCCCTTGGTAACCCCAATGATGGTCAAAACTAGCACTGTTAATGGCCTTATCAAAGGCAAAAGGATTTTGATTTTTATAGAAAGGACTGGCAATAGCAGGATTTTCAGAGTAATAAATCCTATCATCGCCTTCCAAAATCCAGACCTCCGTTAAGAGAGGATAGTGATTAAAACGGATGGCATATTCTTTACTGGTTTGGCCGGTATGAACCACAAAATTCAAGCTTTCTAAGGGATGAACGCTTGGGTGTTCAAAGCTAAATAAGGCTCCAAAATAATCTTCTTGGTAAGTTAGTAAATCAATTCGTTGATCCTTACTCTTTACAAAAGAGCAAGTGTCGTATTCACCATTCTTGCGATGGTAATGAATGCGCATAGGGTAGGTATACATTTTTATTTTTCCTTTTTGTTTTTAATTTATTTCTGTTTCACTAATAATTTTTTGTCAATCACGTCTCAATTAACAGACATAGTCATATTATCTAAACTCTGTTTTTAAACGATCATTACAAACTTTCTAGCCAAGCCTCGTCTCGAACCTCGATACCAAGTTCCTGTGCCTTTTGAAGTTTACTTCCAGCATCTGCTCCTGCAATGACGAGGTCGGTCTTTTTAGAAACACTGCCTGTCACTTTGGCCCCCAGACTTTCGAGTTTGCTTTTAGCTTCTGAGCGCTTGAGACGTTCTAATTTTCCAGTCAATACCACTGTCAAACCTGACAAGGCTGCATCTGCTACTACAGTCTGACCTTTATAGTCCAGATTGACCCCAGTTTCTTTCAACTCGTCTAAGAGAATCTTCGATCCTTCTGTAGCAAAATAAGTCTGAAGACTCTTGGCAATCACACCACCCAGACTTTCAATACTTGCCACTTCCTCTGGATCTGCCTGGGTAAGATTTTCAATCGAGTGAAAATGTTGGAGTAAGAGCTGACTGGCCTTGCTTCCTACATGGCGAATGCCTAGACCAAACAAGAGCTTCTCGGCAGAATTTTCCTTAGATGCTTGGATGGCCTGATACAGTTTAGAAGCGGATTTTTCCTTAACCCCCTCTAAAAGGAGAAAATCTTCTTCTCGCAAACGATAAATATCCGCCACATCCTTGACTAGGTCTGCAGCAAAGAGTTTCTCAACAATAGATGGACCAAGCCCTGTAATATTCATGGCATCTCGAGAGGCAAAGTGAATCAAACCTTCCATGATTTGGGCAGGGCAACGCGGATTGATACAACGCAGGGCCACTTCATCTTCAAAGTGCAACAAGTCAGAGTCACAACTTGGACAGTTTGTAGGAATATCTAGTTTCTCTTCAGAAACCCGTTTGGACTCTACCACTCGTAAAACAGCAGGAATGATGTCACCAGCCTTATAGACGATAACCGTGTCGGCTTTGCGGATATCTTTTTTAGCAATATAATCCACATTGTGCAGAGTTGCACGGCTAACAGTTGTTCCAGCTAGTTGTACTGGTGTTAGATTCGCAGTTGGGGTTACAACACCCGTACGGCCAACTGTCCAATCAACTGATAAGAGTTGAGCTTCTTTTTCTTCAGCTGGGAACTTATAAGCCACTGCCCACTTTGGAGCCTTAACGGTAAAACCGAGTTCTTCTTGACCTGCTAAGTCGTTGACCTTGATCACCACCCCATCGATATCATAGGGAAGATTGTCCCGTTCCTCTCCTACTTCTTGGATAAAATTCCAGATTTCATCTATGTTTTCAGCCAAAATCCGCTTAGGATTGACCATAAAACCAAGTTGTTCTAGGTGCTTCAAAACCTTTTCTTGGCTGTCACGAGTTGAAGGGCTGGCTTCTTGATAGAGGAAAGTGGCAAGATTGCGCTTGGCAACTACTGCTGTATCTAGCTGACGCAAGGTTCCTGCTGCCGCATTACGAGGATTGGCAAATTCAGGCTCTCCATTTTCTTGGCGAGCTTGGTTAACCTGGTCAAAAGAAGCGCGTGGCATATAACATTCCCCACGAACTGTAATATCAAGTTCTTCTGGTAAGGTCAAAGGAATGTCCTTAACACGCTTGAGGTTTTCTGTAATATTTTCACCAACAGAACCATCTCCACGTGTTACACCAGCAACCAAAATCCCCTTTTCATAAGTTAGCGAGATAGATAAGCCATCGATTTTCAGCTCACAAATATAGGTCGGATGAGCCACTTCCTTACGAACACGCGCATCAAAAGCTTCAAGCTCCTCACGTGAAAAAGCATCCTGCAAACTATAAAGAGGATACTGATGACTGTATTTTTCAAAACCATCTAAAACCTTGCCACCAACACGATGGGTCGGACTATCTGCTAACACTTGATCTGGATAGGCAGTTTCTAACTCAACCAACTCACGATAAAGACGGTCATACTCACTGTCTGAAACCGAGGGATTGTCACTCGTATAGTACTCAGTCGCATAGCGATTGAGCAAGGCGACTAACTCATTCATTCTTTTATTCATAAGACCATTTTACCATAAACTAAGCCCTCCTCACAAACGAGAAGGGCGGAAAAAACACTTAGATTGGAATTATTTTTAAAACTCAAACAGACTTATAGCCCTTTTTTGAAATGAGTTCGTACATAAATAAACGATATACAAGACAAGATGATAACACCACTTCCAATTATCAGGAAAGAAGAGAGATGTACACTTGGCAAGACTGTCATAAATCCTTTTGCAATAGGCATAAATAGAATAGCTAAGGTAAAAATTGTACTCAGTACTCTCCCAAGAAATTCGCTCTCAACCTTGGTTTGTACTTGAGTAAAAAAGTGAATATTAAAAATCGTCATAAACAATTCACAAACTAAATTTCCAGAAAAGGAAAGAAAAGTTGGCAGTGGTAATCCCATCATAAAAACTCCGACACCTGTCAAAGCTAGTAAAATCAAAAGATTATAAACATTAGCTTTAATTTTACTAGCTAGAAGAGCCCCAATGATGGAACCAATAGCCCCCATAGTTAAAATACTTGCATAGGCTCCTTCTGACCCGTAAAGCTGATTCGAAAAGGGAAGTAGAAATTCAAAAGCTGCAAAAAAGAAATTAACGCTGGAAGCTACCAGCAAAAGGAAGAAAATTTCTTGCTGATGCCAGATATAGTGTAACCCATCCTTGATATCTACAAAAATATCTCTCCCAGTAAAAGCCTTTTTCTCTTGAACTTTTGCTTCCTCTTTTGGAAGGAAAGCCACTAGAACAAAAGCAATGAAAAAAGTCAGCGAGTCTAGCAGTAGCGTCATATGGAGACTTGCAAATTGTAAAACAAGGAAGGAAAGAACAGGAGAGCTAACACCTACAACCTGCAAAACTAATTCTAGGCGAGAGTTATAGATCACAATCTCATCTTTCTCAACAACCTCAGTTATGATAGCTTTATTGGCTGTACGAGAAAATGCGAAAGCAATAGCCTGCACAATGTTGGCAACAATCAAAGCGCCAATCATCCAGCTGTCATTCCTTATGAAAGAAATAGCCAGACAAAGAATCCCACAAACAAGGTCTGTCACCATTAAAATCCTACGACGAGAAAAACGGTCTGAAATGACTCCGCCAAAGGGATTTACGAGAATAGATGTGACGAGTTCAGAAATCTGATACATTCCTAAAACTGTCTGTCCGATAGTTCCCATGGAAGCCAACCAGACACTATTTCCATAATCATAGAGCATATTCCCTATCTTGTTAACAGCTCCGCGGCTAATCAACTGTACTGCATAGCGATTCATATAAAAACTCCTCTCAAATTTTGAAACTATTGTACCAAAACCGAAAGGAGCTTTTTCATTTTTCCCTTATTTGGGAAAATTAATCTTTGACAAATTTTTCGTAGTGTTCCTGATAGTAGGCTACTTGCTCTGGAAGACCTAGTAGGTCAAAAATACGCATGGCCTCTTTCATCTGCTTACAGCCTTCTTTACACTGTCCTTTTTGGTACAAGGAAAAGCCTTTTAGATAATGGAAAATATTACGCTCATAAAGCTTAATACCTTTGCCAATAATCTTCTCTGTATAAGTCTCAAAATAGCTTGCATTATCAAAAGAAGCATGCTCTAAACAATGCTGGTAACAATTGAGAGCCAAAATCAACACTAATCTCTTATGGCGACCAATCTCTTGGTAAAATTCTTCCCTCTCCATAACTTCTCTACCAATCCGAGTGACATAATCCACATCGTAGAAACTATAGAGGTTCCCGAAAAGAATCAACTCATACATGGTCCATTCTTCCGTTTTAAAAAGATAATCTGCTACCTTATCCAAATCATCCTGCTTCATATCATAACTCGAATCTCTTTGACAAATCAGACCTTGCAACAAAATCCAGTTCAGCTCAAAATAGAGGGGACTTGTCGAACTCTTAGCCTTTTCAAGTTGTTCCCTTTGAAGCTTTTGAAAACCTGCAATATCATTTGAATAGTAAAGAGGCACAATTTGTCCCATCATGGCAACATGTTCATGATTATGAAAATTCCTTGCCTTATCCATGAAATTTTCGATTGTTACATGAATATTATCCAAAATCTCAAAGAAACGTGAGACTGCTAGGTCAGACTCCCCAAGCTCAAATCGAGATAACTGAGAAGTTGAACAGGACTCGCCTGCAGCCTCCTTTAAAGAATAATTTCCACTTGTCCGAAATTCACGAAATACTTTTCCTAGATTTTCCATTTTTCACACCTGCTCTGATAATTCTTCCCACTCAAGCATAGCTTCTTCCTGACGGTGGCTGATTTTATCCAGCTCAGCCTGCAATTCCATCAGTTTTTCGGCATCGTTTGTTTCCAACATTTGTTCAGAAATGGCTTGGCTTTGACTTTCTAACTCTTCGATTTCAGCTTCTAGATTTTCGATTTGTCGCATGAGTTTACGAACTTCTTTTTGACTTGCTTTCTGGGCTTGATAATCATTGACTGGGCTCGGTTCTTTTACTTGATTGCTAGTTAAAGCTTCCTCTGTCAGACTGACTTCCATTTCAGCCTTTTTA
Organism: Streptococcus pneumoniae; assembly: GCF_001113365.1. Classification (GTDB taxonomy): domain Bacteria; phylum Bacillota; class Bacilli; order Lactobacillales; family Streptococcaceae; genus Streptococcus; species Streptococcus pneumoniae_C. The sequence goes on along the minus strand of NZ_CKYA01000004.1, from coordinate 3,519 downwards.
TCAACATAGTAGTCATAATCACCCAAGTAGAGAGTCGAGCCATTCTCAGACAATTCTAGAACATGAGTTGCCACACGATTGATAAAGTAACGGTCATGGCTGACAAACAGCAAGGTTCCATCAAAGTCAATCAAGGCATTTTCCAACACTTCCTTGCTATCAATATCTAAGTGGTTGGTCGGCTCGTCCAGAATCAGAAAGTTGTTATTTTCCATAGACAATTTAGCCAAAAGCAAACGAGCTTTCTCGCCCCCAGACAGCATGCCAACTGATTTTTTAACATCATCTCCTGAGAAAAGGAAGGCACCTAGACGATTGCGGATTTCAACTTCTGGTGTCAGTTTAAAATCATTCCAGAGTTCATCTAATACAGTATTACTTGGTGTCAGCTTGCTTTGGGTTTGGTCATAGTAACCAACCTCAACATTAGCGCCAAAGCGCTTTTCTCCCTTGATAAAAGGAATCTGGTCCACAATAGACTTGATAAAGGTTGACTTGCCGATTCCATTTGGACCAACGATGGCGACAGCATTCATCTTACGAAGGTCTAGGCTGATAGGCTCTGACAATACTTCCCCATCATAACCAATAGCCGCATTTTCAACAGTCAAGACAATATTGCCCGACGTTTTCTCAGACTGGAAGGTCATGTTTGCTGATTTCTTACCAGTTTCAGGCTTGTCCAAACGCTCCATTTTTTCCAATTGTTTACGGCGAGATTGGGCACGTTTGGTCGTTGAAGCTCGGACTAGATTGCGGTTGACAAAATCTTCCAGAGCAGCAATCTCCTTCTGTTGCTTTTCATAATTTTTTGCCTCAGTAGCTAGCTTTTGCTCCTTCAACTCGACAAAACGAGAGTAGTTGCCCACATAGCGATCCAAGGAATGCTTGGTCAAATCCAGCGTAATCGTTGCAACCTTGTCCAAGAAATAACGGTCGTGGCTGACAATAATGAGGGCACCGCTATAGTTTACTAGGTAATTCTCTAGCCAGGCAATGGTTTCGATATCCAAGTGGTTGGTTGGCTCGTCCAAGACCAAGAGATTTGGCTTTTCAAGAAGCATTTTGGCAAGTGCCAGACGAGTATTTTGACCACCAGAAAGCTCGGCAATTTTCATCTGCCACATAGATTCGTCAAACTTGAATCCATTCAAAATCGCTCGAATATCAGCTTCATAGGTAAAGCCACCTGCTTGACGAAAATTCTCAGATAAGCGGTCGTAATCTGACATCAGTTTATCCAAATCTTCACCAGACTTTTCACCCATCTCCAACTCCATCTGACGAAGTTGTTTCTCAGTCCGACGCAAGTCATCAAAGACATGAAGCATCTCATCGTAGATGGTATTTTCAGACTCAAAACGGCTATCTTGGGCTAGATAAGACAAAGAAATATCTTTTTTCTTATTGATTTCTCCGCTAGTTGGCTCCTCTTCTCCAACTAAAATCTTCAAAAGAGTAGACTTACCTGCACCATTTTTCCCAACAAGGGCAATCCTGTCTCGTTCATCAACCTGCAGGTTGATATTATCAAAAAGAACCTCTCCTGCAAAAGATCGTTCAATTTTATTAGCTTGTAAAATAATCATACAAACAGTATAGCATGTTTCCCTAAGGCATTCAAGATAATGGTAAGTATTTTAGCGAAGGGTTTGTAACATAAAGTAAATTATGTAAAATTTATGTTAGATTCCTTCGCTATCTTGTTGGACTTTCTAACCAGCTAATCTTGCTTCAAATAGTTATCTCACAATTCTATTATTTAATTCTTTTCATTATATACATACGTATATCAGATTGAAATAAGATAAGAACAAATCGATTGGGAAAGTAAAATTAATTTCTATAAATGTTTTAGAAATTGTTTCGTACTATTTTAGATTCAACTACTATATATACAATATACAATATTTTCGGAGCATTCAACTTTTTAACTCTATTTATTACTAGATTTCATAATTAAAAAGCCTACTGACCAAGCTAGAAAGCTTGATCAGTAGGCTTTTTAAAGGCTGATTATTTAACAGCGTCTTTAAGAGCTTTACCAGCTTTGAATGCTGGAACTTTAGAAGCTGCAATTGTCATTTCTTTACCAGTTTGTGGGTTGCGACCTTTACGTTCTGCACGCTCACGAACTTCAAAGTTACCAAAACCGATCAATTGAACTTTTTCACCAGCTGCAAGATAGTCAGCTACCGCTGCAAATACAGCTTCAACTGCTGCTGCTGAGTCTTTCTTAGTCAATTCTGTAGCTTCTGCTACTTTAGCGATCAAATCTTGTTTGTTTGCCATGTTAACGATTCCTCCAAATAATTTCTAATTAACAAATATAATCATATCCTAAAATCCCTTTTAGGTCAAGTTAAAAACGCTATTTCTTCCCATTTTCTTTATTTTTTTAGGAGTGGTAACGTACCAAAATAGCCCAAGCGTTCTCACCCGTGTGCGTTTGAATAATGGAACCCGTTTCCAAAACAGAAATTGGCTGTTCAACATAGGCTTGTAAGCTTTCTTTCATCTCTTTTGCCCAATCAGCACTACCAGAATATGAAATTCCAATCTCTGCTACAGAACGTTCAGAGAGAGATGTTGTCAACTCATCTAACCATTTTTTAAAGGTTTTAGCTCCACGACCTTTAACCATTGGCTGCAATTCATGGTCTTTCATTTGCATGACAACACGGATATTAAGAAGAGAACTCAACAATCCAGTTACACGGCCAATTCGTCCACCTTTAACAAGATTTTCCAAAGTCGAAACACCAATATAAAGCTCTGTATGGTTTTTTACCTCTTCAACGTGAGATAAAATTTCCGCCATATCTTTGCCTTCTTGTGCTAATTTCGCAGCCTCAACAACTTGGAATTTCAAGGCTTGGTCAGTGAAGGAACTATCAATAACTGTCACATCGGCAGTAGATAAGCTAGCACCCTGACGTGCCGCTTCTACAGTACCAGAAAGGGCATGAGACATATGAATAGCAAGAATCTGACTACCATCCTTGCATAGGTCTTCAAACACTTCAGCAAAGACACCAACAGGTGGCTGGCTTGTTTTCGGAAGATTCTTACTTGCTTGCATCAACTGAAGAAATTTACCTTCTTCTTTCAAATCAGCATCAGAATAAACAACATTATCAATCATTACAGATAGTGGAACTACCGTAATATCTAATTGTTTTACGAGTTCAGGTTCAATAGTAACAGATGAATCGGTTACAATCTTAATTTTTGTCATAGTATCAATCTTTCTATTTTAGGATTCAGATTGGTTTTCTTACTTTTAATTATATCAAAAAAAGATTAAAAATCCTAATGGAGTCAATCAAATTTTCCGTAAAAATTTGATAGCTAACTTCTCAAAGTAACTTCCACTTGCCTGACCAAAGTGGAAATTAGTCTAAAACGGATTTTTATGGTGGAATTAAGTGTGAGACGTTTGAGTTAGAAACGAGGTCTACTATGACAAAACATAAACACCTTACCCTTTCAGACCGTAATGATATCCAATTAGGTTTA
>NZ_CKYA01000003.1 GCF_001113365.1 Streptococcus pneumoniae | reverse complement strand
GACGCAGATACTGGTAAAGTGACAGTAGGTCATGAAGCGGTGAAAGCGCAAGGTACTGTAGAAGCACAAGCTCGTAGTGGAAACAGTGACTTGAGTGGAACAGGTAGTGCGCAAATGCCTATATATAGACCGCTTCCAATTCCTAGTCCTATCCCAGTGCCAGACAATGGAAATACTAATAGTCTAGTACCTAGTGATTTCGATGGAAATCAACCTGGAAATCCTGGTGATGTGAACACTACAGAACCAGCAAGTCCTTCTGTTCCAACAAGTCCATCAGATAGTGGACAAGCAAATTCTGTAGCAGATGCTCCAGATTCTGACAGTGGCTCAACAACCACTGCTCGTTCGTCTGTAGCTCCAGTGACAACTACGGAACCTAGTGTAAATACAGCGAATAGAGCAGATGATACTGTTCGTTCAGTAACTCAGGGTCAAGGAACTTTAGATAAGTCAGAACTAAGTAAGCAGACTCAAACCTTAGAAAATCTTTTGAGAGCATTGACAGGTGTATCGAATCCTACCACAGATTCAGCACGTCTGGTTTTGGCAGAGGCTAATAAAGCTCTTGCAGATGATAGTTTGACAGAGCAAGGGTTGCGCCATATCTTGCAAACAGTCAGAGATGCGATTGCTTCCCTAGAGTCCATTAAGGAAAGTCAGTCAGCAACGAAGGCTGGAGAACAAAAAGTTTCTGAGTCAGCACCAGAAGCAGATAAGCCTGTAGCCCAAACTCAAGTCCCAGTAGGGATTATTGCAGCAAGTATCCTAGTGCTTTTAGGTCTCCTCTTCTTCCTCCTAGCTCGTCGCAACAAAGAATCAGAACTCGAGAAATTAGCCAAGGAATTAAGTAAACTTCTTAAAGACTCAAACCTTGAAACAGTAGATAAGGATGTCCTTGAAAACTCTCAAGAAGAACTTCAAAAAGCAGTTTCCTTCTTGGCAGATGAAAAAGGCTCTGAGCATACTGAAGCAGAGTTGATTGATAATCTTAAAAAGGTTATTGCTAAGTTGAAAGCAAACGCCTAATAACATATTAAAAATCTCCAGATTAGGAACTATCCGTGAGTTCTCTAGTCTGGAGATTTTTCAATATACCCCGTTATTGGACGCTTATAACAGAGTGACGCCATCACGGTGCAAATAGAGATAAAATAAACAATTGATTTAGGACATTTGTTTGATAGTGGTGATAAAGTTTTAAATCTGCTACATAATTTGTGGAGTTTTTTCTATAATTAGGAGTTTAACCTAATCTGCAAATAGGAGTATACTAATAATGTAATCGTTATCAAAAGTCTAAAAAAGAATTTTTAGATGGATATCAAATAAAAAGGGAGGAAATTATGAATAAGTTTTCAAAAACCTTGAGAGACAACTGGATTTTTCTCTTGATGGTTTTGCCAGGGGCACTCTGGTTGATTCTATTCTTCTACATTCCAGTATTTGGGAACGTGGTTGCCTTCAAAGACTACCACATGACCAGTAATGGTTTCATAGATAGTATCATAAATAGTAAATGGGTCGGACTCGATAATTTCAGATTCTTATTTAGTTCAAGAGACGCCTTTATTATCACACGAAATACGGTCCTCTACAATCTTGGCTTTATCTTTCTAGGTTTGGTTGTATCTGTAGGGATTGCCATTATCCTCAGTGAACTCCGTTCCAAGAGAATGGTGAAGATTTTCCAAACTTCTATGTTGTTCCCTTACTTCTTGTCTTGGGTTATCATCAGTTTCTTTACAGATGCCTTCCTAAATATTGATAAAGGGGTGTTCAACCATTTATTGGAAAGTCTTGGTCTCAAAGAAGTCAACTTCTACGCTGATTTGGGAATTTGGCCTTATCTCCTACTTTTCCTAGGTATTTGGAAAGGTTTTGGATATAGCAGTGTTATGTACTATGCGACAATCATGGGAATTGATCCAACCTACTACGAAGCAGCGACAGTAGATGGAGCCAGCAAATGGCAACGGATTCGCAATGTAACCATTCCGCAGTTGACACCGCTGGTAACTGTATTGACCATCCTTGCAGTCGGAAATATCTTCCGTGCAGACTTTGGTCTCTTCTATCAAATCCCTCACAATGCTGGTCAGCTTTATAACGTAACCAACGTCTTGGACGTATATGTTTATAATGGTTTGACCCAGACAGCGGATATCGGGATGGCTTCAGCAGCAGGTCTCTACCAATCAGTAGTCGGCTTGATTCTGGTGGTTCTATCAAACTTACTGGCAAGACGAGTTGATCCAAACTCAGCCTTGTTCTAAAAGGAGGAGAATATGGCAGAAAAGAAAATTAAAAAAGAAAAAATTGATAATGTCGGCATTCACTCCTTCAGTAAGAAAGCAGATATCTTCTTCAGTATCATTTCGGGTTTGATTGCCCTCTCTTGTATCCTACCTTTTGTATTCGTTATCATTATTTCAGTGACGGACGAGAAAAGCCTCCTCCAATACGGCTACAGCTTCTTCCCATCCCAATTTGGATTAGACGGTTTTGAGTTCTTGGCACAGTTTAAGGATAAAATCTTACAAGCCCTCTTCATTTCTGTCTTTGTAACCGTAGTTGGGACATTTACAAATGTCTTTATCACAACAACCTATGCCTACGCTATTTCACGGACAACCTTTAAGTATCGCAGATTCTTTACCATCTTCGTTCTGCTCAGTATGTTGTTCAACGCTGGTTTGGTACCAGGTTATATCATGGTGACTCGTGTGCTTCAGCTTGGGGATACTGTTTGGGCCTTGATTGTTCCAATGCTTCTCTCACCCTTTAACATCATCTTGATGCGTTCCTTCTTCAAGAAGACCATTCCAGAAGCCATTCTCGAATCGGCTCGTATCGATGGTGCTAGTGAGGCTCGGATTTTCTTCCAAATCTGTTTGCCATTGTCACTACCAGGTATCGCAACCATCACGCTTTTGACAGCACTTGGTTTCTGGAATGACTGGTTCAACGCCCTTCTTTACATCAAGAGTGACAACTTGTATCCATTGCAATATTTGCTCATGCAAATCCAACAAAATATGGACTACATCGCCAAAGCGGTCGGCTTGACTGGTCAACTGGGAGTTGCTCTACCGAAAGAAACAGGTCGTATGGCCATGGTTGTGGTTGCAACCCTTCCAATCGCGATTTTGTATCCATTCTTCCAACGCTACTTTGTAAAAGGTTTGACTATCGGTGGTGTGAAAGAATAGTGCTTATTGAGAAATAACATTTCTCAGTTCCCAACTTCCCTTGTGTGAAGTTAATACTCTTCGAAAATCTCTTCAAACCGCGTCAACGTCGCCTTGCCGTAGATATATGTTACTGACTTCGTCAGTTCTATCTGCAACCTCAAAACAGTGTTTTGAGCAACCTGCGGCTAGTTTCCTAGTTTGCTCTTTGATTTTCATTGAGTATAAGATCATTACATTGTTTATAAGTTTAAAAATAAAAAAAGGAGTTTTTATCATGAAAAACTGGAAAAAATATGCTTTTGCATCTGCTAGTGTAGTCGCTTTGGCTGCAGGTCTTGCTGCTTGTGGCAACTTGACAGGTAACAGCAAAAAAGCTGCTGATTCAGGTGACAAACCTGTTATCAAAATGTACCAAATCGGTGACAAACCAGATAACTTGGATGAATTGTTAGCAAATGCCAACAAAATCATCGAAGAAAAAGTTGGTGCCAAATTGGATATCCAATACCTTGGCTGGGGTGACTATGGTAAGAAAATGTCAGTTATCACATCATCTGGTGAAAACTATGATATCGCCTTTGCAGATAACTATATTGTAAATGCTCAAAAAGGTGCTTATGCTGACTTGACAGAATTGTACAAAAAAGAAGGTAAAGACCTTTACAAGGCACTTGACCCAGCCTACATCAAGGGTAATACTGTAAACGGTAAAATTTACGCTGTTCCAGTTGCAGCCAACGTTGCATCATCTCAAAACTTTGCCTTCAACGGAACTCTCCTTGCCAAATATGGTATCGATATTTCAGGTGTTACTTCTTACGAAACTCTTGAGCCAGTCTTGAAACAAATTAAAGAAAAAGCTCCAGACGTAGTACCATTTGCAGCTACTAAGAACTTCATCCCTTCTGAGAACTTTGACTACCCAGTAGCAAACGGTCTTCCATTCGTTATCGACCTTGAAGGGGATACTACTAAGATTGTAAACCGTTATGACGTTCCTCGTTTCAAAGAACACTTGAAGACTCTTCACAAATTCTATGAAGCTGGATACATTCCAAAAGATGTCGCAACAAGCGATACTTCATTTGACCTTCAACAAGATACTTGGTTCGTTCGTGAAGAAACAGTAGGACCAGCTGACTACGGTAACAGCTTGCTTTCACGTGTTGCTAACAAAGATATCCAAATCAAATCATTCACTAACTTCATTAAGAAAAACCAAACAACACAAGTTGCTAACTTTGTCATCTCAAACAACTCTAAGAACAAAGAAAAATCAATGGAAGTGTTGAACCTCTTGAATACGAACCCAGAACTCTTGAACGGTCTTGTTTACGGTCCAGAAGGTAAGAACTGGGAAAAAATTGAAGGTAAAGAAAACCGTGTTCGCGTTCTTGATGGCTACAAAGGAAACACTCACATGGGTGGATGGAACACTGGTAACAACTGGATCCTTTACATCAACGAAAACGTTACAGACCAACAAATCGAAAATTCTAAGAAAGAATTGGCAGAAGCTAAAGAATCTCCAGCGCTTGGATTTATCTTCAATACTGACAATGTGAAATCTGAAATCTCAGCTATTTCTAACACAATGCAACAATTTGATACAGCTATCAACACTGGTACTGTAGACCCAGATAAAGCTATTCCAGAATTGATGGAAAAATTGAAATCTGAAGGTGCCTACGAAAAAGTATTGAACGAAATGCAAAAACAATACGATGAATTCTTGAAAAACAAAAAATAATCAGCTAAATTGATTTCGTGTATTCATTCCTAACTCCTAAAATAAGAATCACTGCTTTCCTCAGGTTGGTCTGGGGAAGGCAGTGATTTTTTACCTTATTTAGATAATTATCCGAATTAGATGATACAAACAATATTAAACTGATAACAGGTGATTAAAATATTAAAATTTCTTATATCTTTATTAATTTTTATTAAGTAGATTTTTAGAATAAAGTATCTTATAATAAGAGTACAATGAAAGCGCTTAACATTGTGAAAATTCATCTTGTTCTGATTTAAGAGATCTATAGATATAAATTTTTAAGCAGTCGTATATAGATGTATGTCATTTACACAGTTCTATATACTTAAAAATTTATACAATGATCAATTTAAACGAGGTAGGTGAAAAAATGATAAAAGTTGTTCTTTATTCTTTTTAGGAACAAGAAATTTTACATGAGGTTATTCAAATGAAAAAAACACCCAATCGATGGTTAATTTTGGCAGCAGCCATTTTAACGAATCTATCTCTAGGTGCTGGTTACGCCTGGTCAGTCTTTCAAAAGGCGCTGCTAGAAACCAATTCTAGTCAAGGATGGGTTCAAGCCCAAACTTCTTTGGCCTTTAGTATTTCTTTTGCAATGGTACCTGTTGGTATGATTATTTTCGGTCCTAAGGTTGATTCAGCAGGACCTAAGAAATTTGTATTCCTAGGTGGTATTCTCTTCGGTGCTGGTATGTTTGCTACTGGATTTGCTACTTCTCTTCCAGTCCTTTACCTCACTTACGGGGTTGTCCTAGGACTTGGTATTGGTTCAGCTTATGGAGCATCTACTTCAGTTGCCACTAAGTGGTTCCCAGATAAAAAAGGTTTAGCTGGTGGTTTGACAGCAGCAGGTTTCGGGTTAGGCCCGCTCATTATCGGTCCAGTTGCCAAAGCTTTGATTGTTTCTATGGGTGTTTACTCAACATTCAAAGTATTGGGTATCATTCTTCTAATTGTTATTTGCACTTCTTCATTGGTAATGGAGAAAGCTCCTGCAGCAGCGCCGGCATCTGGAGAAGCTCAACCAGAAGGTAAAACTTACAAAGAAATGCTTCGTGATGGAAATTACTGGCTTCTATGGTTGATTTACGTTCTCGGTGCTACTGGTGGAATGATGATTATCGGTACTGCAGCATCAATTTCTGACCAGTATAAACTTGTAGGAGAAGCTACACTATTCGTTATGCTGGTATCTATCGCTAATACATTTGGTCGTATCTTCTGGGGTACGGTATCTGATAAGATTGGTCGCTATCCTACCGTTATTGCCATGTTTGGAGCGGTTGCTACTGGTTTGTTGTTCACAGCCTTATTCAAAGGTCCTGGAAGCATCTTGGCCATCCTTGGAATTATGATGGTTGCCTTGTCATTTGGAGGCTTCCTCGGTTCATTCCCAGGAATTACTGCTGAAAACTGGGGAGTTACATACGTAGGGACAAACTATGGATGGATGTTTACTGCTTATGGTGTAGCTGCTATTGCTGGTCCTCAGTTAGGAGCACGTCTTGCACAGGCAAACCAAGGAGATTATACAATGGCCTTCTTTATCGTTGTCGGCATGGCTATCCTTGGTATTCTACTCCAATTGTTCTATATGGCTAAAGCTAAAAAAGTTTAAAAATGAATCCTTGGAAAATCCAAGGATTTTTTAAAATATGATTGATACTAAGTGTAGTGTACAAGAAATTTTTTTCTAAATTGAAATATAGCAATTTCCAGTCAAATAAATTGCATTCGTTTTCTCAAGCAGGTATACTAGTATAGATAAATAAAAAATTTAGAAAATTTAAGAATAGAAAAGAGAACAAATCTTATGGCAAAAGATATTCGTGTCTTACTTTACTACCTTTATACTCCAATTGAAAATGCAGAGCAATTTGCTGCAGCTCACTTGGCTTTCTGTAAATCAATCGGTCTTAAAGGCCGTATCCTAGTCGCTGACGAGGGAATTAACGGAACAGTTTCAGGTGACTACGAAACAACTCAAAAATACATGGACTACGTTCACAGCCTCCCAGGCATGGAAGACCTATGGTTCAAGATTGACGAAGAAAATGAACAAGCCTTCAAGAAGATGTTTGTTCGCTACAAGAAAGAAATTGTCCACCTTGGTTTGGAAGATAACGATTTTGATAACGACATCAACCCACTTGAAACAACAGGTGCTTACTTGTCTCCAAAAGAGTTCAAAGAAGCTCTCCTTGACGAAGATACAGTTGTCCTTGACACACGTAACGATTATGAGTACGACCTAGGACATTTCCGTGGGGCTATCCGCCCAGACATCCGCAACTTCCGTGAGTTGCCACAATGGGTTCGTGATAATAAAGAAAAATTCATGGACAAGCGTGTCGTGGTTTACTGTACAGGTGGTGTTCGCTGTGAGAAATTCTCAGGCTGGATGGTCCGTGAAGGCTACAAAGATGTTGGCCAATTGCACGGAGGAATCGCAACTTACGGTAAAGACCCAGAAGTCCAAGGTGAGCTTTGGGATGGGAAAATGTACGTCTTTGACGAGCGTATCGCAGTCGATGTCAACCATGTCAACCCAACCATCGTAGGGAAAGACTGGTTTGATGGAACACCATGTGAACGTTATGTCAACTGTGGAAATCCCTTCTGTAACCGTCGTATCTTGACATCAGAAGAAAATGAAGACAAGTACCTTCGTGGATGCTCACACGAGTGCCGTGTTCACCCACGTAACCGCTATGTTTCAGAAAATGAATTAACACAAGCTGAAGTGATCGAGCGCCTAGCCGCTATCGGTGAAAGCTTGGATCAAGCAGCTACTGTATAAGATCAAACAGTCCTTAGGGGCTGTTTTTCTATGCTTTGTACTCAAAAATCTAAAGTTTGTTTCTGTATCTTTCAGGAAAATAAGGTATACTGTATGTAAACGATTTCAAAGGAGTCCAGTTATGGCGAAAACATTTTTTATTCCAAATAAACAGAGCATTTTAGGAGAACAAGAGATTTTGACTGCCAAGTCCATCTTGGGCTTGGTAGATAGTTTGGAGTCACATAGCTATGATGCAGTCTATCTCCGTCAGCCTCTTAACCGTCTCGAGTATATCGAGTGTGCGATAGTAGGGCAATCACAATTTCTCTTTAAAGTTAGCTATGCTGATGATCAAAAGGCTTACCGTGTCGATCTTCCTGACCTACTAACGAAGACAGACTGGCAGATTATCAAAGCATTTTTAGATGCCTTGCTTGCTTATACAGGAACTGAGATTGAAGGACTAGATGGTTTTGATTTTGAAGCTTATTTTCAAGCAAGTATTCAAGCCCATCTGACAGACACTGCAGCCCGTTTTACGATTTGCCAAGGAATTTTTAATCCTGTTTTCTTTAGTAATGAGGATTTGAAAAGCTTTTTAGAGGCAGATGGCTTGGCTCAGTTTGAAGCACGTGTACGTGCGGTTCAAGAGACCGATGCCTACTTTGCAAGAGTTTCCTTTTATCAGGATGGAGAAGGCCAAGTGCACGGTGTTTACCATCTGGCTCAAGGAGTCAAGACTGTTTTACCGAGAGAGCCATTTGTTCCTGTAGCCTATATGGAGCAATTGGTGGATAAGGAAGTGCAGTGGGAGATTGACTTGGTTCAAATCACAGGAGACGGCTCTAAACCAGAAGACTATGAAGCAATTGCCCGCTTGAACTATGCAAAATTCCTAGAGTCATTACCATCAGCATCGTACCACCAACTAGATGCCAATCAATTAGAAGTGCAACCCATCTTAGACAAAGATTTTAAAGCATTAGCACAAGAAGAGTAAAGCAGAAGCAGGTCAATCGACTTGCTTTTTGATATATAAAAAATCCTGCCATGGAAGACAGGATTGCTACTCAATGAAAATCAAAGAGCAAACTAGGAAGCTAGCCGCAGGCTGCTCAAAACACTGTTTTGAGGTTGTAGATAAGACTGACAAAGTCAGGAACATATATCTACGGTAAGGCGAAGCTGACGTGGTTTGAAGAGATTTTCGAAGAGTATGAAGTTTAAAGAAGGGCCAAGATACGAAGATAATCTCCAATCAGTGCGACTTCAGCTACAAAGAAGAGGAGGATAATAACTCCGTTCACAAGGACAGACAAGAATAATTGATAGAAGGAGTCGCTTTCACTTGCTTGACTAGGTCTTGTAATGATATGGAGACTGGCAAGCAGAATGATTCCAATGCTAATCACACACAAAAGGGCTGAAAATCGCAGGCTGTCAAAGAAGGCAAAGAAACTAGCAATGGCAGTGAGGATGATTGGAATTGCCAAGAGTTGACTATATTGTTGGAGAATCTTTTCCAGCGTCCAGTCCTTTTCTTGGTAGATAAATCGTCTCACGACGAAACTACCCAAGAGGAATGAAAAGAAGAAGAGTGTTGTTGCTACTAGGATAGAGATAATCGAAAAGAGATTTAATGAAGCAAATTGTTCAGGGAAGTGATTATGCATAGTTGCTATATGTCCATAGTAAGCATGTTTGATGTGGTAGATACTAAAGAAAAAGGAAGATGCAGAAAACAGAATGAGCAAGAGAAAGGCTGTGTAGCTGTGTGTGTTACTTGTTTCAAGCTTGCTTGTAGGAGATTTGAGAGCCTCCACTAGCCAAGACCAAAAATCAAGTACTTGCTCTTTCCATCTATCCGTAGATTTTGGAGCTTGGTCGGGAATATAAGGACTTTCTAAGGATTTACTGAGAAGAAGTGGCTCTTTCGTAGTTGTTTTTTGCTGAGGAAGTGCTTCTTGGCTCTCTTCAGCTATAGTGACTTTTTCTGTTTCTTTAGAAAGGTCTGGCTCTTCTTCAGTAGAATCTAATGCTTTCTTTTCTTCTATTTCTGTTCTCGCTTCACTGTCCTCAGGAGCTTCAATTTTCTCTTCTTGCTGGCTTTCCAGTTCGACTTCAGCTTGAGAGACTTCCTCCTCTACTTGAGTATTTTCTTCAATTGGCGTATCGAGATCGGCTATCGTTTCTTCAGCCTTGTCTGCAACATCTTGGGGCTGTTCATCAGGCTTGTTCTTGCTTGTTGTTTTTACAAAATCATTACTTTCAAACCATTCTTGTTTCATGGTAGAACCTCCTTTTAGTTAGATAAATATGTTTCCATAGTAGCAGATGTAAGCGTTTTTGTCAACGTCTGCTTGGTGTGGATATTAGTTCAATATCATCATCAGATCTAGCAATGAGTTGATCCTTGACATCAGTTTTTTCAGTTTTGTAAGGGTTGCTTAATTCCGTGCCTCTTGATTCAGGCTTTTCTCTTGTGAATTGGTGGATAGAACCATAGTTGCTTGAGATGTCCCAGTTAATTCGTTGGCTCTCTTTCTGGTCTAGGATGATTCTGAGATAATCTTTGGCAGTCAGTTCAACCTTACCATGGACTTGGATATTTTCAGCGTGGAAGTGATGTTCTGTTGACTCTAGCTGACTATCTGTAAGATCTGTATCAAAGATATTAACGATATTGGGCGTTGTGAGTTTACTGTTTTTGATACGACTTCCTTCAATTCGGAGGATATAGCCGTTTGTATTGAGGGTCGCATTTTCAAGGCTAGCATTTATGATGGTGGTTTGTCCGCGATTGGCTGAGATGTTGATCCCTTTTAGAGTTCTCCCTTTCGGTAGTCCGATGATGACATCATTAAAACGATTAGATGAACTACTTACAATATGGAGAATCCCATCAATTCCAGAAGAGATAAATGGACTTTCAGACAGTTTCTTATCAGTGAGACTCAGAGTTCTATCGTTCTGATTGGTGATAAGATCATGGTGAGCAGAAAGAGATGGATGGTAAGAAATGTGGATTTGATCATCGAAAGAGTCTGTGATGGTCAGCGCGTGTTGGTGGAGAGTAATCTCTAGGTTTTCGACTTCCTTGCCAAAGGTTAGTTCTTCCGTACGGCTATCATAGACAGGTTCTTTGGACATGGAAAGTAGGCTCTTAATCCCGTCAGATTGGATGCCTACAAAGAGCAGGATAAATCCGATAACGGTAGTCACCACACCAAAAATGAGAAATCCTTTTGTCAATTTACGCATGCTGGTCACCTCTCTTTCCTTTTTTGAGAACCAATTGCACCAAGCGAACAATGAGTAGACCGAAGAAGCGAGCTACATAGGAAATACCTAGTAAGACTAGTGAAGAAGCACCGATGGCTAGTAAACCAGAACCGAAAATCAAGATAAAGGCTGGTTTGGCTTGGGCTAAGACAGTGAAACTTTCAACTAAAAATAGGAATCCGCCAATGATACCAAGTATGGAAATCGCAAAGAAAGCCAAGATGACAGTCAAGGCTGCCACAAGGATTGCGAACAGGGACACGAGGATGGCGATTCCCAGAGGAATACCGATGGGTGCTGCAAGGAGGGCTAACAAGGCGATATGCAAAATTTGTCGGTTATTTTTTTGAGCGGGTGCCTCATTGATTTTTTTATCGAGAAGATTGGAGAGGACTTCGTGAGCTGCTTCCTTAGGAGTTCCCAAGCTAGCGATGAGTTCTTCTTCTCCCTCGACTCCAGCATCGTCAAAGAGTTCTCTGAAATAGTCCATGGCTTCGATGCGGTCAGCTTCAGGTAGTTTCTTGAGATAGAGTTCTAGCTGAGTCAGGTATTCAGTTCTTGTCATGGCGGATACTCCCTTCTATGATGCCATTGATGGTGTCTGTATAGAGTGCCCATTCATCTTTTAGGGTCACGAGCTGTTCTATACCACCATTTGTCAAGGAGTAGTATTTGCGCATGCGACCTTGGAACTCTCTAGAATAGGTTGTCAGAAAGCTATTGCCTTCCAATTTTTTGAGAATGGGATAGAGTGTGGATTCTTTGATATTAGCGATGAGCTTAATGGTCTGGCTAATCTCATAACCATAAGAATCCCCTTTTTCCAGTACGGCCAAGATGAGAAATTCAATCAAGGCAGAGGATGTTGGAAAGTACATGGGAAACCTCCTTTTCTAATGTGTAGGATTTTTATATATAATTTTTCTACACATACATTGTACATCTAAAAGAAAGCCCTGTCAAGAGAAATGTGTAAAATTTTTATATATAAAAAACTTCTAGGAAAAACTAGAAGTTTAGAGAATTTTATCAGCTCTGTCTACTGTAAAGAGGGCTACAGTCATCAGAATATCGACGAGCAAGAGGGCAGCTACAGCTGGTACCCAAGAGTGGAAAAGGTCAAAACTGTAACCAAAGAGGGTTGGCCCAAAGGCTGCTAGGATATAGCCTCCTGTTTGAGATAGACCGGACAATTGGGCTGTCTTTTCAGGGGCGCTTGTCTTGAGTGAAAAGTTGACCATGAGATAAGGGAAGAGGGCGCTGGTTGCGGTTCCAATGAGAAGATGGATGGCAAGCCAGTAAAAGAAATTACCGATTGGGAAAAAGAGCATGGAAATGCCGACAACACCAGCCAGTGAGACCAGAGTAAGCATGAGCTGACGGTTGCGAGTAGACAAGCTGGTTGTCAGGCTTGGGATGGTCATTGAAAAAGGAATGCTGATCAGCGAGAAGATAGAAGTTAGCAAGCCAGCTTCGTGACTGGATAGGCCTGCATGGATGGCCATGGTAGGTAACCAAGTCATAGCTGTGTAAAAGAGCAAGGATTGAAAACCTGCAAAGACAATCACTGCCCAGACCTGTTTATTACGCATGACCTTTGTTTTACTTTTTTGTTTGGTTTGTGGAGCCAGTCTGTGATTATAGCGGTGATTAGGTAGCCAGACCAAAAAAGTTGCCAGACAGAGCAGGGTGAGGAGGATGATAAGTCCTTTCCAAGAACTGGCTTGTGTAATAGGCACGGCTAGATAGGAAGCCAGAGCCGTTGCAATCCCCATAGAAGTTACATATAAGGTGGTCAGAAATCCAATCTTCTTTGGTTGATTAGCTTGGATAAGACTAGGAAGCAGAACATTGATGACTGCGATACTTGCCCCAACCATCAAGGTTCCTAGATAGAGCAGGGGCAGATTGATTAGTCGAATGAGAGAACCGATGGTCAAGAAGAAAAGGCTATAGGTAAAGAGATGCTCCAAGCCGATTTTTTGAGCCAGTCGGGTAGAAAAGAGTGAGAAGAGGGTAAACATGAGGAGAGGAAGGCTGGTCAAGACACCAAGCGAACTAACTTCTACTCCAAGCCCTTGCGAAATATCTCCCAAAATAATGGGTAAAACGGTAAAAGGAGTCCGCAAGGAAACACCAATCAGGATAATACCTGGAACAAAAAAGAGTGATTGCTTTTTCATATAATACCTCTTCTAGCTGATTTTAATAACAGCTTATTTTAAGGCTTTTTCACTATAATGTCAAGTAAGGTTTCTGGCTTTCAAGATAAAAATGGGAAAGTCTTGAAAATTATGATAAAATAGTGGAAGGAAATCTATACATTGGAGAAAAACTGTGTCTGAAAAGCAAAAAATCAGCGTATTGATGTCGGTCTATATCAAGGAAAATCCGACATTTTTAAAGGATGCTATTGAGAGTGTTCAAAATCAGACCCTGAAACCGAGTGAGTTGGTTCTGGTTGAGGATGGGCCTTTGACACCTGAGCTCTATCAGGTATTAGACCAGCTTGAAGCTGAGTCTGATATTCCAGTGAAACGCTGTCCCTTAGAAGAAAATCAAGGTTTAGGTCTGGCTCTTCGATACGGTGTTTTACAGTGTCAGTACGATATTATTGCCCGTATGGATACGGATGATATAGCTGTTCCAGATCGTTTTGAGAAACAGGTTCAGCTAATGGAGAAGGACAACCTTGACCTATTAGGTGGCCATATTGCAGAGTTTATTGATAATCCTGATGAGATTGTTTCCTACCGTCGTGTTCCAACCCAGCATGCAGACATTGTGGCTTATCAAAGGATGAGAAGTGCCTTTAACCACATGACTGTCATGTTCAAGAAGAATATGGTTCTCAAGGCAGGTAACTATGAGGATGGCCTTTATATGGAGGATGACCTCCTCTGGCTCAATATGATTGCTGCAGGAGCTAAGACTGGAAATCTGGATCAAATCTTGTGTCAGGTTCGTGTGGGTGCAGGAATGTTTGAGCGTCGTGGGGGACTGCGTTATCTCAAACTTTATCGTCAGGCTCGCCAGCGCATGCTGAAGAGAGGGCAAATTTCTTACATGGAGTACGCCAAGAGTGTTGCCATTCAGATGGTTGTTGCCCTTTGTCCTGGATTTGTCCGACAGTTTATTTTTATGAAACTGTTACGAAAAAGCAAGTAAAAGATTGTAGCAAATCGTAAACTGGATAAAAAGTGTTATAATAACAATATAATGCTCTTCGAAAATCTCTTCAAACCGCGTCAACGTCGCCTTGCCGTATATATGTGACTGACTTCGTCAGTTTCATCTACAACCTCAAAACAGTGTTTTGAGCAGCCTGCGGCTAGTTTTCTAGTTTGCTCTTTGATTTTCATTGAGTATAATCATCCAACTCTTTTAAGGAGGAGTAAATTTCTATGAATAAAAAACTAACAGATTATGTGATTGATCTGGTGGAAATTTTAAATAAACAACAAAAGCAGGTTTTCTGGGGAATATTTGATATTTTCAGTATGGTGGTTTCCATCATTGTATCTTATATCTTATTCTACGGCTTGATTAATCCAGCACCTGTTGACTACATTATCTATACGAGTTTGGCCTTCTTGTTTTATCAATTGATGATTGCATTTTGGGGCTTGAACGCTAGTATTAGTCGTTACAGTAAGATTACGGATTTCATGAAAATCTTTTTTGGTGTGACTGCCAGCAGCGTCTTGTCATATAGTATCTGCTATGCCTTCTTGCCACTTTTTTCAATCCGTTTCATCATTCTCTTTATCTTGTTGAGTACCTTCTTGATTTTATTGCCACGGATTACTTGGCAGTTAATCTACTCCAGACGCAAAAAAGGCAGTGGCGATGGAGAACACCGTCGAACCTTCTTGATTGGTGCTGGTGATGGTGGAGCCCTCTTTATGGATAGTTACCAACATCCAACCAGTGATTTGGAACTTGTTGGTATTTTGGACAAGGATGCTAAGAAAAAGGGCCAAAAACTTGGTGGAATTCCTGTTTTGGGTTCATATGATGATCTGCCTGAATTAGCCAAACGTCATCAAATAGAGCGTGTTATCGTTGCGATTCCGTCGCTTGACCCGTCAGAATATGAACGTATCTTGCAGATGTGTAACAAACTGGGTGTCAAATGTTACAAGATGCCTAAAGTTGAAACTGTTGTTCAGGGACTTCACCAAGCAGGTACTGGCTTCCAAAAAATTGATATTACGGACCTTTTGGGTCGTCAGGAAATTCGTCTTGACGAATCGCGTCTGGGCGCAGAACTGACAGGTAAGACCATCTTAGTCACAGGGGCTGGTGGTTCAATCGGTTCTGAAATCTGTCGCCAAGTTAGCCGTTTCAATCCTGAACGCATCGTCTTGCTCGGTCACGGTGAAAATTCAATCTACCTTGTTTATCATGAATTGATTCGTAAGTTCCAAGGGATTGATTATGTACCTGTGATTGCGGACATTCAAGACTATGACCGTCTCTTGCAAGTCTTTGAGCAGTACAAGCCAGCTATTGTTTATCATGCGGCTGCCCACAAGCACGTTCCTATGATGGAGCGCAATCCAAAAGAAGCCTTCAAAAACAATATCCGTGGAACCTACAATGTTGCTAAGGCTGTTGATGAAGCCAAAGTACCTAAGATGGTTATGATTTCGACAGATAAGGCGGTTAATCCACCAAATGTTATGGGAGCGACCAAGCGCGTGGCTGAGTTGATTGTCACTGGCTTTAACCAACGTAGCCAATCAACCTACTGTGCGGTTCGTTTTGGGAATGTTCTTGGTAGCCGTGGTAGTGTGATTCCAGTCTTTGAACGTCAGATTGCTGAAGGTGGGCCTGTAACGGTGACAGACTTCCGCATGACCCGTTACTTTATGACCATTCCAGAAGCTAGCCGTCTGGTTATCCATGCTGGTGCTTATGCCAAGGATGGAGAAGTCTTTATCCTTGATATGGGCAAACCAGTCAAGATTTATGACTTGGCTAAGAAAATGGTCCTTCTAAGTGGACACACTGAGAGCGAAATTCCAATCGTTGAAGTTGGAATCCGTCCAGGTGAAAAACTCTACGAAGAACTCTTGGTATCAACAGAACTTGTTGATAACCAAGTTATGGATAAGATTTTCGTTGGTAAGGTTAATGTCATGCCTTTAGAATCCATCAATCAAAAAATTGAAGAGTTCCGCACTCTTAGTGGAGATGAATTGAAGCAAGCCATTATCGCCTTTGCCAATCAAACAACCCACGTTGAATAAAAAAGAAAAGCGCATATTATCAAGTTGTTCATAAGAACCTTGGTAATATGCGTTTTGTTATGTATAGATTTACTTCATTTTCTTCTGAAATGGAATTGTTACCCAGTCTATGCTATTGAAAATACGCCAAAACTTCTAAGGGTTTGTGAGCGATATAATCAGGTTGATAGTTTAGTAGATCTGCTTGCTCTCCAAATCCCCAAGTGATGGCCAATTTCTGAATACCTGTTTCTCGAGCTCCCAGCATATCAAACTTGGTATCTCCGATGATGATGGCTTGTTCTGGTGCTAGTTGATGTGTCTGCAAGGCTTGGTGAATGACATCTGCCTTATGGGGTGCTTCAGGGCTAGAACCATAAATGCCATCAAAGAAATGATGGATTTCCAAGTTTTTTGCCATGTCTTGAGCAGTAGATGTATCCTTTGTCGTGGTGATGTAGAGTGGATAACTGCTCGATAACTCCTCAAGCAAGTCTATAATCTGAGGAAAGAGTTGAGCTTCATAGATGCCTTTTGCCTTATAGTAAGAACGATATATCTGCACGGCTTCAGAAATTTGGTCTTTGGACAGGCAGGTCGCAAAACTACTTTCGAGAGGTGGTCCCATAAAACCACGAATCGTTTTGGCATCAGGGCTAGGCACCCCCAGCTCTTTAAAGGTATAGGTAAAGGCATTGTGAATCCCGATAGAACTATCAACGAGGGTTCCATCCAAATCGAAAAAAATCGCTGTGATAGAGGTCATGGTTTCTCCTATTTGATAAGCTTATTCTCCGAAAATTTCTTTTTGGAGGCGACGACCAGTAGGGGTGGTAGCGAGTCCACCTTCAGCTGTTTCACGAAAGGCAGTTGGCATGCTTGCTCCTACTTGGTACATGGCATCGATCACTTCATCCACAGGGATTTTAGATTCGATACCTGCCAAGGCCATGTCTGCTGCGATGAAAGCAAAGCTAGCTCCCATGGCATTACGTTTGACACAGGGAACTTCGACCAAACCTGCAACAGGGTCACAGATGAGGCCTAGCATATTTTTAATGACAAAGGCAATAGCTTGACTGGCCTGATAAGGTGTTCCACCTGCAGCCAGAGTCAAGGCGGCAGCACTCATAGCAGAGGCTGAACCAACTTCAGCTTGACACCCACCCTCAGCACCTGAGATGGAGGCATTGTTTGCGATGACTAGTCCAAAGGCACCAGCAGCAAAGAGGAAATCCAATTGTTGCTCGTGGCTGAGGTCTAATTTTTCAATAGCAGCAGTGAGAACGGATGGCAGACAGCCAGCACTTCCAGCGGTTGGAGTGGCACAGACCAAGCCCATTTTGGCATTGTGTTCATTGACTGCGATGGCATTTCGGGCAGCCGAGAGAATCGTATAATCTGACAGAGTTTTTCCGTTTTCGATGTAGTGATCCAATTTGGCAGCATCTCCACCTGTCAGGCCACTACGAGATTTATTTTCATTGAGGCCAAGTTGGACAGAGGCTTTCATAACTTCCAGATTGCGTTCCATGAGAAGGAAGACTTCTTCACGTTCGCGACCGGTCAATTCAAACTCTGTTGTAATCATGAGTTCTGCGACATTTCCTTGAAAGTCCAGATCTGCTTGCTCGACCAATTCTTTGATAGAATAAAACATGCTTCCTCCTATTTAAAGAAATTGACATTGTGGAGATGAGGGATTTTTCGAATTTCTTCGATAGCATCATCACAGTTGCGACTGTCAACTTCGATAATCATAATGGCTTTTTCACCAGCTTTTTCACGAGTGACATTCATCTGGGCGATATTGATACCATAGCGGGAAAGCGCCTCTGTAACAAGGGCAATCATACCTGGAATATCTTGATGAACGATGATGATAGTCGGTGTATTCATATTGAGAGAGACGGCAAAACCATTGAGTTCGGTTACCTGAATATTTCCTCCACCGATAGAAATACCAGTCACGCTGATGGTCTTGTGGGCATTTTTAACAGTAATTTTAGTGGTGTTAGGGTGAGGGGCATTGCTGTCTTTCTGAATGGTCCAGACAATCTTGATACCACGCTTGTGGGCAATTTCCAGACTATTTGGAATTTCAGGATCATCTGTATCCATTCCTAAAATACCTGCAACAAGGGCTAGGTCTGTTCCGTGACCACGATAGGTCTTGGCAAATGAGTTAAAAAGTTGGAATTCAACTTCTGTCGGAGTATCATCAAAAATGGAAGAGACAATCTTCCCAATACGAACAGCACCAGCGGTATGGCTACTAGATGGGCCAATCATAACTGGTCCGATGATATCAAAGACAGATTGAAAACGAAGTGATTTCATCAGTTTCCCCTTATAAAAATTCTTATCTCTATTATATCAAAGAATGAGGGGCTTGGCTTTAATTGTGGATGAAAACCTTTCTAATACCTCAAATAGCATAAAAATAGTATCTTTTATGACAAAAAACACCTTATTTAGGGAAATAAAAAATAATTTTGTAATATTTCTACATAAAAGTGTCAAGAAACGGTAATATTTAAAGGGTATGATAGAAGTATAGAAAGAAGGAGAATTTTCGAATATGAAATCAATAACTAAAAAGATTAAAGCAACTCTTGCAGGAGTAGCTGCCTTGTTTGCAGTATTTGCTCCATCATTTGTATCTGCTCAAGAATCATCAACTTACACTGTTAAAGAAGGTGATACACTTTCAGAAATCGCTGAAACTCACAACACAACAGTTGAAAAATTGGCAGAAAACAACCACATTGATAACATTCATTTGATTTATGTTGATCAAGAGTTGGTTATCGATGGCCCTGTAGCGCCTGTTGCAACACCAGCGCCAGCTACTTATGCGGCACCAGCCGCTCAAGATGAGGCTGTTTCAGCTCCAGTGGCAGAAACTACAGAGGTAGAGGAAGAAACTCCAGTAGTAAGTGAAACAGTAGCAGAAGAAACAGTTGCTTCAACTGTAAGCGGATCTGAAGCAGAAGCTAAAGAATGGATCGCTCAAAAAGAATCAGGCGGTAGCTACACAGCTACAAACGGACGTTACATCGGACGTTACCAATTGACAGATTCATACTTGAATGATGACTACTCAGCTGAAAACCAAGAACGTGTAGCAGATGCCTACGTTGCAGGACGTTACGGTTCATGGACAGCTGCTAAAAACTTCTGGCTTAATAACGGCTGGTATTAAGAAATAGGGGAAGAGCTTTGAATAGCTCTTTTTTTTATTACTTGACAGGTTATATATGTTGATTTATAATATAGGTAAAGCAGGAGTTATGTAAGCGTTAACAAATGCAGTGCCCTTAACTTTGTATTCAGCAAAGAATTATGATGTAGCTAGAAAAGAAAGAATTCTAGTTTGATACAATACTACCAGTCTTATTTAAAGTTGTTATGGAACTATTTTCAAAATAGATAGGCCTCTGTTTTAGGCGGAAAAGTTAATCAGGAGGTTAAGTGATGAACTACAATTTAAAATATCTTTTATCAGGAATATTTGTCCTAGTCTTTATAGGTTTCCTAGTCTGGATGCGTTATTTTAATCAGAGGAAGGAAGAAGAGCATTCGGATGTGTCTTTTGAAGCGAGGTTAGATAGTGAGGTCAAGGACTTATATAAACAACTAGGATTGGGTGAGGAGCCTCATTATTTCTTAGCCTATCGCTACCTACATCCTTGGTTTGATTTGGCGATTTTACCACCAACAGTTGAAATTTTCTTAACTAAAATAGCGTTGGTGATGGTAACTCCAGATGAACTACTGATAAGAAATATTGGGAATGGGATGACTTTCACAAGTGAGCATCATCGTGATTTGCGACAAGGCCTTATCCGCATTCCAAAATCAGAGATGAAAGAATTTGAGATTCGTAACTGGAAAAAATTTTTTGTATTTGGCGATTTTTTGACAATTAAAACAAGCCAACATAGCTATTATTTGCAGGTTAGAGATGATGGACTTCAAAAAGGAAGTCTTTCTACCAAACATTTCTCAGACTTGAAACGACAAGATTTTCTAGGATTATTGACAGATAAAAGGACATTCTGATAGACAATTGCCCTAGCGGCTTATTGTAAACTTTACAGATAAGCTGTAAATACTAGAATCCATTCAGAAAGGCAATTCCTATGAAAAATAAAATTTTAATCATTATTTATATTTTAGCCTCGCTAATCATCAATTTTCTAATCTTTTCACTTTTGCATATTGATTTTAAGTGGTGGACAACTCTGGCTATCAGTGCAGGATTTATTTACACCTACTTAAAATTTAGTAAAAAATAAAAAGAGGTTGCACTGATTAAAGAAAATTAGAATATATTAGAGGTAAACAGATAGTAGTAGGGGGATTAAGATTTCTATTGATGAGCCTGAATTTTCTTATAACGTTATCCAACAAACTGACCTATGAAACTTCAAAAATTTAAAAACCACAGGGTATTCCTTTCAACTTGATTGTATTCAAGATTGGAATTACAGTGTGGTTTTATTTAGAAGTTAGTTTTTTCTAAGCCCTTTTCTCTTTCCTTCCGTTGATAATAGGTCTCTACTTCTTTTTTGAGATGAGACAGCATAGAAGTTTCCTCGGTCAGCTCCAGAAGTGAGAAACCTTTTTGGATAAGTCTAGCGTCATCCCTACAAATCCCGATACGGACATAGCAGATAGCAAGCCTATCGTAGTGTTTCTTTTTCTTGGCATCCTCTAGTAAAGTATAGCAGATTTGTTGACACATGTTTTTATCTTGATGGTATAAGTAAATGGTGGACAGATTGAGTAGGATTGCCATTCGTAAGTCATATAAATGTTGATAGTTTTTATAGACTTCCAAGCGTTGCAAGATTTTTCCAGTAATGAGATGGAGGTGTTCAATAGGAAAGCTGAAAAGGATGGTATTGAGGATTTTTAGGTCATTTTCATACCATGTATCTTGTTTTTCAATTTTTTCCCAAAGCTTTTTGACAGTCTGTTTCACTTGGTCTGACAGTTGCTCTGTACCATGTTGACGGATATGGATGACAATTTCCAGCATATCCCTGATTTCTTCTATAGGCAGGTCGTGGTGGGTCTTGAGATAGTCTTGGCATGTTTCAAAAAAATTAACTAGACTACTGCTGCCAATGATAGAAGTCATATTGAGATAAGTTTGCATGATTTCTGTTCGTTGGCTCGGTTGATAGAGATGGCAGATGTAGTCAAACTCTTCAAAACTCATATTGATTTGCCGGAGAAGAAATTCCATGTTTTCATATTTGGGAGTTACCTTGCCACTTTCAATCTTTGATAGGCTAGTTCTTGAAAGGACATCTCCGCAGACCTCTTCTTGAGTCAATCCTTTTGACTCGCGTATTTCTTTATAGACCTTTCCGAAATCATAACGCATAATTTTCTCCTTTTCGTGAAAAAAGTTAACAAATAATAAAATCCTATTAAAAATATTGTATCATAATAACAGGAATAGTAAAAAAGAAAACTAAAATAATGTGTGAAAAAAGTTAACTAATTTTAAAATAGAATAAAGAAGAGGTATACTATAGATACAAAATACAGATAGGAGGGAAAAAGTATGAATAAAAAAGTTTTTCGCTTTTTAGTTCTTCTTGCTTTCTTATTCAGCATTGCTACGGTTTTCCCATGGAACTGGCCGATATAATGCGCTAGTTGTAAAAATGAAAGGAAGGTGAGTCCAATGGACTACGATACTTGTTGATAAATTACTATAGCTGTTTTTACGGAACAGCTCTCAATAATAGGAGAAATAAATCATGAGAAAATTAGTTAAAATTGGTGTTGCATCTTTAATGGTATGTGGTATACTTGCTACTACAAATGCTTTAGCAGTATGGGTTGATGGTGGTCAATGGAACTATGGAGTAGGTTGGACAGGAACTTTTGGATATTCTGATTATTTACATTCTACTCGATCTCATACAGCAACTGTTAAGCATGGAGGTAGAATCTCTAAGGATCGTGAAGATCCCGAGGTTTGGGCTAAAGCTGCCCTTAATCAAATTCCACCAACAGGAATGGAATATTTCTATGGATTTTAAGTGAAATTCTCCCTCTTCTATTAGGAGAGGGAGAACTTTAGTGGAGGTACTTTTATGAAAAAAATCAGTCATCTTTGTATGTTTCTGCTGTTGCTGTGTACCACTTTTTTTGTTTTTAATGTAAACTACACACGTGAAGCGGTTCGGATTCGGGAAATGGGAAAGACTGTAGATTCTTTGGATTTGTATTTGAAAGATATTAACGAACCTGCAGCGTCTGTTCTTCGATTTTTTGAGGATGTATCAAAGGAGTACAAAGTCTCCATCATCAAAACAGACAGTGGTGATGAGGTAATCAAGTCTGGTGTTTTTGATAAAGATACCTTCCCCTACCAAGAGTTTGGGATTTCTTCTCTTGATTTTACCACAGATGGTGAAGGAGTCTACAGTAATAAAGAAATTTCTAATAAACTTGATACGATACCGACCTTTCTAAAAGCCAAGCCTATTCAGCTTATAACTTTTCAAACCTATATCAAGGATACATCTCGTAGTTTAAATGGTCGCTATACGATAACTTCTACACAAGAGATGGATAAGGATAGGATTGTACAGAAATGGAGCGATTTTTTCAAGATAGACCAGGCTACCTTGCTAGAGCCTACCTATAAAAGTGCAGTGGAAGTCATAAATCGAGATTTGCTTTTATCTGCCATTGTTTTTGTCTTGGCTATTTTACTTCTTGTGTTAGTAACAGTTT
Source organism: Streptococcus pneumoniae (assembly GCF_001113365.1). Classification (GTDB taxonomy): domain Bacteria; phylum Bacillota; class Bacilli; order Lactobacillales; family Streptococcaceae; genus Streptococcus; species Streptococcus pneumoniae_C. Next base: position 206,554 of record NZ_CKYA01000003.1, on the reverse strand, counting down.
ATCAGCCGATGATGGAGATGAAACGAGTGGGGGTTCAAAAGTTACTTGGTTTTCAAAGCGGGGCGATTTTAGCTGGTTTTGTAAAGACTAATTTTTATCTTCTCTTGGGTGGAAGTCTTGTCATTGACTTGGGACTATTTTTAGTGCTGGACTACAGGCCAAAACTTCTGTTCCCAAGTTTACTCTTATCCCAATTTCTGCTTTTACAGTTATATTTGTTCATCAGTTGGCTGACCTACCTGATGATTCAGAAAATGACAGTCAGTTCCATGTTGAAAGGTTTTTCATCTGTCAAACTTGGTCTTATCTTCAATTATGTGATGAAAATAGGGACAACTATTTTACTGACGGCCTTACTGATTGGGGTGGGCAGAAGTTTAGAACAAGAAAACAAAGAACTTGCTTATCAGCAACAGTGGGTAAGTCAAGGTAATTACCTGACCTTAGAAACCTTCAAACTCAATGATAATCTGTGGCAAGAAGAGCTAGCAGGGTCAGGGAAATCTACAGATTATTTCTACCAATTTTATCAAGACTTGCTAGCAAAAATACAAGTAAACTATGTGCGAAGTGCGAGTCTTTCTATCAAACCAGTCATCAAAGCTGAACAAGTGCAGAACTACCAACTGCCTGATAAGGTAGATGTTTACTATGCTAATAGCAATTTTCTAAAGAGCAAGGGATTCAAGTTACCAGATACCGGCACTAAAAAAGTTATTTTGATGCCAGCCAGTGACAAAGGACAAGAAGGCAAGAATCAATTCTTGGGAAAATCCATCGCCTATCTTTCTCTGAGGTATGAAGATCAGCAAAAGCAAACAATAGAAGATATGGATGTAGAAATTGCCTACTATGAAGGAGATTGGTCTTTCTTCCCTTATAATAATGAGCGAAAGGAAAATCTCCACAATCCAATCATTAGTCTAGTAAATGATCAAGACATGATGTGGGAAGAAAAGACTCGCTTGTCAACGACAGGTTTAAACAACCCGATGAAAGTTGAAAATACAGAACAAAATCAAAAAGTGATTACGGAGTTAGTTGAGAAATTATCAGATGGGAATTATTTAAAATTTTCATCGATTCAAGCCATTCAACAAGAGAAAGTGGATTCTTATCGAGATGCAGTTCGAAATCTTAATATACTCTTTGCTTTGTTTGGTCTCCTTAGCATGATGATTTCCTACTTTTTACTCGTTACTACTTTCTTGTTGAAGCGCAGGGATATCATTACCAAGAAGTTTATGGGGTGGAAACTGGTCGATCGCTATCGTCCTCTCCTCGTTCTGCTCTTGCTGGGCTATAGTCTGCCTCTTCTAGTCTTGATTTTCTTTGCCCATGCGCTCTTGCCACTCCTGCTGTTTGCAGGCTTTACATGTTTGGATATACTATTTGTGCTAGGCTTGGCTTCTAGGATGGAGAAAAGAAGTCTAGTAGAGTTATTGAAAGGGGGCATCTTATGATTGAGTTGGAAAATATTACCAAAACCATTGGGGGAAAAGTGATTTTGGATAACTTATCTCTCAGGATTGATCAGGGGGATTTGGTAGCCATTGTTGGCAAGAGTGGTAGTGGTAAGTCGACCTTGTTAAATTTATTAGGTTTGATAGATGGTGATTATAGCGGACGGTATGAGATTTTTGACCAGACAAATCTAGCGGTTAATTCTGCCAAGTCACAAACAATAATCCGTGAACATATCTCTTATCTGTTTCAAAATTTTGCCCTGATTGATGATGAAACGGTCGAGTACAATCTTATGCTGGCACTGAAATATGTGAAATTGTCTAAGAAAGACAAGCTCAAAAAGGTGGAAGAAATTTTAGAGAGAGTAGGTTTGTCAGCTACGTTGTATCAAAAGGTTTCCGAGTTGTCTGGTGGGGAACAACAACGAATTGCAGTTGCTAGAGCCATCTTAAAACCCAGCCAGCTGATTTTAGCCGATGAACCAACAGGTTCTCTGGATCCTGAAAATAGAGATTTGGTCTTGAAGTTTCTCTTAGAGATGAATCGCGAGGGGAAAACAGTCATTATTGTGACCCACGATGCTTATGTAGCCCAACAATGTCATCGTATCATTGAATTGGGCGAGGGGAAATGAGTTCGTTCGGCTTCTTTTGACTGGCTGAATACTCATGTTTTCAGAGAGAAATAGCATAAATACGCCTAGGAATGACATTTTTATGTAGGATTTCTAGGTTTTTTTGTTTCAAATTGAAAAAATTTTCAATTTAGGCTTGACAAACGATAAGCATAGGAGTATTATTTATACAACCAAAAAGAATAAACATGAAGGAGGCTTTGTTATGAATAAGATAAAGAAGGTGTTGATGACGATGTTTGGTTTAGTGATGCTCCCCCTACTATTTGCTTGTAGTAATAATCAATCGGCTGGAATTGAAGCCATCAAGTCCAAAGGAAAATTGGTTGTAGCTCTCAATCCCGATTTTGCTCCATTTGAATATCAAAAAGTGGTTGATGGGAAAAATCAGATTGTGGGTTCAGATATCGAATTAGCCAAGGCTATCGCAACAGAACTAGGTGTCGAATTGGAACTATCTCCCATGAGTTTTGACAATGTACTGGCTAGTGTTCAATCAGGAAAAGCCGATCTTGCCATATCTGGTGTTTCTAAGACAGATGAACGGAGCAAGGTGTTCGATTTTTCAACTCCCTACTATACTTCAAAAAATAAGCTCATTGTCAAAAAATCTGACTTGGCCACTTATCAGTCTGTCAACGACTTAGCGCAGAAAAAGGTCGGAGCACAGAAAGGTTCGATTCAAGAGACGATGGCGAAAGATTTGCTTCAAAATTCTTCCCTCGTATCTCTGCCTAAAAATGGGAATTTAATCACAGATTTAAAATCAGGACAAGTGGATGCCGTTATTTTTGAAGAACCTGTTGCCAAGGGATTTGTGGAAAATAATCCTGATTTAGCAATCGCAGAACTCAATTTTGAAAAAGAGCAAGATGATTCCTACGCGGTCGCTATGAAAAAAGATAGCAAGGAATTGAAAGAAGCAGTTGATAAAACTATTCAAAAGCTGAAGGATTCTGGGGAATTAGACAAACTCATTGAGGATGCCTTTAAAGCATCCATTGAAAAATAGAAAGAAGGAAAAGAACATGAGTAAAGAAAAAGTAATTTTGGCCTATTCTGGCGGTTTAGACACATCAGTTGCTATTACCTGGCTAAAGAAAGACTATGATGTTGTTGCAGTTTGTATGGATGTGGGTGAAGGGAAAGACTTAGATTTCATCCATGATAAGGCTCTTAAGGTTGGGGCAGTCGAATCTTATGTCATTGATGTTAAGGACGAATTTGCTACAGATTATGTGCTAGTGGCTCTCCAGTCACATGCCTACTATGAACAAAAGTACCCTTTGGTATCTGCCTTGAGCCGCCCTCTTATTTCTAAAAAATTGGTTGAAATAGCGCATCAGACAGGAGCGACTACAATTGCTCATGGTTGTACAGGTAAGGGGAATGACCAAGTGCGTTTTGAAGTATCCATTGCAGCCTTGGATCCCAATTTAAAAGTGATTGCGCCAGTTCGTGAATGGAAATGGTCTCGGGAGGAAGAAATTCATTATGCTAAGGAAAATGGGGTGCCTGTTCCTGCTGACCTTGACAATCCCTACTCTGTCGACCAAAATCTTTGGGGACGTGCCAATGAGTGTGGTATTTTGGAAAATCCATGGAATCAGGCTCCAGAAGAGGCCTTTGGCATCACAACTTCTCCAGAGCAAGCTCCAGATATGCCAGAATACATTGAGATTGAGTTTAGTGAAGGTGTTCCAGTTTCCCTCAATGGAGAAGTGTTAAAATTGGCAGATTTGATTCAAAAACTCAATGAAATAGCTGGAAAACATGGGGTCGGACGGATTGACCATGTGGAAAATCGTTTGGTTGGAATTAAATCAAGAGAAATCTATGAATGCCCAGGGGCAGTGACTCTGCTGACAGCTCATAAGGAAATTGAGGACTTGACGCTTGTGAGAGAAGTGGCTCATTTTAAACCAATCATAGAAAATGAATTATCAAATCTCATTTATAATGCTTTGTGGTTTAGTCCGGCTACGCAAGCCTTGATTGCTTATATTAAAGAGACTCAAAAAGTTGTCAATGGGACTGCAAAAGTCAAACTCTATAAGGGAAGCGCTCAGGTCGTGGCTCGGAAATCACCAAATTCACTTTACGATGAAAATTTGGCGACGTATACCAGTGCAGATACCTTTGACCAAGATGCAGCTGTTGGCTTTATTAAGTTATGGGGACTTCCAACCAAGGTTCATTCTGAGGTTCAAAAAAGCGCCAAATAGGGCGATTGGATAGAGAGGTGGATGTGATATGGCTAAGAATACAAAATTATGGGGTGGTCGCTTTGAAGGTACTGTCGAAGATTGGGTAGAGCGCTTTGGTGCGAGTATATCTTTTGACCAGAAATTAGCTAAATTTGATGTGATTGGTTCTTTAGCCCACGTTCAGATGTTGGGTCAGACGGGCATTTTGAGTTTGGAGGAGTCAGAAAAGATTCAAGCAGGCTTGAAAGAGCTCTTAGAAGAGCTAGAGGAAGGACAACTTGATTTTGATATTGCAAACGAAGATATTCATATGAATATGGAAGTGTTGCTGACAGAAAAAATTGGTCCCCTTGCAGGGAAGTTACATACAGCTCGTTCTCGAAATGACCAAGTTGCGACAGATATGCACTTGTATCTCAAGGAGCAACTAGGACATGTCCTAGATAAACTGGCTCATCTCAAGGGTGTTTTATTAGACTTGGCGGAAAATCATGTGGAGACGATCATGCCGGGCTATACCCATCTGCAACATGCCCAGCCTATTAGTTTTGCCCACTATCTGATGGCTTACTACAATATGTTTCAAAGAGATAGTGAACGTTTTGAATTTAACCAGCAGCATACAGACCTATGCCCTCTAGGTGCGGCAGCTTTGGCAGGAACGACTTTCCCCATTGATCGCCAATTGTCTAGCGATTTGCTGGAGTTTAAGCAACCTTATACAAATTCTTTGGATGCTGTTAGTGACCGCGATTTTATCTTAGAATTTCTATCCAATGCCAGTATACTCATGATGCATATGAGCCGTTTTTGCGAAGAAATGATCAATTGGTGTAGCTTTGAGTACCAATTCATTACCTTGTCAGATACGTTTACAACAGGTTCCTCTATTATGCCCCAAAAGAAAAATCCAGATATGGCTGAGTTGATTCGAGGAAAGACTGGCAGAGTTTATGGGAATCTGTTTGGACTATTGACAGTCATGAAGTCCTTACCTTTAGCTTATAATAAGGATCTGCAAGAGGATAAGGAAGGAATGTTTGACACGGTCGAAACGATTTTAAATTCCCTTGATGTATTGGCAGGTATGTTATCCAGCTTGCAGGTGAACAAAGAAAAAATGCAAGAATCTACAGAGAAGGACTTTTCAAATGCAACTGAGTTAGCAGATTATTTGGCAGGGAAAGGTTTGCCATTTAGAGAAGCTCATGAGGTTGTGGGAAGATTAGTGTTAGACTCTATCAAGTCTGCTAAAAATATTCAAGATTGGACTTTGGAGGAATTGCAAACCTATCATTCCCTCATTGCCGAGGACATCTATGTCTACTTGCAACCTAAAACTGCTGTTCAAAGACGAAATTCCTTGGGAGGAACAGGGTTTGACCAAGTGAAATACCAGATTGAAGTCGCTAAGAAAGCGAATGAAGCTAGAAAGTGCTAGAGTGATAGGTTCAGAATAAGAGGTTGGTCTATTGACAGCCTCTTTCTTGTCTTCTCCAACCAAGCATGTTATAATGAATACTGCTCAAGCGACCTTCAATCGTTAAAGCACACACGACCTTCAATCGTGAACTAGTCATTTCGTTTATCTTTTATTACGTCGTTAACTCGAAATGAGATGCAAGCTGAGCTTGTCTTATTTATAACCTCAATCAGTCTCCCAGACTGATTGAGCGAACTCAAGTTATGCCTGCGACTCGTTGCCTATCATATTTTCATTTTAAGATGATAGGCTAAAATGGTCTCCCAGATCATTTTACTACTAAAAGTAAACGAAATGACTATACTCAAGTAAATTCTATTGAAAGTCATAGTAAATAGAATTTCGAGGGGTATAAATAAACGAATAGATGGGAGACTTACCATGAGTGATAACTCTAAAACACGTGTTGTCGTGGGGATGAGTGGTGGTGTTGATTCGTCGGTGACGGCTCTTCTTCTCAAGGAGCAGGGCTACGATGTGATCGGTATCTTCATGAAGAACTGGGATGACACAGATGAAAACGGCGTCTGTACGGCGACCGAAGATTACAAGGATGTGGCTGCTGTGGCAGACCAGATTGGCATTCCTTACTACTCTGTCAATTTTGAAAAAGAGTACTGGGACCGCGTTTTTGAGTATTTCCTAGCGGAATACCGTGCAGGACGCACGCCAAATCCAGATGTTATGTGCAACAAGGAAATCAAATTCAAGGCCTTTTTGGACTATGCCATGACTTTGGGTGCAGATTATGTTGCGACTGGGCATTATGCCCGAGTGGCGCGTGATGAGGATGGCATCGTTCACATGCTTCGTGGCGTGGACAATGGCAAGGACCAAACCTATTTCCTCAGCCAGCTTTCGCAAGAACAACTTCAAAAAACCATGTTCCCACTGGGACATTTAGAAAAGCCTGAAGTTCGCAGACTCGCAGAAGAAGCAGGCCTTGCGACTGCCAAGAAGAAAGACTCGACAGGGATTTGTTTTATCGGAGAAAAGAACTTTAAAAACTTTCTCAGCAACTACCTGCCAGCTCAACCTGGTCGCATGATGACTGTAGATGGTCGCGATATGGGCGAGCATGCAGGGCTTATGTACTATACGATTGGTCAGCGTGGCGGCCTCGGTATCGGTGGGCAACACGGTGGTGACAATGCCCCTTGGTTCGTTGTCGGAAAAGACCTAAGCAAGAATATCCTCTATGTCGGTCAAGGTTTCTACCATGATTCGCTCATGTCAACCAGCCTAGAGGCTAGCCAAGTCCACTTTACTCGTGACATGCCAGAGGAGTTTACGATCGAATGTACGGCTAAATTCCGCTACCGTCAGCCTGATTCTAAGGTGACCGTCCATGTCAAAGGAGACAAGGCAGAGGTCATCTTTGCAGAACCGCAACGCGCGATTACACCAGGACAGGCAGTTGTCTTTTACGATGGCGAAGAGTGTCTCGGTGGCGGTTTGATTGACAATGCTTACCGTGATGGACAAGTTTGTCAGTACATTTAGATTGACAAATTTTCTCAATTTGCTACAATAATAACAGCAATAGAAATGATGGTCAAAGCTCATGGATGTTGCAGGCTTTTTTGTCCTGCACTTCTTTGGAGTTTTGACTGTTTTTGTGTCGTTTAAGGGAAAGGACAAGAATGATTCAACAAGACTTTCGGACAAAAACAGGAAATACGGTTTTTGGAGTTCGGGCGACAGCTTTGATTCTCCAAAATCGCAAGCTTCTAGTCACCAAAGATAAGGGCAAGTATTACACTATTGGCGGTGCGATTCAAGTCAATGAAAGCACGGAAGACGCGGTAGTCCGTGAAGTGAAGGAAGAACTGGGTGTCGAAGCTCAAGCTGGGCAACTAGCTTTTGTGGTTGAAAATCGTTTTGAACAGGACGGTGTTTCCTATCACAATATCGAGTTTCATTATCTAGTGAATTTGCTTGAAGATGCCCCATTGACCATGCAGGAAGATGAAAAAACGCAGCCTTGTGAGTGGATTGATTTGGATAAACTTGAGAATTTCCAGTTAGTTCCAGCCTTTTTGAAAACAGCCTTACCAGATTGGAACGGCCAACTAAGACACATCCATCTTGAGGAATAGGAGAGAAATATGACTTATAATTTTACTGAAGAATACGATATTATTGTAATCGGTGCGGGACATGCTGGTGTCGAGGCTTCCTTGGCTGCTAGCCGTATGGGTTGTAAGGTCTTACTTGCGACTATCAACATTGAAATGCTGGCTTTCATGCCTTGTAACCCCTCTATCGGTGGTTCTGCCAAGGGAATTGTCGTGCGTGAAGTTGATGCCCTCGGTGGTGAAATGGCTAAGACTATTGACAAGACTTACATCCAGATGAAGATGCTCAACACAGGTAAGGGTCCTGCCGTTCGTGCCCTTCGTGCGCAGGCTGACAAGGAACTTTACTCTAAGGAAATGCGCAAGACAGTTGAAAATCAAGAAAATCTGACCCTTCGTCAGACTATGATTGATGAGATTTTGGTGGAAGATGGCAAGGTTGTCGGTGTTCGTACAGCGACCCATCAAGAGTATGCTGCAAAGGCTGTTATCGTGACCACAGGGACGGCTCTCCGTGGGGAAATTATCATCGGAGACCTCAAGTACTCATCAGGTCCTAACCACAGCCTAGCTTCTATTAACCTTGCTGACAATCTCAAGGAATTGGGCCTCGAAATTGGTCGTTTCAAGACAGGAACGCCTCCACGTGTCAAGGCTTCTTCAATCAACTACGATGTGACAGAGATTCAGCCAGGAGACGAAGCGCCAAATCACTTCTCATATACTTCACGTGATGAGGACTATGTCAAGGATCAAGTGCCATGCTGGTTGACCTATACCAATGGTACCAGTCATGAGATTATCCAAAACAACCTCCACCGTGCGCCTATGTTTACAGGTGTGGTCAAGGGAGTGGGCCCTCGTTACTGTCCGTCGATTGAGGACAAGATTGTGCGCTTTGCAGACAAGGAACGCCACCAACTTTTCCTAGAGCCAGAAGGGCGCAATACAGAGGAAGTCTATGTCCAAGGCCTCTCAACCAGTTTACCTGAAGATGTGCAACGTGAGCTGGTTCATTCTATCAAAGGTTTGGAAAATGCAGAGATGATGCGAACAGGTTATGCCATTGAGTACGACATGGTCTTGCCTCACCAGTTGCGTGCTACTCTGGAAACCAAGAAAATCTCAGGACTTTTCACTGCTGGTCAGACAAATGGAACGTCAGGTTACGAAGAAGCTGCTGGGCAAGGGATTATCGCTGGGATCAATGCAGCTCTGAAAATCCAAGGCAAGCCTGAATTGATTTTGAAGCGCAGTGACGGTTATATCGGAGTGATGATTGACGACTTGGTGACCAAGGGAACCATTGAACCCTACCGTCTCTTGACCAGTCGTGCTGAATACCGTCTCATTCTCCGTCATGACAATGCCGATATGCGTTTGACTGAGATGGGACGTGAGATTGGACTTGTGGACGATGAACGCTGGGCTCGTTTTGAAATCAAGAAAAATCAATTTGACAATGAGATGAAGCGCCTAGATAGCATCAAACTCAAGCCAGTCAAGGAAACCAATGCCAAGGTTGAGGAGATGGGCTTCAAGCCGTTGACAGATGCAGTGACAGCTAAGGAATTCCTTCGCCGTCCAGAAGTGTCTTACCAAGATGTGGTGGCTTTCATCGGACCAGCTGCCGAGGACTTGGATGATAAGATTATCGAATTGATTGAAACAGAAATCAAATACGAGGGTTACATCTCAAAAGCTATGGATCAGGTTGCCAAGATGAAACGCATGGAAGAAAAACGCATTCCAGCTAATATTGACTGGGATGACATTGATTCTATCGCAACCGAAGCCCGTCAGAAGTTCAGACTCATAAATCCAGAAACCATCGGCCAAGCCAGCCGTATTTCGGGAGTAAACCCGGCAGATATTTCTATTTTGATGGTGTATCTGGAAGGTAAAAATCGTAGTATTTCTAAAACTCTTCAAAAATCAAAATAATACGTCGTCGGCTTCTTACGAATGAGTTCAAAGCTTGGCTTTGATTCATCTACAGCCTCCCATAGTTCTTCGAACTATGGGAGCTAACTCAAGTTATGCTTTCGCCTAGCCTTCTAGTCTGATTTCGATTTTAATCTCAAAAGAAAGCATAGAAAAAACAGCTCCGTCGGGGCTGTTTTCTTGCTTTATTCTTCATCTGGTGTGAGGATCATCGGGATGATAATCGGTTCACGTTCGGTATTTTCATAGAGGAAGGGGCGAATAGCGTTGACAATGGCACCATTGACAGATTGAACGCTAGCGTCCTTGTTTTTCAGTGCGATACGAATGGCATTGAAGAGGATTCGCTGGCTTTGGCGAATCAAGTCGCCAGACTCTCTCATGTAGACAAAGCCTCGGCTGAGGATGTCTGGACCAGATAGAATCATCTGTGATTTGAAGTCAACAGTTGCGACTGCCAGAACGACACCGTCTTCAGACAGATCACGACGATCTTTGAGGACAGCAGCACCGATTTCACCGATACGATTTCCATCGACATAGATGTCTTGGGCGTTGAAATGACCTGCAATACGAGCTGAGTCAGCAGTAAGGGCAAGCACATCACCATTGCTCATGATAAAGATATTGTCCTTCTCAACACCAGTATCTACCGCTAGTCCAGCGTGGACTTTTTGCATGCGGTATTCACCGTGGACAGGCATGAAGTATTTTGGCTTAATCAAGCGGAGCATGAGTTTTTGCTCTTGCTGGCCACCGTGTCCAGATGTATGGATATTGTTCACTTTACCGTGGATAACTTCGACACCAGCTTCAGAAATGATGTTAATCAGCTTGTTGACGCTAGTCGTGTTTCCAGGGATTGGACTTGAAGAGAAGATGACCGTATCGCCGGGTTGGAGTTGTACCTGACGGTGGGTTCCGTTGGCGATACGAGAGAGGGCAGCCATCGGCTCGCCCTGACTACCTGTACAGAGGATGAGAACTTCTCCTGCAGGATAATCTTTGATTTCATTTGGCTCGATAAAGGTTCCCTTCGGAGCTTTGATGTAGCCAAGCTCAATTCCGTTGACAATGGCCTTTTCCATAGAACGACCAAAGACAGCGATCTTGCGCCCAGTCTTAACAGCAGCTTCTGTTGCTTGCTGGAGACGGAAGATATTTGAGGCAAAGGATGCAAAGATGATACGTCCCTCTATGCCTTGGATAATCTTCATGATGGACTGGCCAACGACTTTTTCAGAGTTGGTAAAGGTTGGAATTTCTGCATTTGTCGAGTCAGACAGGAGACAGAGTACACCGTCTTCACCAAGAGCTGCCATACGGTGCAAATCTGCTGGTTCACCAACTGGTGTTAAGTCAAACTTGAAGTCACCCGTACAGACAATTTTCCCTTGAGGAGTATGAATGACAATCCCCAAAGGTTCTGGAATAGAGTGAGTCGTTCTAAAGAAAGTTGCCTTGAGATTTTTAAAGGTCAACTCAGTATTGTGGTTGATTTCGTAAAGTTTGGCGTTGCGCAAGAGGCCGTGTTCTTCGAGTTTCCCACGGATCAAAGCCAAGGCAAGCGGCCCAGCGTAGATAGGGACATTTGCTTGCTTGAGTAGGAATGGAATCCCACCGATGTGGTCCTCGTGTCCGTGTGTGATTAAGACAGCCTTGACGCGGTCGATATTGTCTACGATGTAAGAGTAGTCAGGAATGACATAGTCGATACCCAGCAAGTCATCTTCTGGGAATTTAATCCCAGCATCGACGATGATAATCTCATCTTGGTATTCAATTCCGTAAGTGTTTTTCCCGATTTCTCCCAGACCACCGATGGCAAAAACGCCGACTTCTTCAGGTTTAAGAGTATAGGCCATATTAGAACTCCGTAATTTCGAAGGCGCCAGTTTCTTTTTCGTAATCTAGCAATTTGTCAGACAAGAGTTCGATATATTCGATATTGTACTCTGGGCGATTTTCTTCGACAAGTTGGCGAGCAGCGATACGGCCCTCAAGTTCTGAGCTGGCATCGATGTCTAGGTAAAGTGCGCGTGTTGTTTCACGACGTGGGCTACGTTCTTTTGTTTCTTGATAAAAAACTTTGTAAATCATATAGTTCCTTTCTATTTTACAGGTCAGCTTATTCCAAACTTTTAGCATAGATTTGCTTGATTTCATTCCATTTTGTGTCTAGATTGACCTTGATTCGTTACAATTATTTCAATTATACCACAAAATGAAAAATTAGTAAAAGACGGAAACGAGAAAGTCATGGGATAATTCCTTTAGTAAGCGCTTGCAAAAACGAAGAAAATTTGTTATATTGATAACGGAAGTGAAATTTATTGCTTGTCATAATTCCATATAGATTTTAAGTCAAGGAGGATGGCCTATGTATAACTTATTTGCTTTTGCTATCGGAGTTCGCGTGGTAGCTTTTATCGTTTTTATTGCTTGTGTTTATGGAGGGAATCTTCTATTTGCCAAACTGGAACGACGACAAACCAAGTTCTTGTGGAAGATTACCTTTGTGACTCTCTATTCGCTTTTTCTCCTCCTTGTAACCTATGTCGTTTGGTTTGTATTTTACTTTGGATTAAATGCTTAGATGCCCTGCTCATGCTAGGGCACTTTTGTTTGGGGATATAGAGGTAGTAGATTTACGACACGAAAATTCCACCCCATCTATCAAGATGAGGTGGTCTTCGCATTTTTCTAAAATGACATGACAACGGAATAAATGTTTGCTTTCAGAATTTACTCTTATTTTTATATTAACGATTCTTCTTATGTTCAAAAATAGAGTTGAAGCATAAAAATAAAACAATACAAACAGATAGATCAATTGGTAAAGGGATAGTAGTAATGTTTAAATCATTGAGAATGCTTAGCAAACTGTAAGAGATAAAGATAATAAAATTTATCCTTCTAAAAATGTGTTTCTTATCTAGCATGATTTATCCAAGTTTCTTACGAAGATCCTTTCAATTTTCTTGTTCACTTTTATATTCGGAAAAGAAAAGGAAAAGCGAAGATTTTTTTGAATTTTATTTGCGAATTGTTTTTGGGCTAAGTATAGGCATTTTTGTTTGGGGCAAAGAAAATTCCCATGTGCCAGCTTTTGTAGTATAATAGTAAGCAGACAAAAAGATAGGAATGTGTTATGAAAGTATTAGCTTTTGATACGTCCAGCAAGGCTCTTTCTCTCGCTATTTTAGAGGACAAGCAGGTTCTTGCCGAGACGACGATTAATATTAAGAAAAATCACAGTATTACCCTCATGCCAGCCATCGATTTTTTGATGGAGAGTTTGGACTGGACGCCCAAGGATTTGGACCGAATCGTGGTGGCAGAAGGGCCAGGTAGCTACACAGGCTTGCGAATTGCGGTGGCAACTGCCAAGACCTTAGCTCATACCCTGAACATCGAGTTGGTTGGTATGTCTAGCCTCTTGGCTCTGGTGCCATACCAACAAGAAGGCTTGTTCGTCCCTTTGATAGATGCGCGTCGCAACAATGTTTACGCAGGATTTTATGAAAATGCGAAACCTGTCATGCCAGAAGCGCACCTGCCTTTTGATCGAGTGATTGAGCTAATCAAGGGTGCTAGTCAGGTAACCTTTGTCGGAGAAGTTGGCCCCTTTGTTGAGCAGATTCAAGAACACTTGCCAAGGACTAATTTCAAAGAAACCTTGCCAAATGCAGCTAATCTAGCTCTCTGGGCCTGGGACAAGGCAGCAGACTCCTTGCACGACTTTGTGCCTAACTACCTCAAGCGTGTCGAGGCTGAGGAAAACTGGCTTAAGAACCACACAGAGTCTGGTGAGTCTTACATTAAACGCCTATGATAGAAATCAAACGAATCCAACAACAGCCTGAACTGGCTCAAGCCATCTACGCTGTCATGGTGGATGTTTACTCAGTCAGTCCTTGGACGCTGGAACAAATCCAAGCAGACCTGGCTCAAGACCAGACTTGGTATGCTCTGGCTTATGATGGGGCAGAAGTGATTGGTTTTCTAGCTGTTCAGGAAAATATCTTTGAAGCAGAAGTCCTGCAAATCGCTGTTAAAGGAGACTATCAGGGTCAGGGAATTGCATCAGCCTTGTTTGCTCAATTGCCGACAGACAAGGAGATTTTCCTAGAAGTCAGAAAGTCAAACCAACGAGCGCAAGCATTTTACAAGAAAGAAAAGATGGCAGTCATCGCTGAGCGAAAGGCCTACTACCATGACCCAGTCGAGGACGCCATCATAATGAAGAGAGAAATAGATGAAGGATAGATATATTTTAGCATTTGAGACATCTTGTGATGAGACTAGTGTTGCCGTCTTGAAAAACGATGATGAGCTCTTGTCCAATGTCATTGCTAGTCAAATTGAGAGCCATAAACGTTTCGGTGGCGTAGTGCCGGAAGTAGCCAGTCGTCACCATGTCGAGGTCATTACAGCCTGTATCGAGGAGGCTCTGGCAGAAGCAGGGATTACAGAAGAGGACGTAACAACTGTGGCGGTTACCTATGGACCAGGCTTGGTCGGAGCCTTGCTAGTTGGCTTGTCAGCTGCTAAGGCCTTTGCTTGGGCACATGGACTTCCACTTATCCCTGTTAACCACATGGCTGGTCACCTCATGGCAGCTCAGAGTGTAGAGCCTTTGGAGTTTCCCTTGCTAGCCCTCTTGGTCAGCGGTGGACACACAGAGTTGGTTTATGTTTCTGAGGCTGGTGATTACAAGATTGTTGGGGAAACGCGAGATGACGCGGTTGGTGAGGCCTATGATAAGGTTGGCCGTGTCATGGGATTGACCTATCCTGCAGGTCGTGAGATTGATGAGCTAGCTCATCAGGGGCAGGATATTTATGATTTTCCTCGTGCCATGATTAAGGAAGATAATCTGGAGTTTTCATTCTCAGGTTTGAAATCGGCCTTTATCAATCTTCACCACAATGCCGAGCAAAAGGGAGAAAGCTTGTCCACAGAGGATTTGTGTGCTTCCTTCCAAGCAGCTGTCTTGGATATTCTTATGGCAAAAACTAAGAAGGCTTTGGAGAAATACCCTGTTAAAACCCTTGTCGTGGCAGGTGGTGTGGCAGCCAATAAAGGTCTCAGAGAACGCCTAGCAGCCGAAATCACAGATGTCAAGGTTATCATTCCACCTCTGCGCCTCTGCGGAGATAATGCAGGTATGATTGCCTATGCCAGCGTCAGCGAGTGGAACAAAGAAAACTTTGCAAACTGGGACCTCAATGCCAAACCAAGCCTCGCTTTTGATACGATGGAATAAAGAGTCAGCTTAAGGCTGGCTTTTTCAATCACCAAAGTGTCAGAATATTTTGACAAAACTATAAAAATAATGATATAATATGCAAAAGCTAGGAGGTGGTAAGATGATTGAGAGAATGGAATTGGGAGAATTTTACAAGGAATTGCGCTTGGCTAGAAAGCTCAAGCAGTCAGATGTGGCTTGTGCTGGACTAACAGCTTCTCAGCTATCCAAGTTTGAACTAGGACAGTCTATGCTATCTGCGGACAAGCTAATCCTAGCTATTCAAGGAATCAATATGAATTTTGATGAGTTTGGGCACAAGCTCAACAACTATCAAGAATCTCCACATATGCAGATTGGTAGGAGGGTTGTGGATCGCTTTGCCCACCAAGATATAGCTGGTTTAGAGCAACTGTTGGAGGAAGTCGAGCAAGGACAGATGGCAGAGACCTATCGTTGTTTGAATGCCATTGTGATTAAAAATGCTATTCATTCCTTAAATAAGAGCTATCTGCTAACAGAGGAGGATAGGGAGTTTTTGACTACTTATCTCTATGCTATTGAGTCTTGGACATGGTTTGAACTCTACCTTTTTTGCAATACTATGCCCTTCTTGAGTAACCAAGATTTGATATTTTTATCAACTTCTTTATTTGAGAAATCCAAAGAATTTAAAGAGTTAGTACACAATCGATTGTATATGAAGCAAGGGCTCTTAAATATCTTATCAGAGTTCATGGAGCGTAAACTTTTCTCCTACATCCCAATCTTTGAAGCCGAGTTGGAGAGCATGCTGCGTCCATACGATGTTTTTGAAAAAGTATTGTGGCAATTTTTAAAGAAAATGCAGATTTTTCTTCAAACCAAAGGAAGCAATCAAAAAGAGATTGAACACTTTATCCAATCTCTGCAAGTATTAGAAAATCCACAATTGATAGCCCTTTTTGAATTGCGCTTGCAGCAATACAAAGAGCTTATCAATTAGTTAGAAATGGCAAAATGATAATAATATCAGCAACGATTGTCAATAATGTTAAAATTTGTTTCTTCATAGTTGCTCCACTCCTTAATTAGTAATAACTTTATTATACCAGGGAAATAATCAAATCTACTAAAATCGCAAATCTGAAATTTCTATAAGAAAAAATATCAAATATGCGATTTTCTAAAATGAGCCAATTTCTGTGTTATACTGTCCTTGTAAAGCACTTGAAGCAAATCCTAGGTCGCAGAAGTGGTTTACAAATGAAGAAAGATTTTCCTACAATCAAAGTGCAATCTTACTATTGATATTGGAAATGATAGTTTATATTTACGTCAAATTACTTATTAGAAAGGTGCAACTAATATGAGAGTTAAATTTTTACTAAAAACGGGAATTATTCTAGCTGGCTTTGTTTTCGTAAATACAGTAGCATTGAACACAACAACTGTCTTTGCTGACAGTCCTTCGGTTGAAGAAGTAGAGTCCAGAGCCCGAATTCAAGATAGAACTGTTGTCTTAACTTATGATCTAGTGGATAACTCAGAGGATTATTGGGTTTATAAATATAGAGCAGCACCCTACGACTTTTACTATAATACAAAGACTAAGAAATGGAAGTCTGTACAATATATTTCTAATTTGGAACACACTGTAAATGTTATGGTGGATGGTTGGGCTAAATATGGTCCTTGGCGTCCTAGATAAGATGAGGTAAACGATGGAAAAGCAGAGTCAGTTACAAATTTTAATTCATTCCCTGTACAATAATAAAGAAATCAGCTTGACGGAAGAATTTAGGAAGCAATTGCTAGAAACAGCGAAACAGTTTTCTAGTAGTAGTGAAGATTTGCTAGCTGTACGTCTCTCATTTGCCGTCTCTAAAGAATTATTGAACTTTAAAGGTGAACCGCCGACAGAGTTGTTGGATTTAGCAAAATTTGTCCAAAAGAAAGAAGCTAAATACAAGCAGGGAATAGTGTGGTCTGGTATTTTTAAAATATGATTCATTATAAAATACGGCATGAGTATCGCATAATGGATGAATCTGAATATGAGCAAGACTTGGATTTCAATGCCAAACCAAGTCTTGCTTTTGATACGATGGAATAAAATGGAGTCTGTCTGATTACAATCAGCAGACTTTTTTCTCTTTCCTGAATGTGTTATAATAGTCCATGCTGTGGCTGGAGCCTTTTCAGCCCACCTATTAAGACAATATGAGGAGAAAGATGAAAGAAAAAGGATTTTGGGAGGGGGCGCAGGCAGCTATGCCAACAGCCCTTGGTTATGTCAGTATCGGTCTGGCCTGTGGGATTATCGGTGCGCCTTATGTGACACCTGTCGAGATGGGATTGATGAGCCTCTTTGTTTATGCTGGGAGTGCTCAGTTTGCCATGCTGGCACTGATTGCGGTTCAAGCACCTGTGGCAGCTATTGCTATGACGGTTTTTTTGATCAATTTGCGTCTCTTTTTGTTGAGTTTGCATGCGTCAACCTATTTCCGTCATACTAGTCTCTGGCACAATATCGGTATGTCTAGTATCTTGACAGATGAGACTTACGGCGTTTTGATGGGCGAATTAGCCCATACAGACAAGGTCAATCCTATGTGGATGCACGGCAACAATCTCAACAGCTATGTGGCTTGGTTTGTGGGAACAGTGGTCGGAACGGCTCTGGGTGGCCTGCTGCCAAATCCAGAAATCTTTGGCTTGGATTTTGCCCTGGTTGGGATGTTTATCGGCATTTTTGCTTCGCAATTCCAGATTATGCAAAGACGGATTCCTGTCCGCAATCTGCTCATTATCCTAGCAGTTGTTGCGGTGTCCTTCTTTTTGCTCTTGACAGTGGTGTCTCAGTCGCTAGCTGTTCTGTTTGCGACGCTACTTGGTTGTAGCATGGGGGTGGTGTTAGATGGTCAGTAAGTATCTTTTATTAGCAGTTATTTTCTCTGGCTTGGTGACGTGGATTCCCCGTATGATTCCCTTCATCTTGGTCAAGTATAAGGGCTTGCCTGCGATCGTTGAGCGTTTTTTGAAGTTCTTGCCCGTTTCTATTATCTTTGCCTTGATTCTTTCAAGCGTAGTGACAGGCAAGGTTGGCAGCTTGCCTCAAATCAAATGGCTGGACTTCTTAGCAGTTTTTCCAACAGCTTGGGTGGCCTTTCGCTACCGCAATCTAGTCGGAACAGTTCTCTTTGGAGTGGTCTTGATTGCAGTTTTACGTTTGGTCTTTTAATACTCTTCGAAAATCTCTTCAAACTACGTCAGCGTCGCCTTACCGTAGGTATATGTAACTGACTTCGTCAGTCTTATCTCCAACCTCAAAACAGTGTTTTGAGCAACCTGTGGCTAGCTTCCTAGTTTGCTCTTTGATTTTCATTGAGTATAAATCAGCCATAAAGAAAACCTATCACAGAGATAGATATCATATAATGGCGTAAATAGTCTTTTTCTGTTAAGATTATAAGGTATTCTATTTTGGAGGAAATGACATGAAAAAAATCGTTAAATACTCATCTCTTGCTGCTCTAGGGCTTATTGCTGCAGGTGTGCTTGCGGCTTGTTCAGGTGGTGCTAAGAAAGAGGGAGAAGCAGCTAGCAAGAAAGAAATCATCGTTGCAACCAATGGCTCGCCAAAACCATTTATCTATGAAGAAAATGGCGAATTGACTGGTTACGAGATTGAAGTGGTTCGCGCTATCTTTAAAGACTCTGACAAGTATGATGTCAAGTTTGAAAAGACAGAATGGTCAGGTGTCTTTGCTGGTCTTGACGCTGACCGTTACAATATGGCTGTCAACAATCTTAGCTACACTAAAGAACGTGCGGAGAAATACCTTTATGCCGCACCAATTGCCCAAAACCCTAATGTCCTTGTAGTGAAGAAAGATGACTCTAGTATCAAGTCTCTCGCTGATATCGGTGGAAAATCGACGGAAGTCGTTCAAGCCACTACATCAGCTAAGCAGTTAGAAGCATACAACGCTGAACACCCGGATAACCCAACTATCCTTAACTATACTAAGGCAGACTTCCAACAAATCATGGTACGTTTGAGCGATGGCCAATTTGACTATAAGATTTTTGATAAAATTGGTGTTGAAACAGTGATCAAGAACCAAGGTTTGGACAACTTAAAAGTTATCGAGCTTCCAAGCGACCAACAACCATACGTTTACCCACTTCTTGCTCAGGGTCAAGATGAGTTGAAATCATTTGTAGACAAACGCATCAAAGAACTTTACAAAGACGGAACGCTTGAAAAATTGTCTAAACAATTCTTCGGAGATACTTATCTACCAGCAGAAGCTGATATTAAATAATTTTTTGAAGTCATCCATTCTGAGTAAGATGGGTGATTTCTCAGTTTTTAGGGATATAGTTTTAAACTATATATCTGATTATCTAATAACAATTTGTGCAATTGAACAAAGTATGAGATACTAGTACGGTATTATTTTTAAGGAGAAAGAATCATGAAAATTAAAAAATGGCTTGGCCTAGCAGCCCTTGCTACAGTCGCAGGTTTGGCTCTTGCAGCTTGCGGAAACTCAGAAAAGAAAGCAGACAATGCAACAACTATTAAAATTGCAACTGTTAACCGTAGCGGTTCTGAAGAAGCTCGTTGGGATAAAGTTCAAGAATTGGTTAAAAAAGACGGAATTACCTTGGAATTTACAGAGTTCACAGACTACTCACAACCAAACAAGGCAACTGCTGATGGTGAAGTAGACTTGAACGCTTTCCAACACTATAACTTCTTGAACAACTGGAACAAAGAAAACGGAAAAGACCTTGTAGCGATTGCTGATACTTACATCTCTCCAATCCGCCTTTACTCAGGTTTGAATGGAAGTGACAACAAGTACACTAAAGTAGAAGACATCCCAGCAAACGGAGAAATCGCTGTACCGAACGATGCTACAAACGAAAGCCGTGCGCTTTACTTGCTTCAATCAGCTGGCTTGATTAAATTGGACGTTTCAGGAACTGCTCTTGCAACAGTTGCCAACATCAAAGAAAATCCAAAGAACTTGAAAATCACTGAATTGGATGCTAGCCAAACAGCTCGTTCATTGTCATCAGTTGATGCTGCCGTTGTAAACAATACCTTCGTTACAGAAGCAAAATTGGACTACAAGAAAGCACTTTTCAAAGAACAAGCTGATGAAAACTCAAAACAATGGTACAACATCATCGTTGCGAAAAAAGATTGGGAAACATCACCTAAGGCTGATGCTATCAAGAAAGTGATCGCAGCTTACCACACAGATGACGTGAAAAAAGTTATCGAAGAAACATCAGACGGTTTGGATCAACCAGTTTGGTAATAAGAAACAGGGAGGTGGGAGAGAAAATTCCACCTCTTGCTTTTGTATAGAGCATGGATTGTAAAGAAGACTATTCGTTCATAGAAAGGTAGAGAGAATATGGTTTTTCCTAGCGAACAAGAACAGATCGAAAAATTTGAAAAGGAACATGTAGCCCAGCATTATTTTGAGGTTTTGCGTACCTTGATTTCTAAGAAGTCGGTCTTTGCCCAGCAGGTTGGACTCAAGGAAGTCGCAAACTATCTGGGTGAGATTTTCAAGCGTGTTGGAGCTGAAGTGGAGATTGATGAGACTTATACGGCTCCCTTTGTCATGGCGCATTTCAAGAGTTCGCGCCCAGATGCTAAGACCTTGATTTTCTATAACCACTATGACACTGTGCCAGCGGACGGGGATCAGGTCTGGACAGAGGATCCCTTTACGCTTTCGGTCCGTAATGGCTTCATGTATGGGCGTGGGGTTGACGATGATAAGGGGCATATCACAGCTCGTTTGAGTGCTTTGAGAAAATACATGCAGTACCACGATGACCTGCCTGTCAACATCAGTTTTATCATGGAGGGTGCGGAGGAATCGGCCTCGACAGACCTAGATAAGTATCTGGGAAAACATGCGGATAAACTCCGTGGTGCAGATTTGTTGGTCTGGGAACAAGGGACCAAAAATGCCTTGGAACAGCTGGAAATTTCTGGTGGAAATAAGGGGATTGTGACCTTTGATGCCAAGGTAAAAAGTGCGGATGTCGATATCCATTCTAGTTATGGTGGGGTTGTGGAATCAGCTCCCTGGTACCTCCTTCAAGCCTTACAGTCTCTTCGCGCTGCAGATGGCCGTATCTTGGTTGAAGGCTTGTACGAAGAAGTGCAAGAGCCAAATGAACGAGAAATGGCCTTGCTAGAAACTTATGGTCAACGAAACCCAGAGGAAGTCAGTCGGATTTATGGCTTGGAGTTGCCTCTCTTACAGGAGGAGCGGATGGCCTTTCTAAAACGTTTCTTTTTCGAGCCAGCGCTTAATATAGAAGGAATCCAGTCTGGTTATCAAGGTCAGGGTGTTAAGACTATTTTGCCTGCAGAAGCCAGTGCCAAGCTAGAGGTTCGTCTGGTTCCGGGCTTAGAACCGCATGATGTTCTGGAAAAAATTCGGAAACAGCTAGACAAAAATGGCTTTGATAAGGTAGAATTATACTATACCTTGGGAGAGATGAGCTATCGAAGCGATATGAGCGCGCCAGCCATTCTCAATGTAATCGAGTTGGCCAAGAAATTCTATCCACAGGGCGTTTCAGTCTTGCCGACGACAGCTGGGACAGGGCCTATGCATACGGTCTTTGATGCCCTAGAGGTGCCAATGGTGGCCTTCGGTCTAGGAAATGCTAATAGCCGAGACCACGGTGGAGATGAAAACGTGCGAATCGCCGATTATTACACCCATATTGAATTAGTAGAGGAGCTGATTAGAAGCTATGAGTAGAGACATTATCAAGTTAGATCAGATCGATGTGACTTTTCACCAAAAGAAGAGAACCATCACAGCGGTCAAGGATGTGACTATTCACATCCAAGAAGGGGATATCTACGGAATCGTTGGATATTCTGGAGCAGGGAAATCAACCCTTGTACGGGTGATTAACCTCTTGCAAAAACCATCTGCAGGGAAAATTACCATTGACGACGATGTGATTTTTGATGGCAAGGTGACCTTGACGGCAGAACAGTTGCGTCGTAAACGTCAAGATATTGGAATGATTTTCCAGCATTTCAACCTGATGAGCCAGAAGACAGCAGAGGAGAATGTAGCCTTTGCCCTCAAACACTCTGGACTTAGCAAGGAAGAAAAGAAGGCTAAAGTAGCTAAGTTGTTGGACTTGGTTGGCTTGGCAGACCGTGCTGAAAATTACCCTTCACAGCTATCTGGAGGGCAAAAACAGCGTGTGGCCATTGCGCGTGCCTTGGCAAATGATCCGAAAATTTTGATTTCAGATGAGTCAACTTCTGCCCTTGACCCTAAGACAACCAAGCAGATTTTGGCCTTGTTGCAAGATTTGAACCAAAAATTAGGCTTAACTGTTGTCTTGATTACGCATGAAATGCAGATTGTCAAAGATATTGCCAATCGTGTGGCAGTCATGCAGGATGGGCATTTGATTGAAGAGGGCAGCGTCCTTGAAATCTTCTCAGATCCTAAACAACCTTTGACTCAAGACTTTATCTCAACAGCCACAGGTATTGACGAAGCCATGGTCAAGATTGAGAAGCAAGAAATCGTGGAACACTTGTCTGAAAACAGTCTCTTGGTGCAGCTCAAGTATGCAGGGGCTTCAACAGACGAGCCACTCTTGAATGAATTGTACAAGCATTACCAAGTAACGGCTAATATCCTTTACGGAAATATTGAAATTCTTGATGGTACTCCTGTTGGTGAGCTTGTGGTTGTCTTGTCAGGGGAAAAAGAAGCCTTGGCAAGCGCTCAAGAGGCCATCCGTCAGGCTGGTGTGCAACTAAAAGTATTGAAGGGAGGACAGTAAGATGGAATCATTGATTCAAACCTATTTGCCAAATGTCTATAAGATGGGCTGGGCTGGTCAAGCAGGCTGGGGAACAGCCATCTACCTAACCCTTTATATGACAGTTCTTTCCTTTATCATCGGAGGTTTCTTGGGGCTAGTGGCAGGTCTTTTCCTTGTCTTGACAGCTCCAGGTGGGGTCTTGGAAAATAAAGTTGTTTTCTGGATTTTGGATAAGATTACTTCCATTTTCCGTGCGGTACCATTTATCATTCTCTTGGCAGTCTTGTCACCCTTCTCTCATCTAATCGTAGGAACAAGCATTGGTCCAAATGCGGCTATCGTACCCCTATCTTTTGCAGTCTTTGCCTTCTTTGCCCGTCAAGTGCAGGTTGTCTTGGCTGAATTGGATGGCGGTGTTATTGAGGCGGCTCAAGCGAGCGGAGCGACTTTCTGGGACATCGTGGGTGTTTACCTATCAGAAGGTCTTCCAGATTTGATCCGTGTGACGACTGTGACCTTGATTTCCCTTGTTGGTGAAACAGCTATGGCTGGTGCGGTTGGAGCTGGTGGTATCGGTAACGTAGCCATCGCTTATGGATTTAATCGCTACAATCACGATGTGACCATCTTGGCAACCATCATTATCATTTTGATTATCTTTGCAATCCAATTCTTGGGAGACTTCTTGACTAAGAAATTGAGTCATAAATAAAAAGAACTGGGCAATCTGTACATCATTCATAGGAGTTTGAGGTACAGTCAAGACTTAAAGTTCTCTATACTAGCTACTATCAGTCGTTACTTTTACGAGTTAAAGAGTTAAGAATTGTGGGGAGTCAATATGCAAAATCTGGGAGAAGTTTTTAAAGAATTGAGAAAGAGTCGGAATGTATCTCTACAGGAGGCGACGGGAGGAGAGTTTACTTATTCCATGCTGAGCAAATTTGAGCGTGGAGAAGCAGACTTATCCTCTATGAAATTGATTACTGCCTTAGATAACATCCACTCTGATTTGAATGAATTTATGTACTTGGTACGTGGTTTTTCTCAGAAAAAGGTTTTGGCTTTTCAAGAAAATCTTTGGGATTTATATGACAGAGAAGGGATTGATTCTCTCCATTCCTTGTATGAAGAGACGACTCAAAAGTATAGATCAAGTGGTGAAACAAGCTATCTTTTACAAATGATTCGTATCAAAAGCCTTCTTGTGTTTTTTGATTCAGAAATAAGAGCAACGGATGAAGAACTGACTTTTCTCTATGACTATTTTTTTACTATTGACATCTGGGGAAATTATGAATTAGAACTATTTTCAACGATTTCTACTTTGTTCCCTCTGCCTCTCTATTTTAAATATTCTAGGGAGATGTTACAAAAGACGGATTTATTAGGCTCTTTACCTAGTAATAAAGTTGGTATTGACACCATTTTAATTAATGGACTCTTTAAAGCGATAGAGGAAAAGGATAAATTAAAAGCAGATTATTTTATCTTTCAGATTGAAAAACGAGAATTGCCAGAATCTCAAGCTTATCTTAAAATCATTTATATGATTGCTAAAGGGTATTATGATACTATTTTTAATGTAAAAAATAAGGGTCTTGAAAAAATCCAGAGAGGCATTGCAATCTTACAAGATTTAGAGTATGTAGATGGTGCAAGATACTATGAAAACTATTTTGCAAATCAGCTTTCAAATGAAGAATTGTAATATATTCCAATTACATTGACCGATGAAAAATAAATAGCCTTGTAGATGGAGTGATAAATAGCAGTATCTAGGAGCTAGAGTTCCTATTTTCAGAAAAAATATATTACAAAAAAAGTGGGGAGCCCCACTTTTTTTGTTAGACTGATTTCAATAGAATACTCTTTGAAATGTGAGAAAGGCCTGTTATGAAACTATTCTTAAGACATCATTTATTTAGAATACTGACCTTATCAAGGTTTTTGAGCTCAAGTGGAGCTTATATTTATAATCTGGTATTTATCGTTTATGCTGCGAGTCTACCCTTTAAAAATATAGCTGTATTTATGGCGAATATGATTACGATTTTACCTTTCCTATTTACTTTTTATGTTGGGATTAAGGCTGATCATACTCGGAATAAAGCAGGGACAATTATCTGGGTTGGTTGTGTGCAAAGTCTCCTATTTCTTTTGATTGCTAGTGTGATTCATGATCAGAACTTCGTAACGTTTGCTTTTATCTGTATGGTTAATATCTGTTCAGATATTTTATCGGATTATACAGCAGGCCTTCGTATGCCAATTATCCAGCATAATATTTCGGAAGATAAGCTCTATGAAGCTTATTCCTTTACTCAGTTTGTTTCCTATTTATCAAATCTAGGAGGTCAAGCCTTAGGAGTGTGGTTACTCACAACAAGCCACCAAAATTTTTCTTTTGTTGCAATTGTGAATGCTGGCTTCTTTTTACTATCTTCTCTTATTTTGTTCAAAAATAGAAGAGAATTGACGTATTTGTCTGTAACGGTAGAGAATGAGTCGATTAGTTTACCTCAACAAGTTAAGGCAATCTATGCGGACATGGATGATATATTTAGACAGAGAGAAAGTAAATCATTGTTTAAAATGATTCTTGTCATTTTGGTAATGAATACTTTGGGAGGAGCTGTTGGAGGTATTTATCACTTTTACTTATTAGACCATACTATCTATCATCTCAGCTATGCTCAAGCCCTATTTTTAATTGAATGTGTTAGTTTGGGAGGAGCTATTCTTGGTAGCCTAACTCCCCATGATTATTTTGGGAAATTGTCGTTTTCAAGTTTGCTATCGCTCAATGCAATTCTGTTTGTCTTACTTGCTACTGCTAATATTTTAGAGTTTTCTCCTCTAGTAGGTGTTGCTTGCTTAGCCTTTGTCATGTATTTGATGTCGAAATCAATGCCTAAATTAGATACTCTGTTACTGTCTAACTTGAGCGCGGATGTATTAGCTAGAAGTAATAATCTCTTGAGTATGATTTTTTCCCTAACATTACCCTTGGGGATGTCTGTATTTTCCTTCTTAGCTTTACAAGATATCAGGCTTTGTTGGTGGGTGTTTTTGGTAGTGAGTGTGATAGGGTTGATTTTATCACTAGAAAAAAGAAGTTTTTCAGGTAAAAAAGTTTAACCTAGGCAAATCAGGCTTACTAGAAGGTATTCCAGATTTGATTCGTGTGACAACTGTGACCTTGATTTCACTTGTTGGGGAAGGTGCGGTTGGAGCTGGTGGTATTGGTAACGTAGCCATCGCTTATGGATTTAATCGCTACAATCACGATGTGACCATCTTGGCAACCATCATTATCATTTTGATTATCTTTAAATTCATACTCAATGAAAATCAAAGAGCAAAGTAGGAAACTAGCCACAGGTTGCTCAAAACACTGTTTTGAGGTTGGAGATAAGACTGACGAAGTCAGTTACATATACCTACGGCAAGGCGACGTTGACGTGGTTTGAAGAGATTTTCGAAGAGTATCAATTCTTGGGAGACTTCTTGACTAAGTCTTGAGCCATAAATAAAAAAGAGCCGCCTGGCTCTTTTTTAGTAATCAGATTTTCTGCGCAAACTTTTTACTCAAGGCTTGTCCAATCAAAGCACCAACTAGGGCTCCGATGACAATACTTGCGATAAATAGAAGGATGGTTCCAGGGTTTGGCGCGACCATGATACGGTCGATATATTCTTGGGATTTTCCTCTTGCTAGAAGGGTTGCCATATAGGTTTTGGGCGTAATCCACATGAGTAGAATTGGTCCTGATGTGCTAAAGGCAAAGAGTATGAAAGAAAGGAAGTTCTTTGTTTGGTCCTTGTATTTTCCTAAGCTAGCTACTCCATCTGCTAGGAGGCCACAGATAATTCCAGGAAGGAAGGCACCGGCACCGTGTTTAGTTCCCAAGAAAAAGAGGGCAATGACAAGGCCGATAGTGGTAATGGCTCCAAAGCGCGGAACTTTTGCGACTAGGATCATATAGACGCTACCGCTGACAAGGGCAGTAAAAGCAGGCGCATAAAACATGTTTCCAGTTTGGTCAAAGAGATTGCCCAAAAGGACACCAATCCCCATGCAGAGGAAGTAAAGAACTGCAAAAAGTAGTGTAGTTAAGATAGATTTTTTCATGAATTGTCTCCTGATAATTTTTTCACAATTCTCATTTTACCACGGTTTGGTGGGATTGTAAATGGATACTAGAAGTTTTTGAAAACGCTTGAAATATGATATAATAGTTTCATAGTTATTTTTAGGAGGGTATCATGGGGAGATTTTTAGACTTTGTCTTTAATCGTTTCTTTTTAGGGATGATTGCGACAGCCTTCTTTTGGCTATTAACTTTAGCAGGAGGGATTATCCTTGGTCTAGCGCCGGCTAGTGCCACCTTGATGAGTTTGTATGCAGAACATGGTTATAGCTTTCGGGAATACAGTTTGAAGGAGGCTTGGTCTCTTTATAAGCAAAATTTTGTCTCAAGCAACCTGATTTTCTATAGCTTTTTAGGAGTGGATTTAGTTTTGGTCTATGGCTTGTATCTCTTGGTGCAATTGCCTCATCAGACCATCGTTCATTTGATTGCGACCTTTTTGAATGTCCTAGTAGTTGCCCTGCTGTTTTTGGCCTATGCAGTATCTTTGAAATTACAAGTTTATTTTGACCTATCTTATCGAAATAGTCTCAAATTATCCTTGATTGGCATCTTTATGAGTTTAGCAGCTGTGGCAAAGGTTCTCCTTGGAACTGTGCTACTTGTGGCAATTGGTTACTATATGCCTGCTCTTCTTTTCTTTGTAGGAATTGGGATGTGGCATTTCTTTATCAGTGATATGTTGGAACCGGTCTATGAAAGTATCCATGAAAAATTGGCGACAAAATAGAATGAAGCAGTTTTGGCTACATACGCTTCTGCGAACCTACAGTTCAGTTATGATCATTATTATTGCGAGTTTTGCAATCTTACTCTCCTATGCTGACTGGGATTCACGGGAAAAGGAAGCCCAGAGAGTAGCCCAGCGTGTAACTGCTAGAACAGTGAGTGAAATTGAATATTACCATAGAGAGTCAACCCAAATAGCTCAGGCTTTAGTTGAAAATCAAGCTCGTATTGAGGGAATCTATAAATACTTTAGCCTTAGCATGCCAGACTATTTTTACTGGCAATTAGAGCGGAAAGCTTCGCCTTATGTATCAGTCTCTCTGCATGAAAATGTTGATGATCTCTATGTTCGAAATGATTTTGTAACTGGAGTGGCCATTGCTTTTCAAGATTACAAGGAAGTCTATGTTTCTACTAAAGACAAACGTAGTGGAGAAAAAATCAGGGCTGAGGATTTCAAACCAGCAGGAAATAGTTTTGCCATTCCGGTGTCAGATCCAGTGTCAGATCAAGACTTAGGAGTGATTTACATCTCCTTGGATCCTGCTGTTTTATACCATGCCATTGATAATACTAGAGGTCATACTCCGATGGCAGTAACAGTGACCTCACCTTTTGATACGGAGATTTTTCATATTGGTGAGACAGTTGATAAGGAGAGTGAAAGTTGGCTAGTTGGCTTAACTTCTCATGGCTATCAGGTTCAGGTGGCGGTTCCCAAAAACTTTGTTTTACAAGGAACGGTGACCAGCTCTGCTTTGATTGTGAGCTTGAGCCTTCTCTTTATTGTCATTCTCTATCTGACTTTGAGGCAGACCTTTGCTAATTACCAAAAGCAGGTAGTGGATTTGGTGGATTCCATCCAAGCTATTGCCCAAGGGGAAGAAGGTCTTCGCATTGACACACTTGAAAAGGATCAGGAATTGCTTTTAATCGCGGAGACTACCAATGATATGTTGGATCGATTGGAAAAGAATATCCATGATATTTACCAGTTAGAGCTGAGTCAAAAAGATGCCAATATGCGAGCACTGCAGGCGCAAATCAACCCTCATTTTATGTATAATACGCTGGAGTTCTTGCGCATGTATGCAGTTATGCAGAGTCAAGATGAGTTGGCAGATATCATTTATGAATTCAGTAGTCTCTTGCGTAACAATATTTCTGACGAAAGAGAAACTCTTCTCAAACAGGAATTAGAATTTTGCCGTAAATATAGCTATCTCTGCATGGTTCGCTATCCCAAGTCCATTGCCTATGGTTTCAAGATAGACCCAGAGTTAGAGAATATGAAGATTCCTAAGTTCACCTTGCAACCGCTGGTAGAAAACTATTTCGCGCATGGTGTTGACCATAGACGGACAGATAATGTGATTAGTATCAAGGCTCTTAAACAGGATGGTTTTGTGGAAATTTTAGTGGTAGATAATGGTCGTGGGATGTCTGCTGAAAAGCTGGAAAGTATTCGAGAAAAATTAAGTCAGAGACATTTTGAACACCAAGCCAGCTACAGTGATCAAAGGCAGTCTATCGGGATTGTCAATGTACATGAGCGTTTTGTGCTCTATTTTGGAGACCGCTATGCCATTACGATAGAGTCTGCAGAGCAAGCAGGTGTTCAGTATCGTATTACAATTCAAGATGAGTAGAAAGGGAGAAAATGTATAAAGTATTATTAGTAGATGATGAGTACATGGTGACAGAAGGTCTGAAACGTTTGATTCCCTTTGATAAGTGGGATATGGAGGTCGTCGCAACAGCCAGTCATGCCGATGAAGCCCTAGAATATGTTCAGAACAATCCCGTCGATGTCATCATTTCAGATGTCAATATGCCCGACAAAACAGGGCTTGATATGATTCGGGAGATGAAAGAAATCTTACCAGATGCTGCCTATATCCTGCTATCAGGTTATCAGGAGTTTGATTATGTAAAAAGAGCAATGAACCTTAGTGTGGTGGACTATTTGGTCAAGCCTGTTGATAAGGTAGAGTTGGGAAATCTGCTGGAGAAGATTGCAGGTCAGCTCGGAGAGAGAGGGAAGAAAAGTCAGACTCTCAGTCAAGAATTAGACGAGGCTGGATTTGTCAGTTGTTTAGGAGGTAAGGAGAATTGGTGGATAGGCCTATCCAAGGAAAAACAAGGCTCCTTCACCATTCCCTACTATGTCTTGGGTCAAGACTGGCAGATTTTCATTTCTGACCAACCCCTAGATGGTTTGGTCGTTACACCTTTTGAAGCTCCTTATCAAGAACACTTTGAACGCTGGAAGCTGAATGCTGAGAAAGCTCTCTTTTACGGCTCTGTAAATCTACAACAGTCTCAGAGTCTCTTTGCCTACTACGAACCGATTTATAGGGTTATCATTCAGGGGAATCTCAATCAAATCGTAGAAGAGTTGAACCTCTTGGAGAAGGTGGTTCTTGAAAATACACCTCGTGTTCCGATTACCAAACAGCTTTTTATCCAGTTTGTCATGGATGTCTTTCACTTGTTTGAACATCTCAAAGCTGATGATATGACGGACATTGTCAAAACCATTCATGCTATTCAATCCTTCGATGAATTGGTTTCTTATATCAAGGAAACTCTGATCAGCTTTTTCGGTCAATATCGTATGAATGAAAATGTGGTCAGTGTGCTGGAAGTCATTGGGCGTGATTATCAGAAAGAACTTTCCCTCAAGGATATTAGTAAGGCCCTCTTTATCAATCCTGTCTATCTAGGGCAGTTGATTAAGCGAGAAACCGATTCGACCTTTGCAGAGTTACTAAACAAACAACGTATTAAGGCTGCCCAGCAGCTCTTGCTTTCAACCAGTGACAGTATCGAAGATATTTGTTATGCTGTTGGTTACAGTAACCTTGGATATTTCTATAAAGTTTTCCGAAAATTGTGCGGAAAATCGCCAAAAGCCTACCGAAAACAGGTAGAAACGATATTATAAGATTTGTATTCCTTTACAAAAAGTGCTATAATATAAATAATATTATCAGGAGGTTCTATCATGAAAAAGAAACCGATTTATCTATGGGTCTTGTTAATCTTGTCTGCCCTTATTTCAGCAATGTCTCTGTTTGGAATGTTGAGTCCCTTACCTAGCAAAGAAGCCCTTCGTGCCGCTCAGAAACAGGTTGCAGGGGTCAGTGCTCAGCAATTAGAAGACAACATCAATTACAGCTATAGAGTAGCAGAATCAACTCATTCTATTTTTAATATGGCCTTGATTGTGCTATCTGCTATTTTAGTTGTAGTAGCGATTGTCTTCCTTGTTCGTAAGAATTTGCAATATGCAAACTATACTTATGTCGGCTATGTTTTGCTAGCCATTATTGGTTCGATTTATGGCTATGTTAGTTTACAGGACGCTGTGCAGTTAGTTCACGATGAGACCATGCGTTTAGGGATAAGTGTTATTTCACAAGCCGTTAGCATTCTCTCTATTGTCATCAATGTTCTCTTCCTAGCCCTTGTCTTCTACAAGATATGGCGTCAGCAAAAAGCCTTGGCAGAAGAAGCGGAAACAGAAGAAGTTGCTTAAGTATTGACAAAAAAGAACTATCAAGATACAATCTTGGTAGTTCTTTTTCGATTAAAAATAAAATCATGGAGGTACATATGAAGACAATTTCTTTAGTTTATATTAGTTTGAGTGGCAACACTGAAAGTTTTGTGACGCGCTTGAAAGACTATCTCTTGTCCCAGTACAAAGGGATTGAGGTTCAAAAGATTCATATCAAGGATTTGGTCAAGGAAGGTCACGATTTCTATGAAATGGACCATCCCTATGTCGCTTTTTTGCCGACCTATCTCGAAGGTGGGAATGGCGTGGATAACGGAGATGTTGAGATTTTGACAACACCAGTAGGGGAATTTATCGCCTATGGTGACAATGCTAGTAAGTGTTTTGGCGTAGTTGGTTCAGGAAATCGTAACTTTAATAACCAATACTGCCTGACAGCCAAGCAATACAGTCAACGTTTTGGCTTCCCTGTATTGGCTGATTTTGAAATGCGAGGTATGCTGGAAGATATCAAACGTGTGGCAGCCATTATCGCAGATTTGTATGAGTTGGAAAAGGAGAATTAAAGTCAATATAAGAGGCGCTTGGGATTTTTCAACTGTTTTTTTGAGTATAAACAGTCTTTGAGAACGCAAAAAAGCATAAGTTCAGGTCTTCAAAACCTTGTTCTTATGCTTTTTATGATAGAAATATTTGCTGAATTTTCTCTTGAAATGAAACCTTATACTCAATGAAAATCAAAGAGCAAACTAGGAAACTAGCCGCAGGCTGTACTTGAGTACGGCAAGGCGACGTTGACGTGGTTTGAATTTGATTTGCGAAGAGTATTATCTTCATCTCGCGCTTGTCAGTTAACCTGCTTTTCCGATTGCAAGTGCGTAGATAAAGAAGATGGCGAAACCAAAGAGGAAAATCAATCCTGCAATGGCAAGGTGTTTGAGCCAAGAAGGAAGATTTTTGTTTTCACGCGTTACCAAGGCATAATTCAAAAGAGCGAAGAATGGTGTTGTCAGGAAAGAACCAATCATGGCAAAGCGGAGCATGGTTGAAACCTGACCAGCGAAGAACTTGATAATGACGATACCGATGATAGCAGTGATGGTCATCCAGATGTTCAAAGATTTACGATTGTCCTCTTTTCGACTGATTAGCAGTCGGAGAGATTCCTGATTAACGCGAGAATAGCCATCAATAACAGTGATAACTGTTCCAAAGATACAGAGGAAGGCAATAAAGGTAATCAAGTAACGGGACCATTCGCCAAGAACAGAGGCATACATGCCCACGAATTGAGAGATGTATTTGGCTGAAGCAGCTTCAACCGCCTGCCCTGTAGGATACTGAATCAGTGCTCCCAGTGCCACAAAGAAGACGGCTAGGATAGCTGTTCCAATATAACCAGTGTTAAAGTCAAACAGAGCGTCTTCTGTGTTAAAGTTGACGGTCTTTCTCTTTTCAGCTGACCAAAGTGAATTGATAGCTGAAATTTCAATAGGAGCCGGCATCCATCCTAGGAGGGAGACGATGAAGGGCAGAGCTGCCATTTGCCAAGGTGTCTTCTCGACAAAATCAGAACTGTATTCTGGATGCTTGACCGCTGCAATGATAACTGCAAGAACAGTCGCAATGGTCAAAGCAGACATAATCCATTTGACCATACCATCTAAGAGTTTGTAGCCTCCAAAGAGTAACATAGCCCAAATGATTGCAACGAGAATGAGGGACCACTGAGTGATGCTAAGACCAATCATTGGGAAGGCGCTGGCGATGATAGCTGAGCACAGAATGGCAACACCAGCCGTGTTGACCATAGCCGAAAAGACATTGAGGATAAAGAAAATCCAGAGATAGAGTTTTCCTTTTTCGGCATAACCTTCAACCAAAGTCTTTCCAGTATCAGCTGTGTATTCAGCACCAAAACGAAAAAATGGATATTTAAAGACATTGGCTAAGATGACCAAGAGAAGTAGAGACCAACCGTAAGAACCGCCAGCTTGAGTTGAGGAGACAATGTGGGAACCTCCAACAGCGGCAGTTGCCATTAGGATTCCAGGTCCCATTGCTTTTAGTTTACTTGTCCAGGTTGATTGATTTAAGGAAATAGCTTGCGACATGATAAATACTCCTTTTTGAATTTTCAGAATAATCTGGATATGTAATCTATATTCTACAAAAAACTTTGGGAAAATGCAAGAATATTTTGAAAAAAGATAGAAAATTACAGAAAATTTACAAAGAAGATCTGAAAATAACTGCTATGATAGTAAGGTGCAGCAGGATAAAGAAAAACCGAGAAGTTTCTTTCTCGGATTTGCTTATTATGAGGTTCCTATTTTCTATGCTCCAAGAGTTGATTGATGTGATCCACTTTTTTAGCCTCTCTTTTATAGAGAATAGCCCAAATGATGAGGTAGACAATCGCAAACTCGATAATGAGCTGGAGATAGAAGAACCAGTGGAAGGGGAACCAACCAGCCAGAGTTGCTAGTGGGACAAAGCCAGCCAGCATAAGGAAGAAATGAGTCAGAGTGGCACGAAGCATGCTCCAGTCACGGCTGAATAATCGTTTACCAAAGTTGAAGAGAATACCGATGGCTGCCCAGATAAGAGTACAGTAGAGCAAGACCAGGGCACCGTGAACCTGATGTTGAGCCATCACTTGGCCGATGATAGAGTAGGGATTTAGTGGTGCGTAGGTATTTGGTGCATAAATGAGTGAAAAGATGATAGAGAGGATGAGGCCGATGAGGACACCAGTAGCTGCGGCGTGGAAGATTTGTTTTTTCATAGTTCTAATTTCTCCTTGATGGTTTTTAGATAACGGCGTGAAGAATAGGTGAAGCTTTCGTTTTTTAGAAAGATTTCTACCAGACCGTTGGGCGTAAGCTTGAGATGAGAGATTGAGTTGATATTGATGATTTCTGATTGGGAAATTTGGATAAAATTGTTTGGCAGAATTTCAAGGATCTGATAGAGTCGTAAGTCAATGGTGTAGGTCTGACTCGCCGTTTCTGCTAGAACCTTCCGATTCTCGATATAGAAGCGTTGAATCTTGCCAATCTCAACGAGATAGACCTGATTATCGATTTTCCCTTTAATTGTTTCTGTTCGGTCCAGATTTTCTGCGAACTCGATGACTTTTTGGACTTTTTCGGTTTCTTGAGGTGCTTGGACAATCAGTCTTTCCTCTTCGTAAGTTTCACTAATCTGTAGTTCTACTTTCATAAATTTCTCTCCTTGTTTTTTATACAAAATTGTGATCACTTCTTGTACACCTTTATTAAACACTATTTTACGACACCTGGCAAGGGACTTTGTCTATGTGGAGGGATTTGGCTTCTATGTGGTGCTAGCTTTTCTGTCCTATCTGAAATATGGTATAATAGCACTAATCAATTTCTAGGAAAACAGATACAGAAAGGGGCTGAAAGATGTCTCATATTATTGAATTGCCAGAGGTGCTGGCAAACCAGATCGCGGCAGGAGAGGTTATCGAGCGTCCAGCTAGCGTTGTTAAGGAGCTGGTAGAAAACGCCATTGACGCGGGTTCTAGTCAGATTATCATTGAGATTGAGGAAGCTGGTCTCAAGAAGATTCAAATCACAGATAATGGTCATGGAATTGCCCACGATGAGGTGGAATTGGCCTTGCGTCGTCATGCGACCAGTAAGATAAAAAATCAAGCAGATCTTTTTCGGATTCGGACGCTTGGTTTTCGTGGTGAAGCTCTGCCTTCTATCGCGTCTGTCAGTGTACTGACTCTGTTGACGGCTATGGATGGTGCAAGTCACGGAACTAAGCTAGTCGCGCGTGGGGGAGAAGTTGAAGAAGTCATCCCAGCGACTAGTCCTGTGGGAACCAAGGTTTGTGTAGAGGATCTCTTTTTTAACACGCCTGCCCGCCTCAAGTATATGAAGAGCCAGCAAGCGGAGCTGTCTCATATCATTGATATTGTCAATCGTCTGGGTTTGGCCCATCCTGAGATTTCTTTCAGTTTAATTAGTGATGGCAAGGAAATGACGCGAACAGCGGGAACAGGTCAATTGCGCCAAGCTATCGCAGGGATTTACGGTTTGGCGAGTGCCAAGAAGATGATTGAAATTGAGAATTCTGACCTAGATTTCGAAATTTCAGGTTTTGTGTCCTTGCCTGAGTTAACTCGGGCCAATCGCAACTATATCAGCCTCTTCATCAATGGCCGTTATATCAAAAACTTCCTGCTCAATCGTGCTATTTTAGATGGTTATGGCAGCAAGCTTATGGTGGGGCGTTTTCCACTGGCTGTCATTCACATCCATATAGACCCTTATCTAGCGGATGTCAATGTGCATCCAACCAAGCAAGAGGTGCGGATTTCCAAGGAAAAAGAACTGATGACGCTAGTCTCAGAAGCTATTGCAAATAGTCTCAAGGAGCAAACTTTGATACCTGATGCCTTGGAAAATCTTGCCAAATCGACCGTGCGCAATCGTGAGAAGGTGGAGCAGACCATTCTCCCACTCAAAGAAAATACGCTCTACTATGAGAAAACTGAGCCTACAAGACCTAGTCAAGCTGAGGTGGCTGATTATCAGGTGGAATTGACTGAGGAAAGGCAGGATTTGACTCTGTTTGCCAAAGAAACCTTGGATCAATTGACTAAGCCGGCAAAACTGCATTTTGCAGAGAGAAAGCCTGCTAATTATGACCAACTAGACCATCCAGAGCTAGATTTAGCCAGTCTGGATAAGGCCTATGACAAGCTGGAGCGAGAAGAATCATCAAGCTTCCCAGAGTTGGAATTTTTCGGGCAAATGCATGGAACCTATCTCTTTGCCCAAGGGCGAGATGGACTCTACATCATAGACCAGCATGCGGCTCAGGAACGGGTTAAGTACGAGGAGTACCGTGAAAGTATTGGGAATGTTGACCAGAGCCAGCAGCAACTCCTAGTACCTTACATCTTTGAATTTCCTGCAGATGATGCCCTTCGTCTCAGGGAGAGAATGCCTCTCTTAGAGGAAGTGGGCGTCTTTCTAGCAGAGTACGGAGAAAATCAATTTATCCTGCGTGAACATCCTATTTGGATGGCAGAAGAAGATATTGAATCAGGCATCTATGAGATGTGCGACATGCTCCTTTTGACCAAGGAAGTTTCTATCAAGAAATACCGAGCAGAACTGGCTATCATGATGTCTTGCAAGCGATCTATCAAGGCCAATCATCGTATTGATGATCATTCAGCTAGACAACTCCTCTATCAGCTTTCTCAATGTGACAATCCCTATAACTGTCCTCACGGAAGGCCTGTTTTGGTGCATTTTACCAAGTCGGATATGGAAAAGATGTTCCGACGTATTCAGGAAAATCACACCAGTCTCCGTGAGTTGGGGAAATATTAAATGATGTTTGAAGTGAGATAATAGAAGATTTGCTGAGATTATTAGATATACAAAAATTGGATTTTAATTTAGCATGAAAATGAGTGACTGAAATATTCTGGAGAACAGATTATTTCAGTCACTCATTTTTGCATAGATTAATAATTATTTATCAAATCCATTATGTTAGTTATTTTAGGTATAAATTCATTTAAAAAGGATTGATAGCCACAGAAATCACTTTTTTCATCAACGTACATTGAATTTTTCATTCGCTTACATCCACCACGACATATGTTTAGAAAAGGGCAGGATGTACATTTGGAAGGAATTTTCGATAGTGGACGAGAATATAAAAATTGTTTAGCAATTTTGCTAGAAAGGAGTTCTTTCAATCCCATTTCTTGGATGAAGCCCATTCTGTATTCATCCAAAGCGAAAAAATCGCAAGGATAGACACTTCCGTCTCCTTCTATGACATATTGAATACTGCAATTTCCGACAAGCCCGCAAGCGTTTACTTCTTTTCTTACAATTAAATTAAAAATATCATCAAATAATTTAATGGATATATAGTGCCCGCTAGCTAATTCAGTTAGCCAAAGAGGTAAGATGTCATGGTAGAATTGAAAGAATTTCTGAGGAGTAAGTGCATAAGCACTTTTTTCGCTTGGATTTAGTTCATCTAAGCAAGGGATAAATTGGACATAGTGGATATTTTCTTGTTTTAAAAAAATAAAGATATCTTTTGCGTGTTGAGCTAATTCTTGTGTTAAAACACAAAGCACATTATAATCGATTGAGTAATCATCAAAAAGACGTTTTGTCTGTATTACTTTTTGGAATGTTCCTCTACCTCTTGGGTCAAGTCGACTCATATCATGTAGAATTGGTGTTCCATCTATTGATAAACCGACTAAAAAGTTATTCTCTTTGAGAAATTCACACCATTTTTTGTTGATAAGAATTCCGTTTGTTTGTATTGAATAATGTACAGAAACTTTTTTTGTCTGTTTTTGTACGCAAGTGATAAGATGCTTAAAATAAGATAATCCTGCTAAGGTAGGCTCCCCTCCTTGGAAGCCTATGGACAACTCATCTCCGTCAGCTAAATCTATAAATAAATGTTCAATCATTTTTTCAGTAGTCTCGGGTTTCATTTTTCCATAGGAACGAACTTCTCGTAATGAAGTTACATCAGCATAAAAACAATATTTACACCGAATATTACAAAGAGATGAGGATGGTTTGATTAGTACGGATATCTTTTTCATGTCTATTTCCTACTTTAGATTTACAAAAGAGAATCTATTGTTTTCGATGATAAAATTTTAACAAATTGAGAGTATTTCGCAATTGTTTTTTCTTCTATATTGTGGTCAGTAATCAAATAGTTAATATCTTCTAAATTGTAAAATTGATAGAAATCGATTTTATTAAACTTTGAATGATCTACTAGTAAAAACTTTTCTTGTGCTTTATTTAAGGCTGCGGTTTGTATATCCCCGGCACTTTCAGTGAATGTTGAGATGTTTGTACCATATATAGCATTACAGCTGATGAAAGCTTTAGTAAAATTCATTGATTCTAAACAATTAAATGCTGTTTTTCCGACAAATGCACCTGTTCGTTCACGATATGTTCCGCCTACTAATACTAATTCCTTAAAATTTTTTTGATTTAGTATGACGAAAACAGGCCAGCTGTTAGTAACAACTCGTATATCTTCTTCAGTGATTTTATATGCTAATTGTTCTAATGTTGTTCCAGAACCGATAAAGATAGTTTCACCAGGTTTAATAAAGTGAGAAGCGATATCTGCGATTTCTTTTTTCTCGTTCATGTATAAGGATTGTTTTTCAAATTGTGATTTTTCGTTTCGAACTAATTTACTTTCTGCTCCGCCATGAACCTTTATTAATTCATCTTTTTCTTCTAGTTCAGTTAAATAGCGTCGGATTGTCATAGTTGATACATTGAGATGTTGAGCAAGTTCTTGGATTGAGACATAGCCTTTAACGTTTACTGTATCTAGGATAAATTTTATTCGCTCATTTTTTTTCATAGTAGATTCCTTCTTGTTATCTTTTGAATTTATAATATCATTAAAATGTCATTTTTTCAACCAAAAAGCACAAAAGGACATAAAATAACACTTAAAAAGAACAAAAGATAATAACATCTAACATTATTAAGAAAAAAATAACAAA
Organism: Streptococcus pneumoniae; assembly: GCF_001113365.1. Classification (GTDB taxonomy): domain Bacteria; phylum Bacillota; class Bacilli; order Lactobacillales; family Streptococcaceae; genus Streptococcus; species Streptococcus pneumoniae_C. The sequence continues at coordinate 167,687 of NZ_CKYA01000003.1, read as the reverse complement.
AATAGAACAAAAAGTGTTGACAAATGATTAAAAAAGATTATAATTAATATTGTAAGCGATGTCATAAATATAATTTAGGAGGGAAAAGATGAGATATCTTGTTATAAGTCATGGACCGATGTCAAAAGCTGCGGTAGAAAGTGCAGAAATGATTTTAGGTTCTCAAAATCGTGTTAATACGTTATCAGTGACAATGGATTCGACGATAGAATCAATGTATGAAGAAATTGTGACAGTTACGTCTGTATATCCAGATGAGGAATGGATTATTCTGACAGATATTATTGGTGGAACTCCGTTTAATGCATCTTATCGTTTTTTAGAAACTAATGGAAATGTATTGATCGTAACAGGCTTTAATTTACCCTTGTTAATTGAGTTGTTTATGCACTCGGAGTTACGCTTGTTAGAGGCAACAGAAGTAATAAAAAATATATTACCAAATACAATGTCAATTGTTGATAAGGCAATAACTTCCGAACCTATTGAGGAAGATTCATTTGATTTATAGAAGGAGACATAGAAATGGCAGTAGAACTTGTTAGAATTGATGACCGCTTGATTCATGGTCAAGTGGCAACTACTTGGACTCGTAATTATGAAATTGAACAAATCTTAATTATTAATGATGAAGCTAAAAATGATCCAGTTCAGCACAGTGTTGCAAATTTTGCCGTTCCCCCTGGTGTTAAGGTTGTTATTTTTGGAGTTCGTCAATTTGCTGAGGTTATGAAGAAAAGTGAAATCAAAAAGAGAACGATGTTATTATTTACAAATCCCATAGATATTAAATTTTTAGTAGATGAAGGATTGAAAATTAAAGAAGTTAATGCAGGAGGGATGAGATTTAAAGAAGGACGTAAAAGATTAGAGAAAGCAATCTCTGTAACAGACGAGGAACATCAAGCCTTTGTTGATTTGATGAATGAAGGAATTCATATCAATGTACAAATGGTTCCTAAAGATCCTAGGGTGGATTATAAAACGTTAGTTTAAGACCTTTATTGATTAAATTAAATTCAAAAGAAAAATAAAAGAAAGGAGAAAATCTTATGATTTTCAAAGCGCTTATTGTGGCGATTTGGGCGGGGCTATGTGCCCTTGACCAGTTCGGACCACACCTTGGCTTTCGAAAACCATTATTAGCAGGTGTAGTAGTAGGATTCTTGCTGGGAGACCCAGGGCAGGGATTGATTATCGCTGGTACTCTTGAGCTATTGTGGTTAGGAACAAATAATGTAGGAGCCTATCAACCACCTGATGTTATTTCAGGAGCTGTTGTTGGTGTCGCTATCGGTATTTTATCAGGTGGTGGTGAGGCTGCAGGTGTTGCAGTTGCAGTACCTGTTGCGCTTCTAGTTCAACAACTAAGTATGATTATAATGACTACTAATGTATCATTAGTACATACGGCAGATAAAATTGTTCAATCGGGTGAATTTGGAAAAATTGATAAGTTGCAGTATTTGGGCGGTTTATTCTTCTTTTTAAGTCGAGCTGTGCCAGTGTTTATCTCAGTATGGTTAGGTGCTCCAGCAGTAGAAGCTGCACTAGGTGTTATTCCAGCTTTTGCCTTAACTGGATTGACAGTTGCTTCTAAACTTATTCCAGCAGTTGGTCTTGCTATGCTACTTTCAATGATGTTGAAAAAGAATATGTGGATTTTTCTTACACTAGGTTTTGCATTAGCAACATTTTTACAAATACCAACTGTTGGCATTGCAATTTTTGCTCTTGCAGCAGCTGCCTTGTATGATATTTTAATGAATCGTGGTGGAATAGAAAAAAACGGAGATTCTGAGGAATCGAGTGTAGTTGTTGCAGATGGGGAAGGAGAGTTTGATTTATGACCAACGAAAATAAAATAACAAAAAAAGATTTGAATAAAATGTTTTGGCGTTGTCAGATGATTCAATTCTCTCACAATTATGAGCGATTACAAAGTCTAAGTACTCTATTTGCATTGACACCAGTTTTGTCTAAATTATACAAAGGTAAAAGTAAAGAAGAATGTGTCAATGCTCAAAGACGCCATTTAGAATTTTTTAATAGCCATCCAGTACTTATTCCGTTCATATTAGGTGTTACAACTGCATTAGAAGAAACCACTACTGAAGATGAAAAAGAATCTGTTATTGCTGTAAAAACAAGTTTGATGGGGCCTTTGGCTGGTTTGGGTGATAGCTTATTGAACTTTACATGGTTTCCGATTGCAGGAAGTATAGGGGCTTCATTTGCAGTTCAAGGAAATTGGATGGGGCCAATATTGATGTTCTTGCTGATAAATGGTTTATATTTCCCTTTGAAATATTACAGTATTCACATAGGATATAGTAAAGGGAAAGAATTATTAACATCGGCAAATGGGAAAAAGATTTTAGATAGAATTTCAACATCGGCGAATGTTCTTGGTGTAATGGTAGCGGGTGCGTTAATTACATCTACAGTTAAGTTAAAATTAGGGTTACAATTTGGTGAAGGCGATGGGGCTATAGTGCTTCAAGATACTCTTGATAAAGTATTACCAAATATGTTGCCTTTAATTCTTACATTAGTTTGTTTGTATTTAATGAAAAAATGGAATGGTAAATACGTTGTGTCAATGATTTTTGTGATTATTGGAGTTTCTATCTTCTTATCATATTTTGGAATCATTGTTTAGATTAAAACGAGGTAGGAAATGAAGGTTGTTCTAGTATTAATGGATACGCTACGAAAGGATTTTTTGAAAACATATAATACAAATTCTTTTGTAGCGACACCTAATTTAGATGCATTTGCTCAAGATTCGGCTGTTTTTGATAATCATTATATTGGCTCAACTCCCTGTATGCCTGCACGACGTGATATTATGACTGGTCGTTTAAATTTTTTAGAGAGATCATGGGGACCAATTGAACCATTTGACATCACTGTATCAAAGGTGCTTCAAGAGCATGGAGTATATTCACACTTAACGACAGATCATACACATTATTTTAGACTTGGTGGAGAAGGCTATATTAACCAATTTACAACTTGGGATTTTCATCGCGGTCAAGAAGGCGATCCATGGATTTCACGAATAAAAGATCCAGAGTGGATGCCAGAACAATATTATGGTAAGCTAAGACGTCAATATCAAGCGAATCGTGAATATTGGTATGAAGATGAGGATAAATATCCTACTCCTAGGACATTTAAATCGGCATGCGAATGGTTAGAATTAAATAAAGATGAGGATGATTTCTTTATTCAAGTAGAAGTTTTTGATCCTCATGAACCGTTTGATGTACCTAAAAAATACATGGAGTTGTATGATAAAGTATATACTGGTCCATATTTTGAAACTCCAAATTATGGGGAAGTAGATGTCCCAGAAGAGGCGGTAGACTATATTCGAAAACGGTATGCTGCACTTATGACTATGACAGATGTACATTTTGGTCGCCTAATTAATAAAATGAAGGAATTAGGAATATACGATGATACTTTAATCATTGTGACATCTGACCATGGATATTTCTTGGGAGAAAGAGAGCTGTTCGGAAAAAATTATATGCATAATTTTAATGAATTAGCAGCAATTCCTTTATTTGTCAAAGACCCAGTTCATCGTAAACAAGGTGAAAGAATAAAAACAGTATCACAGAATATTGATATCATGCCAACCATATTGGATTATTTTGATATCCCAACTCCAGATGAAGTACAGGGAAAATCATGGTTGCCGCTATTAGATGGGAGAAAAAATGAAAAAGAGTATGCCGTTTATGGTGCTCATGGCATCACAGTGAATATTACAGATGGACGGTATACCTATTTCAGAGCTCCAAAACCAGACAATTCTCCTTTAAATGAGTATGCTGGAATCCCAACAACTATTCGTCATTATTTAGGAGAACAGAATCCTTCAGAAATTGAAATGGGACAGTTTCTTGAACGAACTCCTTTTCCAGTTTATAAGATTCCTATAAAAAAACCAGCTATTTTAGATGGTTTAGGGGATATGTCAGGGTATACAAAGGATAGTTTACTTTTTGATTTGGAAATTGATGAAGGTCAAACTTCTCCACTTCAGGATGATGAATTAGAAGACCGTATGAAGCATTTGCTGGTAGAAGAAATGAAGAAACTCGAAGCTCCAGAGGAACAGTTTGAAAGATTAGATTTATTGGATATCTTATAAAAGAAGGGACATGTTTATGATTTATATTCCTGGTGGTAATTATTGTATCGGAACAAATGAAAGGATAGGGTTTGAGTATGATTATGAAGGTCCCCGTACTGAAATATCTATTGCTCCTTTCTACATTGATGAGACAACAGTAACAAATCAAGAATTTTCAGAGTTTGTGAAACAAACTGGATATATTACTGACGCTGAAAAGATTGGTTGGTCTTATGTGTTCAAATATTTTATAGAGGATATAAATCAAATTTCTATAGAGATGCAGAAGACACCTTGGTGGTTAGCAATAGCAGGAGCATCATGGTGCCATCCGGAAGGACCACTGACAGATATCCGTACTCGTATGGATCATCCTGTAGTACATGTTACTCGGAACGATGCACTAGCCTATTGCCAATGGGCTGGAAAAAGATTACCTACAGAAGCAGAATGGGAAATAGCAGCTCAAGGTGGAACCGAGTATGAGCATTATTATTGGGGTGATAATCTTATCTTTAGTGATAAGCATATGTGCAATACATGGCAAGGGCAGTTCCCTACTCTTAATTCATTAGATGATGGATATGCGGGGACTGCTCCTGTTAAGACATATGAACCGAACCCTTATGGGCTTTATCAAATGATAGGGAATGTTTGGGAGTGGTGTGTAAATCCAGGGAAAATAGAACTGCAATCTTTTCAGATTGTGTCTGGTAAAGATTTTTGGAGAGAACATCAAATCTGTGATGATGAACAGTATGCTATAAAAGGAGGCTCCTTTTTATGCCATTATAGTTATTGTAATCGCTATAGAATGTCTGCTAGAAATTCTACAACAGCTATGACAAGTAGTCAAAATATGGGTTTTCGTTGTGTAAAGGACATCAGCTAATAAAGGAAGTGAGATGTATATATGGAACAAAAAATATTATATTTCCTTGTCATCATAGTAGCTAATGCAATAGGGGCGGTATCCGGTATGGGAGGAGGCGTTATTATAAAACCGGTACTTGATTTTATTGCATGGGATAATGTGGCAACTATTTCTTTCTATTCCTCTGTTGCTGTATTTGTTATGTCAATTTCATCAACAGTCAGACAGATTCAGTCTGGTCAAAAGTTAAAAGTTATGGAACTAAGTTATCTTGCTATAGGTTCTATTTTTGGAGGATATATAGGTAGTCTACTATTTGACTGCCTTTTAGTTTTATCTGGGTCAAGAATAGCACAATTTGTTCAAGTAATTATCACAGTACTTATGTTGCTATTTGCTTTATTGGCTTCAAAAAAGTTTTTTAAACAATATAATTTTATTCACAAGACATGGTATTTTTTCTGTGGTTTTTTATTGGGAGCTATATCTAGTTTTTTAGGGATTGGTGGTGGTCCAATCAATGTATCTTTTTTTATAATTTTATTTGGATTACCTATAAAAAAAGCGACAGTTTATTCTATTGCCACTATTTTCTTCTCTCAACTTTCTAAAATTATTTCGTTAGTGTTGATTTCTAAATTTAATCAGTATGATAGCCGTATGCTTATGGTGATTATCATTGCTGCTATTTTTGGAGGAATTTTTGGAGCTAAATTCAGTAAAATTCTATCAGAAGATAAAATTGCGATAGTTTTTCAACTGGTTGTTGTCGCTGTTTTAGCATTAAATATTTATAATTTATTTGCAGTGGTTTTAGAGTAGATTTTGCGCGCTAATATAAAAATGAAAATTTAAAATGATATATATTAAAAATTGAAAGGGAAGTCATGAATCGATTTATAAAAAAATTATTTTTGAAAAATGATCACAACTCCGAAAACAGAAGTTAAAAAACGAACGAAAAGTATTCTAAGCTTTTTAAGAATGCAATTCGTTCGTTTAATTTTGTTCTTAAATTTTGTCGCTAATTATTTTGATTATGTCAAAATAATACTTTTTTGAAATATTCTTTTTCGGACTATTACTCTATAAAAGGAACTTTCTTATGATATTGAAGGTTAGGGTCTAAAGTATGGTATACTATAAAGTAGATTAAATAGTAGACGAGAAAAGGAAAACTATGTACGAATATTTAAAAGGAATCATTACCAAAATCACTGCTAAATACATTGTTCTTGAAACCAACGGTATCGGTTATATCCTGCATGTGGCCAATCCCTATGCTTACTCGGGACAGGTCAATCAGGAGGCTCAGATTTATGTGCATCAAGTCGTGCGTGAGGACGCTCATCTGCTTTATGGATTTCGCTCAGAAGACGAGAAAAAACTCTTTCTCAGTCTGATTTCGGTTTCTGGGATTGGTCCTGTATCAGCTCTTGCTATTATTGCTGCCGATGACAATGCTGGCTTGGTCCAAGCTATCGAAACCAAGAACATCACCTACTTGACCAAGTTCCCTAAAATTGGCAAGAAAACAGCCCAGCAGATGGTGCTGGACTTGGAAGGTAAGGTAGTAGTTGCAGGAGATGACCTTCCTGCTAAGGTGGCAGTGCAAGCAAGCGCTGAAAACCAAGAATTGGAAGAAGCAATGGAGGCCATGTTGGCACTGGGCTACAAGGCAACTGAGCTCAAGAAAATCAAGAAATTCTTCGAAGGAACGACAGATACAGCTGAGAACTATATCAAGTCGGCCCTTAAAATGTTGGTCAAATAGGAGTAGAGCATGATAAAACGTTGTTCGTGGGTCAAGATGACCAATCCTCTCTATATCACCTATCATGATGAGGAGTGGGGGCAGCCCCTCCATGATGACCAAGCATTGTTTGAGTTGTTGTGTATGGAAACTTATCAGGCAGGCCTGTCTTGGGAAACGGTGCTCAACAAACGTCAAGCTTTCCGAGAAGCATTTTATGGCTATCAAATTCAAGCGGTCGCAGAAATGACCGATACTGAATTGGAAGACTTGCTGGATAATCCAGCCATCATCCGAAATAGAGCCAAGATTTTTGCTACACGCGCTAACGCCCAAGCCTTTCTACGATTACAGGCAGAATATGGCTCTTTTGATGCCTATCTTTGGTCTTTTGTTGAGGGGAAAACGATCGTTAACGATGTTCCCGATTACCGCCAATCCCCAGCTAAAACCGCTTTGTCTGAGAAATTAGCCAAAGATCTCAAAAAACGAGGTTTCAAGTTCACAGGTCCAGTCGCCGTCTTGTCTTTTCTACAAGCAGCAGGGCTGGTTGATGACCATGAGAATGATTGTGAGTGGAAAAGCGGTCATTAGTGTGTACAGGTAACTCGCATATCTGAGAATAGAATATAGAAAAAAGCTGAGAAACTTTTCCCAGCTTTTTATATATACTATTAGATTTGTTAGAGTGAAGTCAAAAAAGTGATTCCACCTAAAATAACACCAGCTGAATTTGGAATGATTAGTATCCAATCCTTCTTAGGTTCCTTTGTCCATCCATAAATAACCCAGATTAAGCAAGATATAGCAGCTGATAAAGGTTGAAATGGTTGAGCTTTATTTCCCTGTAAATTAGCGATAATTTGAGGTATGTAGGCAATAAATACTATAATTCCAATAAAGGCACCAATAGAACCTACGATTCGATTAATTTTTTGTTTTGTCATATACACCTCCTTCAAAAGGATAACATAGAAATTAGCGAAATGCAATAAATTCAGATACAAATTGTAACGAAAACGAATACAAAAGCACAAAAATAGAGAAACTATTTATTTTTTGTTATAGTCAAAGCGAATGACTTGCTCCTTTGCATCTACATAGGCGTGAACTCCGAAGGGGACAATTGCTCTTGGAGTTGCGTGGCCGACATTCAGATTATAGACAATCGGGATATTGTTGTCAATGATATCCAATAGTGCCTCTTTATAGTCGTCATGGAAAGTTTCATCCATAGGTTTTCCGACCAAGAGTCCATTGATGACCGCGAATATGCCAGTGTCCTTTAAAGTTAGCAACATCTTTTTGAAGTCTTCTGGCTTAGGCTTTTCTTCGCTTGTTTCGAGCAAGAGGATTTTCCCTTCCCAGTCTGACAAGTCAGGGAAAAGTTTGTATTTTTGGCAGAGCTCCGTGCTATCTGCGTATCGAGAGTTGTCAAAGATATCGTAGAGGGATTCGAGGCAACCACCGAGGATTTTCCCCTCGAATTGGGCCCTTCCTTGCAACAAGTCAAAACCTGTATTTGTATGACTGACACGAGGTGTTCCCAGGGCCGTGGGACTAAAATCAGTTCGTTCCTCATACCAAACGTCACTAGGGCGGATTTCTGAAATTCTTCCCGTCTCAATCAATTCTTTAAAGTAGTGAAGGCTATAGGCTAGCATTTCTTTGTCTAATTCACAAATGTCTGCTAAAAAGGATTGACCATAAAAAGTCTTGATTCCTAATTTATGCAACATGAGGTGGTTCATGGTTGTATCCGAGAAGCCAAGAAAAATTTTTTGCTTGATAACCTTTTGGAGTTGGTCATTTTCAAAAAGATAAGGTAGCAAGCGATAGGTATCGTCTCCACCGATGGCACATAGGATCATGTCGATGCTATCATCAGAAAAGGCATGAATCAAATCCTCTGCACGAGCTTCAGGATGGTCCTTGATAAAGTCTAATCCTTTTAACGAATGGGGCAAAAAGATGGGATTGAGTCCCAGATCCTTGAGACGTTGGATACCCAAGTCCACTTCGTGTTTGACAAAATCCTCTCCGATAATGCCACTAGATAAACTAACAATACCAATAGTAGAAACCATATCTCATCCTCCTAGAAATAGATTGATACTCTTCGAAAATCAAATTCAAACCACGTCAGCTTTGCCTTGCCGTACTCAAGTACAGCCTGCGGCTAGCTTCCTAGTTTGCTCTTTGATTTTCATTGAGTATGAGTCTATTTTATCACAAAATATAATAGGAAGCTATGTGGGATGTCAGAAGAATACTTTAAAATCAAAAAAGTAAGTGAAAAAGCAACCGCACCTGCAGTTGCTTTTATCATTTTTCTTAATAGCGTGTTGGTCCTGCACTTGCGCTACGGATGTTGAAGCGTTTCTTGAGATAGAAGCGAAGGGCTAGGAGGGCTGCTCCGATAATAGCGAGTGGCAATGGAGCAAGTACTGGGTTAAGGCTAGCTGGTAGGAAGCTTGTTGCAAAGAAGACAAGCAACCAAAGGAACATAGAAGCTAGGATAACTAGTACAGATTTCCAGAAAGGTGGACGTTGACTGCGATCCATATCTGGTCCATAGTATTGGTAAACAAAGTAGTACATCAAGTAGAAGGCAAATCCACCAACCAGTCCAACTAATAGGAGGGTAATCAAACCATAGCCGAGAGCTTGGTCTGCCGCAAAGAAGGTTGTGAGAGCGCTGACGAGGGCAAAGAGGCTAGTGATGAAAAGAGCTGAGTCCATAATCATGAGTTTTGGATCATCATTTTCTTTTGGATGCTCTTTTTCATATTGTTCCTTGACAGTGAAGCTGTGTGCCCAGTGGGTCGGTGCGCCATAGAGGGAACGAGCAGTCGTACCCTTGGCTTGCTCTTCAAGGATTTGGGGAATAACTTCCTCAAAAATAGCCTTGATTTCAGCATCTGTTTTTCCATCTTTGATGAATTGTTGGGTAGCGATGTGGACAAATTCTTGGTTTTTCTTAGTTAATTTTTGTAGATCAATCTGAGACATAGGAACTCCTCTTAGAACCATTTTTTATGGATGAGATAGAGAGTGAGCGAGACACTCATAGCAAAGGCGATAAAGACGATTAGCCAGAAGGCATTAGGCTCGCCGTTTAGGGGGATTTCATTATCCTTAAAGTTCATCCCGTAGGCAGAAAAGACCATGGTTGGGATGGACATGACGATGGTCACAAGTGCCAAGGTTTTCATGATGTTGTTCTGGTTGTTAGAAATGATAGAGGCAAAGGTCTCTGTCATAGAATGCAAGACGTTTCCATAAATGTCTGCCATCTCGATGGCCTGTTGGGTTTCAATCAGGGTATCTTCAAGCAGGTCTTCATCCTCAAGGTATTTCTTGATATTACTTGTTGAGCTGGTCAATTTCTTAATCACACGCTCATTTGTTTTGAGGGAAGCCTTGAAATAGACGATGGTTTTTTCCAATTCCATGAGCTCAATCAATTCTTCATTACGAGTTGATTGATGCAGTTGACTTTCGATTTGTTCACTCTTACGGTCAATCGAACGAAGGGCTGTTAGGTAAAGCTCTGCATTGCGATAGAGAATCTGGAAGATAAAACGCGAACGCATGAAAGTGTAGAAATTACGCAATCGACGGTTGATAAAGACATCGAGGACCGGTAATGGTTCCAAACACGTAGTGATAATGGTTTCCTCGGTGATGATAATACCAAGCGGGATGGTTACGTAGTAGGTGCGGTTATTTCTTTCCTCTGTGACCGGCACGTCTACGATAATTAGGGTGTACTCGTCTTCAATGGTAATACGAGACATTTCTTCCGCATCGAGTGGTGCACGAAGGTCGGCAATATCAATATCGAAGGCGTTAGCGATTTCGAGTGATTCATTTTGAGTCGGATTAACGAGATTGATCCAAGTACCCGGTTCAAGCGTATCGATCTCTTTAAATTCAGTTGTTGTAGAGAGAAAAACTTGTTTCATATCCCTTATCCTTTCTCATTTTTCAGATTTTTTCACACCGTACTATTATACTACAAAATCAGCTTTTTGGGTAATAGAATCTCACTTTTTTTGGTATAATGGTAAGCAATAATGGACTAGAAAGAACAAAGATGCAAGATAAAATTGTCATTCATGGGGCGCGTGCCCATAATTTAAAAAATATTGATGTGGAGATTCCACGAGACAAGCTGGTTGTAGTGACTGGTTTGTCAGGTTCAGGGAAATCCAGTCTGGCCTTTGATACCCTCTATGCGGAGGGACAACGTCGCTATGTGGAGAGTTTGTCAGCCTACGCTCGCCAGTTCTTGGGCAATATGGAAAAACCAGATGTAGATGCCATTGATGGTCTCAGTCCAGCTATTTCTATCGACCAGAAAACGACTAGCAAAAACCCTCGCTCGACGGTGGGGACTACGACTGAAATCAATGACTATCTGCGTCTCCTCTATGCGCGTGTGGGGACGCCTTACTGTATCAACGGGCATGGGGCTATCAAGGCCTCTTCTGTGGAGCAAATTGTGGATAAGGTTTTGGAGTTACCTGAACGCCAACGTCTGCAAATTTTAGCCCCAGTTATTCGCAAGAAAAAAGGCCAACATAAGAGTGTTATCGAGAAGGTTCAGAAAGATGGTTATGTTCGTGTCCGTGTGGATGGGGAAGTCTATGATGTGACCGAAGTGCCAGAGTTGTCTAAGAGCAAGCAACACAATATTGATGTCGTGGTTGACCGTATCGTTATCAAGGAGGGCATTCGTAGTCGTCTCTTTGATTCCATTGAGGCTGCCCTTCGTATCGCAGAAGGCTATGTCATTATCGACACTATGGATGACTCTGAGTTGTTGTTCTCTGAGCATTATGCCTGCCCAGTTTGTGGCTTTACTGTGCCAGAGTTAGAGCCTCGTCTCTTCTCTTTCAATGCTCCCTTTGGCTCTTGTAGTGAGTGTGATGGCTTGGGCATCAAGCTGGAGGTGGATACTGATTTGGTAGTGCCAGATGCCAGTAAAACCTTACGTGAGGGAGCCTTAGCTCCTTGGAATCCTATCTCATCCAACTACTATCCAAATATGCTAGAGCAGGCTATGACAGCTTTTGGAGTGGATATGGATAAGCCTTTTGAGAACTTGTCAGAAGAAGATAAGAACTTGATTCTTTACGGCTCAGATGGCAAGGAATTCCATTTCCACTATGAGAATGAATTTGGCGGTGTGCGTGATATTGACATTCTGTTTGAAGGAGTTGTCAATAATATCAAGCGTCGCTATCACGAGACAAACAGCGATTACACGCGCACCCAGATGCGCCTCTACATGAATGAGCTGACCTGCGGAACTTGTCACGGCTATCGTCTCAATGATCAGGCCTTGTCTGTCCGTGTAGGTGGTGAGCAAGGGCCACATATCGGAGAAATTTCAGACCTGTCTATCGCAGACCACTTGGACTTGGTAAGCCAGTTGACTCTATCTGAAAATGAAGCCATCATTGCTCGGCCAATCCTCAAGGAAATCAAGGATCGTTTGACCTTCCTTAATAACGTGGGACTCAACTATCTGACTCTGTCACGCTCAGCAGGAACCCTTTCGGGTGGGGAAAGTCAGCGTATTCGTTTGGCAACCCAGATTGGTTCTAACCTATCAGGAGTCCTCTATATATTGGATGAGCCGTCAATCGGTCTTCACCAGAGGGATAATGACCGTCTGATTGCCAGTCTCAAAAAGATGCGTGATTTGGGTAATACTCTTATCGTGGTGGAACATGATGAAGATACCATGCGCGAAGCGGATTATCTGATTGACGTTGGTCCCGGTGCAGGTGTTTTTGGTGGGGAGATTGTCGCTGCAGGTACGCCTAAACAGGTAGCTCGTAACAGTAAGTCTATCACAGGCCAGTACTTGTCAGGCAAACGTGCCATTCCAGTGCCAGAAGAGCGCCGCGTGGGAAATGGTCGTTTTATCGAGGTGACAGGAGCGCGTGAGAACAACCTGCAAAATGTCACAGCTCGCTTCCCACTAGGAAAATTTATCGCCGTTACAGGGGTATCTGGCTCAGGGAAATCGACCCTCATCAACAGCATCCTCAAAAAAGCTATTGCCCAGAGGCTCAACCGTAATTCAGACAAACCAGGTAAATTCAAAACCATTACAGGGATTGAGCAAGTAGACCGCTTGATTGATATTGATCAGAGCCCTATCGGACGAACGCCAAGGTCTAACCCTGCTACCTATACAGGAGTTTTTGACGATATACGTGACCTTTTTGCTCAGACAAACGAAGCCAAGATTCGAGGCTACAAGAAGGGCCGTTTCAGTTTCAACGTCAAGGGTGGTCGCTGTGAAGCCTGCTCAGGTGACGGGATTATCAAGATTGAGATGCACTTCTTGCCAGATGTTTACGTGGCTTGTGAAGTCTGCCACGGAACCCGCTATAACAGTGAAACCCTAGAAGTACACTACAAGGAAAAAAATATCTCGCAGGTCTTGGACATGACTGTTAACGATGCGGTAGAGTTCTTCCAACACATTCCAAAGATTCAACGTAAACTCCAGACCATCAAGGATGTGGGGCTAGGCTATGTGACCTTAGGACAACCAGCTACCACTCTTTCTGGGGGAGAAGCCCAGCGTATGAAGCTGGCTAGTGAACTCCACAAACGCTCGACCGGAAAATCTTTCTACATTCTGGATGAGCCAACGACAGGACTTCATACCGAGGACATCGCTCGCTTGCTTAAGGTTTTAGCTCGCTTTGTCGATGATGGCAATACAGTTCTTGTCATTGAGCACAATCTGGATGTTATCAAGACGGCAGACCATATTATTGACTTGGGACCTGAGGGCGGTGTCGGTGGTGGAACCATCATCGCAACAGGAACTCCAGAAGAAGTAGCGGCCAATGAAGCCAGCTACACAGGACAGTATTTGAAAGGAAAATTACATCATGAATAAACGCGTACAAGCATTTCTAACTAAAATGCAAGAAAAGGAACTGGATGGCATTATCATCAACAATCTTAAAAATGTCTATTACTTGACTGGTTTTTGGGGTTCAAACGGAACAGTCTTTATCAGCCGTGACCGTCAGGTCTTGGTGACAGACTCTCGCTATATCATTGCAGCCAAGCAAGAAACCAGTGGTTTTGAAATCGTAGCAGATCGCGATGAATTGGCTGTCATTGCAGGCATTGTCAAGGACATGGGCTTGTCTCGAATCGGTTTTGAGGACGAGATTTCAGTATCTTATTACCACCGTATGCAGGCAGCTTTTGCAGGTTTGGACTTGTTTCCACAGACTCAGTTTGTCGAAGGTCTTCGAATGATTAAGGATGAAGCGGAGATTGCAGCGATTCGCAAGGCTTGTTCTATCTCAGACCAAGCTTTCCGCGATGCGCTTGACTTTATTAAGCCAGGAAAGACTGAAATTGAGATTGCCAACTTCCTTGACTTCCGCATGCGTGAGTTGGGAGCATCTGGCTTGTCTTTTGATACGATTCTAGCTAGCGGTATCAATTCTTCTAAACCTCATGCCCATCCTATGCACAAACCAGTAGAGTTAGGGGAAGCTATTACCATGGACTTCGGTTGCCTTTATGACCACTATGTCAGCGATATGACACGGACTATCTATCTAGGGCATGTTAGCGATGAGCAGGCAGAAATTTACAATACGGTTTTGAAAGCCAACCAAGCCTTGATTGACCAGGCTAAGGCAGGATTAGGTTTCCGTGACTTTGACAAAATCCCTCGTGATATTATCATTGAGGCAGGTTATGGCGACTACTTTACTCACGGTATTGGCCACGGTATTGGACTGGATATCCATGAGGAACCATACTTTAGCCAAACTTCTACAGAAACTATTAAGGCAGGTATGGCCTTGACAGATGAGCCAGGTATCTATATCGAAGGCAAATATGGCGTTCGTATTGAGGATGATATCCTGATTACAGAGACAGGTTGTGAATTATTGACCCTAGCTCCAAAAGAGTTGATAGTTATTTAAGAGTCAAACAACTCAAATGATTGACTTTTAAATTTTAAAGGTTTATACTGAAAGACGAAAACGGTAGGTGAGGCTACCATAGGGATACGGATGACTACCGCAAAGCAGTGGAGACACTACTCGTTGGTCAACAGTCCTGGTCGCGAAGGCCAAGACTAAGCTCATTACATTGCCCTATGGAGTTAAAGCTTGAACGAAAAACAGATAATTAGTTTTTTAATCCTGCCATTTTATGGTGGGATTTTCTACTGTTTAAATCAAAGAAAGGAGATAAACGATGCAAATTGACGATCATCCGGAACCGCACATACACAGCCAATCGCTGATTTGTGTCGTTCTGTCCTTATAAAGTGATTGGTCTCTGTGTATGAAACACATCATTCATACAGATAGGAGAAACCAATGAAAACTACAAAAGAAAGATTAGCAACAGCTATTCATACATCTTTAAACGAAACTCTATCTTTTTATAAGACAAGTCTAACAGGCCTGACTGAGGAGCAGGTGGAGAAAAATCGTGACCTATATGGCGAAAATACCATCACAAAGGGTCAAGAAGACAGTATCCTCAAAAAGATTTACGAATCCATTATCAATCCTTTTACAATCATCTTGCTGGTCATCGCCGTGATTTCCTTGGTGACCAATGTCTGGTTGGCAAAACCAGGTCAAGAAGATCCGACAACTTCCATTATCATCGTTGTCCTAGTCCTCATTTCTGGTAGCATACGCTTTGTCCAAGAACTCCGTAGTGATAAGGCTGCGACCAATCTATCAAAAATGATTGTCAACACAGCGACTGTCATTCGTCAAGGAGAAATCCAAGAAGTACCTATCGATGATTTGGTAGTGGGTGACGTGGTTAAATTAAGCGCTGGAGACATGATTCCAGCAGATCTTCTTTTATTTGAGTCGCGCGATTTCTTTGTACAACAGTCGGGCTTGACAGGTGAAAGTGAATCGGTTGAAAAATTGGCCTTGACCAAGGCAACAGTTCAACAATCTGATAGTCTGCTAGAAGCAGAAGCGCTCGCCTTTATGGGAACCAATGTCTTGTCTGGTAGTGCCAAGGCCGTGGTTTTAGCAGTTGGTGATGATACCATGATGGGGGCCATTGAGCAGACTTTGAACACCTATGACGAGCCTACTTCGTTTGAGCGGGAGATGAATAGTATTTCGTGGCTCTTGATTCGTTTGATGCTGGTCATGGTGCCCATTGTTTTCTTATCCAATGGTTTAACAGATGGTGACTGGCTGGAAGCTGGCGTATTTGCTTTGAGTGTTGGTGTTGGATTGACACCTGAGATGCTTCCTATGATTATCACGGCCAGTCTAGCAAAAGGCTCCATCATTATGGCCAAGGAAAAAGTGGTTATCAAGAAACTCAATGCCATACAGGACTTAGGGGCGATTGATATTTTGTGTACAGATAAGACAGGAACTCTAACCCAAGACGAAATTGTCCTTGAATATCCCTTGGACATCCACGGACGCTTGGATTTGACCGTCTTGAGACGAGCTTATCTCAATTCTTATTTTCAAACGGGCTTGAAAAATTTGATGGACAGAGCCATCATCAAACGGACTGAAAAGGAAGCCAAAGAACACCCCCTCTTGCAAAATCTGGCTCAAACTTTTCAAAAAATAGATGAGCTTCCCTTTGATTTTGAACGTAGACGGATGAGTGTTATCGTTAAGGATGAACACGAAGTTGTTAGTTTGGTAACCAAGGGTGCCTTAGAGGAAATGTTGACGATTTCCAGTTATGCGGAATACCAAGGAGTGATTACTCCCTTGACAGATGTTATTAGAGACGAAATTTTAGCAGAAGTCAGACAACTAAATCAACAAGGTTTGCGTGTCTTGGGGGTTGCCTATAAGTCAGGTTTGAGGGAAGGTCATGCCTATACAGTTGATGATGAAGGGGATATGATTCTAACTGGTTATTTAGCCTTCCTAGATCCTCCTAAACCATCTGCAGCACCAGCAATTAAGGCTCTGTTAGAACATGGAGTTCAAACAAAGATTTTGACGGGAGACAACGAAAAAGTTACCCAAGCAGTTTGTGAAAAGGTTGGTTTGGATATCAATCAGATGCTGTTGGGGTCCGAAATTGATCAGATGAGTGATCAAGAATTGGCTCAAGCCGTGGAGGAGGTAACAGTCTTTGCCAAACTTTCTCCTGACCAAAAAGCAAGGATTATTTTGCAATTTAAGGCTAATGGTCATGCTGTAGGCTATATGGGGGATGGAATTAATGACGCTCCTTCTATGAAAGTTGCAGATGTGGGGATTTCTGTTGATACAGCAGTAGATATTGCCAAAGAAACAGCTGATGTTATCCTACTTGATAAGGATCTCATGGTGCTGGAAAAAGGACTTGTTGAAGGTCGTAAGGTCTATGCCAATATGACTAAATATATCAAAATGACAGTGAGTTCTAATTTTGGAAATATCTTATCCCTATTGGTCTCTGGAATCTTTTTGCCATTTTTACCAATGGCACCAGTCCATTTGATTATCCTAAATCTAGTCTATGATTTGTCTTGTATTGCCTTGCCTTTTGACAAGGTTGATAAAGATTTTTTGAGAAATCCGCATACCTGGGAAGCCAAGTCTATCACACGTTTCATGGTTTGGATGGGGCCTATCTCTTCTGCCTTTGATATTTTGACCTTTATTTTGCTCTATTTTATCATTGTACCCATGACGACAGGTCAAGCCTATGTCCATGGAGCGGAGTCTGCCGTAGGATTTATTGTCTTGTTTCAGACAGGTTGGTTTATCGAGTCTATGTGGTCACAGACCATGGTTATACATATGCTGCGTTCAGCCAAAATTCCCTTTTTACAAAGTCGTCCAGCTTGGCTAGTCCTTGTGACAACCTTATTGGCTGCAGCCTTTGTGACCTTCCTTCCCTACAGTCCACTCGCAATCCTACTTCATCTAACTCCTTTAAAACCGATTTATTTCATCTTTTTACTTTTCATCATTATTTTGTATATGATTAGCGTGACAATTGTGAAAAAAATCTATATCAAGAAATATCAAGAATGGCTGTAAATTTCATTTTGTCAAGAAAAAAGTACGAAAATGACGAAAAAAGTCAAAAAAATTTAAAAATAGGTCGCAAGTCGGATGTTTTTTATGGTATAATAGACTAAACTGATAGTAACATGTAGCGAAAGGGGTAGGTACATGATTAAAATTTATACAGTCTCAAGTTGTACTAGCTGTAAAAAAGCAAAAACCTGGCTCAATGCCCACCAGTTAAGTTATAAAGAACAAAACCTTGGTAAAGAAGGAATTACGAGAGAAGAATTACTGGATATTCTGACCAAAACAGATAACGGAATAGCCAGCATCGTTTCGTCTAAAAATCGCTATGCCAAAGCCCTTGGAGTGGATATTGAAGATTTGAGTGTCAATGAAGTCCTCAATCTGATTATGGAAACGCCGAGAATTTTAAAGAGCCCAATCCTTGTAGATGAAAAACGCCTGCAAGTTGGCTACAAAGAAGACGATATTCGTGCCTTCCTACCACGCTCTGTCCGTAATGTAGAAAATGCAGAAGCACGTTTGCGTGCAGCTCTATAAACATCAAGACTGGGAGCAACTCCCAGTCTTATTCTATTTTAATTTCAAAAAGAAAGAAGAAAGAAATGAAAAAAATTGTTCTTGTTAGTCTAGCTTTCCTTTTTGTCCTGGTTGGTTGCGGACAGAAAAAAGAAACTGGACCAGCTACAAAAACAGAAAAGGATACGCTTCAGTCGGCATTGCCAGTTATTGAAAATGCCGAGAAGAATACAGTTGTGACCAAGACTTTGGTCTTGCCAAAGTCAGATGATGGCAGCCAGCAAACCCAAACTATTACATACAAGGATAAGACTTTTTTGAACCTAACCATCCAACAAAAACGTCCAGTTTCTGATGAGTTGAAGACTTATATCGACCAACATGGAGTGGAAGAAACTCAAAAAGCTCTTCTCGAGGCTGAGGAGAAGGATGAGGCTATCATAGCAGCTCGTAAATTAGCAGGATTTAAGCTTGAAACTAAACTATTGAGTGCAACAGAACTTCAAACAACGACTAGTTTTGATTTTCAAATTCTGGATGTCAAGAAGGCTTCTCAGTTAGAATATTTGAAGAATATTGGTTTAGAAAATCTCTTGAAGAATGAACCAAGCAAATATATTTCAGACAGGTTGGCAAATGGCGCGACAGAACAGTAGAAAATCCAAATAAATAGACTGCATGAATTGTAGAACGTAAGGAATTATGCTATAATGGTACTATTCTAAGGAAAGAGGGTGTTAGAATGGGATTTACTGAAGAAACAGTACGTTTTAAATTGGACGATTCCAATAAAAAAGAAATTAGCGAAACTTTGACTGATGTCTATGCTTCGTTGAACGATAAGGGCTACAACCCAATTAACCAAATTGTAGGTTACGTATTGAGTGGAGACCCTGCCTACGTTCCTCGTTATAATAATGCACGAAATCAAATCCGTAAGTATGAGCGTGATGAAATCGTTGAGGAATTGGTCCGCTACTACCTCAAAGGACAAGGAGTCGATCTATAACCTATGAGAATTATGGGATTGGACGTCGGTTCAAAAACGGTAGGGGTGGCGATTAGCGATCCGCTTGGTTTTACAGCTCAAGGGCTTGAAATCATCCAAATCAATGAGGAGCAAGGCCAATTTGGTTTTGACCGCGTTAAGGAGTTGGTTGATACTTATAAGGTGGAACGATTTGTAGTGGGCTTGCCTAAAAACATGAACAATACAAGTGGACCGCGCGTGGAAGCTAGTCAAGCCTACGGAGCAAAGCTAGAAGAGCTTTTTGGTTTACCAGTAGACTATCAAGATGAACGCTTGACAACAGTGGCTGCTGAGCGCATGTTGATTGAACAAGCAGATATTAGCCGTAACAAGCGTAAGAAAGTCATTGATAAATTAGCAGCTCAGCTGATTTTACAAAATTATTTAGATAGAAAATTTTAATATAAAGGAGAGGCTATGTCACACGATCATAACCACGACCACGAAGAACGTGAACTAATCACACTAGTAGATGAGCAAGGAAATGAAACCTTGTTTGAAATCCTTTTGACGATTGATGGAAAAGAAGAATTTGGTAAAAACTATGTTCTTCTAGTACCAGTTAACGCAGAAGAAGACGAAGACGGACAAGTTGAAATCCAAGCTTACTCATTCATCGAAAACGAAGATGGAACAGAAGGCGAATTGCAACCAATCCCAGAAGACTCAGAAGACGAATGGAACATGATTGAAGAAGTCTTCAATAGTTTTATGGAGGAGTAAAAACGTCCGGGGGACGTTTTTAGCCTGACGCTAAAAATAAAAACCGTCAGTAAGTCCGGGGGATATTTTTACCCCAACTCCCAGAAATGGGGAAGAGTTGGAACGTCCGGGGGATGTTTTTAGCCCAGTTCCTTTAAATAAGAGAGAGCTGGAAAATCTGGGAGACTGTATCAGCCCAACTCCTAGAAATTGGAAAGAGTTGGAACATCCAGTGGACGTGTTTACCCCAGTTCCTTTAAATAAGAGAGAACTGGTAAGTTCGGGGACATTTTTACCCTTACGCTAAAAATAAAGACCGTAAGTAAGTCTGGGAGACTGTATCAGCCCAACTCCTAGAAATTAGAAGAGTTGGAACGTCCAGTGGACGTTTTTAGCCCAAGTTAATATTCATAGTTGCTAGTGATTAGCTAACCAGGTGAGAGGTCGGGACGAAAATCCTGGCCTCGTTTTTGTTAGTTATGAGACTTTATTGAGGCAGTTGATTGAACCTGTAATTAAGGAGATGTATATGTTTGAAGTAGAAGAATGGCTCCATAGTCGGATTGGTTTGAATTTTCGATCAGGTTTGGGCCGAATACAGCAAGCGGTGGATTTGTTAGGAAATCCTGAGAAGTCTTATCCTATTATCCACGTAACAGGGACTAATGGGAAAGGATCTACCATTGCTTTTATGAGGGAGTTATTTATGGGACATGGCAAAAAAGTTGCGACCTTTACCTCCCCTCATATCGTCTCTATCAATGATCGAATCTGCATTAACGGGCAACCAATAGCTGATGCAGACTTCATCCGTTTGGCTAATCAGGTCAAGGAGATGGAGAAAACGCTTCTGCAAACCCATGATCAGTTGTCCTTTTTTGAATTGCTGACCTTGATTGCTTTCCTATACTTTAGGGAGCAAGAGGTGGACTTGGTTTTACTAGAAGTGGGAATTGGTGGCTTACTTGACACGACTAATGTGGTAACTGGAGAGCTTGCTGTCATCACCTCCATTGGGTTTGACCATCAGGAAACTTTGGGTGATAGTCTGGAAGCAATCGCAGAGCAGAAAGCTGGTATTTTCAAGGCTGGTAAGAAGGCTGTGATTGCGAAATTGCCTCCAGAAGCTAGGCTTGTCTGTCAGAAAAAAGCCGAATCTTTAGCTGTTGACATTTATCAGGCGGGTCAAGATTTTTCAATGCTGAATGGCGATTTTTCAAGTTCTTTACTAAATCTTTCACAGTTGAAAATAGGTTTAGAAGGAGCTTATCAGCAGGAAAATGCGGCCTTGGCGCTACAAACGTTTCTTCTCTTTATGAGAGAAGGAAAGGAAGCTGTTGATGAGCAAGTTGTAAGAAAGGCATTGGAACAGACCCATTGGGCTGGTCGTTTGGAGCGTATTCGCCCGCAGATTTACTTGGATGGTGCTCATAACCTCCCTGCCTTGACTCGCTTGGTTGAATTTATCAAAGAAAAAGAGCAGGAAGGTTATCGTCCTCAAATACTTTTTGGAGCCTTGAAGCGCAAGAATTATCAAGGGATGTTGGGTTATCTGACTGAAAATTTACCTCAGGTGGAACTCAAGGTGACTGGTTTTGACTATCAAGGTTCTCTGGATGAGACAGATGTAACAGGTTACCATGTCATTCCTTCTTACCGAGAATTTATCAGCAGTTTCGAAGAAAGAGCAGATGCCCAGGATTTGTTGTTCATTACAGGGTCTCTCTATTTTATCTCAGAAGTACGGAGCCACATACTGGGGCATGAGCAGATAAATTGACCACTTTTTTGAACTTGTTATGCTAGGGGAATTGCTGGTTAGAGAAAATTTCTCTAAATTGGTAGCAGAAAGGAAATCCATCATGAAATTAACAAGATTCACACTTTCTCTTGCTTCTCTAGCAAGTCTTAGTCTCTTAGTAGCTTGTTCCCAAAGAACACAACCAGTTCAACAGCCTGTGGCTCAGCAGCAGGTCCAACAACCTGCTCAACAGAATACCAATACTGCAAATGCAGGGACTAATCAAAATCAAGCGGCTCCAGTACAGAACCAACCTGTTGCTCAACCGACTGATATTGATGGGACTTATACAGGCCAAGACGATGGAGACCGTATCACTTTAGTGGTCACTGGAACGACTGGTACGTGGACTGAGCTCGAATCTGACGGGGATCAGAAAGTCAAACAGGTTACATTTGATGCAGCAAATCAACGCATGATTATTGGCGATGATGTCAAAATTTACACTGTAAACGGTAATCAAATCGTCGTAGACGATATGGATAGAGACCCATCGGACCAAGTCATTTTAACTAAATAAGACTATGCAAGTAGGAAGGGCTGGATTTTTCAGCCTTTTTACTTTTACCTAGAAAATAATCATAAATACTTGCCTTCTGTCGAATACCTGAGTTATACTAGTATCAATTACCTGTTTTTAGCATTCATACTCTTCGAAAATCAAATTCAAACCGCGTCAACGTCGCCTTGCCGTACTCAAGTACAGCCTGCGGCTAGTTTCCTAGTTTGCTCTTTGATTTTCATTGAGTATCAAAATATCAAGGAGGGGATATGAAATATAGAAAATTTCAATTATTGATGTCCAAGTATGGCTTTAGTCTTTCGATTATGCTACTTGAACTGTGTCTTGTTTTTGGTCTCTTTCTTTATTTAGGACGCATGGCTCCCATTTTATGGATTACTGTCCTCATTCTACTGAGTATCATCACAATCATTTCGATAGTCAACCGTAATACGACTCCTGAGAATAAGGTAACCTGGTTGTTAGTAGCCTTTGTACCAGTATTTGGACCCCTGCTCTATCTGATGTTTGGTGAAAGGCGATTGTCCAAAAAAGAAATCAAACAACTGAAAAAGCTAGGCTCCATGCATTTCCAAGAAGCAAATAGCCAGTTACTAAAAGAGGAATTAAAAGAAAGTGATAAGGCGGCATATGGCGTCATCAAGTCCTTATTGAGTATGGATACCAATGCTGATGTCTATGATCAAACTGCCTCTACATTTTTTTCTAACGGAGAAGCTATGTGGAAAAAGATGGTAGAAGATCTCAAAAAGGCTGAGAAATTTATCTTCTTGGAATATTACATTATAGAAGAAGGTTTGATGTGGAATCGTATTTTAGAAATCTTGGAGCAAAAGGTCGCTCAAGGCATTGAAGTTAAACTGCTCTATGATGATATTGGCTGTATGGCTACTTTAACAGGAGATTATGCACATCGACTTCGTCAGCTGGGTATCGAGGCCCATAAATTCAATAAAGTTATTCCTCGTTTGACAGTAGCCTATAATAACAGAGATCATAGAAAAATATTGATTGTTGATGGTCAGATAGCCTATACTGGTGGGGTCAATCTGGCAGATGAGTACATTAACCACGTCGAGAGATTTGGTTATTGGAAGGATAGTGGAATTCGCTTAGACGGACTAGCAGTAAAAGCCCTGACACGCTTGTTTTTAACCACTTGGTACATCAATCGAGGAGAGATTAGTGATTTTGATCAATATCATTTAGAAAATCATTCTATCCCAAGTGACGGTTTAACCATTCCATACGGAAGTGGACCCAAGCCAATTTTTCGAACGCAGGTAGGGAAAAAGGTTTATCAGAGTTTGATCAATCAAGCAACGGAATCGGTCTATATTACGACACCTTATTTGATCATAGACTATGATTTAACGGAGACAATCAAAAATGCAGCTATGAGAGGGGTCGATGTTCGGATTGTTACCCCTTACATACCAGATAAGAAGTTCATTCAGTTAGTCACAAGAGGCGCTTATCCAGACCTTCTTTCTGCTGGTGTTCGAATTTATGAGTATAGTCCAGGTTTTATTCATAGTAAGCAGATGTTGGTAGACGAAGATTTTGCGGTGGTGGGGACAATCAATCTCGACTACCGGAGCTTGGTACACCATTATGAAAATGCAGTCTTACTCTATAAAACTCCTTCTATAATGGAAATCGCCCAAGATTTTCGAAATATATTTGCAGATTCTCAGGAAGTCTATCCTCATTCTATCAAAACGAGCTGGTATCAAAAGCTTGTAAAAGAAATTGCCCAGTTATTCGCCCCTATCTTATAAGAAATCTAGGACTGAGGACACAAACCAGTCCTCTTTTTCTTGCTTTTTACGAATAGAAAGATATAGGGGAGGGACGATGCTGACTCAGAAAGAAATAAACTATATCCTGACATTCAAACAGACACATTTACACCACTTTCGGGAAATTGAAACCTTTGTGAAACTATGCAAAAAATCACTCAAACAGCCATCGCAAGCTGACAATCCTAGGACTTTTTGATATACTAAGACAGATAAATTGAATAGGAGAAACGATATGAGTGTGTATGGTAGAGTGGAAGAAGTTCATCAGGAGAATCGTGAACCTCTAGAATACCAAATCGAACAAGAATTGCATCATCGTGAATCAAGTCGTCTTCCTTTGGTGAAAATTTTACTATGGAGTACGCTTGTAACGGGGATAACTCTAGGAGTACCGCTATTACTCGATTTAATGAGTGCACAAGAAGTGCAGGATTTTTATGCAGGTTGGGCGCTTCATCAGACAGGGAAAATTTACAGCGACTATTATGGAAGTCAAGGTTTGCTTTATTATTTGCTGACTTACGTGACTCAGGGCGGATTTTTCTTTGCCATCTTTGAGTGGTTAGCCTTGGTAGCAGGAGGATTTTTCCTTTTTAGATCAGCGGACACCTTGACAGAGCAAGGAGACCAAGCTGGACAAGTGGTGACTATTTTTTACATGCTAGTTACAGGTCTTGCTTTTGGTGGAGGTTATGCGACTCTTTTAGCGCTTCCTTTCTTATTCGCAGCCTTTAGTTTAGTTGCGGCTTACCTAAGCAATCCAAGCCATGATAAGGGATTTGTACGGATTGGGCTGGCTTTGGCGGGAGGATTTTTCTTTGCTCCCTTGGCATCGCTCCTGTTTATTACTGTAGTGAGTTTAGGCTTGTTGGTCTTTAACCTTGGGCATAGACGCTTTGCGCATGGATTTTATCAGTTTCTTGCAGTGACTTTAGGTTTTTCACTGGTCTTTTATCCAACTGCCTACTATAGTGTTGCAACAGGAAGTTTTGGGGATGCCATTAGTGGTATTCGTTATCCTATTGACAGTATTCGCTTTGATTTCACTTCTAAAATTTTAGAGAATATGGCTTTTTATGGCTTGTTGTCCCTTGGTTTGGGATTTGTGGTTTGTATCTTTTTAGGTTTCTTTCAATCCAAACCCTCTAAACTATACGTCATTTCGGTTCCTGCAAGTCTTGTGACAATTTTAGGTTTGATTTTGCTTTTCTTTTCACAAGAGCCTCTGCACGCTTCTTATTTGATGGTCGTCTTCCCTGTTTTCCTACTTTTATTGGTAACCAATATTAAGAGTCAACAGAGGGGGCGTAGTGTTAGACGAAGACGAAGAGAAACGCCAGTTAGTCTATGGAGTCGTTTCTTCAAAGGAAATCTATATCTGCCAGTTTTAGGGCTTGTCTATCTTTTGTCTATTCCTTTTTTGATGAAGTTTGTCCTTTATCCGGTACCTTATCAAGAACGTGATCGTCTTGCTGATTTGGTAAAAGAGGAGACAAATACGGAAGATGCTATCTATGCATGGGATGATACTGCGACTCTTTATCGTAAGAGTGAGCGTTTGTCGCCATCGGCTATTTTGTCCCCGATGCACTATACAGCAACTGAGGAAAACCGGAATAAGCTACTTAATGACTTGAAAGAAAAACAACCTAAGGTGATTGTGGTAAATGACAAGGTGCCAGTCTGGTCTGAAGTGGAAACACTCTTAAAAGAAAATTATCAACAAGTAAAGACTGATTACTCAGAGTTTAAAGTCTATAAAATCAAATAACTAAATCAATATCTTGTGTATTTTTAAAAATTTTAGGATTTTTAACACAAGATATTGATTTTTCTTTTTAGAGTGGTATAATACTTTTTAGAAAGAACATTTTAGAAAAGAGCATGCATATGATTGCACTAGAAGAAAAAATTACAATTTTGCCAACTCTCTTCGTCGAGAAACGAGATGGGAGACGTGTTGTATTTGATGTGGACAAGATTGATAAGGCTCTCCACAAGGCGGCAGACAAGGTTATGGATGTGACACCCTTGGTCGAAAAACGCCTCAATGCTCTGACCGAGCGAATTGTCACAGAAATTCATAGTCGCTTTCCACAGGGGGTTAAGATTTACGAAATTCAAAATATCGTAGAACATGAACTCCTTGAAGCAAAAGAATATGCCCTAGCTGAGGAGTATATTACTTATCGGACACAAAGGGATTTTGAGCGCTCAAAAGCGACAGATATTAACTTTAGTATTCATAAGCTTCTTAATAAAGATCAGGCAGTTGTCAATGAAAATGCCAATAAAGACAGCGATGTCTTTAATACCCAGCGTGATTTGACAGCGGGCATCGTTGGGAAATCAATCGGACTGCAAATGCTTCCCAAGCACGTAGCCAATGCCCACCAAAAGGGGGATATCCACTATCACGATTTGGACTACAGTCCCTATACACCTATGACCAACTGCTGTTTGATTGACTTTAAAGGTATGTTGGAAAATGGTTTTAAGATTGGAAATGCAGAGGTAGAAACTCCCAAGTCTATTCAGACTGCAACAGCTCAGATTTCGCAAATCATCGCCAATGTTGCTTCTAGCCAGTATGGGGGATGTTCAGCTGACCGTATCGATGAGGTCTTGGCGCCTTATGCAGAGAAGAATTATCAAAAACACCTTAAGGATGCGGAAGAGTGGGTCTTACCTGAAAAACGGGAAGATTACGCTTGGAAGAAAACGCAGAAAGACATCTACGATGCCATGCAATCCCTTGAGTATGAAATCAATACTCTCTTCACTTCAAATGGCCAAACACCTTTTACTTCTCTAGGCTTTGGTCTAGGAACTAGTCGCTTTGAGAGGGAAATTCAAAAAGCTATCTTGAACATCCGAATCAAGGGACTTGGTTCAGAACATCGCACAGCTATCTTCCCTAAACTTATCTTCACGCTTAAAAGAGGACTCAACTTAGAGGAAGGGACACCCAACTACGACATCAAGCAGTTGGCTCTAGAGTGCGCAACCAAACGGATGTACCCAGATGTTTTGTCCTATGATAAGATTGTTGAGTTGACAGGTTCTTTTAAGGTGCCTATGGGTTGCCGTTCGTTTCTTCAAGGGTGGAAGGATGAGAATGGTGTAGAAGTCAATTCAGGTCGTATGAACCTGGGTGTTGTGACGGTCAACCTTCCTCGCATTGCCCTCGAGTCTGAGGGTGATATGACCAAGTTCTGGGAAATCTTCAACGAGCGTATGAATATCGCTGAAGATGCTCTGGTTTACCGTGTCGAACGCACTAAAGAGGCGACGCCAGCAAATGCTCCTATCCTCTATCAGTACGGTGCTTTTGGCCATCGTCTAGGTAAAGAAGAAAGTGTTGACCAGCTCTTTAAGAATCGTCGCGCAACTGTTTCGCTGGGTTACATCGGTTTGTACGAAGTGGCTACTGTCTTCTTTGGAAATAGTTGGGAACACAATCCGGAAGCCAAGGAATTTACGCTAGACATTATTCGAGATATGAAACGCCGTGTAGAAGAGTGGTCAGACCAATACGGTTATCATTTCTCTATCTACTCAACACCATCTGAAAGTTTGACAGACCGTTTCTGCCGACTAGATACAGAGAAGTTTGGCTCTATTCCTGACATTACAGACAAGGAGTACTACACCAATTCTTTCCACTATGATGTTCGTAAAAATCCAACACCGTTTGAAAAATTAGACTTTGAGAAAGTCTATCCAGAAGCAGGTGCGTCAGGTGGTTTCATCCATTATTGTGAGTATCCAGTCCTTCAGCAGAATCCTAAAGCCTTGGAAGCTGTCTGGGATTATGCCTATGACCGTGTGGGTTATCTGGGGACTAATACTCCAATTGACCGTTGCTACAAGTGTGACTTTGAAGGGGATTTTGAACCAACTGAGAGAGGATTTGCTTGTCCAAACTGTGGAAATAGCGACCCTAAAACAGTAGATGTGGTCAAACGTACTTGTGGCTATTTAGGTAATCCTCAAGCGCGACCTATGGTTAATGGACGTCACAAGGAAATCGCAGCGCGTGTCAAACACATGAATGGCTCAACGATTAAAATAGCTGGCCATCAAGTAACAAATTAGAAAGAAATGAAATGGGAAAATATCAATTAGACGATAAGGGGCGTGCACAAGTGACCCGTTATCACGAGAAACACTCTAAAGGTGGAGCTGGTAAAAAAGAACGCTTGCTCAACCTCAGAGAACAATTTTTAAATAAGAATAAGAAGAAATAAAAGTGAGAGTCAGCTCTCGCTTTTCTCATAGTGGGAGGTAAGGATGGAATTACGCAGACCAAGATTAGCAGATAAAGAAACAGTTTTAGAGATGATGGCAGAGTTTGAAAAGAGCCAATCAGCCCATGATGGAGGATTTTGGGATACAGAGAACTTTGTGTATGAAGAGTGGTTGGAAACAAATATGCAAAAAGAGATGGGAATAAACTTGCCTGAAAATCGTGTTCCTTCTATTCAATTTGTATCATTTGATGATGTAGGTCGTGCTCTAGGATTTTTGAATCTGCGATTGAGACTGAATGAGGGACTGCTGAATTATGCAGGGAATATAGGATATTCTATTCGCCCATCTGAAAGAGGCAAAGGTTATGCTAAGGAAACTCTCCGTCAGGGCTTGCAAGTTGCTAAGGAAAAGAACATCAAGAGAACTCTTGTGACCTGTAGCGTGAATAATCCTGCTAGCAGAGCAGTTATTCTAGCAAATGGAGGTCTCATTGAGGATGTTCGTAATGGAGTCGAGCGTTATTGGGTAGAGGTAGCGAATGAATAATCCTAAACCACAAGAATGGAAAAGCGAGGAGCTTAGTCAAGGGCGTATCATTGACTACAAGGCCTTTAACTTTGTAGATGGAGAAGGAGTGCGCAACTCTCTCTATGTATCAGGCTGCATGTTTCACTGCGAGGGATGTTATAATGTTGCGACTTGGTCTTTTAATGCGGGCATTCCCTACACAGCAGAATTAGAAGAGCAGATCATGGCAGATCTTGCTCAGCCCTATGTTCAAGGCTTGACTTTGTTGGGAGGGGAGCCCTTTCTCAATACGGGTATTCTCTTGCCACTTGTTAAACGTATCCGAAAGGAATTGCCAGATAAGGATATCTGGTCCTGGACGGGCTATACATGGGAAGAAATGATGTTGGAAACTCCAGATAAACTGGAACTCTTATCATTGATTGACATTCTTGTCGATGGACGATACGATCGAACTAAGAGAAATCTCATGCTCCAGTTTCGAGGTTCGTCCAACCAACGAATTATAGATGTGCAAAAATCGCTCCAAAGTGGGCAAGTAGTGATTTGGGACAAGCTTAATGACGGAAAAGAAAGCTATGAACAGGTGAAGAGAGAATGAAGAAAAAAGACTTAGTAGACCAACTAGTCTCAGAGATCGAGACGGGGAAAGTCAGGACACTGGGAATATACGGTCATGGGGCTTCGGGTAAATCAACTTTTGCACAGGAATTGTACCAAACCCTAGATTCTGCAAAGGTAAACTTATTGGAAACCGATCCTTACATTGCTTCAAATCGTCATTTAGTGGTGCCAAAGGAGACTCCAGACCAAAAAGTGACCGCTTGTTTACCTGTGGCTCATGAACTGGTAAGTTTAGAAAGAGACATTCTCGCTTTAAAGGCTGGCATGGATATCTTAACAATTGAAGAACCTTGGAAAGCTAGTGAGGTCTTGTCTGGAGAAAAGCCAATTCTGATTGTCGAAGGGATGTCTGTTGGCTTTTTACCCAAAGAACTCTTTGACAAAACCATCTGTTTCTACACGGATGAGGACACCGAATTAAAGCGGCGCCTAGCTAGAGATACGACTGTGAGAAATCGTGATGCATCCTTTATATTGGCTAGTCATCAGATGAGACGGGAGCAGTATCTGTTATACTATAAAGAAACTGAGTCTAAGGCGGATATCTTAGTGGACCAATCAGAAGATAAATTTGATGCCAAGAGGAGTCAGTTTATATAGAAGAAAATCCTTAATTTTAAAAAGAAAAAATAGGAAAACAGTTTCATTGTAAAAAAACGAAAAAATAGCAACAAATCCCTTGCAATCGCAGGGGCTTTGTGTTATTCTATTATGGTGCTGTAAATTACAGCTTTAGCTTTGATGCAAGAGGTTGCGACACGCTCGGTTGCATTGCCACGCAACGCCGCGTCGGTTTTCTTGTGGAGCTAGCCTATTATCTTAAATAGACGAAAAGGAGAAAAAGATGGCAAACAAAAAAATCCGTATCCGTTTGAAAGCTTACGAACACCGTACGCTTGATACAGCGGCTGCAAAAATCGCAGAATCAGCTACTCGTACAGGTGCACAAGTTGCGGGTCCAATCCCACTTCCAACTGAACGTAGCCTCTACACAATTATTCGTGCGACTCACAAATATAAAGACTCTCGCGAACAATTTGAAATGCGTACACACAAACGTTTGATCGATATCGTTAACCCAACTCAAAAAACAGTTGATGCTTTGATGAAATTGGATCTTCCAAGTGGTGTAAACGTAGAAATCAAACTTTAATCTAAAATATGAAAGAGCAGAGGCTGGTGTTTCAATCTAATTGAACACGGGCTAAACTTGGTGTGAAAAAGATAAACTTCCTAGTGTCTGCTAGACACTGCGTCAGTTTCCTATTTTCACTTTGAGTTTGACGTCCTTTGTATCTTAGACTTGAGCATAAAAAACGCTCGTTAAAAACTTTTTGAATAAAAAATATAGAAAAGGAACTATTTTCTCATGACAAAAGGAATCTTAGGGAAAAAAGTGGGAATGACTCAAATCTTCACTGAAGCTGGCGAATTGATCCCTGTAACAGTTATTGAAGCAACTCCAAACGTTGTTCTTCAAGTTAAAACTGTTGAAACAGACGGATACAACGCTATCCAAGTTGGTTTCGATGACAAACGCGAAGTATTGAGCAACAAACCTGCTAAAGGACATGTAGCGAAAGCTAACACGGCTCCTAAGCGCTTCATTCGTGAATTCAAAAACGTTGAAGGCTTGGAAGTTGGTGCTGAAATCACAGTTGAAACATTCGCAGCTGGAGACGTTGTTGACGTAACTGGTACTTCTAAAGGTAAAGGTTTCCAAGGTGTTATCAAACGCCACGGACAATCACGTGGACCAATGGCTCACGGTTCTCGTTACCACCGTCGTCCAGGTTCAATGGGACCTGTTGCACCTAACCGCGTATTCAAAGGTAAAAACCTTGCAGGGCGTATGGGTGGCGACCGCGTAACAATTCAAAACCTTGAAGTTGTACAAGTTGTTCCAGAAAAGAACGTTATCCTTATCAAAGGTAACGTACCAGGTGCTAAGAAATCTCTTATCACTATCAAATCAGCAGTTAAAGCTGGTAAATAATAAGGAAAGGGGAATACAGTCAAAATGGCAAATGTAACATTATTCGACCAAACTGGTAAACAAGCGGGCGAAGTTGTTCTTAACGATGCAATCTTTGGTATCGAACCAAACCAATCTGTTGTGTTTGATGTGATTATCAGCCAACGTGCTAGCCTTCGTCAAGGAACTCACGCAGTTAAAAACCGCTCAGCTGTTTCAGGTGGCGGACGCAAACCATGGCGTCAAAAAGGAACTGGACGTGCTCGTCAAGGTTCTATCCGCTCTCCACAATGGCGTGGTGGTGGAATCGTCTTCGGACCAACTCCACGTAGCTATGCGTACAAACTTCCTCAAAAAGTTCGTCGCCTTGCGCTTAAATCTGTTTACTCAGAAAAAGTTGCTGAAAATAAATTTGTAGCCGTTGATTCTCTTGAATTTACAGCTCCAAAAACTGCTGAATTTGCAAAAGTTCTTGCAGCTTTGAGCATCGATTCTAAAGTCCTTGTTATTCTTGAAGAAGGAAACGAATTCGCAGCTCTTTCAGCTCGTAACCTTCCAAACGTGAAAGTTGCGACTGCTACAACTGCAAGTGTTCTTGACATCGCAAATAGTGACAAACTTCTTGTTACTCAAGCAGCTATCTCTAAAATCGAGGAGGTTCTTGCATAATGAATTTGTATGATGTTATCAAAAAACCTGTCATCACTGAAAGCTCAATGGCTCAACTTGAAGCAGGAAAATATGTATTTGAAGTTGACACTCGTGCACACAAACTTTTGATCAAGCAAGCTGTTGAAGCTGCTTTCGAAGGTGTTAAAGTTGCAAATGTTAACACAATCAACGTAAAACCAAAAGCTAAACGTGTTGGACGTTACACTGGTTTTACTAACAAAACTAAAAAAGCTATCATCACACTTACAGCTGATTCTAAAGCAATCGAGTTGTTTGCTGCTGAAGCTGAATAATCTAAGGAGGAAATATCGTGGGAATTCGTGTTTATAAACCAACAACAAACGGTCGCCGTAATATGACTTCTTTGGATTTCGCTGAAATCACAACAAGCACTCCTGAAAAATCATTGCTTGTTGCATTGAAGAGCAAGGCTGGTCGTAACAACAACGGTCGTATCACAGTTCGTCACCAAGGTGGTGGACACAAACGTTTCTACCGTTTGGTTGACTTCAAACGTAACAAAGACAACGTTGAAGCAGTTGTTAAAACAATCGAGTACGATCCAAACCGTTCTGCAAACATCGCTCTTGTACACTACACTGACGGTGTGAAAGCATACATCATCGCTCCAAAAGGTCTTGAAGTTGGTCAACGTATCGTTTCAGGTCCAGAAGCAGATATCAAAGTCGGAAACGCTCTTCCACTTGCTAACATCCCAGTTGGTACTTTGATCCACAATATCGAGTTGAAACCAGGTCGTGGTGGTGAATTGGTACGTGCTGCTGGTGCATCTGCTCAAGTATTGGGGTCTGAAGGTAAATACGTTCTTGTTCGTCTTCAATCAGGTGAAGTTCGTATGATTCTTGGAACTTGCCGTGCTACAGTTGGTGTTGTCGGAAACGAACAACATGGACTTGTAAACCTTGGTAAAGCAGGACGTAGCCGTTGGAAAGGTATCCGCCCAACAGTTCGTGGTTCTGTAATGAACCCTAACGATCACCCACACGGTGGTGGTGAAGGTAAAGCACCAGTTGGTCGTAAAGCACCATCTACTCCATGGGGCAAACCTGCTCTTGGTCTTAAAACTCGTAACAAGAAAGCGAAATCTGACAAACTTATCGTTCGTCGTCGCAACGAGAAATAATATTAAACTAGTCGCTTAAGCAACTAGTAAATCCGCCAGCTCGGTAGCGCTCCATAGGAGCGCAAGCCGCTGTGGTACAACATTTAAAGGAGAAAATATAAAAATGGGACGCAGTCTTAAAAAAGGACCTTTCGTCGATGAGCATTTGATGAAAAAAGTTGAAGCTCAAGCTAACGACGAAAAGAAAAAAGTTATTAAAACTTGGTCACGTCGTTCAACGATCTTCCCAAGTTTCATTGGTTACACTATTGCAGTTTATGACGGACGTAAACACGTACCTGTTTACATCCAAGAAGACATGGTAGGTCACAAACTTGGTGAATTTGCACCAACTCGTACTTACAAAGGTCACGCTGCAGACGACAAGAAAACACGTAGAAAATAAGGAGAACATAAATGGCAGAAATTACTTCAGCTAAAGCAATGGCTCGTACAGTACGTGTTTCACCTCGTAAATCACGTCTTGTTCTTGATAACATCCGTGGTAAAAGCGTAGCCGATGCAATCGCAATCTTGACATTCACTCCAAACAAAGCTGCTGAAATCATCTTGAAAGTTTTGAACTCAGCTGTAGCTAACGCTGAAAACAACTTTGGTTTGGATAAAGCTAACTTGGTAGTATCTGAAGCATTCGCAAACGAAGGACCAACTATGAAACGTTTCCGTCCACGTGCGAAAGGTTCAGCTTCACCAATCAACAAACGTACAGCTCACATCACTGTAGCTGTTGCAGAAAAATAAGGAGGTAAAATCGTGGGTCAAAAAGTACATCCAATTGGTATGCGTGTCGGCATCATCCGTGATTGGGATGCCAAATGGTATGCTGAAAAAGAATACGCGGATTACCTTCATGAAGATCTTGCAATCCGTAAATTCGTTCAAAAAGAACTTGCTGACGCAGCAGTTTCAACTATCGAAATCGAACGCGCAGTAAACAAAGTTAACGTTTCACTTCACACTGCTAAACCAGGTATGGTTATCGGTAAAGGTGGTGCTAACGTTGATGCACTCCGTGCAAAACTTAACAAATTGACTGGAAAACAAGTACACATCAACATCATCGAAATCAAACAACCTGATTTGGATGCTCACCTTGTAGGTGAAGGAATTGCTCGTCAATTGGAGCAACGTGTTGCTTTCCGTCGTGCACAAAAACAAGCAATCCAACGTGCAATGCGTGCTGGAGCTAAAGGAATCAAAACTCAAGTATCAGGTCGTTTGAACGGTGCAGACATCGCCCGTGCTGAAGGATACTCTGAAGGAACTGTTCCACTTCACACACTTCGTGCAGATATCGATTACGCTTGGGAAGAAGCAGATACTACATACGGTAAACTTGGTGTTAAAGTATGGATCTACCGTGGTGAAGTTCTTCCAGCTCGCAAAAACACTAAAGGAGGTAAATAACCAATGTTAGTACCTAAACGTGTTAAACACCGTCGTGAATTCCGTGGAAAAATGCGCGGTGAAGCAAAAGGTGGAAAAGAAGTAGCATTCGGTGAATACGGTCTTCAAGCTACAACTAGCCACTGGATCACTAACCGCCAAATCGAAGCTGCTCGTATCGCCATGACTCGTTACATGAAACGTGGTGGTAAAGTTTGGATTAAAATCTTCCCACACAAATCATACACTGCTAAAGCTATCGGTGTGCGTATGGGATCTGGTAAAGGGGCACCTGAAGGTTGGGTAGCACCAGTTAAACGTGGTAAAGTGATGTTCGAAATCGCTGGTGTATCTGAAGAGATTGCACGTGAAGCGCTTCGTCTTGCTAGCCACAAATTGCCAGTTAAATGTAAATTCGTAAAACGTGAAGCAGAATAAGGAGAAGGCATGAAACTTAATGAAGTAAAAGAATTTGTTAAAGAACTTC
This sequence comes from Streptococcus pneumoniae, assembly GCF_001113365.1. Lineage (GTDB taxonomy): Bacteria > Bacillota > Bacilli > Lactobacillales > Streptococcaceae > Streptococcus > Streptococcus pneumoniae_C. The sequence continues at coordinate 132,418 of NZ_CKYA01000003.1, read as the reverse complement.
GTGGTCTTTCTCAAGAAGAACTTGCGAAGCGCGAAAACGAATTGAAAAAAGAATTGTTTGAACTTCGTTTCCAAGCTGCTACTGGTCAATTGGAACAAACAGCTCGCTTGAAAGAAGTTAAAAAACAAATCGCTCGTATCAAAACAGTTCAATCTGAAGCGAAATAATAGACTAGGGAAGGAGAAATTTCAATGGAACGCAATAATCGTAAAGTTCTTGTTGGACGTGTTGTATCTGACAAAATGGACAAGACAATCACAGTTGTAGTTGAAACAAAACGTAACCACCCAGTCTATGGTAAACGTATTAACTACTCTAAAAAATACAAAGCTCATGATGAAAACAATGTTGCCAAAGAAGGCGATATCGTACGTATCATGGAAACTCGCCCGCTTTCAGCTACAAAACGTTTCCGTCTTGTAGAAGTTGTTGAAGAAGCGGTCATCATCTAATCAAACCTGAAAGGAGAAAACTGAAATGATTCAAACAGAAACTCGTTTGAAAGTCGCAGACAACAGCGGTGCTCGCGAAATCTTGACTATCAAAGTTCTTGGTGGTTCAGGACGTAAATTTGCAAACATCGGTGATGTTATCGTGGCATCTGTAAAACAAGCTACTCCTGGTGGTGCGGTTAAAAAAGGTGACGTTGTTAAAGCAGTTATCGTTCGTACTAAATCAGGTGCTCGTCGTGCTGATGGTTCATACATCAAATTTGACGAAAACGCAGCAGTTATCATCCGTGAAGACAAAACTCCTCGCGGAACACGTATCTTTGGCCCAGTTGCACGTGAATTGCGTGAAGGTGGCTTCATGAAGATTGTGTCACTTGCTCCAGAAGTACTTTAATTTTTAGAAACAAACTAGTCCCCTGGATTTACCTCCAGGGTGCCCTTATGGGCGTAAGAAAAATCAAGGAGAAACCTAATGTTTGTAAAAAAAGGCGACAAAGTTCGCGTAATCGCTGGTAAAGATAAGGGAACAGAAGCTGTTGTCCTTACTGCCCTTCCAAAAGTAAACAAAGTTATCGTTGAAGGTGTTAACATCGTTAAGAAACACCAACGTCCAACTAACGAGCTTCCTCAAGGTGGGATCATCGAGAAAGAAGCAGCTATTCACGTATCAAACGTTCAAGTTTTGGACAAAAATGGTGTAGCTGGTCGTGTTGGTTACAAATTTGTAGACGGTAAAAAAGTTCGCTACAACAAAAAATCAGGCGAAGTGCTTGATTAATCACGAAGGAAAGGAGAAGTATAATGGCAAATCGTTTAAAAGAAAAATATCTTAATGAAGTAGTTCCTGCTTTGACAGAACAATTCAACTACTCATCAGTGATGGCTGTGCCTAAAGTAGATAAGATCGTTTTGAACATGGGTGTTGGTGAAGCTGTATCAAACGCTAAAAGCCTTGAAAAAGCTGCTGAAGAATTGGCACTTATCTCAGGTCAAAAACCACTTATCACTAAAGCTAAAAAATCAATCGCCGGCTTCCGTCTTCGTGAAGGTGTTGCGATCGGTGCAAAAGTTACCCTTCGTGGTGAACGTATGTACGAATTCTTGGATAAATTGGTTTCAGTTTCACTTCCACGTGTACGTGACTTCCACGGTGTTCCAACAAAATCATTTGATGGACGCGGAAACTACACACTTGGTGTGAAAGAACAATTGATCTTCCCAGAAATCAACTTCGATGACGTTGACAAAACTCGTGGTCTTGACATCGTTATCGTAACAACTGCTAACACTGACGAAGAGTCACGTGCATTGCTTACAGGCCTTGGAATGCCTTTTGCAAAATAATATAGGAGGTAAATCTAATGGCTAAAAAATCAATGATTGCTAAGAACAAACGTCCAGCGAAGTTCTCTACTCAAGCTTATACTCGTTGTGAAAAATGTGGTCGTCCACATTCAGTTTACCGCAAATTTAAACTTTGCCGTGTTTGCTTCCGTGAATTAGCTTACAAAGGACAAATTCCTGGTGTAACAAAAGCATCTTGGTAATTCTAACTTTCAATCCCGTCGTGATTCGTCGTTATCTGCTTTTGCCTAACTCAAGTTATGTCTGCAAGCAGATGCCTAGACTCACTTAGGAATTGAAACCTAGAAACATATTCTGAGCCCAGCTCAATCATTAACTAGCAAGTGCAACTTGCAAACTACTAGTAAGAGGAGAAAAACAAAATGGTTATGACTGACCCAATCGCAGACTTCCTAACTCGTATTCGTAACGCTAACCAAGCTAAACACGAAGTACTTGAAGTACCTGCATCAAACATCAAAAAAGGGATTGCTGAAATCCTTAAACGCGAAGGTTTTGTAAAAAACGTTGAAATCATCGAAGATGACAAACAAGGCATCATCCGTGTATTCCTTAAATATGGACCAAACGGTGAAAAAGTTATCACTAACTTGAAACGTGTTTCTAAACCAGGACTTCGTGTCTACAAAAAACGTGAAGACCTTCCAAAAGTTCTTAACGGACTTGGAATTGCTATCCTTTCAACTTCTGAAGGTTTGCTTACTGATAAAGAAGCACGCCAAAAGAATGTTGGTGGAGAGGTTATCGCTTACGTTTGGTAATATTTAGCTCCCAATTTCTTTGTGACTCTTCGTTATCGTCTCTTGCCTAACCCAAAGTTATGCCTGCGAGACGATGCCTAGATTCACTTTGAAATTGAAACCTAAATGTTCCTTTAAATCGAGAAATCGATTTAGCCCCCGTGAAAACTGGCCGTTCTGGCCTGACAATTTAACAGGAGAAAATAAACATGTCACGTATTGGTAATAAAGTTATCGTGTTGCCTGCTGGTGTTGAACTCACTAACAATGACAACCTTGTAACTGTAAAAGGACCTAAAGGAGAACTTACTCGTGAGTTCTCAAAAGATATTGAAATCCGTGTGGAAGGTACTGAAGTGACTCTTCACCGTCCAAACGATTCAAAAGAAATGAAAACTATTCACGGAACTACTCGTGCCCTTTTGAACAACATGGTTGTTGGTGTATCAGAAGGATTCAAGAAAGAACTTGAAATGCGTGGGGTTGGTTACCGTGCACAACTTCAAGGATCTAAACTTGTTTTGGCTGTTGGTAAATCTCATCCAGACGAAGTTGAAGCTCCAGAAGGAATTACTTTTGAACTTCCAAACCCAACAACAATCGTTGTTAGCGGAATTTCAAAAGAAGTAGTTGGTCAAACAGCTGCTTACGTACGTAGCCTTCGTTCACCAGAACCATATAAAGGTAAAGGTATCCGTTACGTTGGTGAATTCGTTCGCCGTAAAGAAGGTAAAACAGGTAAATAATGTTGAGTGGTTGATTCTCAACCACCAACCTATTTTCCAACTTTGTGCATAGCACACGATTTAAAACTAAAGAGGTGAAAACTGTGATTTCAAAACCAGATAAAAACAAACTCCGCCAAAAACGCCACCGTCGCGTTCGCGGAAAACTCTCTGGAACTGCTGATCGCCCACGTTTGAACGTATTCCGTTCTAATACAGGCATCTACGCTCAAGTGATTGATGACGTAGCGGGTGTAACGCTCGCAAGTGCTTCAACTCTTGACAAAGAAGTTTCAAAAGGAACTAAAACTGAACAAGCCGTTGCTGTCGGTAAACTCGTTGCAGAACGTGCAAACGCTAAAGGTATTTCAGAAGTGGTGTTCGACCGCGGTGGATATCTATATCACGGACGTGTGAAAGCTTTGGCTGATGCAGCTCGTGAAAACGGATTGAAATTCTAATAGGAGGACACTAGAAAATGGCATTTAAAGACAATGCAGTTGAATTAGAAGAACGCGTAGTTGCTGTCAACCGTGTTACAAAAGTTGTTAAAGGTGGACGTCGTCTTCGTTTCGCAGCTCTTGTTGTTGTTGGTGACCACAACGGTCGCGTAGGATTTGGTACTGGTAAAGCTCAAGAAGTTCCAGAAGCAATCCGTAAAGCAGTAGATGATGCTAAGAAAAACTTGATCGAAGTTCCTATGGTTGGAACAACAATCCCACACGAAGTTCTTTCAGAATTCGGTGGAGCGAAAGTATTGTTGAAACCTGCTGTAGAAGGTTCTGGAGTTGCCGCTGGTGGTGCAGTTCGTGCCGTTGTGGAATTGGCAGGTGTGGCAGATATTACATCTAAATCACTTGGTTCTAACACTCCAATCAACATTGTTCGTGCAACTGTTGAAGGTTTGAAACAATTGAAACGCGCTGAAGAAGTTGCTGCCCTTCGTGGTATTTCAGTTTCTGATTTGGCATAAGAAAGGGGATAAAATGGCTCAAATTAAAATTACTTTGACTAAGTCTCCAATCGGACGCATTCCATCACAACGTAAAACTGTTGTAGCACTTGGACTTGGCAAATTGAACAGCTCTGTTATTAAAGAAGATAACGCTGCTATCCGTGGTATGATCACAGCAGTATCTCACTTGGTAACAGTTGAAGAAGTAAACTAATGAATTTTTAGGGGATGTGCACTATACCATCCCCTAAAACTAGATATAGTCATCTATGATGACGTCGTATAGGCGAGTTGATGGGGGAGACAACCTTTTCTCCCTTATCGGCGCTAGCATTTTACAAAAGAGGAGAAAATAAAAATGAAACTTCATGAATTGAAACCTGCAGAAGGTTCTCGTAAAGTACGTAACCGCGTTGGTCGTGGTACTTCATCAGGTAACGGTAAAACATCTGGTCGTGGTCAAAAAGGTCAAAAAGCTCGTAGCGGTGGCGGAGTTCGCCTTGGTTTTGAAGGTGGACAAACTCCATTGTTCCGTCGTCTTCCAAAACGTGGATTCACTAACATCAACGCTAAAGAATACGCAATTGTGAACCTTGACCAATTGAACGTCTTTGAAGATGGTGCTGAGGTTACTCCAGTTGTTCTTATCGAAGCAGGAATTGTTAAAGCTGAAAAATCAGGTATTAAAATTCTTGGTAACGGTGAGTTGACTAAGAAATTGACTGTGAAAGCAGCTAAATTCTCTAAATCAGCTGAAGAAGCTATCACTGCTAAAGGTGGTTCAGTAGAAGTCATCTAAGAGAGGTGACCTATGTTTTTTAAATTATTAAGAGAAGCTCTTAAAGTCAAGCAGGTTCGATCAAAAATTTTATTTACAATTTTTATCGTTTTGGTCTTTCGTATCGGAACTAGCATTACAGTTCCTGGTGTGAATGCCAATAGCTTGAATGCTTTAAGTGGATTATCCTTCTTAAACATGTTGAGCTTGGTGTCGGGGAATGCCCTAAAAAACTTTTCGATTTTTGCCCTAGGAGTTAGTCCCTATATCACTGCTTCTATCGTTGTCCAACTCTTGCAAATGGATATTTTACCCAAGTTTGTAGAGTGGGGAAAACAAGGGGAAGTAGGCCGAAGAAAATTGAATCAAGCTACTCGTTATATTGCTCTAGTTCTCGCTTTTGTGCAATCTATCGGGATTACAGCTGGTTTTAATACCTTGGCTGGAGCTCAATTGATTAAAACTGCTTTAACTCCACAAGTTTTTCTGACGATTGGTATCATCTTAACAGCTGGTAGTATGATTGTCACTTGGTTGGGTGAGCAAATTACAGATAAGGGATACGGAAACGGTGTTTCCATGATTATCTTTGCCGGGATTGTTGCCTCAATTCCAGAGATGATTCAGGGCATCTATGTAGACTACTTTGTGAACGTCCCAAGTAGCCGTATCACTTCATCTATCATTTTCGTAATCATTTTGATTATTACTGTATTGTTGATTATTTACTTTACAACTTATGTTCAACAAGCAGAATACAAAATTCCAATCCAATATACTAAGGTTGCACAAGGTGCTCCATCTAGCTCTTACCTTCCATTGAAGGTAAACCCTGCTGGAGTTATCCCTGTTATCTTTGCAAGTTCGATTACTGCAGCGCCTGCGGCGATTCTTCAATTTTTGAGCGCTACAGGTCATGATTGGGCTTGGGTAAGGGTAGCACAAGAGATGTTGGCAACCACTTCTCCAACTGGTATTGCCATGTATGCTTTGTTGATTATTCTCTTTACATTCTTCTATACGTTTGTACAGATTAATCCTGAAAAAGCGGCAGAGAACCTACAAAAGAGCGGTGCCTATATCCATGGAGTTCGTCCTGGTAAAGGTACAGAAGAATATATGTCTAAACTTCTTCGTCGTCTTGCAACTGTTGGTTCCCTCTTCCTTGGTGTGATTTCCATTTTGCCGATTGCAGCTAAAGATGTATTTGGTCTTTCTGATGTTGTTGCCTTTGGTGGAACAAGTCTCTTGATCATTATCTCTACTGGTATCGAAGGAATCAAGCAATTGGAAGGTTACCTATTGAAACGTAAGTATGTTGGTTTCATGGACAGAACAGAATAAAAGTATTTACGGAATCAGTAAATGCTGAGGGAGTGGAGGTTTAAACTCTGACATTTGTGAGAGTTTGGTCTCCCCTCTTCTATTTTGTTTTTAAATAGGGGTGAAAAGACTTTTTGCTTCTATTTAAAAATAAAATAAGGAGATCAGATCATGAATCTTTTGATTATGGGCTTACCTGGTGCAGGTAAGGGAACTCAAGCAGCAAAAATCGTAGAACAATTCCATGTTGCACATATCTCAACAGGTGATATGTTCCGCGCTGCAATGGCAAATCAAACTGAAATGGGTGTTCTTGCTAAGTCATATATTGACAAGGGTGAATTAGTTCCTGATGAAGTTACAAATGGAATCGTAAAAGAACGTCTTTCACAAGATGATATTAAAGAAACAGGATTCTTGTTGGATGGTTACCCACGTACAATCGAACAAGCTCATGCCTTGGACAAAACATTGGCTGAACTTGGCATTGAACTAGAAGGCGTCATCAACATAGAAGTGAATCCAGATAGCCTCTTGGAACGTTTGAGTGGCCGTATCATCCACCGCGTAACTGGAGAAACTTTCCACAAGGTCTTTAACCCACCAGTTGACTATAAAGAAGAAGATTACTACCAACGTGAAGATGATAAACCTGAGACAGTAAAACGTCGATTGGACGTTAATATTGCTCAAGGAGAACCAATCATTGCTCACTACCGTGCCAAAGGTTTGGTTCATGACATCGAAGGTAATCAAGATATCAATGATGTCTTCTCAGATATCGAAAAAGTATTGACAAATTTGAAATAAAGCGCTTTTCACACTTGCAAAAATCCGCTACAAATGTTATACTGAGATAGTCTGACTTATAATTGTTGTCTCTGTGTCTAGAGGCATCGAATCGAAATTTATGGAGGTGCTTTTGCGTGGCAAAAGACGATGTGATTGAAGTTGAAGGCAAAGTAGTTGATACAATGCCGAATGCAATGTTTACGGTTGAACTTGAAAATGGACATCAGATTTTAGCAACAGTTTCTGGTAAAATTCGTAAAAACTATATTCGTATTTTAGCGGGAGATCGTGTTACTGTCGAAATGAGTCCATATGACTTGACACGTGGACGTATCACTTACCGCTTTAAATAATCGAAAAACTTGGAGGGATAAGAAATGAAAGTAAGACCATCGGTCAAACCAATTTGCGAATACTGTAAAGTTATTCGTCGTAATGGTCGTGTTATGGTAATTTGCCCAGCAAATCCAAAACACAAACAACGTCAAGGATAAGATAGAAAGGAGAAAACATGGCTCGTATTGCTGGAGTTGACATTCCAAATGACAAACGCGTAGTAATCTCATTGACTTATGTTTATGGTATCGGACTTGCAACATCTAAGAAAATTTTGGCTGCTGCTGGAATCTCAGAAGATGTTCGTGTACGTGATCTTACATCAGATCAAGAAGATGCTATCCGTCGTGAAGTGGATGCAATCAAAGTTGAAGGTGACCTTCGTCGTGAAGTAAACTTGAACATCAAACGTTTGATGGAAATCGGTTCATACCGTGGTATCCGTCACCGTCGTGGACTTCCTGTCCGTGGACAAAACACTAAAAACAACGCTCGCACTCGTAAAGGTAAAGCTGTTGCGATTGCTGGTAAGAAAAAATAATATAGGAGGTAAAAGTCTTGGCTAAACCAACACGTAAACGTCGTGTGAAAAAGAATATCGAATCTGGTATTGCTCATATTCACGCTACATTTAATAACACTATTGTTATGATTACTGATGTGCATGGTAATGCAATTGCTTGGTCATCAGCTGGTGCTCTTGGTTTCAAAGGTTCTCGTAAATCTACACCATTCGCTGCTCAAATGGCTTCTGAAGCTGCTGCTAAATCTGCACAAGAACACGGTCTTAAATCAGTTGAAGTTACTGTAAAAGGTCCAGGTTCTGGTCGTGAGTCAGCTATTCGTGCGCTTGCTGCCGCTGGTCTTGAAGTAACAGCAATTCGTGATGTGACTCCAGTGCCACACAATGGTGCTCGTCCTCCAAAACGTCGCCGTGTATAATCATCGCATTACACTGCTTTTCGTTTAAGAGGGAGTAACTAAATGATCGAGTTTGAAAAACCAAATATAACAAAAATTGATGAAAATAAAGATTATGGCAAGTTTGTAATCGAACCACTTGAACGTGGCTACGGTACAACTCTTGGTAACTCTCTTCGTCGTGTACTTCTAGCTTCTCTACCAGGAGCAGCTGTGACATCTATCAATATTGATGGTGTGTTGCATGAGTTTGACACAGTTCCAGGTGTTCGTGAAGACGTGATGCAAATCATTCTGAACATTAAAGGAATTGCAGTGAAATCGTACGTTGAAGACGAAAAAATCATCGAACTGGATGTTGAAGGTCCTGCTGAAGTAACAGCTGGTGACATTTTGACAGATAGCGATATTGAAATTGTAAATCCAGATCATTATCTCTTTACAATCGGTGAAGGTTCTTCGCTAAAAGCGACTATGACTGTTAACAGTGGTCGTGGATATGTACCTGCTGATGAAAATAAAAAGGATAATGCACCAGTTGGAACACTTGCTGTAGATTCTATTTATACACCAGTTACAAAAGTCAACTATCAAGTGGAACCTGCTCGTGTAGGTAGCAATGATGGATTTGACAAATTAACCCTTGAAATCTTGACAAATGGAACAATTATTCCAGAAGATGCTTTAGGGCTTTCAGCACGTATTTTGACAGAACATCTTGATTTGTTTACAAATCTTACTGAGATTGCTAAGTCAACTGAAGTGATGAAAGAAGCTGATACTGAATCTGACGACCGTATTTTGGATCGTACGATTGAGGAACTGGACTTGTCTGTGCGTTCATACAACTGTTTGAAACGTGCCGGTATCAATACTGTGCATGATTTGACAGAAAAATCTGAAGCAGAGATGATGAAAGTACGAAATCTTGGACGCAAGAGTTTGGAAGAAGTGAAACTCAAACTCATTGATTTGGGTCTTGGATTAAAAGATAAATAAAGGAGGAATACATGGCTTACCGTAAACTAGGACGCACTAGCTCACAACGTAAAGCAATGCTTCGCGATTTGACAACTGACCTTTTGATCAACGAATCAATCGTGACAACTGAAGCTCGTGCTAAAGAAATCCGTAAAACTGTTGAAAAAATGATTACTCTAGGTAAACGTGGTGATTTGCATGCACGTCGTCAAGCAGCTGCTTTCGTACGTAATGAAATCGCATCTGAAAACTATGATGAAGCAACTGATAAGTACACTTCTACTACAGCACTTCAAAAATTGTTCTCAGAAATCGCACCTCGTTATGCTGAACGTAACGGTGGATACACTCGTATCCTTAAAACTGAACCACGTCGTGGTGATGCAGCGCCAATGGCGATCATCGAATTAGTATAAAATCATCAATTTTGTTGAGTGTTATGATGATGGAGTCTTGTGCTCTTAGTCTAGCTCTGGTCTACCGCTAGGATTTCGGTCCTAGCGGGAACACTCATCATAAGTTGGGATAGTAGACGCTTGTTTACGAAATTGTTTTTTTCTTAAGAACAACTTCGTAAGCAGGCGTTTTTGAGTATTTTAGTTAGAATTATGCTATACTATTTAAGAAGAAATCTGTTTAATGTTCAGATTTCCTATTTTAAGAAGAATTGGAGTTTGCTTATGAAAGCGATTATAACTGTTGTTGGTAAAGATAAATCTGGAATTGTTGCAGGTGTTTCTGGTAAAATTGCAGAATTGGGTTTGAACATTGATGATATTTCTCAAACTGTCTTGGATGAATATTTCACGATGATGGCTGTCGTCTCTAGTGATGAAAAACAAGATTTCACTTATCTTCGTAATGAATTTGAAGCTTTTGGGCAAACTTTGAATGTGAAAATCAATATTCAGAGTGCAGCGATTTTCGAAGCTATGTATAATATCTAGGAGGTGCACATGGATATTAGACAAGTTACTGAAACCATCGCCATGATTGAGGAGCAAAACTTCGATATCAGAACTATTACCATGGGGATTTCCCTTTTGGACTGTATCGATCCGGATATCAATCGTGCTGCAGAGAAAATTTATCAAAAGATTAGGACCAAGGCAGCTAATTTAGTGGCTGTTGGTGACGAAATTGCTGCTGAGTTGGGAATTCCTATCGTTAATAAGCGTGTATCGGTGACACCTATTTCTCTGATTGGAGCAGCGACAGATGCGACGGACTACGTGGTTCTGGCAAAAGCGCTTGATAAGGCTGCGAAAGAAATCGGTGTGGATTTTATTGGTGGTTTCTCTGCCTTGGTACCAAAGGGGTACCAAAAGGGAGATGAGATTCTGATTAATTCTATTCCTCGTGCTTTGGCTGAAACGGACAAGGTCTGCTCGTCAGTCAATATCGGCTCAACCAAGTCTGGTATCAATATGACGGCTGTCGCTGATATGGGACGTATTATCAAGGAAACGGCTAATCTATCAGATATGGGAGCGGCCAAGTTGGTTGTATTCGCTAATGCTGTTGAGGACAATCCATTTATGGCGGGTGCCTTTCATGGTGTTGGGGAGGCAGATGTTATCATCAATGTCGGAGTTTCTGGTCCTGGTGTTGTGAAACGTGCCTTGGAAAAAGTTCGTGGACAGAGCTTTGATGTAGTAGCCGAAACAGTTAAGAAAACTGCCTTTAAAATCACTCGTATCGGTCAATTGGTTGGTCAGATGGCTAGTGAAAGACTGGGTGTGGAGTTTGGTATTGTGGACTTGAGTTTGGCGCCAACTCCTGCGGTTGGAGATTCTGTTGCACGTGTCCTTGAGGAAATGGGACTTGAGACAGTTGGAACACACGGGACGACGGCTGCCTTGGCTCTCTTGAATGACCAAGTTAAGAAGGGTGGAGTGATGGCCTGCAACCAAGTCGGTGGTTTGTCTGGTGCCTTTATCCCTGTTTCTGAGGATGAAGGAATGATTGCTGCAGTACAAAATGGCTCTCTTAATTTGGAAAAACTAGAAGCTATGACGGCTATCTGTTCCGTTGGTTTGGATATGATTGCCATTCCGGAGGATACACCTGCTGAAACCATTGCGGCTATGATTGCAGATGAAGCGGCAATTGGTGTCATTAACATGAAGACAACGGCTGTTCGTATCATTCCAAAAGGAAAAGAAGGAGATATGATTGAGTTTGGTGGTCTTCTTGGTACAGCTCCAGTTATGAAGGTCAATGGAGCTTCGTCTGTCGATTTCATCTCTCGCGGAGGACAAATCCCAGCACCAATTCATAGCTTTAAAAATTAAGAAAATAGAAGAAATTTTAAGTTCTATTTAAGGTTAGGTGTGTATACTATAATCATTAAATAAAGACCTCCTAATATTATTTGAAACAGATAACACTGATTTAGTTTGAATTTGATTTTCATCTAATATCTTTATTTAATAGAACTCCTAAACTTTTTCATAATAATCTCCTGCAAAAGTCGCCTGTATGGGTGGCTTTTGTTTTATCATCCATGATATAATAGAGACAAACGGAGGACGGAAAATGGTAAAAGTACGATTGTATTTGGTACGTCATGGCAAGACTATGTTTAACACGATTGGTCGTGCGCAAGGTTGGAGCGATACCCCCTTAACAGCTGAAGGTGAGCGAGGGATTCAAGAATTAGGAATCGGTTTGCGAGAATCTGGTTTACAGTTTGAGCGTGCTTATTCGAGTGATTCTGGTCGCACCATTCAGACAATGGGAATCATCCTTGATGGACTTGGTTTGCAAGGGAAAATCCCTTACCGCATGGACAAGCGTATCAGAGAATGGTGTTTTGGTAGCTTTGATGGAGCCTACGATGGTGATCTTTTCATGGGCATTATTCCTCGTATCTTTAATGTGGATCACGTTCACCAATTGTCTTATGCTGAACTGGCTGAGGGCTTGGTAGAGGTTGATACAGCTGGTTGGGCTGAGGGCTGGGAAAAACTCAGTGGCCGAATCAAAGAAGGTTTTGAAGCGATTGCCAAAGAAATGGAAGAGCAGGGTGGCGGGAATGCCCTTGTCGTCAGCCATGGAATGACCATTGGAACCATTGTGTATCTGATTAATGGCATGCATCCGCATGGTCTAGACAATGGTAGCGTGACGATCCTTGAATATGAGGACGGCCAGTTTAGCGTTGAGGTTGTCGGCGATCGTAGTTACCGAGAACTAGGACGTGAGAAGATGGAGGAAGCCTCTATTTAATACTCTTCGAAAATCTCTTCAAACCGCGTCAACGTGGTCTTGCCGTAGATATGGTTACTGACTTCGTCAGTTTTATCCATAACCTCAAAACAGTGTTTTGAGCTGACTTCGTCAGTCTTATCTACAACCTCAAAGCAGTTCTTTGAGCAACATGCGGCTAGTTTCCTAGTTTGCTCTTTGATTTTCATTGAGTATAATCAGTCTAGACTTGCTTGCCATAAACTAGGAATTTGATAAGAATATCAAGGTAAGAAAAAACAGCCGAGGGTAATCCTTTCGGCTGTTTTTGATGGGGAAAACTAAAGTGTAATGCTATTGCTTTTAGATATTTTCATAAACAAGAGCAAGGAACCTACTGTTAGAACAGTTAGGATAGTTGACAAGGCTGCCGCAACACCGTAATTTCCTCTGAGAACCTCTGTATAAATAGCTACAGTCATTGTTCTTGTTTTGACATTGTAGAGGAGGATAGAAGTAGAGAGTTCTGAAATCATTGTGACCCAAGATAGGATGGCTCCAGAAATAATACCAGATAGCATCATTGGAGTTGTAATCTTGGCAAAGGTATTGAGACGACTACTTCCTAAGCTCTCAGCGGCTTCTTCAATACTTGGTGCTATTTGTTGTAAGCTAGCAACAGATGAGCGAATAGTATAAGGCAATCTTCTGACAGATAGGGACATAATCAAAATGAAAGCTGTCCCTGTAATCATAAGAAATCCACTTCCAAATAGACCAGTATTGAAGGAAGAAATGAAGGCAATCCCTAGAACGGTTCCTGGTACAATATAAGGTACCATACTGAGGCTGTCAATTAAGTTTGTAAACAAATTCCGTTTTCTAACGGCTAGGTAGGAGATAAATGTTGCGAATAGGACAACTAGAACTAAGGCAATCAAAGGGATACGAATGGTATTGAAAATAGCAGAGCCCATACGATTGAAAGCCACCTTGTAACTGTTTAGCGAATAGCCTTTAACAAATACCATACCTGATGTTTTTAGGAAAGAGGTATAAATTAAGTAGATTTGAGGTAAAACAGAGATAAAGATAATTCCGTAGACTGTTGCGTAAATGGCAACCATTTTTCCTTTTGTAGTTTTTTTAGGCTCAATTGGATGGAGCGAATTCATGCTGAAACTGTAGCGGTTTGCAATGTGTTTTTGGATAAGGAAAATTGCCAAGGCAATGATAATCGCCATAATGGCTAAAGCAGATGCAAAAGCAGAATTTCCTCCAACCTCGCTAATGAATTGGGTATAAATCAGGACAGGGAAAGTCCGATATCCTTCACCAATTAACATCGGTGTTCCAAAGTCTGAGAATGCTCTCATAAATACAAGTAGGGCAGCTGCTAGTAAGGTTGGAACTAGGAGAGGCAAAACAACCGTTACGATACGCTTAAATCCGAAGGATCCCATGCTTTCAGCAGCTTCAAGTAGAGAATTGTCAATACTTTTCATTGTCCCAGCAACGTATAGAAATACCAGTGGGAATAGTTGCAGTGTAAAGACAAGTACAATTCCTTTGAATCCATAAATATCGATAGCTGGAAGATGAAGGGTATTTGTCAGAAATTTAGTGATGACCCCATTTCGCCCCAGCAAGAGAATCCAGGAGTAGGCTCCCACGAAAGGAGCTGACATGGAAGCAATGATAATTAATATTTGTAGAAATTTCTTTCCTTTGAAATCATACATAGAGAAGAGATAAGCTAATAAGGTTCCTACGACTAAGGAAGTGACAGTAGCGGTAATGGAAACCTTGAAACTGTTGACAAGTGTCTCAGAGTAGTAGGCTTTACCAAAGAAAGTGACAAAATTAGCTAGTGAGAATTGCCCTTCATGTATAAGTGCTTGCTTGAGCACGGTAACGATAGGATAAACGAGAAAGACAAGATAGGTAAGAAAGATGAAGAAAGAGGAGGCTGTCCAAATATTTAGTTTTTTACGTTCCATGGTTGACTCCTTTTATCAGGTTTTGTGAACCATCTGCAGAAAAGACGTTTAATTTTTGAGTATTGATTCGTAGACGAATACGATCGCCTTTTTGTAGATCTTCTTCAAAAGTTGATTCTTCACTAACTTGAATTTTTGAGGCAAAGCCTGTCTCAATGAAATATTCCGTATTTAGTCCAAGATAGACGCTATCGCTAATAGTTCCTTCAATATCTCCAGATTCATCTTTGATAAACTCTTCAGGACGAATGCTTACATGAATAGCTTGTGCTTCCGCCTGATCAAGAGCTGGCATTCGAAGAGCATAGCCATCTGAAAAGACGATATAAGCGCCGTCGCTCCGTTTTTCAAGAGTGGCAGGGATAATATTTGTGCGTCCGATAAAGGTTGCTACAAACTCATTAGCTGGTTTATGATAGAGTTCTTTTGGCCGACCGATTTGTTGAATCACCCCATCTTTCATAACAGCAATTTGGTCTGAAATCGCCATGGCTTCTTCTTGGTCGTGGGTTACATAAACAGTTGTAATTCCCACTTCGTGTTGGATTTCTCGAATGGCTTGACGCATATCCAAGCGAAGTTTGGCATCCAGATTACTAAGTGGCTCGTCCATGAGGAGAACACTTGGATTAACCGCTAAGGCACGTGCCAAGGCGACACGTTGTTGTTGTCCACCACTGAGTTTATCGGGCTTTCGATCCGCATATTGAGCAATTTGCATGAGTTCAAGATACTTATTGGTTTGTTGAATCAATTCTTCTTTTGGAACCTTCTTTTGCTTGAGACCAAAAGCAACATTATCTCGGACAGTCAAATGTGGGAAAATAGCGTAGTTTTGGAAAACCATTCCGATATTGCGTTTGCTGGGTTCCATATTATTGATTTTTGTATCATCGAAGTAAAATTCTCCGCCTTCGATACTGTTGAAACCTGCAATCATACGAAGAAGGGTCGTTTTCCCACAACCTGAAGGCCCAAGAAGGGTAAAGAGACTTCCTTTTGGAATTGTAATGTTCAAATTCTCAATAACAGGGACATCGTGATAGATTTTTTTGGCGTTAATAATTTTGATCTCACTCATAGTGAACCTCTTTTACTGTTTAGATTGGATATCTGTAAAGACTTCGTTGTATTTCTTAACGATATCTGATTTATTCTTGATGACATAATCATAATCTTCAGTGAGTGTTTTGATTTTGTCAATTGGTTTCATATTTTCGCTTGTTTTAGCATTTTTACGAACAGGACGGTTAGTAGTAGTTGTACCAAGTGTATCTTGTACTTCTTGAGAAATAATAAAATCGATAAATTTCTTGGCATTTTCCATATTTTTCGCTTTTTTAACGATAGCAGCACTAGCAGGTAGGAAGACGGTTCCTTCTTTTGGATAGACTACCTTGATATTAGCCCCGTCATTTAAGAGTTTAACTGCTGGATCTTCATAAGAGAGACCAACAGCCATTTCTCCGTCAGCGACTGCTTTATAGACACCAGATGAGCTTGATCCGATTTTACCATCAATAAGTGTGAAGAGATCTTTTACATAAGACCATGCTTTATCGTCTTTGTAACCACCTTGAGCTTGTAGCATATTTGTTAATTGAGCAAAGGCGCTAGAAGAGTTTGCTGGGTCAGCAGTTGCGATTTTTCCTTTTAGTTCAGGTTTGAGAAGGTCGCTATATCCTTCAATGTTCATGCCTTTCGTTAAATCAGGATTGACGATTAAAACACTACCATCTAGTGTATAAGGAGTAGAGTAGCCAGTTGTGTTTTGATATTCTTTGATAACATTATCATTTTCTTTTGAAGTATAGTTTTCAAAGAGTTCTCCGTGGGTAGCATATTGTGTGTAAGAACCACCAAAGATAACATCGGCCACAGGAGCTTCTTTTTCTGATTCTAGTTTTTTGAAAAGTTCTCCAGTACCAGCTTGAATCAGTTCTACTTTGATACCATATTTTTCTTCAAAGGCAGGAATAGTTGCTCCAATTAAGCCCTCTGAGTTTGGTGAATAAACGACTAGCGAACCACCGTCTTCTTTATCAGATGAACCGCCATCGGCAGATTCATTAGAAGAACAAGCAGCAAGACCAAAAAGAGCTAGTCCGCAAGCAGCATAATACATCCATTTCTTTTTCATGATGGATACCTCCGTTGTGTTATTTAAGTTTATTTTAAAACAATGTAAGCGTTTTTAAAACCGACAATTCTATTCTATTAGAGTAAAATTCTCTACAAAAAGAAGAATAGCTTATTTTACTATTCTTCCGAGTGATTTCAATTCCTTTGGGGAAATATGGAGATACTTTTTAAATACTTTAGCAAAATATTTATAGTCTGAAAATCCAACTTGATCAGAGATGTCGCTTAGAGGGGAGTTGGGAGATTCAGCCATCTTATCTATAGCTTGTTTCAGACGATATTGTAAGATATATTCATTTAGAGTCATGGGGAAGTCTTCTTTGATAACTTTATATAGATAGCTTTCGCTATAGTTTAAAGCTTCAGCAATAGTCGCAATCGTAAAATGCTCTGCATAATGCTTGTGGACAAAGGAAATAATTTGTTGAATGATTTGGTTTTGTGTATCAATCTGTTGGATAGAGGTGAGTAAAGTTTGATATTCTTCTAAAAAAGGAGTTTCTTGATAGGTGCTACCTTGTAATCGCAAAACAATGTTTTGAAGACATTCTGTCAATTCCTTGGTATCAATTGGTTTGGATAAGAAATCAACTGCCCCATATTGCATGGCTTTTTTGGCATTTTGAAAATCGTTATAACCTGATAAGATAACTTTTTCATAAGAAAGGGTACGAGTGGCTTCGAACATCATGAAAGCATCCATAATTGGCATTGTGATGTCTGTTAAGACAATATGAGGTTCTTTTTCTTGGATGAGTTTCATTCCCTCTTGACCGTGACTGGCAGTTCCTACGACTTGGATACCCAAGGCAGAGTAGTCTACGGCAATCTCTAGCCATTTTCGAATGAGGTGTTCGTCTTCTACGATAATGAGCTTAAACATGAGTTAGTCCTTTCGTTATAAATTTGACCCAAGTTTCTCCTCGGCGATTGACTCCTAAATCTAGCTGGACATCAGAAAAGAAATTGCTCAATCGTTTATAGCTGTTAACGATGCCATGCTGGGTATGAGGGCTTTCTAAAGAGTCTAAAATAGCGAGTCGCTCTTGTTTTGTGAGTCCTCCAGCATTATCCTTGACTAAAAAAGTTAGAGAATCTGCTTCCAAGGTAATTTGGATATCAATATGAAGATCAATACGGTATTGCATCCCGTATTTTATAGCATTTTCTACTAGAGGAAGCAAGAAAAGCTTAGGGATAGGCTGATTATCGACAGTTTCTGGACAGACAATATCATAAGAAAAGTGCTCGAAACGAATCTTATGAATCATCAGGTAATCCTCTATAATCTTTAAATCCTGACAAATGGTTGTTTCTTTTTCTAAATCGGTGATACTGTAGCGAAGAATGCGCGTGAGATTTTGAATCAGGTCTTGTGTGAGGGCGGCATCCATTAAAGAAGTAATTTTAATTGTCTCAAGTGTATTGTAGAGAAAATGAGGATTGAACTGAGCTTCCAGCATTTTTCTTTCAAAAATCCACTTTTCTTTTTCTATGGTCAACATTTTTTGATGAAGTTGATCTAATTCGTACAACATATTGTTTATTTTTTCTGCCATAAACTCAAACTCATCACCTGTTTGTAGAGAAAGCCTTTTTTCTGCTTGTTTAGGAATTTCTTGAAGTTGGTAAACCAAACTTTCAATAGGAACAGCATTGTGTGTAGCAATCTTATGAGCAATTCGTCTTGCTTGCCAGAAGTAGAGGAAGAATATACATAAGGTGAGAATGGAGGCTAGACCAAGTAAGCTAGGAATGGGAAAGAAGGATTGAAAAGTATAGATTGAAAAAATAGCACCGACTTTTTCTTTTTGAACAATAAGCGGTTCATTCGCATACCAGTGGGTACGAGAGTGTAGGAGTTTTTCATCCAATTTTTCAAGAGTGGAACGAGTAAACTGATTTGTATTGTTGGAAAACATATTTCCAAAGCTATCGGTAATGATGTATTTGGAATTGATCATTGGGAAACTTGAGATGAAATCATTCTCATTTACGAAAGCAATAGTATAGGCCTTAACTCGTTGGTTTTGAAGTAGTGGTTTGATAAAGAGTGTGTAGTGTTGCTTGTCTGAAGAGAGTGCAATTTTTTCTGTAACTTTATCTTGAGAAGGATTTTGAATGAGCAGTTTTAGATAGTAGGGAGATAAAATACTTTCTTGATGATTTCGATTGGTACTAAATAGTAATTCACCTGTATCGCTTAGAATAATGAGGTCGGAACTAAGCTTCAGTCTAGCTTTTGTCTCGTAAAATAAGCTAAAGACTTCTCGCTCTGTGTGTTTGCCATCCAAAAATTCAAGAATCATTTTATGGTTCATGGTAGTCAGGAGCTCATTATTTGCTTCTTTCATTTCTTGAACCTGTTTTACAATCTGTCTCGTATCTTTGGAGAGTTGTTGCTTTTGTAAAAAATAGGAAAAACCAAAAAGTAAAATGAGTAGTAAGAGTGAGGTCACAAAGGCTGCGATAGAGCTTCTATGGAGAATTTCTTTTTGGAGAGATTTTTTAAAGGAATGAGACATCCGCTACCTCCTTGGAAGGGTTTTCTGTTATAAGTATAGCAGTTTAAAAATTTTAGAGCAAGGTAAAATAGAAAAGGTTTGGCTAAAATTTTTTAGCTAAACCTTTTGAAAAGTTAAGTATGTATTATAGATGATTGTTATCTGCAAATAGCTATAGCATTTCAAGGAAATAAACTAGAAATAACAATTAATATGATGGTTCAGAAATACCTTTTGATAATCAATAAGATCTTCGGGATGAAGTGCGTTGACTCCATCCATTTCATATTTCCGATTTAATAAACGATATTTGTTTTCACCAAATTGATGAAAAGGGAGTAGTTGAACTTGGTCGATATTTAATGAGTTAAATAGAGTAGCGAATTCTTCTGCATCCTCTAAACTATTGTTAAAATCAGGAATAACCGGGATTCTTAAAACGATAGTTTTATGTTGAGAAAAAGCATAATGAATGTTTTTAATAATCATTTGATTAAAAACCCCAGTCACTTTTTTATGTTTTATAGAATTATAATGTTTTAGGTCTGTGTAGATAAAATCCACATATTGGATTAAATCAACAAATTTTTCATGATCAACAAAGGCAGTAGTTTCAATGGCAGTGTGTATGTGATGTTCTTTAGCTGACTTTAAGATGGCTTTAGCAAATTCAAACTGAGCAAATATTTCACCCCCTGATAAAGTTAAACCTCCACCGGATTCTTCGTAAAATTCTTTATCTTTTAATACCTCTGTAATAATTTCTTCTACAGTTTTTTCTTCACCTACTAAAGTGAATTTCTCTCGTTGAGCATCTTTCATTTTTTCAGGTTTCATTCTTTGAGATTCAGGATTAGAACACCATGGACAGCGCAGAGGGCATCCTTTTAAAAAAACAGTTGTACGAATACCCGGACCGTCATGAATTGAAAAGTGTTGAATATTAAAAATAATTCCTTTAGATATTTCCATAAGAGTTCCTCCTCTTTATAATTCTATCCTATCACAAAAACGAAAGAAAAACAATTACGAACGAAAGTTTAATTTGTTGTTTTTTGCTTTTTATTTTGGTAGAATAAAACGGAGGTGTAAAATGAAAAGATTGGAACAAATTATTAAATTAGTATCAGAATATGAAAAGATTGATGTTAATACATTATCGGAAAAATTAAATGTATCGAAAGTAACGATTAGAAAAGATTTAGATAAATTAGAGTCAAAAGGCTTATTACACAGAGAGCATGGATATGCTGTGTTAAATAGTGGAGATGACTTAAATGTACGCTTGTCAATTAATTATGAAATTAAGAGAAAAATTGTTCAAGAAGCAGTAAAATTGGTATCAGATAATGAAACAATAATGATAGAATCTGGTTCAACCTGTGCTTTACTTGCTGAGGAAATTTGCAAGCAAAAAAGAAATGTCACTATTGTAACAAATTCATTTTTTATAGCAAATTTTGTAAGAGGTTATGATTCATGTCGTGTTATTGTTCTTGGTGGAGAGTTTCAGAAAGATTCACAGGTTACCGTAGGACCTTTATTAAAAGAAATGATACAGACTTTTCATGTGCGTCAAGCTTTTGTTGGGACAGATGGCTACGATAAAGAGATGGGCTTTACAGGAAAAGATTTAATGCGCAGTGAGGTAGTTCAATATATTTCGGCAGCGTCGGATAAAGTCATTGTGCTAACTGACTCAAGTAAATTTGATAAAAGGGGTACAGTAAGAAGATTTGCTTTAAGTCAAGTCTATGAAGTAATAACAGACGAAGGACTTTCTAAACAAAATATAGCTACATTAGAAAATGCTGGGATAATGGTTAAGGTAGTTTCGTAAGAGGTTAAGTGTATGAATCAAGATAGGAATAAACTGCTCTCTAAAATTGCTTATCTGTATTATATTGAAAACTTAAATCAGTCACAAATAGCAGCAAAATTAGGAATTTATAGAACCTCTATTAGTAGAATGTTAACAGAAGCAAGGAATGCAGGAATTGTTAAAATTGAAATAGAGAATTTTGATACCAATATGTTTAAGTTGGAAAATTATGTAAAAGAAAAATATGGTCTGGAAAGTTTAGAAATTATTCCAAATGAATTTGATGACAATCCAACAATTTTATCTGAAAGAATTTCTCAAGTTGCAGCAGGTGTCCTTAGGAATTTAATTGATGATAATATGAACATTGGCTTTTCTTGGGGGAAAAGTTTAAGTAATTTAGTAGATTCAATCCACAGCAAAAGTGTCCGAAATGTTCACTTCTATCCTCTAGCAGGTGGTCCTAGTCACATACACGCTAAATACCATGTGAATACACTGATCTATGAAATGTCTAGAAAATTTCATGGAGAGTGTACATTTATGAATGCAACGATTGTGCAAGAGAATAAATTGTTAACAGATGGTATTTTGCAATCAAGATATTTTGAAGATTTGAAAAATAGTTGGAAAGATTTAGATATAGCTGTGGTTGGGATTGGTGATTTTAGTAATAAAGGAAAACATCAATGGTTAGACATGCTTACAGAGGATGACTTTAAAGAATTAACCAAAGTTAAAACTGTAGGAGAAATTTGTTGTCGATTTTTTGATTCAAAAGGTAAAGAAGTCTATGAAAACTTACAGGAAAGAACGATAGCAATCTCTTTAGAAGATTTAAAAAATATTCCTCAAAGTTTAGCTGTTGCTTACGGTGATACGAAAGTATCTGCGATTCTTTCTGTCTTGCGTGCTAATCTAGTAAATCATCTGATTACAGATAAAAATACAATTTTAAAAGTTTTAGAAGAAGATGGTGATTTTTCTTTTCGAAATATTTTATGTGAGTGAAAATGATAGACTGATTCAGTTTATCGTTTTTCTTTTTAGTAGATTGCACATTTGTGCTTATATAAATAAAAATTGTTTATTTGTTGATTTTTGGATTGACAAGTTTCTTATGTAGTTGTATTCTATAGTTACAAAAGAAAATTTTAAAATTTCAAATGAAAAAAGCTTTTTACATAGTGAAATGAGGAGGAATTTATGGAAATGATTGTTCCAGATCAAATTATCATGGGTTTAATTTTATATGCTGGCGATGCGAAACAACATATTTATAAAGCATTAGATTACATAAAAAACGGTACATGTGAACGATGTGAAGAAGAAATCCAGTTAGCTGATGCCGCCTTATTAGAAGCCCATAATCTACAAACAAAATTCTTGGCACAAGAAGCGTCTGGTACAAAAACGGAGATTACAGCACTTTTTGTCCATTCGCAAGATCATCTCATGACTAGTATGACGGAGATTAATTTAATCAAAGAAATTATTAGTTTGAGAAAAGAACTTCATAAAAAATAATACTAGAGTATTGTCATTGTTATTAACATAGAGGAGGAAAATATAATGGTGAAGATTGGTTTGTTTTGTGCAGCAGGATTTTCTACTGGTATGCTTGTAAATAATATGAAAATTGCAGCGCAATCTAGTGGAGTTGAAGCAGAAATAGAGGCGTTTTCTCAGTCCAAATTAGCTGATTATGCTCCAAATATAGATGTCGCACTATTGGGGCCGCAAGTTGCTTATACATTAGACAAGTCAAAAGAAATTTGTGATAAGTGTGATGTTCCGATAGCTGTTATTCCGATGATGGACTATGGTATGTTAGATGGGAAAAAAGTATTAGATTTGGCCCTATCTTTGATTAGTGGGTAAGAAAAGGAGATTTATTATGGCAAAGATGGATGTTCAAAAAATCATTGCACCTATGATGAAGTTTGTGAATATGCGTGGTATTATAGCTCTAAAAGATGGTATGTTAGCAATTTTGCCATTGACAGTAGTTGGTAGTTTATTCTTGATTATGGGACAATTGCCGTTTGAAGGACTAAATAAGAGCATTGCTAGTGTTTTTGGAGCTAATTGGACAGAGCCGTTTATGCAAGTATATTCAGGAACTTTTGCTATTATGGGTCTAATTTCTTGTTTTTCAATTGCCTATTCTTATGCTAAGAATAGCGGAGTAGAGGCTTTACCAGCTGGAGTTCTATCTGTATCTGCATTCTTTATTTTGCTAAGATCATCTTATATCCCTAAACAAGGTGAGGCGATTGGGGATGCTATTAGTAAAGTTTGGTTTGGAGGTCAAGGAATTATCGGTGCTATCATTATAGGTTTGGTAGTAGGAAGTATTTATACCTTCTTTATAAAGAGAAAAATTGTTATTAAGATGCCAGAACAAGTTCCACAAGCTATTGCCAAACAGTTTGAAGCAATGATTCCAGCATTTGTAATTTTCTTATCTTCTATGATTGTATATATTTTAGCGAAGTCATTGACTAATGGCGGAACATTTATTGAAATGATTTATTCTGTTATTCAAGTTCCATTGCAAGGTTTAACTGGATCTTTGTATGGTGCAATTGGAATTGCATTCTTTATATCATTTTTATGGTGGTTTGGTGTCCATGGACAATCGGTAGTAAATGGAGTAGTGACAGCTCTGCTTTTATCTAATCTTGATGCTAATAAAGCTATGTTAGCCTCTGGTAATCTATCATTAGAAAATGGTGCACATATTGTTACTCAACAATTTTTAGATTCATTTTTAATTCTATCAGGTTCAGGGATTACGTTTGGTCTTGTAGTTGCCATGCTTTTTGCAGCAAAATCAAAACAATACCAAGCCTTAGGGAAAGTAGCAGCTTTTCCAGCAATATTTAACGTAAATGAGCCAGTTGTATTTGGATTTCCGATTGTCATGAATCCAGTTATGTTTGTACCTTTCATTCTTGTTCCTGTACTTGCAGCTGTTATAGTATATGGAGCTATTGCAACAGGTTTCATGCAACCATTTTCAGGAGTTACATTACCTTGGAGTACCCCAGCTATTATATCAGGATTTATGGTTGGTGGATGGCAAGGAGTTGTGACTCAGTTATTAGTATTGGCGATGTCTACAGTGATTTACTTTCCATTCTTTAAGATACAAGATCGTTTAGCTTACCAAAATGAAATCAAACAATCTTAGAGGCATTTGTGTGTTACTGTTAAACTCACACATTTGTGCTAAAAATTAGAGAGTTAAAGTTTTTCTAGTTAAAAGCTTGAAATTTTCTAAAAAACCAGGTATTATATTTTCGAAAGAAACAAAAATATTTTCGAAAGAAAGGTGTTTACGATGGTAAATAAAGAAGTAGCAAGAACGACAATCAAGACAGAATATTTTGGTAGCCTTACTGAAAGAATGAACAAATATCGAGAAGATGTTTTAAATA
Source organism: Streptococcus pneumoniae (assembly GCF_001113365.1). Lineage (GTDB taxonomy): Bacteria > Bacillota > Bacilli > Lactobacillales > Streptococcaceae > Streptococcus > Streptococcus pneumoniae_C. The sequence goes on along the minus strand of NZ_CKYA01000003.1, from coordinate 107,950 downwards.
AAAAACCTTATATTGATGCTGAGAGAGCGGTTCTAGCAACACGCGCTTATGATCGATATAAGGAACAACCTAATGTCCTAAAACGCGCCTATATGCTCAAAGAAATTTTGGAAAATATGACTATCTATATCGAAGAAGAATCTATGATTGCGGGAAATCAAGCTTCTTCCAATAAAGATGCTCCTATTTTTCCAGAATATACGCTAGAATTTGTTCTCAATGAGTTGGATCTTTTTGAAAAGCGTGATGGAGATGTTTTCTATATTACTGAAGAAACAAAAGAACAACTTAGAAGTATTGCTCCGTTTTGGGAAAATAATAATTTACGCGCTAGAGCTGGTGCCTTGTTACCTGAAGAAGTGTCTGTTTATATGGAAACAGGATTCTTCGGTATGGAAGGTAAGATGAATTCTGGAGATGCTCACTTAGCAGTTAACTATCAGAAACTGTTGCAATTTGGTTTAAGAGGTTTTGAAGAGCGAGCTCGTAAAGCGAAAGCAGCTCTAGATTTAACAGATCCAGCAAGTATTGATAAATATCATTTTTACGACTCTATATTTATCGTAATCGATGCTATTAAAGTATATGCAAATCGCTTTGTTGCTCTTGCTAAAAATTTAGCCGAAAATGCAAATCCTAAACGTAAGAAAGAATTACTTGAGATTGCAGATATTTGCTCTAGAGTCCCATATGAACCGGCAACTACTTTTGCAGAAGCTATTCAATCAGTTTGGTTTATTCAATGTATTTTACAAATTGAATCTAATGGCCACTCTCTTTCATATGGTCGTTTTGATCAATATATGTATCCATATATGAAGGCTGATTTAGAAAGTGGTAAAGAAACAGAAGATAGCATTGTTGAACGTCTGACAAATCTTTGGATTAAGACAATTACAATTAATAAGGTTCGCAGTCAAGCACATACATTTTCTTCAGCAGGAAGTCCTTTATATCAAAATGTTACAATTGGTGGACAGACTCGAGATAAGAAGGATGCTGTTAACCCATTATCTTATTTGGTATTAAAATCAGTTGCACAAACCCATCTACCGCAACCTAATCTAACTGTACGTTACCATGCAGGTTTAGATGCTCGTTTCATGAATGAGTGTATTGAAGTGATGAAACTTGGTTTTGGTATGCCTGCATTTAATAATGATGAGATTATTATTCCTTCTTTTATTGCAAAAGGAGTATTGGAAGATGATGCTTATGATTACAGTGCCATTGGATGTGTTGAAACGGCAGTTCCAGGGAAATGGGGCTATCGTTGCACAGGTATGAGTTATATGAACTTCCCTAAGGTTCTACTTATCATGATGAATGATGGAATTGATCCGGCTTCGGGTAAACGGTTTGCACCAAGCTTTGGTCATTTTAAGGATATGAAGAACTTTTCTGAATTAGAAAATGCTTGGGATAAAACACTAAGATATTTGACACGAATGAGTGTTATTGTTGAAAATTCTATTGATTTATCATTGGAACGAGAAGTTCCTGATATTCTATGTTCAGCATTGACTGATGATTGTATTGGTCGTGGAAAACACCTTAAAGAAGGTGGAGCAGTATATGATTATATATCAGGTTTGCAAGTTGGAATTGCAAATTTGTCGGATTCATTAGCTGCAATTAAAAAATTGGTATTTGAGGAAGAACGTATAAGCCCAAGTCAGCTTTGGCATGCACTGGAAACAGATTATGCCGGAGAAGAAGGTAAGGTCATTCAAGAAATGTTGATTCATGATGCACCTAAGTACGGTAATGATGATGATTATGCTGACAAATTGGTTACTGCTGCTTATGACATTTATGTTGATGAAATTGCTAAATATCCTAATACACGTTATGGAAGAGGTCCTATTGGAGGAATTCGTTATTCAGGAACATCTTCTATCTCAGCCAACGTAGGACAGGGACGTGGAACATTAGCAACGCCAGATGGACGCAACGCGGGTACACCGTTAGCAGAGGGTTGTTCACCATCACATAATATGGATCAACACGGCCCTACATCTGTTTTAAAATCTGTTTCAAAATTACCAACAGATGAAATCGTAGGTGGGGTTCTCTTAAATCAGAAAGTAAATCCTCAAACCTTAGCCAAAGAAGAAGATAAATTAAAACTAATTGCTTTGTTACGAACATTCTTTAATCGTTTACATGGGTACCATATTCAATACAATGTTGTTTCCAGAGAGACGTTGATTGACGCTCAGAAACATCCTGAAAAACACAGAGATTTAATTGTTCGTGTTGCAGGATACTCTGCATTCTTCAATGTTCTTTCTAAGGCAACCCAAGATGATATTATAGGACGTACTGAGCATACATTGTAAAATAAAGAGGTTCTTTTTATGGAATTTATGCTTGACACATTAAATTTAGATGAGATTAAAAAATGGTCTGAAATTTTACCGCTAGCTGGGGTAACTTCAAATCCCACTATTGCAAAAAGAGAGGGTTCTATTAATTTTTTTGAACGAATCAAAGATGTGAGAGAATTGATTGGCTCTGCACCCTCTATTCATGTTCAGGTGATTTCTCAAGATTTTGAAGGTATCTTAAAAGATGCTCAAGAAATACGGAGACAAGCAGGAGATGATATATTTATCAAAGTTCCTGTTACTCCAGCTGGATTACGTGCAATAAAGGTACTAAAAAAAGAGGGCTACCATATCACTGCAACAGCTATTTATACAGTTATTCAGGGATTATTAGCTATTGAAGCAGGAGCGGATTACCTAGCTCCATATTATAACAGAATGGAAAATCTGAACATTGATTCAAATTCTGTCATTCGTCAATTAGCTCTTGCTATTGATAGACAGAACTCTCCTAGTAAGATTTTAGCTGCATCCTTTAAAAATGTAGCACAAGTAAATAGTGCTTTAGCTGCAGGTGCGCATGCTGTTACAGCAGGAGCAGATGTTTTTGAATCAGCTTTCGCCATGCCATCTATCCAAAAGGCGGTTGATGATTTTTCTGATGACTGGTTTGTTACTCAAAATAGTCGTTCCATTTAGATAGAGAGGAAATACATATGAGAATTTTTGCTAGCCCTTCTAGATATATTCAAGGGGAAAATGCCTTGTTCGAAAATGCCAAATCAATTTTGGATTTGGGAAATCGTCCTATTCTATTATGCGATCGGTTGGTTTATGATATTGTTGGAAAACGATTTGAAGATTACCTACATAGGTATGGTTTCCATATTGTTCTAGCTCAGTTTAATGGTGAAGCTTCTGACAATGAAATCAATCGAGTTGTTGCCTTAGCTGAGAAAGAAAATTGTGATAGTATTATCGGTCTTGGTGGTGGAAAGACGATTGATAGTGCAAAAGCTATTGCAGATTTGATTGAAAAGCCTGTTATTATTGCTCCAACAATTGCATCGACTGACGCACCTGTATCTGCTTTATCTGTTATTTATACAGATGAAGGTGCATTTGATCATTATCTATTTTATTCTAAAAATCCAGATTTAGTTTTGGTTGATACAAAAGTTATTTCACAAGCCCCTAAGCGTTTATTAGCGTCTGGTATTGCAGATGGTTTAGCAACTTGGGTTGAGGCGCGTGCGGTTATGCAGGCAAATGGAAAAACTATGTTGGGACAACAGCAAACGTTGGCTGGAGTTGCAATTGCGAAGAAATGTGAAGAAACGCTGTTTGCAGATGGTTTACAGGCTATGGCAGCTTGTGAAGCTAAAGTGGTGACACCAGCATTAGAAAATATTGTTGAAGCTAATACTTTATTGAGTGGCCTAGGTTTTGAAAGTGGAGGATTAGCTGCGGCGCATGCAATTCATAATGGTTTTACTGCATTGACAGGTGACATTCATCATTTAACACATGGTGAAAAAGTAGCTTATGGAACTTTGGTACAACTATTATTGGAAAATAGACCTAAAGAAGAACTTGATAAGTATATTGAGTTTTACAAAAAAATTGGTATGCCAACAACTTTAAAAGAAATGCATTTAGATCAAGTTGGATATGATGATTTAATAAAAGTTGGTAAACAAGCAACTATGGAGGGTGAGACAATCCATCAGATGCCGTTTAAGATTTCGCCTTCAGATGTTGCTCAAGCTATCATCGCTGTAGACGCTTATGTAAATTCAAAATAAACAATAAGGACTACTGTTTTCCAAATGGTAGTCTTTTATTGATCCTCGTATTGAATCCGACGTTCTTCATAAATCAAAAAGCGACATAGGTTGTCGGCTATTTATTATAAATACATTAATTAGCATTCCAGTCGTATCTTCGGTCTAAAATTAGTATTTTGTATTATAAGAGATAAGCTTCTTGTTGTGCTCTTTGATTTCCCGCATAACAATAAGATAAAAAAGTGGGTGATAGAGCAATCCATAGTCATCAAAATTAATGAGATACAGTATAGAGTTTTTTCTTTTAACACATTTCAAATTCTCTCAAAAATGGTATAATAGTAACATCACAAAATTGGAGAGAGACCATGAGTTTTTACAATCATAAAGAAATTGAGCCTAAGTGGCAGGGCTACTGGGCAGAACATCATACATTTAAGACTGGAACAGATGCATCAAAACCTAAGTTTTATGCGCTTGATATGTTCCCTTATCCATCTGGAGCGGGTCTGCACGTAGGACACCCAGAAGGTTATACTGCAACCGATATTCTCAGCCGCTACAAACGTGCGCAAGGATACAATGTCCTTCACCCAATGGGCTGGGATGCTTTTGGTTTGCCTGCAGAGCAATACGCTATGGATACAGGTAATGACCCAGCAGAATTTACAGCGGAAAATATTGCCAACTTCAAACGCCAAATCAATGCGCTTGGATTTTCTTATGACTGGGACCGTGAAGTCAATACAACAGATCCAAACTACTACAAGTGGACGCAATGGATTTTCACTAAGCTTTACGAAAAAGGCTTGGCCTATGAGGCTGAAGTGCCAGTAAACTGGGTTGAGGAATTGGGAACAGCCATCGCCAACGAAGAGGTTCTTCCTGACGGAACTTCTGAGCGTGGAGGCTATCCAGTTGTCCGCAAGCCAATGCGCCAATGGATGCTCAAAATTACGGCCTACGCAGAGCGCTTGCTCAATGACTTAGATGAACTTGATTGGCCAGAGTCTATCAAGGACATGCAACGCAACTGGATTGGGAAATCAACTGGTGCCAATGTAACTTTTAAAGTTAAGGGAACAGATAAGGAATTCACAGTCTTTACAACTCGTCCTGATACTCTTTTCGGTGCAACTTTCACCGTTTTGGCTCCTGAGCATGACTTGGTTGACGCCATCACAAGTCCAGAGCAAGCAGAGGCAGTAGCTGACTATAAACACCAAGCTAGCCTCAAGTCTGACTTGGCTCGTACAGATCTTGCCAAGGAAAAAACTGGTGTTTGGACTGGTGCTTATGCCATCAACCCTGTCAATGGCAAGGAAATTCCAATCTGGATTGCGGACTATGTTCTTGCTAGTTATGGAACAGGTGCGGTTATGGCTGTTCCTGCCCATGACCAACGTGACTGGGAATTTGCCAAACAATTTGGCCTTCCAATCGTAGAAGTACTTGAAGGTGGAAACGTTGAAGAAGCTGCCTACACAGAAGATGGCCTTCATGTTAATTCAGACTTCCTAGATGGATTGAACAAAGAAGACGCAATTGCCAAGATTGTGGCTTGGTTGGAAGAAAAAGGCTGTGGACAAGAGAAGGTTACCTACCGTCTCCGTGACTGGCTCTTTAGCCGTCAACGTTACTGGGGTGAACCAATTCCTATCATTCATTGGGAAGATGGAACTTCAACAGCTGTTCCTGAAAGTGAATTGCCGCTTGTCTTGCCTGTAACCAAGGATATCCGTCCTTCAGGTACAGGGGAAAGTCCACTAGCTAACTTGACAGACTGGCTTGAAGTGACTCGTGAAGATGGTGTCAAGGGTCGTCGTGAAACCAACACCATGCCACAGTGGGCTGGTTCAAGCTGGTACTACCTCCGCTATATTGATCCACACAATACTGAGAAATTGGCTGACGAGGAACTTCTCAAACAATGGTTGCCAGTAGATATCTATGTGGGTGGTGCAGAGCATGCCGTTCTTCACTTGCTTTACGCTCGTTTCTGGCACAAATTCCTCTATGACCTCGGTGTTGTTCCGACTAAGGAACCATTCCAAAAACTCTTTAACCAAGGAATGATTTTGGGAACAAGCTACCGTGACCACCGTGGGGCTCTTGTGGCAACCGACAAGGTTGAAAAACGTGACGGTTCTTTCTTCCACATGGAAACAGGGGAAGAGTTGGAGCAAGCACCAGCCAAGATGTCTAAATCGCTCAAGAACGTTGTTAACCCAGACGATGTGGTGGAACAATACGGTGCTGACACCCTTCGTGTCTATGAAATGTTCATGGGGCCACTTGATGCTTCAATCGCTTGGTCAGAAGAAGGTCTGGAAGGAAGCCGTAAATTCCTTGACCGTGTTTACCGTTTGATTACAAGTAAAGAAATCCTTGCGGAAAACAATGGCGCTCTTGACAAGGTTTACAATGAAACAGTCAAATCTGTCACTGAGCAAATCGAATCATTGAAATTCAACACAGCTATTGCCCAACTTATGGTCTTTGTCAACGCTGCTAACAAGGAAGACAAGCTCTATGTTGATTATGCCAAAGGATTTATCCAATTGATCGCACCATTTGCACCTCACTTGGCAGAAGATCTCTGGCAAACTGTTGCAGCAACAGGTGAGTCAATCTCTTACGTGGCTTGGCCAACATGGGACGAAAGCAAACTAGTTGAAGACGAAATCGAAATCGTCGTTCAAATCAAAGGAAAAGTTCGTGCCAAACTCATGGTCGCTAAAGACCTATCACGCGAAGAATTGCAAGAGATTGCTCTAGCTGATGAAAAAGTCAAAGCAGAAATTGACGGTAAGGAAATCGTGAAAGTGATTAGTGTACCGAATAAATTAGTTAATATCGTTGTGAAATAAGATAGGAATCCTTCAGAGTAGAATCTGGAGGATTTTTTGAATCTTCTTATGAAAGTATGATATACTATGGGCAACTATAAAGTTTGAAAAGTAAAAAAAGGAGAAGAAAGATGCCAGTAAATGAATATGGTCAGATGATTGGGGAGTCAATGGAAGGTTATACACCAGGTGAACTGCCTTCTATTGATTTCTTAGAAGGGCGTTATGCTCGGATAGAGGCTCTCTCGGTAGAAAAGCATGCGGAGGATTTGCTAGCTGTTTATGGCCCTGATACGCCTCGGGAGATGTGGACCTACCTCTTTCAGGAGCCAGTAGCAGATATGGAGGAGTTGGTTAGCCTTTTAAATCAGATGTTGGCTCGTAAGGATCGTTTTTACTATTCGATTGTAGACAAGGCAACTGGTAAGGCTTTGGGAACTTTTTCTCTCATGCGAATTGATCAGAATAATCGAGTAATAGAAGTGGGAGCAGTCACTTTTTCTCCAGTGCTCAAGGGGACACGGGTAGGGACAGAAGCCCAGTATCTACTAGCTCGCTATGTCTTTGAAGACCTCAAGTATCGTCGCTATGAGTGGAAATGCGATGCTCTTAACCTGCCATCAAGACGAGCAGCGGAGCGTTTGGGATTTGTCTACGAAGGAACCTTCCGTCAGGCAGTGGTTTATAAGGGGCGTACAAGGGATACGGATTGGTTGTCTATGATTGATAAGGACTGGCCAAAAGTCAAAGCTCGTTTGGAAATATGGTTGCGTCCTGAAAACTTTGATAAAAATGGACAGCAGTACAAGAGCTTGAGAGAGCTTTAAGAGGTGTTGAGATGATTACTATTAAAAAGCAAGAAATTGTCAAGCTAGAGGATGTTTTGCATCTCTATCAGGCTGTCGGTTGGACAAATTATACCCATCAACCTCAGATGCTGGAGCAGGCCTTATCTCATTCATTAGTGATTTATGTGGCGCTTGATGGCGATGCTGTGGTGGGCTTGATTCGTTTGGTTGGAGATGGATTTTCATCAGTTTTTGTACAGGATTTGATTGTTTTGCCTAGCTATCAGCGCCAAGGGATTGGTAGTGCCCTAATGAAAGAGGCCTTAAAAGATTACAAAGATGCTTATCAAGTCCAGCTGGTGACAGAACAGACAGAAAAAAACTTGGGATTTTATCGTTTTATGGGCTTTGAAATCTTATCCACCTATGACTGTACAGGAATGACTTGGGCGAATCGAGAAAAATAACAAAACTTGTTTTTTCTTAAGCAAAGTTTAAGGATGGTCTAGTATCATATAGTCATTAAATAAAGACCTCCTAACTTTATTTAATGAAATCCTAAAACTTTTTTTCATCATAATCTCCTAATGAAGTCACCTAATCAGGTGGCTTTTTGTGAGGTGATAGTGATAGTGATTTTCTGTAAAATGGTAGAATCTGAGAAAAAGTTAAGCTAGTTTTAAGCTTCGTCTTGTATCATATAGTTATTAAATAAAGACCTCCTAACTTTATTTAATAAAATCCTAAACTTTTCTTTTTCATAATAATCTCCCTTAACTCCACCCAATCAGGTGGAGTTTTTTGGCTCTATTTCAGGCTTTTTGGGACTATTCTAAAAATCATTTTTCGATATTTTTCGGTATTTTTCGGATTTTGGTCGGGGAATTGGCGGGGACTTTTTGAGATTTTGGCGGGGATTTTTTAGCGAATATGACTAAGAAATAGGTCTGTTGTCGCTTCAGTTACTTCAAACTCAATTTGATTGTAAGTGACTGTTAATTGAAGGACTGAAACTACTGTAATAATGATTTTGCTTGTCCAGTAGTGGCGTATTAAATGAGAAGTGACATGTAAGATTGTCTCTTCGTTTACTAAATCAAAATTTCTATGAAATTGATAGAATCCCTAATTTTCTCTTAAACTTGAAAGTCTTGTTGTACGGCGGTTAAAGATGATGTAAAACATTGACAAATTTTGTGAACTATGGGATAATAAAAAGGAATTGAGTACTAATTCTATATCATAGGCTAGAAAAGACCCCAAGCTCACGACCAAATAAGCTTGAGGTCTTTTTTGATACTATTTGTCCTTGTTTAGCCATTTATCTACTAAGCGAAGAACGACACCGACCACAATTGGTCCGATGATAGTTTTGAGTACTAATTCCATCATGGGCTATCTCACTTCCTTTCGCAGGCGGTGTAGAAGTGCCGTAGAATATTATACCACATAAGTGCTAAACTCGGGAGTCACCCAATCAGGTGGAGTTTTTTGGCTCTATTTCAGGCTTTTCGGAAGTTTTCTAAATATCATTTTTCAATAGCTTTCTCTAAATCTTATAAACTTTATTGGACAGATTCTAAAGTTGGAGAAGCTGAATGGATGAGGATATAAACCTTTGACAAATTTTGTGAACTGTGGGATAATAAAAGGGAATTAAGTATTGTGTCTATATCATAGGCTAGAAAAGACCCCAAGCTCACGACCAAATAAGCTTGGGGTCTTTTTGACACTATTTGTCCTTGTTTAGCCATTTATCGACTATCCGAAGAACGACACCGACCACAATTGGTCCGATGATAGTTTTAAGTATTGTATCCATCATGGGCTATCTCACCTCCTTTCGTAGGCGGTGTAGCAGTGCCGTATGATATTATACCATATAAGTGCTAGAGTCGGGAGTCACCCAATCAGGTGGAGTTTTTTGGCTCTATTTCAGGCTTTTGGGGACTATTCTAAAAATCATTTTTCGATATTTTTCGGATTTTGGTCGGGGAATTGGAGGGGACTTTTTTAGGAAATATGACTAAGAAATAGGTTTGCTGTTACTTCAGCTACTTCAAACTCAATTTGATTGTAAGGGACTGTTAATTGAAGGACTGGAAACTGCTGTAATAATGATTTTGCTTGTCCAGTAGTGGCGTATTAAATGAGGAGTGACATGTAAGATTGTCTATTTGTTTACTAAATCAAAATTTCTATGAAATTGATAGAATCCCTAACTTTCTCTTAAACTTGAAAGTCTTGTTGTAAAGAGGTTAAAGCTTGAGAAGCTGAGGATGGTAAAGTTTTGACAAATTTTGTGAACTGTGGGATAATGGAGAAGAATTAAGGATTAGTTCAATATCATGGACTAGAAAAGACCCCAAGCTAACTTCCACATTAAGCTTGGGGTCTTTTTTGACACTATCTATCTTTGTTTAGCCATTTATCGACTAAGCGAAGAACAACACCGACCACAATTGGTCCGATGATAGTTTTAAGGATTAGTTCCATCATGGGCTATCTCACCTCCTTTCGTAGGCGGTGTAGCAGTGTCGTAAAATATTATACCACATACATGCTAAACTTAGGAGTCACCCAATCGGGTGGCTTTTTTGTTTGTGGCTTGGATTTTTGATATAATAGAGCCATGAGTAGAATTTTAGACAATGAGATAATGGGGGATGAGGAGTTAGTAGAACGCACGCTCCGTCCTCAGTATTTACGTGAATATATTGGGCAGGATAAGGTTAAGGATCAGCTTCAAATCTTTATCGAAGCTGCTAAAATGCGGGATGAAGCGCTGGATCATGTGCTCTTATTTGGGCCTCCAGGTTTGGGGAAGACGACCATGGCCTTTGTTATTGCAAACGAACTGGGTGTTAATCTCAAGCAGACGTCGGGTCCTGTTATCGAAAAAGCTGGTGATCTGGTAGCGATTTTGAATGACTTAGAGCCTGGGGATGTCCTCTTTATTGACGAGATTCATCGCTTGCCCATGTCGGTGGAAGAGGTGCTTTATAGTGCCATGGAGGACTTCTACATTGACATCATGATTGGTGCTGGTGAAGGCAGTCGCAGTGTTCATTTGGAGTTGCCACCTTTTACCTTGATTGGTGCTACGACTCGGGCTGGTATGCTTTCCAATCCGCTACGGGCACGTTTTGGGATCACAGGTCATATGGAGTATTATGCCCATGCTGACTTGACAGAAATTGTTGAGCGGACAGCAGATATTTTTGAGATGGAAATCACTCATGAGGCGGCATCTGAGTTGGCCTTGCGTAGTCGTGGAACCCCTCGTATTGCCAATCGTCTCCTCAAGCGCGTGCGCGATTTTGCCCAGATTATGGGGAATGGGGTTATCGATGATCTTATTACCGCTAAGGCTCTGACCATGCTGGATGTTGACCATGAAGGTCTAGACTATGTGGATCAAAAAATCCTTCGCACCATGATTGAGATGTACGGTGGTGGTCCTGTTGGTCTAGGAACTCTTTCTGTTAACATAGCAGAAGAGCGTGAGACAGTTGAAGACATGTATGAACCCTACTTGATTCAAAAAGGCTTTATCATGAGGACACGTTCTGGACGGGTAGCGACTGCTAAAGCATATGATCACTTAGGTTATGAATATAATGAAAAATAAGCAAGAAATTCTAGAAGCTTTTAGAAAAAATCCAGATATGATGGCTATTCTGACTGTCATCCGAAACTTGGAGTTGAAAGATTCCTGGTTGGCAGCAGGTTCTGTCAGAAATTTCATCTGGAATCTCTTGTCAGACAAATCCCCCTTTGACTGTGAAACAGATGTAGATGTGATTTTCTTTGATTCAGATATTTCTTACGAGGAAACCTTGTCCCTAGAGAAAAAGCTGAGAGAGGACTTTCCTCAGTACCAGTGGGAATTGAAAAATCAGGTCTATATGCACCAGCACAGCCCTCATACTGCTCCCTATAGCAGCTCTTGTGATGCCATGAGTAAGTATCCAGAACGGTGTACGGCAGTTGGACTGCGCTTGAATGAAGAATCCGTTTTGGAACTCTTTACTCCATACGGTCTGGAGGATATTTTGAATTTTCAAGTTCGTCCAACTCCTCATTTTTTAGAGAATCAAGAACGAATGGAACTCTATCAAACACGATTATCCAAGAAAAATTGGCAGGAGAAATGGAAAAATTTGATTTTTAAAACTTCTTAAGGAAACTTTAAGCTAGGAAGTGTATACTAAGTTCATAAGTTAAGAAGACCTTAACTTAAACTCCTAAAACTTTTTCATAATAATCTCCCTATAAAAAATAAAGTCGCCCAATCAGGCGGCTTATTTTTTTGAAAAATGGGCTTTGCGCCTGAGAATAATACTCAATGAAAATCAAAGTGCAAACTAGGAAGCTAACCGCAGGTTGCTCAAAACACTGTTTTGAGGTTGCAGATAGAGCTGACGTGGTTTGAAGAGATTTTCGAAGAGTATAAATAGCTTAGTGATAGAAGAAAATAGGGAAATATGGTATAATGAAACGATAGATTTTTGAATAGGAATAAGATCATGTTTGGATTTTTTAAGAAAGATAAGGCTGTGGAAGTAGAGGTTCCGACACAGGTTCCTGCTCATATCGGCATCATCATGGATGGCAATGGCCGTTGGGCTAAAAAACGTATGCAACCGCGAGTCTTCGGACATAAGGCGGGCATGGAAGCATTGCAAACCGTGACCAAGGCAGCTAACAAACTAGGCGTTAAGGTTATTACGGTCTATGCTTTTTCTACAGAAAACTGGACCCGTCCAGATCAGGAAGTCAAGTTTATCATGAACTTGCCAGTAGAGTTTTATGATAATTATGTCCCGGAACTGCATGCGAATAATGTTAAGATTCAAATGATTGGGGAGACAGACCGCCTGCCTAAGCAGACTTTTGAAGCTCTGACCAAGGCTGAGGAATTGACTAAGAACAACACAGGTTTGATTCTTAATTTTGCCCTCAACTATGGTGGACGTGCTGAGATTACACAGGCTCTTAAGTTGATTTCTCAGGATGTGTTAGATGCCAAAATCAACCCAGGTGACATTACAGAGGAATTGATTGGCAACTATCTCTTCACCCAGCATTTGCCTAAGGACTTACGAGACCCAGACTTGATTATCCGTACTAGTGGAGAATTGCGTTTGAGCAATTTCCTTCCATGGCAGGGAGCCTATAGTGAGCTCTATTTTACGGACACCTTGTGGCCTGATTTTGACGAGGCGGCCTTGCAGGAAGCCATTCTTGCCTACAATCGTCGTCATCGCCGATTTGGAGGAGTTTAGGAGGAAATATGACACAGGATTTACAGAAAAGAACCTTGTTTGCAGGGATTGCCCTGGCTATTTTCCTACCGATTTTAATGATTGGGGGACTCTTGCTTCAGATAGCAATTGGAATCATAGCCATGCTAGCCATGCATGAACTTTTGAAGATGAGAAGTCTAGAGACCATGACTATGGAGGGCCTCTTGACCCTCTTTGCAACCTTTGCCTTAACCATTCCCTTGGAGAATTATCTAACTTTTTTACCAGTTGATGGGAATGTGGTTGCCTATAGTGTTTTGATTTCAATCATGTTGGGAACGACCGTTTTTAGCAAGTCCTATACGATTGAGGATGCTGTTTTCCCGCTTGCTATGAGTTTCTACGTGGGCTTTGGTTTTAATGCTCTATTAGATGCTAGAATTGCAGGTTTAGATAAGGCTCTATTGGCCTTGTGTATCGTCTGGGCTACCGACAGTGGTGCCTATCTTGCTGGGATGAACTTTGGGAAACGGAAACTGGCTCCAACGGTTTCTCCAAATAAAACCTTTGAGGGTGCCTTGGGTGGTATTTTAGGTGCGATTTTAGTAACTATTATCTTTATGATGTTTGACAGTACAGTTGCTCTTCCGTATGGAATTTACAAGATGTCAGTCTTTGCTATTTTCTTTAGCATTGCTGGACAATTTGGTGATTTACTAGAAAGTTCGATCAAGCGTCACTTTGGTGTTAAGGATTCTGGGAAATTTATCCCTGGACATGGTGGTGTTTTGGATCGTTTCGATAGTATGTTGCTTGTATTTCCAATCATGCACTTGTTTGGACTCTTTTAATCAAAAGACGGAGGAAATACTATGCTCGGAATTTTAACCTTTATTCTGGTTTTTGGGATTATTGTAGTGGTGCACGAGTTCGGACACTTCTACTTTGCCAAGAAATCAGGGATTCTAGTGCGTGAATTTGCCATTGGTATGGGACCCAAAATCTTTGCTCACATTGGCAAGGATGGAACGGCCTATACTATTCGAATCTTGCCTCTGGGTGGCTATGTTCGCATGGCCGGTTGGGGTGATGATACAACTGAAATCAAGACAGGGACTCCTGTCAGTTTGACGCTTACTGATGATGGTAAGGTTAAACGCATCAATCTTTCTGGTAAAAAGTTGGATCAAACGGCCCTTCCTATGCAGGTGACTCAGTTTGATTTTGAAGACAAGCTCTTTATCAGGGGCTTGGTTCTGGAAGAAGAAAAAACATTTGCAGTGGATCACGATGCAACGGTTGTGGAAGCAGATGGAACTGAGGTTCGGATTGCTCCCTTAGATGTTCAATATCAAAATGCGACTATCTGGGGCAAACTGATTACCAACTTTGCAGGACCTATGAATAACTTTATCTTAGGTGTTGTTGTTTTCTGGATTTTAATCTTTATGCAGGGTGGTGTTAGAGATGTTGATACCAACAAGTTCCATGTCATGCCCCAAGGGGCCTTGGCCAAGGTAGGAGTACCAGAAACGGCCCAGATTACCAAGATTGGCTCACATGAGATTAGCAATTGGGAAAGCTTGATTCAGGCTGTGGAAACAGAAACCAAAGATAAGACGGCACCGACCTTGGATGTGACTATTTCTGAAAAGGGGAGTGACAAACAAGTCACTGTTACTCCGGAAGAAAGTCAAGGACGTTACCTTCTAGGTGTTCAACCAGGGATTAAGTCAGATTTTGTATCTATGTTTGTAGGTGGATTTACAACTGCAGCCGACTCGGCCCTCCGAATTCTATCAGCTCTGAAAAATCTGATTTTCCAACCGGATTTGAACAAGCTAGGTGGACCTGTTGCCATCTTTAAGGCAAGTAGTGATGCTGCTAAAAATGGAATTGAGAATGTCTTGTACTTCTTGGCAATGATTTCCATCAATATTGGGATTTTTAATCTTATTCCGATTCCAGCTCTGGATGGTGGTAAGATTGTGCTCAATATCCTAGAAGCTATCCGCCGCAAACCATTGAAACAAGAAATTGAAACCTATGTCACCTTGGCCGGAGTGGTCATCATGGTTGTCTTGATGATTGCTGTGACTTGGAATGACATCATGCGACTCTTTTTTAGATAATCGAGGAATATTATGAAACAAAGTAAAATGCCTATCCCAACGCTTCGCGAAATGCCAAGCGATGCTCAAGTTATCAGTCATGCTCTTATGTTGCGTGCTGGTTATGTTCGTCAAGTTTCAGCAGGTGTTTATTCTTACCTACCACTTGCCAATCGTGTGATTGAAAAAGCTAAAAATATCATGCGCCAAGAATTCGACAAGATTGGTGCCGTTGAGATGTTGGCTCCTGCCCTCCTCAGTGCAGAATTGTGGCGCGAATCAGGTCGTTACGAAACTTATGGTGAAGACCTTTACAAACTAAAAAACCGTGAAAAATCAGACTTTATATTAGGTCCAACACACGAAGAAACATTTACAGCTATTGTCCGTGATTCTGTTAAGTCTTACAAGCAATTGCCACTTAACCTTTACCAAATTCAGCCTAAGTATCGTGATGAAAAACGCCCACGTAATGGACTTCTCCGTACACGTGAGTTTATCATGAAGGATGCTTACAGTTTCCACGCTAACTATGATAGCTTGGACAGTGTTTATGATGAGTATAAGGCTGCTTATGAGCGTGTTTTTACTCGTAGTGGTTTAGACTTCAAGGCTATCATTGGTGACGGTGGAGCCATGGGTGGTAAGGACAGCCAAGAATTTATGGCCATCACACCAGCTCGTACAGACCTTGATCGCTGGGTTGTCTTGGATAAGTCAGTTGCTTCATTTGGCGAAATTCCTGCAGAAGTGCAAGAAGAAATCAAGGCAGAATTGCTCAAATGGATGGTTTCTGGTGAAGATACCATTGCTTACTCAAGTGAGTCTAGCTATGCGGCTAACTTAGAAATGGCAACAAACGAGTACAAACCAAGCAACCGTGTTGTCGCTGAAGAAGAAGTGACTCGTGTTGCAACTCCAGATGTTAAATCAATTGATGAAGTGGCAACCTTCCTCAATGTTCCAGAAGAACAAACAATCAAAACCCTCTTCTATATGGCAGATGGTGAGCTTGTTGTAGCCCTTCTAGTTGGAAATGACCAACTCAACGAAGTCAAGTTGAAAAACCACTTGGGAGCAGATTTCTTTGATGTTGCTAGCGAAGAAGAAGTAGCAAGTTTTGTTCAAGCAGGTTTTGGTTCACTTGGCCCAGTTGGTTTGCCAGAGAATGTTAAAATTATTGCAGATCGTAAGGTGCAAGATGTTCGCAATGCAGTTGTCGGTGCTAACGAAGATGGCTACCACTTGACTGGTGTGAACCCAGGTCGTGATTTTACTGCAGAATATGTGGATATCCGTGAAGTTCGTGAGGGTGAAATTTCACCAGACGGACAAGGTGTCCTTAACTTTGCGCGTGGTATCGAAATTGGTCACATCTTCAAACTCGGCACTCGCTATTCAGCCAGCATGGGAGCAGATGTTTTGGATGAAAATGGCCGTGCTGTGCCAATCATCATGGGATGTTACGGTATCGGTGTCAGCCGTCTCCTTTCAGCTGTTATGGAGCAACACGCTCGCCTCTTTGTTAACAAAACACCAAAAGGTGAATACCGTTACGCTTGGGGAATCAACTTCCCTAAAGAATTGGCACCATTTGATGTGCATTTGATCACTGTCAATGTTAAGGATGAAGAAGCGCAGGCCTTGACAGAAAAGCTTGAAGCAAGCTTGATGGGAGCTGGTTACGAAGTCTTGACAGATGACCGCAACGAGCGTGTCGGTGTTAAATTCAGCGATAGCGACTTGATAGGGTTGCCAATCCGTATCACTGTTGGTAAAAAAGCAGCCGATGGCATCGTAGAAGTTAAGATTAAAGCGACTGGTGATACCATCGAGGTTCATGCAGATAACTTGCTTGAAACGCTTGAAATCCTAAGCAAGAAATAAAAACTATAATCAGAAGAAAAACAAGGAAAAAATGTAACTAGTTTTTACCTTGTTTTTTCTATATAATAGGAAAAATGAGTAGATAAAGAGGTAAATGTATGCTAAGATTTCCAAAGGATTTTGTCTGGGGATCCTCTACTTCTGGACCACAGACAGAAGGACGTGTAGCTGGTGATGGTAAGGGAGATAATCTCTGGGATTATTGGTACCAAGTGGAGCCAAATCGCTACTATAATGGAATTGGTCCAGATAAGACATCGACCTTCTATGAAAACTGGGAAAAGGATATTGAGCTACTGGTAGAAACTGGTCACACAGCCTTTCGGACTTCCATTCAATGGTCTCGGATTTTTCCACAAGGCTGTGGAAAAGTCAATGCTCAAGGTGTGGCTTTCTATCGTAAGGTTTTTGAAGCTATTAAGGCCAAAGGGATTCGTCTGTTAGTCAATCTCTATCATTTTGATCTCCCTTTTGCTCTTCAAGAAGATGGTGATGGTTGGGAAAATAAGGCGACTGTCTCAGTCTATGAAGACTATGCTCGTTTTTGTTTTGAGACTTATGGAGATTTAGTGGATCAATGGATTACCTTTAACGAACCCATCGTTCCAGTAGAATTTGGCTATTTTTACGATGCCCATTATCCACATAAGGTAGATGCAGAAGCAGCGGTAAAAGTAGCCTATCACACACAATTGGCCAGCAGTCGGGCGGTTAAGGCCTGTCATGAACTCTTGCCTGATTCCAAGATTGGGATTGTCCTCAACTTGACACCGGCTTATCCACGTAGCCAGCATCCTGCTGATGTCAAGGCTGCTCGTATTGCGGACCTTTTTCAGGCTCAATCTTTCTTAGATCCGTCTGTTTTGGGGACTTATCCACAGGAGTTGGTAGAAATCTTGCATGAACAAGGTCTCTTTCCTGATGCTACAGAGGAGGAGTTGGAGCTCATTCGTGAAAATACGGTGGATTTCCTTGGTGTCAACTACTATCAACCTTTGCGTGTTATGGCGCCTCGATTTACTAAGCATCCAGAGAGTCCACTCTTACCAGAACATTTTTATGAGCCTTATGTGATGCCTGGACGTAAAATCAATCCTCACCGTGGCTGGGAGATTTATGAGCAGGGGATTTATGACATCGCCCAAAATATCAAGGAAAATTATGGCAATATTGAGTGGATGTTGACAGAGAATGGTATGGGTGTTGAAGGGGAAGAAAAATTCCGTCAAGATGGAATGATTCAAGATGATTACCGTATTGACTTTGTAAAAGGTCATCTGCGTGAACTTCACCGTGCCATTGAAGACGGAGCCAACTGTAAAGGATACTTAATCTGGACCTTTATTGATTGCTGGTCATGGCTCAATAGCTATAAAAATCGCTATGGTTTGGTCGAATTAGACTTGGAAACGCAAGAACGTCGTCTGAAGAAATCAGGGTACTGGTTCAAGGAATTAAGCGATAATAATGGATTTTAAAAAAGGACTATGACTGATTATCCTAATTGGTCAGAGTCTTTTGCTTACAGGAGCGTAATTTGAACTATACCAATTTTTACTCTTGACAAGTGAAAGAAACAAGTATATACTGTTTTTGCTGGTTCTATAAAAGGGGAATCAGACTATACCAATTTAAGGAGAAAGCACAGCTGGTCTGTGTCGTATATACTATGTGTGGAATTGTTGGTGTTGTTGGAAACACAAATGCAACTGATATTTTGATTCAAGGGCTTGAAAAGCTCGAATACCGTGGTTATGATTCTGCGGGGATTTTTGTCCTAGGTGGTGCTGAAAATCACCTAGTCAAGGCTGTTGGTCGTATCGCAGAATTGTCTGCCAAGACAGCTGGTGTTGAGGGAACAACTGGGATTGGACATACTCGTTGGGCTACTCACGGAAAACCAACTGAGGACAATGCTCACCCACACCGCTCTGAGACAGAACGTTTTGTCTTGGTTCACAATGGGGTGATTGAAAACTACCTCGAAATCAAGGAAGAATACCTTGCAGGTCACCACTTCAAAGGGCAAACAGATACGGAAATCGCCGTTCACTTGATTGGAAAATTTGCGGAAGAAGATGGCTTGTCAGTTCTTGAAGCCTTCAAAAAAGCTCTTCACATCATCCGTGGTTCTTATGCCTTTGCCTTGGTTGACTCACAAAATCCTGAAGTCATCTATGTGGCTAAGAACAAATCACCACTTTTGATTGGTCTTGGAGAAGGCTACAACATGGTCTGCTCAGACGCTATGGCTATGATTCGTGAGACCAACCAATATATGGAAATTCATGACAAAGAGTTGGTAATCGTCAAGGCTGATAGCGTCGAAGTGCAAGACTATGATGGCAATCGTCGTGAGCGTGCTAGCTACACTGCAGAACTTGACTTGTCAGATATCGGTAAAGGAACTTACCCTTACTACATGCTTAAGGAAATTGATGAGCAACCAACGGTTATGCGTAAACTCATCCAAGCCTACACAGATGAGGCTGGTCAAGTAGTGGTAGATCCAGCTATCATTAAGGCCGTTCAAGACGCAGACCGCATCTACATCCTTGCAGCTGGAACATCTTACCACGCAGGATTTGCTTCTAAGAAGATGTTGGAAGAATTGACAGATACACCAGTTGAACTTGGAATCTCATCTGAGTGGGGCTACGGCATGCCACTTCTCAGCAAGAAACCACTCTTCATCTTTATCAGTCAGTCTGGTGAAACAGCGGATAGCCGTCAGGTTTTGGTCAAGGCCAATGAAATGGGAATCCCAAGCTTGACAGTGACAAACGTACCAGGTTCAACTCTTTCACGTGAAGCCAACCATACCATGCTCCTTCATGCGGGTCCTGAAATTGCCGTAGCATCAACAAAGGCTTATACAGCACAAATTGCAGCCCTTGCCTTTCTTGCAAAAGCAGTCGGTCAAGCAAATGGCAATGCCAAAGCGCAAGCCTTTGACCTGGTTCATGAATTGTCAATCGTAGCTCAGTCTATCGAATCAACTCTTTCAGAGAAAGAAACCATCGAAGCCAAGTTTCGTGATCTTCTTGAAACAACTCGCAACGCCTTTTATATCGGACGTGGTCAAGATTACTATGTAGCCATGGAAGCAAGTCTCAAACTCAAAGAGATTTCTTACATCCAGTGTGAAGGTTTTGCGGCAGGAGAACTCAAGCATGGAACTATTGCCTTGATTGAAGAAGGAACGCCAGTCTTGGCTCTCTTGTCAGATCCAGTCCTTGCCAACCATACTCGTGGAAATATCCAAGAGGTCGCAGCCCGTGGTGCCAAGGTTCTCACTATTGCAGAAGAAAATGTTGCCAAAGATACAGACGACATCGTTCTTACGACCGTCCACCCTTATCTCTCACCAATTTCAATGGTCGTGCCAACGCAATTAGTCGCTTACTTTGCAACACTCCACCGTGGACTTGATGTGGACAAACCACGTAACCTTGCTAAGTCAGTAACGGTAGAATAAACTAAAAAAGTCTAGTTATCTAGGCTTTTTCTTGTGAGCAAATTGGTTGCTTGTACTCACGATTCGTGTTAGAATAATTTTTCAAATTGAAGGACAGAGGTAGACAGGGAGAATCACAATGGTAGAATTGGGAATTTCAACATTTGGGGAAACAACGGAGCTTGAAGGGACCGTACAGACTTACAGTCATGCCGAACGCATTCGTCAGTTGGTGACAGAGATTGAGCTGGCTGACAAGGTTGGTTTGGATGTGTATGGGATTGGTGAGCATCATCGAGCAGATTTTGCGGTATCAGCCCCAGAGATTATCCTGGCCGCTGGGACAGTCAATACCAAGAAAATTCGTTTGACCAGTGCAGTCAGCATTCTCTCGAGTATGGACCCTATTCGTTTATTCCAACAGTATGCCACTATCGATGCTTTGTCAAATGGACGAGCGGAGATTATGGCTGGAAGGGGGTCTTTCACGGAATCTTTTCCCTTGTTTGGATATGATTTGAAAGACTACGAAGCCCTTTTTGATGAGAAATTAGACTTGCTTCAGTTAGTTAATGAAAAGACCAAGCTAGACTGGCAAGGTCGCTTGACCCAAACAATCTCTGGCAAAGAAGTCTATCCCCGTCCAGTTCAGGACAAATTACCCTTGTGGATAGCGACAGGAGGTCATGTCGAATCAACAGTGAAGATTGCTCAGGCTGGTCTACCGATTGTTTATGCCATTATTGGTGGTAACCCTCGTTATTTTAAAAAGTTGATTCAGGCTTATCGTGAGATTGGAAGCGAAGCGGGCCATGCCAGTCATCAACTAAAGGTTGGGGCCCATTCTTGGGGATGGATTGCTGAAGATGGCGAGCAGGCGGTGAAAGATTATTTCCATCCGACCAAGCAAGTGGTGGATGCTATTTCCAAAGACCGTCCACACTGGCAGGAATTGCGTTATGAACAATATTTGGAGCAGGTAGGGCCAAATGGCGCTATGTTTGTGGGCAATCCAGATCAGGTGGCAGAAAAATTGATTCGCATGATAGAGGATTTAGGATTGGACCGCTTCATGCTCCATCTACCGCTTGGTTCCATGCCTCATGACCAGGTTCTGAGAGCTATTGAACTCTTCGGCACGCAAGTGGCTCCAAAAGTACGGGCTTATTTTGCCATGAAAGAGGCTTAATAAAAAATACTAATCAAATGTATTATAACCACAAATATTGTACAAAAAATAATCCCCCGAGCTATAATGCTTGGGGGATTTTTCTATAGGAGGGCTAGTTTAGTTCTCTTTTTTGTTTTTTAGTAAGAAACCGAGACCTAGAAGGGCAAGGAGACTAATTCCTGCAAACAGGAGTTTGTTTTCGTTGAGCTTCCTGTATTTGAATTAGTTATATCTAGCTATGCAAAGGTTATACAGTAGCAGTTTTAGCTAACCCATTCACCGTTTTCATTGACCAAATAGCCTTCAACTCTTGTATTAACTGCAAGTTTACCTGATGAATCAACATAGTACCATTTGCCAGAAACTTCAAACCATTGATTTTCTTTCATAGCTCCGGATGGATCTAGATAGTACCAAGTATCTCCATCTTTTACCCAACCAGTTGACATAGAACCGTTACTATTTAGGAAGTACCAAACATTTCCATCCTTCACCCAGCCAGTAACCATAGAGCCATCATCTTTTAGGTAATACCAAGTATCTCCATCTTTTACCCAACCAGTAGCTAGAGAACCGTCTGCTTTATGGAAATACCAGATGCCATTTTCTTGTTTCCAACTAGCTTTAGTTGCCTGATTTGGAGTTCCTGGTTTTTTATTTGTATAAGCTGGAGTATAGGAAGTGACAATGGTTTGAGTAGGCGTAGATGGAAGTGATTGAGTATTATTGTCCTTATGTGGTTGTGAAGCTTGTGAATCAGTTGTAGCTTGGCTAGGTTTATTTTCCGCATCAGCTACTGTTGCAGATGGTTTAGTAGAATCAGGTTTAGCTTCTGGAGCTGGATCTTGATGTGCAGGGTGAGAAGCTTCATTTTGATGTTCAGGCTTGGAAGGGGTTGAGTCTGGTTTCTCTTCTGCAGTTGACTCATGGCTAGTTCCATTTTGAGAGACTCGAAGAACAGTAGCTGTAAGGGCGTTTAATTTCAAGCCTTTTTCAGTCCACTCAAGTCCTTTCGGGTTGGCAATTCCGACTGGTCCTGCTTGGTTTTCATCTGCCAAAACTTCAGCATTTCTGAGGTGGGCAAAGGCAGTTCCCAAGTTAAATTCGCGAGCTTTTTCGTCCGCATTGACAAAGACTGCGTAGATATCACCGTTTGGAGCAGTAATTTGGTAGCCAATTACTACATCCTCTTTTTCTACACCATTTTGACCTGGGACAGTGATGAGGTGTACACGGTCTTTGATATCTTGGAGACTCTTAAGTCGGAAGGCATCTGTAGATTGACGAAGGGCAATCAGACCTTTCATGTAGTCACGGCTCTTGACATTTTCAGGATAAGCTTTTCCATCTGTAGCCTTAGTCCAGTCAAACTTGTTGACAGCATCGCTAGAATCGTAAGAGTCATGGATGAAGTAAGGGTAGTCAAATGGGTTGCCGTCCTTATCACGCAACAAGTGAGATTTGTTTGGTTGTTTGTCCTCTGCTACTGGAGTCTTGTAGGCTGGGTCACGGAATTGTTTGCTACGTCCGTATTCCTGACCAGAGTGGATAAATGGAGTTCCTTGAGCTGTCAAGACCATGAGATTTCCAAGTCGTAAACGACGATGGATTTCAGCATAGTTCTCAGCCTTGCTTGGGTCTTTTTTAATAGACTGGGCAATGATGTCAAAGAGGGTCAAGTTATCATGGGCTGCGATGTATTGGATGACATCTCCAGGATTGTCTGCTTCAAAGTTGGTTGGCTGAGCAATGAGATTTTTGAAGACAGTGTTGACATCACGCTTGCCACCTGTGATAAAGGCAGGTTGACCTTCATTTGGATAACCAGATTTGAGGTTGTTACGGATGTCATCTGAGAAGACAGCGACAGTATCGGTATGTTTCATCCAATCTTGGTCAGCTGCTTTAGTAGGCATGTTTTCATCACCGGCATAGGTTCTCCAACCTTCACCCAGCATGATGAGATTTGGATTGAGGGCGCGTGCAGCCTTGTAAGCTTCTTCGATAGAAGCCGCATCATGGTCTCCCATCATATCGAAGCGGAATCCATCTACTTTGTAGGTATCGACTAGGTATTTGATAGAATCAACTAGGAGCCGTTTGGTCATATGGTGAGTTGTCCCCAAACGTCCACCACCAAAGCTAGTTCGAGGTGTTCCGTCAGCATCCATAAAGTGGTAGTAGTTTGGCTCTAGGTCTTCAAAGATATCGACTTTGGCTGTGTGGTTATAAACGACATCTAGGATAGCTCCCATGCCACGTTTGTGGATCTCGTTGATGAGGTTTTTAAACTCTGCGATTCGTTTTTCTGGATTTTTAGGATCGCTTGAATACATACCAGTCAATGAGAAGTAGTTTTGAGGGTCATATCCCCAGTTGTAGTTGCTGTTGCTTGAAGCATAGTCAGACAAGCGTTCATGGTTTTTCAATTCATTGACAAAGTAGTAAGACAAGACTGGAAGGAGCTGGATGTGGGTCACACCCAAGTCTTTGAGATAGTCTAGTTTTTCAATAAAGGCTTCAAAGGTACCAAATGGTTTGGTCAAGTCTTTTGCAATGGCCGGATCTGAAGTGAAGTCACGCACATGAGCTTCATATATAACGGCATCTTCACGAGTTTTGAAGTTGTGAATCTTACCATAAGTCAAGTCTTGAGGTCCTAGTTTAGCTGGATTTACAAAGGCGGCTTTAGCCACTTTATGGGAAGCGTCTGTTTTTGCAAGATCACTATTCCAAGCAGCGAGGGATTTAGCGTAAGGATCGAGTGCAAGAACAGTTTTACCCTGACGCTCGATTTGGTATTGATAATAGTAGCCAGTGAAATCTGTGATTCCTAATTTGTTTGTGCTATCTAGAGTTTGTTTCCAAGTTCCTCTTTCCCCTTTTTCAAGAGCGACAGTTCCAACTACTTTGTCAGGGTCATTCTTGTCGTAGACAACGACAGAAACCTTATCAGCACTTGGTGACCAAAGAGTCAAATCAACTTGTTTTCCTTCTTCTTTTAGGTCAGCTCCCAGTTTGCCATCATAACTGTAAGTCTCATCTTTCAGACGCCAGCTTGTTTTGGTAGTGAATTGGTCGGAATTGTAGCTAACAGTATAAGGATGTTTTGTGTCAGAGAAATCTCCGCTGTAGGTCACTTTCTTACCAGCTTCATCGATTGCAACATCGGTGATAGTTACTTTGTTTCCTAGGTGATTAGTGATGTTGGAGTGCTTGAGGATATCCTCTTTTTTAGCACCAACTAGTGTTGAAAAACTACTTTCAATGCTAGAAGTGCCTACGTGTTGGGCTCCTGTCATACGGATATCATGGACATAGTATGGATTTGTGTAAATCGATTCGTCATCGTCTTTTAGGAAAATTTGGCTATGATTTTTCAAATCTGTGAACTTATAATCTTCTTTACGGATTTTCACGTCGTCTCCTTGTTTGCTCTCATCTAATAGTAAAAATCCAAATTCTTTGGCGGCATCCTTAAGAGGAATGTCGATATAGCGACCATATTTGCCTGTAGCCGTAAAGTCTGTTCCGTCAGGCCATTGAGCGCTACTTGGATTTTTCACATCTCCCCAGTACCAGAGAGATTTCTTGTCATAGTTGCCATCTGTACGGTAGTAGTTGACGCGAACAGTACCTGCAGGTTGTGGCTCGTAAGAGAAAACCTTGTAATCTTGGTCCAACCAAGCCTCATTCATCTTTGGCGCCAGTTTTTCTACCGATTTATCGCCGGTCAGATTTTTCCCAGCTGTATTATTGATGAGGAAGCTAATTTTCTTGGCTTGTTCTCCCTTTAATTTGACATCTAGGTAGTAGCCATAGTCATCTTTTTTGGCATCCTTAAAGGACAGGGCTCCGTTAGGCCAGTTTTCAGAAGGTTTTTCAACATCATCCCAAGTCCATAGCCCTTGAGCATCCTTGTTTTCTTCAGGAAGTTTTTTGACATGGATACGGAAGTAGTTGTCTTCGATGGGCTCTTCTGCCTTAGTTTCAGTCGTTACTGGACTAGTAGAAGTAGTTGGCTCGCTTGAACGATCTTGTCCGGTTTGTGGTGCTGAATCGGCTGGAGTTGCAGCAGGAGTGGGTGCCTCTGTTGCAGGTTTTTCTTCTTTTTTCTCTAGGGAAGCGTTTGCATTTTTAGGCGAAGAAATATCACTTTCCTTCTTGCCAGCGATGTTTGTTGCATCAGTAAGAGGTTGGGCAAGGGCAGTAGTAGTTTCACTATTACTTGCGTTAGTGGTTGGTGTACTTTCGTTGGCTGAGATAGTTGGCGTAGCCATGGCAAGTAGAATAAGGCTTGCTCCAATAAGGACAGAACCAGTTCCATTCTTGAGTGAACGGATGCTGTAAACCATTTTTTTCTCAGTTTGAGATGGTGTTTTTCTCATAATGATTCTCCAATCAATAAATTTCTATATCAGTATAGCATGTAGTAAAACAATATGCAAGCGTTTTCTTTGGTTTGTCAAAGAAATTCTTACTTTTGAGAAGTTTTCCGTATTATTTTATATATCAGTATAAATAATGGAAATAATACTCAATGAAAATCAAAGAGCAAACTAGGAAACTAGCCGCAGGCTGTACTTGAGTACGGCAAGGCGACGTTGACGTGGTTTGAAGAGATTTTCGAAGAGTATAAAAATGTCACATAAGACAAGCCGTGTTATTAGGAAGATGATGTATTCTCAGCTATTTTTATTCAGAAATTGATCTCTAATATTTCTTTAAAAAGTTCATCTAGCGAAACTGTAAATAGGAAGAGAAAAAGCTAGCGCTTCTCAAGTTTTATCTAGTTTCCAAACTATAGTATTTACTGGAAATCTAAAGAAAATATCAGAAAAATTCAGCAAACGTTTTCTTCTTATTTTCTTGACTTTTTTGCTGGTTTGTGCTTGACTTTTGCTTGAAATTTGATAGACTATAGACAAATAGGAAAACGTATTCATTTAAAAACGGAGGAATAAGGAATGAATCAAGAAAAACGTTTGCATCGCTTTGTCAAAAAGTGTGGACTCGGTGTGTGTAGTGCTGTTGTTGCGGCCTTTTTATTGAACGCTCAGGGAGTAGCTTTGGCTACAGAGCAAGGGAATCGTCCAGTTGAGACAGAAAACATCGCTCGTGGAAAACAAGCTAGTCAAAGCTCTACTGCTTATGGAGGAGCTGCTACACGAGCAGTGGATGGTAATGTTGATAGTGACTATGGGCACCATTCTGTAACGCATACAAACTTTGAAGACAATGCTTGGTGGCAAGTTGATCTTGGAAAAACAGAGAATGTTGGAAAAGTTAAACTCTACAATCGTGGAGATGGGAATGTAGCTAATCGTCTTTCTAATTTTGATGTTGTTTTGTTAAATGAAGCAAAACAAGAAGTTGCTCGTCAACACTTTGATAGTTTGAATGGGAAGGCAGAACTTGAAGTTTTCTTCACAGCCAAAGGCGCTCGTTATGTAAAAGTGGAGTTGAAAACTAAAAATACCCCATTGAGCTTGGCAGAAGTGGAAGTATTCCGTTCAGCAACAACTCAAGTTGGACAGGATAGAACTGCACCAGTAGTAGATCAAACATCAGCATTGAAAGACTACCTTTTTGGCTTAACTTATAATCCTTTGGATATTTTAACTCGCAAGGGAGAAACCTTAGAAAATCGCTACAACACAAGTGCTAAGGAACAAAATGGAGAGTTTGTCGTTGTAGAAAAAATCAAGAAAACCCTCTCTACAGGCACAGCAGATGTTTCCATCAATGGAAATCAAAATGTCTTTCTAGGTGGCTTGTATAAGGCAAACCAAAATCTGCTAGAAAATCAGCCAGAATTGATTAGTCTTGCCCGTGCAAAGGGGACAGTCAGCGTCGATTTACCTGGTATGATTCATTCTGAAAATCAAATCGAAGCAAATCCTACAACTAGTGGTATGCAAGAAGCAATGAATACCTTGGTTGAAAAATGGACAAAGAACTATTCATCTAGCCATTCTGTTCCTGCCCGTGTTCAGTATGAATCAACTACAGCCTATAGCATGAACCAATTGAAAGCAAAATTTGGTGCAGACTTTGAAAAAGCAGGTGCACCGCTCAAGATTGACTTTGAGGCTGTGCAAAAGGGTGAAAAGCAAATTGAAGTTGTAAACTTTAAACAAATCTACTATACAGCGACATTTGATGCACCGACCAATCCAGCGGCTGTATTTGACAAGAGTGTGACACCTGAAGATTTAAAACAAAGAGGCGTTGATTCACAAACTCCACCTGTATATGTATCAAACGTTTCTTACGGACGTCAAATCTATGTTAAGTTTGAGTCAACAAGTAAGTCTACTGAATTAAAAGCAGCTATCAATGCGGTTATCAAAGGCGCAACAATTGCTCCAAATTCTGAATGGAGCCGTCTATTGAAGAATACTTCTGTAACAGCGGTAATTGTAGGAGGTAATGCTAGCGGTGCCGCCAAAGTTGTCACAGGAACAGTCGAAAACTTGAAGGAACTCATCAGAGAAGGAGCTAACTTTAGCGCTCAAAGTCCAGCTGTGCCAATCTCATATAAGACTGCCTTCCTAAAAGATAATGCCCAAGCAACTTTACAAAATAGTACAGACTATATCGAAACGAAGGTTACTTCTTATAAAAATGGCTTCTTGAAACTTCATCATAAGGGTGCTTATGTTGCGCGTTACTACATCTATTGGGATGAAATTACATATGATGAACAAGGAAATCCAGAAATCCGTTCACGTCAATGGGAAGATAACGGAAAAAACAGAACTTCAGGCTTCCAAACAGAGATTCAATTTAAAGGAAATGTCCGTAATCTTCGCATCAAGGTTCAAGAAAAGACGGGTCTTGTATGGGAACCATGGCGTACAGTTTACAACCGCACAGACTTACCACTAGTACAACAGCGTACAATTACACATTGGGGAACAACTCTAAACCCTAAAGTTGATGAAAAAATTGTGAATGAGTAACGATTTGATTTACTTGATTCGATAGTAAATAGTGAAGAGGAGGAACTTCGATTTCTCCTCTTTTATGATTGACTTTTGAGAGAATGAAAAGGGTAACTTCTATAGCAGATTGAAACTAGAATAGTACGTTATTGCTATTAAAACATTTCTAGAAATTAAGTTAACTTTCCTAATAGATTTGTTCATGTCTTATTTCAATTCAATATAAAACTAACTTCCAGTTTTCCACAACCTAGCTTTTAGTATGAGAAAAACGCGTTGTTACAGACATAAGGAGCTTTTTGAGAAGTGGGCAATCCGTGCAATCAGATTTGATAGATGTTGGATGCATGATGCGATTGCGCTTAATTTCTTTTGAAATCGTTGACGGACCTTTTCCCATATTCTCAACGATGGAACGGAAAGTCTCACACTTAATTCCACCATAAAAATCCGTTTTAGACTAATTTCCACTTCGGTCAGGCAAGTGGAAGTTACTTTGAGAAGTTACCCAGAGCTAAAATTAACAATAAAAAAGAAAAATATCTTGACAAGCAAGGGAAAATTTTGTTACAATAATAGACGGTACTTTTTACTTTTGGTCTCTCAAGAGTGTACAGGGACGTGCTGACAAATGTTGCAAAAGTACACACAGATGATAGCTGTCACCAAGTGTATCATCACCAAAAATAAAAAAACACAGGAGAATGTAGATGCCTACAATTAACCAATTGGTTCGCAAACCGCGTAAATCAAAAGTAGAAAAATCTAAATCACCAGCTTTGAACGTTGGTTACAACAGTCATAAAAAAGTTCAAACAAACGTTTCTTCACCACAAAAACGTGGTGTTGCAACTCGTGTTGGAACAATGACACCTAAAAAACCTAACTCAGCCCTTCGTAAATTCGCTCGTGTACGTTTGAGCAACCTTATCGAAGTTACTGCCTACATCCCAGGTATCGGACACAACTTGCAAGAGCACAGCGTGGTTCTTCTTCGTGGTGGACGTGTAAAAGACCTTCCAGGGGTACGTTACCATATCGTCCGTGGTGCACTTGATACTGCAGGTGTTAACGATCGTAAACAAGGCCGTTCTAAATACGGTACTAAACGTCCAAAAGCATAAGGAAAGGGGATAAAGAGAAATGAGTCGTAAAAATAGAGCTCCAAAACGTGACGTATTGCCAGATCCGCTTTACAATTCACAACTAGTTACTCGTCTTATCAACCGCGTTATGCTTGATGGTAAACGTGGTACAGCTGCTTCAATCGTTTACGGTGCTTTTGAACAAATCAAAGAAGCTACTGGCAACGATGCACTTGAAGTATTTGAAACAGCTATGGAAAACATCATGCCTGTACTTGAAGTACGTGCACGTCGTGTTGGTGGTTCTAACTACCAAGTCCCAGTTGAAGTTCGTCCAGAACGTCGTACAACACTTGGACTTCGTTGGTTGGTAACAATCGCTCGTCTTCGTGGTGAACACACAATGCAAGACCGTCTCGCAAAAGAAATCTTGGATGCTGCTAACAACACTGGTGCAGCTGTTAAGAAACGTGAAGACACTCACCGTATGGCTGAAGCTAACCGTGCATTCGCACACTTCCGTTGGTAAGATTAAGATACTAAGGGCGTTAAAAAAGCGACTGAAAATTAGGAAGCTTGACGAAGAATCGAAGATTCTAGGAGAGCTTATCTATTTTCCGAGCTTTTAGCCCGGGTTCAAATTAGCTAAATCGATTAGTATTAGCTATAACTCAACTTACCAGCTCGTAAGTTGCAACCAACAATAGCATGAAAACATTGAGAACGGGTAGGTCCTGCCTATCCGTTTTTATTAAAATCATGTTATAATAGAATAGAAATCAAAAATAAATAGGAGAAACAAACCTCATGGCACGCGAATTTTCACTTGAAAAAACTCGTAATATCGGTATCATGGCTCACGTCGATGCTGGTAAAACAACAACTACTGAGCGTATTCTTTACTACACTGGTAAAATCCACAAAATCGGTGAAACTCACGAAGGTGCGTCACAAATGGACTGGATGGAGCAAGAGCAAGAACGTGGTATCACTATCACATCTGCTGCGACAACAGCTCAATGGAACAACCACCGCGTAAACATCATCGACACACCAGGACACGTGGACTTCACAATCGAAGTACAACGTTCTCTTCGTGTATTGGATGGTGCGGTTACCGTTCTTGACTCACAATCAGGTGTTGAGCCTCAAACTGAAACAGTTTGGCGTCAAGCAACTGAGTACGGAGTTCCACGTATCGTATTTGCCAACAAAATGGACAAAATCGGTGCTGACTTCCTTTACTCTGTAAGCACACTTCACGATCGTCTTCAAGCAAATGCACACCCAATCCAATTGCCAATCGGCTCTGAAGATGACTTCCGTGGTATCATCGACTTGATCAAGATGAAAGCTGAAATCTATACTAACGACCTTGGTACAGATATCCTTGAAGAAGACATCCCAGCTGAATACCTTGACCAAGCTCAAGAATACCGTGAAAAATTGATTGAAGCAGTTGCTGAAACTGACGAAGAATTGATGATGAAATACCTCGAAGGTGAAGAAATCACTAACGAAGAATTGAAAGCTGGTATCCGTAAAGCGACTATCAACGTTGAATTCTTCCCAGTATTGTGTGGTTCAGCCTTCAAGAACAAAGGTGTTCAATTGATGCTTGATGCGGTTATTGACTACCTTCCAAGCCCACTTGACATTCCAGCGATCAAAGGTGTTAACCCAGATACAGACGCAGAAGAAACTCGTCCAGCATCTGATGACGAGCCATTTGCAGCTCTTGCCTTCAAGATTATGACTGACCCATTTGTAGGTCGTTTGACATTCTTCCGTGTTTACTCAGGTGTGCTTCAATCAGGTTCATACGTATTGAACACTTCTAAAGGTAAACGTGAACGTATCGGACGTATCCTTCAAATGCACGCTAACAGCCGTCAAGAAATCGACACTGTTTACTCAGGTGATATCGCTGCTGCCGTTGGTTTGAAAGATACTACAACTGGTGACTCATTGACAGATGAAAAAGCTAAAATCATCCTTGAGTCAATCAACGTTCCAGAACCAGTTATCCAATTGATGGTTGAGCCAAAATCTAAAGCTGACCAAGACAAGATGGGTATCGCCCTTCAAAAATTGGCTGAAGAAGATCCAACATTCCGCGTTGAAACAAACGTTGAAACTGGTGAAACAGTTATCTCAGGTATGGGAGAGCTTCACCTTGACGTCCTTGTTGACCGTATGCGTCGTGAGTTCAAAGTTGAAGCGAACGTAGGTGCTCCTCAAGTATCTTACCGTGAAACATTCCGCGCTTCTACTCAAGCACGTGGATTCTTCAAACGTCAGTCTGGTGGTAAAGGTCAATTCGGTGATGTATGGATTGAATTTACTCCAAACGAAGAAGGAAAAGGATTCGAATTCGA
The DNA here is from genome assembly GCF_001113365.1 of Streptococcus pneumoniae. GTDB lineage: Bacteria > Bacillota > Bacilli > Lactobacillales > Streptococcaceae > Streptococcus > Streptococcus pneumoniae_C. The sequence continues at coordinate 75,911 of NZ_CKYA01000003.1, read as the reverse complement.
AAACGCAATCGTCGGTGGTGTGGTTCCTCGTGAATTTATCCCAGCGGTTGAAAAAGGTTTGGTAGAATCTATGGCTAACGGTGTTCTTGCAGGTTACCCAATGGTTGACGTTAAAGCTAAACTTTACGATGGTTCATACCACGATGTCGACTCATCTGAAACTGCCTTCAAGATCGCGGCTTCACTTGCCCTTAAAGAAGCTGCTAAATCAGCACAACCAGCTATCCTTGAGCCAATGATGCTTGTAACAATCACTGTTCCAGAAGAAAACCTTGGTGATGTTATGGGTCACGTAACTGCTCGTCGTGGACGTGTAGATGGTATGGAAGCACATGGTAACAGCCAAATCGTTCGTGCTTACGTTCCACTTGCTGAAATGTTCGGTTACGCAACAGTTCTTCGTTCTGCATCTCAAGGACGTGGTACATTCATGATGGTATTTGACCACTACGAAGATGTACCTAAGTCAGTACAAGAAGAAATCATTAAGAAAAACAAAGGTGAAGACTAATCAGTCCTCACTCTAGAAGGAAGTCACTTAGTGGCTTCCTTTTGTCTTTAGAAAATACCTCTAAATATGGTAAAATAGTAGGAGAATAATGTGAGGAAAATGAATGTCAAGTAGTTTTGAAATTTTAATGAATCAACTGGGGATGCCTGCTGAAATGAGACAGGATCCTGCTTTATCACAGGCTGATATTGAGCGAGTTGTGGTTCATAAAATTAGTAAGGTATGGGAGTTTCATTTCGTGTTTTCTAATATTTTACCGATTGAAATCTTTTTAGAATTAAAGAAAGGCTTGAGGGAAGAATTTTCTAAGACAGGTAATAAAGCTATTTTTGAAATCAAGGCTCTGTCTCAAGAATTTTCAAATCAACTCTTGCAGTCCTACTATAGAGAGGCTTTTTCTGAGGGACCATGTGCTAGTCAAGGTTTTAAGTCCCTTTATCAGAATTTGCGAGTTCGTGCGGAGGGCAATCAACTCTTTATTGAAGGCTCTGAGGCGATTGATAAGGAACACTTTAAGAAAAATCATCTTCCTAATTTAGCGAAACAACTTGAAAAATTTGGTTTTCCAACTTTTAACTGTCAAGTAGAGAAAAATGATGTGCTGACCCAAGAGCAGGAAGAGGCTTTTTATGCTGAAAATGAGCAGATTGTTCAAGCCGCCAATGAGGAAGCGCTCCGTGCTATGGAGCAACTAGAACAGATGGCACCTCCTCCAGCGGAAGAGAAACCAGCCTTTGATTTTCAAGCGAAAAAAGCTGCAGCTAAACCGAAGTTGGACAAGGCGGAGATTACTCCTATGATTGAAGTGACAACGGAGGAAAATCGTCTGGTCTTTGAAGGGGTTGTGTTTGATGTGGAGCAAAAAGTGACCAGAACAGGGCGTGTTTTGATCAACTTTAAAATGACGGACTACACTTCAAGTTTTTCTATGCAAAAATGGGTCAAGAATGAGGAAGAGGCCCAGAAATTTGACCTTATCAAGAAGAATTCTTGGCTCCGAGTGCGTGGGAATGTGGAGATGAATAACTTCACACGTGATTTAACTATGAACGTGCAGGATGTGCAGGAAGTTGTTCACTATGAGCGGAAGGATTTGATGCCAGAAGGTGAGCGTCGGGTTGAGTTTCATGCTCATACTAACATGTCGACTATGGATGCTTTGCCAGAGGTAGAAGAAATCGTTGCGACAGCTGCTAAGTGGGGACACAAGGCGGTTGCCATCACGGATCATGGAAATGTCCAGTCCTTCCCACATGGCTATAAGGCGGCTAAGAAAGCGGGAATCCAGCTGATCTATGGTATGGAAGCCAATATCGTGGAGGACCGTGTCCCTATCGTCTATAACGAAGTGGAGATGGACTTGTCAGAAGCGACCTATGTGGTCTTTGACGTGGAAACAACGGGTCTATCAGCCATCTATAATGACTTGATTCAGGTTGCAGCCTCTAAGATGTACAAGGGGAATGTCATTGCCGAATTTGATGAATTTATCAATCCCGGGCATCCCTTGTCAGCCTTTACTACTGAGTTAACTGGAATTACAGATGATCATGTCAAAAATGCCAAACCACTAGAACAAGTTTTACAAGAATTCCAAGAATTTTGTAAGGATACGGTTCTAGTTGCCCACAATGCGACCTTTGACGTTGGCTTTATGAATGCTAATTATGAGCGTCATGGTCTGCCAAAGATTAGTCAGCCAGTTATTGATACACTTGAATTTGCTAGAAATCTCTATCCTGAGTATAAACGTCATGGTTTGGGGCCTTTGACCAAGCGTTTTGGTGTGGCTTTGGAACATCACCACATGGCCAATTACGATGCGGAAGCTACAGGTCGTCTGCTTTTCATCTTTATCAAAGAGGTAGCAGAAAAACATGGTGTAACCGATTTAGCTAGACTCAACATTGATTTGATTAGTCCAGATTCTTATAAAAAAGCTAGGATTAAACATGCGACCATTTATGTCAAGAATCAAGTGGGGCTGAAGAATATCTTTAAGCTGGTTTCTTTGTCTAATACCAAGTACTTTGAAGGGGTACCACGGATTCCGAGAACGGTTTTAGATGCCCATCGGGAAGGATTGATTCTGGGGTCGGCTTGTTCAGAAGGTGAAGTTTTTGATGCGGTCGTTTCCCAAGGTGTGGATGCGGCGGTTGAGGTGGCCAAGTATTATGACTTTATCGAGGTTATGCCACCTGCTATCTATGCTCCCTTGATTGCTAAGGAGCAGGTCAAGGATATGGAGGAACTCCAGACCATTATCAAGAGTTTGATAGAAGTTGGAGACCGTCTTGGTAAGTCCGTTCTAGCTACGGGAAATGTCCATTATATCGAACCGGAAGAAGAGATTTACCGTGAAATTATCGTCCGTAGCTTGGGACAGGGGGCTTTGATTAACCGAACTATCGGGCATGGAGAACATGCCCAACCAGCACCACTTCCAAAGGCTCATTTTAGAACGACAAATGAAATGTTGGATGAATTTGCCTTCTTGGGAGAGGAATTAGCTCGTAAACTGGTTATTGAAAATCCCAATGCCTTGGCAGAAATCTTTGAACCTGTTGAAGTTGTTAAGGGGGATTTGTACACGCCTTTCATCGACAAGGCGGAAGAAACGGTCGCTGAGCTAACCTACAAGAAAGCTTTTGAAATTTATGGAAATCCGTTGCCAGATATCGTTGATTTGCGAATTGAAAAAGAATTAACATCCATACTGGGGAATGGATTTGCTGTTATCTATCTAGCTTCCCAGATGTTGGTGCAACGCTCCAATGAACGGGGCTATTTGGTGGGTTCTCGTGGATCTGTCGGATCTAGTTTCGTTGCGACTATGATTGGGATTACAGAGGTTAATCCTCTCTCTCCACACTATGTCTGTGGTCAGTGTCAGTATAGCGAGTTTATCACAGACGGTTCTTACGGTTCAGGTTTTGATATGCCCAATAAGAACTGTCCAAACTGTGGTCACAAACTCAGCAAAAATGGGCAGGATATTCCTTTCGAGACCTTCCTTGGTTTTGATGGAGACAAGGTGCCCGATATTGACTTGAACTTTTCGGGGGAAGATCAGCCTAGCGCCCACTTGGATGTACGTGATATTTTTGGTGAGGAATATGCCTTCCGTGCAGGAACAGTTGGTACAGTGGCTGCCAAGACTGCCTATGGATTTGTAAAGGGCTATGAGCGAGATTATGGCAAGTTTTATCGTGATGCAGAGGTGGAACGTCTTGCTCAAGGTGCGGCTGGTGTCAAGCGGACGACGGGTCAACACCCGGGAGGGATTGTTGTTATTCCGAACTACATGGATGTCTATGATTTTACGCCTGTCCAGTATCCAGCAGATGACGTGACGGCTGAATGGCAGACCACTCACTTTAACTTCCACGATATCGATGAGAACGTCCTCAAACTTGATGTGCTGGGGCATGATGATCCGACCATGATTCGGAAATTGCAGGATTTGTCTGGGATTGACCCTAATGAAATTCCTATGGATGATGAAGGCGTGATGGCACTCTTTTCTGGGACTGATGTGTTAGGTGTGACTCCTGAACAAATCGGAACTCCGACGGGCATGCTGGGGATTCCAGAGTTTGGAACCAACTTTGTCCGAGGGATGGTCGATGAAACCCATCCGACGACTTTTGCGGAGTTGCTTCAGCTCTCAGGTCTGTCCCACGGTACCGATGTCTGGTTGGGCAATGCCCAGGATTTGATTAAGCAAGGGATTGCAGATCTATCGACTGTTATCGGTTGTCGGGACGACATCATGGTTTACCTCATGCATGCTGGTCTCGAACCTAAGATGGCCTTTACCATTATGGAACGCGTACGTAAGGGCTTGTGGTTGAAGATTTCCGAGGAGGAGCGAAATGGTTACATCGAAGCCATGAAGGCCAATAAAGTACCAGAGTGGTATATCGAGTCCTGTGGGAAAATCAAGTATATGTTCCCTAAAGCCCATGCGGCAGCCTACGTTATGATGGCCTTGCGTGTAGCTTACTTCAAGGTTCACCATCCTATTTATTACTACTGTGCTTACTTCTCCATTCGTGCTAAGGCTTTTGATATTAAGACTATGGGTGCGGGCTTGGATGCCATCAAAAGCAGAATGGAAGAAATCTCTGAAAAACGGAAGAACAATGAAGCCTCTAATGTAGAAATTGATCTTTATACAACTCTTGAGATTGTCAATGAAATGTGGGAGCGTGGTTTCAAGTTTGGCAAACTCGATCTCTACCGTAGTCAGGCGACAGAGTTCCTTATCGATGGGGATACCCTCATTCCGCCATTTGTAGCAATGGATGGTCTGGGAGAGAACGTTGCCAAGCAGTTAGTGCGAGCGCGTGAAGAGGGAGAATTCCTCTCTAAAACAGAGCTACGCAAACGTGGCGGACTCTCATCAACCTTGGTTGAAAAGATGGATGAAATGGGTATTCTTGGCAATATGCCAGAGGATAACCAGTTGAGTTTGTTTGATGAGTTGTTTTAAGGCCTTGGAGGGAAAAAAATGAAACTAAGAATTTTTGCGGAAGATAAGCCGGCTGAGAAGGTATTTGAATATCAATTAGAACTTGCTGATAAGACAATTCTTCTATCAACAGCACTCTTGTCAGGTGCTATTGCTTTAGCAGGATTATTCTCTGCTTTGAAAGAAAAATAAAAATAGAAAAGAGAAAATTACATGGTTTTACCAAATTTTAAAGAAAATCTAGAAAAATATGCGAAATTATTGGTTGCGAATGGAATCAATGTGCAACCTGGTCACACTTTGGCTCTCTCTATCGATGTGGAGCAACGTGAGTTGGCTCACTTAATCGTCAAAGAAGCTTATGCCTTGGGTGCGCATGAGGTTATTGTTCAGTGGACAGATGATGTCATTAACCGTGAGAAATTTCTCCATGCGCCTATGGAGCGTTTGGACAATGTGCCAGAATACAAGATTGCTGAGATGAACTATCTTTTGGAGAACAAGGCTAGCCGTCTTGGAGTTCGTTCTTCTGACCCAGGTGCCTTGAACGGAGTGGACGCTGACAAGCTTTCGGCTTCTGCTAAAGCTATGGGACTTGCTATGAAGCCAATGCGCATCGCAACGCAATCCAACAAGGTTAGCTGGACTGTAGCAGCCGCTGCTGGACTTGAGTGGGCTAAGAAAGTCTTTCCAAATGCTGCGAGCGACGAAGAAGCAGTCGATCTCCTTTGGGACCAAATTTTCAAAACTTGCCGTGTCTATGAAGAAGATCCTGTTAAGGCTTGGGAAGAGCATGCGGCTATCCTCAAGAGCAAGGCTGATATGCTTAATAAAGAGCAATTTTCAGCCCTTCACTACACAGCACCGGGGACCGATTTGACCCTTGGCTTGCCGAAGAACCACGTTTGGGAATCAGCTGGTGCTATCAATACGCAAGGAGAAGGATTCTTGCCAAATATGCCGACAGAGGAAGTCTTCACAGCGCCTGATTTCCGTCGCGCAGATGGATATGTCACTTCTACAAAACCGCTTAGCTATAACGGAAATATCATCGAAGGTATTAAGGTAACCTTTAAGGATGGACGAATCGTTGACATCACTGCTGAGAAGGGCGATCAAGTCATGAAAGACCTTGTCTTTGAAAATGCGGGTGCGCGTGCCTTGGGTGAATGTGCTTTGGTACCAGATCCAAGCCCAATTTCCCAGTCAGGCATTACCTTCTTTAATACCCTTTTCGATGAGAATGCGTCAAATCACTTGGCTATCGGTGCAGCCTATGCGACTAGCGTAGTTGGTGGAGCGGAGATGAGCGAAGAGGAGCTTGAAGCTGCGGGGCTTAACCGTTCAGATGTTCACGTAGACTTTATGATTGGTTCTAACCAAATGGATATCGATGGTATCCGTGAGGATGGGACACGTGTACCACTCTTCCGTAACGGAGATTGGGCAAATTAAGGAGATAATATGTTAGGAAGTATGTTTGTTGGTCTCCTAGTGGGATTTTTAGCAGGTACTCTGACCAATCGTGGAGAGCGAATGGGATGTTTTGGGAAAATGTTTCTCGGATGGATTGGTGCCTTTATAGGCCATTTGCTTTTTGGGACTTGGGGACCGATAATAGCAGGAACTGCCATTATTCCGGCAGTACTAGGTTCCATGATTGTCTTAGCGATTTTCTGGAGACGAGGAAGTTAATTTCCTAAATCTGATACTCAATGAAAACCAAAGAGCAAACTAGGAAACTAGCCGCAGGTTGCTCAAAGCACTGCTTTGAGGTTGTAGATGAAACTGACGAAGTCAGCTCAAAACACTGTTTTGAGGTTGTGGATAAAACTGACGAAGTCAGCTCAAAACACTGTTTTGAGGTTGTGGATAGAACTGACGAAGTCAGTAACCATACCCACGGCGAGGCGACGTTGACGCGGTTTGAAGAGATTTTTGAAGAGTATGAAACGAAAAGGAGGTTGGTCATTGTACCAGTCTCCTTTTGATATGATATAATAGTTCTATGAGATTAGATAAATTTTTAGTTGCCTGCGCTGTGGGGAGCCGGACTGAGGTCAAAAACTTGCTCAAGGCTGGGCGCGTGACGGTAAATGGTAAAAAAGAGAAATCAGCGAAACTGCAGATTGATGAAAAAAGAGATGAGATTCGCTTTGCTGGGCAAGTATTGGAGTATGAAGAGTTTGTCTACTACATGATGAACAAGCCCAAAGGAGTTATCTCAGCGACTGAGGATCCTAAGCACAGAACCGTTCTGGACTTGCTGGATGATATTGCTCGGAGCAAGGAAGTTTTCCCAGTAGGACGCTTAGATATTGACACGCATGGTCTTTTGCTCTTGACCAATGATGGTCAGCTGGCTCATGCTCTTCTTTCACCTAAGCGTCATGTGGATAAGACCTATCTGGCTCAGGTCAAGGGAATTATGACCCAAGAAGACGTGGAGACATTTGCCAAGGGAATTCCTCTTAAAAACTTTACCTGTCAGCCTGCTAAACTGGAGCTTGTGTCCATAGATGCAGAAAAGAATCAGAGCCAAATCCGTGTGACCATTGCAGAAGGGAAGTTTCATCAGGTCAAGCGTATGGTGGTCTACTGTGGCAAGGAAGTAGTAGACCTGCAACGTTTGACTATGGGAACGTTGGTATTGGATGAGAACTTAGAAAGAGGGGAATGGCGTCGCTTGACCGAGGAGGAATTAGAAGCTCTCCTTGCGAATATTGCTTAATTTGATTTATATTTGAAAAGGTGAGGAAGAATATCCTTGCCTTTTATGTTTTTTAGTTGCTTCCTTTGTGAAAAGAGTTATAATAGACTGTAGAATAAAAGGAGGAATCTATGAACGCGATTCAAGAATTATTTACTGATAAACTATTTGCCAATTATGAAGCAAATGTAAAATACCAAGCGATTGAAAATGCTGCCAGCCACAACGGAATTTTTGCAGCCTTAGAACGTCGTCAGAGCCATGTAGACAACACACCTGTTTTCTCATTGGATTTGACCAAGGACAAGGTAACCAACCAGAAAGCGTCTGGTCGTTGCTGGATGTTTGCGGCTCTCAACACTTTCCGCCACAAGCTCATCTCACAATACAAACTAGAAAATTTTGAGTTGTCACAGGCCCACACCTTCTTCTGGGACAAGTATGAGAAATCAAACTGGTTCTTGGAGCAAGTCATTGCGACTGCAGACCAAGAATTGACGAGCCGTAAGGTTAAATTCTTACTTCAAACTCCTCAACAAGATGGCGGTCAATGGGATATGGTGGTGTCTCTCTTTGAGAAATATGGTGTTGTTCCCAAGTCAGTTTACCCTGAGTCTGTTTCATCTAGTAGCAGTCGTGAGCTAAATGCCATTCTCAACAAATTGCTTCGTCAAGATGCTCAAATTTTGCGTGACTTGCTTGCTTCTGGCGCAGACCAAGCGACTGTTCAAGATAAGAAAGAAGACCTCTTGCAAGAAATCTTTAATTTTCTTGCTATGTCTTTAGGACTTCCACCACGTAAATTTGACTTTGCCTATCGTGATAAGGATAACAACTACCAAAGTGAAAAGGGCATCACACCACAAGAATTTTACAAGAAATATGTCAATCTTCCTTTAGAAGACTACGTTTCTGTTATCAATGCTCCAACTACTGATAAACCTTACGGAAAATCTTACACAGTTGAGATGTTGGGGAATGTGGTTGGTAGCCGTGCAGTTCGTTATATCAACGTACCGATGGAACGCTTGAAAGAATTGGCGATTGCCCAAATGCAAGCAGGAGAGACTGTTTGGTTTGGTTCAGATGTCGGCCAGCTCAGCAACCGCAAAGCTGGAATTCTTGCGACAGATGTTTATGACTTTGCATCAAGCATGGACATTAAACTTACTCAAGACAAGGCTGGACGTTTGGACTATAGCGAAAGCTTGATGACTCACGCCATGGTCTTGACAGGTGTTGACTTGGATGAAAATGGCAAGTCAACCAAGTGGAAGGTTGAAAACTCATGGGGAGACAAGGTCGGTACAGATGGTTACTTTGTTGCCTCAGACGCTTGGATGAACGAATACACTTACCAAATCGTTGTTTGCAAAGAATTGTTAACAGCAGAAGAACAAGCTGCCTATGGAGCAGAACCAATTGTACTTGCACCATGGGATCCAATGGGAGCCTTGGCAGAATAATACTCTTCGAAAATCAAATTCAAACCACGTCAGCTTCGCCTTGTCGTACTCAAGTACAGCCTGCGGCTCGCTTCCTAGTTTGCTCTTTGATTTTCATTGAGTATAAAAGCATAGAAAAAAGGAATCAGATTTTAGAACCTGGTTCCTTTTAAGTTGTTTGATTACATGATGTGAAGAACATGTGCCACAATACCCACTGCGAAGAGGGCAAGGATAATAGTGATTGGAGATACTTTTTTCTTAAGCAAGTACATGCAAAGTAAAGTAAGGAGTAGTCCTGATAGTCCAGGAATCAACATATCCAAGTTTTGTTGGAAAGTAGTAACTTTTTCCGGTGTTTGAGACAATCCTTGTCCTACTTGTGCGAATGCTTCTTGGATACCTTTAGATCCTTCTGGCAATTTATCCCAATGGATATAAGCCTTTTCATCTAGTTGAACTTTAGAAACATCGAAAGCAAATTTAATATTTACCCAGCGTTGAACAAGGACAGCAAGAATGAACATCCCAAGGATAGAAGCTCCTTTAGTGATGTCTTGAAGGATACCGCCAGACATATCTTTAGTGATTTCTGATCCAGCCTTGTATCCAACCTCTTGAACATACCACAAGAATGACATACGAATCAAGTTCCATGCGACAAAGAAGAGGAGTGGGCCCAAGATATTACCAGTAAGGGCAAGTGAAGCACCGAGTGATCCAAGGATTGGGCGTACTGTAAACCAGAATACTGGGTCACCGATACCAGCAAGAGGTCCCATCATACCGATTTTAACCCCTTGGATAGCAGCGTCGTCGATTTCAACACCGTTAGCACGTTCTTCTTCAAGCGCAAGAGTAACCCCCATGATTGGAGCAGCTACGTATGGATGAGTGTTGAAGAACTCAAGGTGACGCTCAAGAGCAGCGATTTGATCTTCTTTTTTAGTATAGAGTTTTTTGATAGCTGGAATGAGTGTATAAGCCCAGCCCAAGTTTTGCATCCGTTCAAAGTTCCAAGACCCTTGTAAGAAGGTTGAACGCCACCAAACTTTTTTACGATCTGATTTAGTTAATTGAAGTTTTTCAGTCATGATGTTTTCAGTCCTTTCTTATCTTAGTAGTCTTCTAGGATATCGCCGATTGGGTCGTTAGAAGTTGCAGCTCCTCCGCCACCATTTCCACCAGTTTTAGAAAGGTGAAGGTAGATAAGAGCGATAGCAACACCGATAGCACCAAATCCGATTAGAGTAATGTCTGATACGGCAGCAAGAACGAAACCAAGAGCGAAGAATGGCCATACTTCACGAGTTGCCATCATATTGATAACCATGGCGTAACCAACGGCAACGACCATACCACCACCGATAGCCATACCATCTTTGAGCCAGTCTGGCATAGCACTAAGGATACTTTGTACAGTTTCAGTTGGTACCATAAGGAGAAGAGCTGCAGGAAGCGCAATACGAAGTCCTTGGAAAAGTAGCGCAATAAAATGCGCACGCTCCACAGCGCCGAAGTCACCTTTTTTAGCGGCAGCATCTGCAGTATGAACCAAACCAACTGAGATTGTACGAACAATCATAGTTAAGAATAGACCAGCAACGGCAAGAGGGATAGCAACCGCTTGGGCAACACCGATACCTGTCTTGGTAAAGTCACCACCAAGAACCATGATAATGGCAGCAGCGACAGAAGCAAGTGCAGCATCAGGAGCGATAGCAGCACCGATATTTGACCAACCAAGGGCAATCATTTGAAGAGAACCACCGAGGATAATCCCTGCTTCCAAGTGACCTGTTACAAGCCCAATAAGGGTACAGGCTACAAGTGGTTGGTGAAATTGGAATTGGTCGAGGACACCTTCAAGACCTGCAAGGAAGGCTACAACGACTACTAAAACCATAGAAATAATAGACATCTTTAAAATCCTTTCATAAATAATGGCTTATTTGACATTGGCTTTGTTAATCAAGTCAAACAAATCTTTTTTAGAATCATTTGGTACTTTACGGACATCGAATTCAACACCCAAGTCACGCATTTTTTCAAATGTAGCAACGTCTTCTTTGTCCATAGACAAAACGGTATTGACCAATGTTTTACCTGTTGAGTGAGCCATAGAACCAACGTTAAGAGTCTTGATTGGCACGCCGCCTTCGATGGCACGAAGGGCATCTTGAGGTGTTTCAAACAAGATAAGGGCATGTGTTTCTCCAAAACGTGGGTCTTTTGAAATCTCAATCAGTTTTTGAATTGGAACCACGTTAGCCTTGACATTACCTGGAGCTGCTTGTTTAATCAATTCTTTACGAAGGTCGTCTTTAGCCACGTTATCTGAAGCAACGATGATACGATTTGCTTTTGAATCTGGAGTCCAAGCAGTTGCAACCTGACCGTGAAGTAAACGAGTGTCTAGGCGGGCAAGGTTGATTTTGAGTTTACCGTCTCCGATGACAGTTCCTTCTGGAATAGCAGCTTGGGCAACTGGAGCAGCTGCAGCGCTTGCTACTTCCTCAACTGGGTTTAGCTCTTCTGGAAGAGGCTTGATGCCATCTTTGGCTTCTTTAATGATATTAGCAGCGACTTTTTCTACACCTGCAGCAGCGTCCATCAGGCGCTCTGTATAGGCTTGAATCAACATCGGTAAGTTCAGTCCTGTGATGATGGCAAACTTACGCTCAGGATTTTCTCCCATCACGCGACTAGCTTGGTTAAATGGAGATCCACTCCAAAGGTCAGCCAAAACTAGAACCTCATCTTCTGCGTCAAATGCAGCAACAGCGTTATTAAACTTAGCGTATAGATCATCAGGACCTTCATTTGGCATAAAGGTCACAACTTGAACCTTTTCTTGTTCACCAAAGATCATAGATCCTGACTGATGAATACCCGCAGCAAATTCGCCGTGGCTCGCAATAATGATTCCGATACTCATTATTGTCATTCCTCCTTTTTTGTTTTAGTTTTCGTTTAAGAAAACTTTAAGACTGTTTAAGTATAAACCGTTTTCATCTAAAAATCAACTATTTATAATAAAATAATTAAAAAAACTACATTTGAAAATATTGATATATTGAGTTTTAGAGAAGTTTTTTTGAATCCTTATTTAAAAATTTAATATAAAAAAGCTGGAAGAAGCTTCCAACTTTTAAAATAGGTTTCTAGTTAGATTAGTGGGTGAAGTCGAGTACCATACGTCCTTGGATTTGACCTTTTTCCATTTCGTCGAAAATGGCAACAGCATCTTCTACTGGACGTTTTTGAACAACTGGGACTACTAAGCCTTCTGCACCGAATTGGAAGGCTTCTTCCAAGTCTTTACGAGTTCCAACAAGAGAACCGATAACTTGGATTCCATCGAGGACTGTTTTAACGATGCTGAGTTCCATCATTTCAGAAGGAAGACCGACAGCGACGACGCGACCACCGGCACGAACGGAGTCAACAGCCTGGTTGAAGGCAACTTTAGATACAGCAGTTACGACAGCTGAATGAGCTCCTCCATCAGTTTTTTCTCTGATGAGTCCTGGTACATCATCAACTTCGAGGCCGTTAATCACAATGTCAGCGCCTACTTCTTTTGCAAGGGCAAGTTTGTCGTTATTGATATCAACTGCGATGACATGAGCATTGAATACTTTTTTAGCATATTGAACAGCTAGGTTACCAAGTCCACCAGCACCGTAAAGGACAACCCATTGGCCTGGTTCAACTTTTGCTTCTTTTATAGCTTTATAGGTTGTTACACCAGCACATGTAATAGAAGAGGCTTGGGCTGGATCAAGTCCATCAGGAACTTTGACAGCATAGTCTGCAGTTACGATACATTGTTCAGCCATACCACCATCTACCGAGTAGCCGGCATTTTTCACTGTACGGCAAAGGGTTTCGCGACCAGTTGTACAGTATTCGCAAGTGCCACATCCTTCGAAGAACCAAGCAACGCTGACGCGGTCGCCGACTTTAAGGCTTTTCACATCTGGGGCAATTTCTTTAACGATACCAACACCTTCGTGGCCAAGAACACGTCCTGGTACTTGACCAAAGTCACCATGGGCAACGTGGAGGTCAGTGTGGCAAACACCACAGTATTCAATTTCTACAAGTGCTTCTCCAGTTTCAAGTGGACGGAGCACTTTTTCTTCAACAGCAACACCAGTGCTTTCTGGATTTACAACAACAGCTTTCATAGCTATCCTCCTTTATATTGACCGAGAACAGGGACAACGGGACTGGATTGATTTTGTGTCAACAGAGTCGAGTGTGACGAGCTCTCTTGTATTTATATGTGAAGTATATCACAAAAGAAAGCCTTTTCCAAGGTTTTGGAGGCAAAAAGTAGAACAATCGATTAACTGGTTGATGAGACTGTGAAAAGAACACAAAGACCAGCTCGCAAGCTGGTCAGTATGGACTATAAGAATAAGTCTTGCAGGGTTTTGGCAACCCCATCTTGGTCATTGGTCAGGGCGATTTGCTCATCCGCATAGGGGAGCAGGTCTGGATTGGCATTTTTCATGGCATAACCTTTCCCAGCAAAAGCGAGCATTTCGGTATCGTTGTGTTCATCTCCAAAAGCAATCAAATCTTTTTTGTCACGGTTCATTACCTTGAGCAAGTAGTCCAAAGCAAAGGCCTTGTTGACACCTTTTGGGGTACACTCAAGGATATTGAGCGGACCTCCCCAGGTATTGATAGACAGTTGATACTGGTAGAAGGCGTTCATTTCTTTTGCCAAGGCATATTTGTCACTGGCTCTAGTCTGTAACAGGATACAGTTAGGGTCCTTGGTCACCAACTCAGGCTGAAATTGATCTTCAGGCTGGAAAGCTTCTACCCCAAATAGTTTGGGATTGGCAATTTCTTCATTGGGATTTGTAATGTAGAATTTTTTACGGTATTCTCCAGCGATAAAATCGGCTTGAATGTCCTCTGAACGTTGAACCATGTCTAGCAGATATTTTTTGTCTACGGTCAAACACTTTTCAAAGTTCCAAACTTGGTCTGGTAAATGAGTGAGGGAGCCGTTGAAATTAATCATAGGAGTGTTTAAGCCTAGTTCACGGTAAAAATCTTTTGACATTCGGTAAGGGCGCCCTGTCGTAATAATAACTTGATGGCCTTTTTCAGTAACTTTTTTGATGGTTTTTTTGGTAAAGTCAGAAATTTGACTGTCTGAGTTGAGCAGGGTTCCATCCAGGTCAACTGCAATAATTTTTTTCGTCATAGGGACCTTTCTAGTGTCTTTTCAGATAAGATGTCTACTATTATAACAGAAAGCAGGCAGAAAAGCAGATTCGAAACAAAAAAAGAAATTTCATCAAATTCTTAAATAAATCAAACAAAGATATTGAAAAAGTGAATGATAAATGATATAATTCTATTATTGTTCGTAAAAATTAAAAGGAGATTGATAATGGACAAATTATTTAAACTAAAAGAGAACGGTACAGACGTTCGTACAGAGGTTCTCGCTGGTTTAACAACTTTCTTTGCAATGAGCTATATTCTCTTTGTAAACCCACAAATTCTTTCGCAAACAGGAATGCCTGCTCAGGGTGTATTCCTCGCAACGATTATCGGTGCAGTTGCTGGTACCCTGATGATGGCCTTCTATGCTAACTTACCTTATGCCCAAGCGCCAGGTATGGGACTCAATGCCTTCTTTACCTTTACAGTTGTATTCGGACTTGGTTATTCATGGCAAGAAGCCTTGGCTATGGTCTTCATCTGTGGAATTATCTCATTGATTATTACCTTGACAAATGTTCGTAAAATGATCATTGAATCGATTCCGAATGCCCTTCGCTCAGCTATTTCAGCTGGTATCGGTGTCTTCCTTGCCTATGTAGGAATTAAGAATGCTGGACTTTTGAAATTCACGATTGATCCAGGCAACTATACTGTTGTAGGAGAAGGGGCTGACAAGGCTCAAGCAACGATTGCAGCAAATGCTTCAGCAGTCCCAGGCTTGGTCAGCTTTAATAATCCAGCTGTTTTGGTGGCTCTTGCAGGACTTGCTATCACAATCTTCTTTGTCATTAAAGGGATTAAAGGGGGAATTATCCTCTCTATCTTGACAACAACTGTTCTTGCTATCGCAGTTGGTTTGGTAGATTTGTCAAGCATCGATTTTGCTAATAACCATGTTGGTGCAGCATTTGAAGACTTGAAGACAATCTTTGGTGCAGCTCTTGGTTCAGAAGGTTTGGGAGCTTTGATTTCAGATACAGCTCGCTTGCCTGAAACTCTGATGGCTATTCTTGCCTTCTCATTGACAGATATTTTTGATACAATTGGTACTTTGATCGGTACAGGTGAAAAAGTTGGTATCGTAGCGACAAATGGTGAAAATCATCAATCAGCTAAGTTAGACAAGGCTCTTTACTCTGACTTGATTGGTACTTCAATTGGTGCCATCGCAGGTACTTCAAACGTAACGACTTATGTTGAGTCTGCTGCTGGTATTGGTGCAGGTGGACGTACTGGTTTGACAGCCTTGGTTGTAGCTATCTGTTTTGCGATCTCAAGCTTCTTTAGCCCACTTCTAGCGATTGTACCAACAGCCGCTACAGCTCCAATCTTGATTATCGTTGGAATTATGATGTTGGCTAGCTTGAAAAATATCCATTGGGATGATATGGCCGAAGCGGTTCCTGCTTTCTTCACATCTATCTTTATGGGATTCAGCTACTCTATCACTCAAGGGATTGCAGTTGGTTTCTTGACTTACACTTTGACTAAGCTTGTCAAAGGTCAAGCTAAAGATGTTCATGTCATGATTTGGATTTTGGATGCCTTGTTTATCCTTAACTATATCAGCATGGCCTTATAAATGCTATAATATAAAAAGGGGTTCTCCCCTTTTTATATTATAGTTACTTGAAAATTGCTTCAAACTAGGTAGGTGATTTTGATTGAATGGTAGGAGTATAATTGATGATAAAAAAGAATATTTGGGATGAAGTATTAAACAGGGGGAAGTGGTTAATAATCTTTCTAGTAGGGCTTTTGTTTTCTCAGTTTCCTTTAGCTCTAGCAACTTTTCTAACTAGCAGAAAATTTCCACTGCTTCAAACTGGGCTATTAGTAGGGGTCTTATCTCTTGTGGTTTTAACTGTATTTATAATAGGTGCTAGGAAAACACAGTTGGCTAGTTTTGGTTTATCGTTTTTCAAGGCTAAGGATTTGGCTAGATTGGCCTTAAGCTATCTAGTGATTCTTGCCTTTAATATTCTTGGTGTGGTCTTACTGCGTTTGATGAATGAAACAACAACCAGCAATCAATCAAATATTAATGATTTGGTCCAGAATAGTTCCTTAATTTCCAGTTTTTTCTTACTGGTTCTAATAGCTCCTATTTGTGAGGAGATTTTATGTCGAGGAGTGATTCCTAAAAAACTCTTTCGTGGTAAAGAAAATGTGGGTTATATAGTCGGTGCTATTATCTTTGCCTTGCTTCATTTACCGACAAATCTACCTTCTCTTCTTATCTATGGAGGAATGTCAACTGTGCTAACTTGGACAGTTTATAAAACCCAACGTTTGGAAATGTCTATCTTACTTCACATGATTGTTAATGGAGTTTTTTTCTGTTTGTTGGCTCTCGTGGTGATTTTGAGTCGGACATTAGGGATTTCTGTTTAAGATTTTTGACAATTGCTTACTTGTTTCTACTGGGAAAAAGATGAATGCAATAGTATCCATCTTTTTCTTTTTATGGTAAAATAGAGAAATAATATGGTGAAAAGCCTTGAGGGAGTGACCGATATGTCAACTAAAGCCAATCATGCAAAGACAGCTGTTTGCGGAATTATCAATGTAACCCCAGATTCCTTTTCGGATGGTGGTCAATTTTTTGCGCTTGAGCAGGCGCTCCAGCAGGCTCGTAAATTGATAGCAGAAGGAGCCAGCATACTAGATATCGGTGGAGAATCAACTCGGCCGGGAAGAAGTAGCTATGTTGAGATAGAAGAGGAAATCCAGCGTGTTGTTCCAGTGATTAAGGCTATTCGCAAGGAAAGTGATGTCCTCATCTCTATTGATACTTGGAAGAGTCAGGTGGCAGAAGCTGCTTTGGCTGCTGGTGCCAATCTAGTCAATGATATTACAGGCCTCATGGGTGATGAAAAAATGGCCCATGTGGTTGCTAAGGCTGGAGCGAAAGTGGTCATTATGTTTAATCCCGTTATGGCTCGACCTCAGCATCCTAGCTCGCTTATATTTCCTCATTTTGGCTTTGGTCAAGCTTTTACAGAGGAAGAGTTAGCTGACTTTGAAAAAATGCCAATCGAAGAGTTGATGGAGACTTTCTTTGAACGAGCACTAGCGAGAGCAGAGGAAGCTGGGATTGCACAAGAAAACATCCTGTTGGATCCGGGAATTGGCTTTGGGCTGACTAAGAAAGAAAATCTGATTCTTTTACGGGATCTGGATAAACTACATCAGAAAGGCTATCCAATCTTTCTTGGAGTGTCGCGCAAGCGATTTGTTATCAATATCCTAGAAGAAAATGGTTTTGAAGTCAATCCTGAGACAGAACTTGGTTTCCGCAATCGAGATACGGCTTCGGCTCATGTAACTAGTATTGCTGCAAGACAGGGTGTAGAAGTGGTGCGCGTGCATGACGTAGCTAGTCACAGGATGGCGGTTGAAATTGCCTCCGCTATTCGGCTTGCTGATGAAGCGGAAAATTTAGATTTAAAACAATACAAATAAGATGAAAGAAATTGAAAACAATCAGTGGATTGCTAACTACCGGACGGACCAACCGCATTTTGGCTTGGAACGAATGGTGGAACTATTAGCTTTGCGTGGCAATCCCCATCTCAAACTCAAGGTTATCCATATCGGAGGAACCAATGGCAAGGGCTCGACCATTGCTTTTTTGAAAAATATGCTAGAAAAGATGGGGCTGAGAGTTGGTGTTTTCAGCTCGCCCTATCTCATTCATTACACAGACCAGATTAGCATCAATGGGGAATCTATCCCAGAAGCGAGGCTAGAATCCCTCATGTCAGACTATCAGACTTTGCTGGAAGGGGAATCGGCTACCAATTTGCAGGGGACAACCGAGTTTGAGATTATAACAGCCATAGCCTATGACTACTTTGCCTCAGAGCAAGTAGATGTGGCTATCATGGAAGTGGGCATGGGTGGACTCTTGGATAGTACCAATGTTTGCCAGCCTATTCTAACAGGCATTACGACCATTGGATTGGACCATGTAGCCCTACTTGGTGACACCTTGGAAGCCATAGCAGAGCAGAAAGCTGGTATTATCAAACAAGGTATTCCCTTGGTGACAGGTCGTATCGCTCCAGAAGCTTTGGCTGTGATTGACCGCATTGCGGAAGGGAAAGATGCACCGAGATTTGCCTACGGAGCAGATTATCAGGTAAGCCATCAAGAGAGTGTGATAACGGGTGAAGTATTTGACTATACCAGTGCTGTCAGACAAGGTCGCTTCCAGACTGGCCTACTTGGTTTGCACCAGATAGAGAATGCTGGGATGGCCATAGCTTTACTTGATAATTTTTGTCAGGAGGATGGCCGAGAACTAGCAAGCAATGACTTGCTTGGTCAAGCCTTGGAAGAAACAAGGTGGCCAGGGCGTTTGGAAATCGTGTCAAGAGACCCCTTGATGATTTTGGATGGGGCCCATAATCCCCATGCTATCAAAGCTTTATTAGCAACCTTGCAAGAACGCTTTGCGGATTATCGTAAGGAAATCCTCTTTACTTGTATCAAAACCAAGGCCTTGGAGGATATGTTAGACTTGCTGGGGGCCATGCCAGATACCGAGCTTACCCTGACACATTTTTCGGATAGTCGGGCGACTGATGAAAGCGTGCTGAAAGAGGCAGCCAAATCTAGAAATCTCAACTACCAAGGTTGGCAGGATTTTCTAGAGCAGAAATTGACAGATAAAAAAGAAGAGAAAAAAACAGTTAGGATTGTCACAGGTTCCTTGTATTTTTTGAGCCAAGTGAGAGCCTATCTGATGGAGAGGAAGAATGAAAATGGATACACAAAAGATTGAAGCAGCTGTAAAAATGATTATCGAAGCTGTAGGAGAGGACGCTAACCGTGAGGGCTTGCAGGAAACACCTGCTCGTGTAGCCCGTATGTACCAAGAGATTTTTTCAGGTCTTGGTCAAACAGCGGAGGAACATTTGTCAAAATCCTTTGAGATTATTGACGATAATATGGTGGTAGAAAAGGATATTTTTTTCCATACCATGTGTGAACACCACTTTCTACCATTTTATGGGAGAGCACATATTGCCTACATTCCAGATGGTCGTGTGGCAGGTTTGTCTAAGCTAGCCCGTACGGTTGAAGTTTATTCGAAAAAACCACAAATTCAAGAACGTTTGAATATCGAAGTAGCCGATGCCTTGATGGACTATCTAGGTGCTAAGGGAGCCTTTGTTGTCATTGAGGCAGAACATATGTGTATGAGTATGCGTGGTGTGAGAAAACCAGGCACTGCAACCTTGACGACAGTAGCTCGTGGTCTATTTGAAACAGATAAGGACCTCCGCGACCAGGCTTATCGTTTAATGGGACTATAATACTCTTCGAAAATCAAATTCAAACCACGTCAGCTTCCATCTGCAACCTCAAAACAGTGTTTTGAGCAGCCTGCGGCTAGCTTCCTAGTTTGCACTTTGATTTTCATTGAGTATAAAAAGAATCCGCTTGAAGCGGATTTTTCGAGAAAGGAATCATTATGGATCAACTGCAGATTAAGGATTTGGAAATTTTTGCCTATCATGGTCTTTTTCCCAGTGAGAAAGAATTGGGCCAGAAGTTTGTCGTTTCAGCCATCCTATCCTATGATATGACCAAAGCGGCTACAGACTTGGATTTAACGGCTTCTGTCCATTATGGAGAACTGTGTCAGCAGTGGACGACTTGGTTTCAGGAAACGAGTGAGGATTTGATTGAAACAGTAGCCTACAAACTGGTAGAACGTACTTTTGATGCTTATCCTCTTGTCCAAGAAATTAAGTTGGAACTGAAAAAACCTTGGGCGCCAGTGCATTTGCCACTAGATACTTGCTCGGTAACCATCCATCGCCGTAAGCAACGAGCTTTTATCGCCCTAGGAAGCAATATGGGGGATAAGCAAGCAAACTTGAAACAAGCCATTGAGAACATGCGAGCTCGAGGTATCCATATTCTCAAAGAGTCCAGTGTCTTGACGACGGAGCCTTGGGGTGGTGTGGAACAGGATAGCTTTGCCAATCAAGTGGTTGAGGTAGAAACATGGTTGCCTGCCCCAGTGCTATTAGAGATCTTGTTAGCTATTGAGTCAGAGATGGGACGGGTGAGAGAAGTACATTGGGGGCCTCGTTTGATTGATTTAGACTTGCTCTTTGTGGAGGACCAGATCCTTTATACAGATGACCTTATCTTGCCTCATCCTTACATAGCGGAACGCCTTTTTGTCCTTGAGTCCTTACAGGAAATTGCGCCTCATTTTATCCATCCTACATTAAAGCAACCGATCCGTAACTTGTATGATGCTTTGAAAAAATAGAAAAAACTCTAGTTTTCAGTCGTTTGTAACTGAAGGCTAGAATTTTTAAAATAGGTCATTTTCTTCTGGGAGGAGGATAGTCTCTCTACCATCCAGATCTAAAACCAGTACTCTTGGGGGATAAAGAGGGTCAAAGGGATGGTTAAAGTCAAAATCAATGGCTGTAGGGAGGTGCTGACTTGAGAAGTGGAAGGTAATCTTTCCTTGATTATTGAGCAATTGAAACTCAAGTTCTTCTTCCAATTCAAAGACATTTTTTAAGAAATGGTCGATGATATACCAAAAAGAGTCAATAACGTCGTCAGGCAAGCTGGTAACAATGCCAAAACTAGCCGACCGCATCTGGGTATTGGTAAAAGCCATATTTCTACCCCCTTTCTTTCCCTTATCATACAGCAAATAGGATTAAAAATCAAGAAAAGGTGATTTTTTAAGAAGGACTTTAGCTACAGGAAGAAATAAGGAAAAAATCCCAAAAATCTCCCGAAGTTAATAGGTAAATTCCCAAATTAAGTTCCACCGCTAGTAGAAGTGGAAGTTAATCTGATAAAAATTGTAAAAACCAGTGGAAATCCATGTCAGGGTAAGTTCCACTGGTTTTACTAATGCTTGATTTTATTGCTTTTGTAGCCAAAATGAATCGAAAAAAAGAGCGCACAAAATCCTCTTATCTGAAAGCGTTTCAGATTAAGTTCCGCTATGGTGGAAGTTAGTGTGAGACGTTTGAATAGGGTTTTAGGTTAGTTTTTAGAACTTATGTTGGAGTAATTTAGAAGACTGACAGACGTCTTCTGCAGGTATTTTAGAAATGCCGAGAAGCTTAGGAATTTCTTCTCCATAAGTAAAGGCAAAGAGTTCATAAGCTGACTTTCCATTCAAAGCAGCACGTTTGACGCTGTTGACATGCGAACAAACGAGATTGATGTCCTCTTGAGTTAAGTTGTCAAAAGAAGTTCCTTTAGGTAGAATGTCGCGAATCAGCGTGTGATTTTTCTCAATTCTCCCTTTCTGGTCAGAGCGATTAGGGTCACAAAAGAAGAGTTTACTCTCTCCTCGAACATCCATTTCGATGTCATCAACCCTGGCAAACTCTCCACCATTATCGGTAAGAATGACAGGAAAGAGTTGGAAGAAATCTTTGTCAGCTTGGTGAAGAGTGTTCTTGATGTCATAAAGGTGTTTGGTAACCTCAAGGGCAGTTTTATTATCCAGAAGTCTAGCGAAGATAAAGTTACAGAAAGATAGATTGAAGGTGAGTAGGACTTTCCCTCCCATCCTTCCCAGAACTGTATCCATTTCCAGCCAAGAGTCTAGTTGATTCAGTGCTAAATAGTTTTGGAAATCCTCATAGGAACGGCCTTTTTTAGCTTCTTTAGGGATGGAAGGTAGCTTACTTTTTCGTCTTTCTTTGAATTTAACGGCTCTGGCAAGATCAATCGGAGCGATAGATAGGTACCCTTTTCGGATGTGTCGATAGACAGTTGAGGAGCTGACATCAAGGTTATGAGTTTTGAGAATATGATAGATGTGTTGTCCTTTTTTAACCCCATCAGAAATGACTTTGTCCATGTCCCAGAAGGTCTTGGAATTGAGGGGAGTTCCTTCACGAGCTTCTCCAAGAGTTTGTTCGTATTGTTTTTGAGCTTGCTTAGCGAGGTAGAAGATCTTCTTATAGCCACAATTCTGTCTTCTTTTAGGGCAGCCGTTACAGACAAAGGGAGCTTTGTCGAGTAGAGGGCAAGGAAGGTTATGGCATGTAGACTCTCGGACTTGTCTGTTTCGTTTGACTTCTTTAGAAACAGTAGTCGGGTCTTTTAGAATGGATTGTCCAATAGCTTTGAAGGTTTCACTGCGCTCTAAACCTAATTGGATATCATTACGGTCTGAAAGGGTAAGGTGTTTATGTTTTGTCATAGTAGACCTCGTTTCTAACTCAAACGTCTCACACTTAATTCCACCATAAAAATCCGTTTTAGACTAATTTCCACTTTGGTCAGGCAAGTGGAAGTTACTTTGAGAAGTTAGCAGAAGTTACATTTAGAAAAATATTTTTCATATCTATTGACTTTTAGGGGTAAAATTTGGTATTATAGTAGGCGGTATTGTTTACCCCATTTGAAAGGCCCCGGAACCTTCCAAATACTTTTCGATGGGAAGGAACACCCATCACCGTAAACAAAAATCGAACTATATATAGGAGAAATCATGAACAAAACAACATTTATGGCTAAACCAGGCCAAGTTGAACGTAAATGGTACGTAGTTGACGCAACTGATGTACCACTTGGACGTCTTTCTGCAGTAGTTGCTAGCGTACTTCGCGGAAAAAACAAACCAACATTTACACCACACACTGATACAGGTGACTTTGTGATTGTTATCAATGCTGAAAAAGTTAAATTGACTGGTAAAAAAGCAACTGATAAAATCTACTACACTCACTCAAACCACCCAGGTGGATTGAAACAAATCTCTGCAGGTGAACTTCGTTCTAAAAATGCAGTACGTTTGATCGAGAAATCAGTTAAAGGTATGCTTCCGCACAATACACTTGGACGCGCTCAAGGTATGAAGTTGAAAGTATTTGTTGGAGCTGAGCACACTCACGCTGCACAACAACCAGAAGTTCTTGACATTTCAGGACTTATCTAAGGAAAGGAACAATAAAGTATGTCACAAGCACAATATGCAGGTACTGGACGTCGTAAAAACGCTGTTGCACGCGTTCGCCTTGTTCCAGGAACTGGTAAAATCACTGTTAACAAAAAAGATGTTGAAGAGTACATCCCACACGCTGACCTTCGTCTTGTCATCAACCAACCATTTGCAGTTACTTCAACTGTAGGTTCATACGACGTTTTCGTTAACGTTGTAGGTGGTGGATACGCTGGTCAATCAGGAGCTATCCGTCACGGTATCGCTCGTGCCCTTCTTCAAGTAGACCCAGACTTCCGCGATTCATTGAAACGCGCAGGACTTCTTACACGTGACTCACGTAAAGTTGAACGTAAGAAACCAGGTCTTAAGAAAGCTCGTAAAGCATCACAATTTAGTAAACGTTAATTCGAGAGAATTACTATACTTACAAAGAGCACCTTTCGGGGTGTTCTTTTTGTACTTTCTTACTAAATTGGTGCAATTGACACAGTTGTTGCGACTTTAGTCGCTTACAAATGTAGCTGCAACCTAACAAGGTCAGTTGCCTCAAAACGTTAATCAATACGATTATATCAACGTTTCAAAGCACTCAAAAGTTTATCTTATGGGTGCTTTTTTCGTGTTTTTTTGAAAAGTTTACCTTAAAGTTTACCTTATTGTTTTAGGGAAATTATAGTCAATTGAAATAAGAACAAGACAAAAGATCCTTAAAAAAAGTATTGCAACGTGGTAATACCTTTTTGAGGTGCTTTTTGATATGAGCCCATGTTCTCTCAATAGGATTGTACTCAGGTGAGTAGGGAGGAAGTGGTAAAAGTTTATGCCCAAATTATTCACATAAGCGCTCTAGCTTACCCATTCTATGGAATCCTGCATTATCCATAATATAGTTGCTTAGTTTTAAAAAAGCATATTATAATAAATATATGGTATATAGTACAGATTTTAAACAAAGTTACCAAATGTTTTATATCTTCACTTCAACCATATAAGGACTTGACTTTTTTTCAAAAACATTTACAATAAAGGTATGAAGTTTAGTGTAGTTTTGACAATCAATCCTCTGGTTGTTAGACACACTGTTTATTTAATTTTTTAAAGATTGTGATTTAGCCTTGAATATAAGGTTATTATTTTTAATCGCTATACAACTAAAAGTTGTTAATTGTATTTAATAACCTATGGTTGTGGATGTCAACATTTTTCTACAAGAATTTAAAATAATTTTTTGAGGTAACATATGGAATTCTCAGAACGCTTGAAAACACTAAGGAAACAAGTAAAACTAACACAAGCTCAAATAGCTGAAATTTCCCAACAGGCATATGTTTCATGGGAACGTGGATTAAAAAAACAACACAGGAAAATTTTGTTAAGATTGCACAAGTATTGGATGTTACAGTTGACTATTTAGTTGGAAACTCAGAAGAAAAATCAAATGAATTAGACAACATTGGATTACTTTTCCGTATGAACTTAAAAGGATTAACTGAAAAGAAAAGGAAGTATTTAAGAAAAAGTTGATTGAGTTTATGGAAGAACGAAAAAAGATTTTGGAAGAAAATAAAAAACTGTAAATGTAATCGTCTAATAGAATATTTAAACTGAAATAACATATTTATTTTATAAAGGAGCTATATTAATGTATACGGCAATAATAGATTTTAATGAGTTCGATGATATATGGGATACATGGGGAACGGCCTTTGATTTACCTAACGGAGCATGCTTCAAATTTTGGAGATGTACTTTAAAGTTCATATATACTAAGGAAAATAAGTATTTGCAAGTCATTTCAGATCAAAAGCAAAACATTGAAGAGTGCTTAACTATTTTGTCATTTTTTACTAATATACCTCTTGTTATAAGAAGTATATCAAAATACAATGAAGTTTTACCAGAGGTAAAACAACAAGATAAGATGTCTCAATGGCTAACAAAATTGCAAATAATTGAAAATAGTTTAAATAGAAAGAAAAATAGAAAAAAACGTCAACTTATATTAGATTTAATGAGAATGTATAGTATTGGTTTGCAACATGAATACAGAGAATATATTGAAGATGAATTTTTGATGTGTTTCAAACCAATTGAGATAATTGCTAAACTAGTGATAGAAAGAGAAAGATTATTCTATAAAACTAAACACCAACAACGTAAAGTTCAAACACAATCATTTTTAAATAATTTATTAACTGATTCACTATCAACAGAATTAGATATAGATTCTATAGATAATTTATCTGGAGATCTTATAAACTCTTTAGATAGGTTTCTTAAAGGTCGAAATTATACAAGGATATTACTAGCATGGAATCAACTAAAAATAAAAATAGCTGAAAATTATGAATTTCTGAATCCGAAGATTAAAACAAAATTTTTTGAAATTAATAGTAGAATAATTCATGAATTAGTCGATATTAGAAATAGTATAGCACACGGGAAAATTTGTGAAATTTCAGAAAATAATATTCGTTATGTTCATTTTTTATCATGTCAGTTTATATCATTGTATGTGTTAGAGAAACCTTATGCTGAATTTTATTTACCTACAAAAAAATTTGGGAGTAAGTTTTAGAAAGAACTATTCTACAGTATTTAAAATCTGACTTTAAGTAAATTTTTATTATGTGACTATTAGTCCGCCTAACTCCGCTATGCGGGTGTGTACTGACCCCGAAAGCGTTTTTATTGTATAAAGAATATCAAATAGTTTGAGGGTTTTACTTGTCGCTGTATTTCTTCACTATTCTTTTTGTAATACTCCTGCTTTGTTCCTGAAATATCTACAGTGAATACGTCATCCTTGAAGGTATAATTCTCTTTTCGGTTTATGATATTAGAGCCAGTCAGTTCGATTGTTGCACTATCTTTATCAATTGTAAAGGTGTCGGCCTCTCCTTTGTTGCTATTTTCTTTGTTACCTGAAATGGTAAAGGCAACTTCATTTCTACTCTCGTTTATTCAACGGTATTCGCCATCTAAAGAATTGCTTGATTGGTTAGAACATGCAATTAATAAAATTGTAGATAGAGACACTAAAAGTAATGTGATAAATCTTTTCATTTACATACTTTTTATTTCTATATTATATTAAAGAAACATTACATAAGTAATACAGTAATTTTTTAGGTTGATCTATTTCTTTCGGGAAAATCATTATCTTTCGGAAATAAGAATGTACGATTAAATAGAAAACTTTATAAACATTAGAAAAGATTTTTTAAAGGTATATTTCCTTTTCTTATGTAGTATATCAGAATATCAAATCTGTTATAACAGACAAGGATTTCAAAATAGTTGTTTTCTTGAACATATTTTTGTTATAATATACATGCAGTGATAGACTGTAGAATATTAAGAAAATAGAATACTAGGAATTTAGAATGTATAAGATAAAAAATAAGATAAATAGTTGGATTAGTAAAATTTTCAAGTCTGATAAGAGAAACAATTTCAAGTCTGATGAGAGAAACAATATATTTCTTACAACGGAAGACTTATATTTTACAATAGATGGCGATGGTTGGAACGGAAAAATTTATCCAAAATACAGCTATAAAGATTTTAATAAGAATGAAGGCTTTCTGTCTTTTCTAAAACTTGGATCTCGATTTCAATTATATTTTAATGGTAAAATTATTTCTGAAGCAAATTTGATGGTTAATTCATTCGAATTAGGAAAAACTACTTTACAATTCGGCCGGATTAGTAGTAATAATGCATTTTGGGGTGAAAAACCTATTGGTGGGATGACATTTTTAGTAGCTTCTATCATATACATTATGCTTAACGATAATGAGTTTATGCATCGAGATATTGAAGTGTCATTAGAAATTCATATGGATGCAAAACGACTACTTGAAGAAAAGAATATTGATGTGTATTATCATATATTTCGAACTCCTAAAATAAATTTTAACCATGAAGACACTTATCGGAGATATATTTTTGAAACAACAAATAGAAACAGTGATATAGATTACTTTAAAGAACTATTGAGTTTAAAAGAAAACTCAATAATGAACGCAATGAGAAGCTAAGCTCTATACTTGAGTATTTCTGATTCAGATGTTTTATGTTATTTGACAAAGAAGGAGTTGAACTCGTTTTTTATAGTTTTTGCATTGTTGACTTATAAACACTGAGCAATTTATTAAATAAATTTCCCTATTTCAATCAAATTTAATCAAACTTTTTTGAAATTAAGGGATATTAGAAAACAATTAGTTATTGATATTAGGCTATTTTAAAATTATCTGAAACAGACCCTTGTCAAACCAGGTCTTAAGAAAGCTCGTAAAGCTAGCCAGTTCTCTAAACGTTAAGAACCAGCTACAATACAGCATTTACAACACTTCATGGTTCACACCATGGGGTGTTTTTTTGATGATTTTTAGCAAAATTCACACCATTACTTTTTAAGATTACGATAGGCAATCTCTCCAACAGCCATTGGAATGACATTTGAAGTGTTGACATAAGTCTTAGTTGAAATCGTGTCACTATGGGTTAGAGCTTCAGAAATAGCTTCAATAGACGTTCCAGCCTGTTTTGCTAATGTTGCTCCTGTATGTCGTAATTTATGAGGTGTAGTATGCTTAAGTTCAGGATGACGACGTTTGACAGATTTCATTTTATTATTAAGATAGTCAGAGTGTAGAGGGCTATTAACGTTACCCTTCATATCGATATAAGTAAAGACATATTGTTCATCGGATTGGATAATTCCAAACTTTGATAGTTCAGCCTTTTGATGTTTTTCCTAAGAGGTAAGAAGCTGAAGTAAGTCATTAGAAATAGAGAAAATAGGCTAGCAAAAACCTATTTCAGGAGAAAATGAAGGAAATATTTCCATAATAAAACGCATCCTATCAAGTTTTTCAATACCTGATAGTATGCGTTTTTAGGATTTTAAAGCCTGATTGCTTGGTCTCTTTTTCATTATAGTTCCGTTTGATTTATAGTTTCATTAATTCTATGGAGATTCATCATTTTGAGTAATAATAGTACTTCCAGAAGTTAAAGATTCCATTTTATCTTTCAAGTGTCTGTATTAGATAATGTGTTCTAAATTTACTATATATTATTAGGGTTTGGGTAGAATCATTGATAACAGACTGTTGCAAATCTAGTTAGCTGCATGATTTATATTTATCTACTTTTCTAGTAACCAATCTATAATGTTTTTCTTCTCAATACCATTGTAATTGGCTGTTGGCTGAATCGTATCCATTGTTAATAGATATTTAGGAAATTGATCTTTAATGGCTTCTAGTGGTCTAAGTTCTCTTTCTAGTGTCTCAGGAGCAAGTGTTGTTTCACTGACTTGATAATAAGCGTAGTGACCAAGATCAGTTACAACAACAAAATCAACCTCATATTTATCTAAATTACCAACATATACTTGTGAATATCTACGTCTCAATTCCAAATATACCATATTTTCCAAGATATGCCCAATGTCTTCTTTGTGGTCTGGCAATAAGAGGTGTCGTAAACCTAAATCAACGGGATAATATTTTTCTAAGCGTTGCAATAATGCTCGACCTTTGACATCAAAACGTGGGACGGAATAAAAAAGTAAACTGTCTGTCAAAGTCGTCAAATAATTTTCTAAAGTATTATGGGATATTGAAACGTTTTGGCTGACTAGGGTATTACGAATCTTATTTGTTGATATTAAGCTACCTGTACTACTGAGAAGGGTTCGGACAATGCGCTCAATAATAGTAGGATTTGGATTTCCCAATCTAGTGACAATATCATTTAACAGTATTGAGTTATATATTCCTCTTAGATAATCAATTTTTTCAGCGTAAGATGATGTTTGCAATAAGTAAGGGAAAGCACTAAAGAGATAATTGTTAAAAATTTCTGTTGTATTCAGATTCTCTGAGAGAGATTGACCTGATAGGTATTCTTCAAATGACAAAGGAAGGACCTCTATCTCAACATACCGACCAGTCAAGTTTGTAGCTAATTGGCTACTCATAAAGTAAGCGTTTGATCCAGTCAAATAGAGGTCAACATTTGGCAAGATGAATAGACTATCTGCTACCAGTTCAAATTTTTCAACATGTTGAATTTCATCTAAAAAGATATAGTATGTTTTCTCTTCAACTAACTGCTCTTTTATATAAGTAAATAATGTTTGAAAATGTCGCAGGTCATAATAACTCAGATCCTCAAAATTGATGGATATAATCTGATCCTCGTCTACGCCAGTTGCTAGTAACTCCTCTTTATAGAGTTGAAAAAGCACAGATTTACCAGCTCGTCTAACTCCACTCACAACCTTAATGATTTGTCGGTCACGATGTCTTCTTAAAAAGTCTAAATAATGTGGTCTTTTAATATAGTTCATAATAGATACCTCAAAGATAGTATAATACAAATAGACGTTATTTTCAAATATTTGGAAATAAAATGGAATTTGTTTTGTTATTTTTAAATATCTAGAAATAATATCTTCAGAATAGAAAATGACGATAATAAAATCATTTGAACTGACATGAAGTAGCTGTGCGTTTGTTGTTAAACTATTACATCAACTTTGTGATACAGTAGTTCGCATTTTTCGCCTACTTTTTATGATTATGATAAGTGAACCACCAACAGCCATTGGATGTAAATTAGAAATGATTATGTTCTCATTTCGGGGAAATGCCCCTGAAAGTTAGTTCTATCAGCCAAATCAAGATTATAATTATCCTTAATAAAACTCTAAGGCTTTTATTCCATCCTTTGGCAATTTGGGCTTCTAGCCTCGGTGCAAACCACCCGTTAGATGGGTGTTATGATTTAAAAATGTCCTAAATTTTTTTGATTGACTAAAATTATTTTATAAAATAGTTTGTTAGACAGTTTTATCTTGAATACTAATAATCAAATGAAAGAAAAAGATAACAGATACATAAATTCCTTATGTCGGGAAACTTCTCACTAATTTGCTACTTATCCCAACTTTTCAATACATCTCCCGAAATGCTTATAATATCTTGTGTTAAGCGTTTTCGTGTTTTATAATTCTATCATAACTTAAAAAAAGGAGAAGCTATATGTCAGTAGTATTAGCGAGAATTGATCAACGCATGATTCATGGTATTGTGGTAACACAATGGGCGGGGGCTACAAAGGCCAAAAGGTTGATGGTAGTAGATAATGAAGTAAGTAAGGACGAAGTCCAAAAGGCTGCTATGAGGATGAGTAAACCTGCAGGAACTGGAATGTCAATTATTGATACAGATACTGCGATTACAAATTTTGCAGATGGCAAGTATGATAATCATAATGTTTTACTAATTGTTCGAGAACCTGAAACATTGGTGGCATTAGTTGAAGGTGGAGTAAAGATACCAAAGGTCAACGTTGGAATAATGTTTGATGGTGAAGGGAAAAAAACAGTTAAGAAGATGGTCTCTGTCAATGAAAAAGAAGTTGCTGATTTGAAAAGATTAAAAACACTTGGTGTTGATGTAACATTCCATTTTGTTCCTTCTGATCCAGAGGAAAATTTAGAAAAGTATATTAAATAGGAGATGATACTATGGAAGTGATTCAAGGTTTACTTATTATTTTATTGTCGTTTTGGGTAGTACTAGATCAACAAGGATTGGTACTAAGTACTTGGTTTCCTATAATGGTTTCATTATTTGTTGGAATTATTATGGGAGATATGAAAACAGCAATGATTATTGGTGGAACATTCCAATTGATGGCGTTAGGTGTTGCAAATATTGGTGGTTCATCAGTACCAAACTGGGGTCTTGCAGCATTAGTAGGTGGTTTTATTGCGATTAAAACAACAAGTAATGTAGAGTCTGCAAAAGCTGTAGCTTTAGCAGTGGGAGTTCCTGTTGGAATGCTTGGTATTCAGTTGGATGTTTTAGCAAAAATACTTAATACATATGTAACCCACGCAGCTCAGAAGGCAGCTAATGAGAAAAAGTTTGCTAAGATGAATCGAATTTTTTGGATTGGACCGGTTATTTTTGGTTTATCAACCGCAATTCCGACAGCTCTTTGTGTCATTTTTGGAGATAAAATTGTAAATGTAATTTTGAATAGTGTACCAGAATGGTTCACTAATGGTTTATCTATTGCAGGTAGTATCCTACCTGTTGTCGGAATCGCGATTCTATTACAAGTTATGCCTACTAAAAAATATTTAAGCATGCTTATTGTTGGCTTTATCTTTGCAGCATATTTGAATTTACCAATTTTAGGAATTTCTCTTGCTGGTTTTGCCATTGCATATTACTATTTTACTATGAATAAAAATGTATCAACTGTTGTCTCTTCAACAGTTGCCGGAGCTGAAGAATTTGGAGATGACTTTGATGAATGATGTACAACAAAAAATAACAAAAAAAGATATTCGTAATGCCGCGTTCAGATATATGTTTATGGCATGTAACACTTTTAATTATGAGAATCAACAGGGACCAGCAGTTGTTTATGGATTAAATAAAGTTTTAAGAAAAATCTATCCAAATGATGATGAATATGTTGCATCATTGAATAATCATTTTAAGTATTTTAATACTACTACTTGGATGGCTAATATCTTATTAGGTGCAAGTATAGCAATGGAAGAAAAAGATGGTGTTGAATCTTTAGATACGGTACAAAATTTTAAAACTGGTATGATGGGACCACTTGCTGGTGTAGGTGATACCTTAATTTGGGTATTATATCCAACAATCATGGGCTCAATTGCAGCATATATGGGATTAGAAGGGAATCCAATTGGTGCAATAATTTGGTTAGTTTTGAATGTTTTCTTCCTATTTTTCCGATTTAAATTATTTGATATCGGATATGATTCTGGTTTGAAGTTGATAACCGGATTAGGTGAAAAATTAAATATTTTTACTGAATCTGCTTCAATCATGGGTTTAACGGTTGTTGGAGCTTTAATCCCATCTGTAGTTAAAATGAAGATTTCGACAGTATTTACTACAGGAGATGTTAAACTAGTAATTCAAGACGATATTCTTGATAAAATCATGCCAGCGCTATTACCTGCAGTGATGACTTATTTAGTTTACAAATTGTTAGCGAATAAGAAGTTATCCGTAATTCAAATTATTTTTGGAATTATTATTCTATCTTTAATTCTGTCTTACTTTGGCATTTTATCAGTTAATTAAAAGGAGAAAATATGACAAAAGTTATTATTGCAAGTCATCATCATCTTGCAACTGGGATGAAGGATACTATAGAGTACTTAATCCCATCTATTGGAAAAATTGATGTAATTGCAGCCTATATTAATAATGAGCCAATTGAAGACGAAATTTCAAAACTTTTAGAAAGTTATCCCGTTGACGAAAAAGTTCTGATTTTTACAGATTTGCTTGGTGGATCGGTGAACCAAACTTTTATTAGGTATATGAGCAAAAGAAATTTGTTTCTTGTAACAGGGATGAATTTACCAATTATTATGACGCTTTTGTTATCTATTGAAAGCGAAGATTTATCTGAAGATTTAATTAGAAAGTCTATTGATGAAGCAAAGAATCAATTACTTTTTGTGAATGATATATATAATCAAGTGACTGATGAGGATGATGAGTGATGGCAGATGCTTGGTGGAAAAATAGTATTGTTTATCAAATTTATCCTCAAAGTTTTAAGGATTCAAATGGAGATGGTGTAGGAGACTTGAATGGAATAAAAGAAAAATTACCGTATCTCCATAAGTTAGGAATTGATGTTATTTGGCTTAATCCTATCTATGAATCACCAT
This sequence comes from Streptococcus pneumoniae, assembly GCF_001113365.1. Taxonomy (GTDB): domain Bacteria; phylum Bacillota; class Bacilli; order Lactobacillales; family Streptococcaceae; genus Streptococcus; species Streptococcus pneumoniae_C. The sequence continues at coordinate 42,808 of NZ_CKYA01000003.1, read as the reverse complement.
TGGTGGATAATGGATACGATATCAGTGATTATGAAAGAATCCTATCAATTTATGGGACAATGGAAGATTTTCAAGAATTATTAGCAGAAGCTCATAAATTAGAAATAAAGATTATTCTTGACTTGGTTGTGAATCATACCAGTGATAAGCATTCATGGTTTATTGAATCTAGAAAAAATAAAAATAATCCATATTCTGATTACTATATTTGGAAAGATCCTAAGCCTGATGGTAGCGAACCTAATAATTGGGGTTCCACTTTTGGTGGATCTGCATGGGAGTATGTTCCAGAACGAAATCAATATTATTTACATTGTTTTGCCAAGGAACAACCAGATTTAAATTGGGAAAATCCAACGGTACGTCAAGAAATTCAAAAAATGATGACCAAATGGTTTGATTTAGGAATTGATGGTTTCAGGATGGATGTCATTACATTGATAAGTAAAAGGCAGGACTATCCTGACGCACCGGATGGAGTTCCATACACTAAATCTTATTATGTAGGAGCTTCAAATGGCCCACGAGTTCATGAGTTTTTACATAAACTAAATCAGGAAGTTCTAAGCCGATATAATGTAATGACAGTTGGTGAAGCTCCAAATACAAACAGTGATCAAGCTTTGCAGTATACTCTGCCCGAAAATGAAGAATTGAATATGGTGTTTCATTTTGATCACATGCACTTGGATTATGGTAGATATGGTAAGTTCTCAGATATACGCTTTAAAGTAAGTGATTTAAAATCAGTTTTAACAGAGTGGCAATTGAAGTTAGAAAAAGGGTGGAATTCATTATACTGGAGTAATCACGATCAACCAAGAGCTGTCACTCGATTTGGTGATGATGGTGAATTTAGGGTACAGTCAGCAAAGATGTTAGCTACCTTATTGCATATGATGAAGGGAACTCCGTATGTTTTTCAAGGTGAAGAGTTGGGGATGAAGAATGTTCATTTTGATTCTGTAGAGAATTACAAAGATATCGAGACTAAATATTTTTATGAACTTATGAAGGAAAATGGTGAATCTTCATCTTATATAAATAATTCAATTTATTTAAAATCTAGAGATAATGCGAGAACACCGTTCCCATGGAATGGAAATAAAGAAGAAGGATATGGTTTTTCAAGTGGAAACCCTTGGATACAGTATTCTCCAGACAATTCTTCTATAAATGCAGAAGCCTGTCTTGAAGATTCAAACTCAGTTTTTTATTATTATCAAAAATTAATCAGCTTGAGGCGTGATTACCCAATTATAATTCATGGGAAGTATGAATTGATAAACGAAGAAGATAGTGATGTCTTTAGTTATGTACGGGAATATAATAAACAAATTTTGTTAATTGTGTGTTCATTCTCTAAACAACCTACTACCTCACAAGTACCATCGAATCTGATTGGTAGTCAAGTAAAATATTTAATTGGAAATTATGAATCAGAACTTAAACAACTTCCAAAATTTTTTGAATTGAAACCTTTTGAGGCTCAAGTTTTCTTAATAGAACAATAAAGATTTTTGCAAAACTTTGAATAGAACCTATTTGTCGAGTATAGTGAGAGCTAATACTATTAAGTTTAAATACTAGAGCAAAATTCAATTGAAATAGGGAATTTATAAAATCTATTCATGAGGAAACGTATGATATCAAATTTTTCTAAACTTGATATTGTGCGTTTTTTGATTTTGTTTCTTCTACTAACTTATTTATTGAAGCCTAATTCAATCAAATATGAGTTCGGATGTATATAATCTATGAAGAAGATGTTTTATCTTTAATTCTATGTTTGTTTATGATAGAATTAAATTGTTTTATAGGATTTTCAAATGGATATGCACTTTTAATAACAACACCGATTTTGAAAATAATGATGTAAATAAAAAGGATGAAAAAATGAATTTTGAACAGCATGTTGAAGTTAACTATGATAGTTTAACAATGAGTGAAAAAGAGATGTTGCAGTTCATTGTTCAACATAAAGAATTAATTGTATCAAAAACGATAGTAGAAGTAGGAGAACTTTTATTAACTTCAAAAAGCACTGTTTTGAGATTAGCGAAGAAGATTGGTTTTAGAGGTTTTACAGATATGAGATATTCGATTCAAGATTCAATCTCTAAAACAAAATCAGTGGATAAAATAGACTTGTTATCTCAATTACAAATGGATATACAGAAAACATTTCGATTTGCTACAGAATTAGATTTTTTGCCCATTTTAAAAAAAATTTATGAAGCTTCCCAAGTGACATTGTATGCCACTGGTTTCACTCAAAACAATTTTACGAAAGAGTTGTCAAATGAATTATTCTTAAGTCATCGTCCAAATTATCTTGTTTCAGGGGAAACGAATTTTTCCATGCTAGCTGATAATTTGAATAAAGATGATTTAGTGATAATTACATCATTGAGTGGAAATACTAAAGGGATACAAACAACTATAAATAAATTAAATGCAAAGGGAGTTACTATTATTGGTGTAACGGAGTTTAGCGATAATTTTCTAAAGAATAATTCAACGTATCAATTGTTTTATGAAATTAGTAGAATAGACGAAAATCCAGACCTTGATAGTCGCTCTATGTCTTGCTTATATATAGTATTAATGATTCTGGCAAGAAAGTATAGAGAATTTGTAAATAAGTTAGGTGATTAAAGCTGATCATTCCTGATGTTTTTATTTGAAAAAAGACAGTAAAAAAGCGCAAAAAATCACTTCCTGTGCTATACTATAATTGAAATTTTTTTAGTTTGGGCGTTAGAACTGTTTCCTCAGTCCTATCGCCTTTTCTTTTTGATAAGTCTGTTTGGTGTAGAGTAGTTTGTAAATGATTCTGAGAATCTTATGAGCACAAGCAATAATCGCCTTCATCTTGCTTCCTCTTTGGGAAATTCGATTGTAAAAAGAAGAAAAAGCTGGATCCTTAGAATGTGCTACAATTAATCCCGACATGGTCAGAGCCTGTTTGATATAGCGATTTCCTTGCGTAATGTGTGAGGATTTTTTAATGCCAGCACTCTCATAAGATCCTGGGCATAGTCCAGCCCAGGATGCTAAGTGTGCATCGGATGGAAAGGCTGTAACAGTTGGTCTAATCTCAGCTAGAATAGTGGCAGCACAGTTTTCATTCACACCAGGAATGGTTTGAAGTATCCTATTTTCCTCAGGGAAACTCCTTTTCGATGTAGTGTTGAATCTCATCGGTCAATTTTTCAATGAGTTCCTGATACATCTGATATTCCTCTAAGCTCTGGTCTAAGAGGAAGCGATCTTCTAGTGACAACTTTCCTTCCATCGCTTCAACAAGTTCTTCTGGACTTGCTTTCACTCGCTTTTGGATACAAGGGATAACAGATTCTACATTAATGCTTTCTCCGTTAATAAATAATTTTAAAAGTGATCGCCCTGTCTTAGAAAAAATATCAGAAAGATAACTTGTTAGCTTGATATTAGCCCGTTGTAAGAGATTGTGAATTTCATTTTTGACTTGAGTTTGACGCTGCTTGTAAGAACGCATGCGACGTGTCAGTAAACGAAGCTGTACTACTTCAGGAGCAGGGATATAGGAAGGTTCAATTAGTCCGCAACGGCCGAGTTGAGCAATCCATTCGGCATCTTTCATGTCTGTTTTTCGACCAGGCACATTCTTGATATGTTGAGGATTGGCAAGTACCAAGACGAGATTAGAATCTGAAAAGATATTAAAGAGAGGGAGCCAATATTGCCCAGTACTTTCAAAAAAGACATGTATGACATGGTTTTCCACCAACCAATCTAAGGCATTGTGAAGAGCTACAGTAGTTGTCCCAAATTTCTTCTGAATTTTCTTTGGCTTATTAGTATCTAGTGGACAATCTAGAATACAACAAACAATGGATTTTTGGTGGACATCAATACCACAACACGTTTCAATCATGACTTCCATTATAAAAACCTCCTGTTAACTATTTGAACAATAGAACAAGAGGCTACTAGTAATTTTATTTTCATGCTCAAGGCATATTCGAGTTATCTCATGACTCTTGTTCATCCAGTTTTTTTAACAGGCTAGGAAAAGCCCTATTAGACACCACGGATTTGTATTGTTCATCTTCATTATAAGCTAAACTTCTTTTTCTGTCATGAGTTAGCAGGCTCTGCCTGCTTAGAGTTTTTATAGCTTAAAATAAAATTATGATTAACCTAAAAAATTTTAAAACGTTTTTAAAATGACTAAAATGATTACAGTACATTAGTTAAAAATGAAAAAGAAATTACATAGAAATATGGTATAATGTAACTAAAGGAGGTAGCGTATGTCCTTAGATATAGATAAAGAAAAGATGACAATCATGGGAGTCGCTTTTGAAAATCGGTCCGTTTTTAAGAGTGTTTGGTATGCTTTAAGTACAAATATGATTGAAGGATGGCGACCTACGGTTAGTGATGTTGAAAAATTACGAGATGAAGCTCTTGCTTTGGGGATGGCTTAATGAAGCGTAAATGTTATGATTCTTATGACTATATTGATCCGAATAATTTATATACCTATCCAGATTCTTCAGTTCTAAGAAATAAGCAGGAAGAACGAGATGAGCAAAAAGCACGCGATCTTGAATATCGTATGGTTGCTAGTAAGAGTTTGAAATTATTTATCAATCCTATCCCAGTTTATAGTGTAAAAGATATATTGAAAATTCATCAATTTTTGTTTGAAGATATGTATCATTGGGCAGGTGAATTTAGAAAAGTCAATATTTCAAAAAGTGGTAATGCTTTTATGCCGATTCAGTCTTTCGATACAGCACTCACTTACCTTAATAATTTGATAGATAGATTTCATGACAATGCTAATAGTAGAAAAGAAGTCATTCAGTTATTGGTCGAAATTTTAGATAATCTCAATTATTTTCATCCATTCCGTGAGGGAAACGGTAGAACGCAGAGGGAGGTTATTCGCTCTTTAGCTTTAATGAAAGGTTATGAATGTGAAATATCAATCGGTGATGATGATGAGATTTATCACCTGTATATGGATGGTACAGTTTATGGAGACAAAACTAAATTAACGAAGTTATTTGAAAAAATTCTTTTCAAGTTATGAGTTGCTACTGATAGATAGTTAATAGTTTAAAAGTAGTTTGTTTCACAACTACATAAGCTTAGAAAGGTTGAAAAGGGATAACTCTTTAATAAACTCTTGATTTATTAAAAGATATTTTGTCCACTACATTTTTTCAATTGACTATTATTTGTCATAGATAGAACATTGCATTCAGAATAACGAAAAACGCATCAAAAATGGTGCGTTCTGTTTTTATGCTACCATAAAAGGAGGAAAACAAATTGAAAATTTTTAAGGGAGAGTTTTATCGAATCTCTGTATTAACAGACAAGCTAGTAAGGTTAGAATACTCTCAAACTGGCAGTTTTGAGGATAGAACGACACAACTTATCTATAATAGAGATTTTGGCCAAGTTTCGTTAGATTATATCGAGACATCAAACGTACTAGATATTATGACGGACTATTTTCATCTGCACTTTAATAAAGGAGAATTTAACGCCGAAAATTTATTTATAGAATTAAAAGGAAATTTTGCCGTATATGGTAGTCGCTGGTATTTTGGTGAATCTATTGAAACGTTAAAAGGAACGGCTCGGACTCTGGATAAGGCAGATGGAGCCATCCCATTAGAAGATGGAATTATTAGCCGAAATGGTATAGCCTTATTGGATGATTCTCAAGGATTTATTTGGGATGAACAGTCTGGTTATATTGAGAGAGAAAATCAAATTGACCTCTATTTCTTTGCCTATGGGCATGATTATAGAGGAGCAATCAGAGACTTTTACCATTTGACTGGTTCAACACCCTTGTTGCCAAGATATGCTTTAGGCAATTGGTGGAGTAGGTATTGGCCTTATACGTCAGATGAATACTTGGATTTAATAGATAGATTTAAAACAGAGAACATTCCCTTATCTATCGGTGTGTTAGATATGGATTGGCATATAACTGAAATTCCAGCCCGTTTTGGAAGTGGGTGGACAGGATATAGTTGGAATAGAAACTTAATACCAAATCCAGAACAGTTATTGCAACAACTTCATGATAGAAAGTTAAAACTCTCCTTAAATGTCCATCCTGCTGATGGTATACGGGCTTATGAAGAAGCTTATCCTCAAGTCGCAAAACGATTGGGGTTAAATGTAGAATTAGAAGAACCTGCTATTTTTGATTTTTTTAATCCCTCTTTTAGGGAAGCCTACTTTAAAGATGTTCATTATAAGCTAGAAAAGCAGGGAGTAGATTTTTGGTGGATTGACTGGCAACAAGGGACTCAAGGCATGTTGGATCCACTGTGGCTTTTAAACCATTATCACTATCAGGATAGTTGTAAAAATGCAGAAGGTGGTTTGATTTTATCAAGATATGCAGGGCCGGGTAGTCACCGCTACCCTGTTGGTTTTTCAGGAGATACCATTATTAGTTGGAATTCCTTAAGATTTCAACCTTATTTTACAGCGACAGCATCTAATATCGGTTATAGTTGGTGGAGCCATGATATCGGTGGACACATGCTGGGGAATTATGACGAAGAGCTACAAACCAGATGGCTACAGTTTGGTGTTTTTAGTCCGATTACTCGCTTACATAGTTCTAGAAGTCCCTTTAATAGTAAAGAACCTTGGTTTTTTTCGGAAACAACATCTAAGATTATGAAGAAATACCTTTGTTTGAGACATCAGATGATTCCATATCTATATACCATGAATGTAAAGACACACGAGGAAGGTGCCCCATTAATCAGCCCAATGTATTATTTCTACCCAGAGAATGATGAGAGCTATAATGTTCCAAATCAATACTTTTTTGGAACAGAACTGATGGTGGCTCCCGTTGTAGAAAAGATGGATTTGGAATTCCAATCTGCAAAAGTAGATGTATGGTTCCCTGAAGGTGAATGGTATGACTTCTTTTCAGAGAAAAAATATACAGGTGGTGTGAAGTTGAGTGTTTATAGAGACATTTCGATGATACCTGTGTTTGCAAAAAGTGGTGCAATCATTCCCTTGGTTGGTTCTGAGATAGATATGGGTGTTGATTTACCTGAAGTTGTAGATTGGTATGTATTCCCAGGCAAACAACATTCTTTTGAAATGATTGAAGATCAAAATGGTCAAAGATATCAAACAAGATTATCAATCGACTGGGAAATGGGGATGGTAGAGTTAACATTACAAGGAGATTCTAGTATCGTTCCAAGCAATAGAAGGCATAGAATTCATTTTAAAGGAACGAATGTGTCTATCATTGAATTGCCAAATAAGAATGATACAGCTAGATTTGAATGGAAAGATAATAAAATACCATCTCTGAATGATGAAGTTTTTAGACTACTAAAGACAGCTTCTCTTCCATATGAATTAAAAGATAGATTGTTAAATCAATTCATCAATGCCAAAAATTCTCATGACTTAATGAATATCTTGCATCATCAGGATAAGGAATTGAGAGGGCGTTTGTTAGAAATGATATTTACTAGCGAAAACTAATTGAGATAATTAGAAAGTCATTTGTTTAGTGTATATGAAGATTCTGTATGGTATTCGTTATCACTGGTCACATTGAAAATGTGAAATAAGTAGCTACAACATAGACTTTACAACACTTCATGTTTCATATCATGGGGTGTTTTTCTATTTAAGTCAAAGCCAATCAAAAAATCTCACTATTCATTAGGCTAAAGGAAACTTAATCATAGTGAGATTGTGAATTATAGTAGATTTTGTATGGCCTCTTCAATTTGTTTTGGGTCTGTTTTGGAAGAGAAGCGTTCAAAGACTTGCCCATCACGACCGATGAGAAATTTAGCGAAATTCCATTCGATTCGTTTTCCTAGTGGGCCAGATTTCTGGTCTTTCAACCAAACATAGAGGGGATCTGCCACCTTACCGTTGACCTTGATCTTGGCAAAACGTGGGAAGGTGGTTTGATAATGTAGGCTACAGAAGGTGTTGATTTCCTCTGCGCTGCCTGGTGCTTGTCCCATAAACTGATTGCAAGGGAAGTCTAAAATCTCAAAACCTTGTTCTTGATAACGGTCATAGAGTTCTTGGAGACCTTGGTACTGGGGTGTTAAACCACATCCAGTAGCAGTGTTGACAACCAAGAGAACTTTCTCACGATAGCTCTCCAAGGGAGTTGATTGGTTGTTTTGGTCTAAAACAGAAAAATCATAAAGTGAAGTCATGAGGGCCTCTTTTCTTTTTCTGTTTGGTATTTTTAGGAGTTTTCTCCTCCTGAAGTGATAGAAATCCGTAGGTCAGGGTTCCGAAAATACTACCGATAATCAGGCCATACATCAGGAAAGGACCACTTTTATCAAATTGCATGAGCAACTTTCCAAAATCTGAAAAGGACATCTGCTGAACGAAGACTTTATGAAAGATGAGTAGGGTAAAGAGGCCAATCTGAATACCGATAAACACAACCCAGCTTCGGAATTTGATTGGGGCTTTGCTGTAGGTTTTGAGGATGATTTCTGACTTGTCATCTTTTTCCAAGTGGAGTTCTTTGACGGCTCTTTGAGTTTTTAAGGTAATGAAAAAAATGAGTCCAGAGTATACGTAGGGCATGGCATAGCGAACGGCTTCTATGAAGCGTCCAAATAATAGATAAAACAAGAAGAGGAAGAAGGAAGAATAAACGATTTGAACCATAGAACGGGCACAAGCTTTGTAGATAATCTCTTGTCGGCATTCATCAAAAGGACCCTGAATATGAAAGAGATTTCGAAGCAGGCGAGTGGTTAAGTCTTCTTTGTTCATGCTAATAACCTCCTAAATGAGCAGTTTTACTGACTTTCTTTTACGAATTGATAGAGAGAATAAAGATAAGTGATAGAAGAAAGGATAGCGATAGTTAGCAGTATATAATATTTCCAATTGCTTGAAATGAGCGTCAGTTGTGGTAAGGATAGAATCATAAAGAATAGTGCTAAGTTAAGTATGCGCGTTTTTTGGGAGTCAATCTTTAGATAAGTCAATCCTTTGTTGAGTGCTGGAACAAAGATTGGAAGGAAGACTATATCGTAGATTGGCAAGTTCCCTGAAACGATGATGAAGATGAACAGAGAACTGAACAAAAGATGATAGGTAAGTAAAGTTAGTAATGATTTCATAAGGTACCTCCTAATCCTCATCCGGATCTTTCTTAGTTTTTGCAATGCGACGGGAGATGAGGAACTGTATGCTCGCTCCGAAGAAGACAGAACCGAGAATGCTTGATACACCATTTCTTATAGTGAGAAGAGACTGAAAATAGTCCTGACCTTCACCTATGAGTATACTGAGAAGAGGAGTTATAAAAAACATCCATAGACCAAAGAACAAACCTGCTTTAAGACCTGGGTAGTATAGTTGCTTGCTTTCTTTCTCATTCAGCATATCTGGATCAATAGCTGTAATCCCTGTTTTTTTCATTTGGTAGGAGACATAGCCAGCAGCGATGAGGGCAATCACTAGAATCAGAGGAGGATAGATTAGAGCCACTTCTTGAGGGTATTTATAGGCCAGAAGGAGCGGAATAAGATTTCCGAAAATCATCAGATAAAAGAGGATGATAAAGACTTGGTTCCCAATACGATCGGCCTCACGCCGTTTGTATTCGTCAAGTGGATCAGAAATACCGTATGTGCGCTTGATCAGTTTTTCAGTGAAGGTTTCTTTTTTCATAAGTTGGCTCCTTTTTTAAAAATTATCCTCCCAAAAGAGACTGTTGAGGTCAGTTTGGAGGCTGCGGGCGAGATTGAGACAGAGTTCCAGAGTCGGATTGTACTTGTCGTTTTCAATCATGTTGATGGTTTGTCTCGAGACACCGATATCCTTGGCGAGCTCGAGCTGGGAAATGCCCAGTTCCTTGCGAAATTCTTTCACACGATTCATTTGTTCTCCTTTCTGATTTATGTCGCATATATTTGACTATATTATATTCTTCTATAGAGAGAATGTCAAGCATATTTGACATATTTCTTAAAGAAATCTTACTTGTTTTTGGCTGATTTGTCTGACTAGTGCAAGCTAGTCAGATTTGTGGTAAAATAGATAAGATATGACAAAAGAATTTCATCATGTAACGGTCTTACTCCACGAAACGATTGATATGCTTGACGTAAAGCCTGACGGTATCTACGTTGATGCGACTTTGGGTGGAGCAGGCCATAGCGAATATTTATTAAGTAAATTAAGTGAAAAAGGCCATCTCTATGCCTTTGATCAGGACCAGAACGCCATTGACAATGCGCAAAAACGCTTGGCTCCTTACATTGAAAAGGGAATGGTGACTTTTATCAAGGATAACTTCCGTCATCTACAGGCACGTTTGCGCGAAGCTGGTGTTCAGGAAATTGATGGAATTTGTTATGACTTGGGAGTGTCTAGTCCTCAATTGGATCAGCGTGAGCGTGGTTTTTCTTATAAAAAGGATGCGCCACTGGACATGCGCATGAATCAGGATGCTAGTCTGACAGCCTATGAAGTGGTGAATCACTATGACTATCATGACTTGGTTCGTATTTTCTTTAAGTATGGCGAGGACAAATTCTCTAAACAGATTGCGCGTAAGATTGAACAGGCACGTGAAGTCAAGCCAATTGAGACAACGACTGAGTTGGCAGAGATTATCAAGTCGGCCAAACCTGCCAAGGAGCTCAAGAAGAAGGGCCATCCTGCCAAGCAGATTTTTCAGGCTATTCGAATTGAAGTTAACGATGAGCTGGGGGCGGCAGATGAATCTATCCAGCAGGCTATGGAGATGCTGGCTCTAGATGGTAGAATTTCAGTGATTACCTTTCATTCCTTAGAAGACCGCTTGACCAAGCAATTGTTTAAGGAAGCTTCAACAGTGGAAGTTCCAAAAGGTTTGCCCTTCATCCCAGATGACCTCAAGCCCAAGATGGAATTGGTATCCCGTAAGCCAATCTTGCCAAGTGCAGAAGAATTAGAAGCCAATAACCGCTCGCACTCAGCCAAGTTGCGCGTGGCCAGAAAAATTCACAAGTAAGAGGAAAAAATGGTAGATAAGAAAGAAACAACCAGTCAATTCTTGCAGAGTCGTATAAAAAAATTCTCCCGTGTGGAGAAGGCTTTTTATCTTTCCATTGCGTTTACGGCTCTCGTCTTAGCAGTGAGTATTATCTTTATGCAGACACGACTCTTGCAAGTGCAAAGTGATTTGACAAAAATCAATGCACAGATAGAAGAGAAGAAGACAGAGCTCGATGATGCTAAGCAGGAAGTGAATGAATTGATTCGTTCAGAACGCTTGAAAGAAATCGCAAATTCTAAGGACTTAAAATTGAATAACGAGAATATTCGATCAGCGGAGTAAGATATGAAGTGGACAAAAAGAATAACCCGATTTGCGATTAGAAACCGTAAATCTCCAGCAGAAAACCGTAAAATAGTAGGGAAGTACATCAGCTTGTTAGCTGTCGTACTTTTCGCTGTCTTTTTGGTCAATTTTGCTGTTATTATCGGGAGTGGTAGTAAATTTGGAACGGATCTAGTAAAAGAGGCTAAGAAAGTTCACCAAATAACTCGTACAGTCCCTGCCAAACGTGGGACTATTTATGACCGCAATGGAGTCCCGATTGCTGAGGACGCAACCTCCTATAATGTCTATGCTGTTATTGATAAAAAATACAAATCAGCAACGGGTAAAATTCTTTATGTAGAAGATGCCCAGTTTAATAAGGTAGCAGAGGTTTTCCATAAGTATCTGGATATGGACGAGGCTTATGTTAAAGAACAATTGTCTCAACCGAATCTGACTCAAGTTTCTTTTGGTGCCAAAGGAAATGGAATTACCTATGCCAATATGATGGCTATTAAAAAGGATTTGAAAGACGCTAGTGTTGAAGGAATTGACTTCACAACTAGCCCTAATAGAAGCTATCCAAATGGACAATTCGCTTCTAGTTTTATTGGTTTGGCCCAACTCCATGAAAATGAGGATGGTAGCAAGAGTTTGCTGGGAACTTCTGGGATGGAGAGTTCCTTGAACAGTATTCTTGCAGGGAAAGACGGTATTATTACCTATGAAAAAGATCGTCTGGGTAATATTGTCCCTGGAACAGAACAAGTTTCCCAACAAACGGTAGATGGCAAGGATGTTTATACAACATTGTCTAGTCCGCTACAATCTTTCATGGAAACTCAGATGGATGCCTTTCTAGAAAAAGTAAAAGGTAAGTATATGACCGCGACCTTGGTCAGTGCAAAGACCGGTGAAATCCTCGCTACCACCCAACGACCTACCTTTAATGCAGATACTAAAGAAGGAATCACTGAGGACTTTGTTTGGCGTGATATTCTTTATCAAAGTAACTATGAACCAGGATCAGCCATGAAGGTTATGACGTTAGCTTCTTCTATTGATAATAATACCTTCCCAAGTGGAGAATACTTCAATAGCAGTGAATTCAAAATAGCGGATGCGACGACTCGAGATTGGGATGTTAATGAAGGTTTGACTACTGGTGGGATGATGACTTTCTTACAAGGTTTCGCTCACTCCAGTAATGTTGGAATGAGTCTACTTGAACAAAAAATGGGAGATGCTACTTGGTTGGATTATCTAAAACGCTTTAAATTTGGGGTTCCAACTCGCTTTGGCTTGACAGATGAATACGCTGGTCAACTTCCAGCTGATAATATTGTTAGTATTGCTCAAAGCTCATTTGGGCAAGGAATTTCAGTGACACAAACACAAATGCTTCGTGCCTTTACAGCTATTGCTAATGATGGAGTTATGCTGGAGCCAAAATTTATAAGTGCTATTTATGATACTAACAATCAGTCTGTACGTAAGTCACAAAAAGAAATAGTAGGAAATCCTGTTTCCAAAGAGGCAGCAAGCACAACTCGAAATCACATGATCTTAGTTGGGACGGACCCTCTATATGGAACTATGTATAATCACTACACAGGAAAGCCAATTATAACAGTTCCTGGACAAAATGTAGCAGTTAAATCCGGTACGGCTCAAATCGCTGATGAGAAAAATGGAGGATACTTGGTTGGTTCTACCAATTATATTTTCTCAGCTGTGACTATGAATCCTGCTGAAAATCCTGATTTTATCTTGTATGTAACGGTTCAACAGCCTGAGCATTATTCAGGTATCCAGTTGGGAGAATTTGCCACCCCAATCTTGGAGCGGGCTTCAGCTATGAAAGAATCTCTCAATCTTCAATCTCCAGCCAAAAATTTAGATAAAGTTACGACAGAATCTTCTTATGCAATGCCTAGCATCAAGGATATTTCACCTGGTGAGTTGGCGGAAGCCTTACGCCGAAATATTGTGCAACCAATCGTTGTAGGTACTGGAACAAAGATTAAAGAGACTTCTGTAGAAGAAGGGACCAATCTTGCACCAAACCGACAAGTTCTCCTTTTATCGGATAAGGTAGAAGAAATTCCAGACATGTATGGCTGGAAAAAAGAAACTGCTGAGACCTTTGCTAAATGGTTGGATATCGAGCTGGAATTTGAAGGGTCAGGTTCTGTTGTACAGAAGCAAGATGTTCGGACTAATACAGCTATCAAAAACATTAAAAAAATTAAATTAACTTTAGGAGATTAACATGATCAGTTCCATTAGTGCTGGAATTCTTAGCTTTTTATTAACAGTTATTGGTATTCCAGCTTTTATCCAATTTTATCGAAAAGCCCAGATTACTGGACAGCAGATGCATGAGGATGTCAAGCAGCATCAGGCAAAAGCTGGAACTCCAACTATGGGGGGACTTGTTTTCCTCGTTGTTGCAGTTGCGGTGAGTTTCCTCGTCGCTCTTTTTTCAAAACAATTGACCAATAATGTTGGTATGATTTTGTTCATCTTGGTCCTTTATGGACTTGTCGGATTTTTAGATGACTTTCTCAAGGTCTTTCGTAAAATCAATGAGGGGCTGAATCCTAAGCAAAAATTGGCTCTTCAGCTCCTAGGTGGGGTCGTTTTCTACCTTTTCTATGAGCGCGGTGGAGATATGCTTTCTGTCTTTGGTTACCAAGTGCATCTAGGGATTTTCTATATTGTCTTCGCTCTTTTCTGGCTAGTCGGTTTTTCAAACGCAGTCAACTTGACAGACGGAATTGACGGTCTGGCTAGTATTTCCGTTGTGATTAGTTTGTCAGCTTATGGAGTTATTGCCTATGTGCAAGGTCAGATGGATATTCTTCTAGTGATTCTTGCAATGATTGGTGGTTTACTTGGTTTCTTTGTCTTTAACCATAAGCCTGCTAAGGTCTTTATGGGGGATGTGGGAAGTTTGGCCCTAGGTGGAATGCTGGCAGCTATCTCTATGGCCCTCCACCAAGAATGGACTCTCTTGATTATCGGAATTGTGTATGTTTTTGAAACAACTTCTGTTATGATGCAAGTAACTTATTTCAAACTGACAGGTGGTAAACGTATTTTCCGTATGACGCCTGTGCATCACCATTTTGAGCTTGGAGGATTGTCTGGTAAAGGAAATCCATGGAGCGAGTGGAAGGTTGACTTCTTCTTTTGGGGAGTGGGACTTCTAGCAAGTCTCTTGACCCTAGCAATTTTGTATTTGAGATAAGAATGGCACCCTGATGTTTCAGGGTGTTTTTGCTGTTTAAAAATATTGGTCAATTAAAGTCAAAATCCTTGACCTTTTCTGACCAATGTAGTATATTATGAACGTAAGGTAAATGAAAGCCTTACTAGAACACTTATGCTTAATGAAAATCAAGAACAAACTAGGAAGCTAGCTTTAGGCTGCTCAAAACACGGTTTTGAGGTTGCAGATAGAGCTGACGTGGTTTGAAGAGGTTTTTGAAGAGTATAAAAAATATTGGTCAGTCAAAGTCAAAATCCTTGACCTTTTCTGACTAATGTAGTATATTATGAACGTAAGGTAAATGAAAGCCTTACTAGAACGCTTATTTAAAGTAAAAAAGAAAGAGGTGGGTCTATGTTTCATCTAGAAATCTTTAGAAGTAAAGATAGTCTACTCCTGCTTGAAAAAGAAAAACCAGAAATAGTACGTAGAGTAGCGATTTAGCTAGTCTAAATTTTTTAAAACAAAGGTCAAAGATAGTCAATATCAGTAATAATAAATAACAAAAAGAGGTAAAGAATATGAACAACAACTTTAATAATTTTAACAACATGGATGATTTATTTAACCAATTGATGGGTGGTATGCGCGGATACAGTTCTGAAAATCGTCGTTACTTGATTAATGGACGTGAAGTCACACCTGAGGAATTTGCTCACTATCGTGCAACTGGTCAATTACCAGGAAATGTAGAAGTTGATGGCAAAATGCCACAACAGGCTTCAGGTATGAAACAAGATGGTGTCCTTGCTAAACTCGGTCGTAACTTGACAGCAGAAGCGCGTGAGGGCAAGCTGGATCCTGTTATCGGACGAAACAAGGAAATTCAAGAAACATCTGAAATTCTTTCACGCCGTACTAAGAACAATCCTGTTTTGGTCGGAGATGCAGGTGTTGGTAAGACAGCAGTTGTCGAAGGTTTGGCACAAGCTATTGTGAATGGTGATGTTCCAGCTGCTATCAAGAATAAGGAAATTATTTCAATTGACATCTCTGGTCTTGAGGCTGGTACTCAATACCGTGGTAGCTTTGAAGAAAACGTTCAAAACTTAGTCAATGAAGTGAAAGAAGCAGGGAATATTATTCTCTTCTTTGATGAAATTCACCAAATCCTCGGTGCTGGTAGCGCTGGTGGAGACAGTGGTTCTAAAGGGCTTGCGGATATTCTCAAGCCAGCTCTCTCTCGTGGTGAATTGACAGTGATTGGAGCAACGACTCAAGACGAATATCGTAATACCATCTTGAAAAATGCAGCCCTTGCTCGTCGTTTCAACGAAGTCAAGGTCAATGCTCCATCTGCTGAAGATACTTTCAAGATTCTTCAAGGTATTCGAGATCTTTATCAACAACACCACAATGTTATTTTGCCAGATGAAGTCTTAAAAGCTGCCGTTGATTACTCTGTTCAATATATTCCTCAACGTAGCTTGCCAGATAAGGCTATCGACCTTGTCGATGTTACGGCGGCTCACTTGGCAGCTCAGCATCCTGTAACAGATGTTCATGCTGTTGAACGTGAAATTGAGGTAGAAAAAGACAAGCAAGAAAAAGCTGTTGAGTCAGAAGATTTTGAAGCAGCTCTAAACTATAAAACACGCATCGCAGAATTGGAAAAGAAAATCGAAAACCATACAGAAGATATGAAGGTAACTGCAAGTATCAACGATGTGGCTGAATCTGTAGAACGAATGACCGGTATTCCAGTGTCACAAATGGGAGCGTCAGACATCGAACGTTTGAAAGATATGGCTCATCGTCTGCAAGATAAGGTAATCGGTCAAGATAAGGCAGTTGAAGCTGTAGCCCGTGCCATCCGTCGTAACCGTGCTGGTTTTGATGAAGGTAATCGCCCAATCGGTAGCTTCCTCTTTGTAGGTCCAACTGGGGTTGGTAAGACAGAACTTGCTAAGCAATTGGCGCTAGATATGTTTGGAACCAAGGACGCAATCATTCGTTTGGATATGTCTGAATACAGTGACCGCACAGCTGTTTCTAAGCTAATTGGTACCACAGCAGGTTATGTGGGCTATGATGACAATAGCAATACCTTAACAGAACGTGTTCGCCGCAATCCATACTCTATCATTCTCTTGGATGAAATTGAAAAGGCTGATCCTCAAGTCATTACCCTTCTCCTCCAAGTTCTAGATGATGGTCGTTTGACAGATGGTCAAGGAAACACAGTAAACTTCAAAAATACTGTCATTATTGCGACCTCAAATGCTGGATTTGGCTATGAAGCCAACTTGACAGAAGATGCGGACAAACCAGAATTGATGGATCGTTTGAAACCCTTCTTCCGTCCAGAATTCCTTAACCGCTTTAACGCAGTTATCGAGTTCTCACACTTGACTAAGGAAGATCTTTCTAAGATTGTGGACTTGATGTTGGCCGAAGTCAACCAAACCTTGGCTAAGAAAGACATTGATTTGGTAGTCAGTCAAGCGGCTAAGGACTATATCACAGAAGAAGGCTATGACGAAGTCATGGGTGTTCGCCCTCTCCGTCGCGTGGTTGAACAAGAAATTCGTGATAAGGTGACAGACTTCCACTTGGATCACCTAGATGCCAAACATCTGGAAGCAGATATGGAAGATGGTGGTTTAGTTATTCGTGAAAAAGCCTAATACTCTTCGAAAATCAAATTCAAACCACGTCAACGTCGCCTTGCCGTACTCAAGTACAGCCTGCGGCTAGTTTCCTAGTTTGCTCTTTGATTTTCATTGAGTATAAGACAAAATTTTGAGAATAAAAAAAGAAGGAGCCAGCTGAAAAAAACTGGTTCCTTTTTTTGTGTTTAGATGACATGACGTTCAAAGGCATCGTCTGAAATTCCTTGTTCTAAGATGAGTTTTGCCCATTCTTTAGCAGAGAAGAGGCTGTGGTCCTTGTAGTTTCCGCAAGATTCGATGGTTGTTCCAGGGACGTCTTCCCAAGTGGTAGTCTCAGCAATTTCCTTGAGCGAATCCTTGATAACAGCCGCGATTTCAGCACTGGTGTGACGTCCCCACATAATCATGTGGAAACCTGTGCGGCAACCAAACGGAGAACAGTCAATCATGCCGTCAATGCGAGTACGGATGAGTTTTGCCAGGAGGTGCTCGATAGTGTGAAGACCAGCGGTAGGGATAGAGTCTTCGTTTGGTTGCACCAAGCGAATATCATAATTGGAGATGACATCTCCCTTTGACCCTGTTTCTTCCCCAATCAAGCGAACATAGGGTGCTTTAACAATGGTGTGGTCAAGTTCAAAACTTTCAACAATAACTTCTTTTGACATGGTAAATCCTTTCAGTTTTCTTCCTTCATTATAACATAAAGCTGGCTCCTGAGACAGAGAGAAAACCTCTCCGAGGGTGGAGAGGTTCAAATCGTTACTTACGATACAAGCGGTCGTATTGGTAGTATGGGTCAAAGGTTACATTGATACCCAATTTACGAAGGACATTCTTGTCTTCATCTGTCAAGATGATGGTTGAGTGAGCTTCGCTTCCTTTGAGGTTACCAAGTTCTTCCATAGCGCGGGCAGCGTCAGGATTTTCTGTAGCTGTGATAGCAAGTGCAATCAAAATTTCATTTGAATGCAGGCGTGGATTACGACTACCGAGATGATCGATTTTAAGACCTTGAATTGGCTTGACAACTTCAGGCTCGATTAGTTTTACTTCTTTCGCAATGTTAGCTGATTTCTTGATAGCGTTGATCAAGGCAGCGGCTGTAGGACCAAAGAGCTCTGAGTTCTTACCAGTGACAATTTCTCCGCTTGGCAATTCAAGGGCTAGGGCTGGTCCGCCAGTTTCTTCTGCTTTTTGACGCGCAGCAACAGCAACCTTGCGGTCTGCAGGTGTGATACCGAGGTCGTTCATAAGCAACTCAATTTTCTTGACAGCAGATTCGCCCACTTTTTCGGCTTTGAAATCAAGAACAGTCTGATAGTAGCGACGGATGATTTCTTGTTTAGAGGCTTCGATAGCAGCCTCATTATCTGTAATAGCGAAACCAACCATGTTGACACCCATGTCTGTTGGAGAAGCGTATGGAGATTTACCGAGGATACGTTCTAACATGCGCTTGAGCACTGGGAAAATCTCGATATCACGGTTGTAGTTGACAGTGGTTTCTCCATAGGTTTGAAGATGGAAAGGGTCAATCATGTTGACATCATCAAGGTCAGCTGTGGCAGCCTCGTAGGCCAAGTTGACAGGGTGATGAAGGGGAAGATTCCAAACTGGGAAGGTTTCAAATTTAGCGTAGCCAGACTTGATACCATTGATTTGGTCGTGGTACATATTGGACATACAGGTTGCCAATTTTCCAGAACCAGGTCCAGGAGCGGTTACGACAATCAAGTTGCGACTGGTTTTGATGTAGTCGTTTTTCCCCATACCTTCTGGAGAAATGATGTGATCCATATCTGTTGGATATCCTTTGATTGGATAATGAAGATAAGAGTCAATTTCGTTTTTCTCAAGTTGATTGCGGAAGGCATCTGCAGCAGGTTGGCCAGCGTATTGTGTAATGACCACTGAGCCAACAAAAATCCCTAATTCATTGAATTTGTCAATCAAACGAAGAACTTCTTGATCATAAGAAATGCCCAAGTCACCACGTGCTTTGGAATGCTCGATGTTGCTAGCATTAATGGCAATTACAACCTCGACTTGCTCTTTCAATTCTTGCAAGAGCTTGATTTTGTTGTCAGGCTCATAACCAGGAAGCACACGAGCAGCGTGAAAATCTTCTAACATTTTGCCACCAAACTCCAAGTAGAGCTTGCCGTCAAATTGGTTAATGCGCTCCAAAATGTGGTCGCGCTGTAGATTCAAATATTGTTCAGAACTAAAAGCTTGTTTTTTCATTTTTTTACCTCTGACCTCTATTATAATAAAAAATTGGAAGTTAGGAAACTATGGAGTTAAAAAAGGAATCAAAAAGATTAGGCAAACGCTTGCACAAAATTCTGAAAAGCGCTATCATAGACTACAGATTATTAAAATAATGAGGTAAGAAGATGCAAGAAAAATGGTGGCACAATGCCGTAGTCTATCAAGTTTATCCTAAGAGCTTTATGGATAGCAACGGAGATGGAATTGGCGATTTGCCAGGAATTACCAGTAAGTTAGACTATCTAGCCAAGTTAGGAATTACAGCGATTTGGCTTTCTCCTGTTTATGACAGCCCTATGGATGATAATGGTTATGATATTGCTGATTATCAAGCGATTGCGGCTATTTTCGGAACTATGGAGGATATGGACCAACTGATTGCGGAAGCTAAGAAGCGTGACATTCGTATCATCATGGACTTGGTGGTCAATCATACCTCAGATGAACATGCTTGGTTTGTCGAGGCCTGTGAAAATCCTGATAGCCCTGAGAGAGACTACTATATCTGGTGGGACGAACCCAATGATTTGGAGTCTATCTTTAGTGGATCTGCTTGGGAATACGATGAAAAGTCAGGTCAATACTATCTCCACTTTTTCAGCAAGAAACAGCCCGATCTCAACTGGGAAAATGAAAAACTGCGCCAGAAGATTTACGAGATGATGAACTTCTGGATTGATAAGGGCATTGGCGGTTTCCGTATGGATGTCATTGACATGATTGGGAAAATTCCTGACGAGAAAGTGGTTAATAATGGTCCCATGCTCCATCCCTATCTCAAGGAGATGAATCAGGCGACCTTTGGAGATAAGAATCTCTTGACAGTAGGAGAGACCTGGGGTGCAACGCCAGAGATTGCCAAGCTCTATTCTGATCCAAAGGGGCAAGAGTTGTCTATGGTCTTCCAGTTTGAGCATATTTGTCTTCAGTATCAGGAAGGGCAACCTAAGTGGCAGTACCAAAAAGAACTGAATATCCCTAAGTTAAAAGAGATTTTCAACAAATGGCAGACTGAGTTAGGAGTTGAAGACGGCTGGAATTCCCTCTTCTGGAACAATCATGACCTCCCTCGTATCGTTTCTATCTGGGGAAATGACCAAGAATACCGTGAAAAATCTGCTAAAGCCTATGCAATCCTGCTTCATCTCATGAGAGGAACACCTTATATCTACCAAGGTGAGGAGATTGGGATGACCAACTATCCGTTTGAAACACTGGATCAAGTAGAAGATATTGAATCCCTCAATTATGCGCGTGAAGCTCTTGAAAAAGGTGTTCCGATGGAAGAAATCATGGATAGTATCCGTGTTATCGGACGTGATAATGCCCGTACTCCAATGCAATGGGATGAGAGCAAAAACGCTGGTTTCTCAACAGGTCAACCTTGGTTGGCAGTCAATCCAAACTATCAAACAATCAACGTTCAAGAAGCGCTGGCAAATCCAGATTCTATTTTCTACACTTATCAGAAACTGGTCCAAATCCGTAAGGAGAACAGCTGGCTGATTCGAGCTGACTTTGAATTGCTTGATACAACTGACAAGGTCTTTGCCTATATCCGTAAAGATGGCGGCCGTCGTTTCCTAGTTGTGGCTAACTTGTCCAATGAAGAGCAAGACTTGGCAGTAGAAGGAAACGTCAAATCTGTCTTGATTGAAAACACTACGGCTCAGGAAGTCTTTGAAAAACAAATCTTAGCTCCATGGGATGCTTTCTGTGTGGAATTGACTGACTAAAATGAGAGAGATTGGGCAAAAACTCGACTTCAGGAGAAAATGAAGCAAATCTTCCCACAATAAAATGCATAGTACCAAGGTTTTTCAAGACCTAATATTATGCGTTTTTTATTTTAAAGACTTTTTGCCCAGCTTCTTTTTGCTAAAAGTTGTGTAAAAACTCTTTTAAAAACATTTGTTAGAATTTTCTAACAAATTCTACAAGAAGTCTTGCATTTATAAAAAAATAGGGTATAATAGTGAAAATACTATTTTGAAGGAGATTATTT
Source organism: Streptococcus pneumoniae (assembly GCF_001113365.1). Taxonomy (GTDB): domain Bacteria; phylum Bacillota; class Bacilli; order Lactobacillales; family Streptococcaceae; genus Streptococcus; species Streptococcus pneumoniae_C. The sequence continues at coordinate 21,281 of NZ_CKYA01000003.1, read as the reverse complement.
ATGCAATCAAAAAAGTGGCTCTTAGGAGCAGGAGTGACCTTGAGCACAGCCATTCTTTTAACAGCTTGTGGGAAAAGTGAAAAGAATGCAGATGCTCCCAAAACATTTTCTTATGTTTATGCAGTTGATCCATCATCCTTGGATTATAGCCTTACAAGTAAAAGTTCAACTTCTGACGTAATAGGTAATGTCGTCGACGGTCTTTTAGAGAATGATAAATATGGGAATCTCATTCCTTCTCTAGCAGAGGATTGGTCAGTTTCTAAAGATGGCTTGACTTATACCTACAAACTTCGTAAAGGTGTGAAGTGGTATACTTCAGAAGGAGAAGAGTATGCGGAAGTTAAAGCTCAGGATTTTGTTACAGGTCTGAAACATGCAGCAGACGGAAAATCCGATGGTCTTTCTTTGGTTGAGAAATCCATCAAAGGATTGGAGGCTTATGTTAGTGGTGAGACAAACGACTTCTCAACTGTAGGTGTGAAGGCTCTTGATGATTATACGGTAGAATATACCCTTAATAACCCGGAAAGTTTTTGGAACTCTAAAGTAACCACAGCAACCATGCTTCCTGTAAATGAAGAATTTTTGAATGCAACAGGCAAGGATTACGGAGCGCCAACCCCATCAAGTATTCTTTACAATGGTCCATATTTTTTGAAATCTTTGATTTCTAAATCTGTGATTGAATATGAAAAAAATCCTAACTATTGGGATAAGGACAATGTCAAAATTGATAATGTTAAATTGACATTCTATGATGGTTCAGATCAAGAATCCTTAATTCGTAGCTTTACACAAGGTGCCTATACCACTGCACGTCTTTTTCCAGCAAGCTCAAACTTTGAGTCAACTAAGAAAGAGTACGGAGATCAGATTGTCTATAGTCCACAAGAGGCAACAAGCTACTACCTCACTGTGAACGTAAACCGCCAGTCTTACAATAAAACAGCTAAAACAGATGAGTCACAAAAAACATCAACAAAAGAAGCTCTTCTCAATAAGAACTTCCGTCAGGCTCTTAATTTTGCATTTAATCGCCACGCCTATACAGCTCAATTAAACGGTGAAGAGGGTGCGGATAAGATTATTCGTAATAGTCTAGTGCCAGATAATTACGTTCAAGTAGCTGGGAAGACCTTCGGACAGTTGGCTCAGGATGAACTACTGAAATATGGAGAACAGTGGAAAGATGTGACTCTCACAGATGGTAAGGATACAATTTACAATCCAACAAAGGCCAAGTCTGCATTTGAAAAAGCGAAGTCAGAATTGCAAGCTAAGGGAGTGAGTTTCCCGATTCATTTGGATGTGCCTGTTGAGCAAACTGATGTAGTTGCAGTTCAACAAACCAATTCGCTAAAACAATCAATTGAAGAAACACTTGGAACGGAGAATGTCATTATAGATGTTCTTCAAATGACAGATAATGAGAAGGAAAGTATTACTTCTCAAGCTAAAGTTCCAACCCAAAAAGATTATGATTTGAACGGAACAGGTTGGGGACCAGATTACCAAGATCCAGCAACTTATCTCAATATTTTAGATGCTAAGAAGGGTTCTGCCTTGAAACATCTAGGTATAACAAAGGGCAAGGATTCTGAAGTTGTGGCGAAAGTTGGCTTGGATGAATACAAGAAGCTCTTGGATGATGCGGCTTCTGAGACAAGTAATCTTGATAAACGATACGAAAAGTATGCCAAAGCACAGGCTTGGGTTACTGATAGTTCACTTCTTATTCCAGTTGCTTCTTCAGGGGGCTCTCCTATGGTTAGTCGTACTGTTCCATTTACCAAAGCTTATTCACAGGTCGGTATTAAGGGGGATCCATTTATTTTTAAAGGAATGGAACTTCAAAATGATATTGTGACAACTAAAGAGTATGATGCGGCCTTCAAAAAGTGGCAAAAGGAAAAACTGGAATCGAATGCTCAGTATCAAAAGGATTTAGAAAAGCACATAAAATAATGTGAATGAGAATCCTGCTTTCGTTAGGTTATCAGTTAATTTATTGATATTTAAATGATAAATCGTATAAAAACAAGGGAGGACTGTATGAAAGACAGAAATCCTTTGTTTTTTTATGACTAAAGTTTATAAACTTTCATTCTCAAAATTCAATTAACTTTACAAATTCCCACTATTTTGGTAAAATAAATATATGTTATAAAAACTAACATAAAGGAGAAAGAAGATGACTACAAAAAAGCGTGTCCTTAGTGCAGGCCTGACTGTTGCGGTTGCTTTGCTTTTAACTGCTTGCGGACAATCAGGTTCAGATACAAAAACTTACTCATCAACCTTTAGTGGAAATCCAACTACATTTAACTATCTATTAGACTACTACGCTGATAATACGGCCATCATTACCAACCTAGTTGATGGTTTACTTGAAAATGACAACCACGGAAACCTAGTTCCATCTTTGGCAGAAGACTGGTCTGTTTCAAGCGACGGTCTGACTTACACCTATAAACTGAGAAAAGATGCCAAATGGTTCACGGCTGACGGTGAAGAGTACGCTCCAGTCAAGGCACAAGATTTTGTGACAGGGATTAAGTACGCAGTGGATAATAAATCACAGGCCATTGACTTGATTCAAAACTCGATTAAGGGTTTGAATGATTATATTACAGGAGCGGATTCTGACTTTTCTAAGGTTGGGGTGCAGGCCATCGACGACCAGACTATTGAGTATACTTTGGCACGCCCAGAACCTTACTGGAATTCAAAAACAACCAATAGCATTCTTTTCCCAGTGAATGAAGAGTTTCTAAACTCAAAAGGGAAAGATTTTGGTACCCTATCTCCAGATAGCATTCTCTACAGCGGACCTTATTTGTTAAAAGATTTCACATCAAAATCATCTATCGAGTATGTGAAGAATCCGCATTACTATGATCATGACAAAGTATCAATTGAACACGTAAAATTGGCTTACTTTGATGGCTCAGACCAAGAATTGACTATCCGTAACTTTGAAAGTGGCGCTTATTCAATCGCTGGGGTTTATCCAAATAGTTCTAACTTTGCTAAGACCAAGGAAAAATATAAGGATAATATCGTCTATAGCTTGCAGGACAAGACTTCTTGGTATTTCAATTTCAACGTCAACCGTAAGGCTTACAACCATACGTCTAAAACGACAGATGAGCAGAAGAAGTCGACTGAGACAGCTGTCTTGAACAAGAACTTCCGCCAAGCAGTGAACTTTGCCTTGGACCGCACAGCCTATTCTGCCCAGTCAAATGGGGAAGAGGCGGCTAGCAAGACCCTTCGTAACACCTTGGTGCCTCCTACATTTGTCCAAGTTGGAGACAAGACATTTGGAGAAGTAGTCGCTTCTAAATTGGTCAACTATGGTACAGAATGGTCAGGTATAAACCTAGCAGATGCTCAGGATGCCTATTTTAACAAAGAAAAGGCTCAAGCAAAATTTGCGGAAGCTAAAAAAGAATTGGCAAGTCAAGGTGTGACTTTCCCAATTCACTTGGATGTGGCAGTTGATCAGACGAATAAAAATGCCGTGACAGGCATGAACTCAGTTAAGCAGACCCTTGAGTCAGTTTTAGGTGCTGATAACATTGTCATTGACGTTCAGCAACTTTCAACAGATGATTTTAATAACGTAGCCTTCTTAGCGCCAACAGCAGCTGATCGTGACTACGATTTGAACTTTGATGGTTGGGTAGGTGACTACCAAGATCCATCAACTTATCTCAATCCTTTCAATGCAGAGGATGGATTCTATCTTAAGATTTTTGGACTAGATGCCAAGGAAGACAAGGAAAAAATCACTAGCCTAGGTCTTGATACCTACACTAAGATGCTCAAAGATGCAGATAGTGAAAACAAAGATGTAGCCAAACGCTATGAAAAATATGCTGAAGCACAGGCTTGGATGATCGATAACTCTCTCCTTATGTCAGCTATGTCAAATGGTGGAACAGCATCTGTAACCAAAGTAACGCCATTTACAAGAGGCTATTCATTGGTTGGTATCAAGGGTGATGGCAATAACTACAAGTACATGAAACTGCAAAAAGACACTGTGACGACCAAACAGTTTGAAGAAGCTAAGACCAAATGGGAGCAAGAAAGCAAAAAAGCAATCGAAAAAGCTCAAAAAGAAGCAGAAAAACATGTTAAATAGTTAGAAATAGCCTTTTCAAGGAAAATCATAAAGACAAACATCAGTTTTGGTGCTTGTCTTTTTAAATCACTCGGCTATTGAAAACTGAGAAATGATTTGTTTTGTGCTAAAATAGATTGAAACGAATACTCAATAAAAATCAAAGAGTAACTGACGAAGTCAGCTCAAAATACTGTTTTGAGGTTGCAGATGGACGCTGACGTGGTTTGAAGAGGTTTTTAAAGAGTATAAGATCCTCTCTTTTACTGTAGTTAAGGAGATGAGAGGTAAATGATAAGGAAGAGACTATGTACGACTATCTAATCGTTGGTGCTGGTTTGTCTGGAGCAATTTTTGCTTATGAGGCGACTAAGCGTGGAAAAAAAGTAAAAGTTATTGATAAACGTGACCACATTGGTGGGAATATCTATTGTGAGAATGTAGAAGGTGTTAATGTTCATAAATACGGTGCTCATATCTTCCATACTTCTAATAAGAAAGTGTGGGATTATGTGAATCAATTCGCTGAATTTAACAATTACATCAACTCGCCTCTAGCTAACTACAAGGGTAGCCTTTATAATCTACCTTTCAATATGAATACTTTCTATGCTATGTGGGGGACAAAAACTCCTCAAGAGGTCAAAGATAAGATTGCTGAGCAAACGGCTCACATGAAGGACGTTGAACCTAAAAATTTGGAAGAGCAGGCTATCAAGTTGATCGGTCCAGATATTTATGAAAAGTTGATTAAAGGCTATACTGAAAAGCAATGGGGACGTTCTGCGACTGACCTTCCACCCTTTATCATCAAACGTCTACCAGTTCGTTTGACTTTTGATAATAACTACTTTAATGACCGTTACCAAGGAATTCCAATCGGTGGCTATAATGTCATTATCGAAAATATGCTGAAGGATGTGGAAGTAGAACTTGGAGTTGATTTTTTTGCCAATCGTCAGGAATTAGAAGCTTCTGCTGAAAAGGTTGTCTTTACAGGGATGATTGACCAATACTTTGATTATAAACATGGTGAGTTAGAATACCGTAGTCTTCGTTTTGAGCATGAAGTTCTTGATGAAGAAAACTATCAAGGAAACGCAGTTGTTAACTACACAGAGCGAGAAATTCCTTATACTCGTATTATTGAGCATAAACATTTTGAGTATGGTACGCAAGATAAAACGGTCATTACTCGTGAATACCCAGCAGATTGGAAACGAGGAGATGAACCTTATTATCCAATCAATGATGAGAGAAACAATGCTATATTTGCCAAATATCAGGAAGAAGCGACAACAAATGACAAGGTTATTTTCTGTGGTCGTTTAGCAGATTATAAATACTATGACATGCATGTGGTCATCGAACGGGCCTTGGAAGTGGTCGAGCAAGAGTTGGGACAATGATGCAAGGATTCTGTCATTTTAGAATCTTTGCTACTTAAGATTTTTAGAAGTAAGGTCAACAAGATTCTTTTCTGCTTATCAGAAGAGAATCTCTGTTGGCTTTTTTGGCATAAATGAACAATTTTATTTTTCAGAATATATCAAATATAACAAATAACTCTTAAAATTCAGAAAATTCTATTGACAGGACTTGAAAAAGAGTCTATAATGAATAAAAAAACAAAGGAGAATACTATGAAAACAAGAAAAGTATTGGCTCTTGCGGGAGTAACCTTATTAGCAGCTGGTGTTTTAGCTGCTTGTTCTGGGGGTTCAGGCGCTCAAGGTGAAAAGACCTTTGCATTTACCTACGAGACACATCCAGATAATCTCAACTATTTGACAACTGGTAAGGCAGCAACTTCTGAGATTACTAGTAATGTGATTGATGGATTGCTTGAAAATGATAAATACGGGAACCTTGTTCCTTCATTGGCAGAAGACTGGTCTGTCTCTAAGGATGGCTTGACTTATACTTATAAGATTCGTCAGGATGCCAAGTGGTATACATCTGAGGGAGAAGAGTATGCTCCTGTTAAGGCTCAGGACTTTGTAACAGGACTTAAATATGCAACAGATAAGAAAGCAGAAGCCCTTTACTTGGTACAGGATTCAATCAAAGGTCTGGATGCCTATGCCAAAGGTGAAATCACAGACTTTGCTCAAGTCGGGATTAAAGCGCTTGACGACCAAACAATCCAATACACCTTGAACAAACCTGAAACTTTTTGGAACTCAAAAACAACCATGGGTGTGCTTGCGCCAGTCAATGAAGAGTTTTTGAACTCAAAAGGGGATGATTTTGCCAAAGCGACGGATCCAAGTAGTCTCTTGTATAACGGTCCTTATTTGTTGAAATCCATTGTGACCAAATCCTCTGTTGAATTTGCGAAAAATCCGAACTATTGGGATAAGGACAATGTGCATATTGACAAGGTCAAATTGTCATTCTGGGATGGGCAAGATACCAGCAAACCAGCAGAAAACTTTAAAGATGGTAGCCTTACAGCAGCTCGTCTTTATCCAACAAGTGCAAGTTTCGCAGAGCTTGAGAAGAGTATGAAAGACAATATCGTCTATACTCAACAAGACTCTACGACTTATCTAGTAGGAACAAATATTGACCGTCAATCTTATAAACACACATCTAAGACTAGCGAAGAACAAAAGACATCTACTAAAAAGGCGCTCTTAAACAAGGATTTCCGTCAGGCTATTGCCTTTGGATTTGACCGTACAGCTTATGCCTCTCAGTTGAATGGAGAAACTGGAGCAAGCAAAATCTTGCGTAATCTCTTTGTGCCACCAACATTTGTTCAAGCAGATGGGAAAAACTTTGGCGATATGGTCAAAGAAAAATTAGTAACCTATGGGGATGAATGGAAGGATGTTAATCTGGCCGATTCACAAGATGGTCTCTACAATCCAGAAAAAGCCAAGGCTGAATTTGCTAAAGCTAAATCAGCTTTACAAGCAGAAGGTGTGACATTCCCAATTCACCTAGATATGCCTGTTGACCAGACAGCAACTACAAAAGTTCAGCGCGTCCAATCTATGAAACAATCCTTGGAAGCAACTTTAGGAACTGATAATGTCGTGATTGATATCCAACAATTGCAAAAAGATGAATTGCTTAATGTAACTCTATTTGCTGAAAATGCTGCTGGCGAAGACTGGGATTTATCAGATAATGTCGGTTGGGGTCCAGACTTTGCCGATCCATCAACCTACCTTGATATTATCAAACCTTCTGTAGGAGAAAGTACTAAAACATATTTAGGATTTGACTCAGGGGAAGATAATGTAGCTGCTAAAAAAGTAGGTCTATATGACTACGAAAAATTGGTTACTGAAGCTGGTGATGAGGCTACAGATGTTGCTAAACGCTATGATAAATACGCTGCTGCCCAAGCTTGGTTGACCGACAGTGCTTTGATCATCCCAACAACTTCTAAAACTGGTCGTCCAATCTTGTCTAAGATGGTACCATTTACAATACCATTTGCATTGTCAGGAAATAAAGGTACAAGTGACCCAGTCTTGTATAAATACCTTGAACTTCAAGACAAGGCAGTCACAGCAGATGAATATCAAAAAGCTCAAGAAAAATGGATGAAAGAAAAAGCAGAATCCAATAAAAAAGCGCAAGAAGAACTTGCCAAACATGTCAAATAAAACAAAAAGAGACTGAGTAAAAAGTCTTTAAAAGCAAAACGCATATTGTCAGGTAATGAAAGCCTTGATCGTATGCGTTTTAGTGTGGGAAAATGTACTTGACCTCTGTATTTCATTTTGAAAATGAAAAAATCCTGAGTTTAGAGTTCTCAGGATTTTTTCGTTTACTGTTGTGGTTGTTGTTGAACTTGAGGGGTCTGAGGAGTCTGTGGAGCCGGGTTTTGATTGGCTCCTGGTGCATTTGGTGCTTGGTTTTGACCATTAGTACTAGCATCAGGACTTGTGGTTGGTGCTTGGCTAGTGGAGCTTTCTGCACTTGTTGATGAGTTTTCGGTTGAAGATGATTGGGATGTTGTTTCAGTCCAAGTCGGTCTTGCTCCATTTTGGAAAACAAACTGCCCATTTCGATAGATGCCATCTGGCATTGTCCAATCTCCAGGTTGGTCATCTTCAGAAAGGTAAGTTATCATTGAGCGATAAACTTTAGCTGCAACTAGGAAACCATCTCCAACGATAGGAGTTAGACGATTCGAATAACCTGTCCATACAGCCATAGAATACTTACGAGTATAACCAACAAACATTTCATCTGGAGCTACATAGCCAGTGTTCTTGATGTGTTTTTCAATTTCATCATCTGTGTAGTTAGAAGTACCTGTCTTACCAGCTTGCGCTAACCATGGGAGATAGGCTCCACGACCAGTTCCATAAGTCAAGACTGTTTTCATCATATCGGTCATCATATAGGCTGTCGTTTCCTTCATGGCACGAGTCCCAACATTAGAGAACTCTTTTTCACTTCCATCACTAAAGACGACTTTATGGATATACATTGGTTTATAGTAAGTTCCACCATTTGCAAAGGCAGCGTAAGCAGCAGCCATCTTTTCACTACTTGCTCCATATTTTTTGTCTGATTCAGTTGTGTTACTTGAAATGGCGTTTGCATAATGCATGCTTGGATAGTCGATACCAAGACCATTAAGGAAGGTTTTAGCTCTATCTAGACCGACCTTATTCAAAGTCTCAACGGCTGTGACATTTCGTGATTGTTGAAGAGCATATTGCAGAGTAATGTTACCAAAATATGCTCGATCCCAGTTGTAGACAGGTGTGCTTGTTCCCGGATAGTTATAAGGAATATCATTAACCATAGTAGCAGTTGAATCGTAGACACCGTACTCCAAGGCAGGAGCATAGTCTGTGATCGGTTTCATAGATGATCCCCAGTCGCGGTTTGTTTCCACTGCTTGGTTGGTGCCAAATGAAACGTTACTTGCTTGGTGACGAGCTCCAAGTTGGGCAATGACTTTACCATTTGAAACATCTACGACCGTAGATGCGACTTGCAAATCATCGTCAGGGTAAGAGACGTATTGATCGGAGTTGTAGATATCCCACAGACGTTTTTGAGCTTCTTGGTCTACATTTGTGTAGACGTCCATTCCAGTTGTGAGCAGGTTATAGCCTGTTTCTTCTTCAACTTGATTGATGACTTCCTTGAGGTAATTATCCATGTAAGCAGGGTAATTACTTGCTGATTTGAGACTTTGTAGTCCATCAGTAATTGGTGTGTTGACTGCTTTCTCATACTGTTCAGCAGAGATGTAACCTTGATTTTTCATTTCAGATAAGACCAAGTTTCGACGGTCTTGGGCTGCTTCTGGATGTGAATAGGGATCATATTGGTTTGGTGCCTGAGGCATTCCAGCTAGCAAGGCTAACTGAGGTAAACTTAAATTATTGAGGTCTTTACCATAGTAGTTTTGAGCTGCTGTCTGCATTCCATAGTTGCCATTAGACATGTAGACCTTATTTATATAGTAGGTCAAGATTTCTTGCTTGGTTGCTTTTTGTTCTAACTGAATCGCTAACCAAGCTTCCTGAGCCTTACGAGAAATAGTTTGGTCGGAAGTCGAGGTTGAAAAGTAAGTCAACTTAATCAACTGTTGGGTAAGAGTTGATCCACCTTGGAGGGAATTGCTTTGCAGATTGCGCAAGAAAGCTCCCAGGATACGGATGGTATCAATCCCCCTGTGGTCGAAGAAGCGATGGTCTTCGATAGAAACGATTGCCTTAACCAAATCTGTGGGAATATCATTAGCTTGGGCATTGACGCGGCGTTCAGAACCCAAGTCAGCAATGAGTTGATTTTTATTGTCGTAGATTTTACTAGAAGTTGTTGCAACTAGTTTACTCTCGGATAGGCTAGGAGCCTTGCTAACGTAGTAGAAAAAAACTCCTCCGCCTAAGACAATGGATGCGATAACCAAGCTTAAGAAGCTAATGCTCAGATACTTGATTAGGCGCAGAATCGTTGGTTTGTTCATCTTGTTTTACCACCTAATAAATGTTCTTTGATAACATTGAGATAAGGAATTTGAGGGAAGGCACCAGCCTTGATTTCATATCCATATTCTCGAATATATCCAAGTGGCATTGATTTTTGTCCCTTATCTTGATGATAGAAGCGAATCAAATCGAATGCCGGCAATAAGTAGGTTTCTTGCTGAGAAGAAAAGTGAAGAAGGACAAAGCAGATTCCTTGTTGGGCAAGGACTTGTTCCATATGCTGAATCTGATGTGGATGAAAATTTTTCATCGGAATCGCACGTTTTTGTTTTGTTTCCTTGGCTTCAAAGTCGATGTAATATCCATTATAAACGCCAGAATAGTCCGTCGTTGAAGCTTGTCGAAAATAGGCTTCAACAATCTTGGCACGACTTCGTTGTGGATAGTCCACACGTACAATTTGAATAGGAGTTGGTTTCTTGTGTATAACAGCCAAGCCCTGAGACAAATAGTAGTCGTTGGTAGCATTGATCATCTTTTCAAAAGACATTCCTCGATTTGCGAAATTTTTGGGTTGAGAAAGAGATGGTTGTCTTTTTTGTGATGAAAGTTTATGTGGATAGTTGACCATAATTCTCCTTATTGGTACAATAACATCACTCTATTATACCATAAATTTGCACAGAAAGGGTTAAAAATGGCTACAGCTTTGGTTTTAGGCTATTCTGCTTTTGATTTGGGTTTATTTTCTGATAAGGATCCTCGTCTTAAACTGATTAAAAAAGCGATACGTAAAGATTTAGAGGCTATGGCAGCAGATGGGGTGTCTTGGCTTGTGTTTACAGGAAGTTTGGGTTTTGAATATTGGGTTTTAGAGGTTGCTCAGGAGATGAAAACCGAGTACGGTTTCCAGTTGGCTACCATTTTTGCTTTTGAAACCCATGGGGAAAATTGGAATGAAGGCAATCAGATGAAACTGAGCCGCTTTAAGCAGGTAGACTTTGTCAAATATGCCTATCCTCGCTATGAACACAAGGGGCAGTTAAGAGATTACCAGCAGTTTTTACTGGAAAATACGACTAGTTCCTATCTTTTTTATGATGAAGAAAATGAAACGAAATTAGCTTATTTTTACCAAAAGATGAAAAATCAAGAGGACTATTTTATAAAGAGATTAACATTTGATCAATTAAATGAACTTGCTGAAAATTTTTCCGAAAATTGAAGCTTTGACCTTGATTTTTGTTTGCCTTTTTTTATATAATAATACTAGCAAGCGAGAATGGAGAGAGACATGGCAAGTATTATTTTTTCAGCGAAAGATATTTTTGAACAAGAGTTTGGACGTGAAGTCCGTGGGTATAGCAAGGTAGAAGTTGATGAGTTTTTAGACGATGTCATCAAGGACTATGAAACCTATGCTGCCTTGGTCAAGTCACTTCGTCAGGAGATTGCAGATTTGAAGGAAGAATTAGCCCGTAAACCGCAAGTGAGTTCGGCTCCAAGTCCTAGTCACCCAGATCCAATTGATGTGGCTGCTTCATCTTCTATGACGAATTTTGATATTTTGAAACGCTTGAATCGTCTTGAAAAAGAAGTATTCGGTAAACAAATTTTAGACAATACTGATTTGTAATTCAGGTCTTGTTACATGCAATTTTTGGATAATCGCGTGAGGAGAATTGCTTCTCATGAGGAAAGTCCATGCTAGCACAGGCTGTGATGCCTGTAGTGTTTGTGCTAGGCGAAACCATAAGCCTAGGGACGAGAAATCGTTACGGCAGTTGAAATGGCTAAGTCCTTGGATAGGTCAGAGTAGGCTTGAAAGTGCCACAGTGACGGAGTCTTTCTGGAAACAGAGAGAGTGGAACGCGGTAAACCCCTCAAGCTAGCAACCCAAATTTTGGTCGGGGCATGGAGTACGCGGAAACGAACGTAGTATTCTGACTGCTATCAGCTAGAGCTGTTAGTGGTAGACAGATGATTATCGAAGGAAGTGGTCCTAGTCACTTCTGGAACAAAACATGGCTTATAGAAAATTGCATATAGGTTGGGGCTGAGAAATTTTCTCAACCTCATTTTTTAAAGTGGACATATAGAAAGGTCTTGCAAGACTGTAACATGAAAAAAGAATTTAATTTAATTGCAACTGTGGCAGCAGGGCTTGAAGCTGTTGTAGGACGAGAAGTACGAGAGCTGGGCTACGATTGTCAGGTTGAAAATGGGCGTGTTCGTTTTCAAGGAGACGTGAGAGCTATTATCGAAACCAACCTTTGGCTTCGGGCAGCAGATCGTATCAAAATTATCGTAGGAACCTTCCCAGCTAAGACTTTTGAAGAGCTGTTTCAGGGAGTTTTCGCCTTAGATTGGGAAAATTATTTACCACTCGGAGCTCGGTTCCCGATTTCAAAAGCCAAATGTGTTAAATCTAAACTTCACAATGAACCCAGTGTTCAGGCTATTTCTAAGAAAGCTGTTGTCAAGAAATTGCAGAAACACTATGCCCGCCCAGAAGGGGTTCCTCTGATGGAGAATGGCCCAGAGTTTAAGATTGAGGTCTCTATTCTCAAAGATGTGGCAACTGTCATGATTGATACCACAGGGTCTAGCCTCTTTAAACGTGGTTATCGTACCGAAAAAGGTGGCGCTCCTATCAAGGAAAACATGGCAGCAGCCATTTTGCAACTTTCTAACTGGTATCCAGACAAGCCTTTGATTGATCCGACCTGTGGTTCGGGGACTTTCTGTATCGAGGCAGTCATGATTGCTCGAAAGATGGCACCAGGACTTCGTCGCTCTTTTGCCTTTGAGGAGTGGAACTGGGTCAGCGATCGCTTGATTCAGGAAGTGCGTACAGAAGCAGCTAAAAAAGTGGATCGTGAGCTGGAACTGGATATCATGGGCTGTGATATTGATGCTCGCATGGTGGAAATTGCTAAGGCCAATGCTCAGGCAGCGGGAGTTGCAGGGGATATTACCTTTAAGCAGATGCGCGTGCAGGATTTACGTTCCGATAAAATCAATGGTGTGATTATTTCCAATCCGCCTTACGGGGAGCGTTTATCAGATGATGCAGGGGTGACCAAGCTCTATGCTGAGATGGGTCAAGTATTTGCACCACTGAAAACTTGGAGTAAATTTATCCTGACTAGTGATGAAGCTTTTGAAAGCAAGTATGGTAGCCAAGCGGATAAGAAGCGTAAGTTATACAACGGAACTTTGAAAGTGGATCTGTATCAATATTTTGGTCAGCGTGTCAAACGGCAAGAGGTAAAATAGAAAGGGATACTCATGAGTAAGAAAAGACGAAATCGTCATAAAAAAGAAGGTCAAGAACCGCAATTTGATTTTGATGAAGCAAAAGAGCTAACAGTTGGTCAAGCTATTCGTAAAAATGAAGAAGTGGAAGCAGGAGTCTTGCCTGAGGATTCCATTTTGGACAAGTATGTTAAGCAACACAGAGATGAAATTGAGGCGGATAAGTTTGCGACTCGTCAATACAAAAAAGAGGAGTTAGTTGAAACTCAGAGTCTGGATGATTTAATCCAAGAAGTGCGTGAGGCTGTAGAAGAGTCAGAAGCTTCTTCGGAGGAAGTTCCATCTTCTGAAGACATCTTACCACCCTTGCCTCTGGACGATGAGGAGCAAGGATTGGATCCTCTATTGCTAGAGGATGAAAATCCAACAGAAATGACTGAAGAAGTGGAAGAGGAGCAAAACCTTTCTCGTCTGGAACAAGAAGGCTCAGAAAAGAAAAGCAAAAAAGGCTTTGTTTTAACCGCTTTGGCGCTTGTATCAGTAATTATCTGTGTCAGTGCTTATTATGTCTACAGTCAAGTGAATCGCTCGACCAAGGAAATTGAAACTTCTCAATCAACTACAGCCAATCAATCAGATGTGGATGATTTTAATACACTTTATGACGCCTTCTACACAGACAGCAATAAAACGGCTTTGAAAAATAGCCAGTTTGATAAACTAAGTCAACTCAAGACCTTACTTGATAAGCTGGAAGGGAGTCGTGAATATACGCTTGCCAAATCTAAATATGATAGTCTAGCAACGCAAATCAAGGCCATTCAAGATGTCAATGCACAATTTGAAAAACCAGCTATTGTGGATGGTGTCTTGGATACCAATGCCAAAGCCAAATCGGATGCTAAATTTACAGATATTAAAACTGGAAATACGGAGCTTGATAAAGTGCTAGATAAGGCTATCAGCCTTGGTAAGAGCCAGCAAACAAGTACTTCGAGCTCAAGTTCAAGTCAAACTAGTAGCTCAAGCTCTAGTCAAACAAGCTCAAATACGACTAGTGAGACAAGCCCAAGTAGCTCAAATGCTGCCTCAAATGAGACTAGAAGTTCTCGTAGCGAAGTCAATATGGGCGTATCAAGTGCAGGGGTTGCTGTTCAAAGAAGTGCCAGTCGTGTTGCCTATAACCAGTCTGCTATTGATGATAGTAACAACTCTGCCTGGGATTTCGCGGATGGTGTCTTAGAGCAAATTTTAGCGACTTCACGTTCGCGTGGCTATATCACTGGAGACCAATATATCCTTGAACGTGTCAATATCGTTAACGGCAATGGTTATTACAACCTCTATAAGCCAGATGGGACCTATCTCTTTACCCTTAACTGTAAGACAGGCTACTTTGTCGGAAATGGCGCTGGTCATGCGGATGACTTGGACTACTAAGCAGTCGTTACAAAATTCTTTCTTTTCAAAAGTAAAAATGATAAAATAAAACAAATCAAACAAGAGGAGTGTCAAATGACAAAAGCTAACTTTGGTGTCGTAGGTATGGCCGTAATGGGCCGTAACCTTGCCCTTAATATTGAATCTCGTGGTTACACAGTTGCTATTTACAACCGTAGTAAAGAAAAAACGGAAGATGTAATTGCTTGCCATCCTGAAAAGAACTTTGTACCAAGCTATGACGTTGAAAGTTTTGTAAACTCAATCGAAAAACCTCGTCGCATCATGCTCATGGTTCAAGCTGGACCTGGAACAGATGCTACTATCCAAGCCCTTCTTCCACACCTTGACAAGGGTGATATCTTGATCGACGGAGGGAACACTTTCTACAAAGATACCATCCGTCGTAATGAAGAATTGGCAAACTCAGGTATCAACTTTATCGGTACTGGTGTTTCTGGTGGTGAAAAAGGTGCCCTTGAAGGTCCTTCTATCATGCCTGGTGGACAAAAAGAGGCCTACGAATTGGTTGCGGATGTTCTTGAAGAAATCTCAGCTAAAGCACCAGAAGATGGAAAACCATGTGTGACTTACATCGGTCCTGATGGAGCTGGTCACTATGTGAAAATGGTTCACAACGGTATTGAGTATGGTGACATGCAATTGATTGCAGAAAGTTATGACTTGATGCAACACTTGCTAGGTCTTTCAGCAGAAGATATGGCTGAAATCTTTACTGAGTGGAACAAGGGTGAATTGGACAGCTACTTGATCGAAATCACAGCTGATATCTTGAGCCGTAAAGACGATGAAGGTCAAGATGGGCCAATCGTAGACTACATCCTTGATGCCGCAGGTAACAAGGGAACTGGTAAATGGACTAGCCAATCATCACTTGACCTTGGTGTACCATTGTCACTCATCACTGAGTCAGTATTTGCTCGCTACATTTCAACTTACAAAGAAGAACGTGTGCATGCTAGCAAGGTGCTTCCAAAACCAGCTGCCTTCAAATTTGAAGGAGACAAGGCTGAATTGATTGAAAAAATCCGTCAAGCCCTTTACTTCTCAAAAATCATTTCATACGCACAAGGTTTTGCTCAATTGCGTGTAGCTTCTAAAGAAAACAACTGGAACTTGCCATTTGCAGACATCGCATCTATCTGGCGTGATGGCTGTATCATCCGTTCTCGTTTCTTGCAAAAGATTACAGATGCTTACAACCGTGATGCAGACCTTGCTAACCTTCTTTTGGATGAGTACTTCTTGGATGTTACTGCTAAGTACCAACAAGCAGTGCGTGATATCGTAGCTCTTGCGGTTCAAGCTGGTGTACCAGTGCCAACTTTCTCAGCAGCTATTACTTACTTTGATAGCTACCGTTCAGCTGACCTTCCAGCTAACTTGATCCAAGCGCAACGTGACTACTTTGGTGCCCACACTTACCAACGTAAAGACAAAGAAGGAACATTCCACTACTCTTGGTATGACGAAAAATAAGTAGGTCTGCCATGGGGAAACGGATTTTATTACTTGAGAAAGAACGAAATCTAGCTCATTTTTTAAGTTTGGAACTCCAAAAAGAGCAATACCGAGTTGATCAGGTTGAGGAGGGGCAGAAAGCCCTCTCCATGGCTCTTCAGACAGACTATGACTTGATTTTATTGAATGCTCAACTTGGGGATATGACAGCCCAGGATTTTGCAGACAAGCTGAGTCGGACTAAGCCAGCCTCAGTCATCATGGTCTTGGACCATCGTGAAGAATTGCAAGATCAGATTGAGATAATCCAACGCTTTGCCGTTTCTTACATCTATAAGCCAGTTATTATTGAGAATCTGGTGGCTCGTATTTCAGCGATTTTCCGAGGTCGGGACTTCATCGACCAACACTGTAGTCAGATGAAGGTTCCAACATCTTACCGCAATCTGCGTATGGATGTAGAACATCATACCGTTTATCGTGGCGAGGAAATGATTGCTCTGACGCGCCGTGAGTATGACCTTTTGGCTACTCTTATGGGGAGCAAGAAAGTTCTGACTCGTGAGCAGTTGTTGGAAAGCGTCTGGAAGTATGAAAGTGCGACCGAAACAAATATCGTGGATGTCTATATCCGTTATCTACGTAGCAAGCTTGATGTAAAAGGTCAGAAAAGCTATATTAAAACCGTTCGTGGTGTCGGTTACACCATGCAAGAATAGAAAAGCAGTTGCAGTTGTGCAACTGCTTTTTTTGAGGAGTTTTTGTATATTGACATGCAGTCGGATCTTTGCTACAATCAGTTAATGGAGGATAGGTCTAATGAAAACAATAAAAAAATTGATGCCAATCGCATTAGCAGTCTTTTTCTTTGGTTTGCTAGCGACAAGTACAGTATTGGCGGATGATGCTGATTCGGAAGGATGGCAATTTGTCCAAGAAAATGGTAGAACCTACTACAAGAAGGGGGAACTCAAAGAAACCTACTGGCGAGTGATTGATGGTAAGTACTATTATTTTGATTCTTTATCTGGAGAGATGGTTGTCGGCTGGCAATATATACCTGCTCCACACGAAGGGGTTACGATTGGTTCTTCTCTAAGGCAAGATATTGCTTTTAGACCAGATTGGTTTTACTTTGGTCAAGATGGGGTACTACAAGAATTTGTTGGTAAGCAAGTTTTAGAAGCAAAAACTGCTACAAATACCAACAAACATCATGGGGAACAATATGATAGTCCAGCAGAGAAACGAGTCTACTATTTTGAAGACCAAAGAAATTATCACACCTTAAAAACCGGTTGGGTTTATGATGAGGGGCACTGGTATTATTTACTGAAGGATGGTGGCTTTGATTCTCGCATCAACAGATTGCCTGTTGGGGAGATAGCACGTGGTTGGATCAAGGATTATCCTCTAACCTATGATGAAGAGAAGCTTAAAGCGGCTCCATGGTACTATCTAGATCCAGCAACTGGCATTATGCAAACAGGTTGGAAATACCTTGGTAATAAGTGGTACTACCTCCGTTCCTCAGGAGCCATGGCAACTGGTTGGTATCAAGACGGCTCAACTTGGTATTATTTAGACCAGCCAAATGGTGATATGAAAACGGGCTGGCAATATTTTGGTAACAAGTGGTACTATCTCCGTTCATCAGGAGCAATGGCAACTGGTTGGTTCCAGGTCGGTAGTAAATGGTACTACGCTTATAGCTCAGGTGCCTTGGCAGTGAATACGACCGTAGATGGCTATTCTGTCAACTATAATGGTGAATGGGTTCAGTAAGTAATGGTAGTATTTTGTAATTTGAGATAAATTTTAAGTAAGAGTGCAGCTTCACGAAGTGATACTGGATAAAAAGTTTTTAAAATCAGAAAACCGCATATTATCAGGTGGCAAAACCTTGATAATATGCGGTTTATTATGGAAAGATTTACTTATTTACTTATTTTTAACAAAATTGAGTTTTTGCCCAGTTTTACATGACATGTTTTAGAAAAAGGTATATAATGTTAGTGTAATATCAAGTGTTTTTTTGAAAGCACCATAACAATTACAATTTTAGGCTTAAAAATCGAACCTTCTTTAAATACTTAAATATTTAAGGGGGGGGGTATAAGTACCCATTTGTAAAAAAGAAATGAGGTTGAAAATGAACTTTAAGTCAAGAAAATGTGAAGAAAACGGGAAAAAAGTTTTACGCTATTCTATTAGAAAGCATCATCTGGGAGTAGCTAGTGTGGCAGTAGCTTCGGTATTATTTTTTGCAACTGGTGTGGCGACTGTTCAAGCGGATGGACCAGTATCAGGCGAACCAGTATCAGGCACACCAGCCCCACCAAGTACACCAGGTTCAGCAAGTACAACAAGCACACTAGGCACTTCTGGTGCTAATACTGGTGACACAGAAATAGAAAATACAAATATAGATACAGATACAAATACAGCTGCATCTACTGATAGTAATGTTGGAAACTCTCTTCAAGGAGTCCCTCGTGCAGCGGAAGTAAGAAATGGAAATGATGTGCCTAGTACAACGCTAGGTAGTGATAGAGCTGTACCAACAGATATTAAGCCAGAGGATAACGATGGAGCAAGAAATAATGAGGAAAAACCTAACTATGCTGGTAAGGTAACACTTATGAAACAGTGGGATGTAAACGCAAATGATCCTACTATCAGAAAAGATACACCTAGGGAATATAAGACGGGGGAAGATAAGTTAGGAAAACCAGCATTTTCTTCTAGTACTGCCAACACTTTCCTTGGTTGGTCTGACAAACCTTCAGTAGATGGGAAAATTGATGAAAAGAACGGAGCTAGACTATTTTCACCAGAAGATACATTAGCAACAGCCTTTCCAAAAGGTTTAAAACCAGATTCAAAGTTATATGGTGTTTACACAAGCTTTACCAAGAATGAAGAGCCTGTCCCAACAGGTAATGATTTTAGAAGGGGAATGATTCTCTTAAAAGGCTTAAAAAGATTCACCATTAATGCTAACAAGGTTAAAATTGATACGAAAGTTGAATCGGAAGATGTATTACCGAATACTAAGTTAAGCAAAGCAACAGAAGATGTAGAAGATGAAAAAAATACACGTCGTATCATTGATAAGTATAACCCGGAAAATAATGATACTACAAAAGTGAATGAAGTGGTTCTAAAAGCTGAGTTTGAAATGGATAATAGTACAGCGATGACTGTTTACAGAAATCCTGATGCAAGAGGACAGGGACCTGTTTTATCAAACTCATACAAAAATAATAAATTTGAAATAGATGAAAAGAAAAAAACCTACACATATGTAGACTTGAATGTGAATTTAGACAAAGATTTAGTTCTTCCGGAAAAACTATATGCGGAGTTTAATGGTTATTCGTGGAGACCCTTATATGCTATAGGAATTAAGAAAGATGGAACAAAAGAAATTCTAAATGTTTATTCAAAAGATGGAACAAATTTAGGAAATACAAAAGATAGCTTTAATTCATTAGTTAGTAATACAGATCCTAAAGTTACATTTGGTGTTGAAACTAAAGGCTACAATAATATAACATTTAGGATGATCCTTAGATCTTTAAACGAAAAGGATAGTAATAGGCCAGAAAGTGAACGTGATAAACGTAATGAGCGTATCGCTGAAAATGTTATAAAACCAGATGAAGGAAAATCTATTGCCGAAACTATTATGCGTAATATGACACTTAAAACTCTTTCATCAAAAGAACTTAAAACTCTATTTCCTGATAAGAGTGATGAAGAAATCAATCAGATGGTTGTTCGTATTGCACAAGATAAAGCCAAAAAGTTAGCAGATACAAATGGTGAAACAGTTCTAAAAGTAACAGGTTATGTTGATGGAAATGTTCACCCTAGTGCCGGTCGAGTAGGGCTTGGTTTCTTTGGTTTTGATTTGTCTGACAATTTACCTATTAAGAAAATAGATGCTAATATTTTAGAACTAGGTTATGTTCATCCTTATAAAGCAACATATAAGTTCATAAGTGGAACAGTAGGAAAAGATCTGCCAACAGAAATAGAAGGATATAAACCAAAAGACCCAAAAACGTATGAAAATACAGCTAATGTAACTGCGATTAAACCAACTACAACAGAGTACAAAGTTGAAGCAGAGGATGGTAAATGGGTATTCAAGAGTTACGATGCTGAAAATAAACAGGTAAATAAAGCAGATGTAGAGTTTATAGGAACATGGGTATTCGTGGCTAATAAATACGGTGTAACCTACAAATTTGAAAGTGGGACACCAGGTAAGACATTACCAGCAGCAATCGAAAACTATAAACCAATAGACCAAAACCGTTATGTAGATAAATCAAATGTAACAACAATTCAGCCAACAAAAACAGAGTATGTTGATACAGAAAATGATGGAAAATGGGTATTTAAAAAATACGATGCAGAAAGTAAAGCAGTAAATAAAGCAGATGTAGAATTTATAGGAACATGGGAATTCGTGGCTAATAAATACGGTGTAACCTACAAATTTGAAAGTGGGACACCAGGTAAGACATTGCCAGCAGCAATCGAAAACTATAAACCAACAGACCAAAACCGTTATGTAGATAAATCAAATGTAACAACAATTCAACCAACAAAAACAGAGTACGTAGATGCAGAAAACGATGGAAAATGGGTATTTAAAAAATACGATGCAGAAAATAAACAAGTAAATAAAGCAGATGTAGAGTTTATAGGAACATGGGTATTCGAAGCTAATAAATACGGTGTAACCTACAGATTTGAAAGTGGGACACCAGGTAAGACATTGCCAGCAGCAATAGAAGGCTATAAACCAACAGACCAAAACCGTTATGTAGATAAATCAAATGTAACAACAATTCAACCAACAAAAACAGAGTATGTTGATACAGAAAATGATGGGAAATGGGTATTTAAAAAATACGATGCAGAAAATAAACAAGTAAATAAAGCAGATGTAGAGTTTGTAGGAACATGGGTATTCGTGGCTAATAAATACGGTGTAACCTACAAATTTGAAAGTGGGACACCAGGTAAGACATTGCCAG